>CAVWJE010000010.1:0-433652 GCA_963755225.1 uncultured Acidobacteriota bacterium
TCCCAGCGCGGAGTGGATGCCTGCTGAAGCTGTCCTCGGCAGTTCGCTGCGGTGGTGTGTGGTTGTGGGTCTGTAATTGCCCAAGAGTGGAGAGGAAAGCCGCGCTACCAAACGGCCGCGCCAGTCTTGTGGTTTTGTCTTTTCCCAGGCTTCGGGCTTGCAGAAGATATCGCGCAGCCGGGCGCATCGCCACAATTGATGACCAGGTGGTGTTCGCGCTACGAAAGCCAGGCAAACAACCATTTTTCTGCCAAAGCAAAAGGGTCACATATGTACATGTGTACAATGATCGCGCTTGCTTCTAGGGTGAATTCCCCATTCAAACACATGTTGTTTGTTATGTATATTCACATCTCAGAAGAGATTCAAGAATGATCGCGGAGTGACGCATCTTTTCTCCTGCTGCATCAGGTGCTGCTGCTGCTGGTGTGTATCCGATGGCGATTGCCGAAATGTGGGAGGCGGGAAGAACGAAGAATCCGTGAAGAACAAGGCTAGCCTTGCCGCGATGAGAAAATAATGGAGCCATATCGTAGACCCTAGTACCCAAACGCTCCGCCTGCTGAGATCTTGTAGATTCCATATCAAAGTCCATCGTAGCTAATTATATAGGAACGTCTTCGTTGCCGAGCTTTCTTGGGGATTGGGGGACCAATTTTGAACAGCTCGAGGGGCGTTTCTGCTCCCGCCGTCATCCTGTCACCGTCACTTCGTCGCCCTTCTCGCGCAGTTGAGGTCGAATCCTTACAGCCACAGCACCTTGAATCCAGTCTTCCAATGCAGTTCCATAGCCAATCCCCAGTCCTCGTAAAGGAAACCACCCCGAACACGTCCATTAGGTAAAAGTCTGACAATGACCGGCCGAATCCAACCACTCAAAATACGACTTGCTATCACCCTCCCGCAGGGGAGGTCCTTTATCGCCAACTACGACAACTAGGGGCTCTGGTTGCCCAACATGAGAGACATGACTTACCCAAAAGAGTTGAAGGAAAACTGGGTGCTAAACTGGGATCTTCGGGCTTCAGCTCTCTCAAGCCGGGCGGCGCTTGATACCACATTAGACGCCCCTATGCACACCACACGTATGCCTTGAAATGCATACGCCCCTATGCATGACTTTCATGCTCGCGCCCTCATTTTTCCGACTCAACGTATATCCAATCGGTATGGAGAGTGTGGGATGGTGGAGGAGACGACTCGGTGAGCGAAAATGGCTACTTTGACGGCAATTGCGGCCGTTGCGGCCGCTTGATCCGTTACGGCGGTCGGCAGCGCACTGGCGAGCCAGAGCAACTCATCGGCTTCCGTGAATCGAAGATTTCGCTGATGGTAAAGACGCCTCAGTGTGGCGTCGGTCAGCCACATGAAGAGGGAAGTACGTGGCCGTGACACTTAGCCTTATCTGGAAACTCGGGAGTTGCCAGTCGGCGGGACCATGCTCAAGATATTCGCAAAACTCGTTGACCAAGTCGCTGGCCAGTAGGTAGAAATCCCGAGATCCGTTGGATAGTACGGTACAAGATTTTCAGCGGCTGTGGTCTGAGAAATGTCAGAAGTGCCCGAGCTTGTTCAACGAGGAGCTTACCTGCGACTCTTTTCACACCGGCGGCGTTTGGTCTTCCATCGCAGTCTGCGACGAACATATTAGAATGAAGTACGAAGGCAGAGTGATACCCGGACGGTTGTGAATAAAGTGAGCCGACCTGAAGCTTGGGGTTCACTCGGTGGGGGTCGAAGTGTGGACTTCCACATCCCTCTCGACAAAATCCTTGAAGCTGGCTTGCTTGACGTGAATTTCATAGCGGCCGACCGGCAACTGGGCAAAGGTGAATACGCCCTGGTCGCTGGTGGTGGCGGTATAGTGCTGGCCGTTTCCCTGGTCGATTGCCGTTACGCTGGCGCCGGGCACAGATCGCCAGAGGCGTCGGTGACTGTTCCGTTGATCGTGCCCGAGTACTGTTGGGCCTGAATCGACAACGGGATGGCGAGCATCAGCAGGCTTAGCAGCGCGCCAAACGCCAGAAGTTTTCCCTTACTCACTACCGTCAGCAAATCTTTCATCTCCGCCCACCCTCCGAACCTGTGAGATCAATCTTTGAAACCAATCTCTGTCCACGCCCCAGCGACGGACAAGATAGTACTTTCCCATTAATCTAAAACTGCTAGCGCCAGCGAGTTTTAGCTCCTGAGCATCCCCGTTGTCAAGTTAAAAATAACGATTTTGTAGAAAGGAAAAAGGATTTTCTAAAAATAGCGAGAATCGGCGGAAATTGTCGCCGATAGCGAACAAGAGCGACGTGGAACTAGCTTTAGTAGTAGTTGCAAGGAATATGTGCGGTTAGTTCCTTGCAGGGCCGGAGATAAGTGCCGTTTCAAACCAGAAGATCGCGGCGGTTAGTTCGCCCTGTTAGTCGTAGACAACTAGTCGTAGACAACGAAGCGCTCAGGCGGTTGTCGATCTGGATACGTGTAACCTTTTCTTCGGGATGCTTCGCTAGATGCCCGGCGCGTACAAGCTTTCTAGCCTTTCGCGAGATCCTTGATCTGCCTGGCCAACTTTTCAATCTGTTGCGCCTTTTTGACCAGCGATATTGGCAGCGTGGAATTAAGATCGGACTTCTGGGTTTCGTCCCGGAGTTCGGAGGCCAAGTCGAAAAGCTTTTGCACGTCCGCTCTGAATTGTTGCTGCATGCGGGGATCGACAGGCTTGTTGCCGGGAAGCTTATTGTCTGGCCCGTTCAGGCCCGGGGGGAAATTCTGATCGGGGGCGTTGGGAGAGGGAATGGGCTGAGGCGTGCTGTGTTGCGCGGGAAAGCCGGAAAGCGAAAGCGGTTTCGCCGCGAGAACCCCCGTGGCACCGAGAAGAATTGTAAGCAGGCGGCGTCGCGATTGCGGCATGGCACCTCCGTTAAAATGAGGGATGCGAACTGCGGGAAAAAATGCATCCCGCAAGGTTTATGTTATACGCGCGTTGCCGAGTAAATTGCATCTGCGGGGGTCGCGACCTCGTTGTGCGGAACAGTTTCGAATCGATTCGGTTTGCGTATACTTCCGATATCGCGCTGCGGGCGATGGCGCTGCGGGCTGCGCCAAGGGGTTAGGTTTGAAGTGGATGTTCGTCCTCGTCGACTTTTTTTCCTCTCGCGGAAGGAAGCGGCTTCTTGCATTCCTGCTCGGGGTCTTCTGCTCGCAGGCGTGTCCTTCGACGTTTGGCCAGCTTTCAACCGCCGACCATCTGAACGATCCCGGCTTCTGGCCCACGCAGAAGGCCGTTTCGCGCGGCGATTATGCGGGTTCAAGCGCATGCGCCTCTTGCCATGCCGGGAAAGCGGCAACGCAAAAAAACACCCCCATGGCGCGGAACGCGATGCACGCCGACGACGCGGAAATTCTTCGCGCTCATCCCGACATGAAATTCGCGAGCGGGCGGTATCGGTATGAGATCAAAACCGGCTCCGGGCATAGTGTCTACACGGTGAGCGACGGAACGCGCACTCTGGAGGCAACGTTACTCTGGGCATTCGGAGTCGGGCACTCGGGACAGTCTTATCTCTTCAAGAAGAGCGACAGGAAGAAGAGCAACGGGAAGAAGAGCGACGACAAGAACTTCTACGAGGCGCGCGTCACGTATTTCCGAACGCTGGGCACGATCGACTTCACTCCCGCGCGAGCCCTGGCTTCACCAAAGGATCTTGAAGAGGCGATGGCCCGGCCGGTGAGCGCCGCGGAGATTGGCCGATGCTTCGGGTGTCATACGACGGCGTCGACCATAGGGGAACAGTTCGAAGAAAAGGATCTAATGCCCGGCGTGACTTGCGAGGCGTGTCATGGCCCCGCGCGCAAGCATGTAGCGTTGGCGCAGAGTTTGTCGGCGGCCGGAATGAGCGAAGAAATTCCAGGAGAAGTTTTCAACCCCGGAAAACTCAGTCCCACCGACTCGGTGGATTTCTGCGGCGCTTGCCATAGCACGTGGTGGGACGTGAAGCTCACCGGTGTGAAGGGCGTTTCAACCGCGCGCTCTCAGCCATTTCGGCTGGAGAGCAGCAAATGCTGGGGAAAAGGAGACGCGCGACTTACCTGCGTTGCCTGCCACGATCCGCACAAGCCGTTGCAGACGGAAGCCGCGGCCTATGACGGAGTTTGTTTGAGTTGTCACGTTGGCACAGGAGAGAAAAAGAGCGCAAGCCATCCGGGGGCAGCTTGCCCAACGAGCGCGAAAAACTGCGCTTCGTGCCATATGGAAAAAGTCTTCGTGCCAGAGATGCACTCGAAGTTCACCGACCACCGCATTCGGATCGTTCACGGGAACGAGGCTTTTCCAGAATGATTCGATGATTATTCGATTGGAAGCTCGGGGTCGCCAGCCCAGCCGGGCCCAGCGGATGCGGCAGCCCAGTTCCATTGGTAGAAAAGGTACATCAGGACTGTGGCCACCAATGGAACCGAGAGACCGACTCTGAGGTCGTTAAATTGGTGGGAGAAATAGCCGACGAGCCAGGGCAAAGAGGCGCCTCCGAGATTGCACAACGTGAACATGATCGATGCAACTCGCGCAGCCGCCGGACCGAATTCCCGTGACAGCAACGAAATCGTAACCGGATATACGGCAGCCAGCCCGAGACCGGCGATGGAAACGCTGATCACGACCAAAGGCAGGGTGCGGGACGAAACAAGACCCGCCATTCCGATGGCCGCAACGACAAGTCCGGTCCGGGCGGCGAGGACTTCATCCATTCTCTTCAAGGCCAGCGATGCGATCCATCGTCCGAGCATGAGGGCGGCATAAAAGAAAGATGGCGTCGCCACCGCCAGAGGGAGCGAAGAAGCGCCAAGGCTTTTTGCATAAGAAGCGATCCAACCGCCGAACGCATTCTCGGTTCCCACATACAGAAAGAAGAGGGCGGACAGGACAAACAGAGAGCGCATGCTCGGGTTGAAGGGGAGGGTGGTTGAGCTGGACTCGCGCATCGCAGGGGCGCTAAAAAGAGGCGCTGGCATGGCCGCGATGCCCAGAAGCAAAAGCAGCAAGAGTCCCGCGATTGCGGCCAGCAAAAATGGGATCGCCTCGACCCTGGCCGCTGCGGCAACCATAAAGGGACAAACGAGCGCTCCGAGGCTCCAGGAAAAGTTGAGCAGGCTCAGGGCCGCGCCGCGGCGCGATGGGTTAAGCGCCGCCACAAGCAGGTTGGTGGCCGGAATGGCAAGCCCCATGCCGATTCCATAACAACAGATGCAAGCCAAGCCTACGGGACGCGAGACGAAGGTCAAGGCCGCCACCCCTAGAGCCATGGTAAGAAGCCCGCCATTGACGGCAAAGCGGAAGCCCCAACGCGAAGCGATGAAACCCGAGAGACCGGAACCGAGAGTGCCGCCGATGAACTGCGCGGTAAAAAGCGCGCCGGCTTGCGCGTAGTTCATGCCCCAGCCAGCGGAAAGCGTGGGCAGCAGCGGACCTAAAAGCACGGTGACCATGCCTGTCGGCACGAACAGGAGGTTGGCGGCGAAATTCGTCAGGCGCACCGGGGCTCCGGGATTGCGGGTGAGATCCATGAAGTTCGGCGCGCCACTTTGGGGCGGCAGCGGGATATCGACGAAAACCTCAGCGCTTCGCTTTCGGCGCTTTTGAAGCTACGCAGGTAGAATGCCGCACCACGAGTTCCGGCTCAATGGGAATTTCGGCTGGATGGTCTTCGGCGCCTTCGATGCGTGCCACCAAGGCTTGAGCCGCGAGGCGTCCCATTTCGGCCAGCGGCTGCCTGACGGTGGTCAAAGCTGGATTGCTGTAAGCCGCGCCTTGAATATCGTCGAAGCCCACCACCGAGATATCTTGCGGTACTCGCAGCCCGGCCTCCTGGAAGGCGCGAATCGCGCCCAGCGCCGATATATCGTTATAGGCGAAGAGCGCGGTAAAAGGAACTTTTCGCTCGAGCAATTGCCTGGCAAACGGATAGCCGAGTTCGGGAGTGGAATCGGCGCTCTCGAGTTGAATTGTAAGTTCGGGCTTGACTTCGATTTTCAAGGTCCTGGCGACCCGGCAAATCGCCCGCCAGCGATGCTCGGAATCTGAACTGAAGGGCTGGCCTTTCATGAACGCGATCCGCGTGTGCCCCAACTGCACGAGATGATCCAGAGCGATACGCGCGGCGTGATGGTGATCGAGCACGATATTGGTAACGCCGTCAAGATTCTTGTGTCCGGGGACCGCGACAGTGGGCAGCGAGAGAGCCTCGCTCAACGCCAGATCCACCGTAATGAACCCTTCCACGCCGCGTTGCACCAGAAGCTGGGAATAGCGTTTCAGAAGGTCGGGATTGTGGCGATGAACGACGGTAAGAAAGAAGTAATCTTTTTGCCGCAAATATTCTTCGATCCCGCTGATGACCAGCGAGCCGTAGGAATCGCCGATCTCTTCGGCGATTACCCCGATGGTGTAAGTGCGCTTATTGCGTAAGGTTCGGGCGAAAAAATTTGGCCGATAATCGAGTTCCTTGGCGGCGGCGTGAATGCGGTTCTTGGTTTCCTGGGGGATGGACCGGGCCGATGGCGCGTCATTCAAAACGGCGGAAACGGTGCCCGGGGTCAACCCAACGTGTTGGGCAACCACTTTGAGAGTGACGACACCCGATCTTTGGCGCGGCTTCCCGGCTTGCCCCATGATTGAAATTGTCTCCCGGCATGGCGACCATTGCAGTTGCCCTTTATTTCAAACGATGTTTATATCAGATACGGAACACGTTTACTGCGGAGCCGCGGGTTTTGGCGGCTTATCCATTTGCCCTTCAGCAAGCCGTCAGGATATTTGATTGGCCGGTTCCGGGGGATCCTGGCCCTCCAGTGAGGACGCCGTACTTGGGACGATGCCAGGCGAGTGTCCTACTTTCGGGAGCAAAAGCTCTTGACCGCAAAGGGCGCGAAGGAATCGCAAAGGTCACGAAAAAAGGCCAATCGAAATTAGGACAACACCGACTATTGGGCCCGTTTCTAAAATGCACCCCTACCGAATATTGCTCGACATTGCCGGGAAGTCGTAGTAAAAGTGGCAGTGTAGAATAACGATTTTGTAAGTCTTTTTTCCCGAATCGAGTAACTTTCAATCTGTAACTTTCAACGGTCTGTAACTTTCAACGATCTGAGTTCGGAGGAAACGCGTGAAACCGAAAGTTGCGTGCGGAGCGGTTCTCTGCCTGTTATTAGGCTGGCTGAGTGGAACGTCTTACGCCGGAGACGCCATTCCGAAGGCTGCGTGGAAAAGAGGAATTGGCGAGCCCTTAAAGGATGCCGGGACCCGCAAAACCAATCTTCAGATTATCGACGATGGCTATTGGCAGGGAGCGCCTGTGGGCGGCTTTGGCGCGGGAACATTCGCCCGCACCTACGCCGGAGATTTCTCGCGGTGGCATCTTAAAACCGGCGTGCACAAGTACGAAGCGGTTTACGCCAATCAGTTCGCAATGTATCAACGGGCGGAGGGAACGGCGGAAGGTGTGGCGCAGGTTTTATCTACGAGCCATCCGAAAGGGCCGTCGTTAAGCAGTTGGAAGTGGGATTACCCGGTGGGAGCGGGCGATTATTATTCGCTCTATCCCAAGTCGTGGTTCGACTACAACTGGAACAAGTTTCCCGCCCACGTAATTCTGGAACAGTTCTCGCCCATACTTCCGAACAATTACCGTGAAACCAGTTATCCGGTAGCGGTTTACCGTTGGCACGCCGAGAACCCCACGAAACAAAATGTGGAGGTTTCGATTCTGCTGTCCTGGTCCAACATGGTTGGCTGGTCGCGCGGAGTTTCGGGGGATTTTAGCGAGCGACTAAGCGACGGCGATACGAATCGCTTTGTGACCGAAGCGCAGGGCGGCACAAGCGTGAAGGGCATCGTTTTCGACCGCCATCGCACCGGCGCTCCGGTGACAGACGAATGGGATGGGCAGATGGCGATTGCGGCGCTGGAGTCGCCGGGCGTCGAAGTGAGTTATCAGACGACCTATTCGCCGGACGAGAATGGAGCGGAAGTCTGGGGTCCGTTTGCGAAAGATGGCAGGCTCGCCAACAATGACCGGCGATGGGTGAGCAGCGGAGAAAATCTGGCGGGCGCGATCGCCGTGCGCTTCACTTTGAAACCGGGCGAGAGGCGCACGATTCCGATGGTGATTTCCTGGGATCTGCCGGTTGCCGAGTTTGGATCCGGTCGCAAATGGTACCGGCATTACACGGATTTCTACGGCACCAACGGAACCAATGCGTGGAAGATCGCCGAAGATGGCTTGCAGAATGCGGCGAAGTGGAGCGATGCGATCGACGGCTGGCAGGCGCCGTATGTTAACGATGAAAGTAAGCCGCTGTGGTATCGCGGCGCGCTGTTCAACGAACTCTACACGATTGCGGACGGAGGGTCGCTCTGGGGCCGGCCGGTCAATTCCGCTAAAAACACTCCGGCCACTTTCGGATTTCTCGAGTGCTTCGATTATCCCTACTACAACACGCTCGACGTCTTGTTTTATGGATCGATGCCGTTGGTCAACTTCTGGCCGGACCTCGAAAAACAAGTCATGCGCCAGTTTGCCAGCACCGTGCCCACGCAAGTCGACGACAAGTACATGTGGATCTGGAAATCGCAGCAAACCGGCGAAGATCAATTTCGCACGCGCAAACTAAAGGGCGCGGTTCCGCACGATCTCGGGGTTCCGAACGAAGATCCTTTCATTCAGGTGAATCAATTCAGCTGGCAGGATACGAATGGATGGAAGGACCTGAATCCGAAATTCGTATTGATGATCTACCGGGATTTCGTTTTTACAGGCCGCAAGGATACGAATTTTCTGCGTGACACATGGCCCTCCGTGAAAGAAGCGATGGCGTATCTGGAGCGATTTGCGCGGGCCGGCGACGGGATTCCGCAGAACGACGGTTATCCCGATCAAACGTATGACGAGTGGGTGGTTCGCGGCGAAAGCGCCTATTGCGGCGGGCTTTGGCTGGCCGCGCTGCGCGCGGGCGAGGAGATGGCGCGGGTTCTCGGAGATACGGATACGGCGGCCAAATATCATGAGCTGTTTACGCGAGGGCAGGCCAGTTACATAAAACATTTGTGGAATGGAGAATATTTTCTCTACGACACGCAGAGCGAATACAAAGACGACATTCAGGCCGAACAACTCGCGGGACAGTGGTATGCGAACATGACCGGGCTGGGAGATCTGGTGCCTCCGGAGATGCAAAGGAAGGCATTAAAGAAGGTGTTCGACTTCAACGTGATGAAGTTCGGGAATGGCGAGATGGGAGCGGTGAGCGGAATGACCGCGGACGGCAAGATTATCCACGCGGCGAATAATCAGCAGGCCGGAGAGGTTTGGACCGGCGCCAGCTTCAGTATTGCAGCCTTGATGTTGAGCGACGGAATGAAAGACGAAGGCTACCGGACCGCCTGGGGCGTTTACCACGTTGTTTATGAAACGAAGGGCTACTGGTTCCGCACGCCGGAGGCCTATGACATCACGGGGAACTTCCGGGCTTCGATGTACATGCGTCCGGCGGGAATCTGGGCGATGGAAATGACCGCGCCACCGGCTTCCGCGATCGCAGAAAAGCAGGCGGCGCCTTCGAAACTTAAAGGCCAATGAGTTCGAGATATCGAACACGCGAGGGGATCGGCGTTCTTCGTATTTTTTTTCCATTGCTGCTCGCCGCCGCCGCAGCTCTGGGTCAGGCGGCGCAGCCACTTGCCAGTGTTCCACCGGAACGGTTGGCGCATCTGCGGCACGGCATCAACGCAAGCGAATGGTTTGCCCAGGTCTACGACCAAACGGGCTACACGAAAGAGCACTTCGAAACCTGGACCACCGCCAGTGATATTGCCCTAATGCAGTCGATGGGCTTTGACCACGTGCGCTTGAGCGTGAATCCGCAGCCCATGTTCACGGAGAATCGGCCCGCGGAAATTCCGGCGCAATATCTCGGCTACCTCGACTCCGCCGTGAAGATGATCCTCGACCACGGGCTCGCCGTGGTGATTGATATGCACCCTGACAGTTCATTCAAAGCCAGGCTGGCGAAAGAAGATGTTTTTGTCGAGCAGTTCGGCGATTTTTGGCGCGCGCTGGCGAAACATTATTCTTCATGGGATAGCGAGCGGGTTTTTCTGGAAATTCTGAATGAGCCGGAAGAAGGCGACCGCTATCGCTGGTATGGAATTCAAGCGAAGCTTGCGGCCGCGATTCGAGAGGGCGCTCCGCAACATACCATCATCGCCTCGGGAGCCCGCTGGTCCGACGATGACGATCTCGTCTTTCTCGATCCCTTGCGCGACGGCAATGTGATTTACAACTTTCATTTTTACGAGCCGCACATCTTTACCCATCAAGGCGCGACATGGGGAGCATATTTTTGGCATTCGGTGAAGGCATTGCCTTATCCCTCATCGCCAGAATCCGCGGCGCAGGCGGCTGCGACGGTTCCGGATGCGGTTGACCGTCTCGCCGTTATCCGCTACGGCTACGACCATTGGGACGCAGCCCGCATTGAAGGAGAGATCACGGAAGCGGCCGACTGGGCCAGGAAGCGCGGTGTTCCACTCGTCTGCAACGAATTTGGCGTCTATCGCGCCTATGCCAGTCCACAGGACCGCGCCGCATGGATTCGCGATGTGCGCACTGCGCTCGAGCACCACAACATCGGTTGGGCGATGTGGGATTACTCGGGCAGCTTCGGCGTAGTCACGAAAAAGAATGGGCGGGCAGTGCCGGATGAGTTCACGGTGCGGGCGCTAGGATTGAAGTCCGCCGCCGGGGATCGATAATCGGAACGGTCGGTGAGAGTGGTGAGCGCCGTAGGAATAGAATCCGTGTTCTTATGTTCATGCACTTAGCCCGCGGCAGATGGCATCCTACGCGGCTAAGTCGGTACAGTTCGGCGTTGACGGCACGGGAATGGCACGGGAAAAATCACTCAGCGAGATACGGCAGCCAACCGTCCCCGACGCCCTCCTTAAATTCCCGTTCGACATCCGCACGGGATGCCTCCAGGGTCCCATGCAGAATGATTCCCGCATCGGGATTGGGCTAATCTTCCGATATAAGGGCTTGCAAGCACGGCTGGCTAAGAACTTTCAGCTAATCACATCGAGTAGGATCGCATCGAGTTCCTTTTCCACAATGTGGTGCTTCTCACAGAGCTTTTGGAAAAGCAAACCGATCGCCTTGCTGTTGCGGTGAGGTGTTTAATTTTTCCCGATGCGGGTTGCCAGGCTCAGCTATAAGCGTATAGAACACACGCGTGCTCACGTCCAAACCACCCTGCTTATATGTCGCTTTCTCTAACACATCCTCGATTTTTGGCATGATGTCCTCCGTAATTACGATACGGTTTTTAGATGAATGCCAAGAACGAAAACGCAGCCGGAAAGCAAACCTCAGGTAACGGGACAGCGCAAGAAAAACCTTGACATTGCGGCGGAGCAATCCGGCAATAACCGGACGGACAAGGCGATCAAGACCGCCTGGCAGCCGCGCTTGCGGGCTGCCGTAAGACACAGAGGCGCAAGCGTGTGTTGAGATTCGTTTCACGCTCGCCTAGTAACCTCATCGCTGCTCGGTCGTAGCCAAAAGCTCGCCACGCAATGCCATCCCCTATTGCTCTAATCGCGTTGGCATACATTCGGTGAAAAAAACGCTGTCCCTTAGTGAACTTGATTTCTTTTTCGAATTCACCGGCAGCATTCGACTCCCTCGTCGATTCAAGTTCGCCTAACCGCTCACGATATTGCTTAACCGCCGCCTCTTGAATAAGCAATTCCTCCAACATATGAACTTGCAAGCGCGCTAAGGCAGTCGGATTCTGCTGTCGCTTGCGACTGATGGAGAGAAAATCTTCCAGGATGTCAGGGAAATCAGACGAAGAGAGACGCGACATGCCTGCAGCCGCCTCGTTCGACAATGGCTCAGAACCGTGGCTCATTCGCCAGTCGAATGCCCTGCCATACTTGCCGGGTTTACGGGGACCGTCGCGCATGGTCAATAATTATCGGAAAGGAGAGTCTTCGATCTTTCATCCAAGAATCGTGGAACGGTTCCGGCATGATAGCAGCCTAGGGAAAATTGGGGATGGCCCGAGCAAACGAAATTACCTCCTGCTTCCCTTTAACCTGAGGTATCTTACCAAGGACGACGGAAGCGCATGCGGTCCGGTGATCGTCCCGGTCTTCAAAACCGGCGGGCGGCAGGTTTCCTGTCGCCGGTGGGTTCGACCCCCACTCGCTTCCGCCATTTTCCAGTACCTCGGTTTTAATTTTTGGCCGCTCGATTGGGGTCATCCTGAGTGCAACCGCTTCTGGCGGAACAAAGAGGCCGCTCCGAGGTGGGTCGAAGGGGTTGTCCATCTGGGTCTATCTTATGGGAGATCCCTCGCGCGGCTGAAGTACGCTGTGCTTCGGGATGACGCCCTCTCAGAAGGCTCAATTCACCCGTGTCGGCGATTCCTTTATCCCTTCGTAGTAAACGCCAAGGTCAGCAGCGTCTTTTGTTCCACCTCGTGCGCTTTGGCGCTGCCGCTGGCGGGACTCGGGCTGGAGCTGCGTTTCACCGACATTACATGGCGCGAGCCGGCGATGCGTTCAAGGCGCGGCAGCATGTTGAAGAGCGCGCCCATATTTGCCGGCTCTTCCTGCACCCAGACGATGTCGCCGGAGTCGCCGTGGCGGGCGAATTCGGCGGCGAGTTCTTTTTCGGGGAAAGGATAAAGCTGTTCCACGAAGACAATTGCGGTGGTCGCATCTTTTCTTTTCTTGCGCTCGGCGCGGAGTTCGTGGCCGATTTTTCCGGTGCACACGAGGATGCGGTCGGCCTCGGCGACTTCGGCGTCGGGAATCACATTCAGAAAATTCTTGCGCGAGAAGTCTTCAATGGGCGATGAGGCGTCGGGGTGGCGCAACATGCTCTTCGGCGTGAATACGACCAGCGGCTTGCGCCAATGGCGCAGAGCCTGGCGGCGCAGCAGATGAAAATACTGCGCGGCATTCGAAGGTTGCGCGATCTGGATGTTGTGCTTCGCGGCGAGCTGGAGGAAACGCTCGATGCGGGCGCTGGAGTGCTCCGGTCCCTGGCCTTCGTAGCCGTGCGGCAGAAGCAGCACAAGCCCCGAGAGCAGCCCCCACTTGGCTTCTCCGGCGGAGATGAATTGGTCGATGATGGCCTGCGCCACGTTGACGAAGTCGCCGAACTGAGCTTCCCAAAGAACCAGCGCTTCAGGATAGTCGCGGCTATAGCCGTATTCGAAGCCGAGCACGCCTTGCTCGGAGAGTGTTGAGTTGTGAACTCCGCAGCGGGCCTGGCCTTCCGAAATGTTTTCCAGCGGAACGTATTCGTTCTCGTTTTCGATATCGACGAGCACCGAATGCCGTTGGTTGAAGGTGCCGCGGCGGGAATCCTGGCCTGAAAGCCGAACCGGAATTCCCGCTTTCGCCAGGCTCGCGAAGGCGAGAGCTTCGGCCATTCCATAATCGACAGGGCGCTTCGCTGCGCCCATCTCGGCGCGCTGTTCGAGCAGCTTCTTCACTTTTGGATGGATGTGGAAGCCCTCGGGAAAAGTCGTGAGGCGAGCAGAAAGTTCGGCTAACTCCGCGTTCGAAAGACCCGTTTCCACTTCATATTCCGGCTTATAAAGTCCGCCGTAGTATCGATCCCAATAAGTGGGAAGGCTGCGCATCAAGGGTTTTTTCGTGATCTTTCCGGCATCTTTCTGCGCGGATTCGAATTCGGCCTTGATGGCTGCGGCCTGCGCGGCTGCATCGGTCGCGCCGATATCGTCGGCGTAGATTTCCCAGAGCGGCGGGTGATCCTTAATTCTCCTGTAGAGCAGCGGCTGCGTGACGGTGGGATCGTCGACTTCGCTGTGACCGTGGCGGCGGTAACCGATCAGATCGATAACAACGTCGGTACCGAACTCGTAGCGGTATTCGACGGCGAGGCGGGCGACACGAACGACAGCGTCAACGTCTTCGCCGTTGACGTGGAAAATTGGAATCGACTGGCGGCGGGCGATGCAGGCGGCGAAGCGCGTGGAGTGCTCTTCGAGATAGCTGGTGGTAAATCCTAGAAGGTTATTAACGATCACATGAATCGTGCCGCCGACGGTGTAGCTGGGGAGGTCGGCGTAGTTCATGGTTTCGGCGAGGATGCCTTGTCCCGCAAATGCCGCATCGCCATGAATCAGGAGCGGGAGATATTCTTCGCGTCCACCCTCTCCGGCGCGATCCTGTTTGGCGCGAGTACGGCCCACGGTGACGGGATCGACGGCTTCCAGATGGCTGGGATTCGAAACCAGATGAACGTGCACTTTGTTGCCGCTGTATGTGATGTATTCTCCGGTCGCGCCCATGTGATATTTCACGTCACCGGAGCCGAGAACGCTGCGCGGATCGACGTCTTCGAAGCCGGCAAAAATTTCTTCGGGATCGCGTTTGGCGACGTGGGCGATTACGTTGAGGCGTCCGCGATGGCTCATGCCCATGACTAGCTCACATGCGCCGAGGCGCGAGCCGGTATCGAGCAACTCATCGACTAAGGGAATTAATGCGGTCACGCCTTCGAGCGAGAAGCGCTTGCTGCCGAGATAACGCTGCTGCATGACTTGCTCGAAGATGTCGGCTCGGATGAGCAGATCGAGAATGCGCTGCTGGGATTCTTCCGTAACCTCGGATGCGCTCGGCGATTCCATGCGCTCGTAAATCCAGCGACGGCGCTCAGGCGCGTAGATGTGATTGATCTCGACCCCGATGGTTGAGGAGTAAATGGCTCGCGCTTCGCGTGCGTACTCGCCATCCGATTGCAATTCAGGAGTGGGACGCGGCCGGAGAAAACCGAGCGGGTCGAGATCGCCTTCGAGGTATCCCCATTGGCGGAAGGCATTGAAAATTTGCTCGCGTTCGGAATTATGCGCGTGGCTCGATGACGTTTCGGCTACGGCCGCGCCGGCGCCGCCGTTGTTGCTTTTCGATTTCTGGGCCATATGAGTTCTTTACTAGGATAACGGATGCGCGGCGGGAAGCGGGAGATTCGGGAGTTCAAAATCCTCAACACAGAGGGCACGGAGGAACACAGGGTAGAACGCCGCGGCCAACCAGAGCATTTGAGCTGGCAGGGATCCTGCGACTTCGCGACTGCTTCGCTTCGTGATGCAGTCACTGCGCTCAGGACGACAATGCATTCTTGGGCGGCGAATTTCTCACGAAGACTTTTAACCTACGATCTTGTACGGGCGCATCATTTCATTGTCCTCGTGCTCGAGAATGTGGCAGTGCCAAACGTAGCGGAATTCGCTTCCAGCCCTGACCTGGGTTCCGGAGGGGAGGTCGAAGCGGGCGATCACGCGCGTGACATAGCCAGAGTAGGTTTTGATTGTGTCTTTCCAGCCCGGTCGCTCATTCGGTTCGGGCGCCATCGGAGCGCCAGTGAAAACCATCTTGCCGCTTTGCATGTACACCGTTACATCGAAGGGTTGGCGATTCAGAACCTGAAACTGGACTAGATGAATGTGCATGGGGTGAACGTCGCCGGTGGTGTTGGCGAACGACCAAATTTCCATTGAGCCGGCTTTGGGATCTTCGCTGATAGGGGCGTCCCAGCGTTTTTGGCCCACCAACCCGATCATGGTGTAGCCATCGGAAGAACGATCCACTTCTGTAAGGGCAAGAATTCTTTCGCGAACCGCATGGGCGGGGTCGAGCGGAGGCCACGGCACGAGCGTGGCGGGGACTGAACTGGTGTCTTTCTCGGAGAGCGGCCTGGTCACTTTGAAAAGCATGGCGTCGGAAGGAACGATTTCGCCGCCGCGAGGATAGGGAGCGGGAGCGTCGTTGATAAGCGCTAGATTTTTTCCTTTGTGCTCGGAGAAATCGATGACGACATCGAAGCGTTCTCCGGGAGAAAAAATCAGGTAGCGCATTTCCAGCGGCGCGGGAAGCAGACCGCCGTCCGTCCCGATCTGAATGAATCGCGGGGCGTCGGAGGGCTTGCCAACGTGTTTGCCGCTGGAGTCGGCGGTAACCAGTGATAAATGATAGAAACGCGAATTTGACCCATTCACCATCCGGAAGCGATATTTGCGCGGTTGAACTTCCAGGAATGGCGCGGCTTTGCCGTTAACGCAGATGGTATCGCCGAAAAATTCCTGCATCCACATGGGGTGAGTGCCGGTCGTGGGCGGAGGGTAGAGCAAAGAGCCGTCGACGCCGAATTTGCGATCCTGGATTAACAGCGGAATTTCGTATGGGCCGCGTGGCAGATTGAGCGCATCTTCCCGGTCGTCGCGAATCAGGTACATTCCGGCCAGTCCGGCATAGACGTTCAGCCGCGTGATGCCGAGAGCGTGATCGTGATACCAGAGTGTTCGGGCGCTCCGCTGGTTCGGGTAGTGAGCGGGGCTGGCTGCGGGAACCGCACCGGACTTGCCGTCTGAAGTCACCCAGGAATCTGGATAGCCGTCGCTACCGGGCAGCACCTGAGCGCCATGAACGTGCGTCACGGTGCGGACTTCGGGAACATTTTCTTCCGAGCCGTGGATTGTGTAGTCGATGGGAAGAAAATGTTTGGTGGGAAGTTCGTTGATCCATTGAATGGAAAAAGGCTGGCCTTTGCGGGCTTCGAAAGTTGGTCCAGGCCATGTGCCGTCGTAGCCCCAGATGGTGGCGGGCGGAAGATCGCGATGGGCTTGATGACGGAACGCCACGAGGCGAATGGGAACTGTTTCGCCAGATTGCGGGCGGATTATTCGCGGAATTGACAGCGGTGTTAAGTAGCTGGCAAGTGGACCGGCGGGTTGAGCCTGCAGGGTCAAGGTGCGCGATCCTGCACGGGCGGGTTTCTGGCCCGTATTTATGGTGGAAGTCACCGCGGCCTGCTGCGCCCATAGAGGCTTCTGCGCGGCAAGCAGCGCGCCGGCGGCCGTTCGCAGCCATTCTCGCCTGTTGATGCTCAAGGAAAATCTCCCGCGGTTTGCGTGCTGGATTTTTAGAGGTGGGGAATGGCACGGTTAGTTGTAAGCATTTCACGATGTGGAGTGGAGGGATCGGTGAGCTAGTGAGGAAAACAATCGAGCTTCGCTCGACGGACAGCCGGGGGCGGCTGTCCCTACATGGCCCTTTTCCACACATGGTCCTTTTCCACGCCCCTAAAGCCAGAAGCCGGTCAGGCAGTTCTCCTGACCGGCTTTGGTTCGAATTGCGCCTGAGATTTCCAGGCGGTTATAGCTGTTCCTATTTGAAGTTGAAGGCGTCAAACAGGTCATCCAGCGCCGGTGTGTTCACCGGAACGTACGGGTTGCCCGCTTTGGTGACGGGGTTCGGGAAGTTGTCACGGCTGCGAGAGGTAATCGTGCCGATGTTCCAGTTCCGCTCGATGAACTTGATGATGGAGACGTGATCTCCATAGCTGTGGTTGACGTGTCCGCCCGCGCTAAAAGGCGAAACGATGAGTAAAGGCATGCGCGTACCGTCGCCGAAAAAGTCGAGCGGTTGCACGTAGCCGGAGTCATAGTAGCCGCCACCTTCGTCGAAGGTGATGAAGATCGCGGTATCGGCCCAATACGGCGAGGCCTGAACCATATCCACAATCTTCTTCGTGTACTCTTCGAAGACGTTTAGTTTCGACGATGCCGGATGGCCATCGGCATAGCCGCTGGGCTTGGTGAGGGAGACTGCGGGCAAAGTTCCGTGGGTGATGTCCGCATAGAGGTCGACGGAATCCTTGATGTGCTTTGCCACCTGATCCGGGTGCGACATGATCGACGTGTCGTACTGGAACGGGTTGCAAATGTTGCAATATTCATCGGCATTCGGCCCGTTGGTTCCATAATTCAACTGGTATGGGTCGTTGACGTAGTTGTTCCACTGATCGCCGTAGTACTTCCACGAAATCCCATGAGAGTTCAAATCATCGCCGATGCTGGGTGTCGACGAAGGCGGAATCGTGAACGGCGTATTGGAAGGATTCTGGTCGACGTACGCATTCTTGCCATTGCCGAACCAGCCTGGGTTGTAATTGTTCAACAGATAGTAGTGGCCGGGTTCGCAACGCGGATCGATGCCCAGGCCTTTCAAATAGCTTACGAGCGGGCCGACGCCAGGTTGAGAGGTGTCGGAGCAATCGCTGTACGAACCGCCGCCGTAAACCGGAGAAACTGTGTAGGGCGGCGGGTAGCCGGCGTTATAGCTGCTGCCGTAGCCGTCTTCGGTATACCAGTTGTTGGTTCCGGGCGCCGGATTCGGGTTTTCGACTTCGTTGACCACGCCCGCGTCCGGATTGGGATTTCCTTTGTAGGCTTTGGTGAAGACTTCCTTGTTGTTCGGCGGTTCGGCGGCTTTCCCGTTGCTGTCGCTGAACCAGATCGCGTCGGCATGGCCGAACATGATGTGGTTCGCGCCGGTGCCTCCGCTGACCGACTGGTGGAAGTTGTCGCTCATGGTGTAAGCGTCGGCGAGGCTCTTAAAGTAAGGAGCGTCGCCTTGCTGCACATTGTAAAAGCCGAGAGCAGTCGACCCTTCGCCGGTGGTTTGAGCGTCCGGAACGCTGGGCAGGTAGTTGGTGGTAAAGCAGGGCAGCGCATCGCCGTCGGAGGAACAGAGCGGTTGCTGCGTGAGGCCATTTGTGCCCGCGCCCACAGTGGTTTCGACCCAGGAAAACAACTTCGCGGAGCAACCGGAAGGATTATCCGCAGTTGCCTGACTCGAGTTGCAATTCAACTGCTGCCACATCTGGTAGAAGCGATGGACCGGGCTTGCCGCATAGGCGTTGTAGGGAAACGTGCTGCCGTTGGTCAACTGAAACGGGCCAGCGGGCAGAGCGGTGACGTTGGTGATGCGCGCGTCGGGAGTATATTTCGTTTCGTTGGTGCCGCCGCTGGCAAGAGCATAATAGTGACCGGCGGGCAGGCCAGTTTCAGAAACTTCGGCGCACTGAACCGCATTCAGCGAAGGCAAAGCCGGGCAGGGTGTGGTCCCCCCGAAATAGCCGTTGGGGCTGCTGGGGCCGCCGACCAGCGGCGCGGGCAGCACGTTGCTGGGAAATTCCTGCGTCGGAGGGTCGAGCAGAAAGCTGTCAGTATCCGTGGCAGCCAACTGCTGAGCCTTGCTGAAGTTCGGCCCGGGAATCGCATTCTTGTTGGCATCGAGCGTGATGATGCCTTCCGAGAGAAGATTGTTGATGGTTTCGCCCTTTTTGGGCGTATAGGTGGCGAAGACGTGATCGAAGCTGCGATTTTCGCCGATGATCACGATGACGTGCTTGATGGGCGAGGTGGTCGCCGCATCCGGGGATGCCGATTGTGGTTGGGCAGCGGCATCGGCAAGTGGAGCGCCGATTGTGAACTGGAGCATGGCGAGACCCGCCAGTCCAATGCGCAAATAATACACGCCTTTCGATGCGAGTGATTTGACAGTCATTGTCGTCTCTTCTCCTCTGGGTTGAAGTTGCCGGTTGAGGTGGATACCAACTTCAAAAACTCTCCCGTGAAAAATACGCGAACCTGGGCAGAGTGGAATCGTTGGCTGCGAATCGAATTCCGTTGAGCGGTTTATGTCTGGACAAATTCGCGCAAGGCAGCACACTCTCTCCTTATGGCTCGACGCGAATCAGCCCCATCATTCCGCCATCTTCGTGTTCCAAAAGATGGCAGTGGTATACAAAGTCGCCGACGGTGTTGGGATCGCGAAAATCCATGCGCAACCTGACGCTGGGATATTCGAGGGCCCTCCCGTCGTAGTAGGGAACGTTGACGGTGTCGCGAAGAAATGGCTCGTTCACCGGCTTTCCGCGGTAATCGAGCAGCATGAAATGAAGTTGATGAATATGAAAAGCGTGTAATTCGCTGGAGCGGTTTTCGATAATCCAATCTTCAACCGTTCCCCGCCTGGCAACGATATTTGGAACTCCCGATTTCGGATCCCACTGCTGGGGCGTCTGGCCTTCTACGGTTATGTAAAATTCAGTCGCGCTGTTTGGATCGGCGGGATCGAGAAGCTTCTCGGAAAAATAAAGTCTTCGCGTGCGCGCGGGCGCAACGCTTCCCAGCCAGGGAAGTTGCGCTGGCGGAAGCGGCAGAGGCGAGACCGCTAGTTCCGAGGGCGGTTCTGGCGCATCTTTAGAAGCCACAATGGTGGCCAGCGCACGATTGGGATCGTTCTCGCCACTGGGTCCGGTATTCACCGTCCTGGTAACCAGAAGGCCGGAAACGCCCGTGGGCGGGCCTTTCAGGATGAATTCGACCCGGGCGCCGGGCGGTACGCCGAGATGGGTTTGCCAGTCCACGAAATCGGGCGACAGGCCGTTTTCGTTGAGCGGAACTCCGTCCATGGCAACCAGGCCAAGTTGCTGCGGCACGCGCCCGAACAAGACTTCGAGATTGAGATAAGTAATTCCTGAAGCGTTCACCACGCGCCAGAGTTGCTGCTCCTCGGGCTTCATCTGGATAACCGCAGGCGGGTAATCGGGATAAGGCACGGGAACAAAGTTGATTGAAAGATCCTTTGCTGGCTTGCCGAAGCCAGTGCCGGTATTGGCGGCATCGCCGTCCCGATCAAACAGCATCTTGGGAACAACCGGCTCCGATTTCGACGGAGGAGCGTTCGGATTTAGCAGGTTCTGATCACGAATGACGAAAACTCGCTCCGGTAAACCGGCAGCAGCTTTGTCCGCGCGCTCGATTCCTTCGACGATCAAAGCGCCCGACGCCCCGCCCAGCACCTGTTCTTTTGTGAAACCGTGAATATGCGGGTGATACCAATAGAGGCCGGGAGGTTCGTTTACCGGGATGCGGAAGCGATACTCGAAGGGCGGATCGCCGGGCTCAATCGAAGTGTGCAGGACATCATCCTGGTGGCAGACCGGAGGGATCGTTAAACCGTGAAAGTGAAGATTCGTGGATTCGCGCGTCATCGAATCACTGGCGCAGGAGTTGCCGCTCTTATTGGCGGCATTGGCGGAATCCATGTGCATGCGCGAATGAGCGGCAGCCGCATCGGGGGTGAAATCAGTCAGATCATTCTTCAGAGTCAGAATAACGAGGTCGCCTGGATTCACGCGAAGGGTGGGCGCTTCCGCTCCGTCCGCATCGACAAAACAATAACGTATCGAGCCATCGCTCTGCTTCGAGTTGCGGGCGGTCATTTCCACTTTCAACACACCGTTGTGGCTGCGCAGATCGACGGGCTCAGCGACCAGGCTGCCTGAGGCCGGGCGCTGGCAAGCTTCAGACACAGCGACGGCCAAGCGCGGTTGAAAGAAGCACAAGCATGAAAACAGCGATATGAGGAGATTCTTCAACATCAGCCAGCTTCCGAGATTCGCACTCATTCAAACATCAGCGCACGGTTGAGTAGTACTCCGGGTTCAGTTCGATGAAGGTTCAGTTCGATAAAGGTTCAGTCAGACAAAGACTTAGTCAGATGAATGCCATGACGGGCGCCGAATGGTAGCGCCAGGAAACTTGGCGAACGATGAAAGCCCTCCCGAGGGATGGTTCGAAACAAGCCACGCACATGCAAAGGTAGCTGGGAGGGCGTTACGATTCTGTGAAGCCAAGGTGAATTTCTGAAGATAAAATCCACAGCGCTGCACTTCCTTAAAGGTATTTGAATTGCTAGCGGACCAAAGCTTGTCAGGCGGCGCGGGGGAATTGTAAAGAACGGGTAAATAAATTTCCACAGTTTGCTAAAGCTCCTACGGCAGATTCCGTAGTACGCGGAGCCACGCGATCTACCGCTTACGCCCTCGCGAAGACAATCGCAACAAGCGGGGATGGCAAGGCTGTGGAATAATGAGCGGTCTTGCGGATGGGGCCGGAGGCGACGTGGAGAACTCGAATCGAGCGCGGGATCATTTAGCCAACGAGCGCACGTTTCTGGCTTGGGTGCGAACCAGTGTGGCGATCGTTGTCTTCGGATTCGCGATTGGTAGGTTCGCGATCGCACTGCGGCAGTTGGCGAAGTTTCAGGGGCAGGCGTCGAGGACGACCGGGCTTTCGGTGTGGCTGGGCATGACCTCGATTCTTGCGGGCGTGGCGATGGTGATGGCCGGTTTGCTGCGCTATCGCAGAGTGCGGGCGGAGTTGGATGAAGGCAAGTTTGAGCCTGCTGGTTTTATCGTCGACTTGGTAACCATTTTGACAGTCTTGTTTGGCCTCGCTCTGGCGGGATATTTGATTTACGTGGAGCGAAGCCTGGGTTAAAAACCCGCATTGGTTTTGGGAAGAAATCCTGAAAGCCGGGGGTAATCCAGCCGGACGAGCGATCGGAGTAGATGCTTCGCTAAGGAAGAACGGTTGCGCCTACGAATGACGTGGCGCTAATCGAAAACGGTGTCGCGCGGTTCGAGGGCGGGCGTTCCGGTTCAAAAACTATGGCCTACGACCAGTCGAGGCAAGATCAGGAAAAAGAGGCGGCGGCGCGAGCGAGCTTACGGTTCGTCAAAGACGGTTACGTGGTGGGGCTTGGAACGGGCTCGACGGCGGCGTATTTCATCCGTCTGCTGGGCGAAGAGGTAAAGCGAGGGCTGCGGATTCGCGGCATTCCAACGTCGGTACACTCGGGAGACGCGGCGGCCGCCCTGGGAATTCCGGTAATCACCCTGGATGAATGTCAGGAAATCGATGTGACCGTGGACGGCGCGGACGAATTCGATCCGCAATTGCGGTTGATTAAAGGCGGCGGCGGCGCTTTGCTGCGGGAAAAGATTGTCGCCTCGGCGACGAAGCAACTCGTGATTGTGGCCGACGCGCGCAAGCAAGTTCCAGTGCTGGGGAAGTTTCCGCTCCCGGTGGAAGTGATCAAGTTCGCGCAGGCGGTAGTGGCGAAGCGTATCGAAACGTTTGGCGCGCAGGTTCAGTTGCGGCGTGGCGCTGACGGAAAGCCATTCTTGACCGACGAGAATAATCACATCCTGGATTGCCATTTTGGGCATATTCCAGATGCCGATGGACTTGCCCGGCAACTTAGCGATGTGCCGGGCGTGGTGGAGCATGGCCTATTCATTGGCATGGCCAGCGTCGTGCTGCTAGCCAATGGAAGCGAAGTTCTCGAGCTGCGTCGCTGAATAGCGCCGGCGTCCCGCCGGCGATTTGCGCTGAAGATGATGACTCCCGGAGTTCGGGACGCGGTTCGATTGAGGAGACGTTCGGCGGGAGAAGTTGAAAACGGAATGTCAGCGAAAACAAAGAAGTCGAAGCCGGGGGCGACAATTCCGATCGATACGATTCCGATCGATACAATTACGATCGATGCCGGGAACGCTTCCAAAGTGCGCGGTTTGCCCGCTGGATGGGCGTTCTGGCCTGCGGGTAGTGTGCGGGGATGGATTTTCTTACTGGCGTCGGCGGCAATATTGCTGGGCGTATTGTGGTGGCACTGGAATCGAGGTTGGGCCGAGCTGGAATCCGGTCTTCAGAAAACCGGAGAAAACATGGACCCACAAGCCCGCGTTCCCGCCAATGTGATGCAAAATCTTCTGATTCACCGGGTCGATCCCGACTATCCGGATGCGGCGCGCGCCGAACGAATGCAAGGCGTAATTGTGCTGGACGTGATTGTGGCGAGCGACGGATCCGTGGCCAGCGCCCGCGCTCAAAATGGTCCGGAGATTTTGGCGCAAGCCGCCATGAACGCACTCCGCTGGTGGCGCTTTACGCCATATCGCATCGATGGCAAGCCGGCGGTCGTGGAGACGAGGCTGGCCGTGGAGTTCAAACCCTAGGCTTCCGGCTTCCGGCTTCCGGCTTCTGAAAGTTTCTTCACGACTCGAAAATCCCGCCGCATGACCCCGATCCGGAAGCCAAGCGCCGAAAGCCGGCCTTCTCACCGGCGTTTGCGTAAGGCACTTAACACGATAATTCCGCTCACCGCGAAACAAGCCACGGCAGCGAGAGACGCAACCAATAGGAATAAAGGGTTGAGCTGGCGAATGTCAGCCAACACGGCTGCGAGGGCGCACGCGACGCCAAGCGCGTTCAGCCAAAGCGGAGGCCGCACTCCGGTACCTTTAGCTGGCGATGAAAGATCCGGGCGCAGGCGCACTTGGAGCAGCAAAGCGGCAACTCCAATCGCGGCGATGACCACCAATGCCACCGGACTCAAAAATGCGCGCCTGCTGGTGTAGAGAACGACCAGCGCCAAAGCAGCCAGCAATAAACCTGCCGCAATGATGGTTGAGCTGCGCGGCTGCGGGCTGGGCTCAGGGTTGGAGGGGCTTTCGGGCATGGTGATTTCGTCTTGAGCTTTATACACCCGCCCGCCAGGTTTTCAAATGCCGCGGCAGCCCCGGTGGTGTCCTAATTTCAATTGGCCTTTCTTCGTGACCTTTGCGAGTCCTTCTCGCCATTTGTGGTCAAAAGCTTTTGCTCCCGAAATTAGGACACTACCGCAACTCCGGCGTTCTAGGATTCATGGGAGCGAGAACTTAGACTCGTCACCCACCCGGCACGCAGGGGATTGGCATGGTTGACGGCGTAGAGAACAAGTTCGACGCGGGATGAAATGCCGAGCTTATCGAATATGCGGAATAGATACTTCTTGATCGTGTGCTCGCTGAGGCTGAGTTCGCGCGCGGTTGCGCGATTACTTAAACCTTCGGCGACCAGCGCAACCACTTGCTCCTCGCGTGGCGTGAGAAGTTGATGGCCCTTGGAGTTGACCAGCCGGAGAGACGGTATGTCAGAAACCAACTCGAGCAGAAAGGTCATTTGTTCCGTGTTGGCCCAGATTTGTCCGTCGGCGACTCGTTGTATGCAGCGGCAGAGCAGGCGAAAATGCGCGTCCGAAATACAGAAGATGCCGCGGGTGCCGGCCCGGAACGCGCCCACCACCAGTTCACGGTCATACGTCTCAACTAAAAGAACCTTGGCGATTCCCGGATGAGAAAGATGGACCTGACGAATAGCGGCCATTTGAGGCCCGATGTCGAGCGCGTGGTTGAGCGAAAGAATCACCACTTTGGCGGGGCTCGAGGCGACCGCGCGAAAAATAGCGTCGATGTCGACGGCGCATGTGGTGACGCGAAACTCCGAGCGCCGGCGCAACGCGTTGGTAAGCAATTGCGCTTGCATTCGATTGGAGTCCGCGATTAGCACGGGAATTACGACGGCTGGGGACGGACTCATGAACCGGGGCTCCGAATGGGAATGATGAAGCACCTGTGATCTTAGGGGCAGGCGGAGGCCGACTCAAGGACACATGTCACATAATTCAGCGGCGGCTCTCAAATCGGGAAAGTGGTGAGCCACGCGGTGGAAAAATGTAGCCGGAAACCTCGCCGAACTTAGGGTTGAGGAAATGCCAGGCGGAATCGTCGCTATGGGGTTTGTTTTTTTTTCGACTATCGTGGCGAAATGTGACGGGGTGAACATGCAAGTCTACTTTCGGAGATAGTCCTGCGTGGTTAAAGTCTTTCTGCTCCATGAAAACCCGTCACGTCTGTAAAGCCCGCCAAATACGTTAAATCGCCAGCTTTTCGGGCCGAGCCGCGTGCCCCGTTGGTAGACAACACTTCCTTTGTCTTGCAGTCAAAACCCCTCCGAGATACTTTGCACAAAGAGAAAGCGCCAAGCACCATTCACTTCGGACGCAGTGGCTTGATCGATACTGCAATGAGAACGGTTTCCGGCTGGACAAGATGTGCGGCTGTTGTGTGGTTGGCGCTGCAACTTTGCGCGGCCGTGTTCGCCCAGGGAGACAAGCTGTCGCAAGACCTGGGTGCAGGACAGTCTTCCCCGACCGGCCTAACCGGGGCTGTGGTGGGGAGTACCGGAATAGCGGCTGCAAAAGCCGGGGAAGCGGACGGCATGGGAAACCCTCAGCTCGGGGGGAAACGCCGTCCGCTTTACCGGTTGAACCGCAGCGACGTGGTTTCTTTGAGTTTTACGTTGTCGCCGGAGTTTGACCAAATCCTGACGATCCAACCCGATGGATACGTTCCCTTGAAGGATGCGGGGATGGTATTCGCGCAAGGATTAACGCTTGAGGAATTTTACGCAGCCGTCGCGCGCGCTTATACGGGATATCTGCATGATCCGCAAGTTAGCGTGGCTTTGAAAGATTTTGATCGTCCTTATTTCGTAGCGGGCGGAGAAGTTGGAAAGCCTGGCAAGTACGAGCTGCGGGCGGACACAACCATCCTGGAGGCCGTAGAAATAGCGGGCGGCTTCACCCATGAAGCCCGGCATTCGCAGGTCGTTTTGTTCCGGCGAGTCGGCGAGGGGCTGGTGGAGTCCCATGTGTACAACTTGAAAAAGATGCTCTCCGACAAGAATGTGAAGGAGGCCTCCTATCTGCTTCCCGGCGATCTGGTATTCGTGCCGCAGAATTCCATTTCGAAGATGGAACGATTTCTTACCAAGCCATCCTTAAGCATGTATGTGAATTCGACTCAGTTCTAGAAAGCGATCCAGGCCATTCCGACATGCGCGAACATTATTTAGAGGACGAAGAAGCGGGGCGGGATTCGCCCACAACGCGGGAAGTCGCGATGGTCTTGTTTCGCCAGCGGAAGGTTTTTCTGGTCGTGGCGGGCCTGATCTTCCTGTTAGCCGTGTGCTATGCGATCGGCGGGGGCACATATCGCGCCGAGGTGCGAGTTCTGGTGCGTCGCGGACGTTCCGACCCACCGGTGACCGCTCAGGAAAATGCCCCGCCCGATTTTTCCCGGGTCGAGGTAACGGAAGAGGATCTTAATTCGGAAGTGGAGTTATTAAAGGACGACGATGTTTTGCGCTGCGTGGCGGAGGACAATGACTTGGCAGCGCACGACTGGCTGCGTTGGCTGCGCTCGCACGAAGACAAATCGGTACGCGTGGAACGAGCGGCGAAAAAACTGGCCCATCAGCTGACGGTCGAGCCCGTCAAGAAAACCCACTTGATCGCCGTTAGCTACGATACGGGCGATCCGAAATTGGCGGCAAACGTACTGCAATCCCTGGCGGCGATTTATCTCGAAAAACACATGGAGGTTCACCGGCCGGCCGGACAACTCCACTTCTTCGATCGGCAAACCGAAGAGTCGCGCCGGCAGCTTGAAGAAGCCAAAGCGAAGCTGTTGGATTTTACAGAACGACACGGCGTCGTTATGGCTGGACAAGAACGCGACTTAGTATTGCAACGCTCCAATGACGTTGAGGCGATTTACCGGCAGACCCAGGTGCAAATGTCGGAAACACAGCATCAGGTTCAAGAGCTTACCACCCAACTGGCCACATTGCCTCCTCGAACTCTCACCCAAGCGCGTACGGCGGATAATCCTCAATTGTTGCAGACTCTCAAGGCCAGCTTGCTGGATCTCGATCTAAAGAAGACCCAATTGCTCACAAAATTTGAGCCAAGCCATCGCCTGGTGCGGGAAGTCGAGCAACAGATCGTTCAAGCCGAAGCTTCGATTGCCGCCGAGAAATCGAGCCCACTGCGGGATGAAACTACCGACAAGGATCCCAATTTCGAATGGGCCAGAGCTGAATTGCAAAGGGCCCAAGTGGAGATGAAAGGGCTCGAGGCGCGCGCCAAAGAAACCCACGCACAGTTGGCGGCATACCGAAGTCGCGGGCGGCAACTCGGCGAAGATGCGGTTACACAGGACGATCTGACCAGATACGAGAAAGCGGCAGAGGATAATTACCTGCTCTACGTCAAGAAACGCGAAGAGGCCAGGATGGGCGACGCACTGGACGAGGGTGGCATCGTCAATGTGGCAATCGCCGAGAAACCGGCCGTGCCTGCGCTTCCCGTGTGGCCGGCCAGCGCCGTCGTGCTGGTCGGATTTCTCACGGCGGTAAGCTCGGGCGGTAGCGCCGCGTTTGCCGCGGATCACCTCGATGCGTCGTTGCGAACGCCTGAGGAAGTGACTAGGTGCCTTGAGCTTCCCGTGATCGCGTCGCTGCCCCAAGGCATACGCATGCAGTTGCCAGAGTAAAGGAGACGAGATGAGTGCGAATGCCGATGTGCTGGGACGAGCCGAAACCGTACGGGTTTCAGTCGCGCGAACCGCGTGGCCACTGCCGCAGATCATTTCTGAGAGCGGCCAATGGAATCCCCAGGATTTTGCGCGGGAACAGATTCGAGGCCTGGTGAGGCAGGTTTTCTTAACCGGCGGCGCCCCGCCTCCGAGACAAGTGGCCTTTAGCGCGGCGGACGCGGAAATCGATGTGTACGGAGTGTGCGACCAAGTCGGGAGCGCCTTAGCTCTGGAAACCGGCGCGGACGTGGCGGTTGTTTCCGACGAACAACCTTTCGCGGACATGCTGCGGCCACACCCCCGGTTTGGCGGGCGAGTGACGATTAAGTCATGGTCCAAGTCCAAAGGAAGCAATCTCTGGGAGGTTCCCCGGCGTGGGGGGCGGGATTATGGGACGGGGCGATACTGGCTGTCGTTTCTGGCCGAACTGAGAAATGAATTTGAATATGCCATTATTCACGCCCCGATCGTTGGAACCTCGAGTGAAGCGGTGTTGCTGGGAAGGCTGGCCGATGGAATTGTCCTCGTGCTCGGGGCTCATACCACTCGCAAAGCGATCGCTCGCACGATCAAGGAGCGGCTGGTCGGAGCACAGTGTCACATCTTAGGAACCGTCCTGAGCGAGCGGAGGTTCCCCATCCCCGACTGGATCTATCGCCGATTGTAGGCGCTTCGAGTCCTCTAAATACCAGGGAACTGGAAAAGAAAAGCTCGTAATTTCGATTGAGTCGATCCATCGTTCGCTTGCGGTGTGCGATGCAAAGTTGTGAGTTTGAATCGGTGTGAAATGTCCTGGCCCTCCTTAAATCCGCGGCAGAAGTCCGGTGCTTCCGAGTGGGCTGCTCGGCTAATCCCCGGAACGGACTTTAGTCACTGCAGGAAGCCACCGCAACGGGAGACCCGGGTAGAGTCCAGCAATTCTCATCGCTTTGAGCCCTTAAATCTGGGCCTCCACCTGGAATCGGCCAAACAGGGCATGGAAGGACGCGGGGGCTTGGCGACTCGCAATGTCCTCATCGTCGGTGCGGGAAGTCTGGCCCAGCGGATCGCGGAACATCTGAGAAAGCACCCCGAGATGAATCGCCGCTTTTGCGGGTTCCTAGACGACCGAAAACCCCTGGGGCAAGGCATAGTGGGAGCAACCAACAATTTAGCGGAATTGGCGCGGAGAGAGTTTGTGGACGAGGTGATTCTGGCGGCCCCTCACGACCGGGACTTGACGTTGCGGGTTCTGCGTGTATCCCGGCAACTGCGGTTGGACGTAAAAATGGTGCCCGACTTGTTCGGCTGCGAACCCACCCGGAGATCCGAGCGCATCGGAGACATTCCGCTGATCTCGCTGCACGAAGAACACCTGCCGGTCGCCAGATTGCTCATGAAACGCACCTTGGATGTGGTCGTCGCTACTCTGGCACTCCTGACGATGGCTCCAGCGCTGGCGTTGATCGGAATTCTGATCGTGCTGGATTCGTCGGGACCGGTGTTCTATGCGGCGGCGCGGGCTGGTCGCAAAGGACGTCCTTTCCGATGCTACAAATTTCGCACTATGGTCAGCAACGCAGAGACTTTGAAGCATGAATTGCGGCAGCGAAATCAGAGGCGCGGTCCGTTCTTCAAGATCGCAGGCGATCCCAGAATTACGCGGCTCGGCAGAATCCTGCGGCGATACAGTCTGGACGAACTTCCACAACTGTGGAATGTGCTGAAGGGAGAGATGAGCCTGGTGGGGCCGCGTCCGCATCCTTTGGACGACTTTTCCGAATACGCTATCGAGCATCTGCCGCGGCTCGACGTGACCCCGGGAATCACTGGACTCTGGCAGGTAACTGCCCGGCGGGATCCGTCTTTCCAGACCGGAATGAAGCTGGACATCGAATACATTCACCGCTGGAGCCTGGCAATGGACCTCAAGATTTTGCTGAAGACGGCTGGTGCGATTCTGCGTGGGAGCGGAGAGTGATTCTCACGGCAACAAAAACAGTAACGTCCCCCGCCGAATGGGTGGGCGAAGTAACTTCTCGATGTCTTCGGATAGGGCTGAGCCCGCTTCGAGCGCTACTGATTTCGCCGGTCGCTCTGTTTCTAGCAGCTTTGACGGCGATGTTGCTGCGCCACCCCGATGTTCCCTTTTATGCAATTGACCGAGTCGCATTCGGATTATTAGTCATCGGCGTGATCGGGCGCGCCGTCTTGAGGCGGCAGCGGTTGGTGGTGATGGAGCGGGCAACGTGGCCAATGATCGGGTTAACGTTTCTCGCCGTCGCGAGCGTAGCAGGCCAACCCTTCGACAGCGAGACTTGGAGCCTGCTGGCGGCGAAATTCATTGTGCCGTTTTCGTTATTCCATTTGGCTTTTTTTGTTTTCCGCGGCGAACCGCAGCGGCGGTGCTTCGAGATTTTCTGCTTGCTGGTATTGGCTTACCTCTGTTTCACATCCATCGCATTCCTGGTAGGCGCGAAGTGGCTGATTTTTCCACGTTTCATTTTGGATGAAAACCTGGGTTACCACGCCGATCGCGCGCGGGGACCTTTATTGCAAGCGGTGGCCAACGGCGTTTCCTTGAATTTACTGGGCGTGTTGGCGCTGCATGCCTTTCTACGCGGAAAAATAAAGGGATTGCTGGCTGCGCTACTTTTGGCCGCCGTTCCCGTAGCAATTCTGGCCACCATGACGCGGGCAGTATGGCTCTCCTTCGCGGGAAGCGTCGGAATATTGATTTTTCGCTCGCACAACCGCCGGCTGCGTTTCATCTGTATCTGCCTGGCGATAGTTGGAACGCTGGGACTGTTAGTTGCGTTGAGCTTTAACGATCAACGGCGCGCATTCGCCGATCGTTTGCAGGAGTCTGGGCCGCTCGATTTCCGGGAGGCGGTTTACACCGGGGGATGGCAAATGTTTCTGGAAAAACCGCTGACTGGGTGGGGCGTAAACCAGATGCCCACCGAGTTGGCGCGCCACGTCAGTGGTTACAAGGAAAAAGAGTTGTATCCGCACAACACTTACCTGGAATTGCTGGCGGAACATGGAATTTTCGGCTTGGTGCTTTATGTCTGGCTCATGTGGGAACTTTGGCGTCTGGCGAGGGGGCGGATTCCGCAGGACGAAAGAGATGGCCTGTTGAATCCCCAATTCCACGCCATGTGGCCGATTTTGCTCGGAATCTACTGGGTGAATGCGGCTTTGGTGGTAATGAATTATCAATTCGTAAATGGGCTTCTGTTCACGATGGCGGGAATGTTGGCCGCACAACACCGGCGAACTGTCAAAGAGCCGGCCTTCGGCAGACACCTCTCTTGGCATGTCAACTACGTCGCGGAATAGATTTTTTTAATCCGGTGATCCACGTCCCTCCCCTTCCATGTTGACAGTCGCATATCTCGCGAATCAGTTCCCTTCCGACGTGGAGCCCTATGTTGTCGACGAGATTCAGGAATTGAGGAAGCGCGGAATCCAAGTCATTGCCGGCACGGCGCGATCGCCCGATTCGGCGCGCCTCGAGTCTACAGAGGAGGAAGAAACAACAAAGGTCTTGGCGATTCAACCCATTCGATTGCTGGTTCTTCTTCGAGCCTGCTGGTTGGTTATGCGGCGATGGAAGCGCATTGCAGACTTGCTCGAACCCGTGCTATTGCGACGGGAGGAACCTGCGAATCGCCGACTGCGGGCGCTGCTACACACCCTTCTGGGAGCCTACTACGCCGTGCTGCTGCTGGATCGCAGAGTGGATCACATCCACGTGCATCATGGGTATTTTGGGTCCTGGATCGCCATGGTTGCAGCGCGCCTCTTGGGAATAAATTTCAGCCTAACCCTACATGGATCGGACTTACTGCTGCACAACGCCTATCTTGAAACCAAGCTTGCGAATTGCCAGTTTTGTATAACCATCTCCGAATATAACCGCCAATACATCCGGGAACATTTTCCGGTTCCCGGCGAAAAGATAGTCGTGGCGCGACTCGGGGTTGCGGTAACGGAACATCAGGAACCTCTCCGGGGGAAGCGGGATTTGCGCCGCGCTTTTAGTTTGGTGGCCGTGGGACGGCTGCACGCGGTCAAGGATCATGCTTTCCTCGTCCGCGCCTGCGCTCGATTACGCGATCATGGAGTCGACTTCGAGTGCGCAATCGCGGGTGAAGGGCCGGAGCGGGCGAAACTGAATCGTCTGATCCAGGTGCTGCAATTATCGGAGTATCTCACCCTGCTTGGCCGCGTGGAACGCGAAAACGTGGATGGACTTTACCGGCGCGCCGACGTAGTGGTGCTTACCAGCCGCAGCGAAGGAATTCCTCTAGTGTTGATGGAGGCAATGGGTCTGGGCAAAATCGTGCTGGCGCCCGCGATCACCGGCCTGCCGGAACTGATTATTCACGAAAAAACCGGCTTCCTCTACAGACCTGGCGTGCTGGAAGACTTCGTAGAAAAGCTTCTGTTTCTAATGAAACTGATGAACGCGGACGGGCGAGATGCAACGAATCGCCTGGATTGGGTCCGGCATGCGGCGCGAGCGCAAGTTGTCCACAATTTTAATCGCGGAAACAATCTCACTTACTTCGGCGATCGGTTCCTGGAACGGATCGCTCGCGCAGACCCTTCAGTCCGAGATCGGAGTTTTCCACATGAGGATCCTGTTTTGCAACAAATATAATTACCCATTCAGCGGAACCGAAGCTTACCTGTTCGAAGCGATGGAACTCTTGCGCTCCAGGGGCCATGAGGTCGCGCTATTCTCGATGGCCGATCCACGGGGCGCGGCCACTGCCTACGACGGCCACTTCGTTTCGCACATCGATTTCAAGAAGCGCGGCGGGTTGATCCAAAAGGTGACCTCGGCTGCGCACGTTATCTACTCTCGCGAAGCTCGGCTTAAAATTCGGGCCATGATCGCCCAATTCCAGCCGGATGTGGCCCATGTCCGCAATATTTATCATCATTTGTCGCCGTCGATCCTGTGGGAGCTAAAAGCGCAGAGAATTCCGGTCGTCTACCACATCAACGATTTCAAAGTCTTATGCCCCAGCTACAACCTGGTGGCGCACGGAGAAGCTTGCGAAGCGTGCAAAGGCGGCAACTTTCGGCATGCGCTGAAGCTGAAATGCTACCCGGGCTCGGGCGCGCGCATGATGCTGGTGGCGGAAGCTTATGTTCACAAGTGGATGGGGACTTACCGGAAATGCGTCGACTGTTTTCTCGCCCCCAGCGAATTTGTGCGCGACAAATTTGTGGAGCATGGATGGGATCGAGCCCGGTTTGAGGTGCTTCCGCACTTTCAACTGGTAAAGGAAATCGCCGTGCCCCAAATGGAAAATGCTCCGCTGCTTTATTTCGGGAGGTTGTCCGCGGAGAAAGGCGTGGGCGATTTGCTGCACGCCATGCAACGGCTGCCGGCTTTTCGCCTGCGGGTTGTCGGGGACGGCCCCGAGCGCGGTAATTTAGAGGCACTCGCCGCCCAGCTAAAATTGACCAATGTGGAGTTTACCGGGCAAATGGGCAAGGCAGAATTGGACCGTGCCATCGACAACTCCCGCTTTACCGTGCTTCCCTCGCACGCCTACGAAACGCTTGGCAAGACGATTCTGGAATCTTATGCGCAAGGGCGCGCTGTAATAGCGACCGACTTGGGATCGCGGCGCGAACTCGTGCGCGGGGGTGCAACGGGCCTGCTGTACGAGGCGGGGGACATAGAACATTTGGCGGCGGCCATTCAGTTCCTGGGATCCCGACCCGAACTGGCGGTGAAAATGGGAAGCGCCGGTTCTGAGCTGCTTAGGCGTCACACGCCGGAAGCACACTATGAAAGTTTGATTGTATTGTATGAGCGGCTGGCCCGCGGGAAGCAACTATCTTCGCCGACTGCCACGCCCGGGCCAGCGCTCAGGCAGAAAGTGTCAATAGTGGCCCCTAGTCCCCCAATTCTGAAACCAGCTCTTCGGATTGCCTTTATTGGAGGGCGGGGGGTGGTCTCTAAATATAGTGGCGTCGAAACCTATTACGAAGAGGTTGGGCGAAGGCTAGCGAGCATGGGGCATCACGTAACGATTTACTGCCGCGCTTATTTCACTCCGCGGAACAAGAGACATAATGGTATGCAGATTGTGCGGCTGCCGACGATTCGATCGAAACATCTGGAGACGCTGGTACACACTTTCCTGAGCACGCTGCATGTTCTCACGCAGCCTTGCGATGTCGTACATTACCACGCCCTGGGGCCGGCGCTTTTCGCGTTCATTCCCCGGCTTTTGGGAAAGAAGAGCGTGGTCACAGTGCAAGGCCGGGACTGGCAACGGAAGAAATGGGGGCGAATTGCGTCGGCGGTGTTGCGGCTGGGCGAGAGAGCGGCATTATCTTTTCCCAACAAAACAATAGTTGTCTCCCGAACCCTTCAGGAAAATTATCGACAAGGCTTCGGAGCGGAAACCTCTTACATACCAAACGGCGGCGTACTGAGAGATTTTCGTTTTCCCGAGAAGATTTTCGATTGGGGCCTCGATCCTGGGAAATACATTCTGTTCTTAGGAAGATTTTCCCCGGAAAAAGGCTGCCATCTGCTAATCGAGGCTTTTGAGAACTTACAGACCGAGGCAAAACTAGTCATAGCAGGGGGTGCCGGTTATAGCGACACCTACGCCCGCGAATTGCGCACCCATGCCAGTGAGCGAATCAAGATACTAGATTGGGTTTCTGGCGACACTCTCGACGAATTGCTTACCAATGCGATGATTTTCGTTTTGCCATCCGACTTGGAGGGCTTGTCTCTCGCATTGCTGGATGCAATGGGAGCCGGATTGTGCGTGCTTGCCAGCGACGTCGCGGAAAATCGAGAGGCTATTGAAGGAGCAGGCTTCACTTTTCGCAGTGGCAGCGTTGCCGACCTGACAGAACGGCTGAAATTCCTGATCGCGAATCCGTCGGTACGCGAGGCCGCGGGGCAAGCCGCGAAACTACGCGTCCGCGAACATTATCAATGGACCAGGATCGCAGAGGAGATTGAGAGGGTATATTTTGAGATGACGGCCTTGAGCTTAGTGGAAATAGCGGCCAAAAGACCACCCGCGCGCGCAATCGAACTCGATTCGGGGGCGAGACCGCAGGACCGGATAATTCGTCAGGCTCCAGAATTTCGAAAAACGATCTACTCCGACAAACCGAGTGCATCAACAAGAGAACGGGAAACCCGTTCTTTTTTGTTTACAATTGAAGGCGTTCGCAACGCATCACACCTCAGATCGTCGAAATTAAAGAGTCAGCATCGGTCGGCAAGTCTCAAACGGCATGGAAAACACAATTCTCGTGACCGGCGGCGCAGGCTTCATCGGATCCAATTTCATCCTGCGAAGCATGGAGCGGGATTCGGCCTCGATTGTAAATCTCGACAAACTCACCTACGCGGGCAATCTGCGGAACTTGGACAGTGTCGCGGGCGATCGCAAATACGAGTTTGTTCACGGCGATATAAGCGATCGGAGTCTGGTGCGCGATCTTCTACAGCGCCGCCAGCCGTATGCCATTGTGCATTTTGCCGCCGAAAGTCACGTGGATCGATCGATTCGCGGGCCCGACGATTTCATTCGCACGAATGTGGACGGAAATTTTGCGCTGCTGGAAGAGGCGCGGGCGTACTGGCAAGGTTTATCCGAACAAGCGAGGTTCGGCTTCCGCTTCCTGCATGTTTCGACCGATGAGGTTTACGGCTCGCTCGCGCAGAACGATCCGGCGTTTTCCGAGACTACAGCTTATGCGCCCAACAGTCCTTACGCGGCATCGAAAGCGGCCTCCGATCATTTTGTACGCGCCTACCATCACACCTACGGCCTACCGACCCTGACTACGAATTGCTCGAACAACTACGGACGATTTCAATTCCCCGAAAAATTAATACCGCTGATGATCCTGAACGCCCGCGATGGCAAGCCGCTGCCAGTCTACGGAGACGGACAAAATGTTCGCGACTGGCTGCACGTTGAGGATCACTGTGAGGCGATCGCAACCGTGCTCGCCGGCGGAATTGTCGGGCAAACTTATAACATCGGCGGCAGGAATGAAAAGCGCAATATCGAGATCGTCGAGACCATCTGCGACCTTGTGGACGAAATCGCCGGAGACGCCGGCGCGCCCCGCCGCCGTCTGATTACATTCGTAAGCGACCGTCCCGGCCACGACCGGCGGTACGCCATGGACGCAAGTAAGATTGAGCGAGAACTGGGCTGGAGGCCCCGTGAGACGTTTGAAACTGGAATTCGCAAGACCGTCCGCTGGTATATGGAGAACCGGGAGTGGGTCCGCGACGTGACCAGCGGGAACTATCGGCAATGGATTGAAACGCACTACTCCGTGTAATCTACGACAGCACCACCCCAAGTCCGATCATGCGAGCCGCGAATATCTCAAGCTACAAAGGAATCATTCTAGCGGGTGGGTCTGGGACGCGCTTATACCCGGTAACGCACGCGATGGGGAAGAGCCTGCTTCCGGTTTACAACAAGCCGATGATTTATTACCCGCTGTGCACGCTGATGCTGGCGGGAATTCGAGATATTCTCGTGATTACCACGGCGGAGGACGTGGCGAAATTTCAGGCGCTGCTGGGCGATGGAAGCCGGTTTGGAATCGGCTTACGATACAAAATTCAGCCTAAGCCGGAAGGTATCGCGCAGGCGTTTTTGTTGGCCGAAGATTTTCTTGGTCCCAGCCTCTGCGCGCTGGTTCTGGGAGATAACATCTTTTATGGGCACGACCTGGCCAAGGATTTGCGCGAGGCCGTGACGAAGACTCGTGGAGCGCGCGTATTTGCGTATCCCGTGCATGACCCCGAACGGTATGGGGTGGTGGAATTCGACGGCGCCGGGCGGGCGTTAAGCATCGAAGAAAAGCCGCGGCATCCTAAATCGCGGTACGCGGTGACCGGGCTTTATTTTTACGATAACGAAGTTGTAAAGATAACGAAGTCCCTGACGCCTAGCGCTCGTGGCGAACTGGAGATCACCGACGTAAACAAGGCCTATCTCGAGCGCGGACTATTGGAGGTTATGGTGATGGGCCGCGGAATGGCCTGGCTGGACACCGGCACACACGAGTCTTTGATGGATGCATCGCTCTACATTCAAGCCATCGAGAAGAGACAGGGGTTGATGGTGGCGTGTCCGGAAGAAATCGCTTTTCGCTCCGGCTACATCGACGCCGAACAGGTGGAAAAAATCGGCAACTCGATGAAGAACAACAGTTACGGCGCTTATCTGCTGCAACTTCTCCGGGAAAAGGTATTCTGATGAATGCGGCTCAGGCAATTCGCCCGGACATGGAAACGCTGAAGAAAATTCCCACGTCGCTGCCCGACGTATTTATCCTCGAGCCCAGGGTTTTTGGCGATGAGCGCGGCTTTTTCTTCGAGAGCTATAACGAACAAGTCATGCAGCGGGCGGGAATTACCGAGCGCTTTGTTCAAGACAACCATTCCTGTTCTACGCGCAACGTTCTGCGCGGTCTGCATTATCAGATAACGCGGACACAGGGAAAATTAGTGCGCGTGGCTGAAGGAGAAATTTTGGATGTCGCCGTGGACATGCGCCGCAGTTCTCCAACCTTTGGCCGCTGGGAAGCGGTTAGATTATCGGGCGAGAACAAGCGCATGCTGTGGATTCCGCCGGGACTTGCGCACGGCTTTCGAGTGCTCTCGGAGAAGGCCCACGTGCTTTACAAAGCCACCGACTTCTACGCGCCCGAGCACGAGCGCACGGTGGCCTGGAACGATCCGCAACTTAAAATCGACTGGGAACTTGACGGCGAGCCGATCGTCTCGGCCAAAGACCGGCGGGGCGCGGCTTTTGGCGATGCCGAAACCTGCGATTAGAATCCCATGCGAGTCGCAATTTTTGGCGCTTCCGGTTTGCTGGGCAAAGCGCTCCTGCGCGAGTGGACCGGAGATGCGGTAACCGGCTTTAACTCGCGCGATGCGGACATTCGCAATGCCGGCCGGGTTCGGCAGATCGTGCGGGAAAGTGAGCCGGAGTGGATCGTTCTGGCCGCGGCGTACACCAATGTCGATGGATGCGAAAGCGATCCGAAATTAGCTTTTGCCGTGAATCGCGACGGAGCGGCGAACGTTGCCGCGGCAGCGAAGGAAGTTGGAGCGCGGCTCTTTTTCCTGAGTTCCGATTACGTTTTTGACGGCAGGAAGGCCACGCCCTACGAAACCACAGATGCAAGGAATCCTCAGAGCGTATACGGAAGAAGCAAGGCCGAGGCCGAGATTAAATTGCTGGAACTGATGCCCGAGTGTTGCATCGCTCGAACCTCATGGCTGTTCGGCGCGGGCGGTAAATGTTTTCCCGACACGATCCTCAAGTTGGCGGCCGTTCGTCCGGATATCGATGTGGTGAACGATCAGCGCGGCTGTCCAACCTATTCGGCGGATTTGGCGCAGGCGATCGTTCAATTGTGCCGGACGAATGGGCGCGGCATTGTGCATGTGACAAACGCAGGCGATTGCACGTGGTTCGAATTTGCCCGGGAGATCGTAAGGAGCGCTGGGCTTGAGACAATTGTGCGTCCGGTGAGTAGCGAGAAAATGGCTCGTCCTGCGCCGCGTCCCGCATACTCGGTTTTGTCGGCGAAACGTCTTCGCAGTTTCGGAATCGAAATGCCCTCGTGGCGGGATGCGCTTCGGCGCTACCTGGCAGGAGCGGCAGAACGCATAATTGCGCTGCCCGATTGCGGCGCATTCCACCATCCTGCTACGATTGCCGTTGCCTTCCAGGATTTTCGTGAAGCTCATTCAGAACTACATCGATGGCCGATTCGTCTCCGGAAGGCGCGAGTTCGCCGACGTCAATCCGGCGGATGGCACGGTGATCGCGCAAGTCACCGAGGCCGATGAGCAACAAGTAAATGAGGCTGTGGTCGCGGCCCACGGCGTTGCGTGGCGAATGGCGGCGGCTCGGAATCCGCGGACGCGCTGCCCGATTGCACGAGTGGCGGATGCAATTGAGAAACGATTCGATTGCTTCGTGCAGGCGGAAGTCGCAGATACGGGCAAGCCCATTTCTCTGGCATCGAAGCTCGACGTCCCTCGCGCCGCTAGCGAACTTTCAGCGTTTTCGCCGATATAGTGAAATTGGCCGGCATGGAATCGTTTCAGACAGAAACTACCGGACGGAAAGAGCGCGCTGAACTATGCGCGTACGCAAACCGCTGGGCGTGGTTGGAGTCATCACACCGTGGAACCTGCCATTGCTCTTGCTTACATGGAAAGTCGCTCCCGCCCTGGCATGCGGAAATGCCGTGGTGGTGAAGCCGTCCGAAGAAACTCCGGCGACGGCCACGCTGCTTGCCGAGGCAATGCAGGAAGCGGAGATTCCGAATGGAGTCTACAACGTGGTCCACGGCTTTGGGCCGGGATCGGCTGGAGAATTTCTTACCGCGCACCCCGATATCAATGCGGTCACATTCACCGGCGAATCGCAGACGGGCGCGGCCATCATGAACGCCGTGCGCCGCGCCGTAAAGCCGGTTTCGTTCGAACTCGGCGGGAAAAATGCCGCAATAATATTTGCGGATTGCGAATTCGAAGCGGCGGTGAACGGAATCGCTGAAGCGGTTTTTCTTAATACGGGACAAGTCTGCTTGTGCACGGAGCGCGTTTATGTGCGAGCGCACAATTTTCACCGCATTCGTCGGCGCGTTGAAGAAGAAAGCGGAGGGACTAACGTCTCGGATGGCCGCACGACAAGCAGACAAACTTCGGCCCGCTGATCTCTAAACAGCATCGCGAGAAGGTGCTTTCTTATTATCGATCTAGCGCAAGAAGAAGGAGCGACAGTTGTGACTGGAGGGGGCGTGCCGACATTCGGGGATGGTCTCGACAAAGGATTTTATGTGCAGCCAACGATCTTACTGGCCTTGCCGGAGTCCGCCCGCTGCGTGAAGGAAGAGATTTTTGGGCCAGTGTGCCACGTCGCTCCTTTCGATTCGGAAGAAGAAGCGATTGCGCATGGCGAACGACACTAAGTACGGACTTAGCAGCTTCGATCTGGACCACCAATCTGAAGCGCGGCCATCGCGTGGCGCAGCGGATGAACGTGGGGATCACGTGGGTGAATTGCTGGTTCCTGCGCGATTTGCGAACGCCCTTCGGCGGAGCGGGCCTCTCCGGCATTGGCCGCGAGGGCGGAATGCATTCGTTGAATTTTTATTCGGAGCTGAACAATATTTGCATTCGCTTGTAACGCCGCGTCGTGACGCAAAACAGATGAGCAAAGCGGAAAGCAAAGTCGTCGAAGGCAAGGCGAAGCCGCGGGGAAAGTTTCCGCACATCAAACGCGCGGGCGATTTCTGTTTGTGTCCGGGACCAGCGCTCGCCGCGCCGACAACACGATCGCCGGCGCGGAAGTGGATGACGGTGGGAACGGCGCAGCTCGACATTCGCGTGCAGACTCGCGCCGTGATCGAAAATATCCGCGACATTCTGAGCAGCGCGGGGGCAGCTCTGCAAGATGTGGTCGAGATCTCCACCTACCTCGTCAACATGAATGACTTCGCCGGATACAACGAAGTCTATGGCGAGTATTTCGGATACGATGGCCCGGCGCGAACCACCGTAGCCGTGCATCAGTTGCCGCATCCGCATTTGCTGATTGAAATTCGTGCGATGGCTTACAAGCCGGAGGAAATAGGGAGGCGCATATGCCGTCCATCAAGAAACTTAAGGCGTTCAACTTCCAAGCCTGGATCGAAGAGAACAAAGAGAAGCTCAAACCGCCGGTGGGCAATGCGCAGGTGTGGGAGGACGGCGAGATGATGGTGACCGTGGTGGGCGGGCCCAATCAGCGGCGCGATTATCACGACGACCCCACAGAAGAATTCTTTTATCAGATGAAGGGAAATATATTTCTTCGCATCATGGAGACGCCGGGGAAGCCACCGCTGGAAATTCCGATTAAAGAAGGCGAAATATTTCTGCTGCCGAAGCACATGCGCCATTCCCCCCAACGAGCCGCTGAAGGCACGATCGGCGTGGTCGTCGAAGTGCCGCGCCAGAAGGCGATCTCTGGACGCCTTCGAGTGGTACTGTCCAGAATTGCCACCAACTCAGTGTATCGCGCGGAAGTAAAATTGAAGAGCATTGTGCGAGATCTGCCGCCGCTATTTGAGAAATTCTACGGCGACGAAAATCTGCGCAAATGCAAACACTGCGGTGCGGTTCATCCGGGCAAATAGTAAATGCCAGTCATCGACATACATAATCATTTTTTCCCAGCTCGTGGCCGGATCTGGCCGCGCGCTACGGCACGCCGGACTGGCCGTGGATCAAGCACACCGAGCCAGGCAAGGCCGACATCATGGTTGGCGAGCGATTTTTTCGCCATATTTATTCCGCGTGCTGGGACCCGGAAGTTCGGCTGCAAGAGATGGACCGCGATGGAGTCGACATGCAGATCATCTCGGCCACGCCGGTCCTGTTTGCCTATGAGCGGCCGGTTGAACATGCGCTCGACTGCGCGCAGCTTGTTCAACGACGCGGCGCTTGAGCTTTGCGCCGCGGAAAAGGCCGACTGAAATCGTTGTGCCAGGTGCCTTTGCAAGACATCGACGCATCGCTGCAAAGAACTAACCCGCTGCATGCGGGCGGGGCATCTTGGCGTGCAGATCGGCAATCACGTTGGCGAGAAAAAATCTCGACGATCCCGGCATCGTAACTTTTCTGCATCACTGCGCCGACGAAGGCGCGGCGGTGCTCGTTCATCCCTGGGACATGTTTGGTCGGCGATCGCATGCCGAAATACATGATGCCGTGGACCGTGGGCATGCCCGCGGAGACGCAACTTGGCATCGTTGCGATGATTCTCAGCGGGGCGTTCGACAAGTTGCCGAGAAACTGCGCATTTGCTTCGCGCATGGCGGCGGAAGTTTCGCATTTCTGCTGGGCCGCCTGGATAATGCGTGGCAGCATCATCCGGTGGCGCGCGGCGAGTGTGAACATGCCGCCCAGCCAATATTTGAATCGTTTTTCCGTCGACTCGGCGGTATTCGATCAGCGAGCGCTTCAGTTCCTTGTTGGACACGATGGGAGAAGACGCGTGATGCTGGGTTCGGACTATCCTTTCCCGCTGGGCGAAGAACGAGTTGGGAACGTTGATTCGCGTCGAGCAATTTCTGCCCGCCAGGCGAAAACGAAGCATGCTGGGCGTGAATGCGATTCAGTTTCTGGGATTTCGGAACCGCAGGAACCAGGCCAAGCCAGAACGGATTCGTCGGAGCAATGCCGATCGTCCCGCAAGGCGGGGCAACTCACTTACAGTTCGTATCTCAAAGTCCCGAGTTACTGGCATTGCAGCAACCGCAATCGACTCCGAACACCATGACGAATTGCTTTTCATCATCGTACATCAGACGTACGAGTTGTGGTTTAAGGAGTTGCTGCACGATCTCGACGCGGTTGTCGCGAACTTGCAGGCTGCTGGCGCGATCCGCAGTCGCACGATAAAGTTTATGAAGCGGCGCGGTTGCTGCGGCGCTGCACGGAAATCACCCGGGTGCTGGTCGAGCAGTTCACGATCCTCGAAACCATGCTGCCCACGCATTTTCTCGCGTTTCGCGGCAAATTGGAGCCGGCCAGCGGATTTCAGTCGGAGCAGTTTCGCGAAATCGAATTTCTTTGCGGCTTGAAGGACGAAAAAATGCTGCGCTATCACCGGCCAACTCCCGAAGCTCACGCAAGCCTAAAGCGGCGGCTGGAAGAGCCTTCGCTGCGCGACGTTTTTTTTGGTGCGTTGCAGTCGATCGGGTAAATTACCGCCAGTCAGCGATGATGCGACTGAGCGCGAGCGCTTCGAGGCGCGCGCGCGAGCGGTGCTTGCGCTATACCAGGACGAGCACATCATCGCGACTGGATCGACGTCTGCGAACGCCTGACCGAATTTGACGAGTTGGTGGTGAGCTGGAGGTTGCGCCACATTCAGCTGGTCGAACGAGTCATCGGCGTCCGCATGGGTACCGGAGGAAGCACGGGGGCTCTTACCTGAAACTAACGCTGGACAAGAAATTTTTCCCTGAACTATGGGAGGCACGAACACTGCTCACCGAGTAAGGTTGCTTTCGCCGCCTTCTGACTATCCAGCATGAAATCCGCTTCCAACAAAATAACTCTGATCGGCGCCGGTTTGAATGGCCCTCTGCTGGCCATTCTGCTGAGGCAAGCGCGGTTTCGAAGTCGAACTCTATGAACGGCGCGCTGACATGCGACACGTACGCGTAAGTGCAGGAAGGTCGATCAATCTTGCCGTCTCGACGCGTGGCATATACGCATTGCAACAGGCCGGCCTTTGGGAAGGAATGCGGCAGCTGATCATCCCGATGAAGGGCCGCATGATGCATTCAGTAGCGGGAAAACTCACCTTTCAGCCGTACGGAAAGGATGAGGCTGAAGTCATCAATTCAATCTCTCGAGCCGAACTGAACATCACGCTGATGAACGCTGCGGAAGAACAGGGCGCGAGGATTCACTTCAACCGGCGGTGTACGGGATACGATCTGCACAGAGGCGCAGTCCAACTTCGCAACGAGGAAACAGGCGAGGAACATACGGTGGAAACGGACGCCGTAATTGGCTGTGACGGGTCGGCCTCCGCAATGCGCACGGAAATGCTTCGGATGAGTCGATTCAATTTCTCGCAACAGTATCTCGACTACGGGTACAAAGAGCTGACGATTCCCGCGGGTCCGCAGGGGCAACATCCGCTGGAAACGAATGCCCTGCACATTTGGCCACGCGGCAGCCACATGTTGATTGCCTTGCCGAATATTGACGGGACGTTCGCCTGCATTCTTTTCCTGCCGTTTGATGGCACGCATAGTTTTACGCGCCTTAACACGGCGCATGATGTAGTGAACTTCTTCGAGCTACAGTTTCCAGATGCGCTCCGCCTGATGCCGCAACTAGCGGAGAACTATTTCTCGAATCCGACTGGGGCGATGGTCACGGTCAAATGCTCACCGTGGCATGTGGAGGGTCGGTCTTTGCTTCTCGGAGATGCGGCGCATGCAATCGTGCCATTTTTTGGACAAGGAATGAATTGTGGATTTGAGGACTGCACGTGCCTTATGGAATTGCTCGACCGGCATGGGACGGATTGGCCGCTAATATTTTCGGCGTTCGAAAATAAGCGCCGAAATCAATACCGACGCGATCGCAGACATGGCGATTGAAAATTTTATCGAGATGAGGGATCGCGTAGCAGATTCGAGGTTTCTCCTTCAAAAGAAAGTCGAACTGGAACTCGAGGCAAAGTATCCAAACCTGTTCGTGCCGAAATATGCGATGGTAACTTTTCACCGAATTCCGTATTCCATCGCAATGGCGCGAGGCGCAGTTCAAGACCGCGTGTTGGCGGAACTCTGCGATTGATTAACCGAGTGGAAGATCTCGACTGGAACAGAGCGGACCGGTTGATTCACCGCGACCTGACACCATTGGAGTTGCCGCAGTGACGGATTCCGGGACGCATTCGGAGTATCGAGCAGGCGAGGATTTTGCAATTGCAATGGATGAAGGCGATCCGTTGCGCGAATTCCGTGAGCGATTCCTGTTTCCATCCGAAGCGGGCCGGGACTTTGTTTATCTTTGCGGCCACTCGCTGGGATTACAGCCTAAGAGTGCCTCAACCTATATCGAACAGGAGTTGAAAGACTGGGCTCAACTTGGCGTGGAGGGACATTTTCGCGCCAAGCATCCGTGGATGCCCTACCACAGGCTGCTTACCGAACAAACGGCGCAATTAGTTGGCGCTAAGCCGGTCGAAGTGGTGGTGATGAATTCTCTGACGGTGAATCTTCACCTGATGATGGTTTCGTTTTATCGCCCCACAAAGAGACGACATAAGATTCTGATCGAGCGCGGAGCATTCCCCTCGGACCAGTATGCGGTGCAGTCGCAGATTCGTTTTCACGGGTTCGATCCCGCAACATCGCTAATCGAGCTGACGCCCCGGGCTGGCGAGTTTTGCCTGCGCGAGGAAGACATTGAAGCTTTGATTGATAAGTCCGGCGACGAAATCGCTCTGATCATGCTGGGCGGAGTAAATTATGCGACCGGGCAGGCGTTCGATATCGAGCGCATCACGCAAGTTGGCCACGGGCACGGCTGTATGGTGGGTTTCGATCTGGCGCATGCCGCCGGAAATATCCACCTGAAGCTTCACGACTGGGATCCTGATTTTGCGGTGTGGTGCAGTTATAAATATCTGAACGGTGGTCCGGGCTGCACTGGCGGATGTTTTGTTCATGAACGTCACGCGCGCGCCTGGGAGTTGCCGCGGTTCGCGGGCTGGTGGGGGCACGATGAATCGTCGCGCTTCCAGATGGGACCGGACTTCCAGCCTATGGCTGGAGCCGAGGGATGGCAGCTAAGCAACCCATCGATTGTGAGCCTGGCGGTGCTGCGCGCGTCGATGGATATATTTCACGAAGCGGGCATGGAACGGTTGCGGCGAAAAAGCGTTTCCCTCACCGGCTATCTCGAGTTTTTGCTGGATCAAAAGAAATCCGAAAACTTTTCGACTGTCACTCCGCGCGAAAAAGAAAGGCGAGGGGCGCAGCTTTCGATTCGCGTCCATGGGAACGGACGCGGTTTATGCGACGAACTCATAACGCAGGGAGTTGTGGGAGACTGGCGGGAGCCTGATTTGTTTCGCGTGGCCCCGGTGCCGCTTTACAACTCATATCTCGATGTTTTCCGGTTTGTTGAAGGATTCGCGGCCGCGGTCGGATAGATATCCTTAGCACAATGTCCCGTGTATCCAGGACACGCTCGGCTGCTTGACCTCAAACGCGGCGTTGAATAGAGTGAGGAGCCGCCTTTATCGGGAGCCCTTGATTCGCAAGCGAAGGACCGCCGATATAGAGTGTAGAGGCAATTATTCAGTTAAGAGGCAGACCGAGAATGAATGCAAAAACTCCCTCCCGCAAAACTGGCCTGCGCCAAAAGTCACAACTGATGTCGGCCTCGGAAATAGAGCGGACGCTCGTTCGTTTAGCCTATGAGATTGTCGAGAAAAACGGTGGAGTCGAAGGTCTAGGATTAGTTGGCATCCGCCGCCGCGGCGTGCCGATCGCCGAGCGATTGGGAAAGATTATCACTCGTATCGAAAATGCCGAAGTTCCGGTGGGCACACTCGACATTACTTTTTATCGCGACGACCTTTCGACGCTCGGACCAAAGCCAGTCGTGCAAGAAAAAGAGATTGGGTTCTCCATTGAAGACAAGAACATTGTTTTGGTAGATGACGTTCTTTTCACGGGTCGAACTACGCGGGCCGCGCTGGATGCGCTGTTTTCGCATGGCAGGCCGCGTCGCGTGCAATTGTGCGTTCTGATCGACCGCGGGCATCGCGAGATCCCCGTCGAAGCGAGCTTCGTCGGCCGCAACGTCCAGACCTCGATGAACGAAGTGATCGAAGTTAAGCTGACCGAAATTGACGACGCCGAGAAGGTGTTGCTGATGGAGCGATAGTTTAAATAAGACCACAACAACAGAGTGGACAAATAAAAAGGACGGCGACGAAGCGCCGTCCTTTATTCTTGGCTGCAAGTTAAGCCAATCTGGTGCAGACCGCCTTGGTTTGGGTGTAGAGGTTAAGGGCGTCGTGGCCCATTTCGCGTCCCCATCCGGATTGCTTGTATCCGCCGAACGGCAGGGCGGCATCGAAGATGTTGTAGCAATTGATCCAAACCGTTCCGGCGCGCAGATATGCCGCCGTGCGGTGAGCTTTCCCGATATCGCGAGTCCAGACAGCCGCAGCCAGTCCATATTCACTGTCGTTGGCGCGCGGCAAAATTTCCTCGGGATCGTTGAACGGCATCGCCGCAACCACGGGCCCGAAGATTTCTTCTCGCACGACTTTCATGTCTTCGCGGGTATTGACCAGAACGGTCGGCTCCACGAAGTAACCTTTGTCACCTTTCTTGCGTCCCCCGGTGAGCGCCTTTGCGCCTTCCAAGAAGCCAGCTTCAAGATAACCGCACACGCGATCAAGCTGTTCTTCGGAGACAAGCGGGCCCATGTTCGTTGCCGGATCGAGGCCCGAGCCTACGTTGATTTTCTTGGCATGCTCGGCGACGCCTTCGACGACTTGATCGAAGATCGGCTTCTCGACGTAGAGGCGCGATCCGGCGCAGCAGCACTGTCCGTGATTGAAGAAAATCGCGCTCGCGGCCCCAGGAATGGCAGTGTCGAGATCCGCGTCTTTATAAATAACGTTGGGAGATTTTCCGCCCAGCTCGAGCGAAACTTTTTTCAAGTTACCGGCCGCGGCATGAACGATGAGCTTGCCCACTTCGGTGGAACCGGTGAAGGCAACTTTATCCACATGAGGATGGGCTGCGAGCGCAGCGCCGGCCGTCTCGCCGTAACCCGGGACAATGTTGACCACGCCCTCGGGAAATCCGGCCTCTGCGATGAGTTCGCCGAGACGCAGCGCGGAGAGCGGGGTTTGCTCGGCGGGTTTCAAAATGACGGTGCAGCCGGAAGCGAGCGCAGGACCAAGCTTCCACGCCGCCATCAGTAGAGGAAAGTTCCACGGAATAATTTGGGCTGCAACCCCAACCGGCTCGCGCAATGTATAAGCGAGATATTTCGCGCCAGGAGTGTAAGGAACGGAAAGAGGAATCGTGTTGCCTTCGAGTTTCGTAGTCCAACCCGCCATGTAGCGAAAGAGATCGACGGCTAGCGGAACGTCGGCGGCGCGCGCAATAGTAAGCGGCTTGCCATTGTCGAGGCTCTCCAGATAAGCGAACTCTTCAGTGTGCGCTTCCAAAAAATCGGCGAGTTTCCAGATGAGGCGTCCGCGTTCGGATGCGGTTAGCTTGCGCCATGGGCCATAATCGAAGGCTCTGCGCGCGGCTTTTACAGCCAGTTCAACATCTTCGCGATCGCCTTCCGCTACTTGCGCAAGCACTTCCCCGGTAGCGGGATTGTAAGTGGGAAAAGTTTTGCCGGAGATGGAATTGACCCATTGGCCATTGATCAACATTTTGCGCGGCTTCTCGAGGAAGTCCGCGACCTGCGGATGAATTTGCGGTGATACGGCGATGCCCATAGAACCCTCCTAAGATCGGCACATGGATCGAACATGAGTTGGCATGACAGGATGCCAAAAATGCCGGGAAAAGATTTATACGAAACATGCTAGCTCTAGGGCGGAACAAAAGCAATTCGGAGTCGGGGGGTGCCTTATTTCGATTGTGGTTTTCTTCGCGACCTTTGCGAGTCCTTCGCGTCGTTTGGCGGTCAAAAGTTTTGTTCCGAATTAGGGCGCTCGCGGAGTCGAGGAAGTTCGGCGCTTTGACAACAATCAACTGCTCAGGCGCGACAACCAAGGCTCCGTCCCATCCAAATGGCCCTGGGCTTACTCGCCGTAGGGTACCCAGATATTCTTGACCTGCGTGGCGTGCTCTAAAAACCAGCGGCCCTCAGCCAGTTTGGGATCGAACCAGTCGATGCCCCGGCCTTCTTTGGTCCAGACTTGTTTCAGGTTTCCGATCGACATCGCTTTTGCGGCCGCGGCATCGGTTTCGTCCGTGAAGCACCAGATTGCATCTACATCGTCGTGCTCGGCGAGGGTTTTCAAGAGTTGGGAAGGATAGCCCGTGACGATGTTGATCGCGCCGCCGGGAAGATCGCTTGTATCGAAAACCTGATAGAGATCGGCGGTGACCAACGGGTATACCTCCGAAGGTATCGCGATTACAGTATTGCCCATGGCGAGCGCCGGCAGAACAAGAGAGAAAAAGCCGAGCAAAGGCGCTTCTTTAGGACAAATAATCCCGACTGTGCCAACCGGCTCGTTCATAGCGATGGCGATATTTCGAAACGGCGGATTGTGCACGGCGCCGTCAAATTTGTCCGCCCACGCAGCGTAAGAAAAGATGCGTTCGACGCTGAGATCGAATTCCGCCGCGGCTTGCTTCGCGCCGACAACTGGTGACAGTCCGCGAATCATCTCTTCGCGGCGCTGCGAGAGATTCTCCGCGCAGTAATAAAGAACCTGCGCGCGATTGTGCGCCGTCGCTTTCGCCCATGCTTCCGCGTTGCGCGCGGCCTCAACCGCGTTGCGAATGTCTTTGCGATTGCCGAGCGAAGCTTCCCCCAGTAAATGTCCGTTCAGCGAACGCACTTCCATGCTGTAACCGGAATCGGGACGAACCTGCTTGCCCCCGATGTATAGCTTGACGGTGCGATCGATGGCTGGCGTGAAGGTCTCGGGAAATTGTTCGGACTCTGCTTCTGAAAAAGTTTGCGTAGGTTCCCTCGATGTCGACAAAATGGCAGCATTCTTAAACCAGCGCGGTTGCAAGTATTCGAGCAATCCTTCTCTTCCACCCTCGCGGCCATATCCGCTTTCGCGATAGCCGCCGAAACCGCAAGACGCGTCGAATAGATTGGTGCAGTTTAGCCAGACGACCCCGGCCTTCAATTGCGCCGCAACGTGCAACGCTACGTTGATATTCTCGCTCCAAACACAGGCAGCAAGGCCGTATACCGTATTGTTCGCCAACTCGACGGCTTCTTTCGGCGTGCGAAATGTCATTGCGGCAAGCACAGGTCCGAAAATCTCCTGCTGAGCGACGATCGATGTGGGATGCACATTGCTTAACAACGTCGGGGGATAGTAAAAGCCGCGCGCCGGCATCGCGACTTCCGGCTGCCAGCAGGTTGCGCCCTCGGCGATTCCCTGCCCCACCATGCGCTGAATGCGGTCCAGTTGCACCCGCGCCACAATCGCGCCGATGTCGATCCCTTTGTCCAAAGGGAGGCCGACGCGCAGGCTGCTCATGCGTTGCTGAATTTTCGCGATTAAATTATCGGCAATACTTTCCTGCATCAACAGGCGCGAGCCCGCGCAGCAAACTTGCCCCTGATTGAACCAGATTCCATCGACCAGGCCTTCAACAGCGCTATCGAGATCGGCATCGTCGAAAATGATGAACGGAGATTTGCCGCCCAATTCGAGCGATAAACGTTTGTGGGTGGATGCCATCGCGCTTCGGATCTCGCGGCCGACCTCTGTGGAACCGGTAAAGGCAATCTTGTCGACGTCAGCATGTTTCACCAGCGCCTCTCCGGTCGATCCATCGCCGGTGACGATGTTGACGACTCCGGAGGGCAATCCGGCCTCCTGGCAAAGTTCCGCGAAAGCAAGCGCGGTAAGCGGAGTGAATTCCGCCGGCTTCAATACAACGGTATTCCCGGTAGCGAGGGCCGGAGCGATTTTCCAGGCCGCCATCAGTAGAGGAAAATTCCAGGGGATGATCTGCCCAACAACGCCGCAAGCTTCGTACTCGGGAAATTCCTGATCGAGAAGTTGAGCCCATCCAGCGTGATAATAGAAGTGGCGTGCGACCAGGGGAACGTCGATATCCCGGCTTTCGCGGATCGGCTTGCCGTTGTCCATGGTTTCGAGAACGGCGAGCAGCCGCGAATGCTTTTGGACCAGGCGAGCCACCGCATAAAGGTAACGAGCGCGAATGTGAGGGGTGAGCGCCCGCCACTTTGGAAACGCGGCACGTGCCGCTGCCACTGCGGCCCCGATGTCGGCGCTGGAACCTTGCGCCACCGAAGCCAGGTTCTCGCCATTTGATGGATCGACGGTTTCGAAATATTCCCCCGTCGCGGGGGCTTGCCACGTGCCGTTGATGAAATGACCGAAACGCCTGCTGTGGCGATCAAGCCACTCCTGAGCTTCTCTCGGATCTTCGGGCGCGGGACCATACTCCATCGTCACAAATTTTTCGGCAATGCTCATGCAAGTCGCTCACTTCCGTTGACTATTCCTCTTACCAGATCGTCTGCGATCATGCTATCGGATGACGATACTCCGCAGAATAACGTCCGGTCGCGTGATGTTCCAGTTGGCGCTCGATATCCGCCAACAATCCACTAGCGCCGAAACGAAAAAGTTCCGGGCGCATCCATGACAGCCCGAGTTCTTCCTTCATCATGGCCAGCCAATCGATCGATTGCTTGGCAGTGCGAATCCCACCGGCTGCCTTGAATCCTACAGCCATTCCCGTTCGCCCGGCGTAGTCGCGGATGGCGCGAGTCATCACTAAACCGACTGGCAACGTTGCGTTAACAGATTCTTTGCCGGTTGATGTTTTGATGAAATCGGCGCCCGCCATCATCGCGACGAGACTGGCGCGCGCTACATTGCGCAATGTGAGCAGATCGCCGGTCCCGAGGATTACCTTCATGTGAGCCGGACCGCAGGCTTGTTTGAAGGCGGCAATTTCGTCATACAATGCCTGCCAGCGCCCGCCGAACACGTGAGCTCGCGTGATCACAACGTCAATCTCATGCGCCCCCGCTTCCACCGACCGGCGAATTTCCGCAACGCGCTCGGCAAGCGGCGAAAGGCCGGCGGGAAATCCGGTAGAGACGGCGGCGACGCGGATGCCGCTTCCTTCCAAAGCCTGCAGCGCGGTTTCGACGAATAGATGATAAACGCAAATTGCCGCGACCTTTATTTCCAGGTTTTCGATTCCCAATTGGCGCGCCAGCTCCTGCTGCAACGGTTGGCGACCTTTGGCACACAGGCGGCGCACGCGTTCTTCCGTGTCATCGCCGGAGAGCGTAGTTAAATCCATGCAGGCTAGCGCCCGCAAAAGCCACGCCGCCTGCCATTCCTTTTTTACGGTCCTACGCGCCGCTTGCGATTGGGCGCGCCGTTCGACCGCGCTCGTATTGACTCGAACTTCTTGCACCCAATTGAGGTCGAGAGGAATGCCGGAATTCGGCAGGAGTGGGCGGCCGTTGAGAACGGCGGTCAAGTTTGCGCCAGGCGACTGGTGGGCTTCGAACTTGCCTCCAAGATCGCCCGCCGTGTTCTTGTGAGTCGCCTTGGGATAATTTTGATCTATCGGCACTGAATTTTGCGTGAGCCCGCAGCTTCGGAAAACCTGCCGCGAGCCCTCCCTGCGCAGTCATTGTACGGGAGGAAATCTTACAACGCGAGTACGGATGGCAATCGAGCGTGCCGGCATCCTCGACCTGGCACAAGAAAAATCACAGGATCATTTGGCGAGGGTTTACAATTGCCGTCGATTTCGCCCTTCGCGCGAGAGCAGTCGTCCCCTATGCAGAAAAATAAAACGGCCGCCGGCGCACGGGCGAAGCTGATGCAGTCTGCAAAGAAAGCGATGAAGCATGCGCACGCACCCTACTCGAACTTTCGAGTGGGCGCCGCGATTCTGCTCTCGAACGGTAAAATATTTTCCGGCTGCAACGTGGAGAACGCTTCCTACGGCATGACGAACTGCGCGGAGCGCACGGCAATCTTTTCGGCTGTGGCGCAACTCGGTCCGAAGATTAAGATTCGTGCGGTTTCCGTGGTGAACGAACAAGGAGTTCCCTGTTCGCCTTGCGGCGCGTGCCGGCAGGTGATTTACGAATTTGGCCCCGAAGCCACTATCTTTTTTCAGGGGGCAGATGGGCCGAAAGAAGCCCACATTACCGAATTGCTTCCGGATGGGTTCCGCCTCCAGTGAATCCAATTTCCTCCCCAGCTCATACTTTTCGCGCCATCGACGTGATCCGCAAGAAGCGGGACGGCGGGGAATTATCGCCCGACGAAATCGAACGCCTGATCAATGCGTATACGCGCGATGAGATTCCCGACTACCAGGTTTCGGCGTGGTTGATGGCGGTCGCTGCTGCGAGGCATGACCCGCGGCGAAACGGCAGCGCTTACCGATGCGATGTTGCATCAGGCGAAGTGCTCGATCTGATCTTCTCTTCCCGCAAGGAAAGTCGATAAGCACTCGACAGGCGGCGTGGGCGACAAAACTTCGCTGGTGCTGGCGCCGCTGGCCGCAGCCGCGGGCCTGGCCGTGCCGATGATCAGCGGCCGCGGCCTTGGCCACACCGGCGGAACGCTCGACAAACTCGAAGCGATTCCCGGCTTCAACGTGAATCTTCCGATCGCGCGAGTTTCGCGAGCGTGCTCGAGACCTGCGGCTGCGCCATGATCGGCCAGACGGCGGAGATCGCTCCCGCCGACCGCAAGCTCTACGCACTGCGCGACGTGACTGGCACGGTGGAGAGTCCGTATCTGATTTGCGCCTCGATCATGAGCAAGAAACTTGCCGAGGGAATCGACGCGCTTGTGCTCGACGTGAAGACCGGCTCCGGCGCGTTCATGAAAAACGAGAACGATGCCGCGTTCCTCGCCGAATTGATGGTCGAGACCGGCGAGCGCATGGGAAAGAAAATGGTCGCGCTCATCACGGACATGGATCAGCCGTTGGGAAACACGATCGGCAACGCGCTTGAAGTTGTCGAAGTGCGTGGAAGTTTTGCGCGGGCAAGGCCCGGAAGACTTGCGCGAACTTTGCCTCGAACTCGCAGGCATGGATGCTGTATCTGGGCGGCGCGTCTAAGACTGTCGCCGACGGAAAGATACGCGGAGCGAAACGCTGATCGCCTCCGGCACGGCGCTGGAAAAGTTTCGCCAGATGGTGGAGCTGCAAGGCGGCGATCCGCGAGTGATCGACAATCCCAAGAAACTGCCTCCGGCTCAGCGCACCACGCGTTTTTTCGAGTCCGAGGAGCGGATTTATGACTTCGCATGCAATGCGAGCAGGTCGGCACGGCGTGCGTTGTCCTCGGTGGGGGACGCGAACGGAAAGAAGATTCCGTCGATCCCGCCGTGGGAATTGTACTGCACAAGAAAGTCGGAGACGCGGTTGCGGCTGGCGAGCCGCTGGCGACGATCCACTACAATGCAGATGCTCGCGCGGTTCACGCCCGGCAATTGCTTGAGGAGAGTTTTCAGATTACTGAATCGCCTGTGCTTCACAAAAGACCGTTGATTCATCGCGTGATCGAGAAATCCGGAGACAGAAACTGAATGGGACGATTCACTGGAATCCTCGGCTTGCTAACCATGCTGGGCTTGGCCTATGCGTTTTCCACCAACCGGCGCGCCATTCGGCTTAAGACTGTGGCCTGGGGCCTGGGATTGCAGTTCGCATTCGCGGTCTGCTGTGCTAAGGGTCGACGCGGGACGCAGGATTTTCCAGAAAGCCGGCGACGTGGTGAGCCGCCTTCTTAGTTACTCCTATGTGGGCTCGCAATTTGTATTCGGCGATCTCGGCAAACAAAGTTCTCATCTCGGCTTTTATTTCGCTTTTCAGGTTCTGCCGACGATCATATTCATCTGCCGCGTTCTTCGCGGTACTCTATCACTTCGGCGTCATGCAATTCGTCATCAGGATTGCTGCGTGGGTAATGACTCGCGTGATGGGCGCGAGCGGCGCGGAATCGCTAAACATCGCCGCCAGCATTTTCATGGGTCAAACCGAAGCGCCGGTGACCATCCGCCCGTTTCTGCCCGATCTCACGCGATCGGAACTAATGACCGTGATGACCAGCGGCATGGCGCACGTCTCCGGCGGGATCATGGCGGCTTACATCGCGTTTGGCGTCGAGCCGAAGCATCTGTTAAGCGCGGTGATCATGACTGCGCCGGGACGCTGCTGATGGCAAAAATGCTGGTGCCGGAAACCGAAGAGCCGCGAACCGCCGGGCGCGTTGTAATGCCGGAAGGCGAAGAGGAAGCCGAGAAGGAAGAAAATTTATTAGGCGCTGATGGCGCGCGGCACGACCGACGGCTTGCACATGGCGCTCAACATCGCCGCTATGCTGATTGCCTTTCTCGCGCTGATCGCGCTGGCGGACGGCATTCTGGGCGGAATTCACATTGATTTCCTGGTTTCCATCCAGCTTGGAACAAATCTTCGGAGCGGTTTTTGCGCCGGTTGCCTGGGTCATCGGCGTTCCGTGGCGCGACTGCGGCGTAATTGGAACGCTGCTCGGCACGCGCATGGTGCTGAATGAATTAGTCGCATTTTCCATGTTGGGGCCGATGAAAGCGGCGCTCGATCCGCGATCCTTTACGATCGCTACGTTTGCGCTTTGCGGATTTGCGAATCTCAGCTCGATCGGAATTCAGATCGGCGGCATCGGCGCGCTTGCGCCTAACAAGAAAGGCGAGTTGGCGCGGTTGGGAATTCGCGCGATGCTCGCCGGAACCATGGCGAATCTAATGTCGGCTTCGATTGCCGGGATGCTGCTGTAGATTCGAATTCCGTTTCTTCAACCAAGGAGTTCTTCCGTGAAGCATTTTCGCTTGCCCCTCATTTTCGCTTCGTTGTTCGTTTTAATTTTTTCGGCGAACGCTCCTGCGCAAGGAGCTCAGCGGCGCGTGATTATCGACACCGATCCCGGCACCGACGACGCGATGGCCATCATTCTCGCGTTGAATTCTCCGGAGTTCAAAGTGGAAGCGCTGACTGTGGTTCCGGGCAACGTGGACGGCCGCCAGGGGTTGGAGAATGCGTTGAAGATTGTTTCGCTTGCTGGACGCTGCGACGTAATAGTTGCCGGCGGAGCGCAGCATCCTCTGAATCAGAAGCTGATTACCGCGCAGTTCTGGCACGGAAAAAACGGATTGGCCGATGTCGAGTTACCGGCCTCCAAATGCAAAGCGGACGCGCGGTTTGGGCCCGATCTGATCATCGAGATGATCCACAAATATCCGCATGAGATCACGTTGATTCCGGTCGGGCCGCTCACGAATATTGCGCTGGCGGTTTCGAAAGATCCTTCGATTGCGGGACTGGTCAAAAATGTCGTCATCATGGGCGGTTCGATCACCGGCGGAAATGTTAACGGCGCGGCGGAAGCGAATATCTATAACGATCCCGAAGCGGCGCAAATTGTTTTCAACGCTGGTTGGACGGTGACGATGGTGGGGTCGGACGTAGGGGAGCGAACGCTGATTAATCGCAAATATCTCGCGGAGCTGCAATCGTCGCGCGGGCCGCAGAGCGATTTCATCGCCAAGATTGCGGATTTTTATTTAACCCGCAGCGAAAAGAGCGGATATAGCGGCGCTGCAATGTACGATCCGCTCGCCGTGGGGATTGCTCTGGACCCGACGTTAGGCACGCTAAAAGAGATGCACGTTGACGTGGAAACCAAAGGCGAGTTCACGCGCGGAGAAACGGTGGCGAACCGCATGGGATCGAACGAGAACAACGTGTTGCACGGAGACCACTACGAGATCGAGGGTGTAATCGACCTCAAGCCGAACGCTAAAGTTTGCGTGGCCTCGGACGCGGACCGATTCTTGAACCTGTTCATCAGCCGCATCAAGGGCAAGTAGTTCTTATCCGTAGGCGCGCGCGACCAGGAAAATCGCCAATCCGTAAAAGACGAACATCAGAGCGAGATAGGTTTTCGCGCGCGGACCGGAGTTTTCGAATTCTTTCCATGCCAGAATTCCCCACAGCGCCGCAACCATCGGGGCGGATTGGCCGATTGCATAGGAGATTGCCACGCCGGTAAAGCTCGCGGCCACGAGGTTGAAAACCGTGCCGACACCCCAGATGCATCCGCCGAGAAGACCCAGCAGATGTCCCGAAGCGGGGCCCCTGAAAAATCCGCTGAAGCTTACTGGTTCGCCGACGAGCGGATGCTTCATAAAATAAAAATTCCAGATAAAGCAGGAGAGCAACGCTCCAAGCGTGAGAAAGACGGCGGCACTGTAAGGGCCCAAAGGATTTCCTCGGGTCATCGCGTGAGTCATGAAGGGAGCCCACAGGCCCATCAGAATTCCAGAAACTACGCATGTAATGAAACTCTTTTTCGAAACCGAGCGGCCTGCGGTGGCAAGGCTGCCGTAGGCTTTTCCGTCCAAGACCACGGCGACAAACGCGCAGACAACGCCGAGCGCGAGGAACATGGAATTTCCTCGCGGCTGAAGGATGTAACTTAGAACGGTTCCGACGACAAGCGCGATTCCGATTGAGATGGGAAACGCGACCGCGAGGCCGGCCATGTCAATCGCCGCCACCAGCAGGAGATTCGCGAGATTGAAGAGCGCGCCGCCGATCAGAGCATTCACGATATTCGAAGTGTCCGCGGCATGAACATTATTGAGGAAGCTGGAAGCATCGTGCCCCGTGCTACCCATCGTGAGTGCAAGCGCCAGCGAGACCAGAAAAATACCGACAGCATAGTCCCAATAAAAGAGTTCGAAGCGATAGGCCTTCACGCCCTTGTAGGTGTTGGCCCACGAACCCCAGCAAACGGCGCTGGTAATCATCATCAACAGCGCAATGCTCAGACTTGATGGCGTGAACAATGAGTTCTCCTTGGACTGGTTGGGACGGAAAGTTTGTAACTCTACTCTTATTCCGTTATTTCCGCTAGAAGCGCGGCTAGGGGCGGGAGCGAATTTAATTACTACCCGCTTATTTGCGAGTAAGTCGAGCGGCGCAGAAATTCCCCTTGTCCTGCGCTGCCCATGAATTTATTTGCTTCGACAACGACCCGGCCTCGAGACAGAACGATGTCAGGCATTCCCGTCACTTCAATGCCTTCGAACATGGAGTAATCGACTCGCATGTGATGCGTCTTCGCGCTGATCGTATGTTTTCGCGTGGGGTCGAAGATAACGAGATCGGCGTCGCTGCCAACCGCAATGGTCCCTTTGCGTGGATACAGACCAAAAAGTTTCGCGGGTGTGGTGGAAACCAATTCGACGAATCGGTTGACGCTGAAGCGACCTTGTGCGACTCCGCCGGAATAAATCAGGCTCATGCGATGCTCCACGCCCGGGCCGCCGTTGGGAATTTTGGTAAAGTCGCCGCGGCCAAGTTCCTTCTGTTCTTTGAAGCAGAATGGGCAATGATCGGTAGAGACCACTTGCAAATGGTCGCGCTTCAGGCCGTCCCAAAGCTTTTCCTGGTGCCACTTTTCGCGCAACGGCGGCGTGAACACATACTTCGCACCTTCGAAATCCGGCACGTCGAAATTTTCGATTGAGAGATATAAATATTGTGGGCAGGTTTCGGCGTAAACGGGAAGTCCGCGGTCGCGCGCCTCGCGAACTTTTTCCAGAGCTTCGTTGCAGCTTAAATGCACGATGTAGAGTGGAGCGCCGGCCATTTCCGATAGTGCAATCGCGCGGGAAACCGCTTCGGCTTCGGCGGTGGTCGGCCGGGTGAGGGCGTGATACTTCGGGGCCGTCTTGCCTTCGGCGAGCGCCTGTTGCACGATCACATCGATGGCGCTTCCGTTTTCCGCGTGCATGCAAATCATGGCGCCATTTTTCGCCGTGGTTTGCAACGCCCGGAAGATGCTGGCATCGTCGAGCATGAAGACTCCGGGATACGCCATAAAAAGCTTAAAGCTGGTCACACCCTCGCCGACAAGAGAATTCATCTCCTGCAACTGGCCGTCGCTGATATCGGTCACGATGCAATGGAAGGCGTAATCGCAAACCGCCTTGTTGGCAGCCTTCTCCATCCACGTGTCGAAAGCTTTGCGCAGCGGCTGGCCTTTGTATTGAATGGCGAAATCGATCAGCGTGGTGGTGCCGCCGAAAGCGGCCGCCCGCGTGCCGGTTTCAAAGTCATCGGCGCTGGTGGTGCCGCCGAACGGCATGTCGAGATGCGTGTGAACGTCGATGCCGCCGGGAAAAACGTATTTCCCCGCGGCGCTCATAATTTTTGTAACGTTCTCGCGAGGCAAGTTCCTGCCAATAGCTTCGATCTTCCCGGAGGTGATCGCGATATCGGCGACATAATTGTCGGTTGCAGTGACCACCGATCCGCCGACGACAATTGTGTCAAAGCCCATAACCGCCTCCGCATATACGGATGAATTACATTGAAACGAAAAATGAATTCTATGCTAAACTGCCGCTCCTTAGTTCGTATTACCGGTTCCTATTATCGGTTCGTAATATTTCGCCGCGCGACGAAGGGATACCATGCAGTTCGGCATCACACTAAAGCCAGATATTTCCGTTGAACGAATCGTGGGATTGGCTCGGCAGGCGGAAGCGGGTGGCTTCGAGTATGGGTGGCTGTTCGACTCCCACGTTTTGTGGATGGACCCCTATCCTCTCCTTACGCTGATGGTGTCGAATACGCAGCGGATGCGGCTGGGAACGCTGGTCACAAATCCCGCGGTGCGCGATCTCACGGTTACGTCGAGCCTGTTCGCTACGCTGAATTTGATTTCAGACGGAAGGATGGAGTTGGGGATTGGACGCGGCGACAGCTCGCGGCGCATGCTCGGCAAGAAGCCTGTAACCTGGTCGCAATTAGAAGCAGCCGTGAAGATTTTTCGCGATCTTACCGCCGGGCGTGAGATTGAATACGAAGGGCAGCCGACCAGGCTTACTTGGGCGAAAATTTCACCGCGCGTTTGGATCGCCGGCTACGGGCCGAAAGTGCTGCATATGGCGGGTCGAGTGGCGGATGGAATTATTTTGCAGTTTGCCGATCCTGATTTGATTTCGTGGTGCCTCGGGTTCGTGAAGGAAGGCGCACAAGCTGCGGAGCGCGACTTTAGCCAGATCCAAATAATGTCCGCGGCGCCGGTGTGGATTTCCGACGACCTGGCCGTTGCGCGCGACCGCGTGCGCTGGTTTCCGGCGCTGGTTTCAAATCATGTAATGGATCTGATCCGGCAATACAAGCCCGAAGATTTGCCGCCGGCGCTTACTTCTTATGTGCAGGACCGCGGCCAGTACGATTACCGGCACCACTGCGAAGTGGGAAGCGACAATGCGGAGTTCGTTTCAGACGATGTGATCGACCGCTTTTGCGTGGTTGGTCCGGTTGCTGCGCATCGGGAGAAATTGCGGAAGCTTGCCAGCGTCGGAGTGACGCAGTTCAATTTGTATCTGATGTGCGGGGATGAAGAAGCTTCGTTGGAGCAATATCGGCGAGACGTGCTGCCGGAGTTCTCCAAGACAGGGAAAATGTAGTCAGCCGCGTGCAGTCCCGGACGCCCTCGTCCGGGGAGCAGTATGAATGTCCGACGTAGCAACAAAGTCGGCGGACGAGGGCGTCCGCCGCTCCACGAATTTACGCGCGCTTCCGCATCATCGCATAATAGGCCACGAACGAAACCGCAAACCCTACAAACCAGGAATAGTCGTAAAGAAAACGCACGGCTGGAACGGCGAGCCCGATCAGCGCAGTCCCTGCGCCTAGCGTGAGCGAAATCAAGGCGCACCAGTTGAATCCTTTGGAGTATTCATAGATTCCGCCGCGCAGATACAAATCATCTAAATTCAGAAGACATTTTCGAACAACGAAATAATCGCAAATCATGATGCCCGCTACAGGACCGAGAAAAGCGGCGTAGCCGCCGAGCCAGCCGAGAATGAAGGTCCTGTAATCGGCAAGCAGCTTCCATGGCATCAGTGCGATGCCCATGAAGCATGTAATCACGCCGCCGGCGCGGAAGCCGATCTTGCGCGGCCAGAGGTTCGAAAAATCATTCGCTGGAGAAACCACGTTCGCGCCGATGTTAACGTTCAGCGTGGCCAGCAGGATTGCAATCAGCGAAATTGCTACTGCAACCGGGGAATGAAATCGGCTGAGCAGTTGCACAGGATCCGAAATCGCGCCTCCGTATATTACGACAGTTGCCGAAGTCACGGCGATCCCGATGAATGCGTAAAGGGTCATAGTCGCCGGTAGCGCGAGGGCCTGACCGATAATCTGTTCGCGCTGATTTTTTGCGAAGCGGGTGAAGTCGGGGATATTTAACGAGACTGTAGCCCAGAAGCCCACAGTGCCGTTGAGTGCGGGAATCAGAAATTTCAAAAAGTCAGGAAAGTTGGTGAATCGCGAAGGCGCGGCCAGCATGGGACCGAAGCCGCCCGCGCCGTGGTAAGTCCACGCCAGCAGCAATAATCCAACAGCCAACAACACGGGGGCGCTGATGCCCTGCAACAGGCGGATGTATTCGATTCCCATCAAGATGACGGCGAGGTTGATGAGCCAGAACAGAAGAAAACAACTCGCCGTGTTGTAAGGAAAGTTTTTCCAGCCCGGCGCGAGCGTTGCAAGCAAAATGTTGATAGCTTCGCCGCCGATCCAGGTTTGAATGCCGAACCATCCACAGGCCACCAGTGCGCGTAAAACCGCAGCCACGTTCGCTCCAAGCACGCCGAACGATGCGCGGGCAAGCACCGGAAACGGCACGCCATATTTCGCCCCAGGATGCGAATTGAGCAGCATGGGAACCAGAACGATGACGTTGCCGATAAAAATTGTCGTTACCGCCTGCTTCCAATTCATTCCTCCCTGAATCAAACTTGCCGCCAGCATGTAGGTGAGAATATTCACCGACATCGATATCCAAAGCGCGGCGAAGTTGTATGTGCCCCAGTGGCGGCGTTCTGGACTGGCGGGCGCAAGGTCGGAATTGTAGAGAGGGCTGGATTCGATTCGCGACGCGGAAGTTGACATTCGCTTGGCTTCTTTTCCACACAACAGCGACGGCAAGACCAAAATTGTTTTTACAACTCACCGGCGCGCAGAGCGGCGGAACCGGCGGCGCTGTAGTCAATCGGCCGCTGCTGCTTCTCCCGTCTGCGCGGTGAGCGGGCCATAGCTATCGGGCCGGCGGTCACGGTAGAACTGCCAGACTTTCCGTACTTCCGCAATCATTTCAAGATCGAGATCGGCGACGACGACTTCATCTTTGTCGCGGCTGGCTTGCGCGATAATCTTGCCGCGCGGATTGCAGAAATAACTTTTTCCGTAAAATTCGCCGATGCTCCACGGCTCCTCGACTCCGACGCGATTGATTGCGCCGACGAAGTATCCATTAGCAACGGCGTGCGCAGGTTGCTCGAGTTCCCACAGATATTCCGACAGGCCGGCAACCGTGGCAGAAGGATTAAATACGATTTCCGCGCCATTTAATCCGAGAATCCGCGCGCCTTCGGGAAAATGCCGGTCGTAGCAAATGTAAACGCCCACTCGTGCATATTTCGTTTCGAAGACGGGATATCCGCCGTCGCCGGGTGTGAAATAAAACTTCTCCCAGAATCCGGGATGGCAGTGCGGAATGTGGTGCTTTCGGTACTTGCCGAGATATCGGCCGTCGGCATCGATAACTGCGGCGGAGTTGAAATAAACTCCGGGCATTTGCTCCTCATAAACCGGGACGACAATTACCATGCGATATTTCGCGGCGAGCTTTTGCATTAAACGGACCGTGGGGCCGTCCGGCACGCGCTCGGTCAACTCGTACCAGCGCGCGTTCTGCTCGGCGCAAAAATATGGCCCGTAGAAAAGTTCTTGCAGGCACAAAATTTGCGCTTTCTTGCGCGCGGCCTGCTGGATCAGCTTCAAGTGTTTGTCGATCATCGCCTTTCTAATCTGGGCGAGAGGGCGCTCAGTGCCGAGCGCATTGCTGGCTTGGATCAAGGCGCAGCGCACGATTCGAGGCATGGAATTGTCACCTCCGAGGAAGGCAACTATAGCAGAAGTTCGCTTCGAGAAAGGACGGAGCCGAACTGCGCTCGATCGGTTGCCGACCACGACTTTTACTACAGGATGTTGCCCCATAAGATCGTTTGACATGGCCGGAGCGGCGAAATACACTCGCACTCTCAACGCTTCATTGCAAACTTATGGTCAGGCGTCCTCGCATTGCAGTAGTTGGAAGCGCCAACGTCGATCTGACGACTTTTACGGACCGGTTTCCAAAACCGGGAGAGACTATTTTCGGACAGAAATTCGATCTGGGCTTCGGTGGAAAGGGCGCGAATCAGGCGGTGGCCGCACGGCTGTGTGGCGCGGATGTTTTCATGGTGGCGCGAGTTGGGAGCGATCTGTTTGGGCCGGCAACCATTGAGAATTTCAAGAAGCTTGGGATCGACACAACTCACGTGAAACAAATCGAGGGCCTATCCAGCGGCGTTGCGCCCATCTTCGTCGAGCCCAACGGGCAAAACCGGATTCTGGTGGTGAAAGGCGCGAATGACGCGCTGAAGCCGGCGGACGTGGACTCCGCGGCCGAGACGTTGAAAGCCGCCGATTGCATTGTGCTGCAATTCGAAATCCCGCTGGAGACGGTTTATTACACCGTGGCGTTTGCCCGCAAGCATGGCATTCGATGCATCGTGAATCCGGCTCCCGGTCAAGCGGTTGAAATGGCAGCGCTTGGCGATTTGGATTATTTCGTTCCCAACGAGAGCGAGGCCGAGGTGGTCAGCGGAATTCCGGTACGGAATGTTGAAGACGCGAAACAATGCGCCAAAAAGCTGCTCGCTGGAGGGGTTCGACGAGTTCTTATTACGCTGGGCGCAAACGGGTCGCTGGTGGCGGGCGCGGAGACGGTCGAGCATGTTCCGTCCTTCGCCGTGAAGAGCGTTGACAGCTCCGGCGCGGGCGACGCTTTTATAGGCAGTTTTGCGGTGTTTCTTGGCGAGGGATGCGCGGAGTTGGAAGCCGCACGCCGGGCAAACCTGTACGCGGGACTCTCAACCACTGGCATTGGAACGCAGAAGTCTTTTTACGATCGAGCGCGGTTCGATGCGGAGTGGGCGGTCCGAGGCGCGCAATAGGTTCAGCGAAGCAATGTACAGTGTAGTGTTCTGTCTTTAAAGGGTGTGCAAAACAGGAAAGCAGGCATCCGCTAATATTTTGCTGCAACCGAAAAGTCTTGACTTCGGATTGAGCGGCCATTTATAAGGCCGTCCTAAGGTCTAACCTCCCATAATTTATTGCGCAACGGAAGTCACTTCGTCATTCGGCGCGGTGCCGCCGAAAAAAGGGGCTTGAATGTTGAAGAAGCAGGCGCTGCTCGTAGTCGTTTTCTGTTGGGCCGCAGTATCGGCCGGTCCGTTCCTGTACGGTCAGGCGACAGGCAGTTTCTCGGGCACCGTTTCCGACAAAGCGGGCGCAGTGGTTGCGGGCGCGAACGTGACCATAACCTCTCAGGAAACGGGGCTTTCCCGCCAGGCGAACACCGACGATTCCGGACACTACGTGATTCCACTGCTGCCGGTCTCGGTCTTTACAATTCGAGTCGAGTCACAGGGCTTCGCTCCTTCGGAGCAGAAAAACATCCGGCTGCAAGTAGATGAGCACCGCGAAATTGATTTCTCGCTGGTTCCGGCGTCGGTTTCATCGAGCGTCGAGGTGAGCGCCACGGAAGTGGCCGTCGAAACGGCAAACCCGACTTTGGGTCAGGTAATCACCTCCGAGCAAGTCGCACAACTGCCGTTGAATGGACGGAACTTCACGCAGCTCGCTACTTTGACTCCCGGCACAACTTCCTCCACCAGCCCCGTAAGCTTCTTCACCAGCGCCGCCAGCAGCGAGGCCGCTACGCGCGGCTCATTCTCGCTTTCCTCCGGCGGCTCGCGCGAACAGGAAACCGACTGGCTGCTCGATGGCAATGACAACAACCAGCTTGACGAGGGCGGAATCGCGATCTTCTCGTCAATCGACGACATCCAGGAATTCAAGGTTCTGACTTATAACTACTCCGCGGAGTATGGAGAGCGCGCGGGACCAGCTGTATTGGTGACCACTAAGTCCGGCGCGAACCAGTTTCATGGATCGCTATTCGAATTCTTCCGCAATACCGTGCTCGACGCCAAAGTTTTTGATTTCGGCGTGCCTTCTCCGAAACAACAATTCAATCTGAATCAGTTCGGCGGGTCGCTGGGCGGTCCGATCCAGAAAAACAAGACCTTCTTCTTTGTCGACTATCAGGCCAAGATGCAGCGGAAAGGCGTGCCGTTTAACGGCTTCGTACCGACGCCCGGCATGACGACGCCGTTCGATTCCGCCGGGGACTACGATTTCAGCAGCGATCCACTTGGCATCACTCCTACGAATCCTTTCAGCGGCACGGCATTTCAATGTATGCCCGGCACAAAAACCCCGGAGCCCGTGGATTTAACAGACGGGTCGCAGACCCCCGGTCAAGCTTGCGCCACGATACCCGCAGCTTTGATCAACCCAATCGGCGCAAGAGTGGTGCGGCTCTATCCCGCTCCCAACGCGAACTCCACGAGCTTCAACTACGTGAACTCGCCCGTGAGGAAACTTAACGAAGGAACATGGGACGCTCGCATCGATCACAATTTCTCCGGCAAAGATTCGGTTTTCGCGCGCTTCAGCTACGATCAGGCGACCAACTTCGTTCCCGGCGGATCGCCGACATGGTCGGAACAAAACGCCTTCGGCAGCAACCAGCATATCGAAAATCACGGGCGCAATTTAGCGTTGTCCGAAACCCACGTGTTTTCGGCGAATGTTATCAACCAGCTCAATGTGGGCTACAACCGAATTTTCAATCACATTCTCTCTTATGGTACCGGCACATGCGAGGCGGCGCTGCTGGGCATTCCCGGCGCTGACCTGGCCAGCCAGTGCGACTACGTCACGGGTTATCCCGCGAGCCTGAACCAGGCTCCGCAGGAGTGCGAAAGCTGCGGTATGACCTCGTTTCAGATGTCGGCTTATTTTTCCGTGGGCGACCGCGGATACGCTCCTTACCAGGGCGGGACCAACGTCTATTCTATTTCCGATACGCTCGATCTGATTCACGGCAATCACAATGTCAGGGTGGGCGCGGTATTTCGCGCCGAGCAAATGAACGTGAGGAACAATGCGTTTCAGGATGGTTACGCCGTAGAAACCGGCGACGAGACGGGAGACGACATTTCCGACCTGCTAGTCGGTGGCATGGGAGTTTTCGCCGCCCACGACCAGACATTCTTAGGGGCAACCACGGGCCGCCGGTGGAAATTATTTCGCCCGTTCGTACAAGACGATTGGCGCGTCACCCGGAATCTGACGTTGAATCTTGGATTCGCCTGGTCATTGGCTACTCCGGAAACGGAAGAACAAAATCGCCAGGCGAACTTCAACGTCCAGAACTTGATGTGGTACGTCCCGAAAGGTAGCCCCGCATTGGCCGGTTGCACGGTTTGCATTCCAACCGACGGGCGATTAGGCATTCAATTCGACAAGACCGCGCTCGAACCGCGCATTGGATTTGCGTGGAAACCGATGGGCAGCGACAAAACTTCGGTTCGCGGCGGCTATGGCATCGTGCACGATTCGGCTTGGAATCAAGGTGGCCAAGGATTATGGCAGAATCCGCCGTTTTACGCGGAAGTCGATCCCTGCACGTTTTGTTTAGCTTACGGCAGCGCTTTCGGTTCGCTGTCCGATGGTTTTCTTCTCACCGCTGGAACGGCTTCGACTACGCCGGTTGCAGGAGGCGCCGTTTATAACGCGCCTGTGGATCCCGGTACGTATACAGGTTCGATTCAGTCCGAGAACCTCAACTTCAAACAAGGAATCATTCAACAGTTCAATTTGAATGTCGAGCGGCAGTTACCCGGGAACGTTGTGCTGACAGTGGGCTATGGCGGCTCGCGCAGCGCCCACATTCTGGTGGGCCAACTCAACGAGAACCTCAATGAGCCAAGCGCTTGCCCTAATGAAGCGAACGCTACGCCTGGGTACACCTTGGGCTGCGGCTTCGGAAACTTCCCCTACACCGCGAACCAGCCTAACGGCGGAGCCTTCCAGAGCGTTGACACCAATAACAGCATTGGCGCCGCGCGCTATGATTCGCTTCAGGTAAAAGCTGAAACTAAAAGCACGCGCCATGGTCTCTATGCTCTGATCGGCTATACCTATTCGCGAAACTTCGACAGCGGGTTGACCGACGGGTTGGGCACAAATCCGGGCGCGCTCTACTATCCCCTACCCGGAACCGCGAAACTTGATTGGGGCTTGTCGCAACTGAACCTTAACGATAGTTTCACCGCCAGCGTGCTTTACAATTTGCCGATTGGAAAAGGCAAGCGCTTTGGCAGCAATTGGAACGGAGCGGCTAACGCTATCCTGGGCAACTGGCAATTGAACTTGATCCAAAGAGCGACCTCAGGATTTCCATTGTTTGTCGTCGATAGCGCGGATGAGTCGGGCACCTTTTTCTCGTATAATGGAAACACATTCCAGCGTCCGAATGAAGTGGGCGACCCGAACAAAGCCGGCGACGAGGGCGGCTTTACCGGTTGCCCGACCCAGATTCACACATTGCAGCATTGGTTCAACCCTTGCGCTTTCGCGCAAGCCCCGACAGGTGAGTTAGGTACTGCCCCCCGCGCGCCAGACTACGGCCCGCGTTTTGTAAACACCGATTTCTCAGTGGTCAAAGACTTTCCCTTGTCTTTCCGCGAAGGCACGAATCTGCAATTCCGCGCGGAGTTTTTCAATCTGTTCAACCACCCGCAATTCTTCCTGGAGGGCGTTGGCGGTACGGGGGAGCAGGACATAAATACGACGTCGAGCTTTGGCGTGGTCAACCAGACGGTGAACAACCCGCGCCTGGTTCAGTTTGCGCTCCGGCTTGATTTCTAGGCGGCTTAGAATAAAGTCTTAACTTTGGGACATTGGGGCAGGCTGGGTTCAAACTCAGCCTGCCCTTCAATTTATCCGTCGTAAATGTGCGGGGGAATGATGAAACCTTCGGGGAAACTGATTTTTATTTTCTTGCTCGCTGGTCTTCTCAGTCATGCTTTCGCCTCATCCCCGCAGCGCCGCAAAGTAATCATCAACGAAGACTGCTCCGGGCCCGGCGGCAGCAATATGCAGACGCTGCTCGTGATGATTCAGTCGCCGCAAGTCGAAGTGCTCGGAATCACCGTGGTCAGCGGAGATCAGTGGCGCGACGAGGAAGTGGCGCACACGCTGCGGTTGCTGGAGATTATCGGACGCACCGATATCCCAGTAGTGCCGGGCGCGGCGTTTCCCCTGACGCGCCGCCGCGAAGAAACGCAATTGTGGCAGGAGCGCTGGGGGAAAGTCGCCTACGCCGGCGCGTGGGACGACCGCTGGTGGCACGATCCGTTCGTAGTGCCGCCGCTGCCGGAGGGCCAGCCGACTACGAAGCCGAGCGACGAGGACGCCGCGCATTTTCTGGTTCGCATGGTGCGCAAGTATCCGCACGAGGTCACGATTTACGAAGGCGGTCCCATGACGAATCTGGCGCTGGCGATTTCGCTCGACCCGCAGTTCCCGGAACTGGCGCGGGAATTGATTTTTATGGGAGGAAGTTTAAGCCCTTCCACCGACAATCCGGAGTTCGCCAATAACCCGCGCCACGAGTTTAATTTCTGGTTCGATCCGGAAGCCGCGCAGGTTGTGCTGCGCGCCCCGTGGAAGAAAATTGTCTGCACGCCCACGGATATTTCCATCAAGACTCACGTCACCCCGGCGATGATGAAGCAAATTGAAGCCAGCGGCACTCCACTAGCGCGTTATGTATCGCGCTTTGCCATGTACGCTCCCGGCGCCGACATTATGTGGGACGAACTGGCCGCAGCCGCGTGGATCGATCCAACTCTAATTACAAAAAAGGAAATTCGCTACATGGAGGTCGATCTCGATCGCGGCGCGGGATATGGAAACACGCTGATCTGGAGCGAAGAAAATAGGCCGCGCCTCGCGGCGCAACCGGTTGAGATTCAGGTCGATTTGAATCTGGAAAAGTTCTACAAGATGTTCATCGGTTTGATGAGCGCGCCGGTTGCGCGTTGATTTTGAAGTGCCCGTTTTTCCGGCGAGTAGAATTTTATTTCTGCGGCTCGCCAGTTGGCGATTCCTGTAATCGATAGACGAATTGTTTCACTTCGTGGCGCTTGCGTGCGGCCTCGTCCGCTTTTTCCTGCGATATTTTTTCGTAAGTTTGCAACTCCTCTTGCGCTTTTTCGGATTCGCCCGTCAGCCGGTAAGCTTGGGCAAGCCTATAGTGCGCCTGCTCCAGGCGCGGAGAGGATTGTACGGCATTGCTATAGGCGGAGATGGCGTGCGTCCAATCTTTTTGTTCCGAATAAATAATCCCGAGCTGCAAGTAAGCCGGCGCGAGTGTGGGATCGAGCCGAATCGCCGTCTCCAGAGACGATTTCACCCGCGCGTAATCCTTATTCCCGGAAGAGCGGCCCTGCCGCCAAAGACTGGCCGCGTAATAGTAATTCGCCTCGGCGCTCTGCGGCTTCAGGCGCGCGAAACGCGCAAGCCGGTCCGCGACCGCATGCGGCTCGGCAGTTTCAACGGATTGCATTTTCCCCATGAAGAGGTACGGAGTAGGTTCGCTGGGGTCGAGATCGGAGGCCGCGCACAAATATTTCGCCGCTTGAGCGGTCGAGCCTGTCACGTACCACGCAGTTCCGAGCGCGGTCAGCATGCGCACGGAACGCGGGAACAGGCGATTGCCTTTGGTAAAAATCTCAACCGCGGGCTGGGCCGCGTTATGCAGCAGGAGTTCCGATCCCCAATCGAAAAGATTCGGCTCGCTCGGCTCCAGCTCTGCGGCACGCCGATAGCCTTGGACGGCGCCGAGCGGGTCGCCAAACTTCTCGTCAAGCTCGGCGAGCTGACGATAGATTTCGGCCTTTTCCTGGCTGCATTTATTTTGCTCAGCGAGTTGCGAGCGGAGCTTCGTTCGCAGTCGCTCGTAATCGGCGGCATCCGCAACCGCCGGGCCGGATGGCTTGTTCAGCGCAACCGCATCTGTAGCAAGCGACTCGCGGTTTCGTACGACGGCGGCGGAGCCGTGGCCGCCCAGACTCGTGGTATCGGCTACGCCCGCAACAGTGAAGCGAGGTTCATCGAAAAACTCCGGCTGCGCAGATGACGAATTCTGCGCGGCCGTAGCCTGGGTGGAAACCGGCTGGCCCTGAGCCATGAGCGCGGTGCAGAGAAACGTTTTCGCCAGAGTAATAGTTAGGAAGCCGTTCGTCACAATAGCCTTTTCCAATATTGGGTACTGGGCTAAAAGTGTGTTGCCGCGAGGCGCGGCATGATTAGTCCTCGTCACGGTCGCCCGGTTCATGAACGCTATCCAAATGTTCGTATGCTGTCGTTGGGTCAGGACGCAGAATCGGGTGACCATTCACGCAGCGGATTCCGCTCAGGTTCCAAGTGGGCATCTCTCTTTCAATCAATTCGTTCTTGTCTGTCTCGGCTGGGCGAACAGCTAGCAACTCTACCAGTGAATCGTCGCACTCATCTGCATCGTGGTGGGAGCATGGGGCAACAGTCGAAAAATACTGCTGAGAGCGGTATTCTTTTGTTTTCGGACCTTCGTCAATCACTCCCACAGTTACCCGATTCCGATAGTCGTACTGAAAGGCAGCCTTACATCCTTGGCATACAAGCGCTAGAAACGGTTCGCCCGTCTGTGGGAGTCGCCGAACTTGAATTATTTCTTTCAGGCTGGTTTCTAGCAGATCAATGGTATGCCCGCATGATGGGCAGCAAATGCGACAAAGAAATTCCATTAGGCGGCAATTCTATGCCGTCAGTAGCAGTTCAGCAATCGACCACGCATGACCTGTTAAGCCAGCTTCCATCGCCGGGGTCACGCGAAGGGTCTGATGCACTCGGCAGAAATTGTACCAAGCAAAATATAGAGTCACAGCAGCCTCTAGATTTACCAGCTTCTTAGAGAAAGCGTTCGTGAGCCGGGTGAAGCGGCGCATCTGCATTCTCATGGTTAAATTCTGGCGTTCGATATGGCTGGTGCTGATGTGCGCGGGATCCGGTCGCCCGTCGCGCACTTTGGATATAACCTCCGTGATTCTTGGTGGGGAGTACCGCTCATCCCCGTGCTGGCCGTAGTCACCAAACAGCTTTACTAGCTGCGCGAAGTCCACAGTTCCACCGAAAACATCTTCGACACCACGTTCATAAAAATGGAAGCCATCGGTTGTGAGTTGAAATCTCGCAGCGGTCAGCCGCGTCTGCAAGTCGCGCAAAAAACGCAGAGTCGTTTCTCGCGTGCGCTTGCCAATGGCAAACGACGGCACCAGTTTGGTTTCCGCGTCCATCGCCACAAACACCCACTGGTCGCCCATCTCGGCAGGATCGGATTCGCGGACGTTGCGCCGCTTTTTCCCAACGAAGCACCAGATTTCATCGCTCTGGATATACCTGGTACGGACTCCGCGCATCCTCACATTCATCAGGCGCGTGACGTTGGCCGCTGCCGTGTTCATCAGGCTAAGAATCGTGGCTTTGTGCATTCCAGTCACGCGGGAAATGGCCCGAAACGCTCATTCCCTCAAGCATCAGGGAAAGAACTTTCGCCGCTGTCTCAGGATTGGTGTAGTGCGTCCCAAGTTTGGGAGCGGCTTCGCAGAAAGTGCTTTTGCAGGAATTACAGCGCCAACGTTGAATGCGGCGCTTACCGAAGTACCCAAATTTTTTGCTGGTGTGGTGCTGGCATTTGGTGCAGGTCATTGGGTTTCTCCACTTGTCTTGTGCGAAGAAACCTGCGACCATGAATTGAGGTCTAGGGCGTGGGTCACTCCGCGCTTTGGATTAGCCCCGCCTACGGTTCGAGCCGCAGACGGGGCGCTGATTGTTGAGGGCTATCTAGCCCGGTGGATCAACGGTTACTACCACCGTGGGACCGTTGGCAGTGAAGCTGATCTTGATCGTGATCTTCATTGCTTTCCGCCTCTCTCTTGCCGCTCAGTGTTACTAGCACTGAGCGGTTCGTATTTGCATCCAAAGTCACTTCTTCCCCATCGCCTTCGCAATGTCTCCCGACTGGAAGCGCCGAATCAATTTGTAAGCAACTTGCCCGTTCTCCATCTCCTTCGTTTCGAGTTCCGTCGGAGTCATGCGCCTCAATGTGGTTCCTACCGATGTAAGTCCCCGCGCACTATCACTCCCGAAGTCAAAGCCGATGCTCTCAAGGTAGTCGCGCACTTGCGGAGGCGTGAGCCACTTCCCGCTATGGGCCTTGAATGCCATAAGCACGCCTTGCTTGAGGCCGGGAGCGCGCTTGTCCATGCTGTCAATTTCTCTTCCAAAGCTGGCTCGCTGCGCTGGAGTGAGCATGTTGTACGCCCATTGCAGCATCGGAGTAATACCAGCCAGTTCCGACTCGATTTTGTCTTTCTCATCGAGTAAAGAATTCCGCCGTTCGGCGAACTCGCGAAAGAGGTTCACGTAATCCATGACACACAAACTACGACAAAGCGTCGCATCAAGTCAAGAAAACACTGACACACCCTGTGGAAATAGTGGGTGGGACATAGCCATTGCGGATACACGGAAGCGGATACGGCAACTTGAGGCTTCGCTCAAGATGCTGTTGGAAAGGAATGCCGCAGGAGAACCGTGGCCCGGCGATCTGCCCGAGGAATTAGCAACACAGAATTAGCCCACTACCCAATATTGGGCAGAATGCCCGCGCAGACAAGAATAGTGTATACACGATCTCAGTTCTCAGCGACGAGCGGTCAGACTTTCTAACTTCGAAAGGTTTCCATGAAATTCGGTCAGAGGTGGTTCTTCGTTAGTGCATTGCTACTCGCGACGTGCGCAATCAGTCTGTGCCAGGAAAAGAGAAAAATAATTATCGACCAGGATGCGGCCGGGCCCGCAGGCACCGATCAACAGTCGATGCTTTTTCTGATTCAATCGCCCCAGACGGAAGTGTTGGGCATCACGGTGGTGACGGGCGATCAGTGGCTTCGCGCGGAAGTGGCGCACACTTTACGCATGCTCGAACTCATTGGACGAACCGACATTCCTGTGGTTCCGGGAGCGGAGTATCCGCTGGTGCGGCGGCAGCCGGAAACCGAACTGTGGGAGCGGCAATTTGGTTTCGTCCCGTGGCTGGGAGCCTGGACGCCGAAGTTTTTTCATCCCGCGGATCAGTTGGGCGACATGCTGGAAGGCAAGCCGACGACGAAGCCCGCAGATGAGGATGCGGCGCATTTCCTAATTCGCATGGTGCGCAAATTCCCCAATCAGATCACCATTTATGAGGGCGGTCCCATGACCAATCTTGCGCTCGCCATCTCGATCGATCCCGAGTTCGCGGAGCTGGCGAAAGAGCTGGTATTCATGGGCGCGAGCATCAATCCGCGGACCGACGATCCTGAGTTTGCGAATAATCCCACGCACGAATTTAATCTCTGGTTCGATCCCGAGGCGGCGCATATTGTTTTCAACGCGCCGTGGAAGAAAATTATTTGCACGACAGTGGATATCTCGGTAAAGACGCGGCTGACTCCCGTTTTGATAGACAAAATCAAGTCCTCCGATTCGCCAGCTGCGCGCTACATCGCGAAATATGCGCGCCTGCGCGGAAATTACAACTATCTTTGGGATGAACTGGCGGCCATTGCATGGCTCGATCCCATCATTATCACGAAGAAAGAAACGCTCTTTATGGATGTAGACCTTGACCACGGCGCGGGGTATGGCAACACTCTGGTTTGGACGGCAGAATACAAACCAAAGATCGCGCCGCAGCCCGTGGAAGTGCAGGACGATCTTGACCTCGATAAGTTTTACAAGTTATTCGTAGAATTGCTGAGAGCGCAAACGCCAAAAAAGAATTAGCTGCGGCATTCGCCCGGCTACCTCGGAAGTTCACCCAACATTCTTTTTGCCTGCGCGTGGTTGGGTTGCTGCTTGAGCAGTTCCCCAAGAACGCTGCGCGCTTTTTCGGGAGCGTCTTCCAGGGTGTAGACGCGAGCCAGGTTCAGATACGCCTGGTCGAACTCAGGCGCGACGCGAATACACTCCTCGAAAGTGGCGACTGCTTCATCGCGCCGATTCGTCCGCAAATACAGGATGCCCAGATTGTTCAGGGCCTCGGGATAGTCTGGACGAGCCTCCAACGCGCGCCTCAGATATTCGTAGGCGCGCGCGCTATCGTCGGCTTGCGCGAACACCATTGCGATTCCATAGTTCGCTTCCGCATCGTTCGGACTGACCGCGAGAGCACGCTCGAACGTCGCGCGCGCCGCGTCCCAGCTTTTCTGCATGCGATAGGCATTGCCCAGGTTGTTAAGCGCGATGAGGTGATCGGGACTCCGTCGCACAGCCTCCTGAAAACGGCGCACGGCTTCATCGTTGCGATGCTCCCGCGCGGCAAGCAGTCCGAGATTGTTCCACGCATTTGCGAAGGTGTCGGGATAACTCGCTTTAAGTTTCGTGGCGCGCTCAAAACTTTCGCGCGCCTCCGCTATTTTGTTCAAATTCAAATAGGCACTTCCCAAGCCGTAGGAAGCTTCGGCGCTCGAGGGATCGTCGCGCAAAGCAAGCTGGAACGATGCGGCCGCTTGATCGAAGTATCCGCGCTGAAAGAACACCGATCCATAAGAAAGATAATTGCGGTCGAACTCGAAGGTGTCACTTACGCCCGGAAACGGCAGCGCCAGCCCCAATCGGCCGGCGTCGGCCCCAGGAATGTGGCGAAAGTCATGCTCGACATGGCCGGCAATCAGCGGGCCTTGATATACCTTAACGATTTGCCCCTCGCGGTCAATCAGAAAGGAAGTTGGCAGGCCAAGATCGCGGTAGCGATCGAATAAGTACCGATAGAAAATGTTGTAGATGGCGGCTATCTCTTCGGATCCACGCAGCAGGGGAAATGAAAGACGCTTTTCGCGGACGAGCGCCCGCCATTTTTCGGCGTCGGCGGGAGGGTCAAGGTTTACGGAGAGCAACTGAAGTCCCTGAGTTGCCCACCGTGAGTGGACGCGATCGAATAGGCCCAAATCTTTTTGGCAATCCGCCGAAGCCGCGATCCAGAAATTGAGAAGCAGGGGCTTCCTGCGAAATTCAGCGAGACCGCGAGGTTGCCCAGTCAAGTCGGGAAGAGAAAACTCTGGCGCCGCTACGGGCGCGAGCAGCCAGGTTTCCACGCAGGCGGGCAGAACTTCGGCATCTTGCGGAAGAGATTCGCCAAATTTGTTTGGCGAGGTTGCCGCTAATCGGAATGGCTCGACGCGGAAAGCTTCCACTCCCTCTTCGATAAAAATCCGATGGTTCGGAGGCAGGTCCTGAAATTCCTGCGCCATGCCGCTGGGCCATCGGACGGATGCGCGAATCGCTTGTTGTTGATCTCCCAATCCGAAGAATAATTCTTTGCTGTGCTGGGAGAGAAAGCCCGATCCGGCTTGCAGCAGGCGAGTTTGACCGCCCGAGTCGGTTTCGACGGTCACAACTGCGCCGATGGCGTCGCGATTACTCTTCGTTCCGAGTAGCTTGAAGGAGATTGACGGCGGCAGATTTTCCATCACGCTCTTCAGGATGCGCAACTGCGGCCCGTTCCGATTTTTCAAAAACAATTCCTGCCGGCCATCATGATCGAAATCGGCCAATGCAAAGGCCCGGCCGTCTTCGAGAAAATCCATGCCCACCGCGCCGGAAATATCCGAAAAAGTTCCGTCGCGGTTATTGGCATAAAAAACGTTGCGCTCATAGCCGCTCCAGGCGGCGTCGGCGCGAATCAATTCGTTGATGGCGCTCCAGCCTTGTTCATACTCGCGCGAAGGCTTCGCGGTGTCGGGCGAATTGGCGACAACCTGGCGCCAGAAAAAACTGTTCAGGTCTAAACTGTTAAGACCTAACCCTTTCAGATCTTCGCGCGATGAGCCCGAGATCATTCCGTTTGCAATGTACAGATCGGGAAAACCGTCATGATCGAAATCGAATGCATCGCTCGACCAGGACCAGCGGCCCATGCCCACTCCAGCGGCAGCGGTTTCATCCCGAAACAAGCTGCGAACACTCGCCGTCCCCTGGTTGTGAAATAGCGAATTTCCGATCGCGTGCTTGCGATAGAGCGTTCGATTTTCCTTCGGCGAATTCGTTTTAAAAACTTCCTGCATGGAAATGCGCTCGCCGGCCGAGGTCCACATATCGGCAACGTATAAATCTTCAGCGCCGTCGTTGTCGTAATCGAACCAGCAAACGCTCATGCCGGCGCCGACGTCTTCGACGCCCTCTTGCGCAGCAACGTCGGTAAAAGTTCCGTCGCCGTTGTTGCGATAGAGATTCTTGCGGCCGAAATCGTTCACTACATAAAGATCCGGCCAGCCATCGCGGTTGTAATCGTTCCATCCGCAGCAAAAACTGTAGCGGGTATTGTTTTGATCGAGTCCGGATGCGCCGGTGATATCGCCAAACGTTCCGTCGCGGTTGTTGCGCATCATGAAATTAGGCGGGCCGTTTTCGGCGTCGTGATAGGGAACGGGATATTTGTATTGCTCCGTTCCCTGGTAATAAATGTAAAGACAGAAATAAATATCGAGCCAGCCATCGCGGTCATAATCTGCGGCGGCCGCGCCGGTAAACGTTCCCTGCGGCGCATTGGCGAAGCGAAACGCGTCCGGTTTGCGGCGAAACTTTCCTCCGCCTTCGTTCACAAACAACAATGGGCCGCTGGCGCGCACGATCACGACATCCTGAAGCCCATCGTTGTTGAAATCGGCAAAAACCGCGCAGGCGGTGTTATCGAGAATTCCCAGGCCCGAGGCTTCGGTGATGTCATCGAAGGTTCCATCGCCGCGATTGCGATAAAGACGGTTGGGAAGGCCTGCGGGCTGGCAAATATAGAGCTCGTCGAAGCCGTCGTTGTCGATGTCGGCAACGGAAATTCCGTTGTGGCCGTAGATATCAATGCCGCAGGCTCCGTCGAGAACCGTCCGCCAGTAGTCGGCGCCGTGCAGCATCTGGGCGGAATAGGAAGCGTTGGTGCCCAAGGCTGAAGCGGCGATGTCGGAAAAAACTGGAGAGAAGGAACGGCTTCGCGTTTCGTCGACCGCTTGCCACCTTCGCAAGCGAAATTCGCTCTGCGTCGCAGAAAGTGGATAAGCCGACCACTCCAAGTCCCAGTAGCCTACCCGCTGCTCGCGGTAGAAGCCGGAGCCGGTCCCAACCAGTTCGTAACGCACGCGAGTTTGCAGCGAGGCGGGCAGTTGGAGGGTTGAATTTGCGCTGGCCGTAATGCCCGTCACCTGGAATTCGGCGGTTACGATGCTTGAAAACACATTCAGCGACGAATGCAACGCCGACAGAAACGCGTCGCGTCGCAGAGCGGTCTGGCCGGAGAATCTATTTTGATGGATTTCAATCGCCGAAGCGGGACGCGCCAGTCGCGATTCTTCCGGCCGCAAATCACAACCGGAAAAATCGGGAAGCAAAACTTTCGCGATGACCTCGAGGTTCGACGGGGATTGAAGCAGGGCTGAACGCCACTGCGCAAAAATCGGCGCAATCTGGTCGTGATATTTCTCGGTGACGAAGCCGTCAAAGCCCGCTTGGGTCTTGAGCAGCAGGGATTCAATCGGCCGTTGAGCGCGATAGTGAGGACGCAAACGAAACTCGGCGTCGGGGGGAAACGCAGGGGGACAGGGAGATGAAACGAAGCCGAAAGGGAGCCTTCGCAGTCCGGCAGGGAGCATAACAGCGGCAGCTCCCTGGCAGAAGCGCAGGAGAAAATCGCGGCGGGTGGAATTTAGCGGATGATGAAGCGGACCAATCTCAGGCGAAGCAGTCTGACGCGGAGCAGACTCAGGCGGATCACGGTCGAGCAAATCGGGGCCGAGCGGATAATGCGTCTTCTTTGCCCGATTCAGCTCAATGTCCCCCGCCGTGAAGCGTTCCAAGAAACGGAATCTAACAGCCGGACTCCGGACCGTCAAGATCACGGGACTCAGCGGCGTTCTAATTTCGCACGGACTTGCACGCGAACGTATGCGCTCATCCGCCTGGCAACGAAAAACCGTGGACCATTTACGGAATTCAATCGTTCGGTCCCGCTGCGGGAACTTCGCATCGTCGAAAGCCCGCTTTCTCCTTGACCATCGCTTCGACCGGCGGCTAGCGTTTGAAAGGTATTCCGAAAAGTTGGCGGCGCGAGGCGCTTATCGAATGGGCATGGGAGGCATAGAGTTGCCGGGACCGGCAGCCGCGGTTTTCTTGCTGGCCGAGAATCGGCTGCTGCGCGAAGCGCTGCTGCGCATCCTGTCAAAAAAGGACGACGTATACGTGGTTGGAGCGGGCTCGTACGGCCCCGGAATCCTCGATCAAATCCTCTCGACAAAGGCTAATGTGCTGGTCCTTGATTCGGTCTCGCCCGTCCTGGCCGATCCATGCCTGGTAAGCGAACTGCGCCGCGCAAGCTCGGCGATTCGAGCGGTTTTGGTTGGAATGGAGTCCGATGAGGCGCTTTTTCTTCGGGTAGTGCAGGCGGGCGTCGTGGGTTACGTATTGAAAGACGCCTCTGCCATCGAGGTGGCGCGCACGATTCGCGCAGTGGCGGCTGGCGAAGCGGTGTGTCCGCCTTCACTCTCCGTCGCCTTATTCGAGTGGGTTACGCAACATAAGCTGGCCATACCCAGTTCGCAACTGAAGAGTAGCCTGGGCCTTAGCCGCCGGGAGCAGCAATTGGTGGGGCTGATCCAGCAGGGCCTCACGAACAAGGAAATGGCCAGCCGCTTGAATCTTTCCGAACAGACCGTGAAGAATCATGTGCATCGAATGCTCCGCAAGGTAGGCGCTTCGGACCGGATGTCGATTGTGGAAGTCTGCCGCCACGAAGGGCTTGCGGTTTAGCCGGCCGCGCTTTTTCTACAGGCCTCCAGCCGACGCCGCAAGAGCCTGAGCGCCGCGAAGCAAAATGCCTTCCAGGTTTGCGGGGGTAACCGATTGGAAGTCGGGCAGTACATGGACCGCGCCGGCCATCCTGAGATTTTCGGAAGTTTCGTGCGAACCGATTCCAATACAGCTCAATCCCGCGGCCACCGCCGAGCGGATGCCGGAAGCGGCGTCTTCGACCGCGAGAATGCATTCTGTTTCGATCGCGAGCCGGCTAAAGGCCAAACGGTAAACCGCCGGATCGGGCTTGCCCGCGGATACATCTTCGCCGGTAACGATTGCCCGAAAGCAGCCTAGCAACCCCAGATCAGATAGTGTTGATCGCGCGCGGCTGCGGCTGGCGGAAGTAGCGAGCGCAAGCTCGACGCCGCCGAGGTGAAGTTCGCCGATCAGCCGGACCGCGCCGGGAACCGCAGCGATATCGAAGCGCATTTGCCGGAAGATATGATCTTTGCGGCGGCCAAGCTCCTCCAGTTCGGATTCGCCGCAATCGCCAAGAAAATGACGCAGTATGTCACAACGCTTGCGGCCATCGAGAATGAAATCCATCTCGGAATCGGAAACGCCGCGGTCCAGTGTCTGAAAAAAAGCTTCCAGGCCCTGCGATGCACAGCATGGCTGTTCACGAGAACGCCATCCATGTCGAAGATCACGCCGCGCAACCGCCGCATGCTCATGACGGGCCCCGGTTTGAAAGGGCGGAAATTCGCCCGCCGCAATCTGACGCTTGGCCAGGGTGGAGTAGGCTTGGGTCAGCCTCCCCCGGCCAGGTAGCCTGCGCTTTTTCATAGTTGGACCGACTCCCGATATCGATCAGGTAGTCGCAAATACGATAAGCGCGCATTTTCCCCAGCAGGCGGGGCAATACGTGGAATCCGATGTCTGCCGGAACGTCGGCGGGGATAGAGTCGAAAAGCTGCGGCCCCGCCATCATGATTCCCGAAAAAACCCAATCTCCGCGAGGGTGCTCTGGCTTCTCCTGAAATTCGGTAATCAATCCGGCGTCGTCGGCGAGCGCCACGCCGCATTGCGAAGGCTCCTGCACTCGATAGAGGCCGAGAGTAGCGGCGGCATCGTGACGAGCATGGTAGGAGGCCATGAGCCGCAGATCCATGTTGGTTAGAACGTCGGAATAAAGAATCCAGAATGCCGGTTCCGAGCTGACCCACTCCCGATTGGCCGCAATCGTTCCCGCAGACCCGAGCAGCCTTTCCTCGTGCACGAGGCGAACGCTTACCGGCGGGCGCTTGTCTTTGAGATGCCGCTCGATGGCTTCCTTGTGCGCGTGGAGATTGACGAGAACTTCCGTAATGCCGGAGCGGGCGCAGAGCGCGAGCCAGATATCGAGCAGCGGCCGGCCGCGGATCGGCGCCAGGCATTTCGGGATGGAGTCGGTGAGCGGACGCAGGCGGGTTCCATATCCCCCGGCGAGCAGGAACGCTTTCATTCTGAATTCTCGTGGCGGCAATGAGCCGCGCAAGTCAAACGCTCACCGCCGTCGAGAGCGGAAGAAATGTCCAACGCGTACCCGCGTGTTCGTCGCGATCGATAAAAGGATCGTTCACAATCACCTGCGCGCCCTGGCCGTCGAAGGTAAACGTCATTTCCTGCAAACCCTCGTCCTGAAGAGCCAATCGAACCGCTTCTTGGCACGCGGACTCGCAGTAGAGAAGAAGAAATCCGCCGCCCCCGGCGCCCGTGATTTTCCCGCCGAGCACGCCGTTCCGGCGCGCCACCTGATAGAGATGGTCGATGCGCGGGTTCGAGATGCGGTGGGAGATGCGCTTTTTTGCCTGCCAAGCGTCGTCGAGCAGGTGGCCAAAATGCTCGAGGTCGCCGCACTCGAGGGCGGCTTTCATCATCGACGCCGCCTCTTTCACCTCGTGCAGCGCCTCGACCGCCGCGCCCTCTGGCCGGCGCGTGGATTCCTCCTGTTCGGCAAGGATGTCCCAGGAATGGTGGGCCGCTCCGGTGAAGAACAGCATAAGACTCGATTGCAGCGCCGAAAGAATCCCCGGATCGAGATGCAGCGGCTCGACCTGAGTGGTTCCATCCGAATTGAAGCGGATATAGTTCAGGCCGCCGAATGCCGCAGCGTATTCGTCCTGCTTGCCGACATGCCGCCCCAGACCGCGGCGAGTAATGTCAAAGGCGCGCTCGGCAAGATCGTGCTTCGACAAAGGACGGCGTAAATAGGTGGTGAGCACCTTCAAGAGATTGACGCAAACGCTGGCCGACGAGCCCAGACCGGTGCCGGGAGGAATCTCCGAAGCGAGGAAAAGATCGGCGGCCAGGCTCGCGTCAAGATCTTTGAGCACTGCCAGAGGAATCTCAAGACCGCAGTTCTGCGCCGGCAAAGCGGTCAGGTCGCTCCAGTTGCCGAACAGGCGCAGGTCGGAAGAAATTACCTGGATTCGCCCATCGGAGCGGTTGCCGAGGATGGTGTAGAAGTATTTGTTGATGGCGGAGCTGAGAACGGCGCCTCCGAACTGCTCGTAATAAGAGGGCAGATCGGTGCCGCCGCCACCAAAGCTAATCCGCACCGGGCTGCGTCCGATGAGCATGCAACATCTCCGTAAAGGGCTGGCCAACTGACGAAAATACGACGGACTGAAATCCCTCCGCGCGTCCGGTGGAAGGGTGTGCCGAGGGTCGCTTGCCCAGCTTGGTCAGACGCCAGGCAAGCGTCCAAATCGTTTCCACTACCAGTGAAATATCGTTTAAGAGGGAGGGCTGCAACATGTATTGCAGGTCGTGGCGGGTTTTATCCTCCGAGGAATGCTCTTCCCGCAATCCCTGCACTTGAGCGAGTCCGGTCATGCCCGGCTTGGCGGCGAGCCGTTGTTGCTGCCACGCCGAATAGCGATGGGCTCGCTCAACGCCTTCCGGGCGCGGCCCCACAAGGCTCATTTCCCCCCGCAGAACGTTCCAGAATTGCGGTAATTCCGAGATGCTGAACTGCCCCAGCAGACGCTCGAAACTGGAGCGGGACTCCGCTTCGCCCCGGATTGCCTTGCCGCCGTCCGGATGGGAATCGGTGACACTGCGATCCACGTTTAAGCGCAACATCGGAAATTCGGCTCCGCGCCAGCCCATGCGCCGCTCCCAACGGAATGCGCGGCCTTTGCGGAGCCGGAGAACGGCGCCACTGACCAGGATCAGCGGCAGGGAAATCACCGCCAGAGAAAAGCCCAATCCGAGATCCAGCAGGCGTTTTCCCATGCGCGCCGAGGCGGGCGCCGCCATATCGCCCACTCGAAGCAGCGGTAAGCCCCCGAGATCGAGCAGGCTGAGACGCGAAAGATAGAGCTCGTAGGGCTGCGGGACCAGGCTTACGCGAATCGCCTGCTGGCGGCAAAGCGCCACCAGGTTCAGGATTTCGTTCGAGGCTGGAGCGTGCGCTATAACCAGTTCATTCACACCGTGCCGGCGCAACAGCCCGATAACTTCCATCGTAGATACGTTGGCCGGGAGAACCGAGCCGCCGGCGACTGGGCGGGGCGCTTCGGCTTCCGGACAGAGAAATCCGATTACCTCGCATAAGAGTTCAGGATGGCGCTTGAACTTGGCGGCCAGTTCGCCGGCCAGCCGGTCCGAACCGATGATTACCACGCGGTTGACCTTTCCCGCGCGGAAGCGGCGAAGCACGCTGTAGCGGGCGATGGCGCGAATGGCAAGGAAGCCGAGCCACAGGAACAGGGAAAAAACGCTGAGCGTGAGCCGCCCGATATATCGTTCGGATACGGTTTCGACCGCCAGCAGGATGACCGCGACCAGCGCGGCGGCGAGCGCCAGATGCGAAACCAGAGCGGATAAACGCCATCCCCCGCGAAAACCGTCGAGATGCATCTTTTCCGAGAGCAACACCCAGGCGAAGACGGTGCAGACCACGTATACGACAAAGTTTGAGGCCCCCAGCGGGAGTTGCCGGCAGCGCAAACCGGAACATAATGCCTGCTCCGCGCTCAGGGCCACGGGAATCCACGCCAGATCGGCCGCGAGTATCCGATTGCGAAGTTGCTCTGGTTTCATTCCTGGCTTGTCTTCCTGTGCTTTCGGGAGGCCGCTTTTGCAATTCGGGGAATCGGTTTCGGTTGTTTCCGGATTCTGTTTCGAGATTCTGTTTCCTGGCGTCTGTTCTCTAGAGTCTTTCGGCGGTTGCGCCTCGATTCTTTAGCCGTTTCCAGCCGAGGCGGCCCGGCTGGCAATCGATGCCGAACTGGAGAGGGCGATGCCGGCGCGATGGCGGCCCGTCTGTTCGATTTGGTGCACCAGGGCGCGAAATACGGAGTGCGCGATCGAAAGATGAAGGTCTTCGATAATCTGCATGTTGCCGGAGGGAACCACGGCACAGACATGGCACAGCGGCTTCATCCGGCCACCGGTAAAGCCCGTCAGGCCGCCCGTCACCGCCCCGGCGCGGCGCGCGAAATCGAGCGCCGCCAATACATTCGGAGAGTTGCCGCTGCCGCTGATGGCGAAGACCACATCGCCGGGATCGAGCAGATTCTGCAGTTGCTCGGCAAAGATGTTTTCATAATTCGTGTCATTGGCCCAGGCGGTGATCAGGGCGACATTGTCGGTTAGGGCGACGGCACGCAGACGCCGGCCGGAGGCGGACGCGGTGCCTTTTCCAAGATCGCAGGCCATATGCGAGGCGAGGACGGCGCTGCCGCCGTTGCCCAAAAGAAAGATAGTGCGGCCATCGCGATAGGCCGTGAAAAACAAATGGACGATGCGGCCGATATCCGACAAGGGAAGCTTTTCTATCGTGGCCGACAATTCGGCCATATAGCCGGAAATCTCGAAGGCATTTGGGTTCGTGGTCGTCATAAATGGGATTGCCGGGATTGACTTGCGTTGAGTAGAACTCCAGCCATGCGCATGGCCGCGGGGGCGTCGGGCAGGCGCGCGGGAACTCCACCCGTACTTTCCACCCACTCGAGAAAATCTTCGAGAATGTCGTCGAGGCCGCGCTTTGCCCTCCAGCCCAGCGCGCACAGTTTGTCGATGTTGGAAACGCTGTGCCGGTTGTCTCCGCGCCGGTACTCGCCCGAGACGGCAAAGCCGGCGAGGCTGGGTACCCGGTCGAGAACCTTGCCGGCATATTCGAGGATCGTGGTGCCGCGTCCCCCGCCCACGTTGAAGGCTTCCCCATTGGCTTCGTCTTTGTCGAGGACCAGCATGTTGGCCTCGACCACGTCATCGACGTGCACAAAGTCCCGCGTCTGGAGGCCGTCTTCATAAAGATCGAGCGGCCGCCCTTGCAGGGCGCGCGCACAGAAAATGCGGCAGACGCCGGAGTAATGGTTGTAGAGCGACTGGCGTTTTCCCTGCGTAATGGAATACCGCAATGCGACGGTGGGAATGCCGTGCAGCCAGCCCAGCCCCAGAGCGGTTTTTTCCTGCGCCAGCTTCGAGACGGCATACTGGTTATAAGGATTGTTGAAGCGCTCTTCGAGCGGCAGCGGCTGCGAAGGCTTCCCGCAGAACGGACAGACGACCTCCCACTCGCCGCTCTGCAACTGGCGCGGCGGACGCGGCCTGGGCTGAAAATCGTCGTGCTCCCGGCAGCGGTATTGGCCTTCGCCGTAAACCGCCTGCGAAGAGGCGACAATCACTTTTTTTACCGGCAGCCGCTCAGCCACGATCAGTTCGTAAAGAAGCGCGGTGCTTGCGGCATTGACCGCGAGGAAGCGAGAAAAATCCGGCATGTAGTCCTGATAGGCGGCGTGATGCGAGACTACGTCGACTCCCTGCAAAGCCAGGAGCATGGTTCCGCGGTCGGTGACGTCGCCGCGAATGAATTCGGCGGAGGCCGGCACATATTCGGGAAGGCCTTTGGGATGAACCTTAGGCTCGAGGCTGTCGAGGATGCGGACCTCGAAACCTTCCCGCAATAAGCGGTCAACCAGGTGTCCTCCGATAAAGCCCGCCCCTCCGGTTACGAGAACGCGCATAATTTCTCCCGAGCCTGATTCTTCGTCTACGCTTGTAGATCCGAAACTTGCAACCCCGCCGCCAGCCTGGAGAGCCGACAGCGGCAGTTCTCATTTTCCCGATCCCTCGAATACGGCCAGCATGGTGCGAAACAATATCGAGATATCCAGCCCGAGCGACCAGCGGCGAATGTATTCGAGGTCGAGGCGCACCCAGGCGTCGAAGTCCCGGACTCGATTTCTGCCCTGCACCTGCCACAAACACGTAATTCCCGGCTTGACCCGGAGTTTCTGCTTTTGAAAGTCGGTAAAGCGCAAGTATTCGGTGAACAGCGGCGGACGCGGTCCAACCAGGCTCATATCGCCCTTCAGAACGCTGTAGAGTTGCGGCAGTTCATCGAGGCTGTAGCGGCGCATCCAGCGTCCGGCGCGCGTAATGCGGGGATCGGCCGTAAGCTTAAAAACCGGGCCAGTCATCTCGTTTGCCGCCTCCAGTCCTTCTTTAAGATCATCGGCATTTTCCACCATGGACCTGAATTTGTAGCCGACGAATGGCCTGCCGGACTTTCCCACGACCCGCCAGCGGTAGAGTACGGCGCCGGGTGAGCCGAGTTTGACGGCAACGGCGAGGAACAGGAAAAGGGGGGAAAGTAGGATCGACAGCAGCGCGGCTGCGAATAGATCGATGAAGCGCTTCACCGCCTGGCAAAAAGCGCTGCCCCAGTGGGGGGAAAATACCACCGCCGGATATTCGATTGCCCGGTTCATGTTCATGATGGAGATGATGCGGCCAGAAGCGACAACTCCCGTTCAAACTTCGCCAAAATGATCTCTTTCCCCAATTCGGAAACCGCGTATTCGCGCGCGTTCCTCCCCAGGCTTTCCCGCAACGACGGACTGTCGGCCAAAGCCGTGATCGCTTCGGCAAAGGCTGCGGGATCGTCGGGTTCGACGACGATCCCCCGCCCCTCGATTCCCCCGCCTTTGATTCCCCGGCCCTGAACCGTTTGAGCCAGTTGAGTGTCCTGCGCCGACGTGGCCACCACGGGCCGGCCGCTGGCGAACATTCCCGTCAGTTTTGAGGGCATCACCAGATCGGCCGCACCCGCTTTCTGCGGCAAAAGATGGATATCGGCCAAATTGAGCAAGTCATTAAGACGTTCGAAGGGTTGCAGCGGAATCCATTGGACATGGCCGAGGTGGGCGGTAAGTTCGGCCAGCATCGGTCTGCCCGGGCCGTCTCCGCAAAAGACGAAGCGCAGCCCTGGACGCTCCGCCAGAAGACCGGCAACTTGAGCCAGCCCTTCAAGACCCTGCTTGCGGGCCATGGTTCCAGAATACAATGCCACGATTTCTCCGGCGGCGATCCCCAGCTCGGCGCGCAGGGGGCTCGGCCTTTTTGAAGGGAATATTTTTTTGGTGTCCACCCAATTGGGAAACAAAAAGCGTGCCGAGGGCCGGACTCGCTTGCTCTCCAATTGCGCCAGCATCTTTTCGGAGATGGTCGAGACGCGGTCGCAGGCGGACATGGATTTTTTTTCCAACCATCCGACCGCGGAGCGCAGCGCCGGCGATTGCAGCAAGCCCAGTTGGAAGCCGGCGTCGGCCTCAAAATCCTGCACATGCAGCCAGGCTTTCGCCCGGCCGAGCTTTGCGGCGATCAGCGCGGCCGGCGCGCACAGCAGCGTAGGCTCAATCGCGATCACCACGTCGGGCCTCCACGAGACTTGCCCCAGCATGGCGGGAAAACCCGTCAGGGCAAAGCTCGCCAAATGCAGAACACGCTTTATTGCCGAGGGGTGCGGCGGAACCCACAACGGGCAGCGCAACACCGTTAGCGAACCGGCGCAGGCCGGATTGGTTGGTGGCGACTGATTGTTGTCCGACTGATTGTTGTCCGTATTGATGTCCCTTGGATCCGGACAGCCCGTTTCGAAGGCGAAGGAAATACTTCGGGAAGAGGCGGCTCCGCCGCCCATCGCGGCCGCAGCCGACAACGTACGTGTCTGCGCGCCTACGCTTCGATACAAGTAGCGCTCGCGCCGATAGCGCCAGGCCGAATATCCGGAAGCCACCTTCCACTCGGGATTGAAAGGCGGAGCGGTTACGGCGCGCACCTCATGCCCGCGCGCAGCCAGCCAGTGGGCCATCTCGCCGGTATACTTGCCGACGCCGATCAGTTCCGGGGCAAAATTAAGACCGTGAATCAGGATGCGCACTGGGGGGCTGGCTCGGCCGGAGTTGCACCGGGAACATCCGCATGGTTGGCGCGGGAACAGAAATCCAAATAGGTGCGCGCCAGCCCCTCCCGCAAGCTTACGCGGGGCTTCCAGCCGAGCGCGGTCAGCCGTGAGGTGTCGAGGAGCTTTCGCGGAGTTCCATCGGGCTTAGTGGCATCGAAGGCCAACTCCGGCTGAACTCCCACCACTTCGGCCAGCCGCGCCGCGATTTCCCGCACCGTCATGTCCTCGCCGCAGCCAACGTTGATTAAAGGAGCGAAGTTTGGGCGGGACAATCGCGAAAAATCGGCTTCCGGCAAATTCAGCAGAAAGATGCAGGCATCGGCGGCGTCGTCGCTATACAAAAATTCCCTCCGCGGCGTGCCGCTTCCCCAAAGCGTCACCTGGCGGGTGCCGGAAGTTTTCGCTTCGTGCATTTTGCGGATGAGCGCGGGAACAAGATGCGAGTTCGCCGGGTGGTAGTGGTCGCCGGGCCCGTAGAGATTGGTCGGCATGGCGGCCAGAAAGCGGGTCCCATATTGCCGGTTGTACGCCCAGCACATTTCGATCCCGGCAATCTTGGCGGAGGCATAGGCGCGATTGGTAAACTCCAGCGGGCCGGACATGAAGAATTCCTCGCGCAAAGGCTGGGGCGCGAGGCTGGGATAGATGCAACTGGACCCGAGAAACAGAAGGCGCTCGACCCCGCTGCGCCAGCACTCGTGAATCACATTGGTCTGGATTCGCAGATTATCGAAGATGAAATCGGCGGGAAAGCTGTCGTTCGCCAGAATTCCGCCCACCCGCGCCGCCGCCAGAAAAACGTATTGCGGCCGGTTTTCGGCGAAAAAGTCCTGCACCGCCGCCGCATTCCGCAGATCGAGTTCGCCATGCCCCTTCGCGAGCGGGTTGTGGAATCCCGCATGCCGTAAGCGGCGGACGAGCGCGGAACCGAGAAGGCCGGTGTGGCCGGCGACATAGATTTTGTCGGAAGGCTGCATGGAGAGGCCGCTGGGCGGGCTATTCGTGATGGGCAAAAACCTTGTAGCCGTTGGTGTTCATCAACCGGTCGCGCTCGGCGCTGCGCAGGTCGGCCACGGCCATCTCGCGCACCAGTTCGCGGAATGCGATCCGCGGGCGCCAGCCCAGTTTGGCCTGGGCCTTGGCGGCGTGGCCCATGAGCGAATCGACCTCCGCCGGCCGCAGGTAGCGGGGATCGATGCGCACGATGCAGTTGCCGAATTCGTCAAAGCCCTTTTCCTCGGCGCCGTGGCCGCGCCACCTGAGGGAAATCTTCAATTCGTTTGCCGCCGCCTCCACGAACTCCCGAATCGAATGCTGTTCGCCGGTGGCAATCACAAAATCTTCCGGCTCGTCTTGTTGGAGCATCAGCCACTGCATCTCGACATAATCGCGCGCGTGCCCCCAATCGCGCCGAGCTTCGAGATTGCCGAGGTACAGGCAGTCCTGCAAACGCAGCTTGATGCGGGCCAGCGCGCGAGTGATCTTGCGGGTCACAAAAGTTTCGCCGCGCACCGGCGACTCGTGGTTAAACAAAATTCCGTTGCAGGCGTACATGCCGTAGGCTTCGCGATAGTTCACCGTGATCCAGAAGGCATAGAGCTTGGCCACGCCGTAGGGGGAGCGCGGATGGAACGGCGTGCGCTCGGTTTGCGGAGTCTCGGCTACCAGTCCGTAGAGCTCCGAGGTGGAAGCCTGATAGAAACGGACACATTTCTCCAAGCCCAGCACCCGTATCGCATCGAGCAGGCGCAGGGTGCCGAGCCCATCGGCGTTGGCGGTGTACTCGGGCTGCTCGAATGAAACCGCTACATGGCTCTGGGCCGCGAGGTTGTAGATCTCGTCGGGCTGAACTTTCTCGACCACGCGGATCAGGCTGGCGGCGTCGGTCATGTCGCCGTAGTGCAGAAAAAAACGCCGGCCGGCGACGTGCGGGTCTTCATAAAGGTGGTCGACGCGCTCGGTATTCAAAAGAGAGCTGCGCCGCTTGATGCCGTGCACCTGGTATCCCTTGGCCAGCAGGAAATCGGCGAGATAGGCGCCGTCCTGCCCGGTAATGCCGGTGATGAGGGCTTTCTTCATGGTTTCCGATGCGATCGAGTTGCGTGGAAAGTAGCGAATCTCTACAGCACGGCGAAGGCCAGCGAGCCTCCGGGCACGGAATAAATCGCGAGGGTGCGGGAAAGTTCGAGAATGTATTTGGAGACTTCGTTCAGTCCCATTCTGCCAAAATCGTGCCAGGCGATCACTCCACCGCTGCGGACGCAGCGCAGCGCGTTTTCCGTGTCGCTGCGCACGTAGTCGTAGGAGTGCGCTCCGTCGACAAAGAACAGATCGACTTTGCCGTGGAAGGGAGAAAAATCGAACGCGGCACTGTCGCCAAACAGGAGCTGAATGCGATCGGCGTGCGGGGTCCCCGAAAATAGTAGCCCTCGACCTCCATCCCGCTGTGCAGATCGTCCATCAACGTCGTGCGCAAGCGGACGTCCGCCGGGGAGCGACTCCCGGTTTTGCGCCGCTGCGGGTCGTTCTTGGGCAGGTCGTTTTTGGGCAGATCGTTTTTGGGCAGATCGTTTTTAGGCAGATCGAGGCTGTAAATGCGGCAACCCGGCGGACTGTTCATGCTCATATGCAGCGCGGTGTAGCCGCGCAGGGTCCCAATTTCGAAGATCGTGCTTGGGTTCGCCGCGTGGCATAACTGGCACAGGCTTATCAGGTCCGTCGAATAGGACCCGGTGCGGCGCATCCAGCCTTCTTCGCATTGAAAGTTGGCGATGGCCAGGTCGTAATGCGTTTGCCCGGGCAGGATTTCGAATACGAATTTCTCCGGAATTCCGCGGGTGCCGGAGAGCGCTTTGTAGAGAAACAGCGATTCGGTGGCGTACTCGAACAGCGTACGCGGTTTGCCGAGCAGCGAAAGCGAGGCGACCGAGCCCCCGAGCGCCAGATTGCGGGCGGAGACGCAGGCGGCTGAGACCCATTTAGAGGCGGAAGTCATAATTCCTTTGAGCTGTATTGGTCGAAGCGATTGTTCGAAAGCGATTTTTCGATACGATTGTTTGGAGCGGACTATTCGAACCGATTGTTTTGATTCTTGAAGTTTATCGCAACGAGTCGGCAGGACCCTGGGCCTGCGCAGTTTGACGCTCCGATCCGAAGAGTCGCGAACTCATTCCGCCCGGGTGGCGACAGCCACCAGACAATCTCCGCGGCCGGTGCGGTTTCCCCAAAAGAGAACGGGAAACAAAAGCGCTCGGCACAAAAGGACCAGGCCGAAAATCAACGGCGCATTTCTCAGTTGTTTGGTCGGGCGGCCGGGGCGGGCGAAGAAACCAGCCAGGATCGAGGAGGCAACCCAAAGCGCAGGGGTAATTTGCCGGATGCGGACCTCGGAGAAGCCGCTCTCCTCGACCAGCTTTCTCAGGGTGCGCGGCGAGAAATGCGAGATGTGAAATGGCACGTGCCAGTTGATCCACATGCGCCCGAAGAGCCCGCGCAGCCAGCTTTGGCGGTTGGGACAACTGATCCAGACCTGGCCCTGCGGCTTCACCAATCGATGAACCTCGCGCAACATCCGGCCGGGATCGAGCGCATGCTCGAGAACGTTGGACAGAACGGCAACGTCGTAGGGAAGCTGCGGCGCGAGGTCCTCAAGCGATCCCGTAAACACCCGGAAACCGGCGGCGCGGGCGAGGGCCGCTGCCTTCTCGTTCAGCTCCACGCCTTCGGCGTCGAAACCGTTGCGCGCATAATTTTTCAGCGTTCTGCCTTCATTGCAGCCGATATCCAGCAGGCGCCCGCCGCCCTTGCGAAGGTGAAAGGAAATGTCTCCGTCCACCCGCATCCAAAGACGGTAAAGAAAGGAGGAGAAAAACCATTCTCTGAGGAGAGTGTAGAAGGTGGCTCGTTCCCCGGAGAAATTGTAGAAGCGTTCATAAAATTCCTTCAGTTCGGCGGCAGCGGGCGCGGGGGATAACCGCTCCAGCCCGCAATCCTGGCAGCGGCGAACCTCGAAGCTGCCCGGAATTCCAAAACGGGTATCGAAAAGGTCGCCTGCGGAAGCGCGCGTGGTCCCGGCACAAACCGGGCAAGCCGGTGGCGCGAACGTCGATCCTTCAAGCGGCTGCGCCGAGACTTCAGTAAAATCTCTGGCCTCAGTAAAATCTCCTGCTTCAGCGACCTCTCGGGCTTCCGCAAACTCTGGGGCAGCGCTTATCGTCTTCATTGTCGCTGGCTGCAAAGTCGAATTCGTTTCCGCGCTCATGAGTAAACCGTCTGTTCCGAAGCTGGGATCGGACGCGCGCACACTTCCAGCTTCAAGAGCCAGATCAGGGCCGCCGCCTCGCCGAGACTCATCGCGTTTTCCGCAAAGGTGCAGCGCGCAAACCATATCAGCACCACGAAAGACACCGCCGACAGCAGGGGACGGCGCCGGTTTCCGCTCTCGAGCCATGCGCCGTATCGAACGATCAGCACGGTGAACAGAGGAAAAAGAACCACGCTGGCGAGGCCAAAGTTGGCGTAACACTCCCCCAGCGCTCCGGCGCAGAAGCTTGTGGTCTCGCCGGGGAGATAGAGAATCGCCAGTTGATTGCTGAAGTCCAGAGGGCGGCTGGGATACACGCTCCGGGGCAGCCAGAAGGTAAGCAGCCGGGCGTAGGTGCTGCCTCCGAGATAGTCGAAGCGGCCGCCAAAATCGTTGACTACGTGCATCAGTAGAAGCACTCCGTGGCCTTCGGTAGCGTACATCAGGCTGGAAAGCGCGCCACCGCCGGCGTCCGCTTCGTCGATTTCCGTCGCCACCGAGTCGGGCAGCTTGCTCAGATCGTGCCGGACCGCGCCCCACGCGCTGAAGACGAAAACCAGCAGTGGAGACGCGATCAGCAGGGTGGCGATCAGCTTTTTTCTTCCGTAGAGCCAACTCGAGGTCAGAAACGCGAGCAGATAAAAGGCGATGAAGATGCGGTTGCCGCTCATTGCCATCTCGACCAGCAGAAAAAAAGCGATCAGCGCCGTGAATCCCCAGCGCACCTTCCGGCCGCGCAGGCCAAGGCCCAAGTGCAGCGCCGCCCCGCCGGTAAAAAGCAACTGGTTGGCCAGCGAAAGCCGGGTATACAGGGTAAAGGCGCCGCCAAGGCGCTCCGCCAGTTCCACGTTGCGCAGATACCAGTGGGAAACGGCAAACTGAGCGAAGCCGCCCACCAGCCACACCAGAATGACCCAATCAATCACCGACAGCACCATTGTGATGCCAAGGGCGCGCTCCAGCCTGGGGATCGAAGCTGCCGGTTCCGCGCCGTCCTGTGCGGAGGGCTGGCCGCTGAGGAATGCAGTCAGGAAAGTGAGCATCAACGAAAGCCAGATCACGAGATAGGGACGGAAGAACATCGGGTTCGACAAATTCACCTTGGTCCACGCCTCCGTCCACCCTCCCGACGCCGGCATTTCGTAGCCGCCACGAAGAGTAATGACGGTCAGCGGGACCAGCAGGAAGAATCCCAATCCCATGAGCCACCCCAGCAGGGGAGTCAATCCCGCCGAACTGCGCTTCGCGCGGTTGAGAACGAATGCGAAGGCCGCAAGCAGTATTGCGAGAAGGAACCGGTAGGCGACGATCATTGTCTCGGTATTGTCTAGGTGAGTTGTCTCAGTGAGTTGTCTCAGTCAGTTGTCTCAGCCCTGATCTCTGTACTAAGCTCGATTGCTTGCCTGTTGGGCTAAGGCTTGGCCAGCGACCGACGCTCCGCCCCGGTTTGTGACCGCGCCGGCGGGACACCCGGAACCTGTAAACCGGATAGTTCCGCGCCTTCGAAACGATGGCATCCGCCGATTATGGCCCAGAGCCTTTCGGCGAGGCTCGGGTGCGCCAGGCCGGAATAGTCGGCGAAGGCATTTCTCCGCATCTCGCCAACCCTGCCCGCATCGGAGGCAAGCGAACGCAGCGCCCGGTACAGCGAGGGCTCGGCATCCTGGTTGTCGAATAACCAACCGCTAACCCCGTCCCGAATGAAGCTCGGTTCGGGCCCATGCCACCGCAGTTCGTCGTGGGTAATCACCGGCAGGCTAAGCGACATCATGTGCAGCACGCTCAGTCCCGCTTTGCCGGGATAGCAGCCGGCAAAGCACGCGAGGGAAATTTCGCGGACTTCCCCGGGGTCGTAAACCCCGCCGTGAAACACGATCCAGGGAAAGTCTCGCGCCTTGGCTCGCAGTTCGTCCCCCTCCTCGCCATCTCCCACGACATGCAACTGAAGGTCGAAACCATCCTCGCGGCGGATGCGTTCGAGCACCCGAAACAAGATTTCGAGCCGGCTTTCGCGCCGCAACCTGCCAATAAACAGGATGCCCGTCTCTTTCCCGCTCTTTTCCTCGGGCCGCACCGGAAAGCGGTTGATCAGCGAATTGTGCGCCACCGTAAGTTTTTCGGCGTTAAATCCATTGTCCAAAAAACCCTGCCGCACGATGGGTGCGTAGCATATATAAGAGGTCACCAGGCTCAGCAGGGCCTTCATCATGAGTTTGTAGGCTCCGCCGATTTCGCCCCGGCGGTAAAAACCGTGGCCATGCGCATAGGCCGGTATTCCCATGGCTTTCGCCCACAGTAGCGTCATCCAAAAGGTCAGGTAGCGCGGATTGGCATTCACAAAAATCGCCGCCGGCCTCTCTCGCAAGAGATATTTCACCGCCGGCCACTGGACCCAGCCAATCCGGTTGCCGACCGGCATGAAGGTCGGGCCGAAAAAGCAACGCAGCCGCGGCCCCTCCGGGATGGGGGCAACCTTGAAACCCATGCCCGCCGGTTCCGGCGATGCCACTAAATCGAGGGGGCAGTATTCGGATAATTCGAGAAACATCTCCCGACTGGTGTTGGTCAGATGAGGTTGAATTACTCCTAATCTCTTCATTGGTCCCCCCCCGGAATCGTCCATCCGAAACATCGAAGTATTTTGTGCGGTCATCTTGCCAGAACGGGCCTGCGCCGCAGGTTGCGACCGAGGTTGGGGTTCAACATTTCTTCCATGACGCTCAGATATTGACGGGCGGCGTTTTCCCAGGAGAAGCGTCGCACCGCTTCGCGGTTGTGCAGCGCCTGCTTCCGGCACATGCTTTCGTCGCGCCACGAATCGAGGATGAGATCAGCCAGAGCGCCATCGTCAAGCGGCGGAAACAGATTCAGCTGAAGGGTGGCGGCGAGTTCTTCATTCGGAGCTATCTTCGAGGCGATAACCGCCGTGCCCGCGGCTGCGGCTTCGAGGACGGGCAGGCTGTTCGATTCGTAAAGGCCGGGAGAAACCGCCAGCGCCGCCCTCCGGTACAGCGCCACCAGATGCGGAAAGGGAACCGCGCCCAGGTAGCGCACATAATCCATACGGTGTTTCGCCTTAAAATTGAAAACCGCCGCAGCCCCGGAATAACGGCTGCCGGTCATCACCAGTGGAATCTTCAGGCCTCGGTCCCGTTCGATGCGGCGCAGGGCGCGCAGCACGGTCAGGTGATTCTTGTGCGGCCAAAGCTGCGCGGGAAGAAACAAAAAGCGCTTTTCCAGACGATAGCGGTTGAGAGCCGCATCTCCGCCCGAAGCGGAAAAGTGCGCGAGGCTTACGCCCTCGGGAATGACTGAGATCCGGTCGCAGGAGAGATTGGGAAAATGAGAGAGCATGTCCCGGCGGATGAATTCGCTGCTGGCCTGAAATTGGCTGGCATGTGCGGCGCTGAGGGCGCAGGTGACCCGGCGGCTGAGCCGCCGCGGCCAACTGAAGAATTGCGGATAGTGCAGGTGCTGAATATCGTGCATGGAGAGCAACGTCGGTTTACGGTGATCGAAGCAGAGCAGGCTGACAGTTGGGCTATAGATAACGTCGGAACGAGCGTCCATGATCCGTCGTATGGGCTGGAAGAGTCCGCCGCTGATCCGGCGATACAAATCCGGATTCGGGGAGAACAGCGCCATGCGGCAGACGGCCTGGCGCAAGCGAAAAGAAGCGCAGTTCAAAGCGACCGCCTCGAAATTGGGCAGGGCCTCGTAGTGCGCAAACCAGCTGCGATTGGCATCGGTCAGGTAAAGCTGAAAATGGTGCTTCCGGCCCACCGCGGCAAAGCCGTCGAGCAGGCCCATGATGTAGGTGTTGAGGCCGCCGACGTACTCCGGGTCGGCGCGCAACAGATCAATTCCGATCCGCATAAAAGGAACGAATTTTTTCCACGACGAACGCCAGATTTTCCGCCGTCAGCGAATAGGACGAGGGCAGCGAGATGCCTTGCCGGTAGATGCTTTCGCTCACCCGGAAATCCTCGTCCGGGACGCGGACGCGTTCGCGGCCGGCATAGCAGGGTTGCAGGTGCAGGGGATAAAAAAAACGGCGGGTCTGGATGTTGTGGCGGCGCAGGAATAGCGCAAGCGCTTCCGGATCGCCGCAAAGGAACGAGCTGAACCAGAATACCGGCTGGCACCGCGGATCGATGAAGCCGGTGCGCAGACCGGGCAGGCCGTCCAGACCTTTTACATAGCGTTCGCGGATTTCGCGTTTGCGCCCGACGATGGCCGGCATTTTCTTCATCTGCGCGATCCCCACCGCGGCCTGCAAGTCGGTAAAGGAAAAATTGAAGCCGATGGACTCGTGGATGAAGGTTCCCTTCTCGTCGCGGCCGTAGTTTTTGAGGCGGTAGGCGGCGCGAGCCAGATCGTCGTCGTCGGTAAGCACCATGCCGCCTTCGCCGCAGGTGATCGTCTTGTTGCCGTAATAGGAGAGGATGCCCATGTCTCCGAAGGTGCCGACATGGCGGCCTTCGAAACTGACGCCCACGCCTTCGGCGGCGTCTTCGATCACCCGCAGGTTGTGCCGCCGGGCCAGAGCCATTACCTCCCCCATGTCGGCGCTTTGCCCATAAAGATGTACGGGCATCAGGGCGCGAGTCCGCGGGGTGAGAAGCTTTGCCGCGCGTTCGACATCGAGGCAAAACGTGTCTTCGCGAATTTCGCACAGGACCGCCGTCGCGCCCGCCATAATCACCGCATTGGCGGTGGCCACGAAGGTCAGATCGGGCACGATCACTTCGTCCCCGGGACCGATGCCCAGAGCCTTCAGGCAAACGTATAACGCCATGCTGCCGTTGCACACGGCGATGGCATGCTTCGGAACCGGTCAAGCGGGCGGTCATTTTTTCGAATTCGCGGGTCAGATCGTGTTCGACCAGAAAAGTCGAATCGACGACCCGCTTCAGCTCACGCAGTTCGCCTTCGTCGATCCAGGGCTCGATCTGGACGATGGAAGCAATTTGCCCGGGCGATGCGGCTTGCGGCATGATTTGGGGCATGGATTAAGGAAGGTTGTGGAACGGAATCGATTCGCGATCTGGATTCACCCGGCCATTACAGGCCGAATCCCCCGCAGTTGCCGGTGGAAGGTGACGAGAAAGCCCACCGTCAAAGCGGCGGTATAGCAAGCGCCGGAACAAAGCATGCCGTAGGCCGCGCCTCGCAAACCAAAGCGGATTACGAGCGGAATGCCGGCGGCAAAGGTCGCCACCCCGCCGCAGACATAGCCCCAGAATACGAGCCTGGGAGATTCGGCCGCTTTCAGGGCCGCGTTCATGGTATGGCCGACTCCCATCACCACCGGCACCAGGGCGAGCAGCGTCAGCAGCGGAGCGGCCTGGTCATAGCGGCCGCCATATAACAGATGGGCGACGGGCTTGCCGAAGCTGCGGAGAAACAGGAAACAGCCGAGGGTTGCCGCGGCGATTGCGGCGGCGTACCGCTTCCACGCGGCCAACAGGGTTGCGATCTCGGCGGCGGCATAGTGTGCCGAAAGGCGGGGCAGCGCGAGATAATTCAGCGCGATAAAAATCTGATCCGCGGGCGCGACCACGACTGCCATGGCTTTCAATTCGGCCACCTTGGATACGGAAAGAAGGCCGCCCGCCAGCCAGTAGTAACCCTGCGAGGTCAGCTGAAAAACGAAAGCTGTGAGCAGCACCCACCGCGCATACTTCCAGTGCTCCCGCCAATATCCCGGCTCGCCGGCCAGAAATTCTTGCCGGGCTCCGCCCCAGGGAAGCTTTGCCGCAAGGGCGGTGCCCGCCGCCAGCCACCCCGCCGCCAGCACCAGATAGACCGAAAAACTGTCGAGTACGCCGGCATGCAGCGTCAGCCGAAGCCCGAGGCAAACTGAAAGGAAAAAAATCAGCGAAGCGGCAGCGGCCCAGGCCGCCCGGCGCTGCAGGTAGAAGGTGCGGCGCAGCAACGCGCCCGACAACAGGGCGCCCGCCGCCAATCCCAATCCGGCGGCGGACCGGGGCAGAAGATTGGGAGCGCTCCAGCGGCAAACCAAGAAAAGGCCGAGAAGCGGCGCACTGAGCAGCAGGCTGAAGGCGGTATTGCTCCACAGCATCAGGCGAAAGTATTCGGACAGCCGGGTGCGGTGTCTGCCGGAACCGAAAACGGTGAAAGGCTCAAGGATGGCGGCATTGTGCAGTCCCATGAGAAAAACCATAGCGGAATACGATAAGGCAAAACTGCCATACTCCGCTTTGGTTAGCGCGCGGGCCAGGGTCACATTGACCAGAAACATGGCAGCGACCGACAGTCCCTGGTCGGCCATGCTGAAAGCCAATTGATGAAACTGCCGCAAGCGAAGAGGGGCGAAAGGTGCAATTCTTGAAGGTGCCTCGCGGGCGACTCTCGACCGGAAACCGATTTCTCCCATAGTTTGGCCCCGACCGCGACTCAATGATCGGGCTGCCGAAGCTTAATCGTGAGGCTGAGCGTCGGCCGCTCCGGGCAGCCGAGTTCCGCGCATTCCGAGGCGACCGAGGAGGAGGCGCACATGGGATCCGTTTGGCCCCGCATGCGAGAGAAATTCCTCGAGCGGCTGGAGCATTTCCCGCAGCAGCATCTTTCGCGGATCGCGGGAGTCGATCCCTCGCCAGCGTTCGCCGGCGCCCACGGAAAGCGCAGCCGCAACCAACCCCAGGGCCGCGCCCCAGAACATGATCAGAAGGCGCGGAGGAAATACCTTCCGCTCCGGGAGGCTCGCCGAATCCAGAATCTTGACGCTGGGAGTCTCCTTGGCCTCCTGTACTTTGGCTAGCTCGTACTGCTGGGTAAGAGTCTCGAATACCGTTTCCTGAATCCTGGTGCGACGCAACAGGTCGGCGTAGGTGACGCCGAGCAGCGGCAACTCGCGAATCGTGGGATAAGGCGGACGCTGCTCCGCAGAACGCTTTTCCGCAAGACCGTCGCCGGGAGATGGACGGGAGTCGCCGTCGAGCTGGTTCAGTTGCCGCCGCAGCTCGGAGACGCGGGCCTGCAAGGAGCGCACCCGTACGTTGCCGGGAGCGTAGATTTCGGACAATCCCTTTAGCTCCGATTCGGCTCCTATGAGTTGGCCCTGCAACGCCGCCGCCGCTTCCACCATGGCCTTGCCCTGTTCGGGGATATTGATCGCGGCATTTTGGCTGGCGAAGCGGCTGAACTCCGCGGAGTCGCGGTCAAGTTCCTGTTTGACCACTTTGAGGCGCTCCTCGAGAAATATCCGCTCCCGGTGGGCCGAAGAAGTCGAAAGGTCGGAGACCAGCCGCTCCAATTCGTCGACGTAGGCTTCGGCGATGGCAGCGGCGCGGCCGGGGTCGCGATCGACGACGCTCAAGGAGATTATGCCGCTCTTGTGATCTTCCGAAATGCCCGTATTGTTGGCCAGGCGATTGCGCGCGTCCTCCGCAAGCTTTTCTCCATACACCTGCTTCAGGGCGAAGCGACCGACCAGCCGGTCTTCGACAGTGCGGCTGCGCAGGATACCGATGAACATGGCGCCGGTCGAATTTCCCCCGATCAGGTCGCCCGCCATGGCGCCGATTCCGGCGCCCGCTTTCGCGCTCAATGCCGCCAGCATGGCGCTCGAACCGGACTGATTGTCGGGCGGCATTAATTGGACCGTGGATTGATATTGCTTGGGAAGCAGGAAAGCCAGGAGCGTCCCCAGCGCCAGACCGGCCAGAGCCGTCCTGCTCACGGCGCGCCGCGCCCGCCAAACCAGGCGCAGATACTCGGTGAGCCGTCCCGCTGGCCGGGGACCGGGCACATCGGGATCTTCCAGCCCGCAGAAGACCGGTTCCGGCAGGAACTCCTGGCGCGTCTTGGTCGCCTGTTGGGACACCCGCTATCCGCACTCCGCCTTCAATCGCCGGACGTACTCCCGCCGGCGTAACCCCGAACGCCCCGCCGAAAGTCCGCTCATGGCTTGCGCAGCCGCCAGGCCGGGAAATAACTCAACTGCAACTGCGAGGTAAAGTTCGCCCGCGGCGAAGTGGAAAGGCCGGGAAAGTTCCAGCGCTCGAATTGCGCACGCGCCGACAGCGCGATGCGCGAATTCGGCGCGTATTCGCCCTCCGCGGAAAAGTCGTTCAGGCGGCCGCCCCCCGCCAGAGACTTGTCCACCTCCTGGTGCCGGTAGACTAACTGCACGCTCGTGCGCGGCGCGATCCAATATTTCGCCCAGGCCTCGCCGCCCAGCGCCTGGCGGCCAATCCAGCTGCCGATCAGGTTGCCGTCGTTGGTGTATCCCGAGCGGTAGCGCCGGTCGACATAAATCGTTCCCAGCCGGGGTTCGGCCTTGAAGCCTTCGGCGCGCAGCTCCAGTTTCGGAAGCCTCGGAATTTGCGGAAGATATAGCCCCGGGTTCAGCATGGGACGGGTCGAGCCGAGCGGGGACACTTCGTCCCCCACCAGCGAGTCGGTATAGAAAGTCAGCCAATTTCGCAGCCCCGGAACGCGATAGGTCAAGTCGAAGCTGGAGAAGCGCTTCGCGGGATTGGTGGCCGTATTCAAGTCATGGCCGTAATAGCTGCGCAAGAACTCGCGCCAGGTAAAGGGCAGGCCGGGACCGCCGAAGATTGCAGTGACCCCCATGCCAAACTCGAGGTTTGGAGTGGGATGAAAGCCGATCTTATTGCCGTGAATAAAAGGTTGCGGCTTGAAGTTCGGCCCCGCCAGAAAAGCGGGATCGATATCCGGACTCAGCCCCGCCGCGAGAGACGGGTTGTAAACCCAGCGCTGTCCGGAAAGCTGTCCCAGAAAAGAAATCATCCGCGCCGGCCCGAGCCAGCGGGAAAGCAGGGGAAAATCGAATGGCGATACGCTGTCGAACTGCAACATGGTAATAGGCTGGGCATTATCGGTCATCAGCAGCGCACCGCTCTCTCCCGGACCGAGCCATAGGTTCTGTTTACCGAACGACACCTTGACGTTATCGAAGGTCACTCCGATCGAACCTTCGATCACGCGAAACCGATTGATGGTGGGGGAGCCGTCGGGCAGCGGAGTGACGGCGCCGTCCTCTTGCGCGACGGCTTGCAGAACATTAAGAGGATCGGAACGGACGTTGGGGGCGTGCTGATACTCGCCGCGCACGGAGATCGAAAGCGCGCCAGCCAGCGCGCTGCCGCTGAATCCGGTGACTTGGTTGAACCCTTCTCCATAAGGCCGCCCGTAATCGTTGACCAGGGTTTGCCCAAAGTGAAAACCGTCTCGCAGCGGGATGCCAAAGATTCCTGTCGAGCGCGCGTAAAGCGAATCGAGGCGCAAGCCCAAATTTGCCGATCCGTTGCGGCGGTCGGTCTCGCCGGAAAATTCGGACTGCAAGGCGGCATATATCTTCCGCGCTTCGCGGCTTCCCGCCGGCTGCGACAGTTCGTCCGCGTCCGTGCCGTAGCGCACGCGGTCTCCCGCCTCTTCGAGCAGCCGGGCGCACTCCATGCGCGACCAGGGACGCATTCCCAGATAGGCGGTTTGCAGGTAACCCAGGGCTGCCAGGCGGTCGAGCGCGGGGTAGACCCAGCTATCGAGCGGCACGTAAGGCGATCCCATGTTGCGCGGGCTGCGCAGTTTGTCGAGGGGCTGCGGAGCGTCTTCGGAAACGCTTCCCCATGCCGCTTCGCTTACCTCGGGATCGCCATGGCGCCGGTAAATCTGGCGCGCGACGAAGTAGCCCAGAGCGCCGCCAGCCACGGCGTCCGACGGATAGTGTTCCTTGCCGGTCACACGCGCGACCGTAACGGCGGAGGCGACGCCGTAGGAAAGGAGCTTGGTCAGCGCGCCGGGATATTCGTGCGCCACGACTCCGGCGACGGCCCACGATACTGCCGCGTGTTCGGACGGAAACGAGGACCCTCCGGAGAAGAAATGACCGCCGCCATTTCCCTGATAAGGACGCTGCCTCTCGAAAATCGACTTCATGGCAAAGTCCGCCGCGGCCGCGTTGATCGCCGCTTCGCCGGCCAGAAATCCCGCTTCGGCGGCGTGGTCGCGATGGGTAATTTTTCCCAGGAGAAACATTCCGCCAGCGGCACCCGCCAGCGAATAGGCTCCGTAATCGGAGAGGCTGCGGCTGCGCGCCACCTGGCTTGCGGGAACCTGTTTGGACAGCCATGAATCGCCGGCCATCAATACCGTGGCGCCAGCCAAGGCCGGCAGCGCCCAGACCGCATCGTCCCGCTTGAGCCGGAAAGGGCCGCTCCAGATTTTCATTTGGTCGCCGGCGAACCGTTTTAGCAACGGAATCGGAGATTCCCCCTGGATCGGAGTCTGGTCCGGCACCGAAATGTCTCTGGCGGGCATTTCTCGATCAGCGGTCATGGCATTTTGCGCGACGGAAGGGCGAAGCGGATTGATCGAGAGGAGAAATAGAAAAACTGGAGTTCGGGCGATGTGCCAGTGACGCAACGGCATGATGGCTCAACATGGGTTAGTGCAGTACGCTGACCGCGATGGCGACGGATGACATCAGCTGCGCGGCCTGTAGCGTGTTTTTCCAGACGGGCGTGCCGCCGAGCGCTTTTTCGGGAACCCAAACCATGTCCCCCGGCCGCAGTTCGACGCTCAGCACGTTCCCGGTAAACCACTCGCCGCCGCCCTTCGCACCCACCACCGAGCCGTCGCCACGCACCACGAAAATCGCCTTCCGGGCGGCCAGGTTGGTGGGGCCGCCAGCCTGGCGCAGATACCAGCCCGCGCTTTTACCCGGGCGATAGCCGATCGCGGTTGGGTTGTAAACTTGGCCATTGACCATTACGTAGTTAGGAGTCTTCGGAATCAGCAGGGTATCGCCGGCGCGGACCTCAACGTCGGCCGGGGTATTGGCCCACTTTCCGATGTTCTTTGAAATGTGGATCACCAGCCGGCCCGCCGGGGGAATGCTTTCGAGGCGTTCAAGCGTGGTATGCCACTGTTCGAGGACCGCATCCTTAGCCAGCTTTTCGTCGGCGTCGCCGACATCGGGAATCAGCTTTAACGTGGACTGTTGCGCCTGGACCCGCCTGATCAGGTCGGCGCGGTTGTTTTCTTCGAGTTCGCGCACCTGCCTGCGCTCGAGAATCGCGCCATACGGATACGCGTCCTGGCGCAGGCCCCCGGAACGCGCGATGACCGAACTGAGCCGCTCGCCTTCCTCGATTCCATAGTCGCCGGGATGCATAACCTCGCCCTTGACCGCGATAAGCGATCCAACGTCGTTCCATCCCGCCAACTGCCGGATGGTAAGCACGTCGCCGTCGTGCAGGAGCATGTCAGTGTCGGCTTCTCCCGCCATCGCGCGGGCGATGGGAACGGTAAGATGCCCGCCCATGATCTGCGCGCCGTTTTCCACGGTGTAGCGGGTCAGGTCGGCGGCTTCGGTAAAGGCGCCGCGCTTCAATCCTCCGGCCATCCGCACCAGTTGCGCGGCTGTCACCTCCTCGCCCAAAGGATATTTTCCCGGCCGCGCCACCTCGCCTTCGATCTTCACCGTCGGGGGATCGAGCTTCGAAAGATTGCGATGAATAAAGACGCGGTCTTTGGGTTCCAGGACCACGTTATGCGCGCTGTCTCCCGCGAGAGCGCTCTCGAGGTTCACGCAGATTACCCGCAGCTTGCCGCCGGGCGTGCGGCGAAAGATCTGCGCGTCGCCGAGGAGCGCATTCCCGGTCAAGCCGCCCGACAAATAGATGGCATCCCGCAGGCGGGTTTCTCCATTGGTAACATGCTGGCCGGGATGGCGCACTTCGCCGCTCACCGTAATCGCTGGAGGATCCTCGAAGTCGAAGCGCCCGAAGATGCGCACGGTATCGAAAGCCTTGAGTGTGACGTTTTGCGGGTTGTTGCCGTTGGCGGCAAAGGCGTCGGCCAGATTGAAGGCGAGCACTTGCGGCGCGTAGTCTGGAGGCGCGAGGCGGATGATTTCGGCGTGGCGCTCCGACGGTTCGGGCAACAGGTCGGTATAGGAATGCACCAGGTCGGTGACGCGCATGCCTTCCCGGTAGGCATACTTGCCGGGATGGAAAACGTGGCCGTCGAGAAATACGGTTTGCTCGCTGTAGGGAAGGATGGGCGAGATGCGGATCGTATCTCCATCCTGCACCTTAAAAGCTTCGAGCGCGTCGGCCACCGCTTTCTGGTTGTCGTTCTCCGGGAGACCGTTCTGGGGAAGATCGTTCTGCGGAAGATCGAGGCGGAGCATGGCGCGGCTTTCGTGGGCCACCACGCGTTCGACTTCGATGTGACGCAGAGTTCCAGTGTTGAGCACGCCGCCGGCCAGTTGCAAAGCTTCGGCCAGATCGCTTTCGTGGTTCAGTTCGTAAATCGCAGGCCGGCGCACCATGCCTTCGACGGTCAACTCGGCGCCAATCGGGGGCACCATGACGGTGTCGCCGGCTTGCAACCGCTCCGGCTTCGAACCTACCCCGTGAAGAAGAAGATCGTAGAGATCCACTTCCGCGACCAGGCGCTGCGCCCGGTAAAGGCGCACGATGCGCAGCGATCCTCGGGCGGTCGGGCCGCCGGCCTGGTAGAGCGCGTTCAACGGCGTCGAGAGCGAACTCACATCGTAGGCGCCGGGACGCAGAACATCCCCGACCACATAAACCCTCAAAGAGCGCAGGCGCGCGATGGAAACGTCGGCATGAACGTCGCGGAACTCGCCCCGCAAGGCGGCCTCAACCAGTTGCTGGGCCTCGCCAAGAGTTCGCCCCGTCATCTGAATCGCCCCAACCTCCGGCAAAGCCAGGCGGCCTTCGCGGTCGACCACGCGTTGCAGGCGCTGCGAAACGCCGCCCCACAAATCGATGCTCAAACCGTCTCCCGGACCAAGAACATAGTCCGGCCCGACCGGCGCATCCATGGGAAGTTCGTCGAAGTTACCGGTGCCGTTGCGGAAGACGGCTTCGCCAAAACGGGCCAATACCGGCGAGTGCCTCGAGATTTGCGCATAAAGATCGTAAAGCGATGGCACCTCGGCGTAGGGGTTCGGGCGACGGCGAATGGCAGGATGGTCCTCGTCACTTGGAGGCGAAAGCGGCTTTGTTGTGCGGCTCTTCAGTCCGTTGGCGGACGTGTCGGAGCGAGCACCGCCGAAGGATGAAGCGTAAGTTTGCTCCGAGCCACTTTCCTCGAGGCGGGAAGCTGAAGGAGGATAGGCTGGAGGCGAGAACCTGCCCGTCTGGCTGCGCCCTTGCCGAGACGCGCCTGCTCCCGCCAGGCCCGATTCGTCCATGCTGGCGCTCAAAAGTCCGGGCATATCTTCGGGAGGGATTCGCGGCATTGCGGTTTCGGATGGAGGGCCAGCGTAAAAACCGCCTGCGGGAGGTTGCGCGTCGGCAAAACTTTGTCGGCGACCGTAATCCGGAGCCGAAGGAGCCGGCTCCTCTGGACTCTGATTGGCCGGAGTTGCTGCCTTGGGATCGATGAAGCCATCGTCGAAAAATCCATCGTCCGGGAAGCCATCCGACCGGGCGAGATCTCGCTGCGACATCGCCTTCCCCACAGGCTCCAGCTCTTCATGGTCGGCCCAGTATTGCTGTTCCGCATTCCCTCCCACGCCTGGCCCGGGCTTGCCGAACCCGGTATCCGGAAGGCGCTCGATCCTTGCGCGCTCGATCTCGCTTCGCGTGGGCTTGGGGCGGACGTATTCGCGCTTTTCGATCTCCGCCGTCGCCAGCACGCGAACGTTGTCGTCCTCCAGCAGGAGTTGAAACAAGGCTTCATCGGTAAGGTCGGCGGGATCGAGCAATCGGCCCTGCTCATAGGCTTTTCGCACCAGCACCCGCTTCACCGCCAAAAGCAGGCCAGGCTCGCGGCGCAGAATATCGGCAATGGCGCCGGCGGAGAGCGAAATCTTCGTCTCGGTTTCCGCTTCCGCCTCCCGCTCCGTCTCCGCTTCGGGATCCCGCCTGCTCCGGACTCCTTGCGAATCGTCTTGGGAAAGAACGGCGTGCTCGAGAATCAGCGGCGCGAGAATTAGAGGGGCCGCCGCAAACCACATGGAAAAAATGAGGGCTGGCCTCGCAGCCTTCTTCCACACGCAACGACGCGGTGCGATTTGCGGCATAAGAGATTGTTCCGACCGGTTGCGCAATTGGGCTGTGACGGGCCCAATTTCAGTTCTGACGGTGAAGTTCGTCGGCAGCCGGCTCGACATCGCATTCATCCACCTCGACCGCGACCGAACGCATGATAAGGTCCAGGGAGAAGACTAGGCGGCAGCGATCTTTACGCCGCACGATGATTCCTTCCAGCCCCTGCATCGGCCCGGCACAAACCCGAACGCGACGGCCAAGGTTCAGGTAGGGATGCGGCTCGATATGCGCCCCTTGCTCCAGACCGCTGGCGCAAGGCTTCGATCTCGGCCTCCGGCAGGGCCGCGGGCTGGCCATTAAAGCTGACCAGGCGCACGGCGCTCGGCAACTGCAACACTCGCAGCCGATCTCTCAGCGCGAAATGCACGAAGACGTAGCCGGGAAACAACGCCAGCTCGAGTTCCTTGCGTCGATCTTTCCAGCGTCGGACCGACCGATACACCGGGAGAAAGCACGGAATCGAGCGCTGCTCGATCTGATAGGCCACGCACTTCTCGTGGCGAGGAAAGGTGTAGAGCGCATACCAGTGTTGTTGTTCCTTGTCTGCCTCACGGTCTGCGTCCCGGTTGGCGTCTTGGTTTTTGTGTTTGTCCTCCGGCAGGACGAAGGTATCCCCGGACGCAGGAAGCAACACCGCTTGAGCGGTTCGCGGATCGGCAGGAAAAGTGTCCTCTATGTTCATGGGTACAGTGTTCATGAGTGCGGCGTTCATGAGTGCAGCTTCGCCCCCTCAGCTACAAAAGCTTAGTGAGTCACATCTTTCGATTGTTAATTCGATTGTTAAGAAGACTCCAGCAGCGAATTTCAATGCCGGAGTAATACAACTATTGCCAATGTGCGGTTCTTACACGCCTCTAATTCGCCGGGTATTCCCTGGCTTCAGTTGTGCATGGCACCCACCAAACCGGGGCGCTCGCGAACCGCACTGAGGATTCCCGCTTCCGAACTTTCGAGCGCTTTGGTTCTAATATCCACCACCGCCCAATAAAAAATGCCGCGGTTCTGCTCCGGCGCCAGCGCCAGGATTCTCATTCCGGGATGCCGGCCCAAAAGAAATCCGCATTGGCCCAGCCGTTTTTCCGGTTCGTCCATCGCAATGATCAGAACATCCGGTTCCACCTGCTCGACGATGTCCGCCAGGTCGCTCTCGTTCTGCACCTCTCCCACAATGTCGATATCGGGCTGGTCGGCTACCGTAGCCATCACCAGTTCCCGCATCAGGCGCGGATGATTTGCGACCAATACACGGACTCGTCTCACAAGAAGAACCCCAGCGCAGAGCATAGGGCGCAGCCCCGCTAAGCGCAAGGTTCAAAAGAGATTCAAGCAATTTCGGAGGTTTGTTTCGCGAAAAGTACCAAGGCGAACATTTAACGAAAGCGACGGTTCGACAAGGGAGTACTAAGATTCGTACCCACTTGGTACTAATTAGCGGAGCTTCCACGGGCTATCCCCGGGTACCGAACTCATATACCGTGACGCTATGAAATTTCTGCCCCGGCTTCAGCTCGGTCGAAGGGAAACTGGGATGATTCGGCGAATCGGGAAAATGCTGTGTCTCCAGACAAAGCGCATATCGGCGTTTGTAGACGCGGCTTTGTTTTCCGGTGATCGACCCATCCAGAAAATTTCCGGTATAGAACTGCACTCCGGGCTCGGTGGTGAGAACGCGCAAGGTTCGTCCCGTCGTAGGTTCATATACTTCGGCCACTTCCGAAAGCTGACCGGGGGCATGATCGAGCACGAAGTTATGGTCGTAACCATGGCCGAGATGCAATTGCGGATCGTCGGCTTCAATGCGATCGCCAACCACATGCGGGGTCAGGAAATCGAACGGCGTGCCTGCGACCGGCTTTAGTTCTCCCGTGGGAATCAAATTCGCGTCTACAGGAGTCATGCGCGCCGCGTCGATCTTGAGCACATGCCCGAGAATGTCGCCGGTTCCCTGTCCCGCCAAATTGAAATAAGAATGATTTGTGAAATTAACGACGGTATCTTTGTCGGTGCTAGCGGAGTAGTCGATACGGAGAGCGCCCCCGCTCAACGTGAAGCGAACACTAATGGAAAGATTGCCGGGAAAACCCTGATCGCCGTCCGTACTGAGATGGCTAAGTTCGATTCCCTCGGGAATTTCTTTCGCGGCCCACACCGCTCTATCGAAACCGCTGGTTCCGCCGTGAAGAGCGTTGTCGCCGTCATTCCTGGGAATGGAATAAGTGTGCCCGTCGAGCTGAAAGCTGCCGTGCGCGATGCGGTTGGCATAGCGTCCGATGGTTCCACCGAAATGGGCGGTCTGCGCCATGTATTGCTCGACCGTATCGCAGCCGAGCACAATGTCGTCCAGCTTTCCCTTGCGGTCGGGAGTGCGCAGGGAAACCACGGTGCCGCCATAGGTAATGATGCCCACCTCGATCGTGCCATCCGACAACGAGTAGAGGTCCACACCAGTTCCGTCTGGCATGTGGCCAAATGGCTTTTTCGAAACGCTGGTCTTCGCTTCCGCAGGGACGCCCAGAATAATGGAGAGTGCGAGCATTGCAATCCAGAAGGTGGCTCTAGTTGGAGGCATGCGTCCTCGTTTTCGTTGTCTTTATTTGTTGCGAATTCGATTCAAGCGTATCAGGAAGTTGGCGGCTTCCGAGAAACAATCCGAATCTGCCGCATAGACTTCTTTTCTTAGGTAGAATCTTGCGCATGAGATTCAGGCACTCTGGATTCCCAACTTCCCCTTCCGCGGTCGCGGTGTCTTTTTTCCTCGCGTTGCTTCAGGTTGTGTTCGGCGTGGTTTCGGCGCGCGCGTCCGAGCCTGCTTCGCAAAACATCGATTCCGGTTGGCAATTCCGCGCCGTCGCGAATACGGATAAGCCGGAGCTGAAAGACTGGCATCCTGCCCAGGTTCCCGGCGTGGTTCACACCGACCTGCTGCAAAACAAACTGATCCCCGATCCCTTCGATAAAGATAACGAATTTCACCTGCAATGGATCGGCCTGGCCGACTGGGAATATCAAACGACATTTCAAGTGGATGCGGCCACACTCGCGCGCCAGCACGTCGATCTGGTTTTTGAAGGTCTCGACACCTTCGCCGATGTCTACCTTAACGAGCAGGCGATTCTGCACGCGGATAACATGTTTCGCCGCTGGCGCATTCCCGCTAAGGCGCTCTTGAAGCCGGGAGCTAATACTCTTCGCATCGTCTTTCATTCGTCGGTCGAGAAGATGCTACCTTATGTAAAATCGCTGCCCTACGTTTTGCCGTCGATCTCGACTCATAATTACGGCAACGAAGAGAACATCGCGACTGCTCCTTATACGCGCAAAGCTCCTTATCAATATGGATGGGACTGGGGACCGCGCTTTCTCACCGAAGGAATATGGCAGCCCATTCGACTGGAATCGTGGGACGCTCTCCGAATCGAGAATTTTCACATTCACCAGCAGAGCATCAATTCGAATCTCGCCAATGTGACTGCCGAAGTTGAAATCGAAGCCAGCCAGCCCACCACGGCAACTCTGGCTATAGCGCACGATGACATGAGCGGTCCTCAGGCTGCCGACGGCAATCAAACGGTGCAACTGAACGCTGGGACCAATCACATTTCGGTTCCCGTTCGCATTCTGGCACCCAAGCTTTGGTATCCAGTGGGTTATGGCGCGCAGAATCGCTACAAGTTTTCCGCCACGATACGCATCGGCCGCGACGTAGCCGCGCGCGCCGATGCCAAGACAGGATTGCGTTCGATCGAACTACGCCGCGCCAACGACGAATGGGGCAAGAGTTTCGAATTCGTAGTCAACGGCATTCAGGTTTTCGCCAAGGGCGCAGACGTAATTCCTTTCGACAGTTTCCCCAACCGCGTGACTCCTGAGATTCATCGCAACATTCTTCAGTCCGCCCGCGACGCGCATATGAATATGGTTCGCGAATGGGGCGGCGGATATTACGAGTCCGACGATTTCTACGACATTTGCGACGAACTCGGAATCATGGTCTGGCAGGAATTCAGTTTCGGCGGCGACATGATTCCCGGCGATGTTCCTTATCAAGAAAACGTCCGGCAGGAAGCCATCGACCAGATCAAACGGCTGCGCGATCATCCCAGCATCGTGGTCTGGTGCGGAAATAATGAGGTTGAAACCGGCTGGTGGCACTGGGGCGACCGCCAGGAATTCAAAGCGTCGATCTCGCCCGATACCCGCGACCGGGTCTGGCAGGACTACGTAATCATGTTCGCCGACATTCTCAAGGGCGCGGTCGCCGAGTATGCCGATCCCACGCCTTACACGCCGAGTTCGCCCAGCGCAAACTTCGAGGAGATCCCCGACAACCAGCACAATGGCGACATGCACTATTGGGCGGTGTGGCATCAGCAAGCACCAGCGGAAGATTACACCAAGCAGTTTCCTCGCTTCATGTCGGAGTATGGCTTCCAGTCTTTCCCGGAGATGCGGACCATCCGCACCTATGCTCATCAGCCCGAGGATTTCGATATTCGCTCGGTCGATATGCAGGCGCACCAAAAAAACAAAGGCGGCAACGAACGTATCTTGACTTATATGCTGCGCGAGTATCGTGAGCCGAAGGATTTCGCTTCGTTCGTTTACCTCAGCCAGGTGCAGCAAGCCGAGATCATCAAGATCGGGGCCGAGCATTTGCGGCGGCAAAGGCCGCGCACCATGGGATCGCTCTACTGGCAACTGAACGATTGCTGGCCGGTGGCTTCGTGGGCGAGCATCGATTACTACGGACGCTGGAAGGCGCTCAACTACTATGCGCGCCGCTTCTATGACGATTTGTTGATCTCGCCATTCCTGCACGACGACAAAGTGGACGTGTATGTTGTCTCGGACAAACTGCAACCGACGTCAGGAACGATTCATATGCGTCTGCTCGATTTCTCGGGAAATGTTTTGCTCGATCAAACGAAAGACGCGCAGATTCCGGCGCAATCGAATGCAATTTATTTCACGGTCGAGAAAGCATCGTTGCCGGCAAAGGCCGATCTGCGCGGAAGTTTCCTTGTGTTCGATCTCAACATAGCGGGAAAAAGAGTTTCACGGAATTTAATATTCTTCGATGTGACTCATAACCTCGATCTGCCGGCATCGCCAAAGGTCGAAACGTCCCTCGCCAAAACCGCCGACGGATATACGGTTACACTGCAATCCTCGCAACTCGCCCGAAGCGTTTATCTGTCTTTCGGTGACATCGAGGTGCAAGCCTCGGATAACTATTTCGATCTGCTTCCCGGCGAGGCGGTCACAATTAACCTCAAATCTGCCGCCCCGTTGGAGCAACTGAAAGCGGCGATGAAGACCATGTCGCTCACGGACGCCTACAGCCCGGCGATGGCCGCCGCCCGATAAGCGACTCACCTCGGCGGGAGGCGCGCGGCTTGGGACGCGCCTCCATGTCGTTTAACGTCACCTCGCTAACCTCAAATTGGTGCGCAAGGCCGATGCAATTTGCCTCTGGCGGATTGCGCAGAACTGTGATGCCAAATCGCATTTCCGGGATTGGGACTAAGGTTCAGTTTTTTACGGCCTAAGGAAAAAACTTCAGACGGTCGGAGCGTACAATCTGGCGGACGGAATGGAGCGCGTCCATGCCCACGCCGCAAACCCGCTTCGAAGACATTCAGCGTGAAATTAGCCGCAAACGAGAAGTCCTGGACTGGATTCATCAGGCCCGCATGGCGGTGCGTGCGCCTTACACGCGTCCGTCGCCGATGTTCGCAGCGGCCACCGCTCCCGCAGGCCATCGCACATTCAACCTTCTAGCCCAGGGCGATTCCTGGTTCGACTACCCTCCGGGCACCGACATGATCGACTGCCTGCATGCGAACCACGGTCACACCATCGTTAACATCGCCGTCGCGGGATCTACTTTGAATGATGAGGCATACGGTCCCGTGCCCCGAGAACTTTTCGGATTGCCAATCGGCCTTCCGCAGTCGGACGATCCTTCGAGAATCGCGGAGTTGGTCGATCGCATTACTCAAGATAAACCGCAAGCGCTGCTGATCTCCGCCGGTGGCAACGACGTGGCGGGCGATGAATTTTTTTCGTTCCTGAATAATGCATTATCTGGCCTTCCGCCCGTCAACGCCGAGGTGTTGGAAGGCGCGGTCTCCTCGACCTTCGAAACCGCATACCGATTCATGATCGACCATGCCCTGGCCGCCGCTGCCACGGCTCAAATCAATATGCCAATCTTCATTCACGGCTATGATTATCCCTGGCCCGATGGACGGGGTGTGATCGCTTTTCTTGGCTGGAAAGTTGGGCCGTGGTTCGACCCAACCTTCAACTCCAAGAATTTTCCGAACAAAGATTCGGCCGACATCAACCTTCGCCACCAGATTATTTCCGGTTTTATCGACGCTGTGAATTCCATGCAGGAAAATTTGTCCCAAATCTACGCGGGAAAGGTTTTCCACGTGGATCTCACCAGGACCTTGCTGACCGAAGACGAGTGGGCAAACGAGTTGCACCCCCGCAATCCCGGATTCGCCGCGCTGGCGGCGAAGCTCGATGCCAGCCTTCAAAAGAATATTCCCTAACCGGATGCATGACTAACGCGTCCCGCTCGTGGTGAGGTCTGCCGCAGCCGTCGCGATCACGATCGGAACCGTCTGGCTTCCGTACGAGCCCGAAGAATCCCAGGCGCGGACCACCAGAGTGTGTCCCCCAACTTCAGCCTCCACCTTCGTACTGATCGAAGTTGCAGCTCCGCCTTGATAGATCCCAACACCATCGAGATAAACTATCCATCCGGTGATCGAATGGCCGGTACTCGGAGTAGCGGAGGCCTGAAGAGTAACCGGGGACGCCAGGCTGGAATTCGATGCCGGCGCAGAAACCGAGACCGCCGGATTGCTGGCGACGGTGAGAGTCAGGGTCTGACTGCCAAATGTCCCAGAAGTGTCCCATGCGCGAACCAGAACGGTGTGTGTCCCAACGCTCATAGTGATGTTGGCGTTGAGTGCAGTCACCGCCCCGCCGTTGTAAACGCCGGCGCCGTCGACATAAATCCACCACCCGCTGATGGTGTGTCCGGCGGTTGGAGTCGCGGTCGCTTGAATAGCAGCCGGGGAGTCAACGCCTGCGTTGTTGGCGGGCGCGGCGATAGTAACGGCGGGCTCGGCAGCATTGACGGTTAGGGAAAGAGTCTGACTTGCAAAGGCTCCCGAAGTATCCCATGCGCGGACCACTACAGTGTGCGAACCGGTACTCATAGTCAGTGCAGGATCGATGGACCCAACCGCTCCCGCTTGATACACATTGACGTTATCGACATAAACGCTCCAACCGCTAATGGTGTGACCCGCGCTCGGAGAAGCGGTAGCCTGAACCACAGCGGGCGAACTGACAGTTGCAACGCTTGCGGGCGAACTGACCACAACTTGAGGATTCGCGCCGGACGCCGTAAAGAAGTCGGACATATCGGCTGCTGTCGCCGAAGCTCCCGGATAAGTCCTGATGCCGAGAGCATCGAGCATCGTGCGTAACGTGTTTTCATGCCTGTAGGGGATGTTAGAAACGGTATGAGGAATAACTTTGGGACCAATCACGGCGGTATAGACGGCCGATCCACAACCGGCGTCGGTGCCGTCACCGCATTCGTCGAAGGTGACAAATGCCAGGCCGTCGCCGCCCGGCTGAAAATCCGGTGTAGCGAGAATCGGGCCGAGATTGGCGCTCAGGAATGCGTCCGCCGCAACCAGCGGTTGCGACTCGTTGCAGCTCGACATGCCGACAGGGCAATCGTGCGCGTCGTTGTTGCCATCCGGAACGATGATCATGAAATGTGGCAACCTGCCGTTCGCCACATCTCCGGCAAGTTCGGAAAGATCGACAATGTTTCTTTGCGAACCCACAACGTTGCTGAGAATGTCGCTATACCATGTGGCTGCATTGTGCCGCCGGTAGTAGGAAGTGCCGTAATTATTATCCGGAGTGGTCACCGTCCCCCCGGCCAGCGTATACGACTGCGCGTAAACCCTCCACGAGAGTCCCGCCTGATTCAGCAAGCGAAAAATATTGTTGTCGGTGATCGGGTCAATGGTTGCCGTGCCCGAGTCGTAGCAATCGTTTCCCGTACAGTTGAAATTGTTGGTGCCGGAGGGCAGCGCGCAGTTCGCACTCGACTCGCAACTGCCGGAGGCGAGCCATAGATAGTCCAGAAGCGAGCCGCCATTATCCGACTGATAATTCGCCGCATAGCCGTTGGCATTGCCTTCGCTCACGATCCAAGGCATGTTGGCGAGCACTTCGCCGAAGCTGTGGTTTTCGTCGATAACAAGAACGACATGTTGGGAAGAAGGAACCTGAGCGGTTGCCGCAGCCGCGGCAGCGGCGAGGAATATAGCGACGGACACACTTCTCCTAAGCTTTTTGAAACTCATAGAACGCCCCTTTGGCGCGCAAGAATACTCGGCGTCATGCATGAGCGGATGCACAACCGCTTTCATTTTGGATTTTGTTTTCTTGCGGTGGAGGGATTTTAGTACAGGAATGATCGTAGTTGATTGCAGAAGTGTTAAAAGATCGGGCAAGCGCTCCTATTTCGGGACACTAAGGTTTTAATCCTGCTACGCATGAGTAACACCGTGCGATGTCGATCTTACCCAACCTGCTGGAGAACATTCTGATTTGGAACGGTCGGCGAACTTTCGCTTTCTGACTGTGAGCCGGAGCACGGAACAGACCTGGTTGAGGAGTAACATCAAGAAGGCCGACTTTACTGGAGTCTTGCGGGAGAAACTTTGGCGCGCCTTTATGCGAACAAGGACGCCGTGCGCAGCTGGGACAGCGGCCAAATGGAAACGAACCCCCTGGTCGCACGGCGAGGATCGAACATGGATAGGAAAATTTTTTCCGGCAGTCTTTCGTCGGCTCTGCTGTTTCTGTGCGGCTTCCTTGTGGTTCACTCGGCTGGGCAGGCGCAAATAGCGGACACATCCGCGCCTTCCATTCAGGGCGCTGCCCTGCCCGTGGAGATCGTAGTCAAAAACCTTCAGGAGCAGAATGCTCGCCGGTCGGCAGCCCTGGCTGGGTTCGAGGGAACCCGCATCTACCGTATGCAGTATCGCGGATTCCCTAGTGACCGCGACGCCGAAATGGTGGTCAATGTCACCTACCGCGCCCCGAATCAAAAGCTCTTCAGCATCGTTTCGGAAAAGGGCGCAAAGTTCATCCTCGATCACGTTTTCAAGAAACTGCTGGAGGGCGAGCAGGAGGCTGCCAACGACGAAAACCGCCGCCGCACGGCTTTGAGCACGGAGAATTACGATTTCTCTCTCGTCGGTCATGAAAACTCCCCCGATGGAGCCCGCTACATTCTTGACCTCATCCCGAAGACCAGGAACAGATTTCTCTATCGCGGCAAAATCTGGGTGGATGCCAAAGACTTCGCCGTGGTGAAGATCGAAGGCGAACCGGGGAAGAATCCTTCCTTCTGGATCAAGAAAACAGAAATCGCCCATACCTACGCCAAAGTGAATGACTTTTGGCTGCCTTCTGAAAATCACACAGAAAGCGTCATACGGCTTGGCGGAACCGCCACTCTAACCATCGAGTATCGAGACTACAAGATTACGAAAACGATCCCCAGCGTGGACGCCAAGAAGGCCAGTTTGTAGTCAAAAGCAGCCGGGAATTTGGCCTATCACAAGAACAATACAGAGTTGCTTCCGAGGCGCGGAGCGACGTCGATTTCAGGTCGTGTCCTAATTTCGAATTGGCCTTTCTTCGTACCTTTGCGAAGTCCTTCGCGTCCTTTGTGGTCAAGAGGTTTTGCTCCAGAAATTAGGACACTACCCTTTGTTAAGGATTCCGTCACTCTCAGATATAATGTTCGGTAACGCTGGTTGGGTTTTCTCGCTTCGTTCCGCTGCACGCCAGAGGAAAGATTCAGCCTCGTTATAACCGCAATCCGAGCCGCAAGCGAAGGAGTCCGCATGGCGATCCAGAAGTCGGAAAATATCTGGCACAATGGCAAACTAATCCCGTGGGATGAGGCCACGATTCATGTAATGTCGCACGTGGTGCACTACGGCTCCTCGGTGTTCGAGGGCATACGCTGCTACGCGCCGCCCTCCGGTCCCGCGATTTTCCGCGCCCATGAGCACATTCAGCGCCTGCTGGATTCGGCCAAAGTCTACCGCATCGACGTTGATTTCACTCGCGATCAACTGGTGCAAGGGATGCTTAAAACCGTCGGCAGCAACGGCGCGTGGCCGTGCTATGTCCGGCCGATCATATTGCGTGGATATGGCGAAGCGGGAGTGAATCCCTTCAACTCGCCGACCGAGGTTTACATCATCAACTATCCGTGGGGAAAATATTTGGGCGGCGAGACCGAGGGTTGCGACGCCTGCGTTTCTTCATGGACGCGAATCGCCCCGAACACGCTGCCGGCAATGGCGAAGTCGGGCGCGAACTATATGAATTCGCAGCTCATCAAGATGGAAGCCATCGTCAACGGATACGCCGAAGGCATTGCGCTCGACGTGAACGGCTTTGTGAGCGAGGGTTCCGGTGAGAATGTATTCGTTGTGCATCGCGACAAGCTGATCACTGCGCCGCTCGGAAACTCGGTCCTGCCCGGCATTACCCGCGATTCCGCCTTGCAGATTGCGCGCGACCTGGGTATTCCGATCGTCGAACAAATGATTCCCCGCGAGATGCTTTACATCGCCGACGAAGCTTTCTTTACCGGGACCGCGGCGGAAATCACGCCGATTCGTTCGGTCGACAAAGTCAAAGTCGGCAAAGGCGGGATGGGGCCGATTACCAGGGCGATCCAGAAGGATTTTTACGCCATCGTGCGCGGCGAAAAAGACGACCGGCACGGCTGGCTCACGCCGGTTCCGGTGCACAGCAAACAAACCGTGGAAGTTTAAATTTTTCATGTCGAGACTGGACGGGATGGAAGGCGCGATTCGTTTGCGCCTTCCCTATTTTCCACACCACACCAGATTGACCTCATAGTGTTTGAACATCCGGTCGGATGTCAGTATCGTCATCCCCTCATCCAGGGCTTGCGCGATGATCAGACGGTCAAAGGGATCGCTATGGTGAAGCGGCAGATCGTAAACGGCCAGACTGTGATTCTGGCTAATGGCTAGAGGCAGGATGCGCTGCGCCGTCGTTCTGTTACGCACGTATGGCCCGGGAGCCTCCGGGAGTCGAAACTTCCCAAGTTTGGCCTTGATCGCGATTTCCCACGAACTCGCCGCGGAGAGATAAATCTCTTCCTTTCCGTTGGCGAGAATTTCAAGACCATCCTTTCCAATTCTCTCCGTCGGCCCAACGCTCCACAGCCAGACCATCGTATCCAGCAGGTATTTCATTTCCGCTTCCGGCGTTTCCGTTCCGGCTTCGGAATCTCTCCGCCATAGAATTGTTTCAGCAAATCGTCAGGCAAAGGGGCGTCGAAGTCGTCCGCGATCCAGATTTTCCCACGGTCGAAGCCGAGCGGGCGGAGTTTCTTTTTCTCCGGCTCCAGCGCCACCAACCGGGCGACCGGCACGCCCGAGCGAGCGATCGTGACTTCCTCTCCCGCCGCGACCCTTTGCAGCAGCCGCGAAAGATGAGTCTTAGCCTCGTGGATATTAACTTCCATTGCGCTAGACTAGACTAAGTCCTATGACTAAGTCAATCGCGCGCGCGTCAGTCGGAACGGGTTACTTTCCGCCATCCAAACTCCATGGGCCCGACCCCCGTTGCGAAATTAGCAACGCTCCGCCCAGCATCGAAAGATTTTTCAAGAACATGACGAATTGCATCTGATGCATTGTAGGATCGGCTACCGCCCAGAAGTTGTGCATCATGGGCGTAACGCCGAGCAGAAACGCGACTATCAGCCACGCGCCGATGCGGGCGCGATAGCCGAGCAAGATCGAAACTCCGCCTGCAATCGCCAGCAACCCCGAGAACGGAACGGCGATTGAGGCCATCGGCACACCTTTTGACGCGGCATAGCCGATGGTTTGAGCCATAAAGTGCCGTGGGCCTGCCATGATGAAGACCAGGGCGAAGAAAAGCCTTCCCATGAAAATGAGAACCGGCACGGCAGCATGTTGAAGAGTCGACGGCCGCACATGTGCAGCCGATATTGAACTGGTCATAATTTTTCTCCCTTCGTCGTTCGATTCAACAATGCCGAAGATCAAGTGATGTTGGACGATCGAATCGGTATCTCTCGTGAGGCTTTTACATCTCGGCCGTCCGCTCGGACGCTACCATCTCCGCCGCTGCCAATTGAATTTGTGAAATCGCGGCTGCGCGGGCGGGCTCGGCGAGTTCGCCAGGCTTCTGATTTTCGGCGTGAATAAATGTAACGTCCGTCAATCCAATGAAGCCGAGGATGTGGCGCAGATAAGGCTCCTGGTGGTCGTATTGAGCCGTAGGGGTGCCGGGCCGATAGGCACCGCCGCGCGATATGAGGACGATCACTCTCTTTCCCTTCAGAACTCCCTCGGGTCCCTTGGGCTTGAAAAGCACGGTTCGGCCGACACGTACGATCTGGTCGATCCAGGCTTTCAGCGGAGCTGAAATGGCGAAGTTGTACATGGGAGCGCCGATCACGATTACGTCGGCCGACAACAATTCTTCGACCAACATGTCGGAGATCGCAAGAGTTTCCCGTTGCGCCGGAGTGAGCATTGCAACATCCGCGTGAATAGCGAGGGCCCACTCGTCCGTGATGAGCGGAAGCGGAGTTGCGGCCAAATCCCGCTCCATCACTTCTCCTCCGGGATTTTGTTTCTTCCATACATCCGCAAATCTCTGAGTAAGCTGGCGTGAAACGGAAATACGGCGTGCGCTGGAATCGATGCGGAGCAACTTCATAAGGCCTCCTGGGCGTTTCGTCAGGTTAGATCGCCGCAGGCTGGCATTGGTTACAATAAATAACTATAGATTCTTTACATATCAGGAACTTCGGAGTAACTTAGTATCAATGACTCCCAAGCGAAATCCAGAGCCTCCATCCCCTTGCGCCATCGGAGGTATGTTGGAAGCGCTCACGCGGCCCTGGACCTTCCACATCTTGTGGGCCCTCAGCAATAACGGCCCCATGCGCTTTGGCGTGCTGCGGCAGCAGGTGGAGGGAATTTCCGCGCGAGTCTTAACCCAGCGGCTGCGTACGCTTGAAAGCGCAGGTTTTATTTTCCGCCATTACGAGCAGACCATTCCTCCGGCCGTGACTTACGGCATTACCGATCGCATGAAGGATATTCAAAAAGTCCTGGCTCAACTGGAGGGCCTGGCTCGGAAATGGCATGGCAACGACAAGGCCAGCCCGACGCCCAACACCATTGCGCGCCCGGTTTCCGCGTTGAGGTCACAGTAAACTGAACTGTGACGATCCCCCGTTCCCGCTTCCGGGCGTCCGCCGTTACTTAGGTCATCTTTAGCAAAGTTACGATCCGGTTCATCATACGGAGAGTTAGCGGGCAATACGCCTCCCAGGACCTCCATCGATGAACATTGACGACCTGCTGCGGATCGCAACCGAACGCAAAGCTTCAGACTTGCATTTGAAGGTGGGCAACTATCCCCATCTGCGCATCGACGGCGAACTGGTGCCGCTAACCGACCAGCCTCGCGTGACCGCCGAAGACATGCTGACCATGGCGTTCAGCATGATGTCGGCGCGGCAAAAGCAAAAATTCAAGGAAACCACTGAAATTGACATGGCCTACGGCGTGGCCGGGCTGGGACGGTTCCGCGTGAATATTTTTCAGCAGCGCGGCAACGTAGGATTGGTGCTGCGCGTGATTCCCACCAAGATTCGCGCGCTCGATGAGTTGTTCCTGCCGAAAGTGGTCGAGCAGATTTGCGAGATGCCGCGCGGCCTGGTGCTCGTAACGGGAGTAACCGGTTCTGGTAAGTCAACTACGCTGGCTGCGATGGTCGATCGCGTCAACTCCAGCCGCGCCGAACATATTATTACCATCGAAGATCCGATCGAATTTCTGCATCGCGATAAAAAAGGTTACGTGAACCAGCGCGAGATCGGCGTAGATACGCCATCGTTCAGCGCGGCCTTGCGAGCCTCGTTGCGTCAGGATCCCGACGTAATTCTGGTCGGTGAAATGCGCGACCTGGAAACCATTTCAACGGCGCTGCACGCGGCGGAAACCGGGCACATGGTTTTCTCCACGCTGCATACGCTGGATGCGGTGGAAACCGTAAACCGTATCATTTCGATTTTTCCCCCGCCCGAACAAAAACAGATTCGGTTGCAGTTGGCCGCCGTACTCCGCGCCATTGTTTCTCAGCGGCTCGTCCGTCGCTGCGACGCCGAAGGGCGCGTGCCTGCCGTCGAAGTGATGATCAATACGGCGTTCATTCGCGAGTGCGTTCTGGTTCCGGAAAAAACGCGCTCGATTCGCGACGCCATTGCGGCCGGCACATCGCAATACGGCATGCAGACGTTCGATCAATCCTTGTGGGATCTTTTTCAGGCGGGGCTGGTCAACTACGAAACCGCTTTGGAAAATGCCTCAAATGCCGACGACTTTAAGCTGCGCATGCAAGGCATCGCTTCCACCTCCGACATTTCGCGCCAGTCGATGCAGTCTGCCGGCTTCGGCGGAAGATAGATCCGGCTTCGGGCTTCCGGCCTCCGAAAATATTCGAATCTGTTTTCCGGAAGCCGGACGGCGGAAGCCCGAAAGCCGAAGCCCCAAGCCCGATTTTGCGTTATCGTTAGCGCATGCCGTTTCCGCGTCCTAAGAAGCGCTTCTATTCTGAAGACGAGCTTTACGAATATGCTGTGGGCGCACTCGCCCGGCGCATGCGCACGGTTGCGGAATTGAAGCGCCTGTTTCGCGCGCGAGTGGAAGAGCCGGAATCGGAATACGGGCGCACGCTGATTGAGCTTGTTATCCGGCGCCTAAAGGATCGCGGGTATCTCAACGATTCCCACTATGCCGCATACTTCTCTTCTCTGCGGCGAGACAATCAAAAGTTCGGACGGCAGCGCGTGGTCACCGACCTAAAGATCAAGGGCGTACACGGCGACGTAATCGATAAGGCCGTGGACGCGGCTTTTGAAGGAATCAGCGAAGAAAAACAGGCGCGCGAATACTTGCGGAAGAAGCGGCTGGTAAAACCGAAAGATCAGAAGCAGACGGCGCGCGTCTTCCGGCAGTTAATGCGTGGCGGCTTTGGGTCCAAAACAATTTTCAGCATTCTTAAAAAATGGGATGTCGATGAAGAAACGCTGAGCGAACTGGAAGGCGAGAGCGCATAAGCCGTCCGCTGCGCACCGTCATTTTTCTACATCTGTGTTTTACCCCGTGTTCCTCTGTGGCCTCTGTGTTTCGTTTAGAATTACTCTTTCCATGACTGGCTCCGAAATCCGCCGCAAGTTTCTCGACTTCTTTGTGCAAAAGGGGCACAAGGAAGTGCATTCGTCGTCGCTGGTTCCGGCGAACGATCCCACGCTGCTGTTCACCAACGCGGGCATGAACCAGTTCAAGGATGTTTTTCTGGGATTGGAGAAGCGCGATTACAACCGCGCCGCCACATCGCAGAAGTGCGTGCGGGCCGGCGGCAAGCATAACGATTTAGAGAACGTCGGGTTCACCAACCGCCATCACACTTTTTTCGAGATGCTGGGAAATTTTTCTTTCGGCGATTACTTCAAGAAAGATGCCATCGCCTATGCATGGGAACTGATCACTTCGAAGGAATGGTTCGGGATCGATAGGGGCAAGCTTTATGTGACGATTTTCAATGGCGAGGGCGGGTTATTGCCTGACAACGAGGCGCGTGATCTTTGGCTGGCTCAGGGCGTGAAAATAGATCGAATTTATGAATTTGGTCTAAAAGATAATTTCTGGCAAATGGGTGACACCGGCCCCTGCGGGCCTTGCAGCGAGATTCATTACGACATGGGACCAGCGGCGTCCGATCAAAGGCACAAGGATTGTAATTTCGGGTGCGACTGCGGCCGCTACGTCGAGATTTGGAATCTTGTGTTCATGCAATTTGACAGGGATGCCAGCGGGAAGCTGAGCCCTCTTCCCAAGCCTTCGATTGACACGGGAGCAGGGCTGGAACGGCTAGCGGCAGTGATGGTCAATCTCGGAGATCCGACAAAGTTTTCAAACTACGACACGGATCTGTTCACGCCTCTGCTTGGAAAGGCTGGCCTCTTGACTGTGGAAGGAGTCATTTCGTCGCGTGGCAACAGCCTCCCCGTGACCGAGCATGAACTAGTCGCGTCGCGGCGCATCATTGCTGATCACGCGCGAGCATGCACGTTCTTAATCAGTGACGGGGTCATCCCGTCAAACGAAGGCCGGGGCTACGTTTTAAGGAAAATCCTCAGGCGTGCGATCCGGCACGGAAGGCTTTTAGGCACCGATAAGCCATTCATGCACGAAATGGTTTATGCCGTTCGGGACGTTATGCTCGACGCCTACCCGGAGTTGATCGATTCGTCCAGTCGAGTTGCGCAGGTGGTGTTGGGGGAGGAAAGAAGATTTGCACACACACTAGCCCTCGGCCTCCAGAAGCTTGAAGAGGAACTGCTGCGCACATTCAAGGAAGAGGAGACGTTGGAAACAGCCGTCGCCACTCTCCAAGGTGATAGGGCATTCAAACTTTACGACACTTTCGGCCTGCCTCGTGACTTCATCGAAGAGGTTTGCCGCGATCGTGCGGTCCGATTTGATGCGCAAGGGTTCGATCACGCCATGGGAGAGCAGAAGTCACGTGCTCGCGCCTCTTGGAAAGGCAGTGCGAAGCAGACCGCGAATCCCACGTATCAATCGCTTCCGAAATCGCTCTTCGAAGGCTATCGGCAGACTCGTTCTGATGGATGCGAAGTGCTGGCCATCATTCACAATGGGCAGGGCGCGCGCGAACTCAAGCCTGGCGAGTCTGGCGAGGTCATCCTCGATCACACGCCGTTCTATGCCGAATCCGGCGGGCAAGTTGGCGACAAGGGATGGTTTTATTCGGACGATCATAATACCGTGGTTGCCGAGGTGACGGGATGCTACGCGCCGATTCAGGGAGTGCGTGCCCATCAAGTGATCGCGAGGCAAGCAATTCGTGTCGGCGATAAAGTTGACGCCGTCGTCAACGCCGCCATTCGTGAATCGACCATGCGCAATCACACGGCGACTCATCTTCTTCATGCCGGCCTTAGAGAAGTTCTGGGCAAGCATGTAAAGCAGGCCGGCTCACTAGTCGCGCCGGGGCACTTGCGCTTTGATTTTTCGCACTTCACGGCGGTAGAAGACGAAGAGTTGCAGGATATCGAAGACATCATCAACAAGGAAGTGCTACGCAACCAAATCGTCGAAACCATTACCGACGTTCCCATCGACGAGGCCATCAGCCAATATCATGCGATGGCGCTCTTCGGCGAAAAGTATGGCGACAAGGTACGCGTAGTCCGCATCGGCGATTTTTCCACCGAGCTTTGCGGAGGCACGCATACTGGCGCGACCGGAGAGATTGGCCTGATCAAGATTCTGAAGGAAGGCAGCGTGTCTTCAGGAGTGCGGCGGATCGAGGCGATCACCGGTTTGGGATCGCTGGCTCATTTTCGAAAAGATCACGAGCTAGAAGGAGTGGTATCCGCGTTCGTGGTTCCCACTCTTGCGCAAAAACCGCGCAAGAATGGGGCACCCTCGGCCGAGGAGATTTCAGCCCACCCCGACACTGGGTCTCCCGCCGAGGCTTTGAAAGCTGAACTTGAGAAGAAGGATTCGGAAATCAAACGCCTCACGCGCGAACTCGATTCGGCGCGGATGAAGTCCGCATCGTCGAGCACGGCGAACATTGGCGAGAAAATTAAAGACGTGAAAGGCGTGAGGGTTCTTGTGCATCGCGTGGATAATCTGGAGCGCTCCCAGATGCGCACGCTGATCGATCAACTGCGCGACAAAATCGGCTCGGGCGTGGTGGTGCTGGGCTCGGCGTCAAACGGAAACGTCTCCCTAATCGTCGGCGTGACCAAAGATCTCACCAGCAGGGTGCAGGCCGGAAAAGTGATCGCACCTGTCGCGCAGAAAGTTGGCGGCAAGGGCGGAGGCCGTCCCGATCTCGCCGAAGCCGGAGGAAAAGACGCGGCCGCGCTGGATGCCGCGCTGGACGGGGTTTACACCGTGGTGGAGTCGCTGCTCCCATGACCACGAGAGCGAATACTTCCAACCCGATCGACGATCGCCTCCGTTTTATCAAGCACAACGGCCACGCGATTTATCTGATCGACTTCTCGCACTGCAAAGTGAAGGAGATGCTGGTGCTGCTCGAGATGATTCGCGCCGATATCGCGCGGCACGCTCCGGGGTCTCTGCTCACACTGGCCGATTTTACCGGCGCCGAGGTTGACAAGAATGTAGCCACACGAATCAAAGAAGTCCTTGTGCTCGACCGCCCGTATGTGAAGCGCGCGGCGTGGGTAGGAACGGAGAGCCTGCCGCAAGTGTTCTACGAACACTTCAAGAATTTTTCGCAGCGCGAACTGCCGCTGTTCAAAACCCGCGAAGAGGCAATGGACTGGCTGGTGGCCGGGTAGTATTTCTTTGACATGGCTATCTCAGATAGCTATCCTAAGATTATTATGCAAGTCAGCGTGGCCGACGCCAAAAATAAACTTCCGGAACTCATCAAAGCCGTCGAGGCCGGAGAGCCCGTGACCATCTGCCGCAGGGGTGTGCCGGTGGTGGACATTGTGCGAACGAAAAAACCGGCTCGCGAGAAACGTGTTCTAGGCGCCCTGCGCGGGCAAATCAAAATCGTTGATCCGGACTGGTGGAAGCCAATGACGGATGAGGAAGTGGACGACTTCCTTGAGGGACGCTACTAAGGAAGTTCATGCGCCTACTGCTGGATACCGCGACCGTCATCTATGCAGTGGAGTTTCCGGAGCGGCTTAGCAAGCGCGCGGCCACGGCGGTGCGCAACCTGGATAATGCGCTGGAATTGAGCGCAGTTTCCGTGACGGAGATTGCGATTAAGGCTGCCTCCGGCAAATTGGCGTTTTCGGCGGTAATCCTCCGTAAAGCCATGGATGACCTAGGAATTCGCATCCTGCCCTATACCGCCGATCATGCGTTCCGCATGTTCGGGCTTTCCCATCATCATGGTGATCCCTTTGACCGCCAACTCATTGCTCAGGCGTTGTGCGAGAAAATTCCAGTAGTGACGCCGGATAATAAGTTCCGCTTATACCAAGGAATCACAATCATCTGGTGAATCCGACTGATCCCTCGTGACTAAACTAGGGGATTCGGCGCTTCGGTGGCGCCGCGCCAACGCCTCAACTTCTCCACTTCAGCGTAACCGCCCCCGGCAGGGGATGCTTCGTCTCGCCGCCGGTGCGCTTCGCTTCCAGATGCGCGGCTTTCAACTGGAAGTACCATTTCGCGGGACGGTCGGCGTCGTCGATCAGCATGAGATGCGGATTGTATTGCAGCCCTTCGGATTGCAGTTCCATGGTGCGACGGTCCTGCTCGACGAATTTCGCAAATACAAATTTGAGCAACTTGGGCCCAAACGGCACCCAGTGGAAGATATTCCACGCGGCGACGACGTCGATGCGGCATTGATTACGCGTAATTGGCGTCACCGTTGTCAGCGATGAGAACCAATACTTCCCTGCCCGAATTATCTCTCTGCGAAGGTTGGGCAAAACGAAATCGATGGTTGTAGTGATGGAATCGGCGTCGGCGTATAGCCGCAGAAGCTTGTAAGGCGCGGAGTTCGAGCTGGGAGTGTGAGCGCTCATGCGAAACCCGTTTGGGATCGGCTCGAAATTCTTTTTCTTCTCGTGGATGCTGTGGCGGCTGCGCCACCACCACGCCTGATGGACGAAGGGTCCATGCGCAGGATCCATTAGGCCGATAATACCGTGATCGACGCCGACCGGCATCTCGGCAGTGAGATAGGCGTGCTTGAATTTTTCTCCGTATTTTTCGACTTCAGGAACAGGTTCGGAAGCTTCTTCTCTGGCGCTAAATCCCGCGCCCAGCGGCCCTGGGTCGGGAATATAGACCCAAATAAAACCGTCTTTCTCCTCGCACGGGTAACTTCCCGCATAGATGCGATCCGCCTTCAAATTCTGATCGGCGGTAAGCGAGGGGATGAGGCGGCACTGCCCGTTGTGCGCGTCGAATTGCCACCCATGATAGGAACACTCGACGTTGTCTCCATCGAAATTGCCGCAATGCAGCGGCATGCCACGGTGCGGACAAGCGTCGCGCAAGGCGAACGGCAGCCCCGCGCGATCGCGCCCCACGACCAGGGGTATCTCCAGCAGCATCGCCTTTTGCAGTTGCTTGCGCCAGACCCGATCCGCCGGCAGCGCCCGATACCAGAAACCAGTGAGCATCAGAGAATCGGTTGCCTGGCGTTGGGGAAGGTCGGATTCGGACATGTCGTGGAATTGCTGATTTTTTGATGGCCGATCGAAAACCTATGCTAGCATCCGCAGGACGTTTCAGCGCGTAAGGAATTGCGCGGAGGAACCTCTATGGAATTTATCGGCCATTTTCGCCGGCTCACGCCGGTGCAGCGCAACACCTTCATTGCATGCTTCATGGGATGGTCGTTAGACGCTTTCGATTTCTTTATTCTTACCTTTTGTGTCAGCGCCATTGCGACTCAATTTCAATCCAGGATTTCGTCGGTCGCCGAGGCCATCTTTATTACGCTTGCTTTCCGTCCGGTGGGCGCGTTTCTGTTCGGAATGGTGGCCGACCGGTTCGGACGCCGGATCACGCTGATGATCGACATTATCGCTTACTCGATCTTCGAGCTGGCCTCCGCATTCGCCCCTTCGCTGAAAATCTTCCTGATAACGCGGGCGTTGTTCGGAATCGCCATGGGTGGCGAGTGGGGCGTCGGCGCTGCGCTCGCGTTTGAAACGCTGCCCGCCGAGGGACGGGGATTTTTTTCCGGCCTGTTGCAGGAAGGTTATGCGGCGGGCTATTTGATGGCGGCGCTGGTTTATGCAACGGTGTTCCACTATGTGGGCTGGCGAGGAATGTTTGTGATCGGTGCGCTCCCGGCATTTTTGGTGATCTACATTCGCACCAAAGTGGACGAGTCCCCAGCCTGGCTGCAAGGGCAGGTGACCAAAAATGCGGAAAAGAGGATTGGCAAGGGCATCGCCACTTATGTCGGAACATTCGCATTTCTTGTCGCGCTGATGTTTTGCTTCAATTCGTTCAGCCACGGCACGCAGGACCTTTATCCGACCTTTCTGCAAAAAGACCATCACTTTACGCCGCAGACTGTCGGAGTCATCGCGATCATCGCCAACATCGGAGCCTTGCTGGGAGGAATTTGTTTTGGCACCTGGTCGGAAAAGATCGGCCGCAGAAAAGCGATCATAATCGCCGCTCTGCTTACGATTCCGATCATCCGATTGTGGGCATATTCTCACACGGTGCCAATGCTGGCGATGGGCGGGTTCCTGATGCAGTTTATGGTGCAGGGTGCTTGGGGCGTGATTCCGGCGCACTTGAACGAACTCTCCCCAGCGGCGGTGCGTGGAACGTTCCCGGGATTCGCGTATCAATTGGGAAATTTCCTCTCCTCGTGGAATGGCGTGGAGCAAGCCAGGCTGGCGGAAAAGCGTTTTGGAGGGATCTTCGCGCCGGTGCTGGCATGGACGGTTCTGATCCTGGCCCTGCTCCTTGCGCTGGTAACGGGTTGCGGCCGCGAACGCAGAGGCGCCGATTTATCGAACACCAATTAAGCGGCCGCTTTTGACCGGACAAAAATAAGGCCTCCGCAGACTTATCCGATATATCTGCTTGCTTCCTCGCGATTGGTGACTGGATAAGAAATATCTTCGCCTGGCTTTCGCGCATATAGATATAAATCGCTTCTTTTGCAAGTATGCAAGATTTGGCATACTCCGCGAACGCCACTACTGCGTCATTGTCAATGGAAGGTTCCTGTGGTACGGTAGGTGAAATTTCACGCCTTCGTACTAACATTTCAAGGGCCCTCTTAAATTTTGCGGTCTGCGCGAATGCGCGTGCAGGGGTAGCGCCACTATGAAAGAAGCGATCGATTCAATCCCCATGCAGCGGTCTGGGGATGAAGAAAATTTCGCCAACCGCAAACTGATTCGCCCGGCGTTGTCGCGCGTGGATCAGAACCATGGGAACCATAACACGAATCACAATAGTTCCAATCACGCCGCCAATCACACCCCGGCGATGGAACGGCGCGATCGAAGTGACCGACACGAGCGTCCCGACCGTGGATTCGACCGTGGTGATCATGCGGACCGAGGCGATCGTGGAGCGGGCGCGGGCGGCGGCCGCAAGGCTGCGCCTCCGGAGCAAACCAACGCGGAGAATTTTTATTATCAGAAACAGATGCAATCGCGGACGCCCATGGTGATCGTATTGCGCGACGGCGAGGAAGTGCATGGCATGATCGAGTGGTACGACAAGACCTGCATCAAAGTTGTGCGCGAAGACGGACGGCCGAATTTAATGATCTACAAGCCGGCGATCAAGTACATGTTTAAGGAAGAAGAAAACCGGCGATAGATTGAGTAATCGGGAAATTTAGTAATTGGGAAATTTTCACCGCCAGCCTGCATTTCCAATTCTTCTCCGCATTTCCGCCGGTGTTTCCCCCTGGGTTGTCATTCCCCGTTTGAGATATTTGACAACCTATCAGTTTGACTACTCAATCCGACTTCGTTTTGGAATTGGAGAATTGTCCCGTTTCGCTTCGCACAATCTCGGCCGGCTCGGTTTACGCCAGAGATGCTCCCGTTGACAATCCACCTTATCTCCCATAGCATCAATCACTTGAGGGAAGATACGAATACCGCATTCGGGGGCAGGCGTGATTAAGCTCGATATTATCAACGAAGTGGTCGCGAGGACCGGGATCACCAAGACCAAGGCCGAACTTGCGGTGGAAACGGTTTTCGAGAGTATGAAAAAGTCGCTGGCGCACGGCCAGCGCATCGAACTCCGCGGATTTGGGGTGTTCAACGTGCGTCCGCGAAAAACCGGTATTGGGCGCAATCCGCGCACTGGCGCCGAAGTTTCCATTCCCCCCGGCAAGGCAGTGCGATTCAAGCCCGGAAAAGAATTGCAGTCGATTGACTAGAACGGCGTATACGCCGAAATCTACGCGGTGGTCCAGCGGAGAAGGCGCGATCGTACTTTCATCCGAACTTTCCGCGATTGAATGCGCAACTTTGTCGGACCGCTAATCAGGCACAGGCGCCGGAAGGTGCCGACGATCGCCGGTTTCACCAGGATCGCCAACGGGAACAGCGCCTTCCACCAAAGCTTAAATAACTTATCGTTCAGAACGATAGTTACCGGCGCCGGGCAGGCCGGGCCGCGCGCCGCGAATTGTTGTTTGAAGCGGGCCAGCGATCCAGGACCAGGGCCGAAGTTGTAATTTCTCGTACCCATGCCGTACATATCGCGCATGGCCTTCCAGTGCAGAAAAACCGCCGCGTGCCTGTGCTCAGGCGCAAAGGCCGCCAACAGGCAGTGAGCCGAGGCGCTGTCGCGTATTACGAAACAACTCCCCACAACTTCGTCGCGCAGTTTCACCGAGTAAACCCGCGCGCAATTGTGCCGACGCGCCCGGCGCAAAATCTCCCTATAGATGGATAACGGACGCTCCAGCCGAAAGCCTTTGCGGCGAGCGCAGTCCTGGTAGAGATGCCACTGATCCGCCAACGACTGGGGGGAATCGTCGGAACAAAACTCAAAGCCCAACTCGACGGCTCTTTTCAGCTTACGCCGCACTTCGCGGTCGAAGCCCGCGAGCGTTTCATCTTCTCCGTCACACTGCGCGACCACGAAATCCGGCGATTGGATCGGAAAATCCTGAAAATAGGGGAAAGCATCGATTTCTCTTGCGCAATCACGCGACGCGATGGGATTGAGAATGCGCGCATCGGAATGCGTGAAGCGGATGAACATATATCCCTGAGCGCGTGCCCATTCCATTAAGTCCGTGACTGCGTCTTCAGGAACGTCTGCGCCAGCCTCGAGAGAAGTGGGCCCGCGAAAGACCAGGCCAATCCTCGCGGGACGAAACCCCGCCGTCAGAATGCAAACGTACGCTAAGGGCTGCCCCGGCGAGCCCCATGCCAGGTAGCGCGGCGTGAGGCCCATAACGCGAAGCGGTTCGTTCCAGAACGAATACTGATAGAGCCATGCGCCGGACGCCAGCAGGCAATCGTCCCAGTGCGCCAAATCCTCCTGGCTGATCTCAACCCACGCACGGGAAGTGTTGGCCGCAGGCCGTGGAAACGCATCAAGCTCGATTTTCGGGACAGGCGCGACGAGGCTCATAGTTTGGATTTAGAGGGGGAAAGCGAGGGGATAATCTTGCTTAGGGGAACTGCTACTGTGCTTAGCGACAGGACGTATCTTATAGCTTTCGCCGCGCTCGCAAAATGGCGCTTTGGTAACAGCTTGAGGTTACTTCGCTGCTAGCATGGAAGAGGTGTTGGTGGACCGTCGTAGTTCCGCTCATCCTAGTTCCGCCCATCCCCAGTTCTGCGCAAAGCGGCAGTCTGGCGCCCGCTCGTAGTAGCATCTCAAAAGAGAGCCTCGATGCGAGTCCCGAGGCCGACCAATTTCATGTCGGAACCTGGTTCTTCCGTTACTTCTTCCACTATCGAATACTATCGGCCAATGCCGGTACCGGCGCGCGTCGCCCCGCGTCCGCGCTACTGGCTGCACATTCTGTTGCTGACGGCGACTTGCTTTACCACTCTCGTGATGGGCGCGCGCATGCAATACAACTTTCAGCATGGCCTGCCCGCGCTGTCGCTTGACGACGAATCGGTTCCGTATTTCCCCGTCAGCTGGACCTTCACGCATCCGGCGCGCCTGCTGGGCGGCGTGCCGTTCATGGCTACCTTGATGCTGTTTTTCCTGGCCCACGAAATGGGTCATTACTTGTATTGCCGGCGTTACGGAGTCTACGCGACGCTTCCTTTTTTCATTCCCATGCCAACGCCCATTGGAACTATGGGAGCGGTCATTCTTATTCGTTCCCGGATCCGCTCCCGAACGGCGCTGTTCGACATTGGGATTGCCGGGCCAATTGCCGGCTTCGCGGTCGCTTTGGCGGTGTTGCTGGTTTCTCTGCAATGGTCAAAGCCGCTACATTATTCTTTCTTCCCGGCAGAATATGAACTGGGCTATCCGTTAATTTTTCGATTGCTGCACCGAATCCTCGCGTCGATGGGCCTTCTGCGCGGAGCCGCTGCCCTGCCGCTCAATCGTCTTCTACTGCATCCCATGGCAATCGCAGCCTGGGTGGGAATGTTCGCCACAGCGCTCAATCTGCTGCCGGGCGGGCAGCTCGACGGCGGCCACATTGTTTTTTCGATTGCGCCGCGCATACACAAGCTGGTTTCGCGGCTGACAATTCTGATTCTTCTACCCATGGCCTACTATCTTTGGACCGGGTGGCTGATCTGGGCGATTCTCCTGCAACTGAGCAGCTTGCGCCATCCTCAAGTCGCGGATTTGCCGCGGGTTTCCGGTGGGCGAATGTGGCTGGCTCTGTTTGCTCTGCTGATGCTGGCGCTAACACTTGCACCAGCTCCCTTCGGTCACGCCTCGATACCGGAGGCCGTGCGCCAGTTCCGCAGCCGCTAGAGAGTCCCTATGAGAACAACCTGTTCGTCGGAACGAGAACCCGCTCTCGATCTGTTTGCCGCCAAGACCCGCTATACAACTTAAGTGCTAGACTTGCGCTTCTCAAACACCGGAGGTTTGTATGCGTCTCTCAACTCTGGCTGTCTTGGTTGCGTTCCATCTGACCGCGATCTCCTGGGCGCAGAAAAAACTTGATCCGGCAAAGCTCCCGCCGAATCAGGCCACAGCGTCTGCAACGGCTGAGACATCTTCCGCCCGGCTCCCTGTCAAGCGCGTAGTGCTCTATAAGAATGGCGTGGGGTACTTTGAGCACTCCACTCGAGTCCACGGCACGCAAGAACTTAATATCGATTTCACCACTTCTCAACTCAACGACGTGCTGAAGTCTCTTACCGCGGTCGATCTTGGGCGATGGGCGCATTTCTTCCGTGCGCTACAACTCGATCGCGCCGCTTGACGAACGGCTCAAGTCGCTGCGTTTGCCGTTTGGCGAGCAGGTCACACAGGCCGAATACCTTCTCGCTCTTCGCGGCGCGCGTGTTGAAGTACGCAGCGGCTCAACATCGGCAGTGGGCCGACTTCTGAGTGTCGAGAAAATCCATCGCCAGCATTCGAAGGAAGACTTCGAAGAGGTTACCGCTTTTTCCATCGTCACCGATACGGGTGAAATGAAGAACTTCGAACTCGGCGCCGGTACGTCCGTGCGCATCGCCGAGCGCGAACTTACCGATGAGGTTGGCCGCTACCTGAGCCTGATCGGTTCGGCGCGCGCCCGCGACGTGCGCCGCATGAGCTTCACTGCGTCCGGCTCGGGTGATCGTGACATTTTTGTGAGCTACATCAGTGAGGTGCCCATCTGGAAGAGCACTTATCGCATACTTTTTTCCGACAAGCCGGGAGAAAAGCCGCTGCTTCAAGGCTGGGCCATCGTCGATAACACCATCGGCGAAGATTGGAAAGATGTTCAGCTTTCGCTTGTCGCCGGCGCTCCGCAATCTTTCGTTCAGGATATTTCGCAGCCTTTTTACGCGCGCCGTCCCGTCGTCCCGTTGCCTGAATCTGCAATGCTGACTCCGCAGTCGCACGAAGCGACGATCGAAGCTGACCGGCTTCAGCAGTCCGCCCAACTCCAGTCGTCTCCGCGTGTCGAATCCGGGTCGGGCGGCGGCGTCGGGGGCGGCATGTTTCGAGTTGGCGGTGGTGGAACCGGCTTATCCGGCTTAGTGAAGGACCCCTCCGGAGCGGGCGTATCGGGCGCTCGTGTGACCGTGCGGAACGAAGAAACCGGAGCGTCGCAGGTTGCTTACAGCGATCGCGAGGGGCGTTACCACTTTGCAGATATCCAGCCCGGCAACTCAGTTCTGTTCGTTAACGCTCCCGGATTTCAGCGCTTCAATTTATCCAACGTTTACATCGGGACTGGCCGCACCAATAAAATCGATGCCACGCTCAACATTGGCACTTCGAGCGAAACGGTAGAGGTGAACGGCGCCGCGCCGGTGATGCAAACGGAAACAGCCCAGATTGCCAGCGTCGCCGGTAAGCAAGTCGCGGAAGCTGAAGGCAAATCTGCCGGAGATTTTTTCGAATACAAGATCAACCAGAAAATCAGCATCGGCAAGAACCAGTCGGCGCTGGTGCCGATTTTGCAGGCGCACATTGACGCCGAAAAAGTCACGCTGTGGAATGAAAACTCTGCTCCGTTGCGCGCTTTGTGGATCAAGAACACCAGCGGCCAGGTTCTCGACCAGGGTTCCTTCAACGTGCTTGAGGCCGATGCTTTCGCTGGCGAAGGGATATTTGAGACCATCCATCCCGATGAGCGCCGCTTGCTTTCTTACGCAGGCGATGCGGCAGTTCACGTGAAATACACCACCGACCAGAGTGAAAAGCCCGTCAGCCGTGTGCGCATCGCGAAGGGCATCATGGTACTTACCAAAGAGCAGCGAAAAACCAGCAAGTTTGCCATTCGGGATTCTGATACCGAGCCGCGCCAGGTCATTTTAGAATATCCGGCGGAAGATGGCTGGGACCTCACACCGGCTACTCCCAAGCCAGAGGAAACCTCGGAGTCTTTTCATCGCTTCCGTGTTTCTGTCGATGCCGGAAAAACGGCGAACTTCACAGTCGAGTCAGTTCATCCCGAAGAAACACGCTACGAATTAACCAACCTCGACGATGATGAGGTTGCGCTACTGGTCGACCAGAAGCGGGCGACTCCTGCGATGCAACAGGCCTTCGATCGTATCTTGAAGCAGAAGGAGAAAGTCGACGAGATTTTCAACCAAATCGCCGACCGAAAGCGCGAGGGCGATCAGATCTCAGCCGATCAGAATCGTGTCCGTGAAAACATGAAAGCGCTGAAAGGAACCTCCGAGGAAAAGGCCCTGTTGCAGCGCTATGTCGGCCAGCTCGACGCGCAGGAAAGCCGGTTGGCGGCGTTGCGTAAGGAATCCGGCGATCTCACTGCGCAGCAAAATCAGGCCAGGTCCGAACTCGATCACATGATCATGGAAGTGAATGTAGACGAGAGTTTCTAAAGCAGTTGTAGCAGGCGAATGCCGGTCCGCTTCGGAGACTTGAGTTCGCTTGCATTAGACTTGAACCTGTAATGCCGCTGCCCATCTACCGCCTTCGCCGCTGGTTGGCCGTGATTGCCGTTCTGTTTTGTATCCTCATTGCGGGGATGTACTTCTACGCACGGATGCGGGCGCGCAATGTGCTAAAGGAATTGCCAAACAAAATTGGAATCGACATCAAGCAGACCGCGAACGGTTTCCAGTTCTCCAAATCCGACGGGAAGCGGACCCTGTTTACGATTGAAGCCAGCAACCTCAAGCAGTTTCAGTTAAACGGCCGCGCCGAACTCCACAATGTAAGCATTGTTCTTTACGGACGCGACTCTTCGCGCTTCGACCAGATTTATGGCGACGACTTCACTTATGACAAGCAATCCGGCAATGTCTCTGCGCAAGGAGACGTGCAGATCGATCTCGAGGCCAACCCTGCCGGCCGAACTGGACCCGATCAGGGCACGCCCAAGGAGCTGAAGAATCCGATTCATCTTAAGACGACGAATCTGGTGTTCAACCAGACCAGCGGAGATGCCACCACCGATGCCCGGGTTGACTTTCACACGCCGCAAGCCACAGGTTGGGCCGTCGGCATGCAGTATTCCGGCAAGAGCAATTCGCTCACTCTCGCATCGCAAATTCATGTGACGCTTGGCGCAGAGGGAGCCGCAACTTTGTTCGCTACCCACGGGGTGATTAATCGTACTCCCCGAGGGATCGTTCTGGAGCATGCCCGCATGGAACGTACCGGCGCTACTTTGCAGGCGGACGAAGCTACATTTTTTCTCGGTCCCGACAACGATGTGCAGCACGTAATCGCAACGGGAAATGTGAATGCTAAATCGTCGGCGCGTGATTCAGAGGAGATGCGCGCCCGGGCGGATGTTGCCGAGCTTCTATTGACGGATAAGAACAACCTGCTGCGCACAGCCACGGTGACCGGCAACGTTCACGTGGAGCGCATCGGTTCTCAACCGATGCAGGGCGATGCGGGACGCGCGATTCTGGACTTCCGCGGACAGAACGAGCTGCAAAAAGTGCATGCGATGGATGGGGTGCGGCTCGAACAAAATAATTCCGTCGCTAACTCGAATGCCGCCGGCAGCCCCTCCGAACACTCTTCTCAACCGCCGCAGGACTTCGACATCGCATCGCAAGTGATCGACTTTTTCGTTGTCGATGGACGGCGTCTCAATCGCGCGCAAACATCGGGTGCGGCGCAGATCACGATCTCGCCGGCACAGGACTCGATGCCGGCGTCTACCCAGGCAGCTCAGCGCACGGTCATAAGCGCTGGCCGCTTTGAGGCAAAATTCGCCGAAACCTCCGAAGGCACCAGCCGCTTGACCTCGGTCCACGGCGCGCCCAACGCAAAAATCGTGAGCATCGCTCCGGGTATGCCCAACCGCATCAGCACCAGCCAGACGCTGGATGCAGCATTCCTGCCCGAAGGCGGGATTTCCTCCGTAGTGCAGAAAGGCCAGTTTGTTTATGACGATGGCCAGCCCGCCGCGAAGCGGACCCAGGCATGGGCACAAAACGCCGCTTACACGCCGGCAGATCAGATTCTGGTCCTGAACGGAAGCCCGCGTGTTGCGGAAGGCACCATGGTTACGACAGCAACGACGGTCCGGATCAATCGCGTCAGTGACGACGCATTTGCCGAGGGTAACGTCAAAAGCACATATAGCGAGCTGACGGAGCAGCCGAACGGGGCGCTGCTCGCCTCGGCTTCACCGATTCACGTAACCGCAGCCAGCATGACGGCGCACAACTCACCGGCCGTAGCGATCTATCAGGGCAACGGTCGCCTATGGCAGGATGCGAATATTATCGAGGCCCCGACCATCCAGTTTGATCGCGACCAGCGATTTCTCATAGCTCAAGGGACTGCGGGCCAACCTGTCTCAACGGTGTTGGTACAGGGGAAACCGTCTGAACCGGGGATGCCTCAACTGAAATCGGCTGACGCTGAGCCAAGGAAGGCTGGACAAGCGAACAAAACGCCGAAATCCGCAGAGAAATCCACCGACGCCAGCCCCATCGCCATAAGTGCGGCACGACTAACCTATTCGGACAAAGATCGAACTGCCCACTATGAAGGGGGCGTCACAGCGAAGGGAACGTCGTTTTCCGTGACTGCCGCTACCATGGACGCCTACCTTCGACCCCGCATTCAAACCTCAATTAATCAACAAGTTGCCGGACTAGGGCAGCTCGATCATATGATTGCCCAGGGAAATATTGTCATCCAACAACCCAGCCGACGCGCCGAGGGGCAACAGCTCCGCTATACAGCTTCCGACGACAAATTCGTCCTTACCGGTGGCCCGCCTAGCATTTTTGATGCCGAACGGGGCAAGATTACGGGCGTTTCGTTGACTTTCTTTAGGGGCGATGATAGGGTGCTCGTAGAAGGCGAAGCAAGTACTCCTGTGGTAACTCAAACGCGAGTGGCAAAATAAGACCTGCAATTGGCAAGCTAAATGCGTACCCTAGCCACGGATGAAATTGGCAAGTCGTACCGCGGCCGCCGCGTTGTAAATGGAGTCAGCCTGCGCGTCGAGCAGGGCGAGGTGGTGGGTTTACTCGGCCCAAACGGCGCGGGCAAGACTACTACTTTCTACGCCATTGTTGGCCTGATCCCCCCAGATACTGGCCGTGTACTGTACGACGGTCAGGACATTACTGACGTCCCTATGTACCTGCGGGCGCGCCAGTATGGCATTAGCTATCTCCCACAAGAAGCTTCGGTGTTTCGCAAACTTACGGTCGAGGAAAACATCCTCGCGGTGCTGGAGGCGCAGCCGATGTCATGGCATGAGCGCCGCGAGAAGATGGAAAAATTTATCGATGAACTGGGGCTTGAGCACATTCGGCAGAATCGGGGATACGCGTTATCGGGCGGCGAGCGCCGCCGCGTGGAGATTGCCCGTTGCCTGTGCATCAATCCGACTTTCATTCTCCTTGACGAACCTTTTTCGGGGATCGACCCCATCGCCGTTCTCGATCTGCAAAAGATTATCAGTAGTCTTAGGGCCAGCGGCATCGGTGTGTTGATTACCGACCACAACGTGCGCGAAACTCTTTCAGTGACGGATCGCGCCTACATCATCGATGACGGCAGAATTTTCCGACACGGCAAGCCCGAGCAGTTGGCGGGCGATCCGGAAGTAAGAAGGGTGTATTTGGGGGAAAGCTTTTCATTAGTTTAAGAAGCGTCGCTGGTCGTCGGCAAAACTGTGCGGGAGTGAGGTTTGGTAAGGGCACGGCTTCAGCCGTGCCGACAAAGTTTGTGACGTGAGCGCCTTTAGGCGCCGAGGTAAACAGCGATGACGATTGACGAACGGCTGGAAGTCCTGACTCGCAATTTGGAGCTGTTGTCGCTGGAAAGCGAAAAACATGACCGCCAGCTTGATAAGGCGGCAAAGCTGATCACCGAAGTTGCTGAAGGCACAGCTAGGCTGCTGCGAGTTGTGGAGATGCACGAACACCGCCTTGACAGCCACGATGAGCGGCTAGACAAGATGGAGTAATTCACAAAGCTAGCTACAGATCTCCGGGCCGAACTCATGGTTTTATTACAGCACAAACTGAGCGTCAAACTATCCCAGCGCCAGATCCTCACACCCGGCCTGGTGCAGATGGTTTCCGTCCTCGCGCTCAACAAGCTTGAACTCAAGGACATGATCAACGCCGAGATGGTCGAGAATCCGGTTCTCGAAGAACTCGAAGATTCCGTCCCGTTGATCGACGAAGTTGGCCGCAAAGAAGAAGATCGCGACCGGCTTACCACCAAGACTTCCACGGACGAAGCTCCAATCGTCGCCGAAAAGAAAGACCCCTTCGAAGAAATCGATTTCGGATCCTTCTTCCAGGACTATCTCGATCCCGGCTATCGCACGCGCAACGAGATGGAGGACATCGAGCGCCCCTCATTCGAGAATTTTCTCTCGAAGCCGACTACTCTCACCGATCATCTCGCATGGCAACTCGGCGCATTGAGCCTGCGCCGCGAAGTCCGCGAAGCCGCGGAGCAGATCATCGGCAACCTGAACGAAGATGGCTATCTGATCGCCACCGACGAAGAGATGCTGGGCATCGCGCCGCCCGCGTCTCCCGAAGCCGATGCCGCCGCGGCGAAAAGCATCGTAAGCGAAGCGCAGGCTTTGGGGTTGAGTGCGGATGAATCGTCTTCAATCGATGGGGCTGTCTCACCATCATCCGAAGAAACTCCGACGGAAGCGCCATTTCAAGAGACTAACTTCGCCCCAGAAATCTCTTCGAGCTTCATCGCATCGATGGAAGCGGGATCGAATCTCGGCGCGCCAAACGTCGCTCAAAATCCGTTTGAAATAAATCCGCGCCCGCAGACAGCTCCATTGGCCGACTTCCCGCCGGTCAATGGAAATTCGGCTCCGGTTGCCGCTTCAGCCGCCGCTCTCGCTCCGGTTCCCGAAGCCATGCCTCCAGCTCGCCCCGTACAAAAGCCCAGCTTCACGCGCGCCGACCTCGAAGAGGCGCTCGAAGTGATTCGCCAGCTCGATCCTCCCGGCGTCGGATGCCGTGAGTTGCGCGAATGCCTGCTGCGCCAGTTGCGTTATCACCAGCAACAGCTCGCGATGAATAAGAGCGTCGAGAAGAACGGCGAGAAGCCCGGCAACGGCGCCGCGCAGGTGTTGCAGGATGCCATCGCCATCGTCGATCAGCATCTGCGCGTGGTGCAGAACAAGCAGCCGCGGGAAATTGCCAAGCTGATCAGCCGCACTCCAGACGCGGCACAACGCGCACTCGATTACATCCGCACGCTCGATCCGCGTCCCGGCCTGCAATACAACAAAGTCCAGGCCCGTTTGATTGAACCCGATGTCGCGTTCATCAAACATGGCGACGAGTGGCTTGTTCTAATGAACGACGACGACCTGCCGCAGCTTCGCCTGAATCCCGCCTACAAAAAGTTGGTCACGCGCGAGACCAACGACAAGAACACGCGCGACTATGTGAAAGAGCGCTACAAAAGCGCCATCCAGCTCATCAAGAACATCGAGCAACGCAAGCAGACTATCACCAAAGTGTGTTATTGCATTGTCGCCCGCCAGTACGATTTTCTGGAAAAGGGCATCGACCACCTGAAGCCGATGATGATCAAGGAGGTCGCGGAAGAAATCGGCGTGCATCCTTCTACCGTGAGCCGTGCCGTGGCCAGCAAGTATGCGCACACGCCGCAGGGCGTCTTCGAGCTGCGCTACTTCTTTAGCGAGAGCGTGCAAGGACCGGAGGGCGGCAACACCAGCCTGCTGATTTTGAAACGGCGCGTCAAGAAACTGATTGAAGAAGAAGATCCCTCGCGGCCGTTAACTGACGAGCAACTCACCCGCATTCTGCAATCGCAAGGTATCCAAGTTACGCGCCGCACCGTGGCCAAGTATCGCGAAGACATGCGCATTCCCAGCACCCATCAACGCAGAGTGAAAGAATAAGGCCGGCGTCCCGCCGGCAAATACGTGGGCGGAACGACGAAGAATGCCGCCGGGGACGGCGGCGCTACAAAAGGCAGTGCCTCACGTTGTCGCAATCCAAGGAGCGCCGCTTCATGAATGTGGAATATACCGGCCGTCACTTCGAAGTCACTCCCGCCATCCGCAAGGAAGTTGAAACCTGCATCGGAAAGATCCGGAAAATGCTGGGCGACAGATTCGAAACCAAAGTGATCCTCACCGTCGAAAAGCATCGCCACAAGGCTGAAATCACAATCAATCCGCGCAATGGCCCGCTGGTCGGCCTGGCGCAGGCCAGAGAAATGACGATCGCCGTCAATGAAGCTCTCGATCATCTCGAGAAGCAAGCGGTGAAATACAAAACGAAGTGGCAATCGAAAAAGCGCTCGGCGCGCAAAAGCGAAGAAGTAAAGAAGTGGAACGGCCACTCGCCGGATCCTGAAGCCGCGGCGGCAAAAGTTGGCCTCACCGAAAAAACCGCGGTGCCGGTCGCCGTGCACCGTTACCCCGTTGTCGCTAAAACAACCGAGGTACATCTGGTGCGATCCAGCGATGCCGTCGCCATGAGGCCCATGACTCTCGAAGAAGCCATCAAGGAAGTCCACTTCCGCGACCGCGACGTTTTTGTTTTCCGCGATCCCAAAGGCAAAGTGATGATTCTGCACCGCACGCGCGATGGCAAGATGGAACTGATCGAAGCGCCTTAGAAGCGGGCTCGGCAAAAACTTGCCGATTTAGGAGCTATGTAGGGGCAGCCGCCCTCGGCTGTCCGGCAGGCCAAGTTGCATTGGGCCGCCCCGCCATAACACCAGCGTCAATCGACCTCTCGAATTATCGGTACTCACTATCGCCAGTTGTGGGTGAGAGGAATGCCGGCGGACCGGAAACTTGGTTCGGCGATTCATTAGCCTTTGCCGTCAGCTATCCTTGCGGTACAGCAGATCGCGCATCGCTCGTCTGCGAGCTTCATTCGCGTCGCTCAGCGACTTACGCTCATCCGCGTCCATGCGGGCCTTCTCGCTGGGCATAGCCTTCTCTTCTACGCTGCATTCGGGACAGCGATTGGCGAAGCCGGGCTTATCAGGCTTTAGCTCGAATTCCGCTCCGCACACGCTGCAAGTTTTAATCGGGTATGCCATTCGATTTATGATACGACGCTCCTGAGGTCCGAAGAAAGCGGGCAATCGACTCGCTCGTGCGCCGCATTCCGAAGATGAGCTTCCCCGTTTCGCTCACTCAGCGTATGATCCTCGCGCCGTAAGAATCACCTCAGTTCAGGAGATGACTATGAAGAAGATGTGCGGTCTAGTCGTTTTTCTGCTTTTCGTCGCGCCCGCGTTATTCGCGCAGGAGCATTACACAGAAGGGCCGATCTGGCGCATTCAGCTGATTCGGGTCAAGCCCACTCACATGGACGAATATCTCACCAGCCTGCAAAAGACCACCAAACCCTTTGTCGATGAGCAGAAAAAAATGGGGATGATCGTGGACTACAAGGTCTTCCTGAAGGAGACCAAGAACAGTCCAGATGACTGGGATATTTGCGTTGCCATCCAGTACAAAAATCATGCCGCCATGGACGGTCTGGCCGAGAAGGGCGAGATGCTGCGTGACAAAATTCTCGGGGGTAAAGCTCCGGCGCAGCAACTCAGCGAGAAGCGCGCCGAGATTCGGGAGATCATCAGCTCGGAATTGTTGGAGGAAATCTATCTGAAGTGATGATGCGAGAGACGAAAGGGCCGGAGAAAGTCTTCGGCCCGCTTTTCTTCGTAGCTCAGCGACACCGTATATATGAATAGAGACACGCTGGAATCGACGTAAAAGGATGAATATGACGCGTGCATTCGCCGCTCTTCTCGCGGCTTTACTGCTTGTTATACCGGCTGCTTTCGCTCAATCGCAAGCGGTCTCTCCGCAAGCTAACCTTTCCGTTCACTGGGAAGAATTAACGGCAGCCGATTTTCGGGAAGGCATTCGGCACTCCCAAGCCACGTGTCTGCTTCCGTTCGGAATCCTGGAGAAGCATGGTCCGCATCTTCCGCTGGGCACCGATCTGCTCAACGTCCGCTATGCCGCATTGCACGCAGCGGGGCAGGAGTATGCGCTGGTTTTTCCCGACTATTATTTCGGACAGATTTCCGAAGCGCGTCACGAGCCGGGAACCGTCGCTTATAGGCGCGAGCTGCAACTTGCGCTCTTGCAGGAAACAACTGACGAGATGGCGCGCAACGGCTGCAAGAAAGTGATTATCGTAAACGGCCACGGCGGCAACGAGTACCTGCTCCCATATTTCGCGCAAACGCAATTGGATAAGCCGCACGATTACGTGGTGTATGTGTTCGATCAGCGCACGCCATCGACCGGAGGCCCGCAGAAGAAAACTTCCACAGATATGCATGCCGGCGAAAGCGAAACCTCGAAGGTGATGATCGCCCGGCCTGACTTAGTTCACATCGATCGCGCGAGCATCGAATCCGGCGCCGATCTGCGTCGCCAGAATCTTCCGGAAAGTATTTACACCGGCATCTGGTGGTACGCGCGATTTCCCAATCACTACTCGGGCGACGGCTCTGCCGCAACCGTAGAGCTGGGAAAATTTCAGATGGATTGGTGGATCGATACGCTGGTTACGGCGATTCGTGCGGTGAAGGCCGACGATGTCAGCTTGAAGCTACAGAACGAATTTTACGAAGAGAGCAGGCATCCGCTGGAGACGCAGCCGTAAGAAACTGCGGATTGCAAATTGCTGATTTTAAAACTGCTCGATTTTGATTTCGCTCAACAATCAGAAATCAGAATAACCAATCGCAACTGCTACGAGCTTCCAATTAAGACACCAGTAATAAAAACGAGCACTCCGCCCAGACCGATCTGGAGAGCGGCCGAAATCCAAGGACTGTCCATATAACGTTGCCGGACCCAAGTGATCCCAGCTAACTCGGCGACCACGACCACGCTGGCAGCCCATAGCGCCTTGCGGAAATCGTGGATCAAAAACGGCAATGTGTGTCCAATGCCGCCGAGTGCTGTCATGGCGCCGCAGATCAGACCTCGCACCCAGGGATGACCGCGTCCAGTCAGGCTGCCGTCATCGGACAACGCCTCGGTGAACCCCATGCTGATTCCCGCACCTACCGATGCGGCGAGACCCACCCGGAAAGCATCCCAGCTATTGGTGGTGGCGAACGCTGCGGCGAAGACTGGAGCCAGCGTCGATACCGAACCATCGATCAGCCCCGCCAATCCCGGTTGCACAATTTGCAAAACGAACAACCGGCGTTGCGCGCGCTCTTCGTCAGCCTTTACGTTGGCCGGAAGTTTCTCTTTGTCCAACTCCTGCGCGCGCTCTTCGTGCTCGCGTTCTTCGTTGATCAAATCGTCGAGCAACTGCCGGATGCTGGCATCCTGCGTGCGCGCAGCGGCTTTTTCGTAGAACCGCCGCGTCTCCACTTCCATGGTGCTGGCTTCTTTGCGAACCGCCTCAATCCGCAGCGGACGGATCAGCCACAACGCGGGACGCTCCACGAAACCGCGTACGTCCTGGCGGCGAATCAAAGGAATGTGTTCTCCAAATTTTTGCTGAAAGAGTTCGATCAATCGCCGGCGATGGCCAGACTCTTCTTCTCTCATGCCCTCAAACATCGCCGCCGACGCCGGATAATCCTGCCGCAGCCCCTCGGCGAAATCGGCATACACACGCTCGTCTTCTTCTTCCAGAGCGATGGCCAGCGCCAGCACTTCCCGTTCGCTAAGTTCGTGGAATTTCTTCATGGCCGATTAGATTACCCGTCCGGATGCCGAAGAGACAATAGGCGATTCCGAAGAGCCTTCGTGTGGCTTTGTTGCCTTCATAGTTTCCGTTTTGCCAGCGTTAACCATTCGCCCGCCTTGCAATGCTACTATCCATTGCATGACGCCACGGAAACCGTCCGCGTCCCGGAAACCGCGCAGAGGCAAGAAAGCAGCGAAGCCTGCCACGCGCCCCACCCCGCATGCTCCGGAACTGGTGATCATTACGGGGATGAGCGGCTCCGGCAAGGCATCCGTACTAAAGGCATTTGAAGACCTCGGCTATTATTGCGTCGACAACCTGCCGGTCGAGCTGATTCCGCGCTTTGCGGAGATGGCCTTGCAGTCGACGGAGATCAAGCGGACTGCGCTGGTCGTAGACGTACGCGAGGGATCCAAACTGGAAAGCCTGCCCGGCATTCTAAAAGCCGTGCGGCGTCTGATTCCGACCAAGGTCGCTTTTCTTGAGGCTTCCGACGCAGTACTGCTCCGGCGTTTCAGCGAGACCCGCCGTCCGCATCCGTTGGGTACAGACGCGCCGGTCAACGCCTCGCTGAAGGCCGAGCGGCGTCACCTGGCAGCCATCCGCAGGCTGGCCGATATCGTCATCGACACATCGAAATTTAACGTCCACGAATTGCGCGCGCATATCACCGCACGTTTTCGCGAGCGGGCGTCGGACAAGAACATTTTGGTTTCGTGCGTGAGTTTTGGCTTCCGCCACGGCGTGCCCGAAGAAGCGGACTTGGTATTCGACGTGCGCTTCCTGCCCAATCCGCACTTTGTACCGAAATTTCAGGCGCTCACGGGCCGGCATCCCAGCGTGGCCAAATATATAATGTCATTTCCGCAGACGCGGGAGTTCATCCAGCGAATCTCCGATTTGCTGATTTATCTGTTGCCGCATTACATCCACGAAGGCAAGAGCTATTTGACCATTGCCTTCGGCTGCACCGGCGGCCAGCACCGTTCGGTGATGATGGCGGAAGAGGTCAGCAGGCGGTTGCACAAAGGCGCGTACCCTGTAAAGGTCGTTCATCGCGACATGCCGAAGTAGGCTCGATACATTCGCTTCTGGAGAAAGTGCAACTCGTAGTTCTTATGGCTTCGGCTCTCCTTCCGGCCAAACCCACGCAAATAGCAGCGCAACCATAATTCCGATGGAAACCTCCGCAAAACGGTGAAGAGCGAAGCTGCCACACCGGCGCCGTTCGTGGGAGTAGCAGCACAATCGCCACCGCGACTCCCCCAAAACGATAGGCGCTCCACTCCGAACGGGCCACGGCGCAAAGCAATCCCAAAAGAAATACGCATACGGCAAACACCGGCACACTCGCGCCGAAATAGGCGGCCACAATTCCGCCCAACAACGCTCCCATCGCGGTTCCGACGAAACGCTGCCAGGAAACCGCAAGCGCCGCGCCCAGCGACGACTGCGTGATCACCAGCGTTGTGATCGGAGCCCAATAACTTTGCGGCAACCGGAACAGCCGAGCTACCAGCAACGAAGCAGCAGCCACCACGCTGGTACGCAGCGAATGCATTAGAACCTGTCGTGCCGTTCGCCTTTGTTCCATCGTTCTCCATTCTCTGAGCGCGGGGGTGCTCGCGGAAAGTCGATTCCGGATACCCCTGCTAGCGGCGGACTGCGGATCCAGACCTGGCGCGAGGCAGTCTACATTGCTGAGGTATCCGACTCGCGCTTGATCCTATCGATCCCCAAATCGACACAAACCCGCCGCAGAGCAGTAGAATAGCGGCTTACGATCCATGATCATTCTGCCCATGCTTATCCTGCCGCCAGCAGCCGGGCAAGATTGGCCGCACCTGAGAACCCGATGCGCCAACTGACTCGACTCGTCCGCTACGTGTTTCCGTTCCTGCTGCAATTGCTTCCCGGAGTATTGCTGTTGGCCGGCGTCGGATTTCTGGAAGCCTTCCGGCTTGTGTTGCTGAAGCCAGTTCTCGATCGCGTGCTGAATCCCTCGACTGGTTCCGAGAACATTCTTTTGCTGACGGTTCCCCACACTGGGCGGGCGATTTATCTGCAACGCTTTGTTCCCTCTCATTTTCACAATGCCTGGACGATCGTAGCCTACGCTCTGGTGGCGTCGACCGTCCTCAAGGGAATTTTCGATTACAGCGGCACGTATCTAGTGAATCATGCCGGCTTCGGAATGATTACCAGCCTGCGCAATGATCTCTACAACTCCGTCTTGCGGCGTTCGGCCGCATTTTTTCAAAGGCACGCAACCGGTACGCTCATCTCCACAATCATCAATGATATTGAGCGCGTCCAGTACGCCATGTCGAGCGTGCTGGCCGAATTCCTGCAACAGTTATTCAGCTTCGTTTTTATCGCCGGCGCGGTAATCCTGCTCGGTCGGCAACTGGCTTGGGTATTGCTTCTGTTTGTGCCCTTCATCATATGGTCCGCAATCCGCATTGGTCGCCGAGTTCGAACTACGACGCGCCGCGGCCAGGATCAGCTGGCCGACGTGCAAAATTTATTGCATGAAACGATTACCGGCAACCGTATCGTCAAAGCCTTTGGCATGGAGTCGTGGGAAGTTGCGCGATTTCGAGAGGCCGCGAACCGTCTATTTCGCGCCAATCTGCGGTCGGTGGCCGCAGCCGCGATTAGTTCGCCGTTGATGGATGTTTTCGGCGCGGTTGCAATCGCTCTTCTTTTACTGCTGGGCCGCGGAAGAATTGCCCACAACGAGTTCACTCTCGGCGATTTCGTCACCTTCGTTGCCGCGGTGCTGGCCCTCTACAATCCAGTGCGCAAGTTTGCTCTCTTTAATAATAACTTCCAGCAAGCCCTGGGCGCCTCCAGCGAAATATTCAAGTTCATGGACATTCAGGACGATGTTCGTGAGAAGGCCCATGCCCGGCGTTTGCCGCCCTTCTCGAAGGGAGTCCAGTTCGATCATGTCACTTTCAGCTATGGTAGCGAGTGTTCCGACGCGCGCGTGCTGCACGACATTAGTCTGGAGGTCAGGCGCGGAGAAGTGGTGGCGATCGTTGGATCGAGCGGATCGGGCAAAAGCACTCTGGTGCATTTGATTCCGCGCTTTTTCGATGTCACGGAGGGCCGCCTGCTAATCGACGGTCGCGACGTTCGCGACGTAACTCTGGCTTCCCTTCGGCAACAAATTGGAATCGTTACGCAGGAAACCGTTCTTTTCAACGATACGGTTCGCAACAATATCGCCTATGGCCAACCGCATGTACCGCTGAAAGAAGTTGAGGCCGCGGCCCGGGGCGGATTGGCGCACGATTTCATTAAGGCCTTGCCCGCGGGTTACGATGAAGTGATTGGGGAGCGTGGTGTGCGCCTTTCCGGCGGCGAGCGGCAGCGCATCGCAATTGCGCGCGCGATTTTGAAAAACGCGCCGATCTTGATTCTCGACGAAGCCACATCGGCCCTCGACAGTGAGTCGGAAGCTCTGGTGCAATCCGCTTTGCACAATTTGATGAGCGGACGTACCGTGTTCGTGATTGCGCACCGGCTCTCGACCGTGCGCCGCGCCGATCGAATCGTGGTGATCGAGAACGGCGCCATCGCCGATGTTGGCGCGCATGAAGATCTGATGGCTAAATTGGGCACATACCGGCGCTTGTATGAGTTGCAGTTCGCCGACTTCGAGCAGAAAATGGAACCGGCCCAGCCCAGTTAATATTTTCTAACGGAACTTCAAAGAAAGCACTTATGCCCATCCGCTCGATGACGGCTTTCGCGCAAGTTAGAGGCGAACTTGCGGTCAATGGCGAAAGTAAATCCGCGCCAACGGCTTTGGCTGCGGCGCAATGCAATGGACATGCGGCTTTTGCGCTATCCCTGAAATCGGTAAATCACCGGTTTCTCGACCTGCATTTCCGGCTGCCCTCGGGATCCGATTCGCTTGAAATGCAACTCCGCCGATTGCTTAAAGAAAAAATCGCACGCGGCCATGTCGAGATTACGGTAACTATCGAGCGCGGCGGCGATACGTTTTCTCTGAATCGTCCGCTGGTAGGCGCATACATTACCGCATTCCGCGCGGCAGCGGGAGAGTTTGCCGTCCCCGCCCAGCCCGATCTCAACGTAATCCTGCGAATTCCCGGCGCGCTCGATTCCGGCTGCAACACGGACGATGGCGCGCTCGAGCCGGCGGTAATGTCGTTAGTGGGCCAGGCGCTGGATCGCCTGAACGAAATGCGGGAACAGGAAGGCCGGGGGATCGAGCGCGAATTGCGCCAGCGGATGGCCCACCTGGGAGAAGCCGTCAACACGGTACAACTTCACCGCCGCACCGTGTTGCAAAGCTATGTCGATCGTTTGCAATCGCGCCTACAGGAGTTACTCGGCCCCGGAGCGGACAAAGAACGGGCCATGCAGGAAGCCGCCCTTCTGGTCGACCGGAGCGATATTCAGGAGGAGATTGTCCGCCTCGAAAATCACGTTCAGCATTTTCTCGGACTGCTCGACGAAAATGGAGAAGTGGGAAAGAAGCTCGATTTTCTGCTGCAAGAAATGAATCGCGAAGCCAATACTTTGCTCTCGAAAACCTCCGGTCTTGCCGGAGAGGCGCTGAAAATTACCGAAGCCGGGCTCGTCATGAAGGCGGAGATCGAGAAGTCACGCGAGCAGGTGCAAAACCTGGAATGAGTTTCCCTCCGCACAATCCCCTTATCTACGTCATCTCGGCCCCGTCAGGCTCGGGCAAATCGACGCTGGTCAACGAACTGCTGAAGAAGGTCGACGATCTGGAGTTTTCCATTTCCTATACCACGCGCGCTCCCCGCGGCAGCGAAATCGACGGACGACAGTATTTCTTCATCTCTCGGCCGGAATTCGAAAAGATGATCCGCGATGACGAATTTCTCGAGTATGCGGAGGTGTTCGGCAAAGATTATTACGGAACGGCTCGCCGCTTTCTGCGCGAGGCGGAACAAAATGGCCGCGATCTTTTGCTCGACATCGACGTGCAGGGCGCTGCGCAGATTCAACAGAAGCTGGCGCATGCTTGCAGCATCTTCATTCTCCCTCCGGATCGAAAAACATTGGAAGAGCGCCTGCGCAAACGCAGCGAAGACAGCGATGAAGTGATGGAGCGGCGGCTCAACACGGCGACACGGGAGATAGAAAATTATGAGCGCTATAACTACATCCTCATCAACGATCAGCTGGAGGATTCCATCAAATTGTTGCGCGCCATTGTGCGCGGCGAACGCTTGGCGCGCGCTGGCCGCGATCTTTCCACTGAAGAAAAGAAAATCATGGCCCTGGCAGATTGCTGCCGCCTGGAAAATGTGCGCGACCGCCTTCAGCCGATTTTGGAGTCGTTTCGACGATCGCGCAGTTCTTGAGGGATTAGTCCTCGGTAACCAGTTTTGTGGCCACACATCCGCATAACTTCGGATTTCGTGGGAAAATAGGGGAACAGTTTCCGGCTTCCCTCACCGGGAACAGCGCACCAACGTTCGGCAATCGAAACTTGCATCCCGACATCAAGGGGAGAGAATCCATGAAGTTGATCGAAGGCTTCGACAGCAATTATCGATATATTCTGGTCGCCGCCCGGCGCGCCCGGCAATTGCAATCCGGCGCTCCGCCGGTGGTTCAAACCAATTCCCGCAAACCCTGCCGCATAGCGCAAGATGAAATCCGCGCCGGCAAGGTGAAGTGGGAGATCCCTGAAATTCGCAGCGCCGCCGAGCAGGCCGCGGATGTGCTCGATCAGGCCTTCGGCCACGACGCCTAGATATTTTTGGAGAAGGCCCGATGGAATTGACGGCAACGCCGGCAAGGGCAAGGTTCCGTGTCAGGGCACGGCTTGAGGCGTGCCGAAATGTCCGGAAGCGGTCGCGCCTTCAGGCGCTGGCATGCTCGCTATGAAAATTGCTCTCGGGGTCACGGGCGGAATCGCCGCTTACAAAGCTGCGGAAATTCTCCGTTTGCTGCAAGATCGCGGCATCCGCGTGCAAGTCATCATGACGCGCGCCGCCCAGGCGTTCATCCGCCCGCTAACTTTTGCCGCACTGTCCGGCGAAAAAGTAATCACCGGCATGTTCTCGCCGGGCGACGACGACGAAACTGGCTCCGCGAATATCGATTCCGCCATTGAACACATCGCCGTCGCGCAGTCGATTGACGCTCTGCTTGTTGTTCCAGCCACCGCCGACGTTCTGGCGCGCTTCGCGCAAGGCATCGCCAGCGATTTTCTAACCACGCTTTATCTCGCGACGACCGCGCCCGTAGTGGTTGCGCCGGCCATGAACGTCAACATGTGGAATCATGCGGCGACGCAGGCTAACCTCGAGATACTCCGGCGGCGTGGCGTGAAAATTGTCGAACCCGGCGCTGGCTATCTCGCCTGCGGCATGACCGGTTCGGGACGCCTCGCAGAAAACGAAGCGATTGTTTCGGCGGTTCTTGAGGCCCTGGGGGCATCGCAAGATCTAAGCGGCGAAACAATTTTGATCACCGCCGGCCCGACGCGGGAAAAGATCGATCCCGCGCGCTACCTCACCAACCGATCCAGCGGCCGAATGGGATACGCCGTAGCGGAAGCGGCGTTGCGCCGGGGCGCTCGCGTGCTGCTGGTGAGCGGTCCGACTTCGCTCGCCTCGCCGGCCGCCGCTGAGGTCACGCGCGTTGAATCGGCCGAGCAGATGCGCGACGAGGTATTGCATCTTCTGCCCCAGGCCACCGTAGTGATTAAGACCGCGGCAGTATCCGACTACCGCGCGAAGTCCGTTTCTGCCCAGAAGATCAAACGCAAAGGATCGATTAGCCTCGAACTCGAACCAACGGTCGATATTCTGAAAGAGATCTCCGCGCGCAAGGGATCGCAAATTATTGTTGGCTTCGCCGCCGAGACCGAAAATGTTCTCGAAAACGCCCGGCAGAAGCTCACCACCAAGCAACTGGATGCGATCGTGGTCAACGACGTTTCCCGAGAAGGGGTTGGCTTCGATTCCGACCGCAACGCCGTGACCATCATCGCTCACGAGCAAGTAGTCGAAGTTCCAGAGACCACAAAGTGGGAAGTCGCGCAACGCATCCTCGACCAAGTCGTGCGGATAAAGCAACGCCGCGGCTCGGAAATAAAAGCCTGACCCGTTTCGACGAACCGGAAATCCCGCCTTTTCAACCCGCGCGCGCTCGTATCCGAAGCGCTCCGTCCGTGTACAATTCCATAAAACTTCCTCTCAGGCTATTAGGAGCGCACAATGACGCAGAAAGTTATCGAAATCGTGGGAACCTCCACAGAGAGCTTTGCGAAAGCGGCCGAAGCGGCTGTAGCCGAGGCGGCTAAAACTATTCGGGGAATCAAGTGGGCCCATGTCGACTCGCTCGATATGGAACTGGAGGGCGCGAAGGTTTTGCTATACCGCGCAACCGCCAAAATTTATTTCGACGTGGAGAAGTAAGAGTGGGGCTGGCTCTTGATGCGGAATTGCGACAGGCGCTAGCCCGGCGCGTCCGTTACTACAACGATTTGGGTATCTACGATTTCTATCGGCGCGAACCGCTTGGTTCCGGCGACGCGCATGCCGCGCCAAACGCCGCACCAACAAATGCGCCAGGCGAGTATTCACCGTTGCTGGCATCCCAAACGGAACCGCGAGAGGAAATGGCCGCCAGAAAATCCGCTGTCACAGACTTAAGTTCTGAAGATAATCTCATCTCGATCGCGGCGAAGCCGGAGTTCGGCATTGCCGATCCGGTCGCTGCGCTTAAGCTGATCCGCGAAGATCTCGGCGATTGCGTCCGCTGCAAACTTCACAAGGAACGCAACACAATTGTCTTCGGGGTGGGAAACCCGCATGCCGATCTGATGTTCGTAGGGGAAGGCCCGGGCGCAGACGAGGATGCGAAAGGCGAGCCGTTCGTGGGCCGCGCCGGCCAGTTGCTCAACAACATGATAAAGGCGATGGGCCTGCGCCGCGAAGATGTCTACATCGCGAACATTGTGAAGTGCCGTCCGCCTGGCAATCGCCAACCGGAGCGCGATGAGTGCGAAACCTGCTCGCCATTTCTGATGCGGCAGATCGCGGCGATCAAACCCAGGGTCATGGTTGCGTTGGGCGCGACCGCAGCCAAAAATCTGCTGGCCATCAACGCGCCCATGTCAGAACTTCGCGGACGCTTCTACGATTTCAAACCCGCCGGAGTTCGCAGCGATCCGGCATGGGCTGGCGCGCGCCTGGCGGTCACCTACCATCCGGCATTCCTGCTGCGCGATCCACGCCAGAAGGGCGAGGCCTGGAAGGATTTGCAGATGGTGATGAAGTACCTCGGGATCGAGCCTTCGAAAAAACCTATGGAGTGATCAGCCATCAAAGAAACATTTGTCATTCCCCACGAAGCGAGGAATCTCGGTTCTTCCCGACATCGCCAGCGTCGCGGCTTTAAGCAATACACCAAGGTATCCTCGCTTCGCTCGGAATGACCCTCGCCGATTCAAGTATCCCTCTTGAGTTATCCTTCCTGACAGTGTCCGAATTCTGCGATGTTGCCTTGCCAGTGCCGCTGGACATGGCTTTTACTTACCGTGTCATCGCCGATGCCACTCCGGTGGCCGGCGGACGCGTGCTTGTGCCCTTCCGTCGGCAGCGCCTGATCGGCATTGTGCTTGACTTGCACGACCGGAAACCTGCCGTCGAAACAAAACCAATTCTGGGCGCGCTCGATGCGTCGCCAGTTCTCGACGACCAGTTACTTCGCCTCGGGCGCTGGATTGCCGATTACTATCTCGCGCCTATCGGAGAAGTCTTTCGCACCATGCTGCCGCTGAACGCAGAGTTCAAACGTGTAATTACTTACCGCATTACCCAAGAGGGCCACAGGGCATTGCACCTTGCCGGAATGACAGGATCGCCGGCTCGTTCGCGCCGCACGCCCGAGGAACAAGCCGGCGAATTCCGCGTGCTCGATTATCTGGCGGCCGGGGAGTCCGATGCTGACGGAGCCGGGCAGGTCCGCGAGGAAAAGCTGCGCTCCGCTACTCGCGTCTCGAAAATAATTCTGAGTGGAATGGCGCGAAAAAAATGGATTACGCGGGAAGATGCCTCCGCCGCCCGCGACGCCGCTCGCACGGTTAAGATTGCGCTACTCAAATCAGCCGAAGGCAAACTGAACGGCAATCAACAAAAACTAATCGAGATACTTGCGGCTTTGGGCGGCCGGGTTCCGGTGGAAACGCTGCAAGCGCATGAAGTCCCACGCACGACTCTCGGCACTCTGGTGAAGCGGGGACTGATCGAGATCGTGCAGGAACCAGCCAGTTTTTCGATTTCACGCACCAAGGCGCGGCCGTCTTTCGCATTCGATTTCAACTCCGCGCAGCAAGCCGCGCTGAAGAGTCTGCGGGAAGCGGTTGAGGATCGAAAGTTTTCCGGCGTTCTTTTGCATGGGGTTACAGGCTCGGGAAAAACTGCGGTCTATCTCGCAGGCATGCGTGCCGTGCTCGAAGCTGGACGCTCTGCGATTCTTCTTGTTCCTGAAATCGGGCTCACCCCTACGGTTGCCGCCGACCTGCACCAGATATTCGGCGATGAAGTTGCGATTCTGCACTCCGCGCTGTCAGACAAAGAGCGCGCGCAGCAGTGGCATCGCATTAAGAATGGGGAAGCGCGCATGGTGGTTGGCACGCGTTCTGCCGTGTTCGCGCCAGTCGCCGATCTCGCGTTGATCATCGTGGATGAAGAGCACGATTCTTCTTACAAGCAGGAAGAGACGCCGCGCTACCACGCCCGCGACATCGCGGTCATGAGGGCGAAGATGGCGAACGCCGTCGTGGTTCTGGGCTCGGCTACGCCTTCCCTGGAGTCCTATTTCAATGCGAAGAAAAATAAATATCTTCTGCTTGAACTGCCCGATCGCGTGGAGCGACGCCCGCTGCCCGAAGTCGAGATCGTGGATATGCGCCAGGAATTTCAGGAAACCGGCCATGAGCAAGTCGTTTCGCGCAAGCTCGCCGAGGAGATCAAAGATCGTCTCGAACGCAGAGAGCAGGTCATGGTTTTACTGAACCGCCGCGGATATTCCCCCGTAGCCCTGTGCCGCGCTTGCGGAAAAGACTCTCCAGTGCCAGAATTGCGCCATCGCCCTTACCCATCACAAGCTGAAGCATAAAATGATTTGCCATTATTGCGGCTACAATGCGGCGATTCCCAAAGCGTGCGCGCTTTGCGGCAGCGAGTATGTATATTTTCTCGGCACCGGTTCCGAAAAGCTGGAGGAATTGCTTCACGGCATGTTCCCGCAGGCGCGCATCGCGCGTCTTGATCGCGACACGGTTCGTGGGCAGGAGGATTTCGAGCGCACTCTCAACGCGCTGAGCGATGGCCAACTCGATTTGCTGGTTGGCACGCAGATGATCGCCAAGGGACACGACATTCACGGCGTCACGCTGGTCGGTGTGGTGGGCGCGGACAGCGCTTTAGGGCTGCCCGATTTCCGGGCGGCGGAGCGCACCTTCCAACTGCTGACTCAAGTTGCCGGCCGTGCCGGCCGCGGACAGACGCCGGGCAAAGTAATTCTGCAAACTTATTTTCAGGATCACTATGCCGTACAATATGCAGCCCGCCATGACTTTGCCGGATTCTACGACAAGGAATTGCGCTTTCGCAGTTGGATGCACTATCCGCCTTATTCCGCCCTGGCGAATGTGCTCATTCGCAGCGACAAGCTCGACGATGCCTTGCAATGGTCGGGCACCCTGGGGAAATGGTTCGAACAAAATCGCCACGAAGGCGTGCGGGTGCTGGGACCAGCCGCCGCGCCAATTTTGCGCCTGAAGCGCGACTATCGCTATCACTTCGTTCTGAAGTCCCCCAGCCGGGAAAGCTGAACACAACCTTGCGCGCGATGCTGGCCTTTGCTACCGCCCAGAAAATCCCGCGCACGCAGGTAATTGTCGACATGGATGCGCTGTGGCTGATGTAGCGCTACGAATGACACCGCAAACAGACAGGTTGTGTGGTTAGCTGGCTGTCCGGGCAGGAGTTGACGGGCGAGTTCTGAAATCCCGCAGCGATAATTCCAGTCCGCCAAAATCAGGGTGGCTATTGTGGCCAATGGTGAAAACGATATCGATGTGGTCGCCCGCGAGCAGCGGCGACTTCTGCAACCGCTCCGCCATGCGCCAGCCAAGAGCATCGAAGACCATCGCCGGTTTTTTGCCAACTCTCGGCTGTTCGTTCTCCATTCTCAGTCGAAGCCCCCCAGTTGCCACCTTCTCGGCACGCCGGATAACTGTGCCGGGATGGCATCTTGGAGCCCCTAAGACTGCCCCCGCGGATAGTTCTTCCCTGTCCGAGTTTTCTTGAATATCGGCGCTCACAACGTCGGACGAGAATTCGAGGTTGCCGTTCTCATCCCCCTCCTTCAACTTCAGCTTGATGTGTTTGTCTTTTAGAATCTTCGGATGTGCGATCAACTTCACGGCACGGGCGGTGAAGGCGGGCTCGTGATTGCCGCTTCCGTAGGGTTCGAGCAGGCGCAGCACTTGATAAAGCTCGGGAGTGATTTCATCGAGATGCATTTCCGCCTCCACATCCAGCACCGGACTAAGGTCCGCCGCGGTCAAACGCATGCGCGCGAATGCGTCTAACTCCGTCCGCAGTTGAGCGACATTTGCCGAAGGCATGGCAAATCCACACGCGTGCGAGTGTCCGCCGAAACGCGTAAAAAGGCTGTGCGACGCTTCAACCGCCTCCAGCAAATGAAATGGACGAATTGACCGGCCCGAGCCGAAGGCTTCTTCACCCTCCCGCGAAATTACCATGGCTGGGCGATGATAGCGCTCAACCACTCGAGTTGCGGCAATCCCGATCACGCCGCGATGCCAGCCTTCGCCGTCCACCACAATGCAGTAGGCCTCGCATAAAGCGGGATCGCCCGCGACGCGCTCGTCGATGCAGCGCAAGATGCGCCGCTCTTCCTCCTGCCGTTCGGCGTTCAGGCGGTCTAGTTTTCCGGCCAGCAGCCGGGCCCGGTCCGCATCCTTCACGCTGAAAAGCTCGATCACGTCGCGGGCAATATCCATGCGCCCCGCCGCATTAATGCGCGGCGCGATGCGGAACGCAACTTCGGTCGAATTTGGCGGACGCTTGCTGGAAATCTGCGCCACTTCCAGCAGCGCTTTCAGGCCGGGATTGACGGCGCGGCTCAGCGCATCGAGACCGAGCTTCGCAAAGACTCGATTCTCGCCGTTCAACGGCACCGAGTCTGCAATGGTCGCCATCGCCACCACTTTCATAAACGACCGCAACATGCGCGCATGATCTTTTTGATCGAGCCGCCGCTCCATCAATCCTTGCGCCACTTTGAATGCGACGCCCGCGCCGCAAAGCTGCTTATAGGGATATTCGCATCCAGCTTGATTCGGATTCACCACGGCCAGAGCCCTGGGCACTCCGTCCGGTCCAGGCAAGTGATGATCGGTAACAATCAAGTCCACACCCATCCGCCGCGCAGTTTCAGCGGGAGCGAAGGCTCGGATGCCCATATCGACGCTGATGATGAGATGAATTCCCGCGGCTGCGGCACGCTCAATCACGTCATCGCGCATGTCGTAGCCTTCGCGAATGCGGTGGGGGACGTGAAAATCAGCCGCGCCTCCGCAAAGCTCGATCGCCGTTTTCAGAACGATGACCGCCATCGTTCCATCGACGTCATAGTCTCCGTAAATAAGGATGGATTCTTTGCGTTCAATAGCCGCATCGATGCGGTCGACCGCGGCGCGCAGTCCAGTCATTTCCTCGGGCGCATGAAGGTGATCGACGGAGGGAGAGAGAAAGCGCGCAGCGGCCTCAGGCTCCGTCAAGCCGCGGCGAATCAGCATTCCCGCCAGCGTATAAAGCGGACTGCCCTGTCCGCAATCACTTCGCACACGACCAGAAATCGGCAGGTCACGAATATCGCGGAGAGCCGCAGCCAGAGCCTGCATCCTCACCGGGTCTTCCGCAGCCAGTTCCCAGCGCACGGCTAGGTCTCGTCGTCCTGATCCGGTTCGTCAATGGGGATGCCGCCGAAGTCTTCCGACACCTCCAGCAAGCGCTGGTAGCGGTCGTACCATTCGGTGTTGACTTCGCAAAGAAACATCGATCCCTGATAAGCCCAGCCCAGTTGCAGGAATCCCACCTTGCCTACGTGCGCGCGCAGCCAGCGCGCATCCTCAACATCGTCGCTGTCGGAAAAATCGGAGTGATTCAGCCGATCTACCAGCTCGTCGAGTTCCTCGCGCTCCATCTTCCACGAGTGCATGGTCAGGAAAAGCGCGCCCGCGCTCTTCGCCAGTTCCACGAAGTCCTTCCAGCCGTCGGGATTCGTTCCCATCTCCCACATCACGCACTGCACTTCGTCGTAATCCACGTATCCGTGGAAACGGTTCATGCCATGGCCTTCAATGAAGGCGATCATGTCATCTTTGATGATGGATAAATCTTCTGGCGTGGGCGACATAGCGGGGCTCGAACCAGTATTGTATGCCGTTTGGGTGAGAACCTGCCAGCGTGGAGGCGGGACTGGCCTCTTTTCCTTAGTCCATTTAGAATCCTTTGTCCCGCTTTCGATAAGCGATTTATTGGTCACCAGGAGGCATTTCCACTGTGATCCCCCGTTATACCCGCCCGGAAATGGGCCGCATCTGGAGCGACGAAAACCGCTTCCGCACATGGTTGGCCGTCGAGATCGCCGCCACCGAAACCTTAGCCGAGGCGGGCATGGTGCCGAAATCCGCGGCGAAAGCGATTCGCAACCGCGCCGATTTTCGCGTGGAGCGCATCCATGAGATCGAAGCCGAAGTGCGCCACGATGTCATCGCTTTCACCACCGCCGTGGCGGAGTTTGTTGGTCCGGAGTCGCGCTGGTTTCATTACGGCCTTACCTCGAACGATGTGGTCGATACGGCGCAGGCTTTGCTCGTCAAGCAAGCGTCAGCGGTAATTGCGCAAGACTTGGAGCGGCTGGCGGAAGTACTCGAACGCCGCGCCTGGGAATTCAAAGACACGCCGATGGTTGGCCGCACGCACGGCATTCACGCCGAGCCCATCACTTTCGGTTTCAAGATCGCCAATTGGTATTCCGAGACGCAACGCAACATCGTGCGTTTCAAAGCGGCGGCCGAGGACATGCGCGTGGGAAAGTTTTCCGGCGCGGTCGGAATCTTCGCCCACCTCACGCCCGAACTCGAAGAAAAGATGTGTGCACGCCTGGGATTGAAAGCGGCGGCGGTTTCGTCGCAGGTGATTCAGCGCGACCGCCATGCTCACTACCTTGCAACTCTGGCTGTGATTGCCTCGACGCTGGACAAAATCGCTACTGAGATTCGTCATTTACAGCGCACCGAAGTGCGCGAGGCGGAGGAATTTTTCAGCCAGAAGCAAAAAGGTTCATCCGCCATGCCGCACAAGCGGAATCCCGTAACCTGCGAGCAGATCAGCGGTCTCGCTCGCGTGGTTCGCGGCAATGCTCAGGCCGGTTTTGAGAATGTCGCCCTGTGGCATGAGCGCGATATTTCACATTCCTCGGCCGAGCGCGTAATCCTGCCGGATTCCACCACTCTGGTCGATTATCTCCTGAATAAAACCTCCAACCTGATCGATACCATGTTCGTCTATCCCGAACGCATGAAGGCCAACCTGGAAAGTACGCGCGGATTAATTTTCAGCGGACAACTGTTGCTCGACCTCGTGGAGCATGGCGTTTCCCGCGAGGATGCTTATCGTCTGGTTCAATCTCATGCTCTGCGGGCCTGGCGAGAAGATTTGGACTTCCATCAGTTGGTGCTGGAAGATAAAGAGATTACCGGCAAAGTTCCGCGCAAGCAAATCGATTATGCATTCGACCTTCCGCGCCAGTTGAAAAATGTGGATAAGATTTTCGCGCGCGTGTTCGGGAAGAACAAAGGACTGGGCGCAAAATCAAAACCAGGCGCAAAGTCTTCTCGGTCCGCAAGCAGGCGTTAGACTACAACCGGTTAATCAGCGACGCCACATATCCCGCGCCGAAGCCGTTATCAATATTTACCACGCTCACGTTTGACGCGCAGGAATTCAGCATGCCGAGCAGAGCCGTCAGACCTTCGAACGATGCTCCGTAACCGATGCTCGTCGGGACGGCGATGACGGGAACGCCCACCAATCCCCCGACCACGCTGGGCAGAGCGCCTTCCATCCCGGCGCAAACAATTACGACGCGAGCTTTCGTAAGCGCTTCGCGATTCGCCAGCAGCCGGTGAATCCCCGCTACACCGACATCATAGAACCGTTCGACTTTATTGCCCATTAGTTCTGCGGTAACCACTGCCTCCTCGGCCACCGGAATATCGCTTGTTCCCGCCGATAACACGGCGACCGTTCCTTTACCGTAAACCTGCAAATCCCGCAGCAGCGCGATCGCGCGCGCCGAGTTCGCGATACTCCGCGCCCCGCACTTTTTTCTTCACCGCGGCAAACTGCTTTTTATCCGCGCGCGTGGCCAACACGTTGCCCCCGTGTTCCGCAAGGCGAGCGAAAATCCCCGCCGTCTGCGACGGAGTTTTTCCCTGGCCGAAGATCACCTCCGGCATCCCCGCACGCAAACTGCGATGATGATCGACCTTGGCGAATCCCAGGTCTTCGAACGGCAAATGGCGCAGGCGATCTACTGCATCGTCGGGCGCAAGCTTCCCGCGGCGCACTTGCTCGAAAAGTTGGCGGATGGATTCGGCGTTCACGGGAGCGTTCGGAAGTTCATATCAGGATCTAGAGTAGCATTCGATTAGCTTTGCGCCACGGCGCAGTGGTTACGCGCGGGATGCGGAGCGAACTCTGGCGATCACGGCGGTGCAGACTTTGCGGGCCGCGCCGGGCTTGTCGAGATGGGCAAGAAACAAGCGCCGCAAGCCGCTTGGCTTTACCCTTCCCGCAAGGTAGATGGCATAGATGCGATTTCCCAGGCGGTACCCCAGAACCCGAGCTGTGCGGGTCAACCTTTCGGTATCGGCGCCCGCGGCATCCTGCGCAGCTTTTTCATAAGCGGCTCGCGATATGGAGAAATCTTCCGTCTCCGGCGTCGCCCTGGAAGGATAAAGCACTCGCGATCCGAAATAGGCGATCGCATCCTCCACCACCTGTGTGTAGAAAGCGTCGATTGTTTGTGCTGTTGAGCGAGCGTTTCCTTCGACAAGATTTCCATTTAGGCGATCGGGCAAACCGCGGCAGGCATGATGCAAAAAGCGCGTCGCATCTTCGGCGGCCTGCATCATTCTGAATTCACGGACGTAGAACGCATTCACTTGTGGAATATAGGCGCTGCCGCGTTCCTCAATGCCGGTCAGTATGGCTTCGAGTTGCCGCTGCCGGACGCCCTTTCGCAAGGCCAGCCTTCGCAGCATCCCCTCGGACGATTTGCCATAAACTTCCGGCAGCAAATCCACCAGGAACTTCGGCTGCGTGGTGTTGTGCGGGGAATAACGATTGATCTGAAGAAAGCTGCCGAGGCTGTCTATAAGGTTGTAGATGGTGGGTGCGAAATCGGGGCCGGTGTCGCAACGGCTCCATTGATCGAGAAACAAACGGTAACTCTCGTATTTTTCCAGCGGCGTGGCGTTAAACACGCACAGGACATCGTCGTTGACGCGCACCGCCTCAACTTTGTCCGAGCGCTCCCCCGCCGCCCTCCAATAGAGGGCATCAATATTTTGCAACACGGTTAAAAGTTTCGTGCCGGGCAAGGCCTTGCGAAGCAGTTTGGGAAGATGTTCCGGCGCCAGATGCGATTCGCCAAACAGGGCGAAAATTACGGCCCCAGGATGACGCCGGCGGATTTCCGTAATTTTCACCGCAGCGTGGCGGTCGCGCGCCCCAATCTTCTTCAGATTGTCGCGGGGCATGCAGTCGAGGGCATAAATGCATTCGGCGTGGTCGCGCGCGGTGGTCAGCAGTTCGTAAAATGGCGCCCAGTCGTATCCCCAATCGATGTCGAAGCGGATGCGTTGCCGGAGTTCGCTCTCATCGATTTCGCGCCGCCACCATTCTTCGAGGATGTGCTGATCGCGGGCAAAAATAGTTTCAACTCCGAGCACAACCGGACGATCTCCCGTAAGAGCATTTTGTTCGATCAACTCTGCCGCATAGCGCTGTGCAGCCGGCAGGGCGTGATAGTCCCCGATCAGAACAATGTCGGACGATCGCATCGCGTGCTGAATCTGCTGCGAGCCTACAACTGCGTCGTATTCCAAAAAGGCTTGATTGAACTCGCGCAGATATTTGCGGCGGCTATGGGAATCCTGGGCTCGGATTTCGCGCTCCACCCCCTCCAGCGCGTGGAGTTGCGCTACGCTACGGCGGGTTCGCAAGTTGGAGGTGCTGGCCATGAATGCAGTTCTCGGTTCTCAGTTCTCAGTTTTCAGTTCTCGGTTCTCAGTTCTCAGTTCTCGGTTCTCGGTTTTCCGGGCATGCCGCAAAGAATCAGCAAGGATGAGGCTTTAGCCTCTGGAGGATCGACCGGCTTAATTCTCAGGATCATTGAGGTTTCCTTTCTGATCTCCTCTGTAACCTCTTCAATGCCATATTGACTTCTGTGTACTCCCGTCCCTATGCTCCAACTTCGAGGCGATCACCGCTCGGCCTCGCCGGAGGCACTTTGCCGAATCAACCGCCGCAAAATCTGACCATCGCTACCACCGGTGCCAGTGGGTCCGTTTTTCTCCGGCACTTTCTGCTTGCCGCGGGGCGGGATGCACGTGTGCAAAAAATCAACCTCATCGCATCCGATAGCGGACTGCGCGTTCTCGCGGAGGAGCTTGGACTGAAAGGCCGCTCCAATCTCGTTGGCCAAATTCTTGGCTTCCCCGGCGGCCGCTCGGCCCGCAAGATTCAAGTTCAATCCAATGCCGATATCGGCGCGAACGTGGCCAGCGGCTCCTATCCCGCCGATGCCATGGTCGTGCTGCCGTGCAGCGTGGGCACTTTGGCCCGTATTGCCAACGGCCTTGCATCGCGCCTTATCGAACGCGCCGCCGACGTTTGCCTTAAAGAGCAGCGTCCGCTCATTCTTTGCGTGCGCGAGACGCCACTCAATAAAATCCATATCCGCAACCTGTACCGGGCCGCCGATGCCGGAGCAACTATCTTTCCCCTCATTCCGGCCTTCTATTACCGGCCGGCCAGCTTAGATGACATGGCGCGCGAGTTCGCCTACCGTGTACTCGCCCATATCGGACTCGCGCAGCCCGGCGCCTTCCGCTGGAAGGGCTGAATTGTCGAGAACTTGTTGGCTACATTCAAAAAGTCTGTGGTCTAGGCTCATCTCTCGGGCATCTACCTATACCTAAGAGAAGATCGACTGGTTTCGGGGAAGCTCAAGTCTAGAGAGCCGGAAGTGCGGGTCACAGATGCCCGGCGGTCATGTACGACGGGCATTAACGCCGCCTGAACGGCGGTTCTTAGGAGGAAAGTCGCATCACGGAAACAATCCAGACCCGGTGTTGCATTGTCGGCGGCGGACCGGCGGGGATGATGCTGGGCTTTCTGCTGGCCCGCGCCGGTGTCGACGTCATCGTGCTGGAAAAGCATGCGGATTTTCTGCGCGATTTTCGCGGCGACACAATCCATCCCTCGACGTTGGAATTAATGTATGAGCTCGGCTTACTGGACGACATTCCTGAAGCGGCCGCATCAAGAAGTCCGGGAGATTGCCGGGCAGTCATCGGCGATACAGTCATCAAGATCGCCGATTTTACTCGTCTGCCCACTCACTGCAAGTTCGTCGCTCTCATGCCGCAATGGGATTTTCTGAACTTCCTTGTGGAGCAAGGCAAGCGCTACCCCGGATTTCGAGTCTGAATGCAGGCCGAGGGAACTGAACTGATCGAAGAAAGCGGTCGTGTGGCGGGGGTCCGGGCAAAAACTTCCGACGGCACCATTGAAATTCGCGCCGCGCTCACTGGCGTCGGCTCCGACGGCCGCGCATTCGCTTGTGCGCGAGCGGGCCGGTTTACAAGTAATGGATAAGGGCGCGCCCATGGATGTTTTTTGGATGAGAATCAGCCGGCGGCCCATGGATCCGGCTCAATCTTTTTGGCCATGTCGAACCCGGGAAAATGTTTGTCATGATCGACCGGGAGGAATATTGGCAGTGTGCTTTTCTTATTCCGAAGGGCGCCGCCGAGGAGATTCGACAACGAGGCATCGAAAAATTTCGCGAGGAGATTGCAAATTTAGAGCCTATCTTTCGCGACCGCGTCAACGAACTGCGCGACTGGAACGACATAAGCCTTCTGACCGTGAAGGTCGATCGCTTGCGCAACTGGTCGAGGCCCGGACTTCTGTGTATCGGCGATGCCGCGCACGCAATGTCCCCAGTGGGCGGCGTCGGGATCAATCTGGCGATTCAGGACGCCGTGGCGACGGCTAATCTCTTAGCCCCGAGGCTGGCGTCGGAAACTTTGACAGGCGCGGACCTGGAGGCGGTGCAGCGCCGCCGTGAATTCCCCACCCGCGCCACCCAAAAACTCCAGTTGCTGATACAAAACAATGTGATCAGGCGCGTTCTCGGCAGTTCAAGAGCGCTAAAGGTTCCGTGGGGGGTGCGGCTGATGCAGCATTGGCCGGCGTTGCGCCGAATCCCGGCCCACGTGATTGGAGTGGGATTTCGCCCCGAACATATTCATACGCCGGATCGGGATCGTAATCCTGAATGAACGGGAAAACACACCGTCAGAACCGCACCACAACTCCGGTGGAAAATCGCAAATTGTCCTGATGCGTGGAGAATCCCTGAAACTGATCGCTGGAAAATGCGTTTCCGTAAAACTTGTTGAAGTTGACGCTGGTATGGAACCAATCCAACTGCGCCAGTCGCAGAGAAAACCGCTGAGTCAGCTTGTAGTCAAGGCCGCCGCCGAGCGCCATGACGAAGCCGGTATAATTTTCGGCATTGGTCGGCACCGTATTGATCGGTCCTTTGACGGTGCTTGCGCTCAGACTGGCTCGATTCCAGCCGAAAACAGCGTGCACATAGGGCGTCACATGCGGTTTTTTTCGGTAAGTCAGAACGGGGCCGGCCAGGAACGAATAAGAATTGCCATTCGGAACTCCGGTAGTTGCGCCGCTATTAGCCGTGACCGGGCCGCCATATTCACCCCCAATATCGGCAGCTACTCCAAACCAGCGGTTGGCGTTGTACTGCGCCTCGCCGCTCCAGCCATTCAAGTTCGTTCGCAAAGTCAGGGTGTTTGCCGGCTGGAGGAGGGCAAACTCAATAGTCGCGGACGTCATTCCGACCGTATCCAGGTGCAGCAAAGAATAGCCTGCGAAGACCTGCACCTTCGGTGTGGTATCTTGCGCGAAACCGAACGAACAAATCAGAAAGATCGAAACGAACGCTGCCACCGTAAAACGAGTCATTGGGTTCTCCCTACTAAAAATAGCACCCCCGGGGCTTGCATCCCAAGAACCCTCCTATGTATATCGTTTTACGATATACTACGGATATACTACGAAAGGCCTCTGAATGGCGGCACGACACAACTCTGCGGCATGAAGAAGCTCACTTTGTCGGATTACCAGGCGCTGGCCGAGTTCCGCTATCAGATTCGCCGCTTCTTCCATTTCAGCGAACAGGTGGTAAAGCAAGCCGGTCTTGAGCGCGGCCAGTACCAGTTAATGCTGGCGATCAAAGGGATGCCGGCCGGGGTGAGGCCCCGGATTCGCGAACTTGCCAACCGTATGCAAATCCGCCACCACAGCGCCGTTGAACTGGTGAATCGCCTGGAGGCCGGAGGATTCGTGCATCGCGCGCGCGCGCAGGCCGATCGCCGCGAAGTTCTGCTCGCGCTCACCTCCAAGGGCGAAAAAGTTCTCGGCGAACTGGCGCTTCATCATCATGATGAACTGAGGTTAGCAGGCCCCGAACTGGTAACCGCTCTCCGTCGTATTATGCGTGAAGGGGGCGAAGCATCGGGGGCGCATTCCGCTTTCTCCCCAAGAAAAGGGCCCGCAAGAAATCCTTAAAACTCTTCCGGAAAAACAGCGCGAAAATCATGGATAGGATCGTCACAAAACAAAGGTCCCGACCCAACCGGCTCTTGCAGCATCCGTTGCTTCGCAAATATAAGTCGCTGGTTCACGAAGATCTTTCAGCCGTATACGCCCGCGACCTACGTAAGTGGCTCATTATTGCCCCCATCATCGGGCTCACCACTGGCTTGTTCATTACCGGCCTGGTCGTCATCATTCTAGGAAGGCTGTGGCCTCCGGTACTGAACTATTATCTCCATCATCACTGGGCCATCGTGCCGGGATTGGTCCTCGCCTTTATCGTCACGGGGCTCATTATGCAGTTTCTCACCCCGGATCCCAACCAGCATTCCACGGAAGAAATCATACGGTCTTATCACGAGCATGAGGGCGACAGTCGAAATGGGTTCTTTTGTGCCAAAGATCGTGGCAGCAATCACCACCGTGGGATTTGGCGGCAGCGCCGCGCTCGAAGGCCCCAGTATTTATGGCGGAGCGGCAATCGGTTCGTGGCTATGGACCAAGCTGCGCCGTCTTCGCGTCACCGATCGCGACCGCCGGATCATGCTCATTTGCGGCGCGGCCGCCGGCATGTCCGCCGTATTTCGCGCGCCCCTCACCGGCATCGTCTTCGCTCTGGAAATGCCGTATCGCGACGACCTCGCGCATGAAGCGCTGGTACCGTCACTGATCGCCTCTGTGGTTTCGTTCGTGACCCTAAGTTCTTTCCTCGGCGCCCAGCCGCTTTTCAACTTTACTGCCACCGCCGGATACTCTCGCCAGGACCTGTACTGGAGCGCGCTGCTGGGATTGATTGTTGGCTTGGTCGCGATGGTGTTCGTAATAACTTTCCGCCGCGCCCGCGAATTTTTCGTGAAGTGGAAAATAGCCGCACTGGCTGAAGATGGCAATTGGCGGCCTATTGACAGGCCTCTGCGGACTTCTTTTCGTGCACATTTACCCTGGAAATCTGATACCGATCGGGCCGAACTATGAGGCGGTGGGAGAAATTCTCGGGAAGCACCACAGCACCGCCGGAGCTGGTGATTTTCAGCCTGCTCAAACTGGGCGCAACTCTTTTTACGCTGGCTGCCGGTGGCGTGAGCGCGATGTTTGTCCCGCTGCTTTCTTACCGGAGGCAGCGTCGGCACGGCTTTCGCGCAAGCTGTAGCACATAGCCCTGTCGCTCGAACTTTATGCCGCAGTCGGCATGGCTTCATTCATCGCCGCCGGTTATAAGACGCCTCTGGCTGCGGTCGTATTCGTGGCCGAAGCTACGGGCGGCCACGCCTTTGTCGTTCCCGCACTCATCGGAGCGGCGGTAGCGTATGCGGTTTCCGGCGACGCCTCAGCCTCGGGCGACCAGCGCCTGCACGAAGGGGAAAAAGTTCGGAAAGTATAGTTGGACTTCGAGGTTTACGTGTAGGCACAGCCGCCCTCGGCCTGTCCGTTCGAGCGAAGCTCGAAGGCCTTTCTCGCCAGTTACGGCCGTTTATTGCTTTTTCCCAGCCGCCTCGATCAATGGCCTTAGCGCATCCACCGACACTCCGAGAGTTCCGCCGGAAAATCCGTCGATATACGCTGAGTTCACTCCAATCACTTCCGCGTTGGAGTTAAACACCGGACCGCCGCTGCCGCCATGCGCCGTGGGCGCATCGTAAATTAGCTTGTCGCCCACTACATCGCCCAAATGTCCACACGTAGTCGAAGGACGAATTAAAGACAACGCCGCCAGTTCGCTGGCTGCCGTGATGTCGTTATGACGATATGCGAGCCTCTGGTAGATCCCAGTCGGCGATTTCGCCACCATTCCCGCGATTCCCATGGGATAGCCGATCACGGTGACGAGTTCTCCGGGCAAGGCAACGCCTTTAGCCAAGGGTAATACCGCCAGTCCGCGCACCGCGTCTTTATCCACAATACGCAGAACGGCCAAGTCGCCGGTGGAAGATACCGCGCCAGGTTGCAGATTCACCGGCGTTGGCGAACCCGGAAAGAAAATGACCAAACTCTCTAACATCGCGGTTGCGCCACGATTGATAAGGCCCTGCGCTTCCGTGTCTCCGTACCAGGGCTCAGCCACATGCCGGTTCGTGGCAAGCAATCCATTACCCACCAGAAATCCCGTGCCCGAAACCCGCGCTCGAATTGCCGAGGGCTGGTTGTCGAATCCAATCTGGTAGACGCCGTAAATGTAGCCAATAGAATTGCGGTACCGATTGAGCACCAGCGCAGGCATAGCCTGCTCTTTTTCGAGTTCTGCCACCTGCTGGGTTAGTTGCTCCACCTTCTTGTGCAGCTCGTCCGGTTGCGGACTCTGTGCGGTCGCTGGCGCGTAATAGTGAAACATGGCTCCCGCGCCAATCAGCAACACAAGTCCCAGCACAGCCTGCACCAACTGCTGCCAGTTCTCGCTAACCTCGCTCAACCCCTGCGGAGTGTTTTCTTCGGACATTGAAATTTGGACGTTGCCCGCTTCGCTTCAGCCATTTCTCAGGGGAAGGTGAAAAACACGCTGAAGGCTGCGGAGTCGTAATCTTCCCTTGCCACTGAGGGCTTTTCCACAGTACGGAAGATGATGTCCGAGGGGTGTCAGGGGGAGCGTTAAGAAGAGTGTTAGGAATGGCGCTTTGCCGCCAAATGGCGCTTTCTTTGCGCACTTCGCGGCTTTATTTCGCGAGCTTTGCGGTCAACGGCTTCTCGCCGCGCTAAAGGCCGACTATAGCTTGGCTATGCCCAGCCTTTTGGCCATTTCGTCGTAGAGAAAGCCTCTGCCGGCCACGTAAGGCTGTACCCACTCGCCGTCGATTACGAATTGCGGGATGGCGCGCTTGCCGGTATGTTTGACGATCTCTTGCACCGCTCCCGGCGTGGTTTGGACGTCGACATCTTTATAAGGAATGTTGTACTTCGCCAGAAACCGCTTGGCCTCGCGGCAGTCCGGACACCAGGCGGCGGAATAAACAGTGAGGTCCATAGATTTCTAAACAGTATATAGAAGGCGCGGTACCGCCAGTCTGCCAAGATTCATGTGGGGACGGCCGCCCTCGGCCGTCTAGTCGAGCGAAGCGCGACAGTTTCTATGCGCCACAAAACTGCCTCGCTATCTAAACACGCTCAAGGTTCGGAAGCGTCCGCTCACTCACCACATTGCCGGTATTCAAAGTGGATGCCGGCTCGAACAACAGAATCCAGCATTCCTGATCGGCTACAGGACGGTGCTCCACCCCGTGCGGCACCACAATAAATTCGCCTTCTTCAATCCATTCGTGCCGGTCGAGAAATTCCATCCGAAATCGCCCCTTCACCACCAGAAACATCTCGTCTTCATTCTCGTGATGATGAAAAACAAACTCACCCATTAACTTGTCGAGCTTCACATGCTGCCCGTTCAGCTCGGCGGCAATGTAGGGCTTCCAGTATTCGGAAATCTTGGCGAATTTTTCCGCGATGTTGACTTTGTTCATGGCAATCCCGTTCAACCATACCGAGTATAAAGATTCTGCCAGTGCAGATGGGACGCAAAGAGTCGCGCCGCCCGGCTGAGGTGCTCCCACGTTCAATCCTCGAATTGACAATTCTCGCCTCTGGTATATATCATAATCTATACCATGCCGAAGACTGCCAAACTGTTCCGCAACGGTCGCAGCCAGGCCGTCCGCCTGCCTTCGGAATATCGTTTCGAGGGCTCGGAAGTTTTTGTGCGTCGCGACCCCGCCACGGGCGATGTCGTCCTTTCACGCCGGCCCGAATCGTGGAACGATTTTTTCGATCTGCTGAAGGCGGTCGAGGTCCCCAAAGATTTTCTCGCCGACCGCAACGATCTTCCTCCGCAAAAGCGCCCGCTGTTCTAAATGCCGGTTGAATTTCTTCTCGACACCAACATCGCCAGCTACGTCATCAACGGAAAATTTTCGCAGGTACGGGAGCGGCTTTTGAAAATTCCTATCCGATCAATTGGAATCTCGGTGATTACCGAGGCGGAACTCCGCTTCGGCGTCGCCAGACTTCAGCAGGCCGGAAAGCTAACCTTCGCGGTTGAGGAATTTCTGCTCAGGGTTGAAGTGCTCCCCTGGGATTCAGTTGCTGCCAGCCACTACGCGCGGTTGCGTGCCGCACTAGAAAAAGATGGCGAACCAATGGGAAATCTCGACCTCATGATCGCAGCGCAGGCACTTGCCGCCGCGGCGACGCTTATTACCAATGACCGCTCCTTCCGACGAATAAAAGATCTCAAGATTCAGGATTGGACCAAGCCTTAGCTGCAATTGAGCCGAAAAAAGCCGCCAGCTTTCACTGGCGGCCTTTTATGAAGCGGAGTGAATGCCTAAAGTCCCGGCGTCCCCGCAACTACATGCCCCCCGTGCAAAGTCACCCGCACGCCGCGCTGATTGTTCACTTTGGTTGTCGTGGTCCAGTCAACGTCTTCCGCACTCACTACGCCACCTCCGCCGCTGGCAAGAGTGTAGGTGATCCGGTTGTCCTGGTATTGATAGTTGCCGACGGCGAGAACCGTACCCGTCTTGAGAATAAACACCGGCCCGCCCGTCGTTGGCAGCGAAGAAGTGATATCCCGAGTAACCAGGCTCGCATACGACGTCCGCGGAATTTCGAGTGCCCCCGCATTCGCCGTCTCCACACTGCCCCGAATGGTCAGCGTAGGCCGCGGCTGGAGGCTCGAAGACTCGTCATACGCCTGATTCTGCGGACGACTGAAGAAATGCCAGCCCGGCCCAAAGGTGGAGGCCACTTGCGGCAGCTCGACATCGTCCATCAATCGCAAACTGAGAACCGTCTCGCCCTTCAGTTGCGGACGCGGACCTCGCGCCGGAAGCATAATCACCTTCCACGGCCATAGCGGCGGCAGCATCCACTCCACCACGTCGCGCGTGGCGTGCCCTTTTCCATCGATCTTGCCCTGCTTATCGACCTTGTAGCCGTGGGTGGAAATCACCTTGGCTTGCAGCGGCAGATCGCCGCTGGGCAATCCGATGCGGTCGAATTGCAACTTCAGATAACCCTTGCCGACAAAGTGTCCCGGATCTTTCGCTGCCTCGAGATGGCCCACGAGATAACTGCCGCGAGGGAACGCCTGCTGGCCGAATGAAGTCACTCCACGCAAGTGGCACAGCACAGGATCGCCTACCTCGGCCGTCGCCGAGGAGAAGTTCGGTTCATTCAAAGTGCATTGCAATAAAGTGCCGGCGGGCAGGACAACTTCCCGAGCGCTGGCTCCCGCAGTCAAAGCTAGTAGGGTTAGGGCAAGAGTAGCGTAGACCAAACTGCGCTTCATACATCCTCCTGGGTCACACTTTTCTCGGTCACACCTTTCTCGGTTACACTTTGCTCATTACACTTTCGTGGATTTGCACTGTCCTCTTGCTTGCACGCCCCGTTTCGAGGCAGAGTAGTGGCGGAAAAACTTGCCTAGTGTTCGGTATCTAATCACGGTTTTTCCCCAGGGTCAATCCACTTTCGGATTGAATTATTCCGCGGCGACCGATTGGGGAATCAGGGCGTGTGGAAAACTTTAAAACGGAACATAAAAAGCCGCCAGTTCTTCTAACTGGCGGCTGAAAATGTCTCCTCGCACGTAGGTAATGGACCCAAACTTGCCAGAATTAAATCTGTCCCCCGCCGCCATCCACATTTAATTCGACGCCGGTAATGTAGGACGCTTCGGTGCTGGCGAGAAACAAGACCGCGTGACCGACCTCTTCGGGCGTGCCGAACCGCTTCATGGGAATGCGGGCCTTGATGTTTTCCGCGAAGCTATCGAGCGCGGCCTGCGGCATTCCGCCTTTTTCGAGTATCGGTGTTTCAATTGGACCGGGGCTGACCACGTTTACGCGAATTCCACGATCCACCAGTTCCGCGGCGAAGGTGCGCGCGAACGAGCGCACCGCGGCCTTGCTGGCGGAATAAACAGTCGTTCCGGGATTTCCCTTCGTGCCCACGATTGACGAGTTCAGAACGATTCCCGCGTTGTCATTGAGATGGGGAAGGGCCTTCTGCACCGTATAGAAGAGGCCTTTCACGTTGATGTCGAAAGTCTCGTCGAAGAATTTTTCGTTGCTGTCGGCCGCGGGAGCGAACTTTGCGATCCCGGCATTGGCGAACAGAGCGTCGATCTTGCCGAACTTCGCCGAGACCTGGGCATAGAATTTGTCGATGTCTTCCAGTTTCGAGACGTCCGCTTTCACCGCCAGCGTCCCGTTGCCGACGGTCTTTACGGCTTCGTCCAGCGTCTTTTGGTCGCGTCCTGAAATGGCGACTCTCGCGCCCTCTTCGTGAAACAGCCTGGCGGTGGCCAGACCGATGCCGCTGTTGCCGCCGGTAATGACTACGGTTTTGCCTTCAAACCTATTCTTCATAAGATTCCTCCAAACATTTGCGCGTGGCCTTCCGGCGGCACAGAGCTTGACATATTTAGATACTTTGATGACTATCAAACTATCGCAGGTTCACTTTCTTTCGAGAAGCTTTCTTTAGAGGACGCTCCCGCGGCGGATTTCTATATGGATCAAAAAGAATTAGCCCGCATTGCGAAGGCGTTAAGCGATCCTGCGCGTTTGCGGATTTTCGAAAGCATCTCGTCGTCAGGGGAAATGTTTTGCGGGCAGGTGGTCAAGCAGTGCGGGCTCAGCCCGGGAACGACTTCGCACCACCTCAAGATTCTGGCGGACGCGAACCTCATCGAAACCCGCCGCGAAGGGCAGTTTATCTATACGAAGGCGAGGCCGGAAACGATCCGCGAGTATGGTCGAGCCCTGGCCAAGCTTGCTCAAAAAAGACCGCTGGAAAAATAAAAGCCGCCAGCATACCGCTGACGGCTAAGGTCCGAAGTCTGAAGTCTGACGTCCGCTCTAACTATTCTCGTACAACAACACTCCCTCGGTCTTCTCCGCGTCCACCGGACGGTAGAACAGCTTGTTGTCTTCGAGGAAGACCTCGATGAATGCCGGACGCGTCGTGATCGTGCCTTGAATCAGCGCTTCCGATAGCGGGTCTTCGATATATTTCTGCAACGCTCTGCGCAACGGACGAGCCCCGTAGGAACGATCCGTCAGCGTCTGGTTGAGGATCCACTTCTTAGCTTCATCGGCCACGGTTACGGTAATGGCCTTCTGCGCCAGGTTCGCATTCAGCTGCGTGACCATCAGTTCGAGAATCTGGATCAGGTCGGCTTCGCTCAACGCCATGAAGAGGATAATCTCGTCAAGACGGTTGAGAAATTCGGGATTGAAGGTGCGCTTCACTTCGCCCTTCACCATTTCCTCGACCTTGCTCGGAGACCATGTCGTCCTTGGTCGATTGGAAGCCAAATCCCTCGCGCTTCTGCAAGTGCCGCGCGCCGATGTTCGAGGTCATGATCAGAATCGTGTTCTTGAAATCGACGGTGTTGCCGAGTCCGTCCGTCAGCTGGCCGTCTTCAAAAACCTGCAAGAGGATGTTGAACACATCCGGATGCGCCTTCTCGATTTCGTCGAGCAGCACCACCGAATATGGCGCGCGCTTTACGCGCTCGGTGAGCTGGCCGCCCTCTTCGTAGCCGACGTATCCCGGAGGCGAACCGATCAGCTTCGAAACCGAGTGCTTCTCCATGAATTCCGACATGTCGAAGCGGACCAAAGCTTTTTCCGTTCCGAACATGAATTGCGCCAGCGTGCGCGCAACTTCGGTTTTGCCGACGCCGGTTGGGCCGAGGAACAAGAACGAGCCGATGGGCCGGTTCGGACTCTTCAATCCCGCGCGCGAACGCCGGATCGCCCGGGCCAGCGCGCTGATCGATTTATCCTGAGAGATGATTCGCTTGTGCAACTCTTCTTCGATGCGCAGCAGCTTCTGCGTCTCTTCTTCCTTGATCGAAGTGATGGGAACGCCGGTCCAGCGAGAAACCACGTCTTCGATATCTTCGCGGCCGACTACGCCGGTGGAAGATTCGTCGAGATGATATTTTTCGCGCAACGCGCGCAGGTTCTCGCGCTCCTTGCGTTCTTCGTCCGAATAGAACCGCGCCTTCTCGAACTCGTGGTTAGCGATCGCGTTCTCCATACGATGCACGATGAACTTGATCCGCTTCTGCACTTCGCTAATCTCTTCCGGCTGCGAGGTTTGGCGCAGCTTCACGCGCGCGCCGGCTTCGTCGACAAGGTCAATGGCCTTATCCGGAAGAAAGCGGTCCGGAATATAACGGTTCGAGTGCGACACTGCGAAGTTGATGGCATCGTCGGTATAAGTAACGGCGTGGAATTTTTCGTAGCGATCTTTGATGCCGAAGAGGATTTTAATCGCGTCGGTCTCATTCGGTGGTGGAACCTTCACTGCCTGGAAGCGCCGCTCGAGCGACCGGTCTTTTTCAATCGACTTGCGGTATTCGCCGGGAGTGGTTGCGCCGATGCATTGAATTTCGCCGCGCGAAAGAGCCGGTTTTAAGATATTCGCCGCATCGAGCGAACCTTCGGCCGATCCAGCGCCAACCAGCGTGTGCAGCTCATCGATGAAGATGATGGAATTCTGCGATTCCATCAGTTCTTTCATAATGGTCTTCAGCCGCTCTTCGAACTGCCCGCGATATTTTGTTCCGGCAACGATCAGCGAAAGATCGAGCGCCAGAATTCTTTTGTCTGCCAGGAACGACGGAACTTCGCCATCGGCAATTCGCTGCGCGAGTCCTTCGACAATGGCAGTCTTGCCCACGCCGGGTTCGCCAATCAGAACTGGATTATTTTTGGTACGGCGGCACAGAATTTGAACCACACGCTCGAGTTCGCTGTCGCGCCCCACTAGAGGATCGAGCTGGCTATCCATGGCAGCCTGCGTCAGGTCGCGCGAGAACTCGCTCAGAAGAGACGATTCACGCTGCCGCTGCGGCTGCGCTTTTTCCTGGCTGGTGCGCGCCAATTCTTCACGGATGGTCGGCCAGCCGCAAGCCGCGCTCGTGCAGAATCTCTGCCGCGAAGCACTTTTCTTCTCTGAGTAAACCCAAAAGCAAATGTTCGGTGCCGATGTGACGATGCGAAAGCCGCTCCGCTTCTTCCGCAGCATAAGCCAGAACGCGTTTGCACTCGTTGCTCAGGGGAAGATCGACCGAGGTCGAGACTTTTTCGCGAATCGTGGTGTGGCCTTCGATCTGTTTGCGGATCGATTCCACCGAGGCGTGCGAACGCAGGAATCGATTGGTCAGGGCTTTGTCTTCGCGCAGGAGCCCCAGCAGCAGGTGCTCGGTTTCTATATAAGGAGACCCGAACTGGCTGGCTTCGTAGCGCGCAAAAAAGATTACACGCCTGGCTTTCTCCGTATAACGTTCAAACATAATGCCCTTCCCCCTGAAGCTTCCGGTCGAGAAGGCGCTAGCACTGCTCGACCCTACCGAAACCCTGGACCGTTTTTATCGCCCGCCTGCATCTGGTTGCCGTCCCTTATCATTATGCAATCAAACGGCCACTAAACCCAAGCACCGAAATGCTCCTGTAATGTTACTGAAGGAACCTGTTGAAAATCCTCCCGAAACGGATACGCCAAATTTCCTGCACTTTTGCTTACTAATCTTTCACCGATGCTTACTAATCTTTCACCGAACCAGTAATTCCGCTTCATCGAGCCCGCTCGTCACCTCACGCAGGCAACGATTCCGGACTCAACTCCTCCACCCGTCCGCGTTCAAGCCGCAAAACTCTGTGGCACCGCCGCGCAAATGACACGTTATGGGTTGCAATCAGGGAGGTCAATTGGTGCTCGCGATGCAATCGCGCGATCAATTCGAAAACCGCTTCCGCGGTGTGTCCGTCCAGGTCCCCGGTGGGCTCGTCCGCAAGCAAGAGCTTCGGACCGGTAATGAGCGCCCGCGCCAAAGCCACCCGCTGCTGCTCTCCGCCGGAAAGCTCGCCGGAACGGTGATGCGCGCGCTGCGCCAATCCAACTTCCGCCAGCCACCGCGAAGCCTCCGGCGCTACCTGCGCCCAGGAGAGCCCGCGTTGCAGCAGCGGCATCGCCACATTCTCCGCCGCCGTGAATTCGGGTAGCAGATAATGGAACTGCCAGACAAACCCCGCCTGACGATTGCGAAATTCCGCCGCGTCGTCCGCCGAAAGCTTATTCAGCCTCAATTCCGCGCAGTATACGTTACCCGCAGAAGCGTGATCAAGCGCGCTCAGGATGTGCAATAAGGTACTCTTTCCCGCGCCCGATTCGCCGACAATCGCAAGCATTTCCCCGCGCTTGACCTCGAACGACAAATTCTCAAAGAGCACCAGGTCCGATTCGCCGGACCGGAAAACCTTCTTCAGTCCTTCAACCCGCAGCAGCGCCGTTCCATCTTCTCCTCCATCTCTTAGATGCACGGCGGCTCCGCTTGGGTCCATGCTGCGCTGGCTGTAGCCCAAACCGGCGACACTGGATGCCTGCATCCTCTCATGTTAGGCGCCACGCTCCCATGGCCAAGTCGAGCCATGGCGGATGAAGACGATTGGAGCGCTCGTATTTTCCGCGCGGCATCGGCTCCCGAAGATAAATCTTCCGAAAACGGTGCCCCGCCGTTGCCTCTGCCGCCGTGACCTGCGTCACAGCTAAGATGCAAAAACGCTCCAGCCGAGTTTTCCCGCTCGTTTCGCCGTGAATTTGATTGCCGAAGCCGCGCATTAAACCCCGGCCTTAATTTCTGCGCCGGCTAATTTTGCCAATGATTCCTGGTATGGCGCGCGGGCAATGCCGCGTTCCGTCACAATCGCGGTCACGTACTTTGCGGGAGTTACGTCGAACGCGGGATTCTCGATTCCAACTCCATCCGGCGTCATTTGTTTCCCGCCAATATGCGTAACTTCCCGGGAGTTGCGCTGTTCAATCGGAATCCGGCTGCCGTCTGGACAGCCAAAATCGATGGTCGAGAGCGGCGCCGCGACGTAGAAAGGAACATCATTTTCTTTTGCCAGCACGCCCACGGTGTACGTTCCGATTTTATTTGCGACATCGCCGTTGGCTGCGATGCGGTCCGCGCCCACAACAATCGCGGCAATCTTGCCCTGCCGCATCATCGCTCCCGCCATGTTGTCGGAAATCACCGTGGTTGGAATCCCGTCCTTCATCAACTCCCACGCAGTCAGCCGCGAACCTTGAAGGAAAGGCCTTGTCTCGTCTGCGTACACGTGAATCTTCTTTCCCTGCTCTATCGCCGCCCGGATCACGCCCAGCGCGGTGCCGTATCCCGCCGTAGCCAGCGCCCCGGCGTTGCAATGTGTAAGCACTCCGCCCGCGCTCGGCATCAGCATAGCTCCATGCCGCCCCATAGCCTGGTTAGCGGCAATGTCCTCCGCGTGCATGCGCCGCGATTCTTCAATCATCTGCTGCTTGATTTGCGCGATTGATCGCGCGCCTAGACTTTCAAATTTTTCGCGCATGCGCCGGATAGCCCAGAACAGGTTCACGGCGGTAGGACGCGTCTTGCTCATCGTGTCGCAGATTTCGTCGAGATCGCGCTTGAGTTCGGCTGTATTTCCCGCGGTCGAGTTCCTTACTCCGAGCGCGATCCCCATTGCCGCCGCCACGCCAATGGCCGGCGCTCCCCGCACAACCATACTGCGAATCACATCGGCGACCTGCTCGTAAGTGGTGCAGGTAACGTAGCTTTCTTCCGTCGGCAGCTTCGTCTGGTCGATGAAGCGCACGCCGTGGTCAGTCCATTCGAGAGTCTGAATCATCTTCAAAATTTTGTCGTTGCCATCATATTTGCCATCCTGGTTTCCATGATCTTTGTCGTCCTGAGCGAGGAATTTGCTTCGCGAAGCGAAGCAAATCCGGAGTCGAAGGACCCGCTTTATGTCCAACGCTACCGTCGGCCCACCAGCCATTCATCTACGGCACCTTCAACCACAGCCCGCCCACGCCCTATGCGCCGCACACCGATTCCCCGGAACGCTGGTCACTGCGGGCTTTCCGCACATCTCGCAAACCCCCGCAACCGCAAACACCGAAGGAGCGGTATCGTCGGATTGGAACAGGTGTTCCTTTCGCACGTCGGCCGCGGTAAAGATGGAAACGAACGGCGCGGGAGCCGCCGCTTGTTCCACGCTGGCGCGCCCTTTCGCTTCCTGCCGCTCTACCAGGCACATCGCGCCCACCACTTCAAATCCAAATTCGCGTGCCGCCTCGACGGCCTGCACAGTGGACGAGCCGGTGGTGCACACATCGTCGACAATCACCACGCGCGCACCCTTCTCGCGAAAGCCCTCGATCCGCTGCCCCGTCCCATGCTGCTTTTCGGCTTTGCGAACCAGAAAACCGCTAAGTTCGCCACTGACCACCGATACCGCTGTCACAATCGGATCGGCGCCCATTGTCAGACCGCCAATCGCTTGCGGCTTCCACCCCAGCTTCTGAATCGCTGCGAGAAACGCTTCCCCCGTCAGCCGTGCTCCTTTCGCGTCCAGAGTGGTGGTCCGGCAGTCGATGTAGTAATCGCTCTTGCCGCCGGAAGACAACTTGAAGTCGCCCAGGCGGAAGGACTTGTGAGCGAGCAAGCGCAGCAAGTCATGGCGGGAAGAAGGCATGAAATCTTACGATACCACGGCGAATCGGCGCTGGCGCGTTGTGCACAACGTGCGTGCAGCTCCGGACGCGCGTGGAGCCCCGGACGCCCTCGTCCGGGATATTGCCCGCTCCGAGCTTGAAAGAGAACTTCCGCAGCTACGGCCCGGCGGCATCAAACTGCGGCGGCATCAAACTGCACCGCCATCCATCGCCCGCAGATCGCCGCCAGCGCAACCCGACCGTGGTAACCTGACTTTATCCGCAGATTCCTCCGTCGAGGTAGAACATTGCAGCGTACGTGCAGGCTTTTCTTCTCCATCTCATTTTTTTTCTTTCTCGCCGCCTTCCTGCTTGCGGTACTTAATCGTTCGTCGCTGATCCCCTCCGCCATCGCCGAAGGCACCCGCACTTGGGAACAATCGAAGTTCGACGAATTGACCAAGGGCACGGCCACTGGCGTAGCCATTCGCAGCACCGGCGGCCTCGAACTTGCGCCCACGTTTAAGAACCTCTACGCCACGCCTTCCACCTACATCTGGGCCATGGAAGCTGACGATGCGGGGGTTATCTACGTCGCCGCGGGCGCGCCCGCGCGCGTTTACCGCATTACTCCCGACGGCAAGGCGGCAATTATCTTTGAACCAAAAGAACTTCAGGTTCAGGCCCTGCAAATCGGATCGCAGGGAATTATCTACGCGGCCACCGCTCCCGACGGCAAGGTTTACAGACTCGAGCGCAAGCCCGCCGGCGACCAGAATCGGACCGATCAAAATCCGGCCGACCAGAGTCGGACGGACCAGAGCAAGAGCGGAAGGAAAGACGAGACAGAGAAAGAGAAAGACACAGTCAAGCCCGCCGTCGATCCCTCGTGGAATTCCTCCGTCTACTTCGATCCCGCTACGAAATATATTTGGGACTTGGCTCTCGACAAAGGTGGCAATCTCTACGTGGCCACTGGCGATCACGGAGAGATTTTCCGGGTCACGACAAAGGGCGAACATTCCGTTTTCTTCAAGAGCGACGAAACTCACATCCGAGTTTTGGCTTTCGATGCCCAGGGCAATCTAATCGCGGGCTCCGACGGCAGCGGCCTGATCTACCGTATTTCTCCCGCAGGCGAGGGATTCGTGCTGTATAGCGCGCCGAAGAAAGAAATCACCGCGCTTGCGCTCGATGCTTCAGGCAATATCTTCGCGGCGGCGGTCGGTGAGAAGCGAAGCGGAGGATCGAGTTCTTCCCCTGGAGCAATCTCGCTGTTGAGCATGGCGCCCAGCGCATCTCCCGGCAGTAACGCTCCCCCAGTTCCGGGCATGACCATCGCACCCACGCCCAGCGCGCCCGCGATGGCCGCCCCATTTCCTTTTCCCGGCGGTAGCGCGGGCGCCGGTTCAGACATTTATCGCATCGCTCCCGACGGCTCTCCGGCGAAATTATGGAGTTCTCACGATGACATTGTCTATTCTCTGGCCTTCGATTCGCAGGGCCGACTGCTCGCCGGAACCGGCAATCGCGGCCACATCTTTGCCATCAATGGCCTGGACGATTTTTCCGATCTTCTGAAAGCTCCGGCATCGCAGGTGACGGCATTCGCCAAAGCTCCCGGCGGCGGCCTCTATGCTTCCACCAGCAATCTGGGAAAGATTTTCTTGCTTGGTCCGGTGCCTGAAACGGAAGGCACTTACGAAAGCGACGTGTTCGACGCGAAGCTTTTCTCGCGCTGGGGCCGCGCGGAATTCCGCGGCGCGGGCAATGTCGATCTCTACGCGCGCAGCGGCAACGTCGACAATCCCGACCGCAACTGGAGTCCCTGGAAAAAAATCGATCTCGCCAAAGACGCGGAAACCGCCATCCCCGCCGCTCGCTATGCGCAATGGAAAGTCGTGTTGCACGCAGGTTCGCCAACTCCCGGCGTCGACAGCGTAACTCTGAATTATCTGCCCAAGAACGCCGCTCCGGAGGTCGACGATGTAACCGTGCAAGTGGGAGTCAAATACCAGACCGCGCCGAAAGCTTCCAGCCTTTCGGACTTCAGCGCATCCTCTTTTGGAAGCTCTTCCTTCGGCGGATCGGGAACGCATTTCGAATCGGCTCCGCCGAGCACGCATGATCGCGATTCCATCGGCGCGAAGTGGAGCGCGCACGACGAGAACGACGATCAGCTCGTCTATTCCGTGTACTATCGCGGCGATGGCGAAAAACGCTGGCTGCTGCTCAAGGACAATCTTACCGACAAGGCTTATTCGTTCGACGCCAGCCTTTTACCAGATGGCGGATACACGATCAAAGTCGTCGCTTCCGATGCGCCGTCGCATTCGCCGGGCGAAGCGCTCTCGGCCTCAAAAGAGAGCCGCCGCTTCGAGGTCGATACCACTCCGCCGCGCATCGAGAATCTGCAAGCGTCTGTCGAAGGCGGAAAGATTCACATTGTCTTTCGCGCCGCCGATGGCTTTTCTCCCATCAAGCGCGCCGAATATTCCGTCGACGCCGGCGAATGGAAATATGTGGGCCCGGTCGGCCAACTTTCCGACGCTAGAACCGAAAACTACGATTTCAAAATCACTCCGGAAATTGAAAAGGACGGGACCTCGCTCGAACACGTAGTCGTCGTGCGAGTCTACGACCGCTACGACAATATGGGCGCCGCAAAAACCTTGATTCGGGCCAGGTAATTTTCCGCATGTCCAAACCGAACTCTTTCCGCAATATCGTCATTCTGAGCGAGGAATGTGCTTCGCGACAGCGAAGTACATTCGCAGTCGAAACCGCGTCTGAGCGAAGCCGAAGCGGATCCCTATCTCCGTTCCGCACTCAGATCCTGGATAGTTTCCTTAATTGATTCTTTCCGCCGCTTCTTCCACCTCTTCCGCCACGCTTTTCATCTCGCTCAACCTTCCCGCGCGCCGCAGTTCCGGAAATTTCCATGCCCACAATGCGATCACCACCAGCGTCCCCACTCCTCCCAGCAAGACCGCGGGCACGGTGCCAAACCACTGTGCCGTTAATCCCGATTCAAATTGCCCCAACTCGTTTGACGTCCCGATAAAAACCATATCGACGGCCATTACCCGGCCGCGCATTTCATCCGGCGTGCGCAGTTGCACCAGAGTCGCGCGAATAATCACGCTGATCATGTCGGACGCGCCCAAAAAAATCAGCGCGATCAGCGAGAGCGCCAGGCTCGTCGATGCGCCAAAAACAATCGTGCAGAGCCCGAATCCCGCCACCGACCACAACAGCGCCGGCCCCGCGCGCCCGCGTAGCGGCCAGTGCGCCAAAGCTACCGCCATGAGCGCCGCTCCGATTCCCGGCGCCGTCCTCAATAGCCCCAGTCCCCACGGCCCGGTATGAAGAATCTCTCGCGCATAAACCGGAAGCAGCGCCACCGCGCCACCAAGTAAAACCGCGAATAGATCCAAAGAGATCGCGCCGAGAATCAGCTTCTCGCGCCAGATAAAACTCAACCCCGCCAGCACCGTCTTCGCAGAAATCGGTTCTCGCCGGCGCGCCTGCGGACGCGTCTTGATGCGGAACATGGAAACCAGCGCCCCCACCGCCGTTAGCAGGGCAACCGCGTAGACCGCCGACGGACCATGAAAAGCCGCATAAAGAATTCCGCCGAGTGACGGCCCCAGAATAGTCGCCGCCTGGAATGTCGTCGCATTCCAGGCCACAGCGTTGGCGAAATGTTCGTCCGGAACCAGTTGCGGCAAAATCGAGCGGCTCGCCGTCCCATTGAACGAGCGCACCAAGCCCAGCAGAATGAGCACGAGATAAATCGGCCTGACCGAGTGCGCTCCCCGCTCCGCGATCAAAAACAATAGTCCGGAGCACAATGCGTATCCCGCATAGCATGCGCTCAATACTTTTCGCCGCTCAAATCGGTCGGATGTGTGCCCCGAAACCAGAAACAACAATATCCCCGGAAGAAACTGTGCCAGCCCCACCAGCCCCAGATCGAGCGCTCGCTTGGTGATGTCATAAACCTGCCATCCCACCGCGACCGCCTGCATTTCAACCGCGGCCACAATCAGAAAGCGCGCAATCTGAAACAAAACGAAGTCAGGATTCGTAAAGGCGATGCGTCCAGCTCTGGAATCGGCGGGGGCAGGCATGGATGTTCTAATGTGCCATAGAATGCTCGTGGGGGACAGCCGCCCCCACTGAAAGCCGATAGCTCAATGCGCTTCGAACTCTTCATCGCGACCCGCTACCTGCGAGCCAAACGCAGGCAAGCTTTCATCGGCATCATCACCGGCATCTCCATCGTCGGAGTGGCCGCCGGCGTGGCGTCGCTTATCGTCGCGCTCGCTATCAACAACGGTTTTCGCCAGGATTTGCAGGAGCGCCTGATCGGTTCCACTTCGCACATCAGCTTGTTGCGCATCGCGGATGACGGCATCAAGAATTGGCCGCTGCTTCTCGAACGGCTTTCCAAGGAGCCGCACGTGGTCGCCGACGCGCCCGCAATTTTCGAGCAAGTGCTTATCTCTCGCGGACCGCGCGCCCGCGGCGCAGTGCTCAAAGGCATGATTCCGGCCGACGAACGCAAAATCGGCGACCTCCTCAACACAATCAAAGAAGGCTCCGCCGCAGCCTTGGACGAATCCACTCCCGAACCAGAAACGAACCATGCAGCGACGGACGCACCAACGAACCATGTAGGGACAGCCGCCTCGGCTGTCCCGCGAAGCGAAGCGAGCCCCGCCGCCACCACAGCCGCAGCCGAGGAATCCCCGGACTCACTCGCCGGCGTCCACGCCCGTGTCGCTGCCATGCCCCCAATCATCCTCGGTCAAGACATGGCCGATAATCTCGGCGCAACCGTGGGTTCCGTCGTCCTCGTGACCAGCCCGCAGGGCGAACTCACCCCCTTCGGCATGGTGCCAAAATACAGCCGCTTTCGCGTCGTCGGTATTTTCAGCTCAGGCTTCTACGATTACGATTCTTCCTGGGCATTCACGCGGCTCTCCGACGCGCAACGCCTCTTCGGCCTCGGCGATTTGATCTCGGTGGTCGAGTTTAAAATCGACGATATTTATAAAGCCGACGAGGTCTCGCGTACGCTCGAAGACGCCGCCGGCAAAGGCTTCATGGCCACCAACTGGATGGAACAGAACAAAGCTCTTTTCCACGCTTTGCGCCTCGAGCGTCTCGTAACGTTTATCACCATCGGCCTCATCGTCTTCGTAGCCGCGCTGAATATTCTTATCTCCCTGATCATGATGGTCATGGAAAAAACCCGGGACATCGCCGTGCTCATGTCGATGGGCACGCGCAAATCGCAAGTACGGAACATTTTCATCGCTCAGGGCGTTCTGATCGGAGTGATCGGCACCGCGATCGGACTGCTGCTCGGCTACGCCATCTCCTACGCCGGCGGTCACTACCACATGATCGCGCTGTCTCCAGAGGTTTACTCAATCGACTACGTTCCCTTCGCACCGCGTCCAATGGATGGCTTTCTCGTCGCTCTGGTGGCCATCGGCGTTTCGTTCGTAGCTACGCTTTACCCATCGTGGTCCGCCGGTCGAACCCTCCCCGCCGAAGCCTTGCGCTACGAATAAACGATCGGTTTCCGAGCAATGTCATCCTGAGCGAGGATTGTGCTTCGCGACAGCGAAGCAAACCGCAGTCGAAGGATCCCTACCGGCCTGCACGACGATCAGCCCCACAATTACTTCTCACACGGAACTTTCTACACTCCTTCGCCGTACAACTATTGGAAGGCGTTTTAAGAAGAAGGACTAAGAAGGAGGCCTCACCATGTTTACTTTCCTCCTGTGGTGCATCCTGTTCGTAGTCTGCTGGCCGCTGGCGGTTCTTGCGCTCATAGCCTACCCATTCGTGTGGCTATTGCTGCTGCCCTTTCGCATCGTCGGAGTTGCGGTCCACGGAGTGCTGGAAATTATCTACATAGCGATCACACTCCCGTTCCGGCTATTGGCAGCGCCGTTCCGCGTCTGATCCGGACAGGATCGGGCCGAGACAGTGCGCAAGACTGATGCAATGTGCTTCGGGGAGTAGCTCGGAAGAGGGGAATACCAGGGAAGAGTGGAGTTTCGTGGAAGAGCGGCGCTTCAGCGCCGCGCAAAGCTCCGAAAAATAAAAGGGCTTTAGCCCGTCCTTAACCCTCCATCACCTTCAACCCCTCACTTACAATTAACCTCGCCTCGGTCGCGGCTTGCACATCCTCCGCCGTCAGTCCCCGAGCCACTTCCTCCAGCACCAGCCCACGCTCCGTCACTCGCATGTAGGCCATTTCAGTAACAATCGTATCCACCACCTTCACGCCGGTAAGCGGCAACGTGCATTTCTTCAAAATTTTCGGAGCCCCGTCGCGCGTCGTGTGCTCCATCGCCACCACCGTGCGCCGCGCCCCGGCCACCAAATCCATCGCGCCGCCCATCCCCTTCACCATTTTCCCGGGGATCATCCAATTCGCCAGGTTGCCCGCCTCATCCACTTCCATCGCGCCGAGCACGCTCAAATCCACATGCCCGCCGCGGATCATCGCAAACGAATCCGCGCTCGAAAAATACGACGTCCCCGCCATCTCGCTCACAGTCTCCTTGCCAGCATTAATCAGGTCGCAGTCCTCATCGCCATCCGCCGGATAAGGCCCAATCCCCAGCATCCCATTCTCCGACTGCAGCACCACTTCCATACCCGCGGGAACGCAATTCGCAACCAGCGTAGGCATTCCAATCCCCAGGTTCACATAGAACCCATCCCGCAACTCCCGCGCAATCCGCTTCACTATGCGATCGCGCTTCTCGATATCTTTTCCCGGCTTATTCACAGCCTTTTCCATATTGTCATCCTGAGCGGAGCGAGGCAAAGACGCAGCCGTAGGATCCCGCGCTGCCAAGGGTGCCTAAAATCTATCGCTTCCGTACCAAGTCGGTCGCTCTCTTTGGCGAATCTTTTCCTACACTCCCTTGCCATCCTTGCACTCTAAGGCCGATGTCCCGAGCGGACAAGTCTCGGAGAAATGCTGGAGTGAAGTACAACTCGAAACACTCATCCCCCTCTTCCTTCTGTGGGCTCACCGTATGATTGAGAATCAGTTCCACTTCCCCATTTCCACCCGTGAAGTCAGCCCAGAAGGGAGTGTTCTTTCGCAGAAACCTATAAACATTCTTCAAGACACGTTCGTAGTCGGAGCACGCCACACCCTCCAGCAAACGTGCATAGAAAAAGCTCCATTTCGCACGGACCTTGCCAAGGTCCTCGCCCACCGGCCAGGAGCCTTTCGGCTTTAACGACAGTGCTGCCGCAATACTTTTCGGGCTGTGTGAGGGGTGGCGGAGGGCTATGTCGATACTGAAAGAATTTTTGGAGGTCTTCATTAGTTCAGCCCACTTTCCTCACCGTTCTCTTCTCAATCCTCTTCTCATACGTCTCGCCCTGAAAAATTCGCTTCACGTACACCGAAGGTGTATGAATCGAATCCCCATCCAACTCGCCCGCTCCCACTAACTGCTCGACCTCCGCAATCGTCACCGTCGCCGCCGTCGCCATCATCGGATTAAAATTCCGCGCCGTCTTCCGGTACACCAGATTCCCCATGCGATCGCCCTTCCACGCTTTCACAAAGGCGAAATCGGCCTTCAGCCAGCGCTCCATCACGTAAGGGCGGCCTTCGAACTCGCGCGTTTCTTTTCCCTCCGCCACAATCGTGCCAAACCCGGTCGGAGTGAAGAACGCTGGAATCCCCGCTCCCCCGGCGCGAATTCGCTCGGAAAAAGTTCCCTGCGGAACCAGATCCAACTCAATTTTCCCCGACAGCACCATCGATTCCAGCAGCTTGTTTTCCCCAACATAAGTGCCGATGTGCCGACGCAACTGCCCCGCGGAAAGCAGCAGCCCGACCCCGAAGCCGTCGACTCCCGCGTTATTGCTAATGGTCGTGAGGTTCTTCGAGCCCTTGCGCACCAGCGCGCGAATCAGATTCTCCGGAATGCCGCACAGCCCGAATCCGCCGAGCATAATGACGGAACCGTCGCCTACATCCTGGATCGCCTCATCCGCATTGGCCACCACTTTATTCATCGCGTCCGCATTCTATAAGAAATTGCTGATTGGGGATTGTTGATTCTTGATTAAACACCGTGTTGGCCCGAACCGCGTTTTTTCAATCGGGGCAATCGCCAATCAGCAATCAAAAATCATCAATTTTCTTCCGCAGCCCATGCGCTTGCTCGAACTCTTGCGCCAACGCCCGCGTCGAAAGATTTTCCCGGATGTGCGCCAAACGTTGCTCCACCTTAAGGAGCGCATCCGACAAATTCTTCCGGTTGGAAAGCGCGATGTCCCGCCACATCGAATATGGACTCGCCGAAATCCGCGTCATCTCTTGCAATGCACGCCCACCGGCGGGAAGCAGCGGCGCATCTTCTCCAAACTCTTCCACCAGCGCCGCGGCCAGCGCCGTTGACATCATCTGCGGCACATGGCTGATCCACGCGCACAGGTGATCGTGATCCTCCGGCGGCAGCGTCGCAATGCGCGCCCCAATCTGATCGATCCATCCCGCGAATTCCGCGAATAATCCCTCATGCACATTTTGCCCCGGCAGAGGCGTCAAGAACCAGGTTGCATTCTGGAAAAGGTCCGCGTCGGCATATTCTATGCCGCTGTGCTCTTTACCCGCCATGGGATGCCCCGCAAGAAAGCGCCGCCCTGCGTCTTTGCCGAACACTTCTAAAGCGCACTGGGTCACCGCCGCCTTCGTGCTTCCCACATCAGTCAGTAAGGCTGCGGGGGCTAGCGCCGGACCCACTCGTCCAATCAAATCCGCAATCGCCAAAACTGGCGTTGCCAGCATCACGAGATCGCTGCCTTGCACGCCTTGGCGCGGCTCGACAACTCCGTGGTCAATCAACCCCCGCTGTGCCGCTTGCGCCAACACCGGCTCCCGGTCGCAACCCACAATCCGTCCCGCGAAGCCGCGCTTGCGCAGCGCCAGCGCAAACGACCCGCCAATCAAGCCGACCCCGATGATCGTGATTTGCCGGATAGGCATAAGAAAACCTCGCAACGGAGAGACGGAGAAAACTAATTGTTGATTTCCGACTGCGGATGAAAAGCAGCATTTGCGGCGGCCTTCAATCAAGAAATCAGAAATTAAGAATCTGCTTCTTTTCTCTGTGCCTCCGTGTCTCCGTGGTGAAAAAGCTACGCGATCTTCCGTCCCACCGCAGGCGCAATCATCCGCAACTCGTCCATCAATTTTGCGAATTGTTCCGGGAACAGCGACTGCGCGCCGTCGGACCACGCCTGGTCAGGCGTGCAATGCACTTCGATGAGCAACGCGTCCGCTCCCGCTGCCACCGATGCTCTCGCCATTGGAGCGACTTTGTCGCGTCTTCCCGTGCCGTGCGAGGGATCGGCCGTCATCGGCAGATGCGAAAGCTTATGAATGATCGGAATCGCCGAAATATCCATCGTGTTTCGCGTATAAGTCTCAAACGTTCGGATTCCGCGCTCGCAGAGAATTACTTCATAGTTTCCACCCGCCATCACGTACTCCGCCGAAAGCAATAACTCTTCGAGAGTCGCCGCGATGCCGCGCTTCACCAGCACCGGCTTGCGTACGCGCCCCAGCTCGCGCAGCAAATTAAAATTTTGCATATTGCGCGCGCCCACTTGCAAAATGTCGACATAGGGCAGCATCATGGGAATCTGCGAGATTTCCATGACTTCGCTGATCGCCAATAATTTGAATTTCTCCGCCGCCTCGCGCAGCAACTTCAGCGCATCTTCTCCGTGGCCTTGAAACGAATAAGGAGAACTGCGCGGCTTGAATGCCCCGCCCCGCAAGACTTTTGCGCCGGCCTTCGCCACCGCTTCGGCCGTCGAAAAGATTTGCTCCCGAGTCTCCACCGAGCACGGACCCGCCATCACCACGACTTCGTTGCCGCCAATCTCGATTCCGTTCGCCAGCTTCACGATCGTTCCCTCAGGGCGAAAGCTCTTTCCCGCCAGCTTGTAGGGAGAACTAATGCGGTGGACCTCCTGCACCCCCGGCAGCAGCTCCAGGTTGCGGATGTCGAAATCGATCCCCGCTCCCACCGCGCCCAGCACGGTTTGCCGCGCGCCGGTTGACCGGTGTACTTCGAAACCCATTTTCACCAGTTGCTCAATCACCTGCTGAATCTGGGTTTCATCCGCCATGTCCTGCATTGCAACGATCATAAAATTCGGCTCTCCGCCTCCGCCTCTCGGCGTCAGACTTCAGACTTCGGACCTCAGATCTTGCATTCTTATTGCTGAGGTCCAAAAGCTGAGGTCTGACGTCTGCATCAATCATTCACTTCCGAATCCAACTCCGTCTCCGCATTCGTGCCTTCTTTCGCAATCCCAATGCCTTCCTTCTGAATGTTCCGCATCACGTCCATGATTCGTTCGAAAATTCGCACCATCTCCCGTCCCGGCAGCGGCCCACGATTGATTGACTGGACATGCTCAAACACGACTCGTTCCCGCTCCGGCTCGTAGATCGGCAAATCCGTATTGCGTTTCAGTCGCCCAATCTTCACCGCAGCTTGCGCCCGTTCGCTCAGAAGTTCAACAAGCCGTTCGTCCAGCGCGTCGATTTTCTTTCGCCAGTCTGCAATATCCATAAGATCTCCGGATGGAGGTCGAATCTCGAACTAACCCGCCATCAAGCCGCGCACAAATCCTCCCACGGCGGCCGCTTCACGTCCTCGATTCTTCTCGATCGTCTCGACAATCGCGCTACCCACCACCACTGCATCCGCAAACTTGCCGACTTCCGCGAACTGTTCCGCGCTTGAAATTCCAAACCCTAGGGCGATTGGCAGCTTGGTTACGCGTCGCAATCGCCGCACTAATTTCCGCGCATCGTCTGCGAGACTCTGCCTCGCTCCCGTCACTCCCGTGCGCGACACAGCATAAACAAATCCTCGTGACGCTTCGGCAATCCGCTTCAATCGCTCATCGGGACTGGTCGGCGCCGCCAGAAATATTGGCGCGAGATGATTCGTTTTCATCGCCCCTAAGTATTCACCAGCTTCTTCCACCGGCAAATCCGTGACCAGTACGCCGTCCACTCCCGCGTGCCGCGCCACCGCGCAGAACTTTTCCATACCCATTCGCAGGATGGGATTCAAATAAGAAAATACAACCAGCCCCGTAGAGTGCGCCTGCTGTCTCACTTCCGCTGCCAGCGTCAACACCTGCGCAAGGCAGGTTCCGCGCTTCAATGCCCGCTCGCTGGCGCGTTGAATCACCGGCCCATCCGCTACAGGATCGCTGAACGGCACGCCCAGTTCGATCACGTCCGCGCCCGCCTGAATCGCCGCGAACACAACATCTCGCGTAGTGGCAAGATCGGGATCGCCGCATGTTACATACGCCACCAGCGCGGGCTTTTTGTAGAAAGCTAAAGGCATAGGCTCAATAGAACTATCTCACAAACAAACGAGCGGCAACACGCGAACACGGCCAAGCGCGGAGCGGACTCATTCTTGACCTTTATGCTTGACTAGTGGCGTGGCTTCGACTGATTTAAGCCTACGGATCGAGCGATTTGTGGTATATACATTTGTGTAGCAAGTGCTATCATGATTTTACAGGCCAATGGATTCGATTGGGACGACGGTAATCGGATCAAGTGCCAAAAGCACGGAGTGCCGATTACCGAGATAGAAGCGCTCTTTGCGCGGAGTCCGCGCATTGCGCCCGATCCAAAGCACTCGGCTGAGGAAGATCGTCTGATTGCGGCGGGACGAGCGAGCACAGGACGAGCGTTATTTGTCGCCTTTACGATACGCAAGAACGGCGAGCGCCGCCTGATCCGCCCGGTGTCTGCCCGGTACATGCACGCTACGGAGATAACAGCTTATGAAAAAGAAAGTGCCCCGCCTAAGAACTGATGAGCAAGCCGAGGCGTTTCTTGCCCAAGACCTCTCCAAACTGGATTTTTCACAGTTTAAGACGGCGCGTTTCGAGTTCGAGAGAAAAGACGAACAGATCAATATGCGCGTGCCGAAGCCGTTGCTCGCGGCCGTGAAGGCGCGCGCAAAGGCCCGCGGTATCCCTTATACGCGGTTCATTCGGGAAACTCTCGAACAAGCTGTGACTGCTACAAAGTAGCCCCATCTGAAACTCTCATTCAGGCCAGTAAGGCTTTAACGGGCCACCATCCCGGTGAAACCTCCGTCCTCTGTCTTGAAGACGTTGACCTTTATTCCAGCGATTCCCGAATAATTCCAATATCCTTATCTCCCCGCCCGGAAATATTTACGATCACCACATCCGACTTCTTCATCTTCGGCGCGCGCTTCACCACCTCCGCGACCGCATGCGCCGATTCCAGCGCCGGGATAATTCCCTCCGTTCGCGCCAATAGTGTGGTTGCTTCCAGAGCCTCCGTGTCGGACGCGGGAACATATTCCGCGCGCCCCGCATCGCGTAAAGCCGCGTGTTCCGGCCCGATCGAAGGATAATCCAGTCCCGCCGAAACCGAGTGCGTATTCGCAATCTGCCCTGAAGCATTTTGAAGCACGTATGAATATGTCCCTTGCAAAACTCCGGGCGACCCTCCTCGAAAGCGCGCCGCGTGATCGCCCAGCGCCTCGCCTCGCCCGCCCGCCTCTACCCCAATCAACTTGACTTTCTTGTCCTTAATGAACTCGTAGAAAATCCCGATCGCATTCGATCCGCCGCCCACGCAGGCAATCACGGCCGTGGGCAGTTTGCGTTCCGCCTTCAAAACCTGTGAGCGTGCCTCGCGCCCAATCACGCGATGAAAATCGCGCACCATCGTCGGATACGGATGCGCCCCCAGCACGCTTCCCAACAAATAATGCGTAGTACGAACGTTCGTCACCCAGTCGCGCATGGCCTCGTTGATCGCATCTTTCAAAGTCCGCGAGCCCGATCCCACTCCGCGGACTTCAGCTCCAAGCAAGCGCATGCGGAAGACGTTCAACTCCTGCCGCCGCATGTCTTCGGTGCCCATGTAGACCACGCATTCAAATCCCAGCAGCGCACATACTGTAGCCGTAGCCACTCCGTGTTGCCCCGCCCCCGTCTCCGCGATTACGCGGCGCTTGCCCATGCGCTCGACCAGCAGCCCCTGCCCCAGGCAGTTGTTGATCTTGTGTGCCCCTGTGTGCAGCAAGTCTTCCCGCTTCAAATAAATCTTCGCGCCAGCCAGCTTTTGCGTAAGCCGTCGCGCAAACGTCAAAGCCGTCGGACGCCCCGCATAAGTGCGCAGCAACTCCTCCAAACGCTTCTGAAATTTCCGGTCCCGCTTCGCCTTGTCGTACTCCCGCTCCAACTCCTCGAGCGCCGCCATCAAAGTTTCGGGCACGTAGCGGCCGCCGTAGGCGCCGAACCGGCCCGGCTCACTGGCGTCGCTCCTCTTTCTTGTCATCCCGAGCGCAGCATCATCTTTGCGACGCAAAGAGGATGCGAAGTCGAGGGACCCGCTTTTTTCCGCTCTCTGTTGGACTTTTACCGTCGCCACCTTCACAAGTTCCTCTCTGCATCTCGCACGGCTTTCACAAACGCCCGCACCTTCACCGGATCTTTCTTCCCCGGCCTCGCTTCCACACCCGAAGCTACATCTACTCCCCACGGCTTCAAAATTCCAATCGACTCTCCGACATTGAGTGGCGTTAGGCCGCCGGCAACAACCAACTTCACGCCGTCTCGCCGCATGGCTTCTGCAATCGGTACGGCCGTCTCCCAATTGAATGTTTTTCCAGTGCCGCCTGGCATCTGCAAATCGCCCGAGTCGAGCACAAACGTGTCCATCAATCCCTCGGGAATCGGAAATTCCTTGGGTCGATTCCTTCCGATGTCGGCGAAGCTAAGATTGGACTTTTTAATTTCTTCTTTGTCGCCAAATAGCTTCATGGGCAGCGCCATCAGAAATCGTGCTCGCTTAGGAAGCAGGGAGATTCCCAACCCGCTCGCCACTCTACTCTTCCCAGTGCTATCCGGCGAAAAGTATGTCTGTGTTCCGGTCAATCCCGCCTCCAGAAGAACTCTCGTCGAGTCCAGTTCGTCGCTACTCACAAACACCCCGATCTTCTCGACATCCTCCGGCAATTTCCTTACAATTTCCCGCGCCGCCTCCACACTAATGTTCCGCGAACTCTTCTCATAAAACACAAACCCCACCGCATCCGCCCCAGCCTCAACGGCAATCAGCGCGTCCTCCAAATTCGTGATACCGCAAATCTTGATCCACGTCATCTCAATCTGTCATCCTGAGCGAGGATTGTGCTTCGCTTTAGCGAAGCACAACCGCAGTCGAAGGATCCCTTGGAGCTAATCAGTTCCAGCGGCCCGCACGGGAATTCGCTTCTCTGCCCCTCGGCTGAAACATAGTTATCGTCCACTCGGCACTCGCAACTCTGCGCCCGAAACCAACTCGCGCAACGCCGCGCCCGGTTCCACCGCCCGCATCAAGGATTCCCCAACTAAGAACGCCTGATAGCCCGCCGCGCGCAGCCGTGCAATATCTTCTCCCGACCGAATCCCACTCTCCGCAACCTTCACCACATTGGCTGGAAGCCGCTCCGCCAGCCGGAATGCCGTCTCCGTGTCCACCTTGAAGGTCCGCAAATCCCGCGTGTTGACTCCAATCAAATCGCAACCGGCATCCAGGGCTCGATGCAATTCGTCCTCGTTGTGTAGTTCGCACAAAACATCGAGGCTGCGCGAGTGAGCACTTTGAGCCAGCGACGCCAACTCCGCCTGCGTCAACGCCGCGACAATCAGCAACACCGCATCCGCCGAATTCGCCCGCGCCTCCAACACCTGAAAGTCGTCAACTATGAAATCCTTGCGCAGGCAGGGAATCTTCACTTCCGCTGACGCGCGCCGCAAATTTTCCAGCGATCCCTGAAAGAATTCCCCGTCGGTGAGGACGGATAGCGCAACTGCTCCAGCCATTTCCAATTCTTTCGCCAACTCGGGCACGCGCAAATCCGCGCGAATCAGTCCTTTCGATGGCGAGGCCTTTTTCAACTCCGCAATCACCGCAACGCCAGATCGACTTTGTTCCTCCAGCGCCCGCCGAAACCCGCGTGGCTTGTGCCGTTCCGCCAACCGCTCCAGTTCGCGCAAATCTCCCGCAACCTTTGCTTGAGCCACTTTTCGCCGGGTGGATGCCACGATCTGATCGAGGGAAACAGGCATAACGATTGCTTGAATTATACGGAAAGGAACCGGCGGCGACCCGGCATCGCCTTCACTGGCAGACGCTGTCAATTTCTTTATACGGCTTTTCCGCGTGCGTGGGATAGTTGATCTGCTTTACCTGCATCATCTGATCGAGCAGCGTGCCCGCATCATGCAAGCCGATATCAGGATCGCTCTCGTACGCCGGATCGGCTTCCGCCTCCTCCAGCGTGACCAGCTTGAATCCTTTTTCCTTCAACAGATCGAGCGCAGCCGGCAGAATCGTGCTGCTATACGCGCCCAGATGCATCAGTACAACGTAGTTGATCTCGCGTCCGTAGATCAGCTTCGACTGCTCGCGCCCCAGGTCGAGAAACTCCGACGCCGTGCTTAAATAGCTCGATCGCAGCCACTCCATCGCCTTCGTATCTTTCTTTTCGACGCAGCGCGCGTATGCCGTATTCCAAAGATAGTCTTCCCAATCGAGCGTCACCTGCGCAATCTTGTATCCGCGAGCCTTTAAATAAGCTCTTACCGCACGCCGCTTTTCCACGGTATCGCCCTCATGCAAATATGGATAGCGCAACCAGTGCCAATTATTCTTCGGCTCCAGCAGTTCCAGGACCGGCTCGTTTTCGTCGATATCCCTCTCGAAAGCCTCTGCCGAGTTCTGCTCCAGATCCATGTGCGAATACGTGTGATTGCCCACCGGCTCCGCCGCCGCCCACACCTTGAGCGCCTCGGCCCCATCGTCATTCGCCTCCAGCCTTTTCGCATTGATAAAGCCATAGACCGGCGGCACATGCCGCTTCTTCAAGATCGCTAACACATCTCTTGCCGTCTCGACTCTGGTTACGCCGGCGGGCAGCGATCCGTTCAAAGGTAAATCGTCAAAAGTGATTGCCACCTTCTGCGCGACACTGGTAAGGGCGAATACGAGGAAGAAAATAAGCAGCGAGATAATGCGGCCACCCGACTCTTTCATGTCAAGAGTCTACCAAGAGCAGGCGGCGAAAGCTGGAAGCGATTGGAAAAACGCGGCCCAACAACGGGGCAAGAAAAAGACGACAGTACCTATCCGCACCTGAGGGGGGAAGAGGTCTGAGTCTCCACTTGCCCCGTATGTATTGGGCCATAAATAAACAAGAGTCCACAATCAGGGACGGTCCGATAAGAGCATGGGAGAAGTGCTCATATCGACGTAGGGACTTAACTGCAGAAGCCGTTTAATGCCATCGAAAGCAATTCGACTTGAGCCGTGTAGCGGGCGTGTGCGAAGCGGGAGCCCGCTGGCGAAATCCTGAGCGAAGCGAAGGATCTCATCTTATTACAAACTCTCTGATGCCATTCTTGGTGCCATCGAAGGGACTCGAACCCCCACACCGTTGCCGGTACATGGACCTGAACCATGCGCGTCTGCCAATTCCGCCACGATGGCAATCTAAACCGCAATGCAGCGGCGGCCCTAAGGCCGCCGTGTCAGGAAGACTTGCATTTCTATTTTCACAGCCGCATCGTTGCACTGTCAAACGACCGAAGCAGATTCTGCCGGAAGCCTGAAGCCGGTCGCCGGAAGCCGGCCTCACCCCAGCTTCGCGGTCATCGAAATCTTCGCATTCAGCACTCTCGATACCGGGCATCCCTTCTCGGCCGCTTCCGCATATTTCTGAAATGTCGCCGCGTCCGCTCCCGGAACTTTGCCCACCACATCAAGGTGGCTCGCGGTAATCGTCCAGCCCGCATCCAGTTTTTCCATCGTCAGCGTCACATTCGTGCTGATGCTCTCCGGCGTCAAATTCGCGCCGCCAAGCTGCGCCGAAAGCGCCATCGAAAAGCACGCCGCATGCGCCGCCGCGATCAACTCTTCCGGATTCGTCCCCGGTCCATTTTCAAACCTCGAAGTAAACGAATATTGCGTATCTTTCAGAACTCCGCCCGGAGCCGAAATCGTCCCCTTGCCGTCTTTCAGTCCGCCCTTCCACACTGCGCTCGCTTTTCGTTCCATCGCTTTCTCCTTGCCATGATAAGAAAATTAAGTCCCCTGTGATTGTAGACGGAGATCGACGCGCCTGTCAGTCCGCGATCCTGCCCATGAAATTGGATAGCGATGAAATTTGAAAAAGGATTTGTATCAGGGCATCGCTTGAGCGATTGCCGCCAAGGGCTGATCGCTATCGGCTTTAGCCGCTGAGGCTTGTGTTACGGGCTCGGCGGCTGAAGCCGGTTGGAAACCCTAACATTGAGCGGCGGGCCTGAAGGCACGCACAGATACGAATCTCTTTTGAAACTACACCACTACCTGAAATTGCCAGATACAACTCGAAACCACTCCCCCGTCCTCCCGCAGCCATTACACGAATCTGTCGCCCCCGAATTTCTTCTCACTCTTTACAAAACTTCCGGCTTTCCACAGACCTTTTTGCGCTAGAATCTTCTTGCATTGGGTGCGGTCCATTCTGGCCGTGGAACCGCTCCTGGCCTTCCCCCAGGAGGTAGTAGATGTATCGGCCCTATTCGAGCGCCTTGGCGGATTCTCGTCCTTTCCTGGACGTGCAGTCCATGCTGCAAAATCTTGACCAGGATTTCGTCACCAACTTCAATACCGGCAACTATGACCTGGTCGCCGGACTCTTTGCCCAGGACGGCGTTTTCATGGCGCCGCACCATGATCCCGCGTACGGACCGAAGGCGGTGGAACGGTCTGCTCCGCCAGTTGGGCGATGCGGGGCACGAAGACTTGCGCCTCGAAACCGTCCGCGTTGAATCCTCGGCTGATATGGCCATGGAGATCGGACGCTACTCTATCGCGCTCCGTCAGCCCGATGGAACAATCCTCGCCGACCGCGGCAAATATGTAAAAGCCTGGCGCCGCCTCGGCGTCTGGCGAATCGTCGCCGATTGCTGGAACACCAATCTACCGCTCATTCGGTAGTCGTTGAGAAGCTAAGCTTGGAGGGGGCACTCCTGTCTTGGCGGATAATCTGGAAGCTGGGTGGGAAACGGATTCGGGAGGGGCACGACCTCGGCTCGTGCGGTAACTATGCCTCAATTAAAGCGGCTTCACAGGCTGCGGAAAAACTTGATTCAGAATCGTCTTGAAAGGGCGCGACTTTCAGTCGCTCCGTAAGAGTCCGTTAAAGCCAGGAGCCTTTTCAGCCGCTGAACTTTGCCGTGGTTAGAGGCTTAGAAGCTTGCCGGAGCAAAGACCAATAAGAATTTCACCCCAATCCGCCATTCTTCTCCAAATACTTTCCCACCACCCCAGCGCACTCTTCCACAAACTCCCGCTCCGCTTGCGTGAACGTGCCCGAAAAATAACTCTCAACGTCCAACTCTGCGGCCAGTTTATTCCCTACCGAAATAGGGACGACAACTTCGCTGTGCACGAGCGGCGATCCGGCGAGATAACGCGGATCTTTCGAGACATCGTGCACAACCACAGTCTCCCCGCTGCTGGCGGCCGCGCCGCAAAGTCCCGAGCTAAGCGGGATTCGGGCGTTGGGCGTGAAACTGCCGGCATAAGGACCAACGATCAGAACGCCGGCGTCCGCAGGATCGACCAGGTAGAAGCCCACCCAGTTGTAGCGCGTCATCTTTTCGTGCAGCCGCTGCGTTATGCGCTCCATCAGAGACTTCGCCGTGGGCGCGCTCCGCGCGAAATCCTGAAATTCTTTAAGCAGCTCTTCGTGCGCGGGCATTACCTTCTCTGCCCTGGTTAGGTCTACTTCAGAAAGCTTTGCCGGCATAGGAAGTTCGCCCCCGTCCCGCCCCAGTTTACGCGGATGGCGGCATCGTTAAGAAGACCGGCGAACCTAGTCGGGCAACCCATCGTGGAGATGTTAAAGGGCGGGACCGAACGCCCACCCTTCAACTTTCGGTGAAGACCATTCAGCACCGCCGGAATTAATTTCTTCCGATTCGGCCAACTTCGGGCGCAGAACAAGGTGACAGCTTTCTTTTAGCCGAGCTACGCAACGTCGTAGCGATCAAGGTTCATCACCTTGGTCCACGCCGCCGCGAAGTCTTTCACGAACTTCTCCTTCGAGTCCTCGCACGCATAGACTTCCGCAAGCGCCCGCAATTGCGAATGCGAACCGAAGATCAGGTCGACGCGCGTGGCGGTCCACTTGACTTCATTAGTCTTCCGGTCGCGGCCTTCGTAAACGCCTTCGGAAACTCCTTCGACGCTGTTGGAGGGCTGCCATTGCGTATCCATATCGAGCAAATTAACGAAGAAATCGTTCGTCAGCGTCTGCGGACGGCCAGTCAGAACGCCGTATTTCGAGTTGCCGGCATTCGCGCCTAACACGCGCAAGCCACCGACGAGAACGGTCAACTCGGGAGCCGTTAGCTTCAACAGTTGCGCCCGATCCACCAGCATCTCCTCAGCCGAAAGGCGCTGCGGCCCGCGGCGATAGTTGCGGAAGCCATCGGCTTTCGGTTCGAGCGGCGCGAAGGACTCGACCTCGGTTTGCTCTTGCGAAGCGTCCATGCGCCCCGGCGTAAATGGAATCTTCACTTGGTGTCCGGCAGCCTTTGCGGCCGTCTCGATGGCCGCATCACCGGCAAGAACGATCAAATCCGCAAGCGAGATTTTCTTTCCTTTACTGCCGTTCGTCTGGGCGCTGTTGAACTCTCTTTGAATCGCTTCCAGCTTCTGGAGCACCTTCGCCAGCTCTTCCGGCTGGTTCACCTCCCAGTCCTTTTGCGGCGCGAGACGAACGCGCGCGCCGTTGGCTCCGCCTCGCTTATCCGAACCGCGGAAGGTCGACGCCGAAGCCCAAGCCGTCGAGACCAACTGCGAAACCGACAGACCCGATGCCAGAATCTTCGCCTTCAAAGCGGCGGCATCCTGCTCGCTGATCAGTGGATGATCAACCGCCGGAATCGCATCCTGCCACGGCAGAATCTCCTTCGGAACCAGCGGGCCGAGATACCGTTGGATCGGACCCATATCGCGGTGCGTCAGCTTGTACCAGGCACGGGCGAACGCGTCTGCAAACTGATCCGGATGCTCATAGAACCGCCGCGAGATTTTTTCGTATGCGGGATCAAAACGCAAGGCCAAGTCGGTGGTTAGCATGGAGGGCTGGTGGCGCTTGGAAGGATCATGCGCATCCGGCACCGCGCCGTTGCCTCCACCATTTTTCGGTTTCCATTGATGCGCGCCAGCCGGGCTCTTGGTCAGTTCCCAATCGAAGCTGAACAGGATAGTGAAAAAGTTGTTGCTCCACTTCGTGGGCGTGGTAGTCCAAGTGACCTCGAGGCCGCTTCCAATAGTGTCAGCGCCGCAACCTTTGCCGAGTTTATTCTTCCATCCAAAGCCCTGATCCTCAATGTTGGCGCCTTCCGGTTCATTGCCCACGTAATCGGCCGGAACCCCGGCGCCGTGCGTCTTGCCAAAGGTATGTCCGCCGGCGATGAGCGCGACGGTCTCTTCGTCGTTCATCGCCATGCGTCCGAACGTCTCCCGAATGTCCCGCGCCGCGGCGATCGGATCAGGCTTGCCGTTGGGTCCTTCCGGGTTCACGTAAATAAGACCCATCTGCACCGCGCCCAGCGGATTCGCAAGATCGCGTTCGCCGGAGTAACGCTCGTCCGCCAGCCACGTGCCCTCAGGTCCCCAATAAATTTCGTCTTCGGGCTCCCACACGTCGGCACGCCCACCGGCAAACCCGAATGTCTTGAAACCCATCGACTCGAGAGCCACGTTGCCGGCGAGAATCATCAGGTCGGCCCAGGAGATTTTCCGGCCATACTTCTGCTTGATCGGCCAGATCAGCCGGCGCGCCTTGTCGAGGTTCACGTTATCGGGCCAGCTATTGAGCGGGGCGAAGCGTTGCTGCCCGGCTCCGGCACCGCCGCGGCCATCTCCGATGCGGTAGGTGCCCGCGCTATGCCACGCCATACGAATGAAGAGCGGTCCGTAGTGCCCAAAGTCGGCCGGCCACCACTCCTGCGAGTCCGTCATCAAGGCATGCAGATCCTTGATCACGGCGTTCAGGTCGAGCGTCTTGAACTCTTCCGCGTAGTTGAACTCCTTGCCCATGGGATCGGACAGTTCAGAATGCTGGTGCAGCACCTTCAGGTTGACCTGATTCGGCCACCAATCAACATTGGTGCGGGATCTGCCAGCGCCGTGAACGACGGGGCACTTCTCTTCGGGTTTCGTGCTTTTGTCTTTAGCTTCCGGGGAAACGCTCCCCGATGAAATCGCGACTGTATTTTCCATAATATTTCCGTCCTTCAAATCTTGATTAGTTACAGCATGAATAAAAGCTACTTCTTGGCGCCGCACCGGCGGCAGAGGCCAAAAACCTCCACCAGCGGCTGCGATAAATCGAAGCCGCGCGGCGCCTGCATTGACAGTTTTTTGTAGTTGATGAAATCACCTTCAATATCCTGCACCGCCTTGCAGCGGGTGCAAACCAGGTGATGATGGGGTTCGCTACGCCCTTCCACAAGCAACGTGGGGGCGTGCGGACTCACTTCCCTCAGCAGTCCGTGTTCCACAAACAGCCGCAGGTTTTTGTAAACGGTCCCCAAAGAAATAGACGGAATCTTCCGCCGCACATCGGCGTAGATATTTTCGGGGGAGTAATGTCCTGGCGCGGCCACAACCGCCTCATAAATAATCTGCCGTTGATGCGTAGCCGCGAGTCCGCACTTCCAGGCTAGTTCCCGAAATTGTTCGTGGGCCGATGGCAAAGTAGATTATTAGTACTAGATAAGAATGATTATAGTCTAATAATTTTAGAAGAGTAAAAGAAAGTGGAATGAGCCCGCGAAAGAGGCGTCATCTAAAGAGGTACTGTAAAATATAACCTGTGCCCATTGCGCGACTGAATCGAGATACGTTGCGAGCGCTGGCAGTGAGCAGGCTGGAGGAAGCTCGGGTCCTGCTTGAGAGCAAGTTATGGACTGGCGCCTATTACATGACCGGTCTTGCCGTGGAATGCGCCTTGAAATCTTGCTTGGCAAGCTCGGTGAAGGAATACGACTTTCCGGACAAGAGATTCGTAAATGATATGTACGATCATAATTTGGAGAAGCTTCTAAAGTTGAATGGGGCGCTCTGGGCGGCTTTGGGGACTGATATGAAAGCAAACGCGAGTCTAAGCGTTAACTGGAGCACGATGAGGGATTGGGACGATGGGAAGCGCTATGACATCGTTGAGGAGCCGGAAGCTAGAGCCCTTTACGAAGCGGCTACGGCGTGGGGTTCGGGCGTAATGGAATGGATCAAGGGAAGGTGGTAAATGTCAATCATTGAGGATTTAACGGGAACAGACTTGGACTTCGGGAAAGCCCTCTGGAACGTGCTACGCCAAAATAAGAAGTTTCAGGCCAGCGGAGCCCTATGGCTGTTGCGGCCCGAAGCCGGGGCGTGGCACTTCGTGATTGCAACTCCGCGAGTGGATGAGGTCGGGCCGCGAAAGGCCTATCAAGAATTGTCAGACATCACACGCCAGATCCCGGCAGAGTCTTCGGAGCTTCAGAAGATCGAGCTTATTAGCCCGAGGCAGCCGTTTTACGAGGCGCTGCGTTCAGTCTTCGGCAATACTGCTTCAGTAGAAGGTGCGCGACTAGGGGGTACTCAAATAGGCGGCAAATACATCAATGACGCCTATCTCTACGAAATTCGCTGACTTAACGTTGCGGCCATCGATATTGATTTGGGACTTGATGTCTTCACAAAATTTCTAAACTCGATAGAATGCAGCGATTTCAGAGATCGAGGTTCACCGTGATTCCCAGGATCCTTGCTATTCTGCTTCTGATCTCATCCGCCCTCGCCCAAAACACCGTCCACTACACAGCCACCAACGCCAACGTAAAATACCTGTTCGCCACAGCCGAACCAGTCGCGCATTTGAAGTCCGGCGACATTCTCGATACCAACACGCTCGATTGCTTCGGCAACGTGCTACGAAAACCGGGGGATACGCTGAGCATGGTAAAGGGCGACAATCCCCTCACCGGACCGTTTTTTGTCGAGGGCGCGGAGCCCGGGGACACGCTCGCAGTCAAAATTCTCTCGCTTGAAGTCGACGGCGACACCGGCGTGGGCGCGTTCGCCCCCGGCTTCGGCGCGCTCGACGAGACCAACTACACGCCCATGCTGCACACGCCGCTGCCGGAAAAAATCTGGTTTTACCATATCGATCACGCTTCCAACACTGGCACTTTCAAGGCGCTCGATTCCGATTTCTCGGTGAAGATTCCGCTGCATCCTTTCTTTGGATGCATCGGCGTCGCGCCGGCCGAAGGTGAAGCGCGGAGTTCGGTGGTGCCCGCCGAATTCGGCGGCAACATGGATTCTCCCGAGGCCAGCGTCGGCAACACGGTTTATTTTCCCGTAAATGTGAAAGGCGGCCTCTTCTACATCGGCGACGGCCATGCCGCCATGGGTGATGGAGAAATCGCCGGCACCGCCATCGAAGTCCCGCTGAAGGCTCGCGTGCAGTTGAATGTGATCAAAGGCCGGGCCATTTCGTGGCCGCAATTCGAGAACGACGACGCCATCATGACCGTCGGAGCCTACCGCCCGCTCGACGACGCACTACGCATCGCCTTCACCGAACTCATCCACTGGATCCACAAAGACTATGGCTTGTCCGAACTCGACGCTTACGAGCTGCTATCGCAGGTTGGAAAGATTCACCTGAACGAAATGGTCGATCCCAACTATGTGGTCGTAGCGTCGATTCAGAAGAAGTACTTGCCGCCGAAGAAAAATTAACCGGTGAGCGCGGTTTTGCGTTTGTGAAGGGTCTCGCCTCCGAGTCGCGCCGCAATGCGATAAGAAACTGACCTCGGTCGTACGCCGCATCGCCGCAAAACGGTGTTAATATCTCCTGATTCGACGTCGAGGTTCCGATGTTCGCGCACGTTCCCATCCCCGATCAAAACCCCTGGCCCGAACTTCCGCTGGCTGCCTGGCACGATACCTATGCCACACTTCACATGTGGACCCAGGTCGTCGGCAAAGTGCGGCTCGCGTTGAGCCCGCCGGTGAATCATTGGTGGGAGGTGCCGCTCTATATCAACGCACGCGGCCTCACCACTTCGCCAATTCCCTGCGGCAATGGCATTTTCGAAGTTCAATTCGATTTCATCGATCACGAAGCTGGCAATCCAGACCAGTTGGAACACATCGAAAACTCTGCCGCTTCAACCGCAATCTGTCGCCGATTTCTATACCGCGTTCATGTCGGCTCTGCGTTCGCTCGGCATCGAAGTGAAAATCTGGAGCGTGCCGGTCGAAGTTCCAAATCCTATTCCCTTCGAAAAAGATACGCAGCATCATTCCTATGATCCCGAGTACGCGAATCGTTTTTGGAAAGTGCTGGTTTCTTGCGACACGATCTTCAAGGAGTTTCGCGCCCGCTTTCTCGGGAAAGACAGTCCGGTGCATTTTTTCTGGGGAAGCTTCGACTTGTGCGTGACGCGCTTCTCCGGCCGCCGCGCTCCGGAACGCCCTGGAGCGGATCCAATCACTCGCGAGGCATATTCCCACGAAGTAATCAGCGCTGGCTTCTGGCCCGGGGCCGGCGAAATAACGGGCGCGGCTTTCTATGCGTATGCGGCGCCGGAACCCGCAGGCTTCGCCGAGCAAAAAGTGAAGCCTGCGGCGGCTTTCTATCACCCGCAGATGAAGGAGTTTTTGCTGATATATGACGATGTGCGGCGGGCCGATTCGCCCCGCGAAGCGCTGTTGGATTTTTTGCAGAGTACTTATGAAGCGGCGGCGAACCTCGGGAAGTGGGACCGGAAAGACCTGGAGAGAACTTAGCGGAGGAAAGCCTTAACGAAGGAACGGGCAGAGCGTAGTTGTACGAACGCCTTGCGGAGCCGGCGGCTTGCTATAGATGTAAAGGGATCCTTCGACTGCAATTGTTCTTCGCATTCGCGAAGTACAATCTTCGCTCAGGATGACAAAGTCAAAAGTCACAGGAGAGAGAAATGGCCAGCAAGTGCAAACACCTGAATCAAATCAAGATTGAAACCACCAACACGCGCGTTTGCGAGGAGTGCGTGAAGATGGGCGATAGGTGGGTTCATTTGCGGCTGTGCATGTCTTGCGGAAACGTCGGCTGCTGCGATTCTTCCAAAAATAAACACGCCACCAAGCATTTTCGCCACGAGCATCATCCGCTCATCCGCTCGATCGAGCCGGGAGAAGCGTGGATCTGGTGCTACGTGGACGAGATGATCGCGGGCGAGGTTGCGGCCTGAACTTTATCGCAATCGGGCTATCATGAATCGGCCGCGCTGCCCTACCCTTACGGCGCCCCCAGCTCTTTAAGTTTCTTCGCCGCATTCGCGTTGCCGGAATTCAAAGCCAGAGACTTCTCATAATTCTTGATGGCGAGATCTTTGTCGCCATGGTCCATGTAGGCTTCGGCGAGGCTATCCCAGGTGTTATACGACTGCGGAAATACCTCCGTGCTCAACTTGAATATTTCGATCGCGTCGGCAACTTTTTTTGCGTGCAGTAGCTGATAACCGACGCTGATAAGCTCGCTCTCGCCGAAGCTGTAGACGGTTGGCTGCGCGGACTTCAGTTCGCGATATTGTTGAATCGCGGCCGCAACGTCTTTCTCCTCGATGGTTTTCATCATGAGTTCGCGAATGGGCTTGCGCGCGGCCACGGCTTCCACTTGCGAAAGCATCTGTTCAAGATCGGTTCTGGAATAGAGTCGTCCTCCGTATACCAGCGAGGCGATCTTTCGAGTGTTGGCGATATCGTCGAGAGGGTTCGCGTCGAGCAGCACGAGGTCCGCTACTTTGCCTTTCTCAATGGTGCCGAAATCTTTTTCGGTTCCCAGAAAGCGCGCCGGATTCAGCGTCGCCGCTTGCAAAGCTTGCATGGGAGTGAGTCCGGCCTTCACCAGAAGTCCGAGTTCGTCATGCAGGCTGAAACCGGGCATGCAAAAGGGATTCGAGGTATCGGTCCCGGCCAGAATTCCTACTCCTGCCTGCTGCATCGCGGCGACCAGTTCCAGGTCTTTTTGAAATTCTTTTTTTGCGAAGGCAAAATCTTCGGGGGTCCGGGGCCCGAACGAGTGAATGGCCGCGGCCGGGCTCCAACTTGATCGCGCCCATCCGGGCATATACTTTACTCGCGGATCGTTCACAAACGCGGCATCGTCGACATAGGCCATTGAGCGCAGCAGGGTGAGCGTTGGACACTGCCAGGTACCATTCTTCTTGAGAACCGCGAACAACGCCGACGCTTTTTCCGGACTGTAGGTATCGAGTTCCAACTGCCGTAAAGCTTTTACGTGCTCACCCCAAAACAACGGCCGTTCGGCGGCCATCTCATCGACGAGGTCCGCACTGGCCGCTTTCGCAAGTTCATCACTCCGCGTTGAGCACGCCGGCAAAAGGCCGAACAGATGCTCAAAGGATTTCTGACCAGCATTGGAGGCCTCTTCGGCCGAGACCGCAAGCGGAAGATGGCCCGCGAAAGCGATGCCCAGCTTTTTCGACTCGTCAACAATCGCGAAATACTCTTCCCGGGGCAAGAAAGAATAGACCTTCACAAAATCGGCGCCCTCTTGTTTGGCTTGAACCACGGCCTGCCTCGCCTGGACTTCGTTGGCCACGCCGATCGAACCGGGCCAGAACGGCTTGGGGCCGTCGATAATCTCGCTGGCGATCACCAGATGAGGAGCCAGTAGTTCACCGGCTTCGCTTTGCCGCCGCCAATCTTGCTGCTGCGCGCCTCCCCACATGATTCGAATGCCGGTAACTCCGTTGGCCAGAAACAGGGGCAGATATTCCGTATCCCCCCAATGAACGTGCATATCCCAAAGGCCGGGAATAAGGTATTTTCCAGCGGCCTCGATTACCTGCGCATCTTTCGGGATTCGCTCTCTCGTGCTGCTGCCGATCGCGGTAATGCGGCCACCACTAATTACGACGGTCATATCCGGCTTTGCAGATGCCCCGGTCGCATCAATGACGGTTACGTGGGTGAATGCTAAAGGACCGGGAGCACCGGCTGGCGCTGCCTCTACGCCAATCAGTAGCGGAATGAGGAAAGCAAGACACCAGCGGAGTCCTGACATGGGGAGCCTCGGAAACGGCGAATATTAGAAGAGAGAAGCGACTGGAGTCAACAAAGGCGGGAGAAAAATTGAAAGGGCCGTGACATTGGTTATGCTCTAGCCGCTGACTCCTGCGAGGGAGTCAACTGCGTGGACGCATGTACCGTCACAGCCCCTTGATGCGATCACTGCTTTCGCAGTCCCAAACCCCAACTGCCCCTCGCAGAGCCGTCGGTTTTCTGCGGTTTGGCTGCCCAACAAGTTGCCTTACCGGGCTAATCACTCAGTCTACTTCGGGCCGGCAAATTTTATTTCGCTAACCCTTTCGACCGTCGACGGAGATCACCTTAACAGAGCCTTAATAAAAGTCAACGCAAAGTATTAGTGCATTCACAAGTCGCTGGCCTGTGAATAACAATAAACATAAAACATTGCGAAGCTTGAGCTTATAAAGTTCGGCCCCCATTTCGGACCCGTTTTTCACAAGAACTTGCACAGATCGCATTCCATCAAGAAATCCTCAGCCTGAACCAACGATTCGTCTTGACGAAGAAATCTTCTCGGCGCATCTTGCTATTAGCGGGAAAAAATCAACGATGTCGGAACTCGTGGCCTATGTGGATGGAGGTTCCCTGGGAAATCCGGGGCCTTCCGGCATTGGGGTGATCATCGACGGCTGCGAGAGCGGCCCCATCCGCATCGCCAAATGGATCGGCCACCAGGATAACAACGTCGCGGAATATATGGCGCTGATGGAGGCGCTACAATGCGCCGTATCCCTTAAGGCTAAAGCCCTCCATGTCTATTCCGACTCCCAGGTGGTGGTACGCCAGATGCGCGGCGAATATGCCTGCCGCAGTTCCCGCCTCTACTCCTTGCACTGGACCTGCCGCAAACTGGCTCGCGACCTCAGTTTCACCATCTCTCACGTCCCGCGCGAGAATAACGTTGAGGCAAACTCTCTGGCGTACACCGCCGTTAGGCATTGGCGTCGGTAGCGCTTGTCATGCCCCTTCGTTTACCTAGCGTCCTTAGTGGTAAGTCCAATCTCAGACCATCCCCGGTGATGCCCTAATTTCGATTGGCTTTCTTCGTGACCTTTGCGAGTCCTTCGCGCCCTTCGCGGTCAAAAGCTTTTGCTCCCGAAATTAGGACACCCTAATTCCTTGACACTATGCCTTCTCCGAGCGAGACTCGGATTACTTCCTCGTGAAAACGAAACATAGGGAAGCGTACGATTGCGCCGCGGCCGCTGTTTGCCCGGCTAAATAACAGGGCTCAAGTCAGGGCTATGGATCACCACTCCACTCTGGACCAACGCACCCCGCCGCCCACGGCGGAAGAAACCGGCGCAAGCGATCCAATCCCCTCCGCCGGCGTCGCGGCGGGAATTGCCGCCGCCAACGCATTTGTTCCCATACTCGCCGAGCCGGCGCGCTTTCCCGGCGAAGACGGCGGCCAATCCCTCGCCGAAATGGCGCAAAGCGACCTGGATGCGGCTCTGCAATTGCTTGCCGACCGCGCCCACTACATCACCGGGGCCAGCGGAGCCGCCATCGCCCTGCGCCGTGGCGAACACCCCGATATGCGTTGCCGCGCCAGCGCCGGATCGAACGCTCCCGAACTAGGCTCCTTGCTTTCGATGGAGTATGGCCTTTCCGGCGAGAGCGTGCGCACTCAGCAGGCCTTGCTTTGCGACGATACCGAAACCGACTCTCGCGTGAATCGCGAAGGCTGCCGGCAGTTAGGCATCGCTTCCGTAATTGTGATGCCGATCGTGAGCGACGGACAAGTCCTCGGCGTCTTTGAACTCTTTTCCGGCAAGCCTCACGCCTTTAGCGAACGCGATCTGTCTGCGCTTCGGCGCTTGAGCGAGATGGTCGAAACCGCCGTGAAGCATTCGGCTGTGCCTGAGTCCTTTTTGCCGACTGAAGTTGCAGATGCTCCCGAGAAAGATAGCGACGCGCAGACTGACGAGGTCGAGATTCCCGAAAACGGTCCTGAGACGCTGGAATCCGATCCCGACAATGTGACCGACGGTTTGGAATTAACATTTGCCCCGGAGCCCGAAGCTCCCGCTCCTGTCGATGTCGATAAAGTTGAGGTTGATAACAGGGATAGCCATAAGAAAGAAGCGGAGTCGGCGATCCCCGTACCGCAAAAGCCTATGTTTTGGTCTGCCGGTGCGCAAACCGCCGCCAACACCGAAGAAACCGGGACATCCATCGCGGTACCGGCTGTATTGAGAAACCTCCAAAAATGCGAAGCCTGCGGCTTTCCAGTGTCGCAAGGGCGGACTTTCTGTGTAGAGTGCGAAGAGAAAAGCTGGCGCGGCCAGCCGCTTCAGCAAGCCTCCGTTCCGACCGTTTCTGTCGCAGCCAGTCAAACCGGCACAGGAACTGAAACTCTGGCTCCCGCTCCAGTTGAGCGTGCGATAAGCACGGTTGCCGAAGCGCCTGCTTCCAGCGACTTCGTTCCGTTCCTGGAATCAACTCCGCCGGCCGAATCCTGGCTCGCGACCAACAAATACATCGTTGTGGCATTCCTCATAGCGGTTATCGTCGCCATGATTCTTCTGTGGATGCACTGATCTTCGTGTCTAATCTATTCCTGGAGCGGCGGACGCCCTCGTCCGCGGACAGATGAACCCTCCTGAAAAGCAGGCCTTCTTCTCTGACCTTCGTCCTCACTTGTGTCAAAGCTCCTCGATTGAGTTCAATAGCCCTTCACCGTTTTCCTCAGACATCGCAGTCACGAGAGATTACAATTCCCTTCCTGAACTGTAACCTCGAAAAATGCTTAGACGAGATATCTTTACCGCAATCCTGCGCCGCTCCATTCTTATCCTTTTACTTACCGCCGTGGCCGTGGCCCAAAATGCCGTGGCCCAAAATAATGAGCAGCGCACTACGCGATACCTGGACTCCATCCGCAAGCAGCCTCCATTATTGGGGACCTTTCTCCGCGACCTGCCCAAGGGCGGGGATCTGCACAATCATCTCGACGGCGCCATCTATGCCGAGGATCTTATCGATTTCGCCGCCGCGGGCGGCCTCTGCGTGGATCGCACTTCTTCGCGGCTGCTCGCGCCGCCGTGCGATTCCTGCGAAAACTACACCGCCAAGCCCGCCGCCAGTTGCAGCTACGGCGACCACGTTCTTTACGGCCAGATGATCGACGCCTGGTCGATGCGGAATTGGAAGCCTGGCGATGAATCGGGCCACGATCATTTCTTTGCCACTTTCGACAAGTTCGGACTGGCCGCTCACACTCACGTGGCTGAAGCGATTGCCGCGGCCACGAACCGCGCCGGCATGGATCGCCTGCAATACGTCGAATTCATGCACACCGCCGACGCAGGGGCGGCCGCACAACTGGCGGCCAAGGTCGCGTGGGCTCCGGACTATGCCAAAATGCGCGACGCCCTTCTTGCTGCCGGAATGAAAGATGTCGCGGCCGAAACCGGCAAGCGACTCGCCGCCGACAATGCTCGCGCCAAAGAAATTCTCAAGTGCGGCACTCCGGATGCGGCGCCCGGCTGCGACGTGACAGTTCGCTATCTTTATCAAGTCCTGCGCGGACTGCCGCATGAAATTGTCTTTGCGCAGATTCTGCTGGGTTTTGAACTCGCCTCTTCCGACCCTCGCTTCGTCGGTCTGAATTTGGTGATGCCCGAGGACTGGTACGTGCCCATCCACGATTTCAACGAGCACATGGCGATGATCGATTATCTGCACAGCGTCTATCCCAAAGTGCATATCGCGCTTCACGCCGGCGAGCTCGCCCTTGGCATCGTTCCGCCCGAAGACCTGACCTTCCACGTTCGCGCCTCGGTCGAACGCGGCCATGCCGAGCGCATCGGCCACGGGGTCGACGTGATGAATGAAAAAGATCCGATCGGCCTGCTGCATGAAATGGCGGAGCGCAACGTGCTCGTCGAAATCGCGCTGACCTCGAACGACGTGATCCTCGGCGTGACCGGCGACGATCATCCCCTGCCGGTTTACATGAAGTATGGAGTCCCTGTGGCGCTGGCCACCGACGACGAAGGCGTCTCCCGCTCCGACATGACGAACGAATATCTGCGCGCCGTCGAGAGCTATCATCTTTCATACGGGGATTTGAAGCGCATGGCGCGCCAAAGCCTGGATCACAGCTTTCTGCCCGGCGCGAGCCTTTGGACTGACACAAAAATTGTCTTCCGCATAATCCCAGCATGCGGCGTCGATATCCCCGGCGCCGAGCACCCCTCAGCCGCGTGCGACCAGTTTCTCGCGGCCAGCGAACGCGCGCGCATCCAGTGGAGGCTCGAAGGCGAGTTCACCAGCTTCGAAAAGAAATATTAGGTCGGTATTGGCGAGCAGCTGACGCTCCCGAAGATAATTCCCCTCGTGGACGTCGTGTCCTTTGTGGTTTATTGATTTCGTATTTTAACTTCGTGAGCTTATCGCCGACCCCTATCCCACCGCGCCCTTTCCTGTAGTAATCTTGGATGTAAATTAATTTACGAGTGAAGGAAGCGTATGGCGCACAACGTATTCTGCGTAAAGTTACAAAGAGAACTACCCGGCCTCGATGAGCCCCCGTTCGATAACGATCTGGGCCGCAAAATCTACGACAACGTCTCCCAGGAGGCCTGGCGCATGTGGACCGAGCACTGCAAAATGCTGCTCAACGAATATCGTTTGAATCCCGCGCGCCGCGAAGATCAGGAAGTGATCGTGAAACAGCTCGACCAATACTTTTTCGGCGAAGGCTCTGCCGTGCCCAAAGAATATGTGCCGCCCGCGCAGAGATAAGCGGTCGTCTTCAGCGGCGGCAAGCAATCCATTATTCCGGCTGGAAGGAATTCCCACAAAAACTCCTGTCATTCCGACCGAAGCGGAGCGAAAGCGAGCGAAGCGGAGGAACCTGCTTTCTTCCTGCGGACTCCCCTACGAATGTTCCGTCTTCCCATCCAGCAAATTCAGCGCGTGCGGAATCAACTCCACCACCGATTCCAACGATTCCACCGCGCCGGTCGGACTGCCCGGCAAATTCAGAATGAGAGTTTTGCCGCGCACGCCGCAGACTCCGCGACTAAGCGCGGCAAACGGCGTTTTCTTCCCGCCTTCCAGTCGCATCCGTTCCGCCACACCATCGATCAATCGCTCACAAATCGCTTCGGTCGCTTCGGGAGTAACGTCGCGCTCCGCAATCCCCGTGCCGCCGGTTGTAACAATGAGACGAGCTTCCAGCGCCAGATGCACGAGAACATTCTGAATCTGCATGGAATCGTCTTGCACAATTCTGGCCGCCACCACGCGATAGCCGAGCTTCTTTAACACGTCGGCGACGGCAGGGCCGGAAACGTCTATACGTTCTCCGTGAGCACAGGAATCGCTGGCGGTTACAACGGCAGCGGTGAAGGCCCCATGAATGACGGCCGTGACATCAGTTGTCGAGGAGGACATCGTCTTCCTCTTCCCGGCGCAGACCGGCGTTTGAACTTGCACTGTCTGCGGCGTTATCCGTAGAGTTCGAGCTGGCCGAAGATCCGGCGCCGGAGCCCGCATCTTCCGCTGCACCGGTTTCCGCGCCGCCCTCCCGCTGCGATTCGTCCAGCAACCGCAAGCCTTCCATCAGCAGGCCCTGGGTATTGAGCTTAGTGGTTTCCTGATCGGTCTTGCCCTCGAAGTTCAGTTCAAAGTTGCCGCCGGTCCAGCGCAGAACTTTAAAGACCGCCTCATCGCCGACAAGAGATCCATAAGTCGCGTGCTTGACCTGTCCCTCCGCAAAGAAGACTTCGCACTTTTCGCCCAGGTTGTTTAATTTGAGCTGGCAACTCTTGCGTCCCATTTCGAGCGACTGCATCAGGTCGATCACATTCATTTGCGCTAGATTGCCGCGCACTACGCCGTCGGAGGGAGCGGTCTTCGCCATCTTCTCGAGCGCGATGCGGTCCACCGTGCGCTTGATGCGGCGCGTGGCTTCCTTCAGGAAAAACGGTTTGGCGATATAATCGTCGGCCGCATCCTGGGGAGATAGACGCTCGTCGATATCGGCGCGGCTGGCCAGCAAAATCGCCGAGAGATTGGAAGTCGCGGGACGGCTCTTCAGTTTCTCAACCAGTTGCCGCCCATCCATGCCCGGCATGCGGTAGTCGCAGACCAGCAACTCTGGCGGGTCGTCAACGGCTTTGAGCAAAGCGTCGGCCCCATCCCCCGCGGCAACCACAGTCGCGAATGGAGTGAGCGCCTGCTGCAACATCCCGAGAACCATCGGATTGTCGTCCACCAAAAGCAGTTTGACGTTGTTCGCCATGAAATTTACTCGATTGGTTCCTTCGCATCCGGCTTCGCGCGCCGGTAGTCGCCGCTCTTGCCTCCGCTCTTGCGCTCCAGCACAATTTCGCGAATTTCAATTCCTTTATCCATACCCTTCAACATGTCATAAATTGTGAGGGCGGAAATACTGGCGGCCACAAGAGCTTCCATTTCAACTCCGGTTTCGGCTGTTGTGACGACCCTGGTCGCAATAGCGACGCCATTCTCGCATAGGCGCATTTCGACATCAACGTGCGAGAGCGGCAGCGGGTGGCACAGCGGAATCAATTCGGACGTGCGTTTGGCGGCCATGATTCCTGCAATCCGCGCTACTTCCAGCGGATCGCCCTTGGGATTGTTCGGCAGCGCCTTCAACACCTCGGGTTTGATGCGGACGAATGCACTGGCTTCGGCCTCGCGTTTGCCTGCCGCTTTGATCGAGACGTCGACCATCCGCGCGCGGCCGGAATCGTCGTAGTGAGAGAGCTTGTTTGCCATGCCGGAAGCTCTATCTTACATTCATTGGGCATGGGTGCGGAGTTGCCGTATAGCCGGGAGTAACGCTGCGTTCCAGCCTGCTCGCTTCCTTTCTACTCTACCGCAGCATGACCGCGACCCACTCGCCGGCGGCAATATGCTCACGATCAGGAGGAATGACAATATAGCAATTCGATCGGGACCGGGCGGCGATGTCCCCCGATCCCTGCCACGGAACGAGTTCGACTTGCGCTTCTTCATATTGCCCGGAAAGGATTGCGGGTAGAAACCGGCGAAGTCCGCTCTTGACGCGGATTTCCGACTTCAAACGCACATGCGGGAATATGAGCGGGCGTGGCGGCATCCCGCATAATGCTTCGAGGATTGGTCTCCCAAAAAGCTCGAATGTCACCATGGTCGAGACTGGATTTCCCGGCAGACCGAAAAAATATTTATGAGGCGACTGCATCGAGACCGCTGCTGCCCCAATGGGATTGGCGACGCGACCAAACACAACCGGCCTCCCGGGTTGGATCTTCGCTCCGGTGAAGAAAAATTCGGCGTCAAGTTCAGCCAGTACCTGCTCGACCAGATCGTAACGCCCCATGGAAACGCCTCCGGTCATGATCAACAGATCCGAATGCAGCCCTTCCTCGATCAGATGACGGAGGCGCTTGGGCTCGTCCGGCGCAATCGGCAAAACCACGGGCTCACCACCCGCCCGCTCAATCTGCACCGCCAACGAATAACTATTCGAGTTCCGAATCTGCGCGGCCCCGGGTTCCACTTCGACATCGACAATTTCATCGCCCGTAGTAAGAACCCCTACGCGAGGACGAACAAAAACGTTCAGGCGCGATTTGCCAACCGAAGCTGCGAGCGCCACGGCAGCTTCATCGAGGCGCGTACCGCAATCAAGCACGAGTTCGCCCTGCTTCGCTTCCGAGCCTTGCGGGACAATATTTTCTCCCGGCTCGACGCTCTTTCTGATTTCGACAGAATCGCTTTTTCGGGACGTGAATTCCACCATCACCACGGCATCCGCGCCCGCCGAGACCGGCGCGCCCGTCATGATGGAATATGCCTGGCCGCGGTTCAACGGAGAGAGACGGTCGGACTGTGGACCGGCCTTGATCTCTCCGACAACTTTGAGTTTGGCGGGAAGAGTCGCCAGATCGGATGCGCGCACCGCATAGCCATCGCGGGTAGACCGGGGAAACGGGGGGATGTCGCGGTCGGCGACGAGAGGATCGGCGAGAACCCGCCCGGCGGAGTTCAGAAGCTGCACAGTTTCGATTCCGCCCGGCCTTAGCTGCGAAGCATGTTCCTCGACGACACGGCGTGCATCTTCAAATGTCAGCACGAGCGATTGATCTGGCGGGGAGCCCATGCGGAAATAATAGTCGAGTCAAGTGCCATCGCCTACGCTCTAGCCGCGCTCGCGAGGAGGATTGACCAGCCACTTCAGCAGCATATTTACCAGGCTGAGCACGATGGCTCCAATAAACGCGGCGAGAAACGTCCGCACCTGGAAACGCGGCGAAAGCAGTGCCGACGCCAGCTCCAGCATGAGCGCATTGATGACGAACCAGAAGAAACCCAGCGTGATTAAGGTGAGTGGAAACGTCAGAATTTTCAGCAACGCGCCGATCGTCGCATTAATAAACCCGATCACCAGAGCCGCGATCAGAGCTGCTCCCAGCCCGCTCACGTAAATGCCGGGGACGATGTGCGCGACTATCCACACCGCCAGAGCGCTTAGAATCCAGTTCAGTAATAACCGCATTTTCGCTCCCGCCTATTCTCCAGCTCGGAACTATAGCAAGAACGGCCTATCGGTTCCATAGAGTTGACCGCCGCACGCCTCAGCTACAATAAACGCGTTGACGCCACACCTCGAAACCATAGTCGCCCTTGCTCCGCAGTTGCGGCGGAAAGAGGTTTCTCCCGTCGAGCTGACCCGAGCTTGTCTGGATCGTATCGAGAAATTAAATCCACTCCTGAACGCTTTTATCACCGTCACGTCTGAATCGGCCCTGGCCGAGGCGCGGGCTGCCGAGATCGAAATCTCGCGGGGCGAATGGCGCGGCCCGCTGCACGGGATTCCGATCGCATTGAAAGACCTGATCGATACCGCCGGCACGCGTACTACCGCCGCCAGCGCGCTTTTCGAGCGCCGCATTCCCGCCGAAGATGCGGAGATAGTGCGGCGTTTGCGTCAGGCGGGCGCCGTCATTCTCGGCAAGAACAATTTGCACGAGTTCGCCTATGGAGGGAGTTCGCTGGTCAGCTTTTTCGGCGATGTTCACAATCCTTGCAATCAAGCGCACATCGCAGGAGGATCATCCGGAGGCTCGGCCGCGGCTGTTACCGCTGGCCTTTGTTATGCGGCGATTGGCACCGATACCGCCGGCTCGATTCGCGAACCGGCCGCGCTCTGCGGCTGCGTGGGAATCAAGCCAACCTATGGGCGGGTTTCCACGCGCGGCGTTATTCCGCTTTCCTGGTCGCTCGACCATGTGGGACCGCTGGCGGCGAGCGTCGGCGATATTGCCGTGGTGCTGCAAGCCATCGCGGGATACGATCGCATGGACCCATGTAGTGTCGATGTCCCGGCATCCGATTACGTTTCCGGGCTGAGCGAATCGACAAAGCGCCTTCGCGTTGGGGTTTCGCGGGATTATTTTTTCGATGACCTCGATGCGGAGGTTGGCGCGGCGATAGAAAACGCGCTCGATGTGATTCGGTCTCTCGTCTCAACGGTGCAGGATGTGCATATCGAAGTGCCCACGGATCGCACTGTGCAGTCGGCTGAGTCATTCGCTTATCACGCAGAGAACGCCGGGCGCACGCCTGAGTCGTATCAGCCCGAGACTCTGCGGCGAATTCGCTCCGGCGAGAAAATTTCGGCGGCGGATTATATCCACCGGCGGCGCGAAATGGATCAGGAGCGGCGACGGGCTCATGATTTCTTCTCCGAAGTTGATTTGCTCGTAACCCCAACAATGTCGATTCCCGCACCCGCCATCGCCGATCTGAAAAAAGATCCCGCCGCGCTGCGGCCAGCGGAGCTTACTTTGCTGCGCAACACGCGCCCATTCAACGTGTGGGGATTGCCTGCAATCTCGCTACCCTGCGGCTCGACCAAGAGCGGCTTACCCATCGGATTGCAAATCGCCGGCCCGCACTGGCGCGAAGATCTGGTGTTGCAGCTTGCTTATGCTTATGAGCAGGCAGTATCTCCTCAATCTTTAGCGTAACCGGAGGGGCCTAATTTCGATTGGCCTTTCTTCGTGACCTTGCGAGTCCTTCCCGTCCTTTGCGGGCAAAAGCTTTGCTTCCAAAACTAGGGCACTATCCGAAACCCACGCCGTTTTGCCCGCACTATCGTCTATGCTAACGTTCAATTCAGCGTCTGAGGTACGCTAGCCGAGGGCCGCCGTCATCGAGTCTACTCATGCTCAATCCTGAATTTAAAGAATTCTCCCGGTTGGCGCGTTCGGCCACGCTGGTGCCCGTGGTGAAGTCGGTAAGCGCCGACTTGCTCACACCGGTCTCCGCCTTTCTCGCGATCGCCGGGAACGAACCTCACGCCTTCTTGCTGGAATCAATCGAACGCGGCGAGCAGATTGGACGCTTCACGTTTCTCGGCGCACGGCCTTATATGCGTTTGCGGGCATGCGGAAATGAGATAGAAATCGAACGCGGACGCACCCGCGAACATTACGAAGGCAACGTTTTTCAGTTCGTCAAACAGTTGCTGAGCGAGCACCAGCCGGCAACGATTCCGGGACTGCCTCCGTTCACCGCCGGCGCGGTCGGCTATTTTTCCTACGATGCGGTTCGGCAATTGGAGAAAATTGGCGATCGCGCCAAAGACGATCTTTCTTTGCCGGATTGCGAACTGATGTTCTTCGACCGGCTGCTCGCCTTCGATCATCTGCGTCATCAAATTCACATCATGGCTGCGGCCGACGTTTCCCGCGAAAGTCCGCGCAGCGCCTACGACCGTGCCGTGCTCGACATTGCAGCCCTCGAAAAAAAGCTTGCCGCAGGACTCCGTCCGGCGATGTGGCGGAAATCTACGAAGCGGAAAACCGGCAAGCTCAATATCCATGCCGGAACATCGCGCGCGAAATTCCTGCGCGGCGTACGGCGTTGCAAGGAATACATCGCCGCCGGCGATATTTTTCAGGTCGTGCTGTCGCAGCGGCTCGATTTCGTTCCCGGCGTCGAACCATTCGATCTTTACCGGGCTCTGCGGCAGGTGAATCCGTCGCCGTATCTATATTTTCTTCGCATGGGAAAGACGCAGGTTCTCGGTTCGTCGCCCGAAATGCTGGTGCGCGTAACCGGACGCAAGCTGGAATACCGCCCCATCGCAGGAACGCATCCGCGCGGCCGCGACGAGGCTGAAGACCTTCGCCTCGAAGAACAAATGCGCAACGACGAAAAAGAGCGCGCCGAACATGTCATGCTGGTCGATCTGGGCCGGAACGATCTTGGCCGCGTCAGCGAATATGGTTCGGTCAAGGTGAAAGACCTGATGTACGTTGAGCGTTACTCGCACGTTATGCATTTGGTTTCGGCGCTCGAAGGCACGCTGCGCAAGGATCTCGGCGCGCTCGACGCTTTCGCGGCCTCCTTTCCCGCAGGCACGCTAAGCGGCGCGCCCAAGGTTCGCGCCATGCAGATCATCGAAGAACTCGAGCCGGTGCGCCGCGGCATCTACGGTGGATCGGTGCTTTACGCCGATTTTGCCGGGAACCTGGATTCCTGCATCGGCATCCGCACCATGGTCATGCGGGACAAGCGCGCGTATTTGCAGGCGGGTGCGGGCATCGTTGCCGATTCAAATCCCGCAAGCGAATTCGACGAATCAATGAATAAAGCCCAGGCTCTACTGCGCGCCGTCGCTATGGCGCGAGATAGTCGATGAAGATAAGCCATGTATATGAAGCGATGTAGAGACAGCCGCCCCCTGCCGTCTGGTCGCGAAGCTCGACGGTTCTCGCCACCGCCTCGAACGCAGCCTATGATCCTAATCCCTTCAGCGCCGTCAGCAGCCGCGTGCCATTCGGACTCCCGAAACCCGTGCATGCATCCCACCCCGGCCCGGCTTTATAAGCGCCGTTATCGCCTTCGGTAATGTCTCGCAGCACTCCCGTAGTGAGGCTCTTGTACAGTACAGGGTTCAGAAATCCCACAGGCTTACCCAAACCCTGATTCAAACGCGCGATCAGCCCCGACCACAGCGGAGCCGCGGCGCTGGTGCCTCCGATCGGTTGCACCGAACCGTCGGGAAACAAAACGTTCACGCCCGTCTCAGGATCGGCCAGCGACGCGACATCGGGCACGCCGCGCCCCAGCCGATGCCCCGGATTTACCGATGGAGGAATGTTAGCTCCGGCCTGATACGTGGGCACCGCAAATAATGCGCTAATGCCGCCTCCCGTGGCGCTTTCTGGACCATCGTTCCAGACCGTCTCGCGGCTGATCACGTCTTGCGAAGCGATCACGCGCGTGCCCCCGCAGGCCAGCACCCACGGGCTGGACGCGGGAAAATCGACATGCTGAAGATTGTCGGGCAATTCTTCCGTAGAACCCTGATCGCCAGCGGCGACTGAGATCGTGATTCCAGCCAATGCGGCTCTCTGAAATGCTTCGTTCACTTTCGTGATCGCCTGTTGTGTCCATAAAATGTCGCCCGCCGGCCCGTCTTCCGGATTTCCATAACTAATGGAAATAACTGTCGGCGCATTGGTCGCGGTAACTGCGGAAGTAATGCAATCTACCCAGCCTTGTTCCGTAAACTCCGTGAAGTACATATAGAACTTGGCTTTCGGCGCGACTCCGGCAGCCATGCAGATATCGAGAAGAACTTCACCTGTGGCGTCGGTCGGGTCGGTGCCGGGGCCCGGCTGATTTCCCGGCCCCTGTATCACTACGTCGGTGATGCTCGGCGCAGGCAATTTCAAATTCTTCTTGAAATAACCTGCTACAGCTTCGGCAGAGTAGCCGCCTAGAGCGGATTGTCCCGAGTCGCCCAGAGAACCATTGAAGGCCAGAATCGCGACGGTTTGCCCGGTGCCGTCGGTGCCATCGGGAAAGTCGTAAAGGTTGGCAATCTCTGTCGGCAGATACGTGTTCGCAATCTGCGAGGCGCGGGCAATCGAGCGCGGAGGCCCCAGCTTAAACAGCGGCCGGCCGATCGGGCGGTTATCGAAGCCGAAAACGGCTTCTACAATTTTGTGCAGTGACGCAGGCACGTTGACCGGGCCGGTTCGGCCACGGTAGCGGCCTCTGGTAGGATGCTCGAATATTTTGAGTTCGACGCCGAAAGCCCGCATGGCGTCTCCGGTCTTGCCCTCCACCAGAACGCTGCGTTTCACCCGGCTGCTCTCAATCACCTTCAGGCCATTCGCGCGCGCGAACTTTTGCACCGCCGCCAGAGATTTGGGGTCGGCCTCAAAGGCAGCCTGCGCTTTCTGGCTGGCCATTGCGCGCTGCAATACATGCGGATTGTGCCCAATCTCGTGAAGCCGGGGCATTTCCACATCGCTGGCTTTCGGGCGGACATAGATCGTAAGCCGGATAATCTTTTCCGGATCGACAGAGGCAACCACAGCCGCTCCCATGAGCGGACGGCGCTCGCTGCCGGCAATGGCGCGCATAACTGGAGTCGGAGGCATAATCACTTTCTCCTGAAGATGTTTTTAGGGGCCGATTGAGTTACTAACTGCTTAAGTCGGAGTTGATTCGGGGCCGGAGTCCTCTTATGGCAGCAGTTATAGCACAGAGTGGTTCAAAAACCAGTTAAATCTGTGCTCGCCTCCGCGGCCTCCGTGTGCGAACCCTCTACTTACAGAAACGGATTCCGCCGTCACATTCCTTTTCCAGCGGCGCAGAATCTACATCCGCAGAAAATTTTCCACCAGTTTTTTCCCCGCGCCCGTGAGCACGCTCTCGGGATGAAATTGCACTCCCTCGACGGCAAACTTCCTGTGGCGTAAACCCATGATCGTGCGAGACCCATCCCTCTCGGTGGTCCAGGCGCTCACTTCCAGTTCGGCGGGAAGCTCTAGCTCCGCGACGATGAGCGAGTGATAGCGCGTGGCGGTCATAGGCGCGGGGAGATCATGGAAGATCGTCTTGTTGTCATGACTGACAGCGCTGGTCTTGCCGTGCATCAAATGGGGAGCGCGAACCACGTGTCCGCCAAAAGCCGCCCCGATGGCTTGGTGCCCAAGGCAAACCCCAAGGATAGGCGCTTTGCCGGCGAAGTGCCGGATCAAGTCGATGCTGATCCCAGCTTCCTGCGGAGTGCACGGGCCGGGGGAAACAACGATACGATCCGGCTTCAGCGCCACAATTTCGGCAACCGTAATTTCGTCGTTGCGCCGCACTTCAACCTTTTCGCCCAGTTCCCCGATATATTGAACCAGGTTATAGGTAAAAGAGTCGTAGTTGTCGAGAATGAAGACCATGCGGACCTTCCGGCCCTTAGTTTACACGCAGCCGTTTACACCCATCCCCGCCAGGTCGGCCACTATCCGCGCCCGGTTTCGATCGCGTCGAAAGGTTCGATGATCTCGCTATTCTTATTTTCATCGCCAAAACGTGCCAGCCCCGTCCCCAAGGGTGGTATTGACGGGACAATTTATAAACGTCATTCTTGACACAGTTTACGAGCATAGCCTTACGCCACTTTATTAGCTTGGAGTAACCGCATGGCCGAAGCCCAGCAAGAAAAAAGGGCTGCACGACGCTTCGCTCTACGGATCCCGGTATCCGTCACCCGCGGCGAAAATCCGAACGGCGAATCCGCTGAAATCCGCGACGTTAGCGCCCGCGGTATTTGCCTTTACCTCGACGCGCCTATTGAGCAAGGATCGCCGATAGGCTTCACCCTCACCCTTCCACCCGAAATCACATTGACCGAGAGCATTCGCGTGCAGTGCAAGGGCCGCATTGTGCGCATCGAAGAAGGCGCCGACAAAGGCAAGATGGCCGTGGCTGCAGTGATTGAAGAGTACGAATTCCTTCCCGAAAGCTAGTCGCCGCACAGAAGATTGCCGCCGTTGCCGAGCGTTTCTGCGCTCAAGCTCGGTTCTCTTTTTGCCGCCATAACGAGCCGCCTGCGATCACATAAGCCGCCGTTCTCTTTCTGGAACCGCCGCATCCTCACCTTATCGTTAGACATTCGTGTCGCGTATAATCCATCGGACGGCGGCATTGTCACCCACTTCTTTCCCATTCTCACAAGTGATAAGGTTTCTTATAGGGCGCGGAACGCTTCTCCGTGACTTCCTTGGAACATTTGCGGATGCGATTGATCGGAGTAACAGTATCGGTGGCGCTCCTGCTTAGCGCAGCGTGGTCGCAGAAGCCTGCCCCGCAGGCCCATGCCCCAAGCATGGAACCGGCAATCGTCACCGGCGTACAAATAGTGCGCGAGGGCGGAACGCCCGCGGTCGAAGTACTATCCACGCACCAGGTGGTGCCGACGATTCAGATGCTCGATTCGCCTCCCCGCCTGGTCATCGACCTGGCGAATGCGCGGATCGGATTGAAGGAAAAACGCATTCCTGTCTTGCAGGAAGATTTCTTGACGCTGCGAACCGAGCAATATCAGAACGAACCTCCCGTTGTCCGCGTCGTGTTGGACCTGCTCGTGCCCTACAGCTATACGTGGGATATCGCTGATAACCGCCTGATGGTTCGCCTGCGGCCAATTGCCGCGCCCAGTAAAGCTGCCGGTGCCGGCAAGGCATCGCCGACCCGGCCCGCCCGAACGTTTTCATTGGCGGCTGCAAATGCTGGAGCCGTGCCAGTTTCAAATGGAATCGGCGAAGTCGTGATGCCGGACCGCCAATTGCCGGCTACATCGCCGTTAACCGCCGGTAACGACACTCTGGTGCTGCGTTTGGCGCGCGGCGGAGAAGTTCACATCTGCCCCGGCACCACCGTTTCCGTGACGCCCGCGAAAAAATCGAACGATCTCATGCTGGGCATGAGCACCGGCGCGCTTGAGACGCACTACGATCTGGGCGCCGCTTCCGATAGCGTGCTTACGCCGGACTTCCGCATCCTCTTCGCGGGACCGGGTGAATTTGATTTCGCGGTCAGCGCGGACTCCCGGGGCAATACATGCGTGCGCGGGCTGCCCGGAAATACCTCCTCGGCAATCGTCTCGGAACTCATCGGGAATCGCACCTACCAGGTAAAATCCGGCGCGCAGGTCCTATTTCATTCGGGACAGATCGACAAGGTCGATAACAATGTTCCGGCCGATTGCGGCTGCCCGCAGTCTGTGCCCGTGATCCGCACCGACATCAACCCTGCACAAACTGCGCCCGCGTCAGAACCTGCCACAAACTCGGCGCTCGCCAAAAATGCGCCCCCGGAGGACGTTGCGAAGGGACCGGAAACTCGGCCTTTGCCACCCTCACAGCCAAACGATGTACACATTCAGGTTGAAGTGCCGATGGTTTTTCAAGGCAAGAAATCGGCGGGATCATCCGCTCCTGGCCAGGAAGCTGCCTCTCTTCCCACGGAATCGTCGTCGCAAGCGGTTCGCCCTGAGCCGCCCCTCGCGCCACCCCCGGCTCCGCAAAATCAAGCCCCCGCGCCTTCCGCGCCCAGGCGTTTCCTGCGCCGGATAAAAAACCTCTTTGGCTCAATCTTCTAGCCCATCTAAGTGTAGCGCCAGCCATGTAGCGACAGCCGCCTTCCGATGTCCATGTAGCGACAGCCGCCCTCGGCTGTCGGGTCGAGCGAAGCTCAATAGCTTTTTCGCCGCTGGCGAACACATTCCCCGCCGCCCCTACCTCCGGACCGCCCGCCGCAACGACCTCCACTCTCGCCCGCATATCTTCGGCGAAATCGGCGCCCCGCTCGGCCACGTCCCGCACATGCGCTTTCGCATCCCGAACGCGGTCTTTGGCTTCTTCCGTCCAGTCCTCAAATGTGTCCTTGGCGTCCGCATAACCCTTTTTCAGGTCGCGGCGGAACTGTTTGCCTGTCTTGGGCGCATAAGCCAGGGCAAGCAAAGACCCGGCCCCCAAGCCAATCAGGAAGAAAGTTACAGCCGTTCCGATGTTGATTCCATCGGATGATTCATAGTTTCCGTAACGCATACTCAATGCCTTCTTTCCGCGGGCGACGACGAACGAAGACTAACCGCCAGCCCTCCGATTTCGTTCTCCGCCCGCAACAAATTCTGGTTTCCGACACAGCAACGGCGAATTCATTTCCCAGCGCAACCGGCTGGATTGTTTACGATGAGGACTGCGGCGGGAAGGTTTCTTTTCGCCCAACCCGCGTGTAAAATAGTTTTTTGGCCCCTGTGCGGCGGAAATTGTGGCCTGCCCGTCCTTCGGCGCGTTCCACTTGCTCAGGACAAGCTCTTCCGCCGGATAAAACCGCTCTCATTTTCAAGGAGATAGTTTCACGCAATGTCGATCCCTGCCACCCAACTGCGTCCCGGCATGATCATCAAGCATAACAATGATCTGCACTCCGTATTCAGCGTAGAACACCGCACTCCCGGCAACCTGCGCGCCTTCATCCAGGCCAAACTGCGCAACCTTCGTACCGGAGCCATGTTCGAGCACCGCTTCCGCTCCCCCGATCCCATCGAAAAGGTCAACGTCGACGAAGTGGACATGCAGTTCCTTTACGCCGACGGCGACAGCTACTACTTCATGGATACGGCGAATTACGAGCAGACTCACCTTTCCAAGGATGTCCTGGGCGGCGCCGTGGATTATTTGATCGAAAACCTGGAAATCAAGGTGGAATTTTTCGACGGCAAAGCCGTCGGCATCGAACTCCCGCAAACCGTGATCCTTACTGTGGTCGAAACCGAGCCCGGACTAAAAAGCGCAACCGCCTCCAGCGTCACCAAAGCCGCAAAGACTGAGACCGGGCTGGTGGTGCAAGTTCCGCCCTTCATCAATGAAGGCGAAAAGATCAAAGTAGATACAGCCGAAGGCGTGTACCTCTCGCGCGCCTAACATTCAATTTGTCATCCTGAGCGTAGTGAGTAGGTCGCAAAGCGAGGCACTCACGGAGTCGAAGGATCCCTGTAGCACTGCGTGGCCACGGACACTGCAAGGCATTCTCGCGAGCGGATGCCCCACCCGCCATTGTCATCCTGAAGCCCGCGGTTTTTGCGGTCCGAAGGATCTCGGTTTGCGCGTGAGTTGAAGCTTGATGTGCTGGAGGTCAAAACCCGATGAAGTCCTACAGTTATTCTGAGGCGCGGGGAAATTTTGCGACCGTGCTCGACGAAGCCGAGCGGGACGGGGCGGTGGAAATTCGCCGCCGCGATGGGACCGTGTTCCGCATTCTTCCTCTCCGAACTAGCGCAGCATCGCCACTGGATGTGAAAGGCATAAAAGTGAAGCTGTCGTCCGGCGATCTGGCTGCCATTGTGCGCGAAGGCCGCGAGCGCGGATAGATCGTTGTCGATTTAGAAATAGGGAACGTCCATCCTGCCGTTGTATGAAACTCGCCCGCCTGTTATTTTGATAAAGCTTGATGACAGACGAAGTACAAGCCCGCCGCTTCATCGTCCGCGGACGCGTGCAGGGCGTGGGATTCCGCTGGTTTGTGGAGCGCGAGGCGCACATTCTCGGCATTGCCGGTTGGGTTCGCAACAACGCCGATGGCAGCGTAGAGGTATTGGCGCAGGGCACTCGCGATCAACTTTCCGGTTTGCAATCGCGCTTGCACCAGGGACCGCGCGCAGCTCGCGTGGATGCGGTTGACGAATCCGAAGCCCGCCCAGCCGCCGGACTAAACTCATTTCGCATCGAAGGAGCATGGTAGATTGTCCTCCAATTCACGCCTGAATCCGAACCTCAACGAAGATCAACTCAAACGCCTCATCCGCGAAGTGCCGGACTTCCCCAAGAAGGGAATTCTTTTCTACGACATTACAACTCTGCTGAAGGATAAAGTTGGCTTCGCCACATTGGTCGACCGGCTTTCCGAGCACTATGTGGCCCAGAAAATCGATCTCGTTCTCGGCATGGAGGCCCGCGGGTTCATCTTCGCTCCCGCGCTTGCCTATCGCCTGAATGCGGGGTTTGTTCCAGTACGGAAAGTAGGCAAGCTTCCCGCAGAAACGGTGAAGTTCGATTACGCTCTCGAGTACGGCACGAACTCGCTCGAGATGCACAAGGACGCAATTCAGAAGGGCCAGCGCGTCTTAATAGTCGACGATCTGCTGGCGACCGGCGGCACGGCAGAAGCCACCGCCAAACTCGCGTCGATGCTCGGCGCGGAGATCGCCGGGCTTGGCTTTGTCGTGGAACTGGATTTCCTTCACGGGCGCGACAAGCTCAAGGGATACGATGTGATGTCCCTGTTGCATTACGACCAGTAGCCCGGCAAGCCGCAAGTAGGAGGTTCTTCAAGTAAGAAGTTTTTTATTGGGCAAAAATTAACCGGCAAAATCGGCCTATAGCAGGCGCGAGATCACGAAACCTACGCCTGCCCAGAAACTGAGGCTCACCGCAGTAGCCAGCCCTAACCCAAATACGGCATTCCAGTTCGGTTTTGCGCGCTTGGCATCGGTATCGAACCCCAGGCACAACCGAAAGAAGGTCGCGTCATCCCATGTAGTCGATGAAACGAACTGCCGGCTGATTGCGGCGATCTGCGATTCGTGGGTGTCGGATAGGGGAAAGAGCCGCGATTGAAGATTCATAATCCCCACCTCTCAATCTCTAAATTGCAAATCGGATGCCACGTCTGAAAACTCCAGTTTGCACAACTCTAAGATGCTTCCAACCTTTCGCCAGGTTTCAGTTTGCCCCTGTATGCCATTAGAATTCTTCCCTTACTGGCCTGCGTACCATCAAGGGGTCCTCGAACGCTCTTGCGCTGTAGGTAAAAAGTCTTAGCTAAGCTACTGTTTAAAGTGTATCTGTCCTATTTTCCTCCTGCGCCGAAACCTCTTCCAGTAACAACTTCGAGTCCTTCGGCAGATAGCTTTTGCGCTGAAACCAATCCTCCATCGCCTCGCGCAACCGCTCCAGTGGCACGCTCGTACCAATCTCCATCCGTCCATCGGAAACCGGCAGCGTATCGTCGAACACGCTGGCGTTGGTAAAGTTCCGCATGGAAAAATTGTCGAGCCATTTTAGCGGGCACGCCATTCGCTGGCCGTTATTGTCATACTCGATGCGGATCTTGCGGGCGAACATGCTCCGATTTAATCACAACCGGGAAAGACTGGCCGCAAGTTCAGATTGCCGCTTGACAGACAGTTCCGACATCACTAATCTCCCACCACCACGCATTCGGCATGGCCGCCGGCGCTGAGTATTCCCTGACTGGACGCCAACGCCGGGAGAACGAAATGATTTCAGTATTAATTTGGTGGATAATCGTCGGCCTGATCGCCGGTCTGGGCTGCCGGCAAGATCATGCGAGGCGGCGGCTACGGCCCCGCGATGGATATTGTGCTAGGCGTCGTCGGCGCCGTCGTCGGGGGCTGGATCTTCAACCTTCTCGGCATCTATCCCGGAGGCGGGATTATCGGCAGCATCGTGGTCGCGATTATCGGCGCGATCTTCCTGATCTGGCTGAGCCGCCTGCTCAAGAAAGCCTGATGCGGACTACGCCGTGACTGGCGTTTGCATCTCCGCTACCACCGCATCCAGATGGGTGAGGGTCTCTTCAATGGTCAGCGAATACATTTCGCGGCCCAGGCCCTCGCCCGCTTCCAGCGCCGACTTCAAATAGTGGCCGGCAATCTCAATGGCTAAAGGGTCGGTAATGGCCCTGCCGGTACGTTTCTTGTATTCGACCCATGCGGGATGCGGCAGCGCCACCCAGACCGTTCTTCCATCGGCAAGAAACTTGATGTCGACCGCATCGGCATGGCGCGTCGCAATGGCCACGATTAAAGCCTGATAGACGCAATGCACCGGCTTCTTCGTCCAGCGATCGGTTGCTGTGAAATCCTCGAACATGGCTGTTCAAACTATAGCCGAGTGAAGACTGGGGGGCAAATAGTTCCGGGCATTGGTGGCGTTCTCATTTCGATTGGCTTTTCTTCGTGACCTTTGCGAGTCTTTCGCGTCCTTTGCGGTCAAGCTCCCGAAATTAGGACAATACCGGATGCTCCATAATGTAAGCCCCGCGTTACATTTCGAGATGATCGCCTCGGTTAACATGGTCTCGTGGCAAAACTCGTTTCGCAGCAAAACGAACTCAACGTTCTCCGCGCGCAGAACCTTAATAGACTTCCCTGGCTTGTGCATGGATTCTCAACGCGCTCGGGAGGATTTTCACGCGCCTACGGTGGAAAGACCCTCAACCTCGGCTTCACGAAAGAAGATTCCAAAACCGCCGTCGAACAGAATCGGGCGGCATTTTTGCGGGCGTTGAATATCGGCAGCGCGAAAAACCGTTCGAAATTGCCGCGGCTCGTTACCCTGCGCCAGATACACTCCGACATCATCCACTTCGTCGATTCGGCGCCTGACGTTGCGCTCGCAGGCGATGGACTGATCACGGCGACTCCCGGCCTGGTTCTCGGCATTCAAACCGCCGACTGCCTGCCTGTTATTCTGGTCGATCGAAAGCGTCATGCGGTCGGAGTGTTTCATGCAGGCTGGCGCGGAACGTTCAAGCGCATCGTCGAAAAAGGTTTGGGAGAAATGCGCCGCCACTTCGGCACTTCTCCGCGCGATATTAAGGCCGCCATCGGCCCCGGTATTCACGGCTGTTGTTATGAAGTAGGCGAAGAGCTGCGCGAGAAATTCCAGTCTCAATTCTCCTACGCGGAAAACCTTTTCCGTGACGTCGAAGAGCCGGATCCCGTACGCGAAAAATATCCCATGCTGTTTCTCACTGCCCGCGCCCCCGGCCACAGTATTTTGCCGAAAAAAATATTTCTCGATCTGGTCGAAGCCAATCGCCAACAACTGCTGGCCGTAGGCGTACCGGGCAAAAGCATCGAAGCCTCGCCACTTTGCACGAGTTGCCGCACAGACCTCCTATTTTCCTATCGCGCGGAAAAAGGAAAAACGGGAAGGATGATGAGCATTGCGGGCATACGTCCTGAATGACTAAAAGGAGTTAGTGGAGGGGCGGACGCCCTCGTCCGCCCTGGAAGCCATCCGCTAGCAATGATCGAGTTAGCAAGAATCAAATTCGCAAGCATCGAAATCCGCTCGAAGCGTCTCGCCATTTACCGGAAGTGCTCGAGGTAATACAGCGCTCCAAACGCCAGCACCAGAGTCGCGCCCGAAAACATCAACGGCCGTGCAGTTCGCCAACGCCTTCTCCAGTCCAACGTCGCGAGGAAAACAAAACTCGTAGGCGCCGACCAGGCAACGGAGAGCTGAAAGATATGCGCTGCGGTGCCTTCATCGGTTTGCGGCGGGCGAAAGTATCCGCTGCACACTGCCAGCAACGCAATTGTGGATAGAGCCATTACAACCCAACCGCAGAGACGATTGATTCTCTCCCAACCCGCGAAACGCTGCTGGCTGTAACTCATAAGTCGAGACCTCCACTGAACTAAGCGGGCGGCGGTGTAGGCGGCGCACTCGGCGGAGGGGGAATTGGCGTCCCATCCGCGCTTCCTTCGTTCACCAGATCTTTCAACTCCTTGCTGGGCTTAAAAAACGGAATCTTCTTGGCGGGCACGTCGACTTTTTCCCCGGTCTTAGGATTGCGGCCGGTGCGCGGCTTGCGCTGCCGAGTACGGAAGCTGCCAAAGCCGCGGATCTCGATCTTATCTCCCGCCCGCAGCGACCGCACCACGCTGTCAAAGATCGTTTCCACGATCACTTCGCTGTCTTTGCGCGTAAGCTCCGCCAGACGCGAGACTTCATCGATCAGATCGGCTTTGGTCATAGTCCCTCTTGGCTCCCGAGATCTTCATAACCTTCTCAAATTTCAGGGGTTGTATGCAAGTCGCTGTGTTGGCGACCCGCCCGATCGGCAAATCTCTACTTCCACAAATAATAGAACCCCACCTGCTGCTCCAACATCTTCGCGCGGTCGGGAAGATATTGCGAAACATCCCCGGTGAGCAAATCCAGCAAAGTATTCTTGCGCTCCCTTTCCGGCCAAACCAAGGTGGGTTCGCCAGAAATTCCGACAGATTTAGCGGTGTCTTTCACGGCTGCCTCAAAATCCCCGACATTGTCGATCAGCTTCATCGAGAGAGCCTGCTCGCCGGTCCACACCTTGCCATTGGCAATCGATTTCACGTCATCGAATTTCATGCCGCGTCCCTCGGCCACGGCCTTGATGAATTGTCCGAACATGTTATCGATCAGCGACTGCATATAGGCCTGCTCCGCCGGAGTGAGATCCCGCGCCGGGTTGCCCGTATCTTTAAACTCGCCGGTCTTGATCACAACATTTTTCAACTTGGCCCACTTCATCAGATCGCCAAAGTTAACCCACTCCGCGATTACGCCAATCGACCCCACAACGCTGCCCTGATCGGCATAAATTTTGTCCGAGGCCGACGCGACGTAATAAGCTCCGCTCGCGCCCACCGTCTCAATCGAAACCACGATGCGCTTCTTTTTCTCCTGGCGGATGCGCTTCACCTCGCGATAAATTTCTTCCGACGCCGCCACACCGCCGCCCGGCGAGTTCACGTGCAGGATGATCGCCTTCACGGACGAATCGTCGGCAAAGCTTTTGAGTTGGCCGACGACCGGTTGCGGCGAAAGAATCACGCCATCGAGGTTCACCACCGCAATGCGGTCTCCGAAGCCGCCAAACTTCGGTTCGCCACCGTTGGCGCGCATGGTCACATAGACCAGCGAGAACATCATCAGGATATAGAGGCAGAAAACTCCTCCGCCCAGCAGAATCCAAAGCAGGGTGCGCGAACGTCGCTCAGGCATGGGGAAAGTTTAGCACTGAGCAGAAAAGAAGTTTCTAGTTTCCTGTTGCTAGTTTCCCGTTTTTCGAGGCGCCAGATATGGCGTTAATGACCGCATCAGGCCATGCAGCAGTCGGCTCACTTCGCCAGAGTTGGCCTCCAGACGACTCGCGTTTTCGGGAGAAATGTAACCTGGATTGCTGGCAATGATGATTTGGGTCCCCATCTCGATCAAAGACCCACGAGCCATTCCTAGAAAATGCCGGAATTCAGGCTTGGAAATACTGCCTTGCCCCTCGGCAATATTGCTGGCTACTGACACGGCAGACCGACGTAGTTGGCTGCTTAAGCCGTAGGTTTCATCTCTAGGAAACGACTTTGTTGCACGATACACCTCGGTAACCATGGCGACGGCTTTTTGCCACACAATCAGATCTTTGGTAGGAATGGCTCATTCTGGAAACTAAACACTAGAAACTTGAAACGTGTCTGTGACGGGTGAACAATGGACGTTTCCAGTGTCCAGTGTCCAGTTTCCTGTTGCTGGTTTGTTGGCAGCCTGGGCGTTCCGGAAACCGGAAACTAGAAACTAGAAACTTTCCCAAGAACAGATCACCGGCAATGCCTCGAATTCCACGCCCATCTCTGCCGGCGTTCGGCAAACAAATTCCCCGTCGGCATAAACATCGAGTGGAATTTCCGTCTCCACGCAGACGCGCTTGGCCTGGAAATATTCCACTTCACGAATCTTCAAATGCCCGCCAAAGTAAACTGTCGGGAACAAGCAAGCGAGTTTGAACGGATCGATGCCGCCGATCACGCATACATCGAGCAGGCCGTCATCCGGCCTGGCAAGCGGAGCGATCTTCATGCCTCCACCATAAGTGGAAGTGTTGGCAAAAGCCGCGAGGATTGTTAGCTGATCGCTGCGAGTGCGCCAACCGTGGTCGCCTGCCGAAGAGATTTTTATAGGCAAGGGTGCGAATTTGGAAATCGCGGGAAGAAGAGTCAGCGCGTAACCGCCGTGCCCGCGAAACCAACGAGGCAGGGCGTTGGCGCGACGGGAAACTTCGGCGTCGAGTCCGATGCCCGCCACGCTACAGAAGTAAAAACTTCCCCGTGCAACCTTGCCCGGAACACGAGCCGAAGAGTCCTTTCCCGCGTGTTCCAGCGGCACGATCATTCCCAGATCAACCGCACGAACATTATCACGCGCGCCGCAGAATCGCCGCCAGGCTGCGAGCGAATCGCGCACGGTGCGCAGTCCGAGCGCCCGCGCAAAATCATTCCCGCTCCCAACCGGAACGACGAGCACAGGCAATCCCAGCCTCACCAATTGGCTCAAGTGCCGATGTACGGTTCCATCGCCGCCAAAGAGCAGAATGACGTCAGCATGATCCGCCGCTGAGGGCAACCCGATGCCCCAGTGAACGCTAGTGTCCGTCTGGAAGATTTTGAGATTTTTCTCAGAACATCCCAACCCGAAAATAGCCGCCGCCCGCATCCGCGCGGTCGAGAGTAGCACAACTCATGTAGGGACAGCCGCCCTCGGCTGTCCGGCGGAGCGAAGCCCAGCATCTGTTGAAGTCTAGTGGGAATTCTCGATAGGCTTTGAAAGCTTATAAATTCTGGCCTAGATTGGAAAAGCTGGAAAGGATTCCCCGGCGAGCGCGTTCGCCCGGACAGCCGAGGCCGGCTGTCCCCACATGAGCAATGATGCTCACCAGCTAACGATTGCGATTTTCAATTGCTTGCCAACCCTCAGGGGCAACCTCATTGGGGGCGGTCCGCTCCACGCGAAGTAGGGTTCCGTCAGCACATGTTCCTCGATCCTCACGGACCCCTGTTTCAGTTTTCGACCAGCATCTGTGATAGAACCCGCGAGCCCGCAACGAACCAAAAGGCGATCGGCTCTTATCGTTGCCTCGGCGCCGCGGTCGGTAGTCACGATATAACCTTCAAGCTCAGCAAGCGTTAGCGAGACTTCTGACCTTACTGTCGATTCGTCGTTGGGATGAGTGTGAACCACACGCGATCCCACCTCGGAAAGCGTTAACGATATTTCTTCTACACTCTCCGGCACCTCACTCTTCTGAAACTGCCTCCCCCAATCTTCCGCCGCCTTCCCCGCCGCCTCCGCCCCATGAAAATCCTCTACAATCCTCCGCGCCAACTCTTTCTTGGCCTGCATGGGATGCGTTTCGCGTTTCATCTTTTCGATGTCGGCGACCTGCACGTCCGTCAGCAGTTCGTAATACCTCCACATCATTTCATCGGATATGCTCATGATCTTGCCGTACATCTCCAGCGGCGGCTCATGGATGCCGATCGCATTCCCAAACGATTTCGACATTTTCTGCACGCCGTCGAGGCCTTCGAGAATCGGCGTGGTCAGCACCACCTGCGACTCCTGCCCATATGCCCGCTGCAACTCGCGGCCGACCAGCAAATTAAATTTCTGGTCGGTGCCGCCAAGCTCCACATCGGCCTCAAGCGCGACCGAGTCATATCCCTGAACCAGCGGATACAGCAACTCGTGCACGGAGATCGGTTTCTCGTCGTGAAATCTTTTGTGGAAACCCTCGCGCTCGAGCAATTGCGACACCGTATACTTCGCCATCAGGCGCACGAAGTCGTCGGCGGTGAACGCGCCCATCCAGCGGCGGTTGAAGTCAACCAAGGTTTTCAGCGGATCGAGAATCTTGAACACCTGCGCTTTATAAGTTTCGGCGTTCTGCTCAATCTGCTCACGCGTGAGCGGAGGCCGCGTGACCGAGCGTCCCGTGGGGTCGCCAATCATCCCGGTGAAATCGCCGATCAGAAAAATCGCTGTGTGGCCGAGATCCTGAAAATGTTTCAGCTTGCGCAAAACCACCGTATGCCCAAGGTGAAGGTCGGGCGCGGTCGGGTCCATGCCCAGCTTTACGCGCAGCGGCTTTCCGGCGGCGCGCGACTTCTCCAGCTTGGCGCGCAGGTCGGTCTCGCGGATAATTTCCGCAGAGCCTTTCTTCAGATACGTCAGTTGTTCGTCGACAGGCGCGAAGGTTGGCATGGGAAAGTTCATTATAAGGAATGTGACGGCAAAGGCGGAATCCGCGCTTCTCGGGCCTATTCAATTTCGATGGCCGGTAAGAACATTCACGAACCGTAAAGGCGTGTGGCATCGCGAAAAAGTGGATGGCTCTTTCCGACGCGCAGCTTCGTGTACCTTAGCGGCCTTAGTGGTTAAAATTCTTGCCCGTGAATATCACAATTCGGAAGGCAGTTCCAGCAGAAATTCCCCGCCTGCGCGAAATCATCGAAGCCTCGGTGCGCGGACTTCAGGCCAACGACTACTCTCCCGCGCAAATCGAAGGCGCGCTGCAATCCGTCTACGGCGTTGACACGCAGTTGATTGCCGATGGAACTTATTTTGTGGCGGAAGTGATTGTCGCCGAAGTACAAAAATCGCCGAGTGCGCCCGCCATCGTAGGCTGCGGCGGATGGAGCAAGCGCAAAACTCTATATGGTGGCGACCAATTTGCCGCGCGCGAAGATTCGCTGCTCGATCCTGCCCGCGAAGCGGCAAAGATTCGAGCGTTCTTCGTTCATCCCAATTGGGCGCGGCGGGGCATCGGAGGATTGATACTTGAAGCGTGCGAAAAGGCCGCCCGCGAAGCCGGCTTCACGCGCCTCGAAATGGGAGCGACGCTAAGCGGCGTCGCTTTCTACAAGGCCAAAGGATACGCCTCGCTGGAGAAACTGGAAGCGCCTCTTGGCAACGGAGAATCGCTCCCGATCGTGAGGATGGCGAAAAACCTATGAGCGCGCTTACCCGATACTGAAGATGCACGAGCCGCCCGCCGTAAAAAGCCGCAGCGTAAAGCCTCATGTAGGGACAGCCGCCCTCGGCTGTCCTGCGGAGCGAAGCTCCGCTCAGCCTAAGTCTAATAGGAATTCTCGGGCTATAGGCTTTGAAGACTTACAATTTCTCGCGCGAATTTCAAATTAAGAACGCTGGAAAACAACCCGGCGAGCGCGCTCGCCCGGACAGCCGACGGCGGCTGTCCCTACTTGAATCTCCGGCTGCCGGAAGCCGACGCTATCTTCTAAATCTGCGCCCGGCTACCTCGAAGTTTCCTTCCAATACGAGACTAATCGCCTCTGTATAGGCGACATGCTCCTGCGCCAGAATTCTCGCCCCGAGAGAGGTCTCGTCGTCGCCATCAAGCACGGGCACGGTCTTCTGCACAACGATCGCTCCGTGGTCGAGTTCTTCGTCGACAAAGTGTACGGTGCAGCCGGTTACTTTCACTCCGTAAGCGAAGGCTTGCTCCTGCGCTTCAAGTCCCGGAAACGCCGGCAAAAGCGAAGGGTGAATGTTGAGAATCTTGCGCGGGAACTGTTGCACAAACCACGGCGAGAGCAGACGCATGTAGCCCGCGAGGCAGATCAGATCGACATTATTTTCTTTGAGCGCGCTGATGACCTGTCGATCATGCTCTTCCCGCGGACGCCCCTTCGACGGAATCACCAGCGCATTTATTCCGCGCTCACGCGCCGTCGCGATTCCCGGCGCCTCGGCTTTATTCGAGATCACGACGGCGATGCGCGCGTCCGCAATTCGTCCCGTGTCAATACTGTCGGCGATGGCGACAAAGTTCGAACCGCGTCCGGAGAGAAGAATCCCTAACGATTTCATGAATAGATCCGCGAGCAGCGGGCTCGCGCATTAATCATAATGAATGCACCCGCCTCTCACAAAGTCGGCACGCTTTTCGGGTTTTCCAGTTGAATCGCTCCCCCCGGATAAGAAAACTTATCCCCTGGGTTCGTCACATCTCCGTTTCTATCGATCTCAATGCTGTGGCCCGTGATCTTGTGCTGATCGATGGTGAGCGAAACGTAGCCCCACACCACTTTCCCATACACCAGCTTGGCCTTCGTATCGGAGGCGACCGTGCCATTCGCCGAATGGATCTGATGCAAATTGTGATAACCGCCGTTTCCGATTACGAAGAACGGAGTCGGCCCATCCGGCGCGATATCTTTCTCGATGCGCTGATAATCGTGGACATGTCCCGTAAGCACCATGTTCGGCACGCGCCCGGTATCGCGAATCGCATTCTCCAGGACGTCCGCCATCTTCGAACTCCCGCTATGGAAAACGTCGAATGAATAAATCGGATGGTGCAGCGAAAGTATTAGCGCCCGGTCGGTGGGGGCAGTCGCGAATTCGTTGGTCAGCCACTGCTGCTGGTCGGAGTCGACCGAGCCGTGCTCCGGGACATTGGTATACATGCCGATGAACGTCGCCAGCGGCGTAACCAGCGTCCAGTAGGGATTCGGCAGGTTCAACCCCACTCGCGGCGCGTCTTTTGAAATCGGATCCACGTCGGGATCTTTCTGCATAAAATACGCAACCCACCCGTCGAGCGAGGTCTGCTGGGTAGGATCGTCCACTTCACCATCGTGATTGCCGGGAATCGAGAAGATGGGAGGCGTGTAGCGCTCGTAGGGCTCGTAGAACTGCGCGTAGTAATCGTCGTGGGCGCCGGTGAAATACACGACGTCGCCGACGTGATAACAGAAATGCGGAGTGCCCTTGCCGCCCTTCCCCAGGTTGTCGATCATCTGATCCGCAACATGCGATTGAAACTCGCCATCCTGCACCCCACCCGAGTCGCCCAGTATATCGATCACCAACTTGCCTGAGTCGGAGATACTTTTGGCCACGTCGGCGAATTGGCCGGTCAAGTCGTAATGGTAAGGGGGCAAGCCCAACGGTCTTGGCAAAGGTTGAAAGCTGGTATTCCGGTGCGTAAGTGGATTCAATCCACTTACGCCGGGATGCGATTGCGAACTTCCTTTCTTGACGTGAGCACGAACTGCACCGGGTTTCAACATGGCTTGTTATGCCTCCAAGTGAGATATAGGATCACAGGCCGGTCCGTTGACTGCACGCATTCCGCAGCCGTGGGAAGATAACTACCCCAATTAATAGCTCCCAATGGGATTAATGATTACTGATTAATATTGTGTCTAGAATACGTAAAACGTTACAAAATTATCTGCTCCCCGGCTGCGAATCGACACAATTGGGCCGGGTGCGCCGCCCACACAGGCGCAAGTTATAACACAAGAACTCTCCTATATAAGCGTGGATAAGTGGAAGGGATTCCACTAACGATGTCGGGAAACCAAGGCGAAACAACTCGGGATGCGACTTTGACTCGAAGAATGCTGCCCTGCGGTTTGAAGATTAGTTGTAAATTACCTTCCGCTCTCCCTTTACGATGCGCCCAACAGTCACCGCCTTCTCGCCCACGCGCTCCAGCACGGTTTGTGCTTTCTTGAATTTCGCCAGAGGGACCACCAACAACATCCCCAGACCCATGTTGAAAGTGCGCAGCATTTCGTCTTGCGGAACGTTGCCCAATACGCTCAAATGCTCGAACAACGGCGGCACCGGCCACGAACCTAAATCGATTGCCGCAGCCATCCCGCGCGGCAGAACGCGCGGAAGATTCTCGGTGATGCCTCCGCCCGTTATGTGGGCTAGCGCGGAAACGCATTGCGCGTCAGTCAGTTTGCGCAACGCGGGCCAATAGCTCTTGTGGGTGCGCATCAATTCGTTGCCGACTTTGTTCTTGATCTCATTCACATAGTCGTCCGGCGAGTAGTGGGCCACTTCGAAGAGCAACTTGCGGGCCAGCGAGTAGCCATTCGTATGCAACCCGTTCGAAGCCATGCCCAGAACCACGTCGCCGATCTGGACATCCTTACCGGTAATAATCCGGTCCCGCTCCACCACCCCAACAATAAATCCCGCTAAATCATATTCGCCGTCGGAATAAAAACCCGGCATCTCCGCCGTCTCGCCGCCAATCAGCGCGCAGCCATTGTGCTTGCAGGCATCGGCAATTCCCTCCACCACTTTTTCGGCGATGGTCGGTTCCAGCTTTCCCGTTGCCAGGTAGTCCATGAAAAACAGCGGCGCAGCGCCCTGCACGGCAATATCGTTCACGCAGTGGTTCACCAGGTCGGCCCCGATTGTGGAGTGTAGACCCATCTCGAAGGCGACCTTCAACTTCGTTCCCACCCCGTCGACGCTCGACACCAACACGGGATCGACATACTTCGTCTTGTCCACGGCAAAAAGCCCGCCGAAGCCGCCAATTTCGCTGAGCACCCCGCGGGTAAAAGTCTTGTGCGCCAGGTACTTAATGCGCTGCTTGGTGCGGTTGGCGCGGTCGATATCCACCCCGGCGTCGGCGTAGGTAATGCTTGCGGCGGCAGATGTACGGTTCTTGGCCACGGCTTTTCGAGGATCACTTTCTCACTGTTTCAGTGCGGGGAAAATGCTGGATGCCTTGCGAAGCGACGGCTCCCTAAGGCCGCTCATTGTAGCACGTTCGCTGGCAACACCGTGAAGAACGGCGCTTCGGTAGCGGTGCAATTTGGCCTTTACCCGACTTTGTCATCCTGAGCGAAGCCGCTTTCCAGTCGCCGCGAAGGATCTCCCACTTAACCGGCCTGACGTGTAGGCCAAAACGCTCCACTACCGGCGCTTCGGCGAGTAATTAATTTTGGAATTTATTCCAATTGATGACGGAAGTCCTGCTGAAGGGCCGCGCATTTCAGCCGCGCGAGGGATTTCCCACAAATACCCGCTCAACCTGAAATCCTTCCTTGCGACACTCTTGCCGGGACATCCTGGATTGGTAGCTAAATTCTTCCGGTCAGGCCTGAAACTCCGAGGCTTCGGGGAATCGCAGGTTGCACTTGGCGAGCGCCAGCCCCAGCAACTCCTCGATCTTCGTCTCTTCGACGTTGCGCGACATGGCCAGTTCGCTCACCAGAAGGTAACGGGCGCGCTCCAGCATTTTCTTTTCGCGGAAGGAAAGCGGCTTGGCCTGATGCAGGGCGATCAGGCTCTTTAACACTCCGGCAACTTCAAACAGAGACCCGGTGCGCATGCGGTCGGAATTTTCCTTGAAACGGTCTTTCCAATCCGACGTGCTCAAATTTTCGGCAACGGCCAGGAAATCCAGAATCTTCTGCACTTCGCCATTCCGCACCACGCGGCGAATGCCCACGCTGCCGGCGTTATGGCAGGGCACCATCACCTTCAGGCTGCTGGACTTGATGTTAAGAAGATAAAACTTCTCTATATTAGCGCCGATAGAGCGGCTGCTGATCTGTTCGATTACCCCTACCCCGTGGTTGGGATACACGACCTTGTCGCCGATGTGGAAATTCAGGTCTGAACCATTCATAAAAAGGCACCCGGGCAGGCGAAAGGCTTCAGTGGGGAGAAAAACCGTTGTCTTGACTATAAACATACTATTCCGAAACGGGACGAAAAGCAAGGAAAGGGGCGCCATTTCTCATGTAGGGACAGCCGCCCCCGGCTGTCCAGTCGAGCGCAGCTCGACTTGGGTTTTTCGAAGATGGCTAGGAAACTGCTGTAAGTAATTGCTATGGAAATACTTAGTATTCACATAATATCCGGGCTGGGCCATGCTTTGCAGACCCACCACTCCCCCCAAGCAACTCCGCCTATAATCGTCCGGTGAGCCGCGAAGCGGGAAAGCAAAATGAAAGAGGCCGGGTTCTTGGCCTCGATGTAGGCTCCCGGCGAATCGGAGTCGCAGTCTCTGATCCCTTGGGCATCACCGCCCAAGGCCTCGAAACCCTACAGCGCCGCAACAAACGCCACGACCTGGCCGCCCTTGAGCAAGTTATTCGAGAATACGGGGTGCGCCAGATTGTGGTCGGCCTCCCCTTGCGCATGAGCGGCGCCGAGGGCACCCAATCCGAAAAGATGCAGCTCTTCGCCGAGGAACTGCGCAAGCGCTTCCGTCTCCCCGTACATCTCTGGGACGAGCGCCTCACCTCGGCCGAAGCAAACCGCCTGCTCCGCGAAACCGACTTGTCCATCGAAAAACGCGGCAAAGCCGTAGACCGCATGGCCGCCGTTCTGATTTTGCAGGGCTGGATGGAGAATCGGCTTCTGGCGACCGGCTTTCGGCTTCCGGGCGGCGAGTCGGAATAGTCTTCCCATATCGGCAAGCCACGCGCAACTTTTCTGTGTTTATGTGACGCGTGTCACCAATCAAAACCCGATTGCATGCAAACATGCCAACAGCTTCAGCACCAAGCAAAAAAACTAATGGGAACTTATTCCGACTTGGAATTATGGCAGGCTTCGATGGATCTCGTCCTGCGCGTTTACGAAATGACGCGCACTTTTCCCAAGGAAGAAACATATTGTCTTACTAGCTAATTGAGGCGTGCTGCGGTTTCAATTCCCAGCAACATCGCGGAGGGCAAGGTAGGTCGTCCGACAAAGAAGTCGTTCAATTCCTTAACCATTCGCGCGGATCGTTATTCGAAATCGAAACCCAGATTATGATCGCGACTCGGTTAGGATACGTCGAAGCGCAGACTTCGGAAACGATTCTTAGGCAAGCGAGCCGGGTAGGACAGCTATTAAACGGACTGATACGATCCCTTCGTTCCTCATCGGCCGCCTAATACCGGAAGCCGAAAGCCGATAGCCGGAAGCCGGCTCACTGTACCCGCATCGCTCGCCGGTAAGCCTCAACGTTCTTATTGTGCTCTTCAATGGTAGTGGCGAAGCGGTGGTGGCCCTGCGCATCGGCCACGAAGTAGTAATAGTCGCTCTTCGCGGGATGCATTGCCGCCTCCAAAGCGCTCTTTCCAGGATTTCCGATCGGGCCAGGTGGAAGTCCTGCGTGGGTGTACGTGTTATAGGGAGAGTTGAAGCGCATGTCATCGTGGTGCAGCGCCCCGCTATAAGTTCCGGCGAGCAATTCGCCGTAAATCACGCTGGGGTCGGCGTCGAGGGCGATTTTTTTGGCCAGCCGGTTATAGTAAACCCCCGCCACCATCGGACGTTCCTCCGGCGCCGCCGTTTCCTTCTCCACGATCGACGCCATGATCACCGTGCGCTCCAAATCCGTTTCAACCGCAATGCGCGGCGTCACAGCGCCTTCGCCGGGCATGTCAGGCACCGGAACGGCGGGCGTTTGGATCAGTCCAATCTCTCGCCCAACCACGCGAAACTGCTTCACCATCGCCGCCGCCATCTCTTGCATCGTCTGCATCCGGCTAAATTCATACGTGTCGGGAAACAGGTAGCCCTCAAGCGAAGGCGCGCCCGGAGCCAGATCCGCGATCAACGCCGTATCCGACTGCGCGACCTTCAGAAAATCAGCCGCCGGACCTAATCCCGCAGCCTCAATCGCTCGCGCAATATCAAACATGGTGTAGCCTTCCGGCACCACGACGGTATGGAAATAAACGTCGCCCCGCATGAGGCGCTTTTGCACTTCGGGTAAGTTGGCCGGTTTATCGAACAAATATTCCCCAGCTTTGAGCGACCGCCGCTCGCGCACGTAATGCCAGAAAATGAAGGCATCTTCGCTGCGAATCACGCCGGCCTTTTTGAGCTCGGAGGCAATGCGCCGGGTCGAATACCCTGGATGCAGCATCACGAACGTCCGAGCCGCGGGTTCAACCGGAATCGCCACAGCCCAGACCAGCCAGCCCGCGCCGGCAAGAATCGCTAGAACAATGAGCCAGAGAATCGTGCGCACAGTGCCAGTGTAGATGATCCACAAATCCCCGCGAAACTGACTTTAGTGATCCCACACGAGTCTCATGTAGCGACAGCCGCCCCCGGCTGTCGGGTCGAGCGAAGCTCGACGGTTTCTCCGTCCAAGAAGCGGTCCGGCAACGTCGTCGCAAGCATTTCGCCACCTTCGTGCACCCTTTTCTCCGCGGTATACTCAAATGCTTCAGGAGTCATCTGATATTTCATGAGACGTGCCTTGCCCTCATGGGCTATAAATTTTCTAATTCTGGCCACGCTGCCCACCACGGGATGCCTTTTTCGCACTCGTCCCGTGGAGGAAACCTATTCCAAAGCGCCGCTTCGGGAGTCTACTCAGTCCGGCCTGATCGACAATATCAATCAACAGGCGCAGAAGATTCAGTCGCTTCAGGCCACGGTTGATATCGACAGCTCGGTCGGCGGGGCAAAAAAGGGGCACGTCACCGACTACAAAGAGATTCGCGGTTACGTTTTAGCCCGCAAGCCCGCCATGCTGCACATGATTGGACTGCTCCCCATTGTTCGCACCACGGCGTTCGACATGGTGAGCGATGGCCGCGACTTCAAACTCTGGATCCCTCCTAAGAACCGCTTCGTCATTGGCAGCAATGAGGCCCAGACCTATAATCCCGATCAGCCGATGGAGAATATCCGTCCCAAAGATATTTACGACGCGCTGCTCATTCGCCCCATCGATCCTGAACACGAAATCGCCGTTCTCGAAAATGGCGACGAGATTCTGCATGACGCCAAGGGCCATCGCGTTCTTCAGGAAGACTACGAACTGGTTGTGGTCCGCAAATACGACCAGGGATGGAGATTAGCCCGCAAGGTCGTTTTCAGCCGCACCGATCTTAAACCCCATCGGCAATACATTTACGATAAGAAAGGCAACCTGTCCACCGACGCCCGGTATGCCAACTACAACGATTACGATGGTGTAAGCTTTCCTTCGCGCATCGAGATTTCCCGCCCCCAGGAGGAATACGACATCACCCTGAATATTCTAAAGCTGGAAATCAACAAGCCGCTGCGGGACGATCAATTCGCCCTCCAGCAGCCCCCCGGAGCTGAAGTGGTGCATCTCGATCGGCCGCCATCGCAAGCTACGGACGTGCCGCCGGCGAACGAGCCATGAACCACAATTAGCGATCAACCAGAAGTGTCATCCCGAGCGCAGCGAGGGACCTTGGGTTTGTCTTTCTCTCTCAAGATGGCGCGGTTTCTTCCAACCTTATGACGATGAATAAAATGATCGTCGCGAACCTCACTCATCGCCCGCTCCGGTCGATGATCAGCATCAGCGCAGTGGCCCTGGAAGTCACTTTAATTCTTCTGATCGTTTCCTTTTTCTACGGGCAGCTAAATGGATCGAAAGCCAGCCAGGCCGGCGTGGGTGCCGATGTGATGGTGCAGCCCCCGGGTTCCTCCGCGCTGGTCGGTGTTACCGGTGCCCCGATGCCGGTCAAAGTTGGAGACAAGCTCAGGCAATTGCCGCACATTCTCGTGGCCGCCCCGGTAATTTGGGAATTAACCACCAAGCCCACGCTGGAAATTATCTACGGCATCGACATGTCCAGTTACAACAGCATTTCCCCCTCCTTTCGTTTTCTTTCCGGAGGACCATTCGGAAACCCCTATGACGTCATCGTCGACGATTATTTTGCCGGCACTAAGAAAGCCAAAGTTGGTGACGCAGTTGAAATCCTCGATCATCAGTTTCACATCTGCGGCATCGTGGAGCATGGAAAAGGCGCGCGTAAATTCATACCGCTTGCCACCATGCAGGATTTGATCGGCGCCCCGGACCACGCCTCGGTTTTCTACCTCAAGCTCGATAACCCAGACAATGCGGACGCTGTGGTCAATGAAGTGAAGCAAGTACCCGGCATGGAGAACTACTCGGTGCGTTCCATGCAGGAATACATGTCGATGATGACGCCGGAAAATTTGCCGGGATTTCAGACCTCGATTCGCATCGTAGTGGCGATTTCGATGATCATCGGCTTCCTGGTAATTTTCCAGGCTATGTATACCGCGGTGATGGAACGCACGCGCGAGATTGGAATTTTAAAATCTCTGGGCGCATCCAAGCTTTACATTGTGAATGTCGTTCTGCGCGAGACTGCCCTGCTGGCGGTTGCCGGCATTGTTGCCGGAACCTTAATAAGCCTCATCGCGCGGCGCGTGATTCTGATCGAAAAACCCACCCTGCGCCTTTTCTGGAGCTACGAGTGGGTAGTGCGGGCAACAATAATCGCTCTCACCGGCGCGCTGCTGGGCGCGCTCTACCCCGCCTTCAAAGCCGCGGACAAAGATCCCATCGAAGCCCTGGCCTACGAATAGCAGGGAACTCTCTCGGTTACAAGGCGCAGAAAGATTCGTATCGGGGTACGCCTTTAGGCGTACCGGAAATCCAACTTACTGTGGAACAGGGCGCTTCAGGGCCCGTCATCCGATCCCGGAACTAACGGCGGATTCATCCCCTGAATCCAACATCCAAATGGATCCGGGAAGGGCACGAATTTATTCGTGCCATTAAATCGCCGAAAATGCGTCGCGCTTCAGCGCCTGCGGGACACCGTTGGACGACACGGGAACTTTTTCCGGGCCTCTCCTCATTCGCTCCGCAAATTCTTCACCACCTCGCCCATATCATTCTCTTGAAACAGCCGTATCCCCGCGATGCCGCCCGCCCCCGCTTCCGCACAAAGCTTCGCATTCTCCAGATTCACTCCGCCCAGCGCGAGCACTGGAATCTTTGCGCGGCAGGCCTTGCGCAGTTCTTCGATTCCAGCGGCGTGGATTCCCGAAGCTCCCCTTTTTTCGAACACGGGAGCGAAAATAGCCAGGCTGGCTCCATCCGCCGCGGGGGAATTCACTTCCTCCGCCGAATGGCACGCCACAGAAATAATCGGATCTTTCGCTCGATCGAACGGGCCTGCCGCCAATCCCCACGCCGCCCGCGCATCCGCAGCCGAGATATCGTCGCCCCGCAAATGCACCCCCGCAACGCCAATGGCCAGCGCCACATCCGTGCGAGAATTAATCAACAAAAAAGTCGAACGGTTCTCCGATGTCGAGTTCTCCACAATGACCTGCAGAGCTTCACCCGCCAGCGCTTCCAGATCCCGTCCGCACAAGTCCTTCTCGCGCAGCTGGATATATTCCACTCCAACCCGCGTCGCTTCCGCGATTTTCTCCAGAAGCCGAAGCCGCCGCTGACGCTCATCGCCTCCAAGAGCGTTCCGGTCGGTGATGTAATACAACAAGAATCTTTCGCTCATCTCCTCCATTGTAGGGACAGCCGCCCCAAGCCTGCCCTAAGCGAAGCCGAAGGGGCTGTCCGTCGAGCGAAGCTCGACTGTTCTCGCCTGTACCCGACCCAGTTCCACCAAGGGTAATGTCCTAATTTTCGATTGGCCTTTCTTCGTGACCTTTGCGAGTCCTTAGCGTCCTTTGCGGTCAAGAGCTTTTGCTCCCGAAATTGAGACACTACCGAAAAAAGGCAACCGCACCCGCAGGCCTATAATCATAAAACACCGCGGCCCGGAGGCTCCCAAGCATGGCGGAAATGACGATCGCCCTAGTCGCAACGCATGGTTTTTTCGTCGACGGCCACTGGCTGGAAGACGGCGATATTCTCGACGTTCGCGCGCCTTACGACGGAAGCGTGATTGCGCGTTTCGTTCAGGCGCGCCGCGAACATGCCCAAGCCGCCATCGCCGCCTCGGTAAAAGCATTCGGAACCACGCGCCGCCTGCCCGCTTTCGAGCGGCAGCGCGTTCTCCGCCGCGTGGCGCAATCCATTGCCGAGCGCCGCGACGAATTTTCCCGCACCCTCGCCCAGGAAGCCGGCAAGCCCATCAAGCTTGCGCGCATCGAAGTGGACCGCGCCGTCTTCATCTTCAACGTCGCCGCCGAAGAGACCACGCGCATCTACGGCGAATATCTTCCACTCGACTGGCAGGAATCCACCGCCGGGCGGTGGGGAATGGTCAAGCGTTTTCCTCTCGGTCCGATCGCCGGCATCACGCCGTTCAACTTTCCGCTGAATCTAGTTGCGCATAAGGTCGCTCCGGCAATTGCCGCGGGATGCTCCATGGTTCTCAAGCCCGCCCCGCAGACTCCGTTAAGCGCGCTGTTGCTGGCCGAATGCGTGCAGCAGGCGGGTTGGCCGGATGGCGGCCTCAACGTGCTGCCGCTCTCGAACGAAGACGCGAGTCTTCTGGTCACCGACGAGCGCATCAAGCTCATCAGCTTTACCGGCAGCGTCCCCGTCGGCTGGGACATCAAGCGCCGCGCCGGAAAGAAAAAAGTCGCCCTCGAACTCGGCGGCAATGCCGGGGCCATCGTTCACAGCGATGCCGACCTCGAATATGCGGCAATGCGCTGCGTTTCCGGTGGATTCGGCTACGCCGGCCAGACTTGCATTTCCGTGCAGCGCATTCTGGTCGAGCACTCCGTCTATGGCAAGTTCGTCGATCTTTTTGTCGATGGCGTCAAAAAACTCAGAACCGGCGATCCCATGGAAGAATCCACCGACCTCGGTCCGCTGATCCGCGAGAGCGATGCCATCCGCGTCACCCAGTGGATCGAGGAAGCCGTTGCCGGCGGCGCGCGCCTGCTCTGGGGTGGCGGCAGAAAAGGTTCCATCGTCAACGCAACCGTATTAACCGGAACCAAAGCCGAGATGAAGGTCAATTGCCAGGAGATTTTCGGCCCCGTTGTGACCGTCGAACCCTACCAGACTTTTGACGAGGCCTTGCGTCGCATCAACCACTCGAACTACGGCCTGCAAGCCGGCCTGTTCACCCGCGACGTAAAGCTGCTCTTCCAGGCCTACGAAGAGCTGGAAGTTGGCGCTCTCGTGGCAGGCGATATACCTTCGTTCCGCATCGATCAAATGCCCTACGGCGGGGTAAAGGACTCCGGCCTCGGCCGCGAAGGCGTGCGCTATGCGATCGAAGAAATGACTGAGCCCAAACTACTCGTCATGAATCTTCGATAAATATTGTCATCCTGAAAGAGCGCGCTCTTTGCGCGAACGAAAAAAGTATGACGTCCCTAACGTGCGGGATTACGAGTTGCAACACCTGCCATCGCTGGAAACATATCCATAAAAACTTGTCATCCTGAGCGGAGAATTTGCTTCGCGAAGCGAAGGAAATTCGCAGTCGAAGGACCCCCGCCGGGCAGGCAGACTATCCTCCGCAGCAGGGAGTTCTCCGGGAATGCGATGTGCGCCTTGAGGACGCCTTGCAGCTTCCGGAGCGCTACAGGTGTCAAAGGGGGCCTTCGACTGCGCGAGACTTCGCTGCGACGAATTCCCGCTTCGCTCTGGATGACAAAGACCGTACCCTGAGCCGAGTCGATGTGTCGCGCTTTTTGGGACACAAGAGTCGCGCGTTCGGCTCGCTTCCCTATTGTCGTTCTCTTAACCCATGCTCATTTTCGGGAATTCTTCCCGTTGCGCCGCAAAAACACGCGACAAGCGCCCTCGGAATATTTATAATCTCCAGTTCTCATAAGTGGCGCGGGAAATCAGGGAGCTGTTTCTTTGCGTCTTAACAACTAACTGGCAACTCAGCCGTAATCCGTTGCGTCTTATCGGCGTTTCCTAAACCACGTAAGCCAGCATGCCGCAGATTTTTCATCGCAGCGCAAATACTCTGTCCCGGGCCACGATTTTCGGCGCGGTTTTCGTAATTGCCGCGCTGAGCTGGGTTGCGATGGAGGTCCAGCGCTCGCCTTATATTACCTACGCCGGAGTTCGTAAGCCGCAGCCCGTTCCCTTCAGCCACCAGCATCATGTCAGTGGACTCGGCATCGACTGCCGCTATTGCCACACATCGGTTGAGAACTCGAGCTTCGCCGGCATTCCTCCCACTAAGACTTGCATGAACTGCCATTCGCAGATTTGGACCAACGCCGCCCTGCTCGAGCCGGTTCGCGCCAGCTATCGCTCCGGCGAGTCGCTGCAATGGACGCGCGTCAACCAGCTTCCCGACTTCGTTTTCTTCAACCACAGCATTCACGTAACTAAAGGCGTGGGCTGCAACACTTGCCACGGCCCGGTCGATCAGATGCCGCTGATGTATCAGGAAGCGTCGTTGCAAATGGAGTGGTGCCTCGATTGCCATCGCGATCCGGCGAAGAACTTGCGCCCGCGCGAACAAGTTTTCAATATGCGCTACCAACAGCCGACGAGCGTACATCCAGTGAAGCTGGACGGTCAGGATTATACCGACCAGGTCGACCTGGGCTCGGCCCTGGTGAAAAAGTATAACGTCCGCAACGTGCGGGACATTACGAGTTGCAACACGTGCCATCGCTAGAAGACAAAGACCGAAGATGAACTCTACTACTTGTCATCCTGAGCGGAGAATTTGCTTCGCGAAGCGAAGGAAATTCGCAGTCGAAGGACCCTACGACGGCATACGTCTTCGCCGACGCTGCGAGGCGTTCTCGCCGAAACTCCGCAACATTGTGAGAACGCATGGCAACGCCCGGAGCGCTATCGGTGCTCAAGGGATCCTTCGACTGCGCGAGACTTCGCTTCGCGAACTCCCGCTTGGCTCAGGATGACAAGAGTATTTGTAATCGATCAAGTTTGGCTGAAGAATCATGAAGACTGAAGAACAAAACGGCGGCGCGCCGCGCGAGAAGAAGAAAGAAGACGTTTGCCCCTCGAAAAAAGGCAAGTTCGATCTCGACACCCTGCGCGCCGAAATCAACGCGGCCAACGAAACGAAATCCGGCCCGGAATACTGGCGCAGCCTCGAAGAGCTTGCCGGCAGTCCCGCGTTCCAGGAAGCCTTGCACCGCGAATTTCCGAAAGGCGCTTCCGAATGGGTCGATTCCGTTTCCCGCCGCGGCTTCCTGAAAGTCATGGGCGCGTCGATGGCGCTCGCCGGAATGACCGGCTGCGTAAAGCTGCCGTCGGAGCCGATCGTCCCTTACGTTCGCCAGCCTGAAGATGTAATCCCCGGGCGGCCCATGTACTACGCCACGGCCATGACGCTCGGCGGCTACGCCAGCCCGCTGCTGGTCGAGAGCCACATGGGGCGTCCGACAAAGATTGAAGGCAACGACCAGCATCCCGCATCGCTCGGCGGCACCGATATTTTTGCCCAGGCCTCGATTCTCGGCATGTACGACCCTGACCGCTCGCAGAGCGTGGTCTCACTAGGCGACCAGCGGTCTTGGCAGAGCTTTGTGACCGCAATTCGCGGGCCGCTCACCGCGCAGAAAGCGCTGCAAGGCGCGGGCATTCGGATTCTTACGCCGACCATCTCTTCGCCCACGCTTGCCGATCAACTGCGCAACTTCCTGAAGATTTATCCGCAGGCCAAGTGGCATGTGTACGAGCCGGTCAATCGCGACAACGTGCTGGAAGGCGCGAAGCTAGCTTTTGGCCAGCCGGTCGAAACGCGCTACGACTTCTCGAAGGCCGATGTAATCGTCTCGCTCGACGCCGACTTTCTGTATGCGGGCTTTCCAGGAAATGTCCGCTATATCCGCGACTTCGCCAAGCGCCGCAATCCCGACGGCAACATGAGCCGGCTGTACATGATCGAGAGTTCGCCGACGACGACGGGGGCGAAGGCGGATCATCGGCAGTCTATGCGGGCTACTGATATTGTTTCGTTTACTCGATTTCTGGCTACGGCTTTAGGGATCGAAGTCGGGAAGGTCGGTGCCGGGGACGCGTTTAGCAACGGGCTGGCTCAGGATCTGCGTTCTCGTGCCGGGACGAGCGCTGTGGTTGTCGGCGAGCATCAGCCCCCGGTTGTTCATGCGCTCGCGCACGCGATCAATGCAAGACTTGGCAACGTCGGCAAAACAGTTTTCTACACCGACACGGTTGACGCGAACCCGGTCAATCAAAACGATTCGATCAAAGACCTCGTTTCGGATATCAACGCGGGCAAGGTTGATCTGCTCTTCATTCTCGGCGGGAATCCCGCTTACGACGCGCCCGCAGACCTCGATTTTGCGAATGTTCTCAAGAACAACAAAGCTCCGCTGCGCGTCCATCTCGGGCTTTATCAGGATGAAACCGCCGAGCTTTGTCATTGGCACGTTAATCAGGGTCACGAACTTGAATCATGGGGCGATGCCCGCTCTTACGACGGAACGGTCAGCATCATTCAGCCTTTGATTGCGCCGCTTTATCAGGGCAAGAATGCTTTGGAATTTGTTGCGCTCCTTTCGGGCCAAGCCGATGCCACCAGCTACGATCTGGTTCGCAACTATTGGCGGAAACAGCATACCGGTGCGGATTTCGAGCAGTTCTGGCGGAAGGCACTGCACGACGGTTGGGTTGAGGGAACTGCCTATGGGGCAAAGTCCGTGTCCTCAGGTCTAAGGGGATATCCGGAACCACCATACCGAGACTACATAGATAACGAACTCAACATCCGCCGCGATCCCACCATCTACGACGGACAATTCTCCAACAACGGCTGGCTCCAGGAATGTCCCAAGCCGATGAACAAGCTCACATGGGACAATGCCGTGCTCATCGGCCCCAAGATGGCGGACCGCCTGCAAGTCAAGTCCACCGACGTGGTCGAACTTGAACTCAATGGCAAAAAAGTAAAAGCCCCAGTCTGGGTTCAAGCCGGAATGCCCGACAACTCAGTTACCGTCACTCTGGGCTATGGCCGCCGCCGCGCCGGACGTGTCGGCACCGCTCAGGGTTTCGACGCTTATCCGCTGCGCACTTCGTCGGCACCATGGTTCGCCACCGGCTTGCAGATTCGCAAGACCGGCGACACTTACGTTCTCGCGTCCACGCAAGGTTATCAATCGATGGATACGCCCGATGGCGGCCATCGTCCGCTTGTCCGCGAAACCGATCTCGAGGAATATCGCAAGACTCCCACTTTCGCCAAAGAGCAAGGCGAAGAGCCGGTGCCCGGCCTCACGCTCTACAAGCCGTATCCCTATAAAGAAGAGGATTACGCATGGGGCATGGCAATCGATTTGAACTCCTGCGTGGGCTGCAACAACTGCATGATCGCCTGCCAGTCGGAGAACAACATCGCCGTCGTCGGCAAGGAGCAGTGCGCCATTGGCCGCCACATGCACTGGATCCGCATCGACACTTACTATCAATATCCCGACGAAGCCGCGCGCGACCGCGATAATCCCAAGGCATTTTTCCAGCCCGTCCCGTGCCAGCAGTGCGAGGACGCGCCCTGCGAAGTAGTATGCCCTGTGGGCGCGACCAACCACTCCAGCGAAGGCCTGAACGACATGGTTTACAACCGCTGCGTGGGCACGCGCTATTGCTCAAACAACTGTCCTTACAAAGTGCGGCGGTTCAACTTCTATCTATTCCAGGATTGGATCACGCCGCAATACAAGATGATGCGCAATCCAGACGTCAGCGTGCGCAGCCGCGGCGTGATGGAAAAGTGCTCCTACTGCATTCAGCGCATCACCGAGCATCGCATCGACGCCGAAACCGCCTCGGTGCGCGAAGGCAAAGAGATCAAAATCAAAGACGGCGAGTTGCAGACCGCGTGCCAGCAATCGTGCCCCGCTGGCGCAATTGTTTTCGGCAACATTAACGATCCCAACAGCCGGGTTTCGCAACTGAAGGCGCAAGCGCGCAATTACACGCTGCTGGGCGAACTCAACACTCGCCCGCGCACAACATATCTGGCGGAAGTAAGCAATCCGAATCCGGAGTTGAAGTCGTGAGGCTGGCTTCCGGAAGCCCGAAGCCGGACGCCGGAAGCCGAACCAAAAATTCGTAGAGCTAGTTTCATTCACACAGCATGGACGAGCAATACAAAACGACGCTGAACGCGCAGGAAGTCCCGGTCATCGAGCCCGGCCACACCTTCGCTTCGGTCACCGAAAAAATCAGCGCCATCGTATTGACCCGTCCCGCCTCCAACGGATGGTTCCTTGGCTTCGGCGTCGGCTTCATGCTCACCATGATGATGCTCTATGCCATCGGCTACCTTTTCCTGCGAGGCATCGGCATCTGGGGAGACACCATCCCCATCGGCTGGGGCTTCGCCATTGTCAACTTCGTCTGGTGGATCGGTATCGGCCACGCCGGCACGCTCATCTCCGCCATTCTTCTTTTGTTGCGACAAGCCTGGCGCAACTCGATCAACCGCTTCGCCGAAGCCATGACGCTGTTCGCCGTGGCCTGCGCCGGAATCTTCCCCGCTATCCACGTCGGCCGGCCCTGGCTCGCCTATTGGCTGTTCCCTTATCCCAGCACTATGGGCGTCTGGCCGCAATTCCGCAGCCCGCTCATGTGGGACGTTTTCGCCGTCTCCACCTACGCCACCATCTCATTGCTCTTCTGGTTTATCGGCTTGATCCCCGATCTCGGCACCCTGCGCGACCGCGCCGAAAATCGCTGGGCCAGGCTCGCGTACGGCACGCTCGCGATGGGCTGGCGCGGATCGGCGCGCCACTGGGCCCGTTACGAAACCGCTTATCTTCTTCTCGCGGGACTCGCCACACCGCTGGTGCTCTCCGTTCACACGGTGGTGAGCTTCGACTTCGCCATCGGCATCGTCCCGGGCTGGCACACGACGATCTTTCCGCCCTACTTCGTCGCCGGCGCGATCTATTCCGGATTCGCCATGGTACTGATGCTGGCGATTCCCATCCGCAAGATTTACGGCCTCGAAGATTTCATCACCGAGAAGCATCTCCAGAACTCCGCGAAAGTGATGCTCGCTACGGGCCTCATCGTCGCTTACGGCTACGGCATCGAAGCTTTCATGAACTGGTACAGCGGCGATCCCTACGATGCATTCACCCTGTGGAACCGCCTGCATGGCCCTTACGCTCACGAATATTACCTGTTGCTGGCGTGCAATATCTTCATTCCGCAAGTGCTGTGGATTCGCAAATTGCGCACCAGTCCGGTCGCGCTGTTCCTGATTTCTTTCGTGGTGCTGGTAGGCATGTGGCTGGAGCGCTTCATCATCGTCGTAGTCAGCCTCAGCCGCGACTTCCTCACCTCATCCTGGGGAATGTATTACCCCACGCGCTGGGATTGGATGACTTACATCGGAACCATCGGCATGTTCCTCGCCGCCATGTTCCTTTTCCTGCGCCTGCTGCCCGCGATTTCCATCTTTGAAATGCGCACCCTCCTGCCTGAAGCCGAGGTCAAAGCCGAATGAAGCGCGAGCGCATTTACGGAATGATGGCGGAGTTCGACAGCGCCCAGCACCTGGTCGATGCCGCCAAGCAAACCCACGAGGCCGGATATAACAAGCTCGATGCCTACAGCCCGTTTCCCATCGAAGGCCTGGCCGAGGAAATCGGATTCAAGCACAACCTCGTGCCTCTGGTTGTGCTCATCGGCGGCATCATCGGCGGGCTCACGGGCTACCTGATGCAGTGGTGGATGTCCGCCGTCAGCTATCCCATCAACGTCGGCGGTAAGCCGCCGCATTCCTGGCCCGCGTTCATCGTCATCACCTTCGAGATGACCATTCTTTTCGCTGTGCTCTTTGCCGTCTTCGGCATGTTGGCCCTCAACGGCCTGCCCATGCCGTATCACCCGGTATTCAATGTTCCTCGTTTCGCGCTGGCCTCGAAAGACCGCTTCTTCCTGATCGTGTTCTCTTCCGATCCCAAATACGATCCGGTTGCCACGCGCGATTTTCTCGCCGCCCTCGAACCCCGCTCCATCTCGGAGGTGCCCAGCTAAATGCCGCCCCTCCGCCAAATTTCGATGGCAGGAGTGCCCGAAAGTGGGTGCCCCATTTCTCGCGTCTTTTGCGAGAAGTGGGAGAACGTCGCCCCATCTGGCCACAGCGCTGGGTGCCCCATTCTTGCGCGTCCTTTGCGCAAGAATGGGATTCCGCACCAGTCCGCGCCATGGGATTTTTCCCGACGATCAAGAATATTTTCGGTCACAGCGCTTCTCTCGGCGCTACTCCTTTCTTCCGCCTGCCGTCTCGATATGCACGTGCAGCCCAAACAAAATCCCTACACCCGCAGCGACTTCTTCGCCGACCAGCGCTCCGAGCGCCCGCCCGTGGAAGGCACTGTAGCCCGCGGCCAGCTCCACGCCGACACTTATTTCTACACCGGCCGAATCGACAACAATCCCGGCGACTACATGCCGTTCCCCTTAACCAAAGCCGTGCTTGAACGCGGACGCGAGCGCTACAACATTTATTGCTCCCCCTGCCACTCCGAACTTGGCGACGGCAACGGATTCATCCCCTCGCGCGGCTTCTCGCGCCAGCCGCCTTCGTATCACATTCCGCGCCTCGAAAAGGCTCCTCTCGGTTATTTCTACGACGTGATTACGAACGGCTTCGGCATCATGTCCGATTACTCGGCGCAGATCGCGCCGGAAGACCGCTGGAACATCGTGGCCTACATCCGTGCCTTGCAACTCAGCCAGAATGCAACCCAGGCTGACGTTCCCGCTGGCCAGTCGATTCCTTCGCAGCCGCCAAAGTTCCGCAGCCTGCCCGGCTCTGGCGCGACTTTGCCTGTAGTTGACTCCGCCTCCGGTTCGAAAGCCGAAAATCCGGCAGAGGGGGAAAAATGAGCGCCGCAATCACTCCCCATCTCGATCTCACGCCGCCGCCGGTGGTAAAGAAAATCTCGCAGCGGTCTCTCGTGATCGGCATTGTCTTCGCTCTGATTGCCGCGGTATTGGCTTTTATTCATCCCGACAAGTTTTACCGCGCATATCTGCTCGGCTTCATGTGCTGGCTCGGCGTCGCCATGGGTTCGATGGCCATTCTCATGATCCGCCATCTCACCGGCGGCGGATGGGGCACCGTAATTCGCCGCATCCTTGGCGCAGCCATGCGCACGCTCCCGCTTCTGACGATCCTTTTTATCCCTCTGATCGTCGCAGTATGGCAGCACCAGGTTTATCCCTGGGCGATGCCGCTCGCTTCCATTCAGGACTCCCACATCCGCGAGCATCTGGAAAAACATAGCTTCGTCCGCAGCTATTTGAATTTTTCCGGCTTCTTCATCCGCGCGATTATTTACTTCGCAATCTGGAACGTCCTTTCGTTTCTGCTCTCGCTGTGGTCGAAGCAAACCGACCGGCCCACCACGCCCAACAACAGCTCGCGCTTTAAAGCGGTCAGCGGGCCGGGCCTCATCCTTTACTCGTTCACCATCTCGTTCGCCGCCATCGACTGGATCATGTCGCTCGATCCCAGTTGGATCTCGACTATGTTCCCCCTGATTATTCTTATGGGCGAAGTGCTCTCGGCCATGTGTTTCGCGGTGGTTGTCGAACGCATTCTTTACGACTACAAGCCGATGTCGGAGTTGCTGAGGCCGGATTTCGTTCACGATCACGGCAAGTGGATTCTCACCTTCATCATGGTTTGGGCCTACTTCTCATTTTCGCAATGGCTGATTATCTGGGCCGGCAACTTGCCCCATGAAATCACTTTTTATTTGAACCGCCTGAATGGCGGCTGGGGATGGATTGGCCTGACTCTCGTTCTCTTCCACTTCGCGATTCCATTCGCGATTTTGCTGTCGCGTCCCTTCAAGCGCAACATCCGCAAGTTGGTGTGGGTTGCGGTGTTGCTTATGTTCATGTGCTATATCGACCTGCTTTGGATCATCGAGCCGAATTTTTCCAGCACGATCGCGATCAGCCTCGAGGATATCGTCGTCCCCATCGCCATCGGCGGGATCTGGCTTTGGTATTTTTTCCGGAACCTCTCTTTGTTGCCTCTGGTTCCAGCATATGACACCGATGCTCACGAAGTATTGGAACCAGCCCACGAGGGGGCACATGGATAAAAAGCGTGCATTGATAAAACAGCACGTAGCCAAGGAAATCGGTTCAGGATGTCTTTGGGAAACTGTTTCACAATGTCTGTTGGGTAGAGTCCCGAAGGGACCAATTAATGACCAACGACAAATGATTAACCATCAATGACCAACGACCCCAAACACGCGAACGGCAGCTACGAGCATCGGGATCTGCAACCTTCGACCATTCTTTACTTCCTGCTCATCCTGCTCGTGGTTACTGTCATCTGCATGTTCGCACTGAAAGGTGTATACGGCTTTCTCGACCGTCGCGAGCGCGCCGCGCAGCCCGAGGTGAATCCGCTGGCTACCAGCATTCCCGCGGATACGCGCCACGTTGCGCCGGGATATGCGCAGACAACTTTTCCTAGTCCGAGGCTTGAAGATGACGAGCGCGGACAACTCAACGGCTTCCTGACCGACGAAGAGAATACGCTATATAGCTATGGCTGGGTCGACCAAAAAGCGGGCACCGTCCGTATCCCAATCGAGCGCGCTATGGATTTATTGGTGCAACGAGGCTTGCCGGTACGCCAGCAAGACGCCGAAACAAATCCATCCGCTAAGAAAGGTGAAAAAAAGACAGACTCGGGAAAGTGAGTCCAGCATAGGGCTTAGCCCCGAAGGGGCGGCATAATTTAGCCCAGGACATAAGTCCTGGGTAATTGACAAGAAAACGGACCAAGTCCCGGAGGGACGGCACAAAATCTCCGGCTCGTAAAAGGACATAGGTTGAACTGTAATCGACACAATTCGTTTTCCCTGCACGTTGCAGTTGCATTGACAATTGCGATGTTGACCGCCTCCGCCTGCGCCCAGATCAACAGCGGCATGATGTCCCCGCCGGCGAACACGCGTCCTCCGCGCCTCGAAAATGTCGGCATCGAGCAACACCTCGACGCGCAAATTCCGCCCGACCTCCCTTTCCGCGACGAAACCGGAAAGATCGTCCGACTCGGAGACTATTTCGGCCGCAAGCCCCTCATCCTCAACCTGGTCTACTACAACTGCACCATGCTCTGCGGAGAAGCCCTCGCCGGACTCGCGAGTGCGATGCGTCTGGTGAAATTCGACGTCGGCAACGAATTCGACGTGATCACCGTCAGCTTCGATCCGCGCGAAACTCCCGAGATGGCGGCCGCGAAAAAGAAAGATTACGTAAACCGCTACGGACGCGCCAATGCCGCTTCCGGCTGGCACTTCCTCACCGGGCAAGCGGACTCGATCAATGCGCTCACCAAAGCGGTCGGCTTTCAGTATCAGTACGACGCAAAGACAAATCAGTACGCGCACGCCACGGCCATTATGGTGCTCACGCCGCAAGGCCGCATCTCTCGCTACTTTTATGGCGTTGATTTTCCACCAAAAGATTTGCGCATGGGATTGGTCGAGGCTTCGCAGGGAAAGATCGGCAACGCCGTCGATGCGGTCCTGCTCTACTGCTATCACTACAACCCGGAGACGGGTAAATATGGCGCCATGGTCGCGAATATCCTTCGCATAGCCGCCGCCGTAACTATCCTGCTGCTCGGCGGATTAATTTTCATCCTGTGGCGGCTGGATCGCTCGGTTTCGCGCCGGCCATTGCATCGTGGAGCGAGGGCGCACTAAAGGTGTCACGCGAAATGGCGAACGACCAACGACGAAGGACCGACGACCGGTATGCTCAATAACTTTCCACTATGGCCGCAGCAGGCATCCACGCTGGCTTCCCGCGTGGATGCGCTCTACATCTTCCTGCTCATCCTGACGGGAATGATGGCGCTGCTGGTGTGTTCGCTCGTAATTTTTTTTGCTGCGCGCTTCCGCCGCCGTCCCGGAGTCCGCGCCGAACAGATTGAAGGCTCGAACGCCCTTGAAATTACCTGGAGCGCTATTCCCTTCCTTATTTTCATGGTTATCTTCGGTTGGGGCGCGCTCGTCTTCTTCAAAGAACGCACTCCTCCCGCCGATGCCACCGAGGTTTACGTCGTCGCGAAACAGTGGATGTGGAAGGTGGAACATGCCGAGGGCCAGCGCGAGATCAACGAACTGCACGTGCCCGTGGGCCGCGACGTCAAGCTCATCATGACCTCGCAGGACGTGATTCACAGCTTCTACATTCCCGCCTTCCGCATTAAGCAGGACGTGTTGCCGGGCCGCTACACGGTCGAATGGTTCCGCGCCACCAAGCCCGGCGTCTATCATTTATTCTGCGCCGAATATTGCGGCACGCAGCACTCCGGCATGGTGGGCGACATTGTCGTGCAGGAACCGGCGCAGTACGAAGCCTGGATCAACGGCGGCTCGACCGGCCCGCTCTCGGCCAGTGGAGAAAAAATCTTCGCCGAGCTTGGCTGCTCCACCTGTCACCGCGCGGATATGCAGGGCCGCGGGCCCAACTTGCAGGGAGTCTACGGCAAACCGGTTTCGCTCGACGACGGCCGCACCGTGACCGCCGACGAAAACTACCTTCGCGAGTGCATCCTCGATCCCGGCGCGAAACGCGTCAAAGGATTTCAGCCGATCATGCCAACATTTCAGGGCTTGGTCACCGAAGAGCAGGTCAACGCCCTGGTCGCCTACATTAAGTCGATCTCCGCCGCGAAGCCCGCCGACAGCGCCAAAACCAGCGCCAGCGTGGCCTTGCCGCAACCCCCAGAAACCATGGCGCAAGAAGCTCGCTCCCAGGCCCAGTCTCAGGCCCAGCAGTCCCAGGCTCAGCAGTCCCAGGCCCAGTCACAGGGAAGTCAGGTGCAATAAGTATGAAAGCGATTCCACAAACTACGGTTCCTCAATCGGCGGAACGCGAAAACTATTTGAACAAAGAGTATGGAATCTGGTCGTGGCTGCTTACCACCGACCACAAGCGCATCGCGCTGCTCTATCTCGTCTCGATCACGTTCTTCTTTTTCATCGGCGGATTCTTCGCCCTAATCATCCGCCTCGAACTGCTCACCCCCGCGGGAGATCTCGTCCAGGCCGATACCTACAACAAACTGTTCACCATGCATGGCATGGTCATGGTTTTCTTTTTCCTTATTCCTTCGATCCCCGCCACGCTCGGCAACTTTCTCGTGCCTATGATGGTCGGCGCGAAAGATCTCGCATTCCCGCGCATCAATCTGTTGAGTTGGTATCTCTACATCATTGGCGGCGCGCTGATGCTGCACTGCATTCTGACCGGCGGCGTCGACACCGGCTGGACCTTTTACGCGCCCTTCAGCACCTCCTTCACCAACACCAAAATCGTAGAAGCGGGAATCGCCATCTTCATCGCCGGATTCTCCTCCATCCTCACCGGCCTGAACTTTGTGGTCACCATTCACCGAATGCGCGCCCCTGGCATGACGTGGTCGCGCTTGCCGCTATTTATCTGGGCGCACTACGCCACCAGTATCATTCAGCTTCTGGGCACTCCGGTCATCGCCGTCACTATCGTATTAGTCGCGTGCGAGCGCGCCCTTCACCTCGGAATCTTCGATCCCAAACTCGGCGGCGATCCGCTTCTGTTTCAGCATTTGTTCTGGTTCTATTCGCATCCCGCCGTCTACATCATGATTCTGCCCTCGATGGGCGTCATCACCGAGATCATCGCCTGCTTCGCCCGCAAGCGCATTTTTGGCTATCAGTTCGTCGCGTTTTCATCGATCGCCATCGCCGTCTTCGGATTTCTCGTCTGGGCGCATCACATGTTCGTGGCCGGCATCTCCGTTTATTCCGCGCTGGTATTTTCTTTCCTGAGCTACGCCGTCGCGCTGCCCTCAGCGATCAAAGTTTTCAACTGGACCGCCACTCTTTACAAGGGCTCCATCACCTACGACGCGCCCATGCTCTACGCCTTCGGCTTTCTCGGCCTCTTCACCATCGGCGGCCTCACCGGACTCTTCCTCGCAGCTCTCGGCATCGACGTTCACGTCACCGATACTTACTTCGTTGTCGCGCACTTTCACTACATCATGGTCGGAGGCGCGGTGATGGGCTATCTCGGAGGAATGCATTTCTGGTGGCCTAAAATTTCCGGACGCCTTTATCCCGAAGGATGGGCGCGCCTCGCGGCGCTTATCGTATTCATCGGCTTCAACCTCACCTTCTTCCCGCAATTCGTTCTCGGCTACATGGGAATGCCGCGCCGTTATTTTGACTACAGCCACATGCCCGAGTTTCAGGTATTGAACGTTCTCTCGACTGCCGGCTCGACCGTTCTCGGCGTGGGCTACTTATTGCCCATGCTTTATTTCCTGTGGTCCATGCGCTACGGCAAGCCTGCGCCGGATAATCCATGGAATGCCGCGGGCCTCGAATGGCAGACCGCTTCGCCTCCGCCAACGTTCAATTTCGACGAGGAGCCCGTCGTCACCTGGGAAGCCTATAACTACGACGAACTCGACGCGCCGCACATTCCCCCGCAACATCCGCAGGAGGTTCCCGTTGCCCGATAGCACTCTGGCCGGACTTCATCACGAAGAGGAGCATCACCCGGAGCTTCTGCACCACTTCGCCACGGCTGAGCAGCAGCGCGACGCTTCCAACCTGGGTATGTGGGTCTTCCTCGGCACCGAAGTGATGTTTTTTGGCGGTCTCTTCTGCGCCTACCTGATTTACCGCCACTGGTATTTTCCCGATTTCGCCGCCGCCAGCAAATCCATCGACGCCACCCTCGGAGCCACCAACACCGCCGTTCTCATTTGCAGCAGCCTGACCGTCGTGCTGGCCGTGTGGGCCGCGCAAACCGCGCGTCGCGCGCTGTTGATCGGCAGCCTCATTCTCACCATGCTGCTCGGCCTTGTCTTTCTCGGCATCAAGGGAATCGAATACAAAGACAAGTTTGAAGAGCATCACGTTCCCGGCGCATCGTTCAGTTTCGACAACGTGCCCGTCCCCGGCCATCCGGGCCAGTACGCCAACCCGCGCCACGCGCAAATTTTCTTCAGCCTCTATTTCGTCATGACGGGACTTCATGCCCTGCACATGATCGTCGGCCTGGGAATTTTCGCCTGGCTCCTTACCATGGCCTGGAAGGGACGCTTCACCCCCGAATATCACACGCCTATCGAGATCGGCGGCCTTTACTGGCACTTTGTCGACATAATCTGGATTTACCTGTTTCCGTTGCTCTACCTGATCGACCGTCATCCTTGAAGATTTATTGTTTCCGAGATTTGTTCCGAGGCTTACATGTCCGACCACTTAAATTCCGCAAACTCCGCAAATTCCGCGAACGCAAAATCGCCGCTGAAGATGTATTTCGGCATCTGGATCACGCTGCTTTTTTTCACCTACATCACCTACAAAGCCGCCTTCATCGATCTCGACCGCTTCAACGCCGCCGTCGCCCTCGGTATCGCCACGCTCAAAGCCACTCTGGTCGCGCTCTTCTTCATGCACGTCTGGCACGCCGGTGAACGCCTCATCAAAGTCGTCGTAATCTCCGCGCTCTTCTTCCTGCTCTTGTTGCTCGGCCTAACCATGGCCGACTACGCCACCCGCCCCTGGAGCTAAGGTAGGATGACCGAAGAAATCGTCATTCCGGCCGAAATAAATTGTCATTCCGAGCGGAGCGAGAAATCCTGGTCCTCGCCACGACAATGCCCAAATCAGTAATTAGATTTTGATGGTAGAGTCTCGGGACGCCCTGTTTTTTTGGGTGGCGAAGCGCTTCAGCGCTGCGATAAACGCAGCGAAATAAATGCCCGCACAACCGTGGAAGAGCGGCGCTTCAGCGCCGCGTCAAGCGCTCTTAGAGAAATGGGGCTTTAGCCCCCGTGACATTTCATCCAACCGCAACCCTGGCCCCGCCGAAGAATACGGATACTCCTTCGCCTCCCGCACCAACCGCGCCCCGAACCGGATTCATCCGGACATACTCGCAATGTCTTTGATAATCCTCGAAATCGCGAATTCGATGATTCGTAAAACTTTCCTGCCACACTTGAATCTTTTCGACTTTCCGTAGCCGATACGAATACCCGCCCTTAATGAACTGCACCGCCCGCTCCAACGAAATTTCAGCCGCAGGCGTAAGCACCAAATGAATATGGTCCGGCATGACGACGAACTCATGCAGCAAATATTTTCCCTGTTCGCGATACTCCAGCAGCACCTCGATCAAACGCCGAGCCCAGGCTTCGACACGAAAAATCGGCGCCTGCCGCCACGTAACGGTCGTGATGAAAAACGTGCGTTGCGAATCGTCCATCCCCGGATCGTATCGCCGTTCACGACGAATGGAGCGTGATAGCTGTCACGCGACAAAGAATTCGATTTCAGAATGGGAAGACGACCACAGGGGCTAAAGCCCAAATCTCTTCTTGCACCGTAACGCGGCCCTGAAGGGCCGCTCTTCCACGTCACTGCAAACGCCGGATGAGAGGTGCCAGATGTGATCTCGAAGATTCCACGAACTATAACCGGATGTAACGAACGCGAACCTCGCGGAATAACGCGGAAGGGAATGACGTGGAAGAGCGGCGCTTCAGCGCCGCGTCCCGTTCCCAAAAAGACCCGGGCTTCAGCCCCTGGGGACGTTTTTCTTCATCGACGTCACCCGCTGCATGGACCTGGAGGCGGCGTCGAGGTCGGAGCACACGACGGCAATTTGCGCTACAATTCTGCGCTTGGCTAATCCTTTGCCCCAATTCGTAGGCTCACTCAGCAAGTACATCAGGGCCGAAAAGTATTACGAACTCCTCTCCTCCATCTCGCACGATATTCCCGAGTCGGAGTTGCGAGCGAAATTTGATCCCAATCTGTACGCGACGGCAAAGGCGCGATACCTGCTTATCGAAAAGGGGATCGTCCGCCGCGACAAGTTGGTCGACCTCATTCACGAGGAAGGTACCTTCAGTGAACGTGTAAAGATGGTGATGTACTTCCTTTTCATGTTTCGAGATTCTCGTTATCGTGAATTCATTTGCAACGTTGTCGGCCAAAAAAATGGGAAGTGGGATACGACCGTGTTTTCGGACACCCATTCGGAATATTTCGAGCACGCGGGCGGACATAAGGCTTTCACGAACCTCCGGCAGTTCCTGTCCCAGACCGGCATCCTGGATGAGGGGTCCTGGCTAGCCCATATGCCTGACCCCGCCCACTGGTTTCCCGCCGCAGCCGAGATTTCAGCATACTCGATCGAGAATCGAGTAGCGAGACAGCGATTTATCGGGAGCCCGCATGGCTTCCTCATTAAATATCGGATAAACGCACTTTTGAACGCCACCGCTGAGGACTTGGCAAACCTCGAACTCGGCGGAACCTCCGAATTAAGTGAGGGCCTACTACCAGAAATCGAGCTCCCCGAATCGATCTCGAAGATGGAGGCGGCTGACTTCAAAAAATGGAGCCCAACGCCGCCAGCTAAAAGACAAGCTAAGCTATCCATTATTCCGGCGGACCCAATCGCCCTTGAGCGTGCCAACTTGCAACACTTTTGGCTTGAGGATCGGGTTTCCGGACTTTGCAAAGAGAATGGTCTAACCGCGATGAGTAGTAAGTATGTAGATCTGACAGTCGAACAAGGCGAAATCTCCGTATTGTTCGAGATGAAGAGTTGCCATCCGGGAGCTATCCGAGCACAGCTCCGTCGCGCGGTTAGCCAGTTGCTTGAATACGGGTATCTATACCGTGACAAATTGAAGGCGGAAGTTGTTTTGTGCGCGGTAGTGGAGCGTAAGCCGCAAGGCAGGCTTACATGGATGATCGGCTATTTAGAAAGCCTTGAAATTGGACTGATCTGGAGAAACAGCAACAATGACCGACTAGGCTGTACTGAGTTCACCAAAAAACGCCTCGAAACCATCTTGCCTCAGGTGGTGAAAACCGAATTCTGAGCTTGACGCGACTGTCTGTTAAGCAATCAACACAAGATTGTCCTGTGTCGTCGCGCCCCGCTCCCCCTTAGATGTGCTTTGGGAATGGTTCGAATATGTGCTCCACGTAGGCTCGTAATCATCGTCAGCTTCGTTGCCCCACGAAATCCACCTCCTCCGTTCCCCTCGAGCAAACAGTTCTAAATACGGGCCGCTACTACATGCTTCGATAATCGGATATTGCTCGTCAGGTTTTCGCGAGTGCTCGCGCTTTCGACTTTCGAGATAGTTGACTTGCGTACGCCCCGGCGCGAGCGTCCGGGCATTCTTCCCACGGACCCCGAACAGGAGCAACTCGGTTACGTTCCGAAAATAAAAGCCGACACCGCGACCGTCAGAGCCCCCATCCTTTCGAATTTTTCGCCACACCAAATTCGTTTTGTACTTGAATCCCCATTTTTCCATTACCGCCAATCCGTCTGGAAGCAGCGCATTCGGCACCCACAAATAGAGGTGACTCGTATCCTCAGCCGCCTTCTGGACCGGCAACGCCTTAATTTCATCTAAAGCCATTGTGTCGTAACGCGATAGCCTTCTATGCTCAGGAGCTATCTTCCCGGTGCGGTTCTGGAATTGCCAGGGTGGATCGACCAGAATTGTTCTGAACCTCCGCGAGCCAACAAACGTCAGAAAATCCTGACTATTAGGCTTCATCTCTTCCTGTGTACCCGTCACGTTATTCATCTTGTCGGTATTATCGGCTGCTTTTCGGCACCCGATAGGAACTAGTTTGGTACTGGTCTGTTACAGAAGTTCCGTCTGGTTTCAATTCGGATGTTTTCTTAATCTGGGCCGAATCATCGCTCAGTGCAGACTGCCTAGCAACTCTTGGGGCAGCCTCAAAGAAACGAAAAATTCCTCTGGAAACAAATAATCCTCGCCCATCTCATCCACCACCCGAACCAGACCGTGCTTCGCCCCGGCCTTATCCGGAATAAGGCGATAAATCTTGCGCAACTCTAACGAGGCCGGGTATCCCTTATTCGAGATGCAGACTGCGGACTGGGCGCCGCTCTTCATGAGCACCCGCTCGTGCTCCCACAACTCCCGCACCGATAGCAGCTCCCATTCCGCGTCATGATGCTGCCGCAGAAGCTGCATGTGGGGGCGTCGCCGAGGTCGATGATTCCGGCTAGTTGGTCCGCCGCGTGAACGCTCCCGATGGCGGGCGAGGGCACCCGCCCCACATTGCTGCTCATCTCTTCGGAGCTTTCCGTCTGAGGTCCGCGGTCCGCGGTCCGCAGCCGGAAATTTTCAAACAGCATCCCCTGCTGCCCGGTCAAGAAGCGCAACTGGAGCCAGCGGAAGATGTAGTCCATGATCGACTTGGCATACCCAATCTCGGGATTGGTGCTCCAGCCGCTGGGCTCGAAGCGCGTATGCGCGAATTTTTCGCAGAAAAGTTTCAGCGGCACGCCGTGTTGCAGCGAAATGGAAACGGCCAGCGCAAAGCTATCCATCAGGCCGCTAACCGTCGAGCCTTCCTTCGCCATGGTGATGAAAAGTTCGCCGGGATCGCCGTTGGGATAAAGGCCGACGGTGATGTAGCCCTCGTGATCTCCCACCTTGAACTTGTGCGTGATCGAGGCGCGCTCTTCCTGCAACTTGTGGCGCACCGCACGCGGCGGCGCGTTGAGATTATCTTCCTCGTGTGGCGCGGCCGCCCCCGGCCGCGGATCGTCTTTGCTGGAGTTCGCAGTCTTGGTTCCAGCAGCCGAAAGCGGCTGAGACTTTTTGCATCCATCGCGATACACCGCGACCGCTTTCAGGCCAAGCTTCCACGCCTGAAGATAAGCTTCCATGATGTCTTCCACCGATGCATTCTCGGGAAGATTGACGGTCTTCGATATTGCTCCGGAGATGAACGGCTGCGCCGCCGCCATCATGCGCAAGTGTCCCATGTAGGCGATCGAACGCGTACCTTTTGCCGGCTTGAACGAGCAATCGAACACGGCGAGATGATCATCCTTAACATGCGGCGCGCCTTCGATGGTCCCGGTCGCGTCGATGTAGCTGACGATCGCATTCGTCTGATCGTGATCGTATCCCAGCTTGAACAGCGCCGTCGGCACTGTCTGATTGACGATCTTAATCATCCCTCCGCCAACGAGTTTTTTATACTTCACCAGCGCCAGATCCGGCTCCACGCCGGTTGTATCACAGTCCATCATGAAGCCGATGGTGCCGGTGGGAGCGAGGACGGTGACCTGGGAATTTCTGTAGCCGTGCTTTTCGCCGTGGGCCAGGGCTTCGTCCCAGCTCGCTTTGCTGGATTCGTAGAGCGTAGTGGGGACATTTGATTTATTTATGTTATTCACACTCGCGCGGTGCATGCGGATTACGTCGAGGAAAGGCTCGCGGTTGATGTACCAGCCGGGGCAGGCTCCGCCGGGCATGTTTGCGGCAGCGATGATGCCGAGGCGAGTTGAAACTGTTTCGGTTGCGGGGGTTAGCGGCTGGCAGTGTTCGGCGATGCGCGAACTTTGCAGATAGGCTTCGCCGCACATGATGGCGGTGACGCAAGCGGCATAGTCGCGGCCGGCGTCGGAGTCGTAGGGCAAGCCCGCGGCCATCAGCAGCGCGCCGAGATTCGCGTAGCCGAGGCCGAGTGGACGGTAGTCATGCGAGTTCCGCATGATCATTTCCGTGGGATATCCGGCGTTGTCCACCAGAATTTCCTGCGCGGTGATGAGCACATCGACGGCGTGGCGATAGGCTTCGACGTCGAACGTCCCGTTGGTTGCGAACTTCAGCAGGTTCAGGCTCGCGAGGTTGCAGGCGGAGTCGTCAAGGAACATGTACTCGCTGCAAGGATTCGAGGCATTGATGCGGGCGGTGTTCTTCGAGGTGTGCCACCGGTTGGTGGTCGTGTCATATTGCATGCCGGGATCGCCGCAGTGCCAGGTGGCCTCGGAAATTTTCTTCAGAAGATCTTTGGCTTTGTAGGTGTGCATGACGCTGTCGTCATGCACTGTCCTGGTGGAGAAATCGGTATCGCGGACGACGGCGTACATGAAGTCGTCAGTGACGCGCACAGAGTTATTCGCGTTCTGGAAGAAGATGGAAGAGTAGGCGTCGGAATCGGGATGGCTTCCGTCGTAGCCTTGCGCGACCAGAGCGTGCGCTTTGGCTTCTTCTTTCTGCTTGCACTCAATGAACTCGACGATATCCGGATGGTCGACGTTGAGGATAACCATCTTGGCGGCGCGGCGGGTTTTGCCTCCGGACTTGATGACTCCGGCGAAGGCGTCGAAACCTTTCATGAAGCTGAGCGGGCCGCTGGCTGTGCCTCCGCCGCTGAGGCCTTCGGTGGAACTGCGCAACGGAGAGAGATTCGTTCCGGTGCCGCTGCCCCACTTGAACAACATGCCTTCGGTCTTGGCGAGAGTGAGAATGGAGTCCAGCGAGTCTTTCACCGAGTTGATGAAGCAGGCGGAGCATTGCGGCTTGCTGTATCCGGTGACGCCGAACTCGACTTGCTGGGTCTGCGGATTCCAGTGCCAGTTGCGGGCGTCTGAATTCGGCTCGATGCGGTCGCAGCCAACGTTGAACCAGACGGGCGAATTGAAGGCGGCGTACTGGCGCAGAAGAATGTGCGCGAGTTCGTCGTGGAAGGTGGCTCCGTCTTCGGGAGTCTTGAAGTAGCCCTGCGCCAGTCCCCAGTTGCGGATGGTTTCGGCGACGCGGGTGACGAGGGCGCGGACTCCGGTTTCGCGCTCGGGGGTGCCGACTTTGCCGTGCAGATATTTGCTGGCCACGATGTTGGTGGCGGTCATGGACCAGTCTTTAGGAACTTCAACATCTTTTTGCTCGAAGATCACGTTGCCTTTGGCGTCGGTGATCTGAGCGAGGCGAAGTTCCCATTCGATTTCGTCGTAGGGCGAGACGCCGGGCTTGGTGAAGAGGCGGCGGAAGGAGAGGCCGGAGCTTCTTTTGTCTTGTCAGCTACGGGCGGAGTGAGCGGGGATGCCGGGGCGGCGGCGGGGGAGTCGACGGTGGTGGTTTTGAGGTCGGGCATTGCTTTCTCCATTAATTATTAGATTCTAATCAACATAGCCCGATTCGGCGTCCCGGAGCGGCGGAGGCGGGATTTCGGGTTGTCCAAACGGGAAATCAGGGCGTTTCAAAGAACATGGTCAGGGGCTAAGGCCCTTTTGTAGTAGGTCTCAAACGGCGCGGCTAAGCCGCGCTCTGATACGAATTGCGGTTAATGAGTCGCCAATACGAATCGCTGTTACGAACCCCTGAGACGAAATTGCCGATACCAATCGGAATCATATGTAAAGCCGCCTTTCTAAAAGTAAAGCCGGCGGACCTAAAGCTGCCCTCTTTCAAAGCCGAACCCGGCAGGTAACCCACTCGCTTTTTCCGCTGAAGAAAGCTTCCATTGATTCAGCGCGTTGCAAATGCTGCGGCGCTGGACGACGTCTTCGAGAACGACGAAGCGGAGGAAGCATTTTCCGAAAGCGAGACGATCACGCATCGGATTGGGACGCATGAACGTGCGGTCGAGGGTGAAGGCCATGTCTTCGGCTTCTGAGAATTGGAAAACCGCGAGAAGACGGCGTTGAGGTTCCTCGGCGACTGAAGCCGAGAGCTTAGGCGCTAAGGATTCGTGGCGCTGAAGCGAAACGCTAGCCAAAGCCCCAAAGGAGCCGATAGTAGATGTCCCCATGGGGGCTGGGAGGGTATAGACATCTGCCGAGCTTTTCCCGGCTGGGCAGCCGAGGGCAGCCGCCCCTACTTGAGCGACCGGACGGATGATGGCGTCCGTCCCTCCATGGGCCTTGCCGAGACCGGCGATCTCTTCGGCGAGGGCGAAGATGCCGGGTTTGCTTGGGACGACCAGAAGGCTGTGCGGAGAATCGCAGCGGAACCAGTGCGACCATTGCAGGCGGCGGGGGTCGACGGGGCGGTCCAAGCCGTGTCGAACGAGGGAATTGGTAACGATTTGGGTTAGAGCTTCCATGTTCGGGCTCCTCAAAACCGGGCTTCCGGCTTTGGCTTTCGGGCTCCGGGCTTCGCCCGCGAAAGCGCATTTCAATACAAAAACCACTGCTGACCGACTTTTTGTTCTCCCGGGGGAGGAGTGAGAGAACAGACCACCGCAGTTTTGGATTTCGGGTTACGGGCGACCAGTCCACCGCACCCGGGTTGTCATTTCAGTTGTTCTATTGTTTGCCTACATTTACGGGATTGGGAGCTAGGTCACCTCTGGCCAAGCTCCGTCCCGACTGCTTACTTGACGTGTTCCAAATGAAACCGGACATCGTTCCCGCGAAGCCGATTTCAAAGGCCTATGGGAATGCAAAGTTACTCCCGCTTATAGTGCCTGTCAAGAGAGAAACACAACAGGTGGTATCTCCAACAATGACGGGCGTGATACGGGGGCTGGGGATAATTTTTCCACAAGGCGAATTCATTGCGCATTCACAAATGGGGACGAGAAATATGCGCGCTTTGGAGGAAGCCTGGAAGCGAGGAATTTTGTTCCAATTCGATCGGAATGAGCCGTCGGCGCAAGGGCTGAAGCCCGGTTGAACAAAAGGGGACAGAACATTGCGCTGTAGCGCCGCTCTTCTACGGTTGTTGATGGGGTCGTGGTGATTATGGCGATGCATGAGGCAAGGGTTGAGGTTGGGTTCCTGATTGCGGACATGCGTCAGGCGACCGTCGGGCGTCGGGTTGAGGTTGTGCCGTTCGTACGTCGGATGGTTGTGCATTCGCTCGTGACGGTCTTGGTTATGCGTGCGGTTATGCACGGGATCATGCGCGGGTCCACTCTTGCGCACGCATTCTCGGCGCTTCAGGCTCATGCGTTCGCGGCAGGGGTTGAGGTCGCTCGCGAATTTTTGAATGGCGACGACTCTTCCGTGGAGAAGAGAATGACACGATTGGGTCGATTCGTCCGCAAGCAAGGGGACATAGATATCTTCGAAAATCTGGCGTGAGGCGATGCTGAGAATGCCTTCGGAAGACTCGACGAGGTAGTCGCCCTTGCGTCCGCAGTGACGCCGGCCGAACAATCGGTGAAGGTAAGGCTGGTGGTGAGTTGCCGAGCCTTGACCAGGAAGCGGGTGCGATAGGTGATCCATGGAGTTGCTTTCATGAGTGCCAACCGATGGTGATAGTCGATTCGGATTAAAGATAATGGAAGTGAGCCAGGAACTCGATTCGCTCGATTCGCTGAGATCCTTCGCTACGCCTGACAAACGGCTTCGCCCAGGATGAACAAATCAGTAAGTTGCGTTCCAGCCAGTTGTCAACAATCGGTGGAACCGGTTAATTCTTGCTTGAGGGCGAAACAGAATGTACGAGCGAAACGGCGCGCGGGTCAATTCAGTATTTTTGGTGCAGTTGAGGAAAAGGGTGGCCACGAATTTTCGAGGAAAGTCGCGGATGAAGAATTCCTAGAACATCGCCGGAAGGTGCCGCTGGCGCGGGATTGTCGGAGGCGAAGAGAAGCGGAGCGGAAGTCCGCGCAAGAACGCGGCACCCGATTGTGCACAGCGCGTGCACAGGAAATGCAGAAATCAGCCGGCCCTCAGCCCTACAGTCGCTGGGTATAAGGTTCACGTCGGAGAGAAAAATTTTCTCAGGGGTTTCCGCGCGCGGAGATTGCCGGCCGCAAAAATCGCACGGGGTCAGTCACTTGAAGACTACGGAGAACGGAAAGGTCTTTGCAGAGGAAAGAGGCGAAGCTCGAATAGATTTTACGGAGGATAATATAATGACAACTGATCCAGTTTGTGGAATGAAAGTCGACGAAAAGAAGATCGGAATCCCAAAGTTGCGGGAAAGAAATATTCTTTCTGTTCGGAGGGTGCAGGAACGAATTTGAGGCCGATCCCGACGCGTATGTGGCGAGGCGGCGGCGTAGAGCCAGTTGTCTTAGGAAGGTCGTGTGAGAAAGGCCGCGGCAGAATGCCGGGCTTTTTGCGACGTCGGGTTCCGCGGTTATAATAGGAAGGCCGCTCGCTTTGCTCGCGGGACAGCGGGCGGCTGACCCTACACAGGACATACTTGCTTACCGAGCCATTGCCGGTTCTTGGACCTGCTTGCCTGACTTGAATGCTTCGTAGCGGGCGTTGACTTCGTCCCAGTTAATTACATTCCACCACGCCGCCAGATATTCCGGCCGGCGGTTGTTGTATTTCAGATAGTAGGCGTGTTCCCAGACGTCGTTCCCGAAGATTGGGTAGTGGCCTACCGAAATCGGGCTGTCCTGATTCGGCGTGGACATGATGTGCAGATCGTCGCCGCCTTTGCTGGCCAGCCAGACCCATCCCGAGCCGAATTGCTTCACGCCGGCGTCGTTGAATTTGGTCTGGAAATCTTTGAAGTTGCCGAAAGTCTTCGTGATGGCCTGCGCGATGGGGCCGGTGGGATCGCCGCCGCCTTTCGGCTTCATGATCTTCCAGAACATGGTGTGGTTCACATGGCCGCCACCGTTATTCCGGACGGCGCCGCGAATGTCTTCAGGAATGGCATTGAGGTCGCGGATTAGATCTTCAGCGAGACTTCTTGCCAAGCTCGGGGTGCTTTTCGATGGCAGCGTTGAGATTCTTGACGTAGGCCCCATGGTGCATATCGTGGTGCAGGGTCATCGTCTGCTTGTCGATGACGGGTTCGAGAGCGTCGTAACCATAAGGCAGCGGCGGTAGTTCATAAGCCATGATTTTTCCTCCAGAGAATTCTTATTCTACTGATGACGGGATCACGGATAGGATTCACGTCTCTCCGGGTTTTGGATGATCGGAGACTCACACGAGGTTGCGAGGAGATTGTAGCAACTAGAAATGGCGGAAGTCATGGGGCACTTACATGGGAGAAGCACAATGCCCGCCGAACGCCTTTAAGACACCGCGGCGGCACTCGCACTCAGCACTTCCCTCACTTTGCGCGCCAGGCTATGCAGGGTGAAGGGCTTTTGCAGGAAAGTCTTCTGGGCCTCGGCGGCGGCCGGCGAGGGAAAGGCATCCTGGGCGTAGCCCGAAAGGTAGAGCACTTTGATCTCGGGGCCGCGCGGAAACAAGCTGCTGCACCAATTCGTGGCCGTTGAGCCCTGGCATGACCACGTCGGTAATGACCAGATGAATGGCATCCGGAGTGCGCGGCCGCGAGGGCGAGCGCGGCATCGCCGTTCTCGGCTTCGAGCACGCGATAGCCGCGCGACTCCAGCGTTTCCCGAACCAGTTGGCGAACGGAATCTTCGTCTTCGACCAGCAGGATGGTTTCGGATCCTCCCGCCGCGGCGAGTGAGACGCGGAGCATTGGCCGATGAAGCTCGGAAGGTTCATCGACTCGCGGAAAGTAATATGTGTGAACACGGTGCCGCGTTCGAGTTCGCTCTGCACGAAAACGTAGCCGCCGCTCTGCTTGATGATGCCGTAAACGGTGGAAAGTCCGAGGCCGGTGCCTTTGCTTTTTTCCTTGGTGGTGAAAAAGGGCTCGAAGATGCGGGCCTGGGTTTCGCGGTCCATGCCCTGGCCGTTGTCGCTCACCGAAATCATGACGTAGGGGCCATGCTTGATGAAAGTGTTTTCGGGGCGGTAGGACTCGTCGAGGGTGACGCTGGCGGTGCGAATGCAAATCTTGCCGCCTCTGGGCATGGCGTCCTTGGCGTTGACCACCAGATTCATGATGACTTGCTCGAGTTGACCGGCGTCGGCGCGGGTGCAGCCGATGTCGGGGTGAGGCTGGTGGTCAGCTCGATGTGTTCGCCGATCAGCGGGCGCAGCAGGCGCTCCATGTCGGTGACGATGGCGTTCACGTCGATCACTTTGAGTTCGAGAAGCTGTTTGCGGCTGAAAGCCAGCAACTGGCGGGTGAGGGCGGTGGCGCGATCGGAGGCCTGCTGGATGGCATCTGCTTTGGCATGCAGAGGATGGCCGGGGCTGAGGTGGTCGAGCAGGACCTCGGAGTATCCGCTGATCACCATGAGGAGATTATTGAAGTCATGCGCGATGCCGCCGGCGAGGCGGCCAACGGCTTCCATTTTCTGCGACTGGCGGAACTGGTCTTCGAGCACGCGCCGCTCGGTGATATCTTCCGCAATGGCCTCGAGAACGTCAGAAGGTTCATCGCCGCTCGCGACGGCGCGCCCGCTGATGCGGACGGTAATGCGGCGCCATCTTTGCGCTTCCAGCGCGCCTCAAAACCATCCATGCGCCCGGTGCGGCGGAACTCGTCAACCAGTCGGGTGTATTCGCGCGGGATCCACGAAACACATCTTTTTGCGGATCCAGCGCCAGAACTTCGAGCGCGGAGTTGTATCCCAGCATCCCGATCAGAGCCGGGTTCACGTCGAGAAAACGGCCCTCGAGGCTGGAACGGTAAATTCCATACACGGCGGTCTGAACCAGCGAGCGGTAGCGCACTTCCGAGCGGCGCAGGGTCTGCTCGTTTCGTTTGCGGTCGATGGCGGCGGCCAGTTGCTGTGCGACCAGCGTAAGCACTTCCTTGTCGCGCTCGCGCAAAGCGACGTTTGGTTCGGAATAGCTCTTGAGCACCAGCGCGCCGAAGACGTGCTGGTTGACTTTGAGCGGAACGCCCAGCCAGTGAATCGGCGGCGGGGCGGCAAGGCTGGATCTCGCCGCGCTTTTGCAGGCTTTGCGCAATTTCCGGTGTGCACAGCAACGGTTCGCCCGTGCGCAGAACGTATTCGGTCAGCCCGCGGCCCAGCTTTGCCGGGGCTGGCGCGGACTCTTGCTCGTCGACGAAGTAGGGAAAACTGAGCAGGTCGGATTCGGGGTCGTGAATGGCGATGGCGAAATTGCGGGCGCACATCAGTTCGTCAACCATGCTGTGGATGGCGGCGAAAAACTGCTGCAAGTCTTCGGCGCTGCTGGCCTTTTCGGCGATGCGGTATAGAGCCGAGCTGAGAGCTTCGGCGCGCTTGCGCTCGGAAATATCGCGATAGATGGCATAGAAGGCGACGACGCTGCCGTCGATGATCAGCGGAGCGGCGGAGAACGAAACATCAAGCAGGTTGCCGTCTTTACGGTGGCGCTGGGTTTCGAGGGTAAGACTCTCGCCGCGCTGGAGGCATTGGGCGATCCATCGACCTTCCGGAGCGCGCTCCTCGGGAAGGATAAGGGCGTCGATGGACTGGCCCAAAACTTCTCCGGAGGAATATCCAAACAGGCGTTGAAACTCCTGATTAACGCACTGGGCACGGAACGACAGGTCGGTAAGAACTAAAGGGTCGGGCAAATTTTGAAAGAGCTGTTCGAGATACTGGCGTCGGACGGAAAGACTTTCGTCGGTGCGCAGCGCCTTGTTTTTCTTCCCAGCCACATGCCAGGAAAGGGCCGTGGGTTGCGGCGATGAATCGTTAACGCCGGAGGGAATAAACGAGGGCGGCGCGCCCTGCTCGAGCGCCTGCCGCAGGCTCCTGGCACGCACAAGTTCTCGTGGCTGAGATGTACGGGCGATGCGATCACCCATCTCGAAACTCCCCCCTCTGGAGATCAGCAATCGCATGGTAGATCGGGCGCGATTGAGTTAAAAGTTACTCAGGTAATTGCAGAAATTTGCAGTTAGTAATTGTGGAGTTGGAGAATTTTTCTAGCGGGCCCGAATTGCCGCGGACGTTCATGGAAGGCTCCCTCGGGCGGAAAAGCCTCAATCAAGCTGGCTTCCGATTGCAGCGCTGGAAGCGCTGAGACAGCCAAAATCCATTCGAGGTGGCTTTAAGGCTTGGCGGCCAGGACTTCGCAGACGCGTTCGAGCATTTCGCGCTGATTGTCGGTGAGCGTGAGGAACTCGAATCCGTAGCGCAGGCCCTGGCGGTAGCGGACGATGGCGCGAACTTTCAAAGGATAAGGACTTAGCGGCAGAGGAAATTCGAGAGATACGATTTCTCCGGTTTCAAGTTCGCCCGTGAGGGTGGCGCCGATGCCATCCTGTCCGAGTTCGGTGGAACGTCCCCAGCAACTGGTGAATTCTCCGGCTTGAAACATGCGAACTTTGAGGCGGGCGTCGATGGCGAAGCGGGGAAAGCGGCGGGCATGGCCGCGGAAACGCGGTGCTTCTGACGCGATCGGCGCGAGTTTTTTTCCTGGAGCGGCCATGGAAACAATTTTGCAATTGGGAAATTTACTAATTTAGTAATTTGAAAATCAGAAGCGCCAGGTTTCAATTACCCGATTACTAAATTTCCCAATTACTAAATTGTTCTCAGTTTCCGTGCAGCAAATATCCGGGTTCCAGCGGTAGTTTGCCTGCGATCTTTACTACTGCGACGCTGCTGTTTATGGAATAAACGTCGACCACGCCAATCGCTCCGGGGGTGGAAGCGACCTGGTCGACGAGTTCTTCGTCGGACTTCGCGATCAGGATCGCGGGATGATTGGTGCGCCCGTGATTGGAGGAGACGATGAGGCCGTTAACCTCGCTCTCGGACATGCCATAAATCTTTTCGAGCACCACTTTCATCTCGGGCGCGGAGGGCGAGCGCATGACAAACGTGACCGGCTTGCCATCAGGCCAGCGATTGTTTTCGGCCTTACAAACCCTGACCAGTTCGGGGAGGGTGATCGCGCCGACGGCATTCGATTTGTTGGCGACCAGGGCAAGATCGCGCGCCGACGCCTGCGAGGCGCTAATAAGCACGAATATCGAAATACGCAAGAAGCATCGATGGAGCACGAGTTCCCCGCACATTAAGAAAATCTGAGAATCGATTGTGCGGGACAAGACGGGGATTGTTAAAGGTAACGAAGGTCACAGGCCCGGCTAAGGCCAGTTCTTTTCTTTAACGCTACGTCGGCACGCCTGAAGGGCGTGCCCTTATACGAGACTTTCTGTTTTCGTTTTATCTGAGGGAGAGCTGATCCCTGTGACGAGCGTCACAGGATCGGAGGAAACTACAAGTAGATGGATTCAAAGCGGGAAGCGCGAACTTGTCGTGCGGAACAAGAAAAGGCGCGGCCCGTGGCCGCGCCCAAGTATCTTTAGATTTCTTATTGCTTTTTCGTGTGACGCGCGCGCGGTCTGGAATAGGGGATGCGTTACGAACATATGGCTATGAGCCACAGCCGGGGTGGCAGAAGCATTTTGCGTCAGGATTACTCCGGTTGCGGTCTGCCCAGAATCCAATTCGACGAAGGGGAAGGTCGTGCCATCTACTGTGTATAAAGTGAGGTTAAAGCCGCCCTCAAGGGTGCCCCCCACGCTGGAGTTTCCGGTAGTAGCCGAAATACCGTAGCGTCCATTGGAGTCGATGGTTCCGTAATTGCCGCTCAGTATTTGATCGTAAAAAAGCTGACCATAGGTTCCGCTGTTTTCGTCGATCAAGCCGGTAACCGCCGTGCCAGTAGGATTGGTGGCGAATTCGGCAATATCGTCAACCTCGTATTCGCTTCCTGTCACGAAGTCGAGGCCCGAGAGATTCGCTCCGTAGCCTTGAGCGGTTGTAGCGAAAGCGGTGGTAGTTTGCGTCAGCGCGGCACCAGACGTGATTCCGGATGAGTCGACTTCCAAAAGAAGTGTGCCGCCGCTGGAAGGATAGGCAGCATAGGTTGTGCCTTCGACGAAAGTCCCCGAAGGAATCGTCAAAATGTATCGACCGGAGTCATTGGGATCAACAGCATAGGTCGCGCTAAAGGCGATGGCCGACGACGTAATAGTGCCACCGAGATTGTAATCTTCGCTGCCAGTTATGCTTGCCGACCCGCTCGTAACCGTCATGTACCCGCCGGCGGCAAGAGGATCGCCAGAATTCGAAACGCCAGCCAACGTGTACGCCAAGTTTCCGGTAGGGAAAGCGGTACTGGTTTGAGAGTAGGCATCGCCTGACAAGGTCGCATTTCCATCCATCTCGATAAATTTCAGGTGCGTGGCATCAATGGCGAAGACGTCGAAGGTGCCATTCAGCACCGCAGTGCCACCATCGGTCAAGGTTAAAACGGTGTTTGGTGTTTGAGACGGTCCTAAAATCAACGAGCCCGAAAGAGTGGAGTCAGGGTAGTTCAGCAGCCCACCTTCGTTGAAATCGCCGAATCCTGCAACGCTTGAACCGCTAAGGGTGAAGTTGCCGACTGCGGCCGAGGGACTGCTGCCCGAGGCTCCGGACAGGCTGAACGCATAGGAGCCAATGGGCGTGGTGTTCGCCGTCTGTAAGTCGAGAGTTCCACTGCCAGTGGCGACATCGTCGAATTCTGTCACCAGCCCTTGCGCACCAGTGGAGAGAACGAAATCCAACACCACACTGAGGCCCGTTACGTTTGTATTCAGCGTGGCTTGCCCGCGACCGTCCACCGAAACGTGGTACGAGCTGGTCGCGGAAATCGAGGCGTCGAAGACAGGGCCGTTTGGGAACTCAGTCGTATCCAAGTCAGAAATGTCGACGTTGCCTGCCGAGATTCCTCCGGTGCCATTGGCAGTAAAGGCGCCGACCATAGCATAAGCTCCGCCTTCTAAGTCGCTGCCGGATACGGAGAAAACATATGTGCCGTTGAGATTGCTGGCGCCGAATGCGCCGCTAGGCGGAGCGACCGCCGCGGCCGTGCCATTGTTGCCTCCGCAAGCAACTAGAAAGCTGAGAGTGGAAAGAGCGAGGAGCAGGACGAGAGTGTTGCGTACTGACATAACTTCCCCCTGGGGAGTGACGTTGTGAACGTGATCGCTTTGTAATCCGAGGTTAGCACAGGCTTATTCTCATGTAGTGAACCCGAACCATAAAAATAAGTAGCGTCCCTCGGAGGGAAATTTCTCTAATGTGGCGAGTTACAGAACTTTACATTTTAGCCGGGAAAGATTGTGACGCGAGATGGGAGTCCTAGCATCCAACGGCGCAGGGTACGGGAAATCCGGTAGGATGGGATAGCGGAAGCGGCGACACATTATTTGAGGCAGAGATCCTTCGACTGCGGTCCAGCTTCGCCTGAGCGAAGCTCGACCTTCGCTCAGGATGGCAAAATGAAGATGAGGCGTTGATGACTTTGGCATCTGCGGACTGCTTTTCAGGGCGAGCGAGAGCAACGTTGTGTGGCCTGGCTATGGCCGCGATGCTGATTGCCGCGGCGGCGCTCGTCGCGCCCGCTCAAGCGCAAAATCAGAGCCCGGCGGAGAATGGGTTGGTGATTGAGCCGAAAGAGTTGCCGCCGACTTATCCGCAGGGTTCCTATGAAGTGAGGTTGCATGGGCGCGGCAATTACGTACCAACGCTGCATTGGCGGGTACAGAGCGGGGCGCTGCCTCCGGGGATCACGCTGGACGATAGCGGAGCGCTGCATGGGACGGCGCAACGGGCGGGGGAATTTTCATTTGTGGTGCTGGTGAAGGATGGCGGCCAGCCGCAGCAGGCGGTACAAAAAGGATTTGTGATTAAGGTGGTCGATGCGATCACCGTGGTGTGGAAGGTTCCTCCGCACGTGAATGCGAACCGCATCGAAGGCAGCGTGGAAGTGTCGAACACTACGGCGGACGATATGGATCTGACCTACGACGTAAAGGCTGTGGCGGAGAATGGGCGCGCGACTGAGATTGGATACCAGCGTTTTCCCTTGAAGACGGGCACGATCGGGATGGCGCTGCCATTTGGCGAAACGCTTCCGCACGGGGGGTACACGATTTACGTCAACGTGGTGGGAGAAGTGGCGACGCGGAATGCGATCTATAAGGAGCAGATGAAGAGTCCGGCCGCGTTGCAGGTGGTGGTTGGGCCGTAGGGCGGGCTTCTGGCTTCCGGCTTCCGGTACTGTGGTCACGTTGACTTGAGTTTGAAGTTTCTGAAAAACTGTGTCAGCGCCTGAAGGCGCAATTTATGACGTGCGCTGTGGTATGCCTGAAGGCATACCCTGATTACGAATCGTCCCATTCATTTATGTCTCTACTTCATTTTGGCCCTGCGAGATGGTAATGGTTTTTGAGAGACAAGAACTAGAAACTAGAAGCTAGAACTAGAAACTGCTCCATGGAACTGCTGCTCAATCTCGCGTGGGTGTTGCTGGCGCTGCCGGCTTATTGGCTGTGGCGGCGCGACGCGGAGACCGCGGCGCGCAGGTTCAATCCTGTCAGGGCCTGCTGGCGCTGGGTTGCGGCCTGGTATTGCTGTTTCCGGTGATCTCGGCTTCCGACGATCTGCACGCGATGCGGGCCGAGATGGAAGACTCGACCGTGAGCAAGCGCGCTGTGCGCCAGGCGGGCAGCGATAAGAATTCCGGCTGGGTGAATCGGCTGCAATCGCCGCCGGCTGCGGTGGCGAGTGCGGTTTGGATGACCGCGCAATCGACCGGCCGCCAAGAGTTCTTCGTAACATGTTTGGCGCCGCCGGCTGGGCCGGGCGTTTCGTATGGCGGCCGCGCTCCTCCTTTTTCTCTCCTCGGGTAGTTCGCCGATTCGAATCCGCCTCTCGATCATGTTCGCCGAGAATGTTGGCCGAACATCTTCGCCGAATATGTTCGCCGAATCGCTAATGGGATGCGGTTATAAATCCGCAGCGGTGGTGGCGCTTATTTTAGAAAATCTTTACGGCGGATCGGTTACTTCTAAATAGTCAGTATCGATGCAGGCGCGTTGAAGGCGAATTCATTTAAAAGGCCTTAGCCGCATCGGCCGAAGCGGGACCCCGATACGAACCTTTCGTAAATGAAGTGCGCAGGTGAAGCGACATCAATAGCGAATTGCTGGAAGTGAGTTGATGGGAAGAGTGGCGAGGTGGTTTTCATTTCTGATGCTGATGGCGGCTGCGAGCCTGGCAGGGGCGCAGATTATGCCAGCCGGTCAGCGGGATTCCGCGGACGCACCGCAGGCTCCATCGTCTGCGCCCGCGGCACAAAGTTCGCAGCCCGCGCCGCAGGCCTGGACCTGGGAGCAAGTGAAGGACCGGCTGGAAATGAACAATCCCACGCTGCTGGCGGGAAAGTTGAATATCGGCGAATTGCAGGCGCAGGAAATCACGGCGCATCTGCGGCCGAATCCCGATTTGTCGCTGCTCTCGGATCAAATTGCCCCCTTTAATACCGGACAGCCGCATGGAGCGTTCGCTTATCTGTTGCCTTCGGCAACGATCAGCTATTTGCACGAGCGCGGGCATAAGCGTGAGTTGCGCACGGAGAGCGCGAAGGAAGGAACGGCGATTGGAATTTCGCAGCAGAACGATCTGGAGCGCGGACTGCTTTTCAACTTGCGCAACCAGTTCGTACAGGTGCTTCAGGCGAAAGCGGTGCTTCAAGTTTCGAAAGAGAATCTGGAATATTACGACCATCTGTTGAAGATCAGCCGCGACCGCTACGAGGTTGGCGACATCGCGCAGATCGATCTCGAACGCCTGGAGTTGCAACGGGTGCAATACGAATCGGATGTGCAGACCGCGGACGTGAATCTGCGGACAGCGAAGATTCAAATGTTGATGCTGCTCAATGATCGCACTCCGATTGAGCAGTTCGATCTGGTTGGGGTTTTTGATTTTTCGGATCAACTCGATCCGCTCGACGCTTACCGGCAAACCGCGCTGGACAACCGTCCTGACTTGAAGGCAGCGATTCAGACGGTGGATAAGGCGCACACCGATTACAAACTCGCGGTTGCAAATGGATCGACCGATCCGACGTTCAGTTTCGATGTGGGGCGAAATCCGCCAATTGATTTGTATTTCGGATTCGATGTGAGTTTTCCTTTGCGCATTTTTGACCGCAATCAGGGAAACAAATTGCAGACAAAAATAGACATCACGCGGCAGGAAAGGCTGCGGGATGCGGCGCAGGCGCAGGTATTCAACGATGTGGATTCGGCCTACGCGACCCTGGCCAGCAATCTGACATTGCTGCGGCCTTACAAGGCGAAATATTTACAACAGGCGGTGCATGTGCGCGACACGATTCAGTTTTCTTATCAGCATGGCGGCGCGTCTCTGCTGGATTTTCTCCAAGCGCAAAGCGATTACCGCAGCGTGCAGTTGAATTACGTGAATTTGGTGGGGTCGTTTTTGACCGCGGCAGCGCAGTTGAATCAGGCCGTGGGCAAAGAGGTGTTGCAATGATCGGACTGGATTGGATGAAAGCCCGCAGCCCTCGAGCGATTTCCCCAGCATTTACGTGCTGGGCTGATGAATTGCACCGCTTCGCGATTCGGATATGCTTAGCGGCCACCTGCGTTGCAATGCTTACGCTTTTACCAGGTTGCAATGACGGCAAGGCGGATCCGAAGGCCGAGGCTCCGCCTCCGGCAAGCGTGCAGCCCGATCTCGATGCCAACAATTTCAAGGTAGATCATCCCGAACAGTTTCCGTTAGTAACGGCCGTTGCATACAAAACCGCTCCGGCGCTGAACGTAACGGGTGTGATTCAGCCGGATATCGCGCGCGCCGTTCCGGTGATTTCGCTGGCCGCGGGTCGAGTGGTGGAAGTAAAGGCCAAGCTGGGCGACGTAGTGAAGAAGGGCCAGTTGCTGCTAAAGGTGCAGAGCAACGATGTCTCGGGCGCGTACCAGAACTATCGCAAGGCGGTAAACGACGAACTGCTGGCGCGAGTGCAACTGGAGAGGCAAAAGATACTTTACGAAAAAGGCGCGGTCGCGAAGAGCGCTCTCGAACAAGCGGAAGATGTCGCGAAGAATGCGCAGGCAGACCTGGATGCAACCACCGAACAGTTGAAAATCCTCGGAGTCGACAAAGATCATCCTTCGGGCATCGTCAATATTTTCGCGCCGATCTCGGGAGTGATAACCGATCAGCAGATTACGAACGCTTCCGGCGTGCAGGGGCTGGGCTCGCCAAATCCGTTTACGATCTCCGATCTTTCCTACGTCTGGATCGTCTGCGACGTTTATGAAAACGATCTGGACGCGGTGCGCGTTGGCGAGTTCGCCGATATTCACCTGAGCGCTTTTCCCGGCAAGACATTTAAGGGGCGGATCGACAACATCTTGCCGGTGCTTGATCCGAATCTGCGCACGGCGAAAGTGCGGCTGGAAGTTGCGAACCCTGGGCAGATGCGCATCGGCATGTTTGTGACGGCAACGTTTTACGGCAAACAGTCGGTGACGTATGCGTCGATTCCCGCCGACGCCATTCTCCATCTGCACGATCGCGACTGGGTTTACGCTCCGATTGGCTCCGGGCACTTTAAACGGCAGGAAGTGACGGCGGGGAACATGCTTCCGGGCAAGATGCAGGCGGTCACGTCGGGATTGAAGCCGGGCGATCAAGTGGTTTCGAACGCTTTGGTGCTACAGAACACGGTGGAACAATAGATGATTCGCCGCGTCGTCGATTTTGCGCTGAGCAACCGGATGCTGGTGTTGGCATTCGCCCTGATGCTTTTTGCCGGCGGGATGGTTGCGTTCCGCAATCTTCCTATCGAGGCGTATCCCGATGTTGCTGACAACTATGTCGAGGTGATTACGCAGTGGCCGGGAATTTCAGCGGAGCAGATCGAGCAGCAGGTCACGATTCCTTTGGAAGTGGCGCTCAACGGCATTCCGCAGACTGTGCATCTGCGGTCGTTTTCTCTGTTTGGACTTTCCGATATCAAGCTGATCTTCGACGACGGATCTGACGATGACTGGAATCGCGAGCGGGTACTGGAGCGTCTGAGCCAGGTCACACTGCCGCCCGGTGTGGTTCCACAGATGGGGACGGACTGGAGTCCGGTCGGACAGATTTATTTCTTTACGCTGCACAGCAGTAATCCAGCGTACGACCCGATGGAACTCAAGTCGCTGGAAGACTGGGTGGTGGAGAAAAATTTCAAATCGATTCCTGACGTTGTCGACGTTGCCAGCTTTGGCGGTCCGACACGCGAATACCAGGTTCGAGTCGATCCCAACAAGCTGATCGCTTATGGATTGAGCCTGGCGCAGGTCGAGCAGCAGCTTACCAGCAACAATACCAACGCGGGCGGAAGTTTTATTCAGGAGGGTCTGCAACAGATCAACGTGCGCGCAGTGGGGTTAGTCAACCGCGCGCAAGATATTGCGGAAACGGTGATCCTGAGCAGGAATGGCACGCCGATTCGGGTCAAAGATATTGCGGTGGTTTCGCAAGGGCCGAAGATCCGGCTGGGGCAATTTGTTCGGCCCCAACGGCGAATCTCGCGAGAACGGAACGATTATCGATAACGACGATGTGGTGTCAGGTATCGTGCTGTTGCGAAAAGGAGCGACGGCGGAAACCGCGCTGGAGGGCATTCACCAGAAGGTTGAGGAACTCAATAAACACATTCTGCCGCCGGGCGTGACCATCGTCCCGTTTCTCGACCGCAGCCAGTTGGTGCATTACACATCGCACACGGTTCTGCACAATCTGACCGAGGGAATGATTCTGGTCTCCGTCATCCTGCTTTTGTTTTTAGGGAATGTTCGGGGCGCGCTGATCGTTGCGGTGACCATACCGTTTGCGCTGCTTTTTGCATCGATATGCCTGAAGATGATGCACATTCCAGCGAATTTGCTTTCGCTGGGCGCTTTGGATTTTGGCGTGATTGTGGAAGGCGCAGTCGTTTTGCTCGAAAACATCGTCCGGCAATTGAGCCATTCGGACGGAACCAGAACCCCCAACGAAATTATCGGCTTTGCATCGCACGAAGTGCAGCGGCCTGTATTCTCGCCATCATTATTACCATCACTTCGTTCCTGCCTATATTCACGCTGCAACGCGTAGAAGGAAGATTGTTTCATCCCATGGCGTGGACGGTAGCATTTGCGCTCCTGGGAGCGTTACTGTTCTCGATTGTGGTTGCGCCGGTGCTGGCGAGTTTTGCGTTCGCCAAAGGGACTAAGGAGTGGAGCAACCCGGTGATGACCTGGGTGATCGCGAGATACCACGTGGCGCTGCGCTGGGCGATTCGCCGAAAGTTCATCACGGTGAGCTCATGCCTGATCATGGTTTTGATTGGAGGGTATCTCGCGTTTAGCGGCGCCATCGGATCGGAATTCTTGCCTCATCTGGATGAAGGAGCGTTGTGGGTGCGCGGCACGCTGGCGCCAAGCACGGGTCCGGACGAGGGCATTCGTGTGGCCAACCAGGCGCGCATAATACTTTGCTCGTTTCCGGAAGTTCCGCAATGCACCAGCCAGGTGGGACGGCCCGACGACGGGACCGATAACACTGGATTCTTCAACACCGAATTCTTTGTCGATTTGAAACCGAAAGAACAATGGCGTCCGGTTTTTCATGAGGACAAAGAAGAGTTGATTGTGGCGATGAACCGGGAGCTGAGCAAGATTCCGGGAGTGGATTGGGGATTTTCGCAGCCGATTGAAGACAACATGGAAGAGGCTGTGAGCGGCGTCAAAGGCGCGCTGGCTACCAAAGTTTATGGCGACGACTTGAAGGTTCTCGAAGAAAAGAGCGACCAGATTGCGAAAGTTATGTCGCAGATTAAAGGAGTGGAGGACCTGGGGGTATTTCGCGTGCTGGGCCAGCCGAACCTGAATGTGACGGTGGACCGGGAAGCGGCGGCGCGATATCAGATCAATGTGGCGGATGTGCAGGATGCGATCCAGACGGCTGTGGGCGGGAATGCGCTGACGCAGGTGCTGAAGGATGAAGCGCGCTACGATTTAACGCTCCGTTATCTGCCGAAATATCGCGATACGCAGGAGGCGATTGAAAATATCCGGCTGCTGGCGCCCACGGGGCAACGAGTTTCGCTGGCGCAGCTGTGCAAGATCAAGGTGACGGATGGAGCGTCCGAAGTGTATCGCGAGGGCAACCGGCGGTATGTTGCTATCAAGTACAGCGTGCGTGGCCGCGATCTGGGCAGCACGGTGGAAGAAGCGATTAAGAAGGTCGGCGAGCAAGTGAAGCTGCCGCCGGGGTACACGATCGATTGGGAAGGCGAATATGCGAGCCAGAAGCGGGCGAATGCCCGGCTGGCGATTGTGCTTCCGATCACAATCCTGATCATCTATGTCATTCTTTACACCATGTTCAAATCGCTGAAGTGGGCAACGCTAATCATGGCGAATATTGCCATTGCCCCGATTGGCGGACTGCTCGCGCTTTGGTTTACCGGAACGAACTTCAGCGTTTCTTCTGGCGTAGGATTTCTTGCTCTATTCGGCGTGTCGGTGCAGACGGGCGTAATCATGTTGGAATACATCAATCAGCTTCGCGCGCGGCGCTACACGGTTGAGGACGCCGCGGTGCAGGGCGCAGTGCTGAGGCTGCGTCCGATTATGATGACGATGCTGGTGGCAACTTTGGGATTGCTGCCCGCGGCTTTGTCGCATGCGATTGGCTCGGATTCGCAGCGTCCGTTCGCCATCGTGATCGTGGGAGGGCTGATCGCGGCGCTGATTATGAGCGTTTTTCTGCTGCCGACTTTGTATGTTTGGGTGGCGCGAGAGCGCGATGTGCTGCCGCTTTCCGAGGAAGGGTTTGAAGTGGGCGAGCACGTGGATTGAAGAGAGCAGTTCTCGGTTCTCAGTTCTCGGTTCTCGGTTCTCGGAATTTATCTCATGGATGGTGTCGGGAAGGGCACGACGTTTAGTCGTGCCGTCCAGCGCCTACTACCACGCGAGCTTTAGCCACTGCGGACCAAACCGTAGACCAGAGCCCCCGAAGGTCCCCTGGGCAAAGTTTGCGGTCGTCGATTGGTACAGCGGTTATAATTGCGCGCACCGATGGCTCTCGCCTCTGGCACCAAACTTGGTCCTTACGAAATTCAATCGCCGCTCGGCGCGGGCGGTATGGGCGAAGTGTACCGCGCCCGCGATACGCGTCTGGGACGCGATGTAGCCATCAAGGTTCTGCCGGCGCATCTTTCCTCCGATCCCGATCTCCGGCAGCGCATGGAGCGCGAGGCGCGCGCTATTTCTTCGTTGAATCATCCTTACATTTGCACGCTGCACGATATGGGTTCGCAGGATGGAATCGATTTCCTGGTCATGGAGCATCTGGAAGGCGAAACGCTGGCTGACCGCTTGCGGCGCGGCGCGCTTCCGCTCGACGAATCTCTGAAGATTGGAATTCTGATCGCTGAAGCTCTCGACAAGGCGCATCAGCGTGGCATTGTGCATCGCGATCTGAAACCGGCGAACGTCATGCTCACGAAGAACGGGCCGAAGCTGATGGATTTCGGCTTGGCGAAGCCATCGCCGGGCGTGAGTTCCGCGGCGGCCAGTCCGTTGACGCCGAGCACTCCGACCATAAGCGTGGCCGCGCTTGCCGGTTCGTCCTCGCCGCTCACGCAAAAAGGGATGATCGTCGGGACCTTTCAGTACATGGCGCCGGAAGTTTTGCAGGGCGCGGAAGCCGATGCACGCTCGGATATTTTCAGCTTCGGTTGCGTGCTCTACGAAATGGTGACGGGGCGGCGGGCGTTTGAAGGGAAATCGCAGTTCAGCGTGTTAGGAGCGATTCTCGATCAGGAACCGGAACGGGTGAGCGCTTTACTACCTGCATCTCCGGTGCGGCTGGATGAGACAGTTGGACGCTGCCTAGCGAAGAATCCGGAGCAGCGTTATGGCTGCATGCACGATGTGAGGATTCAGTTGGAAGGGATTGCCGCAGGCAGTGAGGCGCATGCAGCGGAGGGCGCGCAGGTAGCGGCGAGCGGCAGCGGATCACGTGTAGCGTGGGCGGCGGCGGCGATTGCATTGCTGATTGCGATCGGGGCGGGAGTTGCGTACTTCGAAAAACATGAGACCGCGACGGTGGTTCGGTCGACAATTTTGCCGCCGGTGGGGACTTCGTTTATGACGATGCTGCCGGCGGCGGGACCACCCGTGTTGTCTCCGGACGGAACGCAGTTAGCGTTTACGGCGCGGGACGAAAAAAGCAAAGTCATGTTGTATGTGCGCCCGCTGACCTCGCTCACGGCGCAAGTTCTGCCGGGAACAGAGGATGCGATTTATCCCTTCTGGTCTCCCGATAGCCGTCAGATTGCGTTTTTCGCCGCAGGTAAATTGAAGAAGATCAATGCGAGCGGCGGGCCGCCGCAGGGTATATGCGACAGCTTTAGCGGGCGCGGCGGAAGCTGGAGCAAAGATGGCGTGATCGTATTTACCCCCAGTTCGAACCAGGGATTGTTTAAGGTTTCGGCCAATGGCGGAACGCCTGAGCCGGCATCGAAGCTGAACCGGGACATCGGCGAGAATAGTCACCGGTTCCCCTTCTTTCTGCCCGATGGCAAGCACTTCATATTCTGGTCGCGTACCTCGCGGGCCGGGGAGTCGCCGGTGCTTTACGTCGGAGAGCTTGGCAAACTCCCGGCGCAGCTCTTGATGAAGAGCGAATCGATGGCCAGCTACGCATCGGGTTATCTGCTGTTTTTGCGCGGCCAAACTTTGATGGCACAGCTCTTCGACGCCAGCAAGATGGAGTTGAAAGGCGAGCCGCAGCCGGTCGCGGAGCGCATTGCCATCAATGGGGCGAGCGTCCGGTCGATGTTTGCGGCCTCTGACACGGGAAGATTGGTTTACCAAACCGGGGAAGCATCGGCTGGCTGGACTTTGGTTTGGCGGGACCGTCAAGGGAAACAAACGGATGCGATTACCAAGGTGGAGCGTTATATATCGCCTGCCTTGTCGCCCGATGGCAGTCGCCTGGCAGTTACGATTTTCGCGGGTGATCGGGGAATTTACGACGTATGGATTTTCGATCTGGCGCGAGGAACCAACTCGCGCTTCACCTTCGGACCGGCAAGCCAAGCTCTTGCCCGTCTGGTCGGCGGATGGGAAGACGATTTTTTTGGGGTCCAATGTCAAGGGCTCTACTCATATTTATGCGAAGCCTGCCGATGGCAGCGGCGTGGAACAGGCGGTTTTGGAAGATGGCGATTTATACGAAGGGCCGCGTGCCACTTCCGCGGACGGACGTTATTTGGTTTATGCCCGGCGTGCGCCCAGCGAAAGCGGTTATCACATTTGGGCGCTGCCGCTGACGGGCGAGCGGAAGCCGTTTCCGATTGTGCAGGATGCGTTCGACGACGATTTTCCCGCGCTTTCGAGCGACGGAAAATGGATGGCCTACCAGAGCAACGAATCGGGCCGGAAGGAAGTTTATATCACCGCGTTTCCGGGCGGAGGAGCGAAGTGGCAGGTTTCGACCAATGGTGGAAGCTCGCCGAAGTGGCGCAGAGATGGGAAGGAATTATTTTATCTGGATCTGGCGAACACTCTGAACTCGGTGGATGTGAGTGCGGCGGGCGGCGCGCCGCGGCTGAGCGCTCCGCATGCGTTGTTTCAGGCGGCCGGAATTCTGCCGGATTTTGGCCCTTTCGATGTGACTCCCGACGGGAAGAAGTTTTTGGTGAACAGCGGAAATTTGCAAGAGGGAAGCGATCCGTTGACGTTGGTGCAGAACTGGCCGGCGGAGTTGAGGAAGTAAGCTGCTGCTGGAGAACTTTCTCCGCGATTGAGGCCGTTGGTTCGACTTGTAGTAGTCTGCGTTCGCTTTATTGCGCCTCCAACCAGCCGCGGCGATCCCAGAAGTCTGTAGCATGTGGAAAAATTCATTGAGTGTAATCGCCCCGTTAATGTTAGTCGTTCAGCGACAGCGTCCTCTGAAACAGGTCAGATTCCTCGTATGAAAGTACTGTCCCAGCCTCTTCCGGCGAAAGCTGCCCTCCCACCAAACCGGCAGCTTTGGACATTGCTGGGTCTCTTTTGCTTGCCAGGTCCCGATCGTTCGGCAAGACTGCGATATCAGGTTCCACTCCCACACGTTCCAGGCTGTGCCCGTCTGTCATTAGCAAATCAGCATCTGTGACAGATACGGCATAGTAGATCGGCGAATCCATAGGACCGCGTGACGAGATCAACATCACTATCACCGGGTATGCTTACAACACCGTTGCCAATCAGGGACTGCTTACCGGAGTGCCTGGAACGTCCAAGCCAAAGGCTGCTCATGCCGCGAGTCTGGGGGCGCTAAGCCTGGGGGCGCTAAGCCTCGGATGTCTCGGTCTCGATTTGTGGCGCACGGCCAGCGCAAATTAGCGATTGTCTAGCGCGTTAACGCTAATGCCCAATTCAATTGGAGCGCTGCGGGCTGTAGAAAGACCATCAAGGCGGGGTCGAAGGGACGCTGGCTGGGAAAAAATAAGAGTTCCGAGGTGGTGTTGTGTCCGTTCGTCTCGGCCAGTAGCTCGCGTTAGACCCTCGCTTGACCTGCTGTGCCGCTGCCCTTGCGGGCGCTCTGCATGCGATTTTCGCTTGGGCTCCGGGCTTACCGCCAACCGGATAAACCTACTCAACGCCTCGGAACTCTATCCTGCCTTCGACTGGGCTTCTCGTTCTCCTCGACCAGCGCTTTGCTATAGACCCTCGCTTGCCTTCCCTCGCTCACTTTGCAGTGGGAGAGTGACTTCGCTCGAGCCCCGGACGCCGCACCAACCGGAAAAACTTAAGAAACTGTCAAAGAACGATCTTGTTGTACGCTTTCTATTTTTAGAGTCAACAAAAACGTCGCGACTTTATCCGGTTTATTTTCAATCGAGTGCAGCGCGTCCACAGGCGGGTGACAGAATTTGGTGCAGCAAGTTTCGGGGATTCGCGCAGAACGCAGGCGGGACGCGGGTTTTAAGCGTCGAACAATCTCGGAGGCCTGAGCATACGAGTTTCCCCATATTGGGAAACCTGTGAATATCCGGCGAATGCCGCGCTGCGCATGCGGAATCGCACGCTCGAAACGCCAATGATTACGCCGCTTGCGGAGGAACGTGCAAGCGTGCGCGGCGGAACATAAGTGGTCAAGGCTTAATTCCTTGACAAGCCCGTGAAGTCTGCTAAAGTGCGAGAAAAGCTCCACAACTCAATTACTCACTTGCAGGTGCCCCGTTTATGAAGAATGTTTACGAAGTTTTGCGGCAGAAAGAGATGGAGCTGACCCGTCTGGAAAAAGAAGTCGAAGCCTTGCGGCTGGTGGCTCCGTTGCTGTCGGAAGAAAAGGAAATGAACTCCGAGATGGCGAAGTCGGTGCTGCCGACCGCCGTAAACGGACCGCAACAGCCCATGCGCATTTCGGCGCCTCCCGTGGTAGCCGCAGCGCAACCGGTGCGGGCCGCGGGTTGGGACGATAGCGCCAAGCGCTGGCCGTAGGCGGAGTTTGGTTAGATATTTAACGCGCTTGATGCGCGCGGGATTGTATTTCAGCAGCCTGGGACTTTTTGTCCCGGGCTGTTTGGCTTTGTCTGAGATTCTTTGAATATGCCGGGGCTGAAGCCGGTTAATTTCTGAGAACGTCACGGCGCGGCTGAAGCCGCACCCTTTCAAAGCCTGAGTTCATACGACGCGCCGGCGGCGCTACAGAATAATTTCGCGCAAGGCGCTTAAGAGCCGATCCACTTCCTCCGCCGTGTTGTAATGCACGAGTCCAATTCGCAGGAAGCCTCCGGATTTTTCGACATCGAGGCGCTCGGTAAGATTCAGCGCGTAGTAATTACCATCCCAGGTGAAGAAGCCCCGCTCGCCAAGTTTGGTGGCGAGGGCCAACGGCGTTTGATCCGGAGTTTGATTCACCGCACGAAGGGCGATTGTGGGACAGCGATCTGCGAAGCGCGCGTGGGCGGTAATGCCATAAATCTTTATATTCGGAATTTTTTTCAGGCCAGCGATCAGACGGGTCATCAACGAGAGTTCGTAGTTGTAGATGAGCTTGAAAGCGGCGACTATGGCGGCGCGGCGCGGGGATGTGGTAAGACTTCGGGCTTCGCGCGTCGCCAGGGATCGGGCTTCGCCCGAAGGATGGACGAGAGCCTGCCCTGAGCTTGTCGAAGGGGCGTCCGTCCCTACATGTTTCGTGGTAGTTCCAACACTTTCTGTGCCAAGCGAGGCGATGTAGTCGACGCAGGCGGTGATGCCGGCGATGCATTCGTGGTTTAGCGTGCCCCACTCCCAGCGGTTCGGAATTGCATCGGTGAGCGGTCGGACTTTGTACGGGCGCAAACGCTGAAGATGCTCGCGCTTGGCGAAAAGCACGCCCATGTGTGGGCCGAAGAATTTGTAGGTGGAGCAAACCAGGAAATCGCAATCGAGCAGGGCAACGTCGATTAGGCCGTGCGGGCTGTAGTGGACGGCATCGATGTAGGCCAGAGCTCCGACACCGTGAGCCAGTCGAATGATAACCTTCACGGGATTAATTGTGCCGACTGCGTTCGAGGCATAGCCAACAGCGACGAGTTTTGTGCGGTCGTTGATTTTGCTGGCCAAATCGGCGACGTCGAGCGTGCAATTTTCATCGTGAATTTCCGCCCAGCGGATTGTTACTCCTTTTTCTTCGAGGGCGAGCCAGGGGGAGACGTTGGCGTCGTGGTCGAGGCGAGTGACCAGGATTTCGTCGCCCCGGCCGAGGTCGCGCCCAATCGCGCGCGACATCATGTAGGTAAGCGTGGTCATGTTAGGCCCGAAGACGATTTCGTCAGCGGCGCAATTCAGGAAGTCAGCCATGGCGGCGCGGGCTTCGGCGAGCATACTGTCAGTGTCGCGGCTGGTGGCGTAGGCTCCGCCGGTGTTGGCGTTGTCGCGGCGCAGATAGTTCGAAATGGCGTCGATGACGCGCTGCGGAGCCTGGGTTCCGCCGGGGCCGTCGAGGAAGACAGCGGGATGTCCATTGACGGTTTGGGAGAGTGAGGGGAATTGGGCGCGGATGGAGGCGAGATCGAGGGCGGGAGCGAATTCGGTCGTGGGCATGGTCGTCATCATTTTTATCACGGCGACATGTGTGTCCGGGGTGCGTCCGGACGCGAGGCATCGAGTTGCGCGAGATCCTTCACTCCGCCTGAAGAACGGCTCCGTTCAGTATGACGCCATCGGTTAGATTTACGTCGTCACAGCTCGCACAGAATCCGCAAGCATCCCGTAAGCCGTCGCGTACAATCCGGGATTTTCTTCGGTGATGCCGAGGCCAGGGAAGATGTCGGTATTGAAATAAATATAGTTCGAGCTGCCTGAAATCTTTCCCATCGGGCTGCCGCTCAATACTTTCTCTGGCGCGACGGTCGCCTTTACACCGTTACCAACACGTTTCGCCCGGCAGACCAACTTGAAGGGCCAGCCATCGCGGCGTCCGTTGCGAAGGGCGTTGGGAGTCAGGTCGCGAATGCCCTCGCGATAGATTTCATCCAGCGTTATTGGAACATCCATCAGGACGGTGATCAGCGCGGCGGTTTTTACGGCGGCGTCCCAGCCGTCGATGTCGTGGGTTGCGTCGGTTTCGGCAATGCCCAGCGTCTGCGCCTTTTTCAAAGCGTCATCAAAACTAAGGCCGGCTTCCATTTCGCCAAGGATTACGTTTGTCGTCGAATTCAGGATGCCGTGAAATCCTTGCAGATGAATTGCGGGCAGCTGATCGAATAAAGAGAAGATCGGCACGCCATCCATGACCGTGGATTCGAAGAGAAAGCGCTTGCCCTTCGCGGCGGCAAGATCGCGGAGTTCGCGGTAGGCGTGGACGATTGGTCCTTTGTTGGCGGTGATGGCGTGGGCTCCGTGGTTGAGGGCGGCGCGGATGTGATCGATGGCGGGCTGTCCGGTTGCGACGTTGAGCGAGGTGGCTTCGAAGAGGATGTCGGCTTGAGCGGCGGCGAGCCAGGCGTGGACGTTAGACAATCTCTGATCAGGTCTAACGGGGTTGTCGGACAGGAGTGTCCGACCCACACGGTCCAGACCCAAGCCCTCGGGGTTCGCGATCCAGCCTAGAGTGCGGCTTGCGATGCCGGCGATGCGAAAGGCGATGCCATGGCGGTCGCGGAGTTCGGACTCGCGATCCAGCAATAGCTGCACGAGCGTGCGGTTGACATTGCCGAAGCCGAGGATGCAGAGGTTTTGTGTGCGAATTGGCGTCCTCGCCTAACCCATCACGGTGGTGTGTTCAGGTTGCACTTTATATATCACGCGGACTTCGCCGGGCTGGCCGTAGGGATATTTATCGACGCCGAGATATTTTTTCGCCATCTTGTCGATGTGGGCGCTGGCGCCGTCTTCGGTGATTTCGACCACGCGGCCGCGGATTTCGAGGTAACGATAGGGATTTTCGGGGTCCATCAGGGTCATGGCGACGCGCGGGTCGCGGCGAACGTTCTTATCCTTCTGGCGGCCTTTGGCGGAGTTGAAAATAATGTGTTCGCCGTCGAAGTCGCACCAAACCGGCGTGACCTGCGGACGGCCATCCGGCATCAGCGTGCCGAGGTTGGCGAAGGCGCGTTTCTGAAAAAGATCGCGATATTTCTCTGGGATTGCGGCGGACATGAAACCTCCTTGCAGTCGGGCGATGAATTGAAATGACATTATAGAACGGGATGGCGCTTGATTTGCCGAGCGGTGACGAATGCTGGTTATTCTCGCAGACTTATTCTAAGCGCCGTGACTCTACGAGCCCTGATTCCCAGCGCACTTGTCATCCCGAGCAACGCGAGGGATCGTGGTATTTGTGCATCACCCGTTGCGGCGCGGCAAACACCAGGGTCCCTCGCGTTGCTCGGGATGACAATCATTTTAGGCAAAGAGTTTTGAGGCGCTCGAGTCGCTCGAATCACTCTGAATGCGCGGCAGCACGGCTCGCAAGAGGGCTTCGAAACTCGATTTGACGCGCTCTCCGGTTTCCATCACTTCCTGGTGCGAAAGCGGCCGATCAAGAATCCCGGCGGCCATGTTGGTGACGCAGGAGATAGCGAGAACTTTTATCCCCATGTGGCGGGCGGCGATTGTTTCCATCACAGTCGACATTCCCACGAGGTCGGCGCCGATGATTCGCAGATAATTAATCTCGGCGGGGGTTTCGTAACTGGGGCCGGGCAGAGATGCGTAAACGCCTTCGTGCAGGCTCATTCCGAGCTTGCCGCTTTCCACCTGGGCGATAGCTCGATATTCGCGGGCGTAAGCGTGCGTCATGTCGGGAAAGCGGACGCCCAAGCGGTCGTCATTGGGCCCGATCAGCGGGTTGGCTCCCTGCAAATTGATGTGGTCGCGGATTAGCACCAACGCTCCCTGCTGGTAGTTCAAGTTAATCCCGCCGGCGGCGTTGGTAAGAATGACAGCGCGAATACCCATCCGCCCGAAAACACGGATGGGGAAGGCACTTTCCTGCGCCGAATATCCTTCGTAAAGATGTACGCGGCCCTGCATGGCCACTACGGAAACGCCGCCCGAGTCGCCGATCACCAACTGCCCGGCGTGGCCGATAGCGGTAGAGCGTGGGAAGCTGGGAATCTCGGCGTAGGGGATGCGGCAAGCGTTGGAGAGCGAATCGGCGAAGCTACCCAGGCCAGAGCCGAGCACGAGGCCGATGCGCGGACGCAGAGGGGTTCGTTGCAAAATGAATTCGGCGCCGGTTTCGGCCATGGTGAATGGGTTGCTCATGAGTTGCGCTGGGCGAACAGTCACCGTTTTCGGAGAATCGACGACCGGAACGCTCCTGCCGATCATATCGCCGATTCTAGGACCCAGCCGACTGGCCGAGGAATGGTCACTGCTTCGGCGCAGTTTGAGAGTAATCGGCAAGAATCATCGCGATTTGGTCAGGCGTGGGGAAACTTGAAGCTAAGCCGCCCGCGCCTTTGACGCCGATGTAAACCCCGTTGTAGGCTTCGTCGCCAAGGTTCTCCACTTTATGCTTGTGGGCGGGAAACCAGCGTGCCTCGCCCGCTTTGGCATAGACCTCGGTGACCTTGCCGTTCGCGTCGGTGAATCTGAGGTGCCCTCCGGTTATGCTGACGGAGACTCCAGCGGGGTGATCGTGCATCTCCGATTTCTCATGCGGGCCGTAGTGGACATCGACAACCTGAACCCGCTCGTTCTCGAAATGAAGTTTATAGTGCTTGGGCTCGACCTTGGTGGGGTCTTGCGCCGCGGCGAAATTCGCCGCTAAACAAAAGATCGCGGCTGCGCAGAAAATTCTGCACAACATTCCGAGGCCTCCTGGACTTGAATGGGGACGGGCAAACTGAAAAAAAACTACGCTGCCGTTAGAAAGCTGTCAACCGTTGAAAGTTAACCGCCTCAAAGTGGTTAATCTAGGAAGAAGGCTTCGGGCGTCCGGCTTCCGGTCTTGCGCGGGCAGATAGCGCAATCCGAAAGCCGGGAGCCGGTTTATTTCTTCGGCTGATCTTTGTCAGGAGCCTTGCTCTTGTCTTGAATGGAGAGCAATTCCACTTCGAAGACCAGAGTTGCGCCGGGGCCGATGTCCGGCCCTGCGCCGCGATCTCCATAGGCCAAATCGGAGGGGATAAAGAGCTGCCACTTGGAACCAACCGGCATGAGCTGAAGCGCTTCGGTCCAACCTTTGATAACGCCGGTCACCGGAAACGTGGCGGGCTGTCCGCGCTTGTAAGAGCTGTCGAATTCCTTGCCGTCGATCAGCGTGCCACGGTAGTTGCAAACCACCGAATCGTTCGCCGTGGGTTTGGGGCCGGTGCCCTCTTTTTCAATTTTGTATTCCAAACCGCTGGGCAGCGTGACGATGCCGGGCTTCGATTTGTTGGCGGCAAGAAAAGTTTCGCCTTGTTTCTTGTTCGATTCCGCCTGTACCTGCATCTTTTCCTGCTGCTTTTTTTGCATTTCTTTTTGTACGTCAGAGATTGCCGCTTGCGCTTCTTCGTCGGTAAGCGCGGTCTTGCTCCCCGCCAGGCCGTCTTTAAAGCCGCGAGCGAAGATGGTCGGGTCCACCGGAACCGACTGCTTGTGCAGGTTCGCTCCCATCTTCATGCCCAGGGCGTAGCTGAACCTTTCCTTTTGCGTTTTGAGGGCCAAGGGGGCTGCGGTCTTAGGGGTCGTCGCGGATTTCTTAGTGGCCGGAGTCTGCGCCTTGGCCGGCGCCGAAGAGGCTGAGGGAGCGGTTTGAGTTGTCGCTGCGGGAGTTGCCTGAGCCAGGGCATTGCCCAGCAGGAGCGATCCGGCGGCCAATAGGGTTAAAGCGGCGGTGCAAGGTCTGTGCATTTAGATATTGTCCCATTGGAGAGAACATCTGGGCAAACTTTGGATAGCGGCTCAATTTGAATTATTCCGGCGCCATGCTAAGGACGGGCGTTTTTTAGGCGTGGCGAAAGCCTGCCGTGGGCGCAGCTGAAGGGGATCTCAGTCGGCTATCTCTCGCAAGAGATCCCTCACGCGGCTGAAGTACGCCGCGTTTCGGGGTGACCCGTCATTACAGGAATAGATTCGAATTCACTGAATTTCGAGGGCCTGCTTCAGCGTGAAGGTATATGAAGATTGGGCGGGAAGAGTGACTTCCCTCTCGTCGCCTTCGGCGCGCTTTACCAGGCCACCGATGAATTTATGCACCTTCCCCTTTGCCTTGATCTTGGATCCAAAGCTGCGGGATGCGGTCACGATGGTTTGATCGACGTTATTGACGTTGACAGATTTTAGTTTCAGCGTGAGATTGGCTTCGCCGGCGAATTTGCCGTAGGGGCGCGCAGCGATGACAACACCAGACACTGCGGCGCCCGCCGGAATTGCGGGCTGACCATCCACAATCACGTCTTTATCCACGGTGGCGGAAAATGTCTGGCCGCTCTGGCTCAGCTTCGAACCTAGTGTAGTGCGTCAAGCAGATTGACGTTTATTCAGGGTGCGTCGAGCGCGTTTCACTTTTTCCAGGATGTCGGCGGCTCGTGCGGTCCAGATGAATGGTTTCGGGCTTTCGTTATGACGGTCGATGTAGGTGCCGATGGCCATGATGAGTTCTTCCAGATCGCGGAAGACGCCGCGCCGGAGCCGATTGTGAGTGAGGTCGCGAAAGAAACGTTCCACCATGTTCAGCCAAGACGCGCTGGTGGGAGTGAAGTGGAGATGAAAGCGCGGATGCCGCGCCAGCCAGCGCTGCACTTTGGGATGTTTATGGGTGGCATAGTTATCACAGATCAGATGCAGTTGCCGGTCGGCGGGGATGGTCTGGTCGATCAGGCGGAGAAACTTGAGCCACTCCTGATGGCGATGGCGCTCCTGGCACAGGCCAAAGACCTCGCCGTTGGCCGCATTCAGCGCGGCAAACAGTGTGGCCGTGCCGTTGCGTTTGTAGTCGTGCGTCATGGTGGCACCACGTCCGGGCTTCAGCGGAAGGCCGGGTTGGGTACGATCCAAGGCTTGAATCTGGCTCTTCTCGTCGGCGCACAATACCAGCGCGTGTTCCGGCGGGTTGAGGTACAGGCCGACGATGTCTTCCAGTTTTTCCGCGAACGCTGGATCGTTGCTGACCTTGAAGGTTTCCACGCGATGGGGCTTCAGCCCGTGGGCGTGCCAGATGCGTCGCACACTGGCTTCGCTGATGCCCACCGCTGCCGCCATGGTGCGCGTGCTCCAGTGCGTGGCGTTGGTCGGTTGCTGGCGCGTGGTCAGGGTCACCACACGTGTGGTCAGGCGGGTGCTGATCGTGGGTTTGCGCCCGGGCCGGGGTGCGTCTTTCTGCAACCCCGCCACGCCCAGCGCCAGGAAACGCTTGCGCCATCGCGAAACTTTCTTCGGCGTAATGGCCATGCGGGCGGCGATTTCCAGGTCCTGCTGACCGCCGGCCGCGAACAAAACGATGCGAGCGCGCTCCGCCACTCGCACCGAGACCGAGCGACTCCGGGCCTGGGATTCCAACTCCGTCCGTTGCTCCGGACTCAATGCAATGGCTGGGGCTATACGCATCCGCGACCGTCTCCTAATGATAAGACGCGCGGGAATATATAAAGGTTGTTAATTGTGACGCACTACACTAGATCGTTGGCGAGTTTTATCGTAATCGTAGTTCCAGCGGCAACAATAATCGGTTGCGGCGGAGCTGGCGCGGGTGGCGGAGTTTCCGCTTGAGGCTGAACGGCAACCGGGGGAGGGACGGGATTCGGCGAAGGCGCGGCAGGAACCTCGGCAGTTTTCTCCTGTGAATCCGATGACGGCTTGTGTTTGCAGGCGGGCAGCGAAGTCAGGATGATGACGATCAGAGCGCCGGCTGCGAGACGGGTACGCACAGTTCCTCCTGTCGTGGAAGGTTCTACCAGAAAAACGGTCGCCAGGGCAAGCGGAGCGGACTAAAGGTAGTGGCTAATAGCGCGTTGCTGCCGAAATGGCATCGGATTTATCGGCGTTCGGCACTACGCCATTCCGTGCTTTGCGGCGCATTCCTGGATACTGAAATGGCGAACCAGTTTGCGAATGTGGCCGACCTCTACCGTCTTGGATTTCGGAAACGAAGGGTAAATGATACTTCCGTATCTAATTCTTCGGAAGTGATCGCTCATACGAATCGTATGTCCAGGGGCGCAGTCGGTCAACATTCGCTGAACGTCGGCGAAGTCTCTCGATGCCGACATTTATGCCGCTTGTTTATCCGCGATGGAATAGGTGATTGTGGCATTATCGCGTACCGTGAAGGGCGTGATTTTTCCGTCCAGCCGTTCCACCTCGATTCGTGCTGGTCGTGAATCCGGCGATTGTCGCGGCAATTTGGAAAATGCCTCAGTAGGCGCGGTGTGACCATCCCGTACAGCTTTCAACGCTTCTTCCCACCCCTGCTCGTCTATATCGCTCTCGTTGAAGAAACGTTCGACTTCGGTTCTGAAGTCATCGAAGCTCTTGCTTTGTTGCACCATGTCAAGCAAGACGTAACTGTGCGCTTGCTTAAAACGCAAGAACGCTTCATCAACAGTGCCGCCAGATTCGGCGATTGCTGCTGGACGCACGCCATACATCCACCATTTCCCATCATCTTCTTGCCGCATTAAGGTGCGTCCAGCCACGGTGATTCGCGCTAGAAACCCATCGCCAGAGATGATGTCTTGCAGCGTGATCAGGATTGGATGGTTTTTCAGATCGATGGTCGGCTCAGTCATCAACATCATTTCCCTCAAAATATCTATCGGCGCGTATTGATCTTCGGATCAATCTGCCCACGGTTCAACGTTACCGAGGACAACTTAAGTAACGTCCTTATAGCAATTTGGATTCCATAAGGGGGAAATTGGTTACTTTTTGCCACGACAACGGGATGGTATATCAGTTCCTTAACGGGAATCAAGAAAAACGTCACCAATACAGCGTTTTTCTGTCGCTCTCTTAGTTTGCCTGTGGAAGTTCAGCGACACCCAAATCTGATCGGCGAGGTGTACTTCCATTGCTTGAGTAACGCGCAACGTACCGTGAACTCTACAAAAATTATACCATGCGAGATGCAAGCTGACAGCGGCTTTGCGGCTTTGGTGAACCGGCGGCCTTACTTTTCGAGGCCGCCACCAGAAGCAGCAACACACTCTTAGACACTACCGGACTGGATAGACGACGATGCCGTTCTGGCTTACGCGTTAGGCCGGTTAAGCCTGAGATCCCCTTCGGCTTCGCTCCGGACGACAAGTCGTGTGTAAGAGTCGCTCCGCTCTGGAATTATTGGTGGGCCCGCAAGGATTTGAACCTTGGACCAAGGGATTATGAGTCCCCTGCTCTGACCGCTGAGCTACGGGCCCGATTCATTCCATCGAGATGCCTTCTTAGGCAGCGCGGTTCAGTGTAGCTGGTTCCAAATTTAACACACACGAAAGAGCCATAGCCTAGTGGCACGAAAGGGGGATACGCGGAAAAGCCCGGCCCGTGTAGACTTTGAGCGACTTTGGAATCATAGAACGCTCCGCTCAGCGTTTGAATCGGCACGCCACTCCCCGGCCGCCGCATAACCAGCATAAATGAAAGGTTTGGCATGTTTATCCCAAGATTCAACCGCGCAGTTTTTCTTACCTTCGCGTTGGCATGGACGATCTCCAGCGCAGCCCAGGTTAACGTTACCACCTATCATAACGACAACGGCCGCACTGGCCAGAATACGCAAGAGACGATTCTAACCACCAGCAACGTGAACTCGACCGATTTCGGCAAGCTGTTCTCGCAGACGCTGGACGGATACTCCTACAGCCAGCCGCTCTACGTGGCGAACGTGGCGATCCCAAATCAGGGCACGCACAACGTGGTTTATGTGGCGACGATGAACGACAGCGTTTACGCCTTTGACGCCGACAGCAATACCGGCAGCAACAAGAATCCGCTGTGGATGGTGAACTTTACAAACGCCGCGAAAGGCATCACCACGGTGCCGACCAGTGATTTGCATTGCGCGGACTCGATTACAACCCAGGTGGGGATTTTTTCGACTCCGGTAATCAACACGGCGAACGACACAATCTACGTGGTTGCGCGTACGCTGGAAAATGGAGTGTATTATTTCCGCCTGCACGCGCTGGATATTACGACCGGCGCGGAAAAGTTTGGCGGTCCGGTCGCTATTACGGCGTCGGTTAACGGCACCGGTTCGGGAGCGAGCGGCGGCAAAATCACCTTCAACGCGCAACTGGAAAACCAGCGCGCGGCGTTGTTGTTTCAAAACGGACTGGTATATGTCGGCTTCGGTTCATTGTGCGATTACGGCCAGTACCATGGCTGGATGATGGCCTACAACGATTCCACGCTGGCGCAGACCGCGGTTTGGCTGACCACGCCCGATGGCAAAGAAGGCGCCATCTGGCAAACCGGCAACGGTCCCGCCGGAGACGCCAACTACAACACATTCATTGCCGTCGCGAATGGGACGTTTGACGTGAATACCAGCGGCATCGACTACGCGCAAAGCGTGGTGAAGGTTGCGCCGCCTTCGGGCGGAGTTTTTCCGATTCTCGACTATTTCACGCCCTATAACGCTTTAACTTACAACACCACCGATCTGGACATTGGGTCTTCGGGCCTGTCTTTGCTGCCGAATCTGACCGGCACTTATCCTCATCTGCTGGTGCAAGGCGATAAAGCGGGAAACCTTTTTCTGGTGAATCGCGACAACATGGGCCATTACAACTCCAGCAACAACAACCAGATCGTGCAATACATCGCGTCGGCGAATCCGGGAATGTGGAGTTCGCCGGCGTGGTGGAACAACTACGTATATACGGGCGCGAGCGGCGATTACATCAAAGCGTATACGTTCAATACAACCACAGAGCTTTTGTCCACTACTCCGACATCGCAAAGCAGCTCGAAATATTCCTATCCGGGGACGACGGTTTCCATCTCGTCGAATGGCACCTCGAATGGAATCGTGTGGGCTCTGAAGAACGCGAGCTACAAAACTACAACTGGCGAGGCCGAGTTGCATGCGTATAAGGCGACGAACCTTGCGACGCAACTCTACACCAGCACGACCAATTCAACGCGGGACAAGCCCGGCGCGCCGATCAAGTTTACCGTGCCCACGATCGTGAATGGCAAGGTCTATATCACGACCCAGAAGGCTCTGGTAGCTTATGGGTTGTTGAACTAGGGCCATGTCTCAATCAGGAAACTGAGTGCGTGGGAATACTAACATTCTCGCGCACTTTGTTTTTGCGCTTGGGTATATGAAGCGGAATCCGGATGGCGAGTTATCCCGCCAATTCGAATCCTGCGGGAAGCGTGCCACTATACACTCGGTAATATGGCGTCAGATACGAGCGCGCGAATGTCTCCTCCATCCGTATTAAACCTTGACTTTCTTTACGGCACTGCGTGGAAAGAAGAACGCACGCCGGCGCTTGTCGAGCTTGCGTTGCGCGCGGGATTTCGCGGCATCGACACCGCGAATCAGAGGCGGCATTACTTCGAGGCGGGCGTGGGGCGGGGGTTGGCCGCCGCATATCGCGCGGGAGTGGCTACGCGTACCGATCTTTTCCTGCAAACTAAATTCACTTACCGGCCGGGGCAGGATCACCGATTGCCCTATGATCCTGCGGCGAGTCTTTCGGTTCAAGTTGCGCAATCGCTGGCCGGTTCGCTGGAACATCTTGGGACCGATTATGTCGATAGTTTCGTGCTGCACGGTCCGTCTTCGGGTTATGACTGGGCCGATGCGGACTCCGAAGTTTGGGAGGCGATGCGGAAGGAGCGGGATGCGGGCCGTGCCCGGCTTCTTGGCGTGAGCAACGTTTCATCGCAGCATCTTGAGCAGATGGCGGAGGTTCGTGACGAAGCGCCGGCGTTCGTGCAAAACCGCTGCTATGCGAGGTTGGGCTGGGATCGCGAGATCCGTGCGTTTTGCCGCGAACGGCAAATTGTTTATCAGGGATTCTCGCTGCTCACGGCGAATGTGGATGTGCTGCGGCACCCTATAGTCACCCGCATCGCGGCGGGCGCGGGAGCCACCCCGGCACAAGTTGTGTTCGCGTTTGCGCGAGCGGTCGAAATGCTGCCGCTCACAGGGACTGCGAACGCGGAGCATATGAAGCAGGACTTGGAGAGCGTCGGCTTGGTTCTTTCGGATGAAGCGGTGCGGACGATTGAGAGTTTGGCTGGGTAGAGGCCGCTGGTCATGGCTAGAGCGGAGGCAGTACCGCATCAAGGGGATTGAGGAGAGGCTATTCACTCCAGATAACGAAACTTAGGCATCTGAAATGCGAAGCTACCGCGCAGGGTTTGTGGCGGCGGCAGTGAGCCGGCGCGATGAAGCTTGCTTTCTAGGCCGCGTGGTCCTTATCTGAGCCTGTAGCCCGAGTTTTTGAGCGTAGATCAACAACATTTCTAAACTGGATCTGGACATCTTGCCGCGCAGCAGATCGCTTATCCGTGGTTGGGTGGCGCCCAGGATTTTTTGCAGTTCAAGTTGCGTGTAGCCGGCCGCGCACTTCACGACCTTGGTGTGCAGGTCGGCCTTGATTTTCAAGGTAGCGGCCTCCTCGAGCGAGAATCCGATATCTTCGAACACATTTTGAGTCATCGTACATAGCCTCCTGTTGATCGATCCGTTTCCGGCACCTAAACTTCATGGCCTTTTTTTGCTTGCCAGCTCTTGTCTTAGATCGCTGAGACGGTTGCGTCCAACTTGGATATCGCCCTGTGGCGTCTTATCAGTTTTCTTGGTAAAGCAGTGCAACAGGGGCGGTCGCTTTATTACTGCACGCCGCTTTGTGCTAGGGCCTCATCGGTCGTGATGAATTTTGCGCCGAGGGCTTTCAGTTCGGATGTAGCGCGCTGGCCGTCTTCGGTGCTTAGAGCCTGGATCGCGTCGGTGACCACAGAGACGCGGCGGCCGCGTTCGAGTAAACCCTTGGCCGCCAATCGCACGCAATATTCCGTAGCCACTCCGAAGACCACGAATTCCGCATCGGCGGGCAATCGGTTGACGAGCTCGGCGGCGTGACGGCTTTCGAAGATATCGAGCGTTTGCTTTTCCAGAAGAATCTGCTGGTACCGCGAAAGATACTGCGGCAACTTTGCCGTCGAATCATTCGCCACAATCGCAACCTTTTCGGCAAGCGCCTCCGGAACGTACGCCGACCCCGGAGTTCCTTTAATGCAGTGCGGTGGAAAAGTCCCGAATTCAGGATCGTCTTTAGCGTGGTAACAGCCGTGCGACACCAGGAAGACGCGGCCCTGGCGGGCGGCGTCTGTGAGGCGGCGAAGGTTCGGGAGCAGCCGCTCGGCGCCGGGCACGTAGAGTTTGCCGCCGGGCAGCATGAAATCCGCCTGGGTATCGACCTCCCAGAAAATCACATTGCGAGATGGCATTATTTCGGCATCACCACGGGCTCGTCTTTCGGCATGGCATCAAGCGTGGCCCGGTCGATGCCGAGATGGGCGATCACGAGTTCGGGCGGCGTATGCGTAAGCCACTCGGAGAGCGCAAGGTCCTGATAGGAACTGCTCTTGAACATCTCAAGGAATTTCAAGTCCGTGGCGCCCGTATTCTCAACGTAGTGGGGCAGCGTCTTCTGAATGTAGCCGACATCTCCGGCCTGGAAATCCATGGTACGGGCGCGGCCGCCAGTGGCGAAGACAGTCATTCTGCCTGAACCGGCGATGTAATACTGCCATTCGTCGGCGTTGGGATGCCAGTGCAACTCGCGAATCCCTCCGGGATGGACTGTCACGATTGCTGCTGCAACGGTGGTCGATATTTTGAACTTACTGGAATCGACGATGCGTACTTCGCCGCCTTTGCTGCGCTTCACCACGGCTTCTTGCGTTTTACGAAAAGTGAAATCGACCGGAGACAAGCCGAGCGATCCGCTGGTGGCTTTAAGGTCCGCAGCCAGCGGGCCGGGAACGGCCGCCTGAAAAATGAATTTTTCCTTCTTCGGCATTTTTTCCATGGCTTGCTCACTGACGCCGAAGTTTTTCGCCAGAACATCGTGAGGAGTATGCGCCATCCAATCGGTCAGGAGAACGGTTTCGTACTCGGAGAAGCCGCCGTCGTCGAAGACCAGCAGAAACTCGCAGCCATCGGGACCCAGGCCTTGAATGGAATGGGGAATTCCAGTGGGGAAATACCAGAGGTCGCCTTCCGTGATGTCGGCGACGAAGCTCTTGCCTTCCGCGTCAAGCCCGGTGATACGAGCGTTGCCGTAGAGCATGATGGACCATTCGGCGGCGGTATGCCAGTGCAGTTCGCGTATGCCGCCGGCGGTGAGTCGCATGTCGACTCCCGCGATCGTCTTGGAGACGGCAAGTTCCCGGATCGTGACTTCGCGGGACCATCCGCCCTCCTGCATTCGCTTGTGGGAGATAGAGAATGGATATTTAAAGGTTTGTACCCCGCCCGCGTCCGTTCGCGGGGGCAAAAACGAGTCCGGATTTTGCGCGTCGAGCGGCGTATTGCTGGGCCCAGGCTGACTGGCGCTGCGATCATCCTGGGTCGGGTACGGTTTCTCACCTTCTTCTTTGGCCGCATACGGTTGCTGCACCTGCCCGGCGGCATCCTTTGCCGAGAGCATTCCCGCGGCCGCTAATGCCGCCGAACTCATGCCCAGGAAGCCGCGACGCGAGAATGGATCTATCTTGGGGTCTTCACTACTCATAAATTTTCTCCTTTTGAAAAAGACAAGAGAGCTTATTCATTCGCATTGCGCAACCATTTGGGCGGAGAGTGGAACGTTCAATTCTAGATCAAAATAATAATGCGGGCCAGATGAGGTAGAAGCTTGAGGAAAATGGCGGTGTGACCCGAGCAACCGGGCGGCATTTTGTGGCTGAAGAATAATTCGTGCGGCTGCACGCGCGGGCAAACGGACTCGTTAAGAGTTAGGCGCCGCAGCCTGAAGGCATTGGATAAATGCGAGGAGGCTGGCTTGCAGAGCGCTTCTGCCGGCTTCCGGCAGATCGACGAAGCGGAAAGGCTGAAGCCAGCCTTGCGTGGCCCACATGGGAAACAAGATTTCGGCTTGTTCGCGAATGGTGGCATCGCCCAGTTGGAAGATGAGTTCGACTCGCAGTTTTTCGTCGAGAGGCTTTTCCAGATGCACGAGTCCGCCGGTAACTGAAAGCTGATGGAGATGGGCGCGCAGTTGCCGATGATTGGGCAATCGAATGAGAACCAGAACCGATCCGCGCAATTTGATGCGTTGCGGGCGCGGGATGCCGCCAGAAGACGAGCGGGTCAGGGGAGCAGACTGTGAGGACTGCGACATCGTTGGTGAAGTATGCCATCGCGGCGAAGGCTGAACGAGGTTACGAAAGCACGAGAAGCGGCCAGGCAGGCGGAAGTAAGGCATCGTTAATTGTTCATCCATAATGTTCGTCCATAATTGTTTATCCATAATTAAACATCCATCATTGTCCATTCATCGCAATTGTCAAAGTTGCGGGCCAACGAAGAAATCGAGTTTCACGCAACCGCATCCTAGCGCAGGGCAGGCGGCCGAGGGCAACTCAGCCTCATTTGAGCACACGAGCATCCCGTAAGAGTCAGCTGCGCGACTGCTAAGATAGCTCGACGTCCGTGAATCAGCTTCGTGAATCCTCGCTCCCGGTTGAACAATCAGCGCCCGTTACAACAAACGCGGCTGAGTGGGAACTTCTGCTGACAATTTTGGCGGGACCGAGAACAAACGATTTTGAGCGGTTGCGGCCCTTAATAACGCAATCTTGCGATTGGGATGCGTTGCTGCGCGTGGCCGAAGATCACGGAATTTCTTCCTTGCTGTATCAAACCCTATCTCGCTTGGGCGATTCCGTCCCATCGCGGGTTATAGCTGAGCTTCGCCAGCTTTACGAGAAGAACATTCACAAGTCACTGCTTCTGGCGCGGGAATTATTCCGCGTTCTCGATTGTCTCGATGGGCTGGGCGTGGAGGCGCTTTGTTACAAAGGCATCGTGCAGTCCGAGACATATTACGGAGACATGGCTTTGCGCCGCTCCGGGGACATGGATTTTTTCGTTCGTCCGCATAATTTGCCGCGCATTAAGAAAGCGGTTCGCGAACTGGGATATACGGAGCGCGTGCAAATTCCCGAAGAGGCCGAGCACGAGTATGTCGCTTCGGGATATGAGTGCACGTTTGACAGTCCGCTGGGAAAAAATCTCCTCGAGCTGCAATGGGCGCTGCAACCGCGCTTCTACGCGGTCGACTTCGATATGGAAGGAATGTTCGGGCGCGCGAACGGCGTAAGCGTTGCGGGTCGGAGGGTAAGAACGCCATGTCCCGAAGATTTGTTGCTGGTGCTTTCGATTCATGCGGCGAAGCACGTGTGGGGGCGGCTGATTTGGTTGTGCGACATTGCGCAGATTTTGCGGCGGGAAGAACTCGATTGGAGGGCGGTGCAATCGCAGGCGAGAGCGCTGGGCGTGATGCGAATTTTGAACATTACTTTCCTGCTGGCGCAGCGCTTTGTGGGAGAGCCATTTCCCGCCGCGATGAATAAGTCGATTCTTGCGGACAAGGTTGCGCAGGCATTCGCGGAACAGATATCAGATTCTGTGGCTGCGGGAGTTTCGTACAGCGAACAACAGATTTCCTATTTTCATCTCATGATGCGGCTTCGCGAGCGGCCGATGGACCGGATTCGATTTCTGTGGCGGCTTACGTTTACACCGGGGCCGGGGGAGTGGGAAGCGGTTCGGTTGCCGAAGATGCTATCTCCTTTTTATAGGGTGGTGCGAATGGGGCGGCTGGCGGCGCGGTTCGCGCGTGGATGAAATAGAGTCGAGGAAGAAGGGCTTCGTGCGAAAAGCGTTCCGCAGGCGCTAAAGGGCGAAACATTTTCAGCCACCTCACGGCACGAATAAATTCGTACCCTTCCCAGATCCGGGGCCTTGAGCCTCCTGCTAGCGGCTGGCCAGCCCTCCGGCGGTTTCGCCGCCGTCCATGGTATAGACGTGGCCCGTGGCGAAGGCCGCATCGTCCGAGGCCAGATACGCAAAGAGCGCCGCGATTTCTTCCGGCTGGGCATGACGCCGGAGCGGGATTTTCCGGTTTACTTCGTCGAGCATCGCGTCGGTGTATTCGGCGCGCTGCATGGGCGTGAGCACATATCCGGGTGCGACGGCGCAAACGCGGATTTTTGGCGCGAGTTCAAGGGCCATCGAGCGCGTCAACTCGATCACTCCCGCCTTGGCGGCGTTGTAGTCGGCGTAGTAAGGATAGCCCATGACGCCGTTGGTGGAGGCGGTTTGCAGAATCACTCCCACGCCCGGTCTCGGTTGAGAAGCGTTCCATCATATGCCGCGCGGCGGTTTGCGCCACATAGAAGACTCCCGTGAGATTTACCGCGATCACCTTGTTCCACTCTTCGGGAGTGATGTCGAGAAAGTTGTGGCGAATGCTAATGCCGGCGTTGTTGATGAGGACATCGACCGCGCCCATTGCGCGGACCGCCTCGGCGAATCCGGCTTCGACCTGCTTCAGGTCAGCCACGTCGGCGACGATGGCCTGCGATATTTTCGGGAGTTGCCGGCGAAGCGCGTCGCAAGCTTTGGCGTCGCGGTCGAGAATACAGACGTGCGAGCCTTCTTCGAGAAAGCGAGCGGCAGTGGCCGCGCCGATGCCGCTGGCGCCGCCGGTGATCAGGATTCGTTTGTGGGTCAAGCCCCGCATGAAGACAGGTCTCGATTCTCAGTTTTTGGTGAATGCTGTCTCCCTCGAAAATAACAGAGTCAGGAATGAATGAGTTTTGTCCCATCGGGTCATCTGTCGAATCAGAACGAGAATTGATGGACTTTTGCCCGAGCCCGCAGCCGACTGAACACGCTGTATATGGCTTGCCATTCTGTTCTCGGCGGAAGCACTGGGATCCTGGGGGGATCGGTGATGGAGGCACCGATTTGGGTGCACTGAGTTTGCAGGCTGGGAGTCGCGCTGTTGCTGGCAGGATTTGGTGCTATTGGACTCCCACGCAATGAAGCCTTGCAGACATGGGCGATTCGATTTTGAATTTAGAGAGTCGGTCGCGATATGAAGATGCTTGATAGCTGAATCGGAAGAAACTAATTTCGGGCTTCGATCATCACTAAAGTTAAACTGTAATTATCCATTACCGGATAATTGCAGTTGACGAGTATCTAAAAATGAGCAATAATCGCTATGAGGTTCGGCGAGATTTTCTACCGATACGCACCTCTCTGGAGAGTATTTCTGCGGAGCTGGCTACTGCGGTAGAAGAAGCGCTGCGGGTCTTGGAACTAGATCCGCGCCCCGAGAGATACGAGTGTCGCAGAGTGAAAGGCTCGTATTTCAAAATATTGGTCACAAGCGACGAAGAGGATGTCGCCATAATTTACGAAATACATGATTCTCCAGCGTTTGCGATTGACTTGATTAACATTAAGCGAGTTGGGGCAGTCATCCGGGCGCTCAAGTTATTAGGCGATTTGGTTGATTTCAGGCCGTAGGAACGGAAATGAAAGATCAAAACTTGCCGATTGCCAAGAGCGACGTTTACTATAACGCGGCGACGCAGGAAGTGACGCTGCGGCGCGAGAAGTTTGACGCCCTGATTGTATATGTTCAAGGATTGGTAGAACAAGTTTCGGCGGCGGATGACGAGCGGGACGTTGCCGAGTACCGTGAGCGCCGGGCAAAGGCATCAGAGAGTCTGTTGCAGGAAATGGTCGCCGACGTTACGCAGTCTCGCGGCGAAGTCGGTCTCGCGGTGGCTGGAGTCCCACTCGATACGGCAGCTTTCCGAGCGGAGCGGCATCCCGTATGCGACTTGCCATCGGATTGTGAATGAACGCTTAGGCGGATCGAAGATTGACATGGAAACCTTGGGGAAGCTGGCTCGGGCAATAGGGCCTTCGGAGGGAGCAGAGTCTTTCGCTGACGCGATCCCAGCGAAGCAGGAGAACGCGTATAGCCGCGCACAGGTCCGATACCCGGAGAATGAGAAGGCCGCTGGAGAATAAGGTATCGGAAAAAGCTTCGATCACACCGGCGCCCGCCCAGGGAGATGCGGACAAGCTGCTGCTGGAGGGCGCCAAGTTTTTCCGCGAGCATGTTCAAGCCGTACTAAACCTCGCGACCGGCGCGCTGGTGCTCTCGGTTACCTTCCTGCATGACAAAACTAGCATTCGCGATGCGCGTGACCTTCGAATCTCGTGGCGATTGCTAGTCGCAGCCATTTTTCTTGGCATTCTCTACAACTACGTTTTAGCAATATTCACCCGGTGGGGAGGAAGACGGTATGGAAGTTTTCTTTCCATTTTAAGCTTGGCTTTTCACATAACCTTCTTTGCAGCCGTGGTTTATATGAGCCGGTTTGGCCTCAGCAATATCTGAAGCGATCCGCTCGCCAACAAATTGTCAAAAATCGCAATCACGCGGCGTTAGATGGGTTTGCCGCGGAAGAAATAGATCAGCTCGATGATGAGGATGATCACGACCAGCAACTCGAGGACGAAGGCTCGGCTTTGATTGAATTCGTCGACCATGAAGCGGTAAAGCTCTTCGGAGGTTTGCAGCTTTTGCTGGACAAGGTCTTTGTAGTCCGGCACGCCGACTTTCAGGGCGGCGAGTTTGTAGAGGCGGGCGGAGAACATGTCGCTCAGGAATTTGATGGCGTTGTCGGCGCGCTCGGTGAGTTCGCCGACGTCTAGCAACACGGTGTGCAGCTTGGATGCGGCGCGGGCGGTGCGCCAGCGCGACCAGGGGCCGTGGCCTCCATCGAGAAAGGCGTAGACCTGCTCCAGTTGTTTCGTGAGCAACTCGTCGTAGTGACGGAATTCGAGCAACTGCGAGTTGGCGTATTGCAGAAGCTGAATGGCGGTTTCGGCTCCGGACGGACTGTCGTAGATGAAAGCGGCGTTCCATCCGATGACGGCGAGATCGTTGGGGTAGTAGGAAATTCGCGATTGAAGAATTTCCTGGCGCTCGCCGTCGGAGAGCCGCTGAGTTTCACCGCGAACCACCTGGGAAATATAATCGCCCTGAGTAGCGAGAAGATCTGTAGCCGAAGGTGAGCCAGCAATCTCGCGCAGGTGGAAGATGAAATAGTCTTCTTTGAGCCACTCGGCGGTGTAGGGTTTGACGAGGGCTGGCGCGGCGCGTTCGAGCTTCTGCTTGACGATGCGGGTGGCGAGGCTTTCGAAGTTCGTGTCCCAAACCCAGCGGCTGGAAAGCTGCACGAGCTTGTTCCAATCCCCGGAAAATGGCAGCTCGAAGACCACGCTGACCACGCCGTAGTCGAAATATTTGATTTCGCCCTGAAGGCGCTCACCGCTTTCGAGGACGAGCGGTTCAAGCGCTTCTTCAATGGGCGGACGCTGGTAGCGGACATAGCCGGGCGCAAGATGTTTGAAAGCGGTATCGGCGGTGCGCGCGCCGAGAATTTGGCGCAGCTCGTCGAGGCGAATCTCTTCGCAAACGTCGAACTGGATCAGAACCAGCACCGAACCGCAGAGTGGGGCGTCGGAGGACTTCAGCGCGACGAGCGCGGGCAGGGCCTCGGCGGGAACTTTGCCGACTGTGGGCTGCTGCGGAGTCGCTAGAAGAGTGCTGTTTTCGGTTTCCATGCGTGGCGTTCCTACCGACGAGCACACAACCTTGCGGCCGGGTGATTCGTAAATCTGAGTCGGTCAATCCGCGTAACGAATACTGCTCAGTCTATTGTCCCAGAAAATGACCTGGATGGGCATGGATGAATAAAATTGTCTTTTTGCAATGACTTGTTCTCAGGGGATGGCTTTCGAAACACTGGATGTTCATCGAGATACAAGGTGGAATGTGTACACTGAGTACATAACCATGAGCACTATCAAAATTGGGATCCGTGAGTTCCGGGAGAAGCTGGCGGGCTATCTTGAATCCGAGCACCCTTTAGCGATTACGCGGCATGGAGAAACGCTTGGATTTTACATTCCCGCCCAGAAGCGGAATAAAGAGGCAGAGTTGATAGCAATGCGCGCCGCCGCGAAGGACCTGGATGAGATGATCGCATCATGGGGAGTGGCTGAGGACACATTGATGGAAGAGTACAAGCAGATTCGCCGCTCTGCCCGCGAGAAGAAGCGAAATGCCAAGCAAGGCGCTGGTAGTTGATGCCAACATTCTTATACAGGCCGTCCTGGGCAAGCGCGTGCGCGAGGTGCTCCACACCCACTGCGGAGAAGTGTCCTTCTTTGTGCCGCTTATGCCGAGGCCGCCGAACACCTCACGGTTCTTGTCGAGAAACATGGCGGCGATCCGAAGAAGGCGCTCACTCTATTGCGAACCTTGAGCAGGTTGGTGGAAGTCATGGGCTTGGAGGTGTACGCCGAGTTCGAGACTGAAGCGCGAGAGCGGCTAGCGCGGCGTGATCCGGACGATTGGCCGATACTAGCCTGCGCGCTAGCGCTGCGGTGTCCGATCTGGACGGAAGATACAGACTTTTTTGGCTGCGGTGTGGCCACATGGACTTCGGACCGAGTGCGGATGTTTCTGCGAGAGTAAGATGAAGATTCGGCGACGCTGAGGCTACTCGCTTCCTCTAAACAGTCCCCGCAATAGAACCGCGCCTGCCCGTTAAGGCCGCCAGACCCAAGCCGGCGTTCTTCATGGATTGGGATATCTTGGCTTGGGTTTGATAAATGCGGTCGGATTCGGCGTAAGAATCGGAGTCGGTGTCTCCGCCGTCTTGGAGCGCCATCTGAAGAACCTCGGCCAGATGCAAAGCGTGGCGCGGCGTGCCTTGGGCGATTTGTTCGCGGCAACTGAAGCCGTTGGCGATGATCAGCCAGTCTGCGGGGGCGTGGCGCACGGCGGGCAGGAGTTCGAGTTCGCCGATCGCCATCGAGACGGCGCACTTATCGCGTTCAAAACCAAACGAGCCGGCCATGCCGCAGCAGCCGGGAGCGGGGCTTTGGAAGTCGATGCCAAGGCGGCGAAGGACGGATTCTTCCGCAGTCATCTTCATGAGAGATTTTTGATGGCAATGCCCGTGGAGGATAGCTTTGCGTTCGAGACGCGGCAGTGGAACCTGGTTGGCTTCGAGAAATTCGCTGAGCAAAAAAGTTTGACGCGACAAAGCCTGGGCGCGTTTGTCGTGCGGGAATAGATTCAGGAGTTCGTCGCGGAAGACGGCCACGCAACTGGGCTCGAGTCCGACGATGGGGATGCCGGCTTCGATTTCGGGCGAGAGTTCGTCGAGGATTTGGAGCAGGAGCGATTGGGCGCGGCCGAGCATGCCGTGGTCGTAGAGCGGGCGTCCGCAGCAGAGGTGGGCCTTTGGGACGATGACGCGGAAGCCTACGGCTTCGAGGACTTCGACTGCGGCTATCGCGGTGTCGGGTTGGAAGTAATTGGTAAAGGTGTCGGGCCAGAGGAGGACGCGCGGTCTTTCCTCAGGGGCTGAAGCCTCTCCACGGTAAGACAGGTCAATCGCAGCGCTGGACGCGCTGCGCCACCCCAAAGCGTTTTGCGGGACGGCTGGATTCCCACGTCTCGCAAAAGAAGCGAGACATGGGGCACCCCAGCGGTTTGGGGCACTCCGCTGGTTTGGGTCACTCCGGCGGTGGAACCAGGATTTGAAGGTTTCCGGCGCGAAGGGCGGGATGGAGCGCTGATGCGGGATTCCAGCGATAAGTTTTGAGATGTCGCGAAGAAGTGGAAGCTGGGTGGCCAGATTTGCCAGGCCCGGCACGTGCGATGCCGCGCGCGCCCAGAGATCGATGTTGCCGAAAGCATAGGCGCTGCGCGGGCGCATGCGGCCTTTGTAGTAGTGAGACAGGAATTCCGACTTATACGTGGCCACATCGACGCCGACAGGGCAATCGCTTTTGCAGCCTTTGCAGGCGAGGCAGAGATCGAGAGATTGTTTTACCTCTTCGCTGTGCCAGCCATCGCGGATGATCCCGTCCTCTCTGCCATGGCCTTGAGTCATTTCCCAGAGAAGGTGTGCGCGCCCGCGAGTGGAGTGTTCTTCTTCGCGCGTGACGCGATAGCTGGGGCACATCACGCCGCCCTCTTCTCGACGGCATTTGCCCACGCCCACGCAACGCAGAGTGGCCTGTGAAAGGCTGCCATGATCCTCGGCAAATTTGAAATTCGTTTTCGGTTCCCATGGAGAGTATGCGGCACCGAGGCGCAGGTTTTCGTCAACCTTATAAGGCTCGATCAGCTTGCCGGGATTCATTTTCCAATCGGGATCCCATGCGGCTTTAAACTCGCGGAACGCCTGGACGAGTTCCGGGCCAAACATTCTAGGAAGCAACTCGCCGCGAGCCTGGCCATCTCCATGCTCGCCGGAGATGGAGCCACCATAGCTGACCACGAGATCGGCGGCTTCCTCCATGAACTTGCGAAATTTCGCGATGCCCTCTTTCGATTGCAGGCCGAAGTTAATGCGGGTATGAACGCATCCGTGGCCGAAGTGGCCGTAAAGCGAGCCTTTGTAGCCGTAGGCGGCAAACATTTTTCGCAGATCGCGCAAGTACCCGCCGAGCTTTTCGGGAGCGACCGCAGCGTCTTCCCAACCTTCCCAGTTCATCGGTTCGCCGGGGACGTGAGAGGTCACGCCGAGAGCCGATTCGCGGACATCCCATACCCGCTTGATTTGCCGCTTATCGGTATAGAGACGCATTGCCGGCGGATTTGGGCTGCGGTTGAGAGCCTGCATGAGCGCGCTGGCTTGGGATTCGGCTTCCAGCGCGGTTTCGGCGCCGAACTCGACCATGAGCCATCCGCCGCCTTCGGGCAATAGCGCAAGACCTTCGGAGTTGATGCCTTTCGCGCGAGTGTAGCCGACCAGCAGATCGTCGAAGCCTTCGAGGCCGATCGGCTTGTGCTGCATGATTTCTGGAACGTGATCGGCGCATTGATAAATGTCGGGATAAGCGAGCACCAGCAGCACGCGTTCGGGCGGGCTTGCGACCAGGCGGCACGTGGCTTCGAGAATTGTGACGCAGGTGCCTTCCGAGCCAACGAGAGCACGGGCCACGTGGAATCCGTTCTCGGGAAGAAGGTAATTCAGGTTGTAGCCGGAGACGCGGCGGGGAATGTTGGGGAAGCGATTGCGGACGAGATCGCCGTATTGGGAGGCAATTTGCTTGAGAGAGGCGGCGATTTGGCTTGCGCGCACTCCGCTCCGGTCTGGGGTTGGCTGGCCTGGGCGGACGGGGACGTCCGCCCCTCCATTGAACGATTGAATGTAATTTTCGCCGACTTTTAGGCGCACGCCGTCGTAGGTGAGAATTTCGAGAGCTTCGATGTTGTCATCGGTCTTGCCGGCCATAACGGAGTGGACACCGCAGGAGTTGTTGCCGATCATGCCGCCGAGGGTGCAGCGGTCGTGCGTTGCGGGATCTGGAGCAAAAGTGAGGTGATGTTTTTCGGCGGCGGCACGGAGGGTATCGAGGACTACTCCGGGCTGCACGCGGGCGATGCGGCGGACGGGATCGATTTCCAAAATCCGCGACATGTACCGGGAGAAATCGAGAATGACGGCGACGTTGCAGCATTGACCGGCGAGCGATGTGCCGCCACCGCGGCAAAGAAGAGGCGCGCCAAATTCGCGGCACAGCGCAACCGTTGCGAGAACATCTTCGGCATCGCGGGGAAGCACCACGCCGATGGGAACCTGGCGGTAGTTGGAGCCGTCGGTAGCGTAGAGGGCGCGGGTACCTCGATCGAAGCGGACTTTTTCGCGAACCTCGCCTTCTTGAACCTCGCCTTCTCTAACCGTGCCGTCTCTAATCTTGCCTTCTCTAACCTCGCCGCGAATGTGAGAACGGAGAGCTTTTTCCAGCCGCACTGCGTCCACATTCGCGGATTTTGAGGATTGAGCGAGTTGAATCAGGGAGTGAGACATTTGCACGTTTCGGCGCGAGAACCGGGCGCCGTGGCTCGGGAGTTTTTGGGCATCCAGTGCCGTTCGCTGAAGCGGGCTCGGTTTGTTCCACTTCGCTCTCCCGGCGTTCCGCGCCGGGCTATCATATGCCGTCGCTTCGCGACTCTATTTCGGCAACGATTTTCAGTTTCACCTTCAGTTCGACGACGAGTTTGATGCGTCTGACTTGCTCACTTTGCTGATGGCGATTTTGGTTTTCGCGCCCTCGGTTCTAGCGTTGATGGTGATCATGTTCTTCTGATCGTTGGAGACGATGGTGCATTGGTTTTCATTGCTGGTAACAACCATCGCGTTGGGAAATTTTGGCTTGTAAAAGCCGCAAACTTTGTCGACGGAATCGGGCGTTTCGAAGTTGAGCGCCGCTGTGTGAACCCCTCCGAACGTGGCCGAGGCGGAGCCTTCCTTAAGCACATCGGCTCCCGGATAGACGTCCACGCCCAAATCGCGGGCGGCCGCTTGCGGATCCTTCGTGCTCTGCACGGTGCCAAATGGGGTTTCCACTCGCACGTCCTCCCCGTTGTGGCGGATTCGAGTATGATGCGCCACGCGCCAGACGAAGAATCCGACGGAAGCCGCGGCGAGAATCCCGACGATCACAATTACGCCCACAACGATCAAGATGACTTTCAGCGCACTGCCACCGGCGGGCTGGGACGCCGCCACTGGAGCGACAGCGGAGACTGGCGTTGCTTGCGGCACGGAGCCGACCGGCGCAGGCGGCGCGACCGGCGGCGGCAGCGACGAGGCGAGAATTGGAGCGCCACACTTGGCGCAAAACCTTGTTCCGGGTGCGATGTTGGTGCCGCAAGAATTGCAGAAAGCCATGCATCACCTCTTGCAACGAATTATCGGTCGGCGCGAGTATAACGCAGATTGGAGGGAATGCAGAATCGTGATGACGGCAAGTAGTGTCTCAGTTTGAATTTCCGGGTTACTAACTCGGCACCGGATTTGAGCGAAAGAAATCAGTGGGGATCGCGGCGGCGGAGGTAATCGATAAACATTTGCTCGACGGGCTTGTCGTATGCCATTAGGACATGGCGGACGGTGTGTCCGCTGACCACGTGGCAGACTTCTTCGGCGAGATTCTTGGCGTGGTCGCCGGCGCGCTCGAGAGATTGGGTCATGAAGATGATTTGCAGGCTGGCCTGGTGCGCGACGTTTTCGGGATTCTCGATGTGTCGCAGAAAGATGAGGTTGCGGAGGCGGTCGATTTCGGAGTCGGCGCGAAGCACGTCAACGGCTTTGCCCACGTCGCGAGCGGAGAAAGCGTCGCCGACATCGCTGAGCATTTTTTCGAGAATCGTCGCCATATGCGTGAGGTCGCGAGTATCGTCGGAGTCGATGCGTCCAGCCGCGGATTGCGCGCTGTTGGCGAAGCTGAGGAGGAGGTCGCCGATACGCTCGAGGCTGATCATGAATTTCATGCAGGCGAGAAGTTCGCGGGCCTGAGCGGGCTCGACATCGGTGATGGCGGTGGTGACCGCGCTGTCAATCTCCATATCGAGTGCGTCGAGTTCACGCTCGCGCTGGCGAAGGGAATTGAGCAAGGCGCGGAGCCGGTGGCGATGCCCTCGGCGGCAGCGCCGGCCGCGTCTTTGGCGAGCCGGCAGGCCTCAATAGTGCGGCGGACAATATGGTGCGCGGGCTGGAAAGCGAGGCCGTCGGCGCGAGCGGTGCTCATGAGGGTTTCCCTCTGGCGCGGAGTCGGAGTGCGTGGACCGATCAACTCTGATTTTGCCGTACCCATAACTAGATGGTCAACGCTTAAGGGTAGGATTTTTGGTTTACGGTTTGATTAAGGGAATGTGAATTTTTGGTCATTTTTTGTTTGCCCGGGAAAGGGCAAAACACGCAATCTGGCGATTGCGCTCCGGCGTCGCGGCTATTTATGGCGGCGCTTTTGCTGTTTGGCGGCCTTGCGTTGCGCCTTCTGGTATTTCTTGGCCGCTTTACGCTGTTTCTTAGCTTGCTTTTTGCCGTATTTCTGCTGCTGCTTGGCCGCTTTTTTGGCCTCGCGGCTGTTCTCTCCGATGCTCCTATTTTCTCGTTTGGCATATGCCGGGATCGAGCCGGCGAGGCCCAGAATGGCGAGCAGGATGAAGGTCGCGATTCGTTTCATGACGTCTCCGAAGCGGGAATGCTATAGCGATCTTAACACTGTGATTCTACCGGATGCGCGATTTGGATACTTCGGTGTGTTCCGGACGTAACCATGTGGAGGCTGGAAAACGGTAGTGTTCTAATTTCGAGAATAAAAGCTTTTAACCGCAAAGGACGCGAAGAACCCCGCAAAGGTCGCAAAGAAAAGCGCGATTGACTCGGACATCGCTGAACTGGGGGCGCGCTTTTACAAGCCGCCGCTGCCAACACTGCTAAGCTGGACATTGACGCCATGATTCATTTCGTGCTGAAGGCAATCGAGTTCGGCGCCGGATTAGGGATCGTCACAAGTTCGCTCTACTACATTCTTTGCTTGTGGAGTGCGGCTAAATTCCTAAGCGGGGATGAGCCGAACGAGGGCGCCCTGGTCTTGCCTCCAATTTCGCTTCTCAAGCCGCTCAAGGGAACCGATCCAGAAATGTATGAGAGCTTTCGCAGCCACTGCCTCCAGGACTATCCGGAATACGAAATCATTTTTGGGGTGAGCGATGCGAACGATCCCGCCGTGGAAGTGGTCGGCCGGTTGAAGCGCGAGTTTTCTCGGCGAAGAATTCATCTCGTCGTTTGTCCAGAAATATTGGGGGCCAACGTCAAGGTCAGCAATCTGGCGCAGATGCTGCCGGAAGCGCGCTGCGACCATCTCATTGTCAATGACAGTGACATTCGAGTGGCGCCCGATTATTTGCGCCGCATCGCCGCGCCGCTGGCCGATCCGCAAATAGGGATGGTTACTTGTCTCTACCGCGGAGTGCCGGCTCCCACGCTCGGCTCGCGCGTGGAGGCGCTGGGGATCGGCACCGACTTCTGCCCCAGCGTGCTGGCCGCGCGCCAACTGGAGGGCGGCATCCGTTTTGGATTAGGGTCCACGCTCGCGTTCCGCCGCGCCGAATTGGAAAAGATTGGCGGCTTCCCTGCCATCGTCGACTATCTCGCCGACGACTACGAACTGGGCAAGCGCATTGCCGACCTCGGTCTCAAGGTCGAACTCTCGGAGGTTGTGGTAGAAACGTATCTCCCGCCCTATCGTCTGCGCGATTTCTTCAGTCATCAACTGCGCTGGGCGCGCGGAGTCCGCGATGCCCGCCCGGGCGGATACTTTGGCCTGATTTTTACCTTCGGACTTTTCTGGGCGTTGCTGGCTCTGGCCGCCAGCCACGCAGCGCCATGGGCGTGGGCCGCGCTTGCCATCACATTGGCGCTTCGCTTCGCGGTCGCTTTGCTGGCTGGGCAGGGCGCGCTTCACGACCGGCAGATAGCCAGACATGCGTGGCTGATTCCGCTGAGGGATATGGTTGCGGTCATCGTCTGGGTTGTGAGCCTCGGCGGCCACACGGTGACCTGGCGCGGGGAACGCTTTCGCCTGGTTCGGGGCAAGCTTATACGGTTGTGACGGCGGCGGCACAAGGGGCGATCTCAAAATCGCCGGGATGAGTAATCTCGCCGTTCTGATCCTTGCAGTTCTGATCCTTGCCGTTTTGATCGTTGCCGTTTTGATCCAGTACTCCCCTGACTTTGGTGGCTAGTTGCCTCAAGGTAAACGGCTTCTGGAGAAAGTTATTCTCCACGTCGACAACTTTGTGATCCAGCACAGTTTGCCCGGCGTAGCCGGACACAAATAGGATTCGAGCCTCCGAGTGGCGAATTTCCAGCTTCTTCGCCAGTTCTCCTCCACTCATGTGCGGCATCACGACGTCGGTAATGGCAATGTGAATCCGCCCTTGATGATTTCCCGCCACAGACAAGGCTTCCGATCCATCTTTTGCCTGGAGAACTTCGTAACCGCGCAGGCCGAGGAATTCGGCTTCCGCGCGGCGCAACGGCTCCTCATCCTCAACCAGCAAAATCGTTTCCGTCCCGCCTGGGACGGACTCCACGTTCGTCTTCAATACTTCCGGATGCAACGATTGGTCTTGGACGCATGGCAGGTAAATCTTGAAGGTGGTTCCCATCTCCAGCTCGCTGTAGGCCCAAACGAATCCATGATTCTGTTTCACGATGCCGTAGACCGTGGAAAGGCCAAGCCCAGTGCCTTTACCGAGAGCCTTCGTGGTGTAGAAGGGCTCGAAGATGTGCGATAGGACATCGGCAGGAATTCCACTGCCGGTGTCGGCAACGGTGATGACGGCATAACGCCCGATTGGAATTATGGCCGGCTTGCAGTCGGCATACTGTTCGTCAAGCTGAACGTTCGAGGTTTCAATTGTGCAACGCCCTCCCTGAGGCATGGCGTCGCGCGAGTTGGCTGCGAGGTTCATCAGAATCTGCTCGATCTGTACCGGGTCCAGGCGAACCCTGCCCAAGCCTTCGCCCGGAATAAAGACGAGTTCGATATCTTCTCCGATCAAGCGTTGCAGCGTCTTTACGGCTCCGCCGACCACCGGATTTAACTCGGCCACGCGCAAGGCTTGCGGTTGCCTTCGACTGAAGGCAAGTAATTGCCGCGTCAACTCGGCGGCTCGATGCGCGGCGGCGAGAATTTCCTGAATCCGCGCCTGCGTGCTGCTCCCCGGGTCCACGGAATCGAGCGCGAGTTCCGAATAGCTGGTGATGATGGTCAACAGGTTGTTAAAGTCGTGGGCGACGCCTCCGGCAAGGCGGCCAATTGCGTCCATTTTTTGCGCTTGCAGCAATTGCGCCTCGATGCGCAGGCGCTCGGTAAGATCGCGTCCATTCGAGACAAAGTGTGTGATGCGGCCGTCGCTGTCGCGAATGGGACTGATGCTCTCGTCCACATAATAGAGCTGGCCGTTCTTTCTGCGGTTGGCCAGGACTTTGCGGAAAACGTCGCCGCCGCGAATCGTCTCCCATAACTCCCGGTAGAGCGACGGAGGCTGCTCCCCGGACTCCAGCAGGGATGGGCTTTTGCCCATGACCTCTTCTTTACTGTAGCCAGTGAGCGATTCAAAGGCGGGATTTACATATTCGATGATGCCTTCGCTGTTGGTAACAAAGATGGCGTCGGCCGACTGCTCCACGGCACAGGAAAGCTTGCGCAGCGATTGCTCGGTCATTTGCCGCTGTGACTGCGTCGCATGCAGGCTGAGCGCGCAACGGATAGTGCGAGTCAGGTTGACTCCATTGATCTCCGACCGCTCCATGCAATCCCAGGCGCCCGCCTGGATGATCTCGGCTACGGCCTTTTCGTCGGCTCGCTCGGTGAGAAGAATAAATGGCAGCGATCCCGTCGTTCGCTGGAACTCTAAAAGCAGCTTAATGGCAGCGGAGTCTCCGGTTTCGTGCTCGAACAAAATCAGCTTGTAATCCCGGCGATCCAACATTGACCTGGCCTCATCCAATGAGGAAGCGTGGTCAAGCTCTGCCGAGAGGGAATTCCGATTCCGCTCCAGGATTTCGCGGATAAGAAAAAAATCTTCCTCTTTGCTGCCTACCAGCAGCACGCGTAACAGAAAGGGCTCGAGCTGGGTTGCGGTCGACACAGGGAATTCTCTGCCTACTCTTGTCACATCGGAAGGTTTGAAGTTGCGACGTTGCCTACAGGGAAAACTGGAGAGAGGGGAATCGAGAAGGCCTCCCGCATTGGGCGCGGGGCCGTTTCGGAACCAACGAAGGCCATTTTAGGTGCCGCTGAAATTGCTTCCGCAGCCTACGCAACAAGCCGCGCGGGATTCGCCGCTTGCAAGGTAAACCATCTCAAGTTTGGACCGTCTAACCCTCCGAATCGTCTTTGCGGGTCAATTTTTGGTGGTGGCTCAATTTGAATTTATCCCCATGTAACGGTCGTCATCCCGAAACGCGGCGTATTTCAGCCGCGAGAGGGATTTCCCGCAAAGACTCACTAGCAGGCTGCTGAAAAACTTCGGTCGGGCTGGTTTTGGGAAGGGCACGACGTTCAGTCGTGCCGTTAAGTCCTTTAAAACTAGCCGCGCTTCAGCGCCCGAGGTTCGCTTTAGGTAGCCGAAATGAGTTTTTCAGCAGCCTGCTAGAGGGAGATCCTTCGCTCTGCCTGAAGAACGGCTCCGCTCAGGATGACGCCGAATTAATTCAAATTGAGCCACTACCCAGTTTTTCTGTTGCCCGACAAAAAGGGGGAACGCAGGCGCCGCTTTCCGCGTATCAGTGATAAGGCGATCAGGGTTTTGAGCGAGGATTTTATGCAGTTTCAACCAAGCGCAGTCGAAGTGCAAAGCTTTACCAACCACGAACCCATTCAGAACGGACATGTGCAAGAAGTAGTGCGGCAGGCCGAGGAGGAGTTGCGGCAACTCCAGCGGCAGCGGGTCGAAGTGATGCGCCGCATTGGCACGATCAAGCAGACTATCGCCGGGCTCGCCCAGCTCTTCGGCGACGAAGTGCTAAGCGACAATTTGCTCGAACTTCTGGATCGCAAGAGCAGTGGCCGCCAGCCCGGGTTCACCAAGGCTTGCCGCTCCGTACTGATTGAGGCGAATCGAGCGCTAAGCGCCCGCGATGTCTGCGCTCGGCTCGAACAAAAATCCCCGCCTTTGCTGGCGCGCCACAAAGATCCAATGGCCTCGGTTACCACCGTTCTGAACCGTCTGGTGGCCTACGGGGAAGCGGTCGCGGTGACCCTCGATAATGGCCGCCGCGCCTGGCAATGGGTGGCCGATTCGGAAACGAATGCATCGCCCGAACTCACGCTTGAGACTCAGAAGTAGTTCGCCTATATCTTCACAGACCAAGTCAGAATCCTTTGGACCACGGTCTTTCGCGGCACTTTGGTAACTCGAAGCCGCATCTCTCAAAACGCTATCCTAGGTTCACCTGCCCCGGTTAGACCACGCCGCTCGGATTTTTGGCTGCGCGGTTTTGTCTGTGAACGAGGCACGGAATCATGTCCACGAAAATAGGCCACTTCGAAATCCAAAGTGAACTGGCGAAGTCCGCCACCGGCGCGGTCTACAAAGCCAACGATCCGAAGACCAGCCAGACTGTCGCTCTGAAAGCGATCAAACTGGCGGCTTTTGGCGCCAGCGCCTCCGAACTGGAGAAGTGCCTTCTCGCCGAGGCCGAATCCACCAAGGTTTTAAGCCATCCCAACCTTCCACCGGTTTTTGGCGCGGGAGAAATCGACGGCCAGTTTTTCGCCGCGATGGAATACATCCAGGGCAACAGCATCGCCACCATGCTGGCCCGCAAAGAGGGATTCTCCATCTGGGATATCCTCGACATCGGCAGGCAGGTGTGCAGCGGGCTCGATCACGCCCGTTCGCACAATATTTTTCACTATAGCCTGGAGCCGGCGAAAATCATGTGCGGCTGGGATGGTACGGTCAGAATTCTAGGCTACGGCGTTTCCAGCGTGGGAAAGTTCACCGGCCAGATTCCCGGGGTTCCGCTTATCCTTCATTACATGTCGCCCGAGCAGGTTCGCGGCGAAGAGATCGATGCGCGTTCCAACCTCTTCAGCCTGGGCACGATGTTTTACGAAATGGTGACGGACCGCAAGGCCTTCGATGGCGCGGACGCCGGAGCTCTGCGCCGGTCTATTCTGGAGACTACGCCCGCGCACCCGCTGCAAGCGAATCCCAAGCTGCATCCGCTGCTGAGCCAGCTCATCATGAAAACGCTGGCGACGAATCCAGCGGAGCGTTATCAGAGCGCGAAGGAGTTGCTCGAAGATCTGGAGAAGTGCAAGGAATCCAAACCAAGCGCGGCGAAGCCGACAGTGGCTCCCGCCCAGGTCGCAGCCGTTCCGGCCGCCGCCAAGGCTGCGGCGGAAGCGAAATTGATCGGAACCCCCGCGCCGAGTCCGGTAGTTGCCGCAGAGGCTCCCGTCGTGGCCGCGCCAGTCCAGCCGCTGGCAAGAAAAATCGCACTTTCCCCATCCTTATCTTCCCCATCCGTATCTTCGCCATCCACGCCTGGAGCGGCTGCCGCCAGCGCCCGAGCGATTCAGACGCCTTCGGCAGGTGCAAATGCTTCCAAAATTCAGGCGCCGGGTTCCGGCGCAGCATCGCGCATTAGTCCTCCGGTAAGTTCAAAGCAGGCATCTGTGCCGGTTTCGGCCTCCATGCCAAAGGCGCCGGTAGCGCCTGCGCCGGAAGCTCAAGCTCCGAAAATTGCGGTCGATCCCATGATGGCCGAAAATGGTCCTGCGGCTAGCAGCGGCGTCAGTTTCTCTGAAATGACCGAACTGCCTCCGCTCAAAGAGGCATACACGCCGCCTCCGCCGACGACTCCGGCCGTTAGCCAACCCGCGCCTCGGCCGGCTTTCATGCCGCAGGAACCCGCGAAGCCGCAGATCGACGCGCGCGAAGTCGCGGAAAACGCGTTGAACGAAATCAAAAACGTGCCGCCTCGCTTAATGATTTATTCCATCGCCGGCGCGGCAGTCGTCATTTTGATCATTGCCGTCGGATTGGTGATGCACGTTAACAGCTTGAATAACGACGGCGACTCGCCGCGGCCCAGGGTGGAGGCGACGGCGCAACCGGTCCTAGCCAACCCGCCAAGCACTCCGAACCTGACACAACTCAATCGCAACCTGGTCAACCGCAATCCGCTCAACCAGAAGCAGAGCAAGCTCAAGCGCCCGCTGAAGAGGCGGAGCCTACGCCCCGCGCGGCCGTCCCAACTCGCGGCAAAAATGCTCGGAGAAAAGCAGTGGCTGCGCCCGCGCCTGTTGCCATTCCCGGGCAGATGGCGATCGATTCTACTCCGCAGGGCGCGCAAGTGCAGGTGGATGGCAAGACCGATCCTTCGTGGATTACGCCATTCACGTTGCCGGGTCTCGCGATCGGACCGCATTCGGTTAGCGTGACCAAGCCTGGTTATACCAGCGACACGCGCACGGTCGAGGTCAGCTCTGGGAGCAAGTCTTTTGTATTAACTCACCTGACCCAACTGCTTGCGACTCTCGCCGTTTCCAGCACGCCGCCGGGGGCGAACGTTTACGTCGATGGCAAAGACATCGGCAAGCTGACGCCCGCCCAAGTCTCGGTCGAAAAAGGCCAGCACGTCGTCTTAGTTCGCAAATCGGGCTTCCTAGACGAGACCACGAACCCCCAATTCCTTCTGGGCCAAACCATCAACTTTGCCCCCGCGCTGCGCGCTCTCGGCAACGTAGACGACATAAAACCCGTTGGAAAAATTAAGAGAATGTTCGGCGGAAAGGAAGCTCAAGGCATGGCCACGATCAGCGTTAAGACTCAGCCCAAGGGAGCCCAGATCGCGGTCAATCAACACATGCTGGATCGCAGTTCGCCCGTCGATTTCACTCTCGATCCCGGCAACTACATGGTCGACATAACTTTGACGGGGTATGCTCCCATCCACAAAGTCGTCGCCGTGGATAAAGGCGGGAAAGCCGTCATCGACGAAGTGCTTCAACGGCAATAGCTCGAATCGCGCTATGCGACGGCGGTTGGCGGGCTTTACCTTCGCATTCCTCGCCCTTGCGATCCACATCTTCCAGTCTTTTCCTACCTCGCGAACTCACGGGCGGGACAAGCGTTGATATACTAAAGATTGCGACGGCTGCCAGGCCTTTACCCTGATCGCAAAGTGTCGGGTTCCTCAACTTTTCTATCGGCAATCGGAAGTTGAAGCGACAATTCACAAACCATTTCGGTGACAATGCCAACTCGCAGTCCCAATCGTACGTGGTCTAATCGCAAGCAGGCTCGCCCTCCCAAGGATGCGAACGGGACATCCTCCCGCATTATTGGCGACGGCGAGATGGCCGATTTGATTCGCGGTTTCGATTGGGCAAAGACTACGGTCGGCCCGGTGGAGAAGTGGTCCGACACTTTGATCACCACGGTCAACCTGCTGCTCGCATCACGCCATCCCATGTTCCTGTGGTGGGGACCGGATCTCGTGCAGTTTTACAACGACGGTTATCGGCCCAGCATCCGCGCCGACAAGCATCCTGCCGCGATCGGGCAGTGTGGCGTCGATTGCTGGCCGGAAATATGGCCCATCATCGGCCCCCAAATAGACGCGGTAATGACCGGGGGCGATTCGACCTGGAACGAGAATCAACTCGTTCCCATTAATCGCAATGGAAAATTGGAAGAGGTTTATTGGACCTACGGATACAGCCCGGTCCGGGACAAAGATGGAACGGTGCATGGCGCGCTCGTCGTATGCAGCGAAACTACGGAACAGGTTTTGAGCGAGCGCCGTTTGAATACTCTTCTTTCCATCGCGGTTGACGCCTCGCGAAGCGGGCAAACTCCGCAAGCTCATCCTTTGTCGGTTTTTGCCCAGGAAATGATTGCCAAGCTCGAAAGCGACCCGGCCGATTTTCCTTTTGCGGCCCTTTACTTATGTTCCGGAGATGAGATTATTCCCGCCGCAGCTACCGCTTCGATGGGGAAGCTTCGCGATCCCGGCCACTGGCCTTTGGCTGGCGCAATAAGTTCGCAGACTCCTATTCTTTTGGAGCGCCTGCCGCAGGGATTCGGCAAAACCATCCGCGAGCCCTGGCCCGAACCGGTCACCAAAGCTTATATTCTGCCTCTGCAAATGCCCGCCTCTTCGAATGCGGCGGTTTTGGTATTTGGCATCAGCCCACGCCTTCCATTCGACGACAATTACCAGACATTTTTCCAGTTGGTGGCGGCGCGCATATCGGGTCTGCTGCAAAGCCAGGCACAGGAGATTGACCTCGCTCAGGCCGCCGAGCGATTTCGCCGGCTGGCTGACGCGAATCCCTTTGGAATGGTTCTTGGCGGTCTGAACGGGGAACTTAATTACGTCAACTCTGGATTCCTCAAAACTCTGGGCTATTCCGAATCCGAAGTTGCCGCGGGGAAATTGCGATGGGACGAGATTACCCCGCCCGAGCACGCGAAAAGCGATGCCCTCGCCATCCGGCAGCTACGTGACACCGGACGATGTGACGTTTACGAGAAGGAATTCCTGGTGAAAGACGGCGGCCGCATTCCGGTTCTTATTGGCGCTTCGATTATCGACATTTCAGCCGGCGACCCCAAAGTTGCGGCCTTCGTCACCGATCTGTCTCCTCTAAAGGCCGCGCAGCAGGCGCTGCGCGACGCCAACGAAGAGCTGGAAAGGAAGATCGGCGAGCGTACCGCGGCTCTCGAAGCGGAGGTGCTGGAGCGGCATCGCGCCGAGGCCAGCCTGCGCGAATTGACCGGAAGGCTGTTGCGCACGCAGGATGAAGAGCGCCGGCACATGGCTCGCGAACTGCACGATCACGCCGGACAGACCCTGGTTGCATTGGCCATGAATTTTGCCGCGCTGCACGAGCTGGCCGCGAATCAGGATCCGCAGATGATTAAGTTGATCGCGGAGAGCGAAAAGCTTTCCGACGATTTGTCCAAAGAGATTCGCACCCTTTCGTATTTGCTCCACCCTCCATTGCTCGATGAAGTCGGGCTGGAATCGGCGCTGCGCTGGTATGTCGAAGGATTTTCGCAGCGCAGCAAAATCGAAGTGGAACTGGAAGCTTCGCCCGAAGTTGGCCGGCTGCCGAGAGACCTGGAATTGGTTATCTTTCGCGTGATTCAGGAAGCTCTGACCAACGTACACCGCCATTCCGGCAGCGCCTCGGCAAGAATTTACCTCAACCGTTCGAAATCGGCGATTGAGTTCGAAATCAGCGACCGTGGCAAGGGGATTTCAGAGCTGCGGGGCCGGGAAACGTCCGTGCCGCAGGCCGGCGTTGGAGTGCGCGGCATGAGGGAGAGAGTCCGCCAATTCGGCGGCACCCTGCTCATCGAATCGAACGAGAATGGAACCAGAGTGGCAGGCACAATTCCCGCCAGCGTGCTGACAAGCAAGTGACGTGCAGCAGTGACGCGCAGGATCTACCGCGGCAATTTGAAGTTCACGGTGACTTGCGTTTGTATCTCTACCGGCGAACCGTTCAGCAGGTAGGGCTTATATTTCCATTGCTTCACGGCATCGGCCGCTGCACGGGCCAGTTGCGCGTCTCCGCTTAGAATCTTTACCGCAGAGATTGTGCCCTTTGGCGAGACCGTTGCCATCAGTTGAACTCCGCCTTCAATGTGCATGCGCAATGCGCTGGGCGGATAAACCGGCTGCACTTCTTTCACGAGTAGTCCCTTGGATACGCCCTGTGAAACGGATAGAGTTTGTAGAACCGGAGTGGGCTCGTTACCGCTGCCAATAAGGCTTGGAAGCGCATTTCCGCTCGCGGACCCGGCAGCTACGCTCATGTTCACAACTGGCGCGCTGCTGGAATATTTTCCTTCCGCTGAGCCGCTCTTGATCACAATTGGATGAGCCGACGCCTTCGTAGAGGATGCTTTCCCGCTCGGAACTGCTGTCGCGGTCTTTTGCGAATCCGCAGCGATGCTCTTCGCATGCGCTTCCGCCGAAGAATCGACGATTGTTTCTGAAATGGAAGAGGGTTTGGCTGCACTTGCCGGCGTGGCGGAGCCAAGTTTTGGCGCCGGAGAATTTATTGCAGTCGTTGCAGTCCCGGTTGTGTCCGGATTTTTGGCAACTTGAGCGGTTGGCGGGGAAGGTCGTGATTGGAAGCGTTGCCATTGCGTCCAGCCTTCGTAACCTCCCGCCGCAATCAATATCAAAGCCGCTACTGCGAGCAACCCTTTCTTCGCACCGCCGGAGACTTCGGGCGAGGCAGTGGCCGCAGCCGTTGAAGGAACGGCCGAATCCTCGGCCGGTTGCGCGCTCACATTCCCGCTAATCTCTTTTTCGATATCACGTTTTTCAGCAACGGCGGAAGACTTCTCTATGCTCGGCTTGTTGTCGATAGATTTGTCGTTGCTCGGTTTGTCATTGGCCGGCTTGTCGTCGCTCCGTTTGTCACTGGCCGGTTTCTCACTGTTTGGAGCGGATATCTTCTCGCGCGCCGGCGCCGGTGCGCTGGCACTGCCCCCGGTCCCCGCATAACCAGTGCGGAAGTCAGGTTCCCTTTTAGCTTCGAGGGGCGTGGCGGAAGCGTTCTTTTCTGGCGCGGATTTGGAATTCGTGCCTGGAGTTGTCGCCGGTACTGAAGCGGTTAATTCCACGGGAGCTGCGGATCGACTCCCTTCTCCGGTATCTGGGGCCACGTTGTTTAGCGGCGGATGCGATTGCTCCCCCGCAAAACCTGCCGGAGCCGAAACCACCGGCGCCGCGGGCACTGGAACAGGCGCCGTCGCCGTAATCCCCGCATGCGCCAACTTTGGCGCCGTTTGCGGAGCCGCAGACGATTTTCCTTCCGCCGCCGGAGTCGCCGCAGCTTTGGACGCTTCTCCCTTGCGCAGAAGTCCGCGGGCTACTCGCAGCGTGCCCTTCGCCTGCTCTACATTGATGGGCTTGGTAAGAACCAGATTGGCGCCGATACGGAAAGCTTTCGCAACGCCGGCCTGCCCCTCCACAACCGCAACCGCCAGCGAAGACTGGTTGCCCGATGTGTTGCGTGCGCTCTTAAAGAGCAGGGTGGCGTTCTGCTCGTTATCGCAATCGACTACCACGGCGTCGAAATGCTCGGCCATCAGCTTCTTGACGGCGCCGAAAGGTTCATTGCAAGGAACGACGTTGAAGTCGAGTTCGCTAAGAACCTGCGTTACGGTGCGAGCCGTCTTCTCGTCAGGGCAGAATAAGAGAGCTTGGTAACCCATATTAAGACCATCGTAGGTACACTCGTAAGCGGCATCAAGTTACGCCGGTAATTGGCCGTCCGGCGGGGAGTTCCGGGCGCAGCCGCTTTTCAGCCGAAGCGAAGGACGGTCTATCACCCCTAAAGTTCGACCGCGCGATCAAACCGCCGAAGCTACAATTCGAGCATGCGAATCCCGCTCTGGCTCAAGCTGTTTTGGACGGCATGGGTGATGGTATGGATACCCGTCTATTGGCGCCAATATGGGTTACAGAATTTTCTTTTTTTCTGCGACATCGGAAATATTCTGATTGCGGCCGCTCTCTGGCTCGAAAGCCCCCTGATTTTTTCCTGGCAGGCCAGTGGGCTCCTTTTATTTCAGAGCTTGTTCTCGCTCGATTTAGCGGGCGCTCTTCTTACAGGTCGGCATTGGATCGGCGGAAGCGAATACATGTTCGATCCCAGCATCGCGCTGGCAGTCCGTTTGCTTGGCCTGTTCCATGTGGTGACACCGCCGCTGCTGTTGTGGGCGATTTGGCGTTTGGGCTACGATCCGCGAGGCTGGAAATATCAGACGCTGACGGCCTGGATCGTGGTTCCGATTAACTATTTCTGGCGTCCGGAATACGATGTGAACTGGGCGCGCGGACCGTTCTTCCACGAACAGCATGTTGTGCCCGGATTACTTTATCTTTTGATCTATCTGGTCGTCGTTCCCGCCGCGGTATATTTTCCCACGCATAGATTTCTTCTCTGGCTGGCACAGCGCTGGCGCTCCGCGGACTAATGACTGTTCGCGTTTTTTCCTGCCGCACCGTCTGGTTTCTTCTACGAACGGTTCTTTGGATTCGTGGCAGAAGCGCTCGAATCGGGCTTCATCGCCGCGGCCTCGATCTTGTTTTTTTGCGAGGCGGGATCGCCGGCTAAATAAAGCGTCTGGGATCCGGAAGCGAAGTTCGTTCCAGAATCTTCGACGTACTTCATAATGCGAAGGAGCAACTCTTCGCGCACTTCGGCGAATTCGTTGAAGTCCCTGGTCAATACGTAGCAGAGAAGTTCTATGTTGAGGGAGCTGGAGGTCAGCTCGATAAGGCGCACGCGAATGGTCTCTTTCTCGATTTTGTCGTGGCCTGATAGGACTCCGCGAATTTCCCCAAGCACGTCCCGAAGATTGTCAGCCGAAGTGTCGGTGTGCAGGCCGAGCACGGTCTTGAAAAGGAGCTTGTCGCGGCGGCTCAGATTTTCGACGTTGATGGTCGCGACCGTGCCGTTGGGAATCGCCAGAAGCGTGCGCTCTTCGGTGCGCACGCGCGTCGAGCGAAGGCCAATATCCTCGACGGTTCCGGTGCGATCGCCAAAACGGCAAACGTCGCCTACGCGAATCACCTCGTCGCCCAGCACGGAGACGCCGCCAAATAGATTTGCAATGGTCTGCTGCGCGCCGAAGCCGATAGCCAGCCCGCCGATGCCAACCCCGGCGAGAGCGGTCGTTAAATTCACGCCCAATATGCCGAGAATCGAAAACACCGCCACAATGAAGACCACGGCTTTGAGGATGCGCTCGCCGAGCAGCATCAGCGAACCGGTGCCACCGTGTCCGTAGGCGAGAGCGCGGGCGCGCACCCGCCGCAAGAACCAGCGGATTACGCGCCAGAGAATCCAGTTCGCGCCGATAATGACGGAGATGGTGGTGACCTGTACGTAGTAGCTGCGTTGCAGCAGCGGCATACCTAAATAGCCCGCAAGGACGCGATGGATTGCGGTGGCTACGAGCAGCCACGCCGGCCCGGACACCGAACGCCACTGCGCCACATCGGACACGCCATTTCTTTGCGCCCACCAGCGCACGGGAATCTGGCAAATCACCAGCAAGAGCCATCCCGCGCCGGCTGCGACGGGAATCAGCAAAATCAGGGCGAACCACTGCCACAAGGGCATTCCAGCGAACTGATGTTTGACGATCCACGACGGCAATCGCGTCTCGACTTTGCGCGCTTTGACCTGGTCGTAAAGTTCGGGAAGTTTCTCGAGAGTGTCGGCGGAGATCAGCCAGATCTTCCCGGCGTTGGGATCGGAAACCCGAACCAGCGTTAAGTCCGCTTCGGCATCCCCGGACGACATGGTGCCCAGCTTCTGCCTTCCCGCGGGCTCGCCTTCCTGCGGCGCGCCTTCGGGAAGTTTGCTGCCCAGGGTGCCGGAGTAAGTGCGGTCCATCACTTCTTTTAATTTTTCTGCGACTGCTTCGCCTTCGCTCTGGCGGCGTGCGGAACTCATTTGCAGATATTGCGCGGCGATTCCATAGTTGCCTTTTTCCGCCTCCTGAAGAAATCCGTAGACCGTTCCATAGGGCGTTTCGCGGCCCAGAGAATCGGCGGATGTTGTAGAAGACGAGTTGGCGGGCTTGGACGGTTGAAGAAGTTGGCCGAGCGCACCCTGAGCCGAAGACGGCAGAGAAACGGCGAGAGTTAAGACTAGAAGGATCGCGCGTGAGAAGTTGGACATTCGTTTCTTGGGCGGTGAAATTTTATTGTAGCGGAAGGGATTGACGCACAATGGCCAGCAAGTGGCTAATTCGGGAGCAAAAGCTTTTGACCGCCAAGACCGCAAAGGACTCGCAAAGGCCGCGAAGACTGCACAATCGAATTAAGAGACTACCAAGCGCTGAGTAACACTAAGGTTATCCGCGCTGCGGCCGGTAAATATCGGTGCTGGTACCGAAGAAAACTTCGGCCGATTCCATCAAAGTTTCCGAGAGCGTGGGATGAGGATGAATGGTCATCGCGACATCGCTGGCCAGCGCGGCCATTTCGAGGGCAAGCACGCCTTCGGCGATCAGTTCGCCGGCGCCCGCGCCAACTATGCCCACGCCGAGCACGCGCTCGGTTTCAGGATCGATGAGTAATTTGGTCATGCCTTCGGGACGGTCCAGAGTGACAGCGCGACCTGACGCAGCCCAGGGGAACTTCGCAACTTTGATCTCACGGTTTTCTTTTTCGGCTTGAGTTTCGGTGAGGCCGCACCATGCGACTTCCGGGTCGGTGAAAACTACGGCGGGAATCGCATTGGGTTCAAAAGCAACTTTGTGTCCGGCGATGGCTTCGACGGCGGTGCGGCCCTCGTGCGAAGCTTTGTGCGCCAGCATGGGCTCGCCGACAACGTCTCCGATGGCGTAGATGGAGGGATCGGCAGTCTGCAACTGCTTGTTGACTTCGATGAATCCGCGCGGGTTCACTTGCACTTGAGTTTTTTCGAGGCCGGGAATTTCGGAGTTCGGTTTGCGGCCCACGGAAACCAGTACGCGATCGAAAACTTTCTCTCGATCCTTTTCTTCAACGGCAGAGCCTTCGAACTTCGCGCGGATTCCGTCGCCTTCGACTTTCAACGACGCGACCGTGGTGTTGAGCAGAATCGATTCGAAAATTTTTTCCAGACGCTTGTGCAAAGGAAGAACCAGGTCGCGGTCCGCGCCGGGGAGAAGGCCGGGCAGCATCTCGACCACGGTGACACGCGTGCCGAGCGCCGCATAGACGGAGCCGAGTTCGAGGCCGATGTATCCGCCGCCGACGACCAAAAGGCTGCCGGGAATATCGTCGAGATCAGCGCGCCGGTGGAATCCATCAGGCGCGGGGAATCGAGTTTGAGCGCGGGAATGACCGCTGGCCGCGAGCCGGTCGCGAGAATGATGCGGTCGAAGGAAAGAGCTGATTCGCTGCCGTCGGCCTTGGTGACGCGCAGCGTAGTCGAATTTTCAAAAGCCGCGCGGCCTTGAATGAATTCGACTTTGCGCTGTTTGGAAAGCTGGCCCAGACCGCCGGTAAGTTTTTTGACGACGCCTTCTTTCCAGGTGCGCAGGCGGGCGAGATCGATTTTGGGTTCGGCGAATTCAATGCCCCAATTTTTAGCCTGTCGAGATTCTTCGATCAGCTTGGCGACGTGAAGCAAGCGCTTTCGATGGAATGCAGCCGCGGTAGAGGCATACGCCGCCGGGATTCGCTTCCGGATCGATCAGCGTGACTTGCATGCCGAGATCGGCGGCGAGGAAAGCGGCGGCGTAACCGCCGGGGCCGCCGCCGACGACTGCGATGTTTAAGTTGCGTGTCAGTCATCGAGCGGCATTAACACCCGAGGACACGGAGATTGCGGTGACGCTGCTCAAGTACATGGATTTCCTTCGCGTCGCTTCAGGATGTACATGCGTCGAGGATATCCTCATTTAACCCTGCACCGAGAGCAGGAACGGCTGCTCGAAGGCTTCCGCGATCCAGCGCAGAAAACGCGCCGCGTCGGCGCCATCGATCAAGCGATGATCGTAGGAGAGCGAAAGCGGCAGAATCAGCCGCGGCTCGAATTTTCCGTCAATCCATTCCGGCTCCATGCGCGACCGCGAGAGGCCGAGAATCGCGACCTCGGGATGATTCACGATCGGCGTGAAGGCCGTGCCGCCGATGCCGCCGAGGTTGGTGATGGTGAAAGTGCCGCCTTCCATGTCGGCGAGGCGTAATTTTTTGTCTCGCGCGCCTTCTTGCGAAAGCTGCGAAAGTTCGACCGCCAGCTCGACGATATTCTTCTTGTCCACGTCGCGGATCACCGGGACGAGCAGGCCGCGGTCGGTATCGGCCGCCACGCCGATGCTGATGTATTGCTTGTAGACAATTTCTTCTTTCTCCATGTCGATGGTGGCGTTGAACTGCGGGAAAACTTTCAGCGCCGCGGCGCAGACTTTCAGCGCGATGGCGGTCACCGTCATTTTGCCGCCGGCCTGTTCGGCCTTGGGAGCGAAACGCGCGCGCAAATGCTCAAGCTCGGTGATGTCGGCGCGGTCGTGCTGGGTGACGTGAGGGATGGTGTTCCACGATTCCGCGAGATGCTCGGCCGTTTTGCGGCGCACCCCGCGCATGGAAACGCGCTCGATTTTTCCCCACTTGGCGAAGTCCGGCAGCTGTGGCGCGACGAAGTGCCCGGCGCGGGCGGAGCGTGAGCGGCCGTCGCCGCGGCGCTGAGCGCGGCCTTGGCGTGCGCCTTCACATCGTCTTCGACGATGCGTCCGCCCGGGCCCGATGCCTTTGACTTCATAAATATCCACGCCAATTTCGCGCGCCAGACGGCGGACATGCGGCGCGGCGGGAACTGGCTTCGCGGTGCTCCGTGCCCGCAACTTTGCCGAGTTGCGCGGGCATGGAGAACGTAGCCGGCTGCGATCGCGGCTGATCCGGGGGCAGCGCCTGTTCTTCGGTTTTGCCTTCGGCGCGAATCGCCGCCTGAAATGCGAGGCGAGCGCCGTGCTGTCCCGAAACGTGTTCGACCGGGCTTGCTCTGCGGCCGGGCGGGCTCAGCCTGCGCTGGCGCACGCGCCTTGCAGCGTGAAAATCACCTGCCCGACTTTAATCTTTTCGCCTTCTTTCACCTTGATTTCGTTGACTATGCCGTTCACCGACGAAGGAACTTCAACCACGGCCTTGTCGGTTTCGAGTTCCATCACCGGCTGGCCTTCGGAAACTTTCGCGCCGGGAGCGATCATCAGCCGCACGAGATCGCCCTGCGAGATATTTTCCCCGAGTTCCTGGAAGCGGAATTCTGCGGGTGCGGCGTCGGTGGAACGCATGCGGCGCTGCTCGGGCTGCGGACTCGCGGGCGGTTCGAGCGCCGGCTGCCGCTTCGCGGCGCCTGCTTGTACCTGGGGAAGCCTGAGGAACCGCGGGCTTGCGGGCAGGTTTCGCAGCCGGAGTAGTCTTCGGCCGGATTCGCTTGCGGCGTTGCCGCCGCGGATGCCCGTTGCCATCCGCGGTAAAAATCACTTGCCCAACTTTAATCTTTTGGCCTTCTTTGACGAGAATGTCTTTGATCGTTCCGCTCACCGACGACGGCACTTCCACGACGGCCTTGTCGGTTTCGAGTTCCATCACCGCCTGGCCTTCGCTCACGTTGCGCCGGGCGAAACCATCAGGCGCACCAAATCGCCTTGTTCGATGTTTTCGCCGAGTGCGGAAGCTTGAATTCGATCACTGATCCATTCCTTGAATTCTTATACGCAATGTCCATTTTTCGCGGCGCGAACGTTCTAGCTCTACGCCGGATTCGGTTTTTCCGCGATCGATTCCCAGGTCCTGCACCGCCTGCTTCACCAGGTCGACGCTGATTTTCTTCTCCCGCGCCAGCGCGCCAAGCGTCAGCGAGCACGATATGCTTCGCATCCACTTCGAAGAAGTCGCGCAAAGCGGCGCGGTTTTCGCTGCGGCCAAAACCGTCGGTCCCGAGCGACACCAGTTGTCCGCGGAACCCACTTCGCCAAAGATTCCGGCAGCACCTTCATATAATCGGATGCCGCGACGAACGGTCCCGGAGCGTCTTTCAGAGTCTGCAGTGACAAAAGGAATTTTCGGCGATTCGCCGGGATGCAGCATGTTCCAGCGCTCGCAATCGTTGGCGTCGCGATAGAGTTCCTTGTAGCTGGTCACGCTCCACACGTCCGCGGCGACGCCGTATTTTTCCTCCAGAATCGGTCTGCGCCTTCAGCACTTCGAACATGATGGTTCCGCTGCCAAGCAACTGTGCGCGCAGCTTCGCGTCTTTGCGCATTCGAGGTCTTGAAGCGGTACAGGCCCTCGCAAAATGCCTTCGCGGATACGTTCGCCCTTCGGCATCTCGGGCATGGGAAGCGGCTCGTTGGTGACGGTCAGGTAATAGAAGATCGATTCCTGATCGACGTACATGCGCTTGATGCCGTCCTGAATGATGACGGCGATTTCGTAGGCGAATGCCGGATCGTAGGCCAGCAGATTGGGCACCGGCAGCGCGAGCACGTGGCTGTGGCCATCCTGGTGCTGCAGGCCTTCGCCGGCCAGCGTGGTGCGGCCGGCGGTGCCGCCGACCAGAAATCCGCGGCAGCGCATGTCGGCAGCGGCCCAGATCAGATCGCCAATGCGCTGGAAGCCGAACATCGAGTAATAAATAAAGAACGGAATCGTGTTGATGCCGTGGTTGGCATACGCTGTTCCCGCCGCGATGAACGAGCACATCGAGCCGGCTTCGGTGATGCCTTCTTCGAGAATCTGTCCGTTCTTCGCTTCCTTGTAATAAAGGAGCGTATCCATATCGACCGGCTCGTAGAGCTGGCCGACGCTGGAATAAATTCCGACCTGGCGGAACAGCGCTTCCATGCCGAAGGTGCGAGCTTCGTCGGGAACGATGGGCACGATCAGCTTGCCGAGTTCCGGATCGCGCAGCAATTTCGAGAGCAGGCGCACAAACACCATGGTGGTCGAAACTTCGCGGCCGTCGGTGCCTTTATAGAATTCTTCGAAGTGCGCCTCCGGCACCGGTTTCAGCGGCGTGGCGCGAACTTTGCGCTGCGGCATATATCCGCCGAGCTGCTTGCGGCGCGCCTGCATATATTTGATTTCGGCGCTGTCGTCGGCGGGGCGGTAGAACGGCGCGTTGTGCAGTTCGTCGTCGGGAATCGGAATGCCGAAGCGCGAGCGGAAAATCTCCAGTTCGTCTTCGTTCAGCTTTTTCTGCTGGTGGGTGATGTTCTTGCCTTCGCCGGCTTCGCCCAGTCCATAGCCTTTAATGGTCTTGGCCAGAATGATCGTGGGCGAGCCGTTGTGGTCGACCGCCGCGCTGTAAGCGGCATGAACTTTGATGGGATCGTGCCCGCCCAGCCGCATGCGGGCAAGTTGCTCGTCGGAAAGATGCTCGACCATCTTCAGCAGCCGCGGATCGGTGCCAAACAGGTTCTGGCGGAAATACGCGCCGCTCTCGACGAAATATTTCTGATACTGGCCGTCGCTGATTTCGCCCAGACGCTTCACCAGCAGGCCGTCGCGATCGTTCGCGAATCAGGCTGTCCCAATCGCGATCCCCAGATCACTTTGATCACGTTCCAGCCCGCGCCGCGGAAAATCGCTTCCAGTTCCTGAATGATTTTTCCGTTGCCGCGCACCGGGCCATCGAGCCGCTGCAAATTGCAGTTCACGACGAAAATCAGATTGTCGAGCTTCTCGCGCGAAGCCAGCGTGATCGAGCCCAGCGATTCGGGCTCGTCCATTTCGCCGTCGCCCATGAAACGCCCAGACCTTGCCGCCGCGTCGATTCTTTCAGTCCGCGATTTTCCAGATATCGGATGAAACGCGCGTGATAGATCGCCTGAATCGGCCCCAGTCCCATCGAGACCGTGGGAAATTCCCAAAAGTCGGGCATCAGCCACGGGATGCGGATACGAACACAGTCCGCCGCCGGGCTTCAGTTCGCGCCGGAAGTTTTCCAGCTTCTCGGTGGGAATGCGGCCTTCAAGATAGGCGCGGGCATAAATTCCGGGCGCGGCGTGTCCCTGGAAATAAACGAAGTCGCGGTCGCCGCTTTCGTCTTGCGCCTGAAAAAAATGATTGAAGGCAACTTCATAGAGCGTCGCCGCCGAAGCGAAGGTCGAAATATGCCCGCCAATGCCTTCCTGAATCTTGTTGGCGCGCACCACCATGGCCAGCGCGTTCCAGCGCACCAGGCTCTTGATGCGGCGCTCCATCTCCTGGCTGCCGGGGAACGGCGGCTGCTGCGGAACAGGAATCGTATTCTGGTAGGGAGTCGTCGCCGAGAAAGGAAGGTTCACGCCGGCGGCGCGGCGCGCATGCAAGCGCCAATTGCTGCAGCAAGCGCCCGGCGCGAACCGGGCCGCCGCCTTTGGCCAATACATAATCCAGCGAGTCGACCCACTCCCGGGTTTCCAGAACTTCCTAGACCGTCAGTTTCCGTCTGAGCCACGTCTGGTTATCTCCATCGAATGAATGCGGAACATTCCATGATATGCAATTACGCGGAATTTTGCTGGACGAAAGTCGACGACCAAAGGTTCTACAATGCTCAAGGCAGGCAAGGCTCTGGGATTTCGCCATCCGTAGATCCGATCTTGCGATAAGGAGAGTTGAGGGCATCCGATGTTGCGAATCACACTGCTGCTGGTTGTAGTGGTCATCGTTTTTGCCGCTGTTTTTGTCGCTCCGCGGCTCATTTCCGGATCGCGCAGCGTTCCCGGCCCGGGAAGCGTCGCGCCCGACTTCTCTTTGGCTTCGCAGGAAGGTACGCCCGTCAGTTTGAAAGACTATCGGGGAAGTGGGTGGTTCTCTACTTCTACCCTAAAGATCAGACCCCCGGCTGCACCCGCGAAGCTCACAATTTCAGCTCGATCAAGCGAAATATGGCGAACGCCACGCGGTGATATTTGGCGTCAGCGTGGACAGCGTGGACTCCCACAAGAAGTTTTGCGCGAAAGAGGGACTGAACTTCAAACTGCTGGCCGACACGGACGCCACAGTCAGCAAGCGCCTACGGTTCGCTGACAAATCTGGGAGTATTGAAGATTGCGGCGCGGCATACGTTTCTCATCGATCCCGACGGAAAAATCGCAAAGGTCTACACCAGCGTGGATCCGATCCGGCACAGTGAAGAAGTCATGGCTGAACTCGATCAATTGCGGAAGCGGTAGCCGCTCGATGCGGTTAACCGTTACTCGCGCTTTAACTCCCCGTTCAAGCCGGCGTAAACTAGCCGAATGGCGACAGCGGCTCGAAGGCCCGATAGCCGCGCCTCTCGCGGGCGGCCGGATTACCGCTTCCCGCCCGGCTTTGAGCGCAACCTGCTCTGGTTCGCCCTCCGGAAGTTTAAGCCGGCCAATCCCATCTTGTTGTTTCAGCATCTCGCCGAGACCTATGGCGACATCGCGCACTACAAACTCGGCCATCATCACATTGTTTTTCTGAACCATCCCGAATACATTCGCGAAGTGCTGGTGGTACAAAACGACAATTTCATAAAAGAACGCACGGTGCAGCGGACCAAAATGCTGCTCGGCGAGGGCATGATCACCAGCGAAGGCGCGGCGCATCGAGCGCAGCGGCTGGCGGCTCAGCCCGCGTTCCACAAGCAACGCGTTGCGGAATACGGCGGTGTAATCGTGGAAGAGGCGGTCCGCATGCGCGATTCGTGGCGAAACGGCGAGCGGCGCGACATCGCAGTGGACATGATGCACCTTACGCTGAATGTGGTGGCTCGCACCTTATTCGCGACCGATCTCAGCCATGAAGTCTCACGAACTGTCCTCCGCCATCAACCGCATTATGGGCCTTTACAACTTTCTGATCATGTTGCCCGCGGCCGAATGGCTGGTGCATTTTCGGCCGCCGGGACTGGCTGCATTTGTGCGGGCGCGAAATCGTATCGACGCGGTGGTGTACCGCATGATCGAGGCCCACCTGCAAAGCGGCCGCGACCGGGGCAGTTTGCTTGACATGATGATTGCCGCGTGTCCCGGCGACGACAAAGCGGCGCGCCAATCGCTGCGGGACCAGGTCATCACAATTTTTCTGGCCGGCTATGAAACTGTCGCCAACGCGCTCTCCTGGACGTGGTATTTGCTCTCGCAGAATCCGGGCATCGAACTGAAGTTTCAACGAGAAGTCAACAGCGTTCTTCAAGGCAGACTGCCGGGTGCCGAAGACGTTTCGCGGCTGCGATATACGGAAAATGTTCTGGCGGAATCGCTTCGGCTTTATCCTCCAGCCTGGGCCATGGGCCGCTATGCGCGCAATGATTTTGCGCTGGGAGATTTTTTTCTTCCGGCGCGAACCACCGTTTTGATAAGCCAGTTCGTGACTCACCGCGACGCTCGATTTTTCCCCGACCCTCTGGAATTCGATCCCGATCGATTTTCGCCGGAGGGAAAAGCGCAACGAACCAGGTTCACTTATTTTCCGTTTGGCGCGGGTCCGCGGCAATGCATCGGCGAAGCTTTCGCCTCGATCGAGGGCGCGCTGATCCTGGCCACTTTTGCGCAGAAATGGCGCCTGCGATTAGTCCCCGGCCATCGAGTCGAACCGCAGCCGCTCATCACGCTCCGGCCCAAATTCGGGATGCAGATGCAGGTCGAGGCCGTTCCAAACCCCATCGCGACCGGTTGCGGGTAGCACTCGACGCTGCCTTCGGCGACATGCCCACTCGAGAGGGCCGAGCGGGCCAGCCTTGAGGCGGACGAGGAACGTTTTAGTGAAGGGCCCCTGCAGACGGCCACCGCCCGGCGGTGCAGGCCGTGGCCCGCCGCGGCTGCGAGCATGGAAAGCCGACTCATGCCGACCGTCTTCGACTATTTTGCCGATCAACTCCGCCCCGCATTGTGACGATCAGTCCGGCCATTTTTTGAGGCTTTCGGTGGCGAATGAGGCAGTTCTTATGTTCGATATCGTACGCAGTCGAGTACTTCATCGTACAGCATTTGCCCGATATTAGAGGGCATCGGTCAGGCGTAGCGTAATAGCAAATTCGCCGCCACGAAGTCTGCAAGGAGGAAAGTATGGAACGTCTGAAAGGCACCGTTAAATGGTTCAATAACGCCAAAGGATATGGCTTTATTGGGCGCGAAGATGGCCCTGATATTTTTGTTCATTACAGCGCGATCGTAGGCGAAGGATACAAGAGCCTGCGCGAGGGCGATGCGATCGATTTCGAAATTACCGAAGGACAAAAAGGTCCGCAGGCGGCAAACGTCCAAAAGGCTGCCTGAGGCGAAGCTTTCGCCGAGTGAGGATGGGATTAAGATTAAATCGAGTTCAGCCGACGAGCGCGCCCCTCAGAATTCAAAGGCGACACGTTCGCTCCGCCGTTCCCAGCGGACATGACTCATCCGCAAAGAAACAAACCTCCGCAAAAGAACTATTAGGGACTAAGAAACTTCCGCCCCGTCCTCTTTGCATTCTCCGCTTGCCGTTAGTCTCCCTTGCCAGTGAGCAGAACGTTCTGCTTGCTGATCGCCGCATTGTCAACCACCGTCAGATCGGCGGAGCGCGCGCCCGTCTTGCTGGGCGTGAAGGTGACCGAGATCTCGCAATCCGCGCCCGGCGAAAGCGAACTCGGGCAGGCATTGCTCTGCGTGTAATCGCTCTCGTTCGGTCCGGTAACGCTTATGCCCGTGATATCCAGCGCCGTGGTTCCAGTGTTGGTAAGGGTCACTTCCTTCGTGCTGCTGTGGCCGACCTTCACCGTGCCGAAGCTCAGGCTGCGCGGATTGTAGCTGGCCTGCGGATTAATCACGGTCGCCGACAAGCTGACTTTTTGCGGACTTCCAGTGGCGTTGTCGTTGACGTTCAGCGTGGCCGAAAGCGATCCGATGTTGCCGGCAAGGAAGACCACGCTGACGGTGCAACTCTTGCCCGCCGCCAGTGTCTTCGGGCAGAAGTTGATGTCGCTGAAGTCGTTCTTATTCGTACCGCTGCCCGGAGTTACGGTAACGCTGTTGATGGTGACCGAAGAAGTGCCGGTATTTTTCACCGTGACTTCCCGGCCATTCAAGCTGTAGAGGTAGGCGGTTCCGAAGTTGATGCTGGTTGGGGTGAGAGTGATCGCCGGAGCGGAAGAGAAGTTGGCAGTTACGGATTCGGGCGCGACCATGGTGACTGAGGTAGTGGCGGAATTCGGGTTGGCCACGGCGCCCGTCCAATTGCTGAACGTATAGCCGGCGTTGGGCGTCGCGGTGAGCGGTACCATCGTACCGGAAGTATAGAAGCCGCCAGATGTGGGCGAAACTGTTCCGCCGTTGCTGGGATTCGCGGCCGTCGTCAACTGATATTGCGTGCTGAAGCTGGCGGTATACGTTGCCGATGTCGAAGGAACCGTGATGCTGTGCGAAATCGCGCCGCCATCGGACCAGCTACTCCACGCATACTGCACACCCGTTCCGCCGGATTGCGGCGAGGTGGTGGTGATGGTATGCGACGAGCCGGCCGTCCAGGTTTCGACCAGTGGCGCTGGCTTGAAGGAGCCTCCATCCACCGAGACCAGCAGACCTCCGGGGCTTGTAGTGATCGTAATCTGCTCGGAGGCTGCGGCAAAGTTTCCGGTCACGGTTGCGGGAGCGCTGGGCATGGTGAAGTTCGTGCTGGGCGAAGTGGTCGAGCCGAACGACCCGCCGGTCGAGGTCCAGTTGCTAAACGTAAAGCCAGCGTTGGCTGTTGCGGTGACAGGTATTGTTGCGCCCGAGGCATAGTAGCCCCCCGAAGCTGGAGCGACCGTACCATCGGCAGACGGCGAAGCCTGCGTGGTCAATTGATATTGCGTGTTGAAGCTGGCGGTGTAGGTCGTGGGGCTCGAAGGCACGTTGATGCTATGCGAAATCGCACCGCCATCGGACCAGCTACTCCATGCATATTGCACACCTGTTCCGCCGGATTGCGGCGACGTGGTGGCGATGGTATGCGACGAGCCGGCAGTCCAGCTTTCGACCAGCGGGGCTGCCGTGAACGGGCCGCCATCCGCAGAAACCAGAAGGTTGGCGGGACTGGTGGTAATCGTAATCTGTTGCGAGGCAGCGGCAAAGTTCCCCGTAACAGTGGCCGGAGCGCTGGGCATGGTGAAGTTCGTGTTGGGCGAAGTGGTCGAGCCGAACGAGCCGCCGGTCGAAGTCCAGTTGCTGAATTGGAAGCCGGAGTTGGCTGTTGCGGTGACAGGTATGATCGCGCCGCCGGCGTAGTAGCCGCCCGAGGGCGGTGTGACCGTGCCGTCGGCAGACGGCGAGGCCAGTGTGGTCAACTGATATTGCGTGGTGAAGCTTGCGGTGTAGGTGGTTGCAGTGGATGGCACATTGATGCTGTGCGAGATCGCGCCACTATCGGACCAGTTGCTCCACACATATTGCACTCCGGTCGAGCCGGATTGCGGCGATGTGGTGGCGATGGTGTGCGATGAGCCGGGGGTCCAGTTTTCGACCAGCGGCGCTGCGGTTGGAGTGCCGCCATCCGCCGACACTAGAAGACCGGCGGGCGTGGTCGTGATCGTTATCTGCACCGCGTTGGCAGTAAAGTTCCCGGTCACGGTTGCCGGAGCACTGGGCATAGTGAAGTTGGTGCTCGCCGAGGTAGTCGAGCCGAACGACCCGCCGGTCGAGGTCCAGTTGCTAAATGCGAAACCGGAGTTGGCGGTTGCGGTGACAGGAACGATCGCACCTCCAGCATAGTAGCCGCCCGATGGGGGCGTGACCGTACCATCGGCAGACGGCGAAGCTTGCGTGGTCAACTGATACTGCGTAGTAAAGCTGGCGGTATACGTGGTCGCGGTTGAGGGCACGGTGATGCTGTGGGAGATCGCGCCGCTATCGGACCAGCTACTCCAAACGTATTGCACGCCCGCCGCGCCGGCTTGCGGCGAGGTGGTCGCGATGGTATGCGACGAGCCGGGGATCCAGTTCTCGACCAGCGGAGCTGCCGTCGCCGTTCCACCGTCGACCGAAACCAGGAGACCGGCAGGACTCGTGGTGATTGTAGTTTGCACGGCTGGCGGCGTGATGTTCACGCACCAGCCGCCGCCGATCGTTGCCGCGCCGCTGCCCGAATGATCCATCGCGTACAACGCCCATGTGCCGTTGGGAGCCGTGTTCTGGAACGTTGAAGTGAGCGTCGCCGCTCCGTCGGTGGCCGCGTAGTTCGAGGCGTTCACGACAGGAGCCGGAGGCGGAAACACCAGGCTGGTGCTGCCCGTGATCGAAGTGGGCTGATACGTCCCGCTAACGAGAGGCGAGCCACCCGGGATTAGGCCGGACGCAGAATCATCGAGCGTAACGTTTACGCCGCCGATGGTCGAACCATCGCCGACGGCAGCGAAGGGAATGATCGCGGCCCCGGTTGGCCCAACCAGCAGCAGATCCGTCTGTTGAATATCGCTGGAGCTGATGTTGTTGAGGTTGACCGTTACCGCGCCGACGTTGCCACTTAGACCCGTTACGAAAATGTTCGATGGATAGGGCGTGGCTGCGCCAGCCGTGCTGGGCACCGTGATCGGGCCCTGATTGCAGAATTGATTTCCGGTCACCACGGTATGGTTGTTCACGGTCTGCGTGATGAAGCCGCTACTGGTCTGGAAATTCACCGTGCCGTTGTAGAACGCGGTGATGTTCTCGCTGACCTCTGTGCTGAACGAGGTGGTGCAGGTGGCTTGTCCGTTGCTTACAGGCACCGTGTTGCCGCCGCTGCACGTAAAGTCGTTCGCCGGATCCGAGAATGTGACCGTGCCTTCGTTCACCGTGGTGTTGGAAGTGACAGTTGCGGTGAAGGTGACGGAGTTGCCGGGAGCCGTGGTGAACGATGGATCGTTACTCGACGACACTGACGTTGTGGTGGGAGAGGCCACAATGACGGCAGTGAAGTTTGCAGTCACGCTCTGCGGCGCCGTCATGGTGATGCTGGTGGTGGCGCTGTTGGAATTCGCGACGTTGCCGGTCCAGTTGACGAAACTATAACCGGCGTTGGCCGTAGCCGTCAGAGGCACCACTGTTCCGGAAGTGTAGTAGCCGGAAGTGGGCGAGACAGTTCCACCGGCTGTCGGATTCGCGGCGGTGGTCAGCTGATATTGCGTGGCAAAGCTGGCCGTATAGGTAGTGGCGGACGAAGGCACGGTGATGCTGTGGGAGATCGCGCCAGCGTCGGACCAGCTACTCCACGCATACTGTATGCCTGTTCCGCCGGATTGCGGCGAGGTGGTCGCAATGGTATGCGACGAGCCGGGCGTCCAGCTTTCGACCAGCGGGGCTGCGGTTGACGGGCCTCCATCCACCGAAACCAGAAGGTTCGCAGGGCTGGTGGTGATGGTAATCGATACCGACGAGGCGATGAAATTCCCGGTGACCGTTGTCGCGGCAGCGGGCATGTGAAAGTTGGTGCTGGCGGAGGTGGTCGAGTCGAACGACCCGCCGGTCGAGGTCCAGTTGTTGAACGTAAAGCCGGAGTTGGCCGTTGCGGTAACCGATATCGATGCGCCCGAGGCATAGTACTGGCCCGAGGTCGGCGAAACCGAGCCATCGGCGGACGGGGAAGCCACCGTGGTGAGCTGATATTCCGTGGTGAAGTTGGCGGTATAAGTGGTAGCCGAGCTTGGGGCTGTGACCGACTGCGACTGCGCGCCGCCCTGCGACCAGCTGCTCCAGACTTCTTCCGAGCCTCCGGAAACATTCTGCGGAGAAGTGGTCGAGATGGTATGCGAAGAGCCCACCACCCAGTTGAAGGTCTGCGGCGCGGTGTAGGTAGTGCTGTCCACGGTAATGGAAAGCCCTGCCGGATTGGTCGTGACAGTGACTGAATCCAGAATGTTGATGGTTACGTCTTCGGTTTGATTATCCACTGTGACGGAGGCTGTAGCCGCGCCGGAGTTCGATCCTGCCGTGAAAGTTGAAGTCGCGATGCCGCTGGTGAAGGTGGTGCTGCTGGGGTTGACGCTGCCGAGCGAACCGCCGCTGAAAGTCACCGGGGTGCCGTTGGGCACGTAGCAGGACGCGTAGCCGGTGCAGGTGCCGTTATCGTTCAAGGTCGCGGTGAGCGTTGAAGTTTGGCCGGGATTGATCTGTGTGGAGGACGCGCCGATGCTGAGGGTCAGCACAGGTGTATAGGTGAAGCTGCCGCCGGTGCCGAAGACGGTGTCGCATCCGCTTGAGCCGGGGCCGCCATTGCATCCCCACCAGTTGTTGGCGGCGTTGGCGCTAAAGCCCGGATCTTCGGCGGTGAAAAGGCCGCTGCCGGCAGAGGAGCCATCTTGACTGACGTTCCCTACGATGCGCGAGTTCGAAATCGTGATGTTATTGGTGGCATTGATCGCGCCGCCATCGTCGCCGCCATCGTGCGCGTCATCGAGCGCGGTGTTTCCGGTGAATGTGCTGCCGCTGATGGTAGTAGTGTTGCCGCTCCCCTCGATCCAGCTGTAGATAGCTCCGCCACCACCGTCTTGCGCCGTATTGCCCGTGAAGGCGCAGTTTGTGATCGTTACGTTGCCGCCGCCCGCGTTTTCTTCGACGTAAATCGCGCCGCCGGCGCCAGCCCGTTGTTGGAAGCGCTGTAAACGGCTGTGTTGCCGCTAAAGGTGCAATTCGTGAAGATAAACGTGCCGGCGTCTGTGATATCCATCGCGCCGCCGTTTTCGCCGAGCGTCGAGTCGCCAGCCGTATTGTTCTCGACTACAACGTTGGTGAGCGTGACGTTGTCGCCAGGCCCTCCGGCGAGCATGAATCCGCCCCCATAGGAGCAGTCTTGGCCACTGGCGGTGCAATCGCCGCCTTGCACAGTCACATTCTCAATTGTGATGGGAAAGCCGCCAGCTAGGAACGGGTCTTGCTCGATGATGCGATCTTTTCCGTCGGTTTGCTGGATGATCGTGTTCGAGGACGTGCCGGTGCCATTAATCGTGAGGCTGTAGGGATTTCCGCTGGGACCTACTTCGAGTTCACCGGTTCCGGCGTCGGTGTTTCCAACGAGGTCGTATGTGCCGGACGGAAGGTTAATTGTGGCGGTGTCGGGAGCGCTGTTATTGGCGATGCAGACGGCTGCGCGCAGACTGAGCGGATTTGGAATTGTCGTACTGTTGGAGGAGCAAACGTCCGTAGTGTCAATATCCGCTGTGGTGGTAACGTTTAGCGTAAGAGAGGCTTCGGAAGTCACGACCGTCGGAGCGGATTGGTTCGCGGCCAGTACCACTACGTCGCGTTCGCCATTGATCTTGTTGGGCAAAGCCATCGCCGCAACGGGCGTATTGGTGAAGGAAACCGATGCGCTCGGGCTGGCCGTCTTGCCGGAAGTGTCGAGAATATGAAGCTGGCTCTGCCCGGCATCGAGCACCATGAGGTCGTGCGTGGAAGAAGAAGCGACATGCGGCGAATTGAAGGCTGAGTGCGAAACTGCGCCCGCGGGCGAAGTTCCCGTATAAGGCACTTGCTTGGCCACGCTCCACGCGCCCAGCGCCGTGGGATTCGACGGCAACTTACTCTTCGCCAGCATGGCCGCGCGGCGGCCGGGAAGCTGCGCCGCGGTGAGCGGCGCGGTGATCAGCGTTCCGTGCTGCAAGATGTGGATCGAGCCGTCGTCGCCCAGAACGGAGATCTCCTGGCGGGCGTCCTGATCCCAAATAAAATCGCCAAGAGCCAACCCCTTCACCTGCACCGGGACGGGAACGGTTTCCACCTGCGCGTTTTCTTTTAGCGCGTTATAAATCATTACGACATTCGAACCCGCGCCTACGGCCACATCCGCGCCGCCACCAAGATTTCCCCACGCCACGGCATCGCCGCGATCAGAAAGCGGATAGCTAGCGCCGGCGGTCAAGCCCTCCGTACCCGGATTCAGAATGACTAACTGCGATCCGCTGGGGCTGTCCATGCTCACCGCGACGTGACTATCGCCGGCAACATCCATTGCCGTGACTTGGCCGGTAAGCGAAACGATTTGCGGAGGCAGCAGGTTGCCGTGGCCATCTCCGGCGAGTAAGTAGAGGCCGCCGCCGCGCGTGCCGACCAATACATCCTTATGGCCGTCGAGGTTGAAATCGCCCGTGACGATCAAGTCGGGGGACTGAGGAAGCGAAAAGGCCTGAGCCTTCGGCATAAAGGTAGCCGGAACATTGCCCTTGGCCGCTTTGCCGTAAAGAGTGAGGTCAGTGGGTGCGTAAGCCTCCGGGTTGCCGCGATACAGGACGAGCGCGCCTCCGGCTTTCGTCGAGTAACCCGCGACTACGTCGGGCGCGCCGTCGCCGTCGAAATCGGCCGAAGCCAAAGCGGTTGGGTTAGCCGCGCCGCTCTGCAACGCCGCCACAGCGTCGGAAGCTCCCGTGTAAGTGACCTTTAAGGTCTGAGGATTCTTCAGGTTCACCAGCGGCTTGGCGGCGCTGGGAAGAATGGTCGCTCCCGAACTGGCGGCGCGAATCGCGCTTAACGGGAAGTAAGAAACAACAAGAAGAACGGCAAGGGCGGCCATGCTGACATAGATCGAGCTGACATAGATAGGGCGGCTTACACGAGGGCGCTGGGTCATGGACAGTCTCCGCGCCTGACCTTAAATGTCGATGCCTGTGCAGACCGCAGGTGGCCTTGCCGCAGACACGTACAGATTGGCCGGCGTCTAAGTTGGCTAGAAATACCCTGGGTTTAGGGGGAGGTACAGCGTGGAGCGCAGCTGGAAGCCTGCGCAAGACGCGGAAGCATGATCTCTAATTTGTGAAGATATGTCAAATCCGAAAGTCTCTAGCAGAATTCCTACAACAGGAAGTAATTACGAGAATTGACAAATTTTTTACTTGACAAAAATCGGTTTGTTAACAACACTTGCGATTCTTCTTCAACTGACTTGGGCCCCGCATTTCCATTTACATTGGGTGGGTTCGTTCGCTTATGTTCACCGACAAGGTCATTGAGTCTGGAGTTACTCCGGCTGCCGCCACGGAGATCGAAGATCCGCTTACTGACTGGCTAAGCGACTCCGCCATCGAGCTTACTCCGGTTCAACCCGCCGACGAGCCGTTCTTGTATCGCACTTATGTCAGTACGCGGGTGGAAGAGTTGGCGCTTACGGGGTGGAACGAAGACCAGCGCGAGACCTTTCTACGCATGCAATACGAGGCGCAGAAAAGTTCTTACCGGACGCAATCTCCCGAAGCCCAGTATTGGGTGATCCGCTGCAATGGCAGCGCGGCGGGAAGATTGACCATCGACCGCGAGCCGGGGAAAATCCACGTCGTAGATATTGTCTTCGTCCCGGAGTTTCGTGGGCAAGGCATTGGAACTGCGTTGATGCGGGCGATCCAGCGCGAAGCATTGCAGGCGGGAAAATCCGTAGGCCTGTATGTGGAGCGCTTCAATCCCGCGTTGCGCTGGTATGAACGCATGGGGTTTGAGGCGGTAGGCGGAGGTCCAATCTACCTTGAGATGTTGTGGCGGCCTTCCGGGGCAACGCGATCGAGTTTTCAGGAATCTAGTGCGAGTGTAACGTATGCCGACCGAATTGACTAAAAAGTTGACTAAGAACACGTTCGAGCAGCATCTCAACACGAAGTTCTGGCTGCGCGACGACGCCGCGCAATCTCATGCAATTGATTTGATCGAACTGGCCGATGGGCATAGCACTGCGAGACAAGAGCAGTTTTCGCTGCTATTCCGCGGCGATCCCAATTATGTTTTTCCCCAGCAGATTTTTCCGCTGAAGCACGATGCGATTGGCGAGCTTGACTTATTTCTTGTCCCGGTTGGCCGGAATGAAACTGGAACTTTTTACGAAGCGGTATTCAATCGCCTGATCTAAGTTCAGAAACAGGCTCGGCAGGGGAAACATCAGGAGAGGAACAATGTCAGATCAGTATGTCGGTGAAATCAGGATGTTCGGCGGTAACTTTGCCATCAACGGATGGGCCTTGTGCAACGGCGGCCTGTTGAGTGTCCCGCAGAATGAAACGCTGTTTAACGTGCTGGGCACCACCTATGGCGGTGACGGCGTGAATACCTTCGCCATGCCTGACCTGCAATGCCGCGTCCCGGTATGTCAGGGACAAGGCGCGGGATTGCAGAACTATACCCTCGGGCAAAAAGGTGGAGCGGAAACGGTCACGCTAGTGACCGGCAACCTGCCTTTGCATAGCCATCCCGCCATGGGCAGCACTGCCAACGTGAACTCAGGAAATCCGACGGGCAATACCTGGGGAGTGAACACGCTGCAATCATTTGGCAAGAATACCAACGCAACGATGAATACGGCGTCCATTTCGTACTTAGGCGGCGGACTGCCGCACGACAACATGCCGAATTTTTTGGCGCTCACTTTTATTATTGCGTTGTACGGAATCTATCCGTCGCAGTCGTAGGCTGCGGCAGTTGGTTATTACGATACCTTTTCGGAGAGAAGACCTATGGCCACACCGTTCTTAGGTGAGATTCGAATGACTGGTTTTGGTTTCGCGCCCAAGGGCTGGGCTTTGTGTACCGGCCAGACCATGCCGATTAATCAGAACCAGGCGCTGTTTTCGCTGTTGGGCACGACTTTCGGCGGCGATGGGAGGACTAATTTCCTTCTTCCCGACCTGCGCGGTCGCGCGCCGATTCACCCCGGTACGCTGCCAGGCACGCCCACTTACGCGTATGGCCAGGTCGGCGGCCAGGAGCAGCACACCCTTGTGATCGGCGAAATGCCGGCACACAATCACAATGCCATCGGAAGCAGCGGCACCTCCGCAAACCCCAGCCCGTCCAACAACTTCTGGCCCACGGGAACCCAGCTTTATGTTAACTCCCCGGTGAACAGCCCGTTGGCGGTAAACGCAATTGCGAATGCCGGCAACAACCAGGCGCATGAGAACCGTCCGCCTTACACCGTGGTGAATTTCATTATCGCGTTGTCGGGAATTTTCCCCACGCGAAACTAAATCGAGAAACCAAATCGAAACTAGATCGAGTAATGGGAGAGTTCGTAATGGCAAATCCTTATCTTGGCGAAGTCCGCATGGTGGCGTTTAATTTTGCACCGCAGGGATGGGCGCTGTGCAACGGTCAGATTCTGACAATCTCTCAGAACACCGCTCTGTTTTCGCTCTTGGGCACGTATTACGGCGGCAATGGGACCAGTAATTTTGCGCTGCCCAACATGCAGGCGTCACTGCCGTTGGCTGCCGGAAACGGCAACGGACTGACGCCGCGCTCGCTTGGCGAACCGGGTGGCTCACCTTCCGTCACGTTGCTGACCAGTCAAATGCCGTCGCATAACCATGGCGTTAACTGCGACAATGGCGGCGGCACATCGAGCAATCCCGCGGGCGCGCTGTGGGCCAACGACGGTTCAGGACGCGGCATTAATCTTTACGCCACCAGCCTGGGTACGAGTCAGACAATGAACAACACGGCGTTGCAATTGACCGGAAACAACTTGCCGCACAATAATATGCCTCCTTTTCTCGGCATTAACTTCATCGTCGCGTTGACGGGAATGTATCCGACACGAAACTGAATTGTTTTTTGCACGACCGATCCGCCATCGCGGGATGGCGGATCGGAGACCATGGGGACAAGCCATTGCGCAGAATGGCGAATCGCAGCCACTTTAATTTCACCTCCCCCCCGCCCGCTGCCAGTGATTGTTACAATCCGATAAAAATCACGGCTCAATGCGTTCTGACAGCCTGGCACAGGATACTGGCGGCTGTTTTCCAGCTACAATGATTCCGTGAAACCCAGCATTTTCGTCGTCGAGGACGATCCCGATATTTCACGCCTCGTTCGCCATCATCTGGAGAACGATGGCTTCGCAGTGCGAGTCTACCCCAACGGTTCGACCGTGATCGCCGACGCCGAACGCCAGCGTCCCGCCCTCTTCGTGCTCGACATCATGGTCCCCGGCAAAGATGGTCTCGAGCTTTGCCGCATCATTCGGCAAATTCCCGGTCTCGCGGCCGTCCCCGTGATTTTTCTGACGGCCAAGAGTAGCGAAGCCGACCGAGTCCTCGGTCTAGAACTCGGCGCCGATGACTATATCGCCAAGCCTTTCAGCCCGCGCGAACTTGTGGCCCGCGTTAAAGCCGTGCTCCGCCGCTTCGAGCGCCCGCTTCCGCCCAGCCCGCTCACCGTGGGCGACATCGCCATCGATCCTTCCGCCATGATCCTCACCGTTCGAGGACAAACTGTTCCCACCACGGCCACGGAGTTCCGCCTGCTCGATTATTTCGCTCGCCACCTGGGCCGTGTTTTTTCCCGCGATCACTTGCTCGACTCCGTGTGGCGCGACACCTCCTATGTGACTCCACGCTCGGTCGATGTTTACGTCCGCCGCATCCGCGAAAAAATCGAACCCGATCCGGAAAACCCGCGCTATCTTAAAACTGTGCGCGGCGCGGGCTACCGTTTCGAGGCGCCGAAGTGAGATCGGCGGTGCGGCTCGAAAACTTGCAGATCATATCCCAGGAGCGTCATCCCGAAGTCCCGCGTCTTTACCAGCGGCAGGAGGGATCTCCTTCGGATTCGCCCTCGATCGATAAGCTGCGCCGCAACCAAAACGATTTTCAGGTGAGAGCGACGTGAGGAACGGGATTTTCCTTAAGTTGATGGCCGCCTTTCTGGTGGTCATCCTGGCCGCTGCCGTAGTCTTCGATTTCACTCTTGGCGGCGCATGGCAGGCATCCCTGCGCGCTGAAATCGAGCGTAACCTTCTGCAAAAAGCTCGGCTTCTCGCTCATCGCGTCGACACCGACCGCACTCATTCTCTCGCCGATATCGCAGCGCAGGAGGGCCAATCGGCGGGCGCGCGCGTTACCATCATCGACCCCACCGGAAAAGTCCTGGCCGATTCCGAATCCGCTCCCGGAGCGATCGAAAACGTTTCCCAACGGAAAGAGTTCGCCGCCGCTCTCGCCGGTCGTGCGGGCATGGATGAGCGCCGCAGCGCGACCCTTGGCATTCCGTTTCTCTACATAGCGGTTCCGGTGTCAGGCGGAGCGGTTCGGCTGGCCTATCCGCTTTCCGATGTGGAGGCGGTTGGGGTGCAGGTTCGCCGGAGGCTCGAACTGGCTTCCGGCCTGGCGCTGATCTTCGCGCTTCTCGTAGCCGCGACGGCCGCGCAGTGGACCGCTCACCGCCTCGAGCGCATCGTCGATGTTGCCGCCCGCATCGCCGATGGCGAACTGCAAGCCCGTATTCGCGAGGCTTCGCAGGATGAAATTGGCCGCGTCGCCGGCGCCATCGACAAAACCGCGCGGCGCGTCGAGCAAAGTTTCGCCGCCGTTGTCTCCAGCCAGCGCCAGCTCGAAACTTTGCTGAACAGCATGCAGGACGCCGTGATCGCCGTCAGCGCCGACGGCCTCGTGCAGTGGGCTAATCAGCCCATGAACCGCCTGGTGCCGCAGGGCGCGCGCTTGCAGCAACCGGTGGTTGAAACCATCCGCGACCCCGATTTTCTGGCGACTGTGAAAGATGCCACAACGACTCGCGAAGTCAAAACCGCGCGCGCCACTTCCATCGTTCCCGGCCGCGCCTTCGACGTTACCGCCGCGCCGCTTCCCGATGGGGGCGCCGTAGCCGTGCTCCGCGACCTCACAGAGACCGAACGCGTGGAAAAAACCCGCCGCGATTTTATCGCCAACGTCTCCCATGAACTCCGCACGCCGCTCACTTCGATTCAGGGCTATGCGGAAACTTTGCTCGATACCACTACGGACAGCGCCCTTCCTTCTCGCGAATTTCTTGAGATCATCCGCAAGAATTCTTCGCGTATGTCGCGGCTCACCGAAGATCTGCTCACGCTCGCCCGCGTGGAATCTGGCGAGACGCGTTTTGACGTCGATCCCGTCCCACCCGCCGAACTTCTTCACGACGCCGAAGAAAGCTTCCGCGAAATCGCGCGCGCGCACGGAATCGATTTGCGGATCAAGGCTTTCGCGCACCACGGTGCCGCTCGGCAAAATCGTGGCAATGATGGCGATGACGCGCGGAATGACGATTCGCTCATCCAGAATCTGCCCGCGGTTCTCGCCGACCGCGAAGCTATTCACCAGGTATTTTCCAACCTGATCGACAATGCGCTCAAATATGGATCGGCTGGGGGAAGAATCGTTCTCGGCGCGCGCTCAATCCCGCACGCGGTGGAATTTTTCGTGCAGGATTTCGGCGCTGGCATCGCCTCCGAGCACCTGCCGCGCCTGTTCGAACGCTTCTACCGCATCGACAAAGCCCGCTCCCGCGAATCCGGAGGCACCGGCCTCGGCCTCGCCATCGCCAAACACATCATGCTCGCCCACGGCGGCTCCATTCGCGCCGAAAGCGAACTCGCGCACGGCTCGATATTCTTGTTCACGCTGCCCGCGGCGTAGGTTTGCGCGGAAGCAGGATTCAAGGGGGAAGCGGATACATCAGGGCTAAGGCCCTTGTCCGTGGTGATTCGCCGCGGTACGACTAAAGAGGCTGCGGAAAAACTTTGTTGACGAGACTTGAATGTCCTTTGGATGGTCCTCAACGGCCAACGGCAATGCTGGCTATTCGTAACGCAGAGCTTCAATCGGATCGAGGTTGGCCGCCTTCCACGCCGGATAGATGCCGAATACCAGTCCAACTCCCGCGGCGGAAGTGAAGCCGAAGATCGTCCAGAACATCGACATCCGCGCGGGCAGCGAGGGCCACACCGCTGGAATGACCCACACAATCACAGCACCGGCCAAAATGCCAATCACCCCGCCCACCGCCGTAAGAATGGTGGCCTCGAGCGTAAACTGCAAAAGAATGTCCCGCTTACGTGCGCCAATAGCTTTGCGCACCCCGATCTCACGAGTCCTCTCCGTCACGCTGACCAGCATGATGTTCATGACGCCCACACCGCCGACAATTAGTCCCACGCTGGAAATCGCGAACATACCGATGAATAGCATTCCTGTGAGCTGATTCCAGACGTCGGAAATCGAGTCCGCTGTGAAGACAGCGAAATTGTCAGGTTTATCGTTAGGTACGCGGCGGCGGCGGCGAAGCAGTTGGCGGACCTCGTCAATCGCTTTCGGCACGTCGTCGTGAGAGGTTGCTTTAATGCTGATCCAGTGCTGCTTCAATTCGGGATGTAATTTTCTGAGCGTGCTGAGAGGGAACAAAACCTTGTTGTCTTCCGGGTTCTTGCCGCCGCCAAACACGGACTTCACCCTCTTGACTATTCCGATCACGGTGAAGAGTTCGCCCTCAATGGTGACTTCTTTTCCCAGAGGATCGGTATTGCCGAATAATTCTTCGGCCGTGTCCCATCCGAGCAAGACCACCGGCGAGCGATGCTCTTCATCCACTTCGCTGAACCACCTGCCCGAGGCAATTTGCAGGTCGAACACATCTTTTGCGGAGGACTGGTCGCCTTCGAGAATTGTATTCTTCGCCTTCTTGTCTCCATATTTCACCGCGAATGAACCGATACCCAGTTCAGGGCGGAAGTAGCGAAGCCCCGCGGTCACAGCCTTGACGTGAGGCAAGTCGCGCATGGCAACCGCGTCGTCATAGGTCAGTTCCCGGCGCGTACGCATCTCTTCCGTAGGCCGGCCGAATGTGAAGGGCTCAATATGAAATGCGAAGACGACGTTCGAGCCGATACTGGTAACGATGCCCTCAACGTTATCGTTCAGGCCGCGTCCAATCGAGGAGACACTGATGACAACGGCCACTCCAATAACGATTCCCAGCACGGTCAGCGACGAGCGCAGCTTGTTGCTTCGGATGGTATCGGTCGCCATCTGGACAATCTCGCCGAATTCGTCTCTCTTAATCATGACGGCATCGAGTAATTCGGAAAGTTTGCAACCCGCAATTTTAAACCTGAGCGGCTGGAGTCAAATTACACATTTATCCGAGTACAAAATTACAAGGCTTGCTACAGCTCAAAGCGCAGCGCCACGATCGGATCGAGCCTGGCGGCTTTGCGCGCTGGATAGACTCCAAAGAAGACGCCTACGCTGGCAGCCACGATCAATCCAGCCAAAACCGCCCACAACTTGATGGCCGAGGGCATTCCAATGAGAGCGGTAACCGCTAACGCAATGCCCGCCCCAAACAATACGCCCAGCGCTCCCCCCAACAAAGACAACGTCACCGATTCGATCAGGAATTGCACCAGAACATCGTCGCGAGTCGCGCCCAGCGCCTTGCGGATGCCGATCTCACGGGTGCGCTCGGTGACCGCGACCAGCATGATATTCATGATGACGATTCCACCCACCACCAGCGCGATAGCAGCCACGCCAATGGTCGCCATAAAGAAAGTGCTGCTGAAATCCTTCCATATACCCAAAAGGCTGGCATTGGTTTCAATGTCGAAGCTGTCTTCCCCGCCGGGGCGGTCGTGGCGATGGGATCGTAGAGCCACCCGAGCCTCGTCGACCGCTTCACTAAGAGATGCGCCCGCGGCTGCGGCCTTGCCGGAAATCCGCACGCTGTCGGTATGCGCTCCATACTGCTTCAGGTAGGCCGTGATCGGGATCATCACATAGTTATCGAGGCTCTGCCCCAGGGTCTTCCCTTTTTTCTTTCCAACGCCAACAACCTGATAGCTCCAGCCGTCAAGACGAATCTCGCGCCCCAGCGGATCGACTCCCGGCATCAGATGCTCAACAATATCCGTTCCCACCACGACCACCGGAGACCTGTTGTCCAGATCGGTCTGGGTTAGCATACGGCCGGCGCTCAGGTCCGTGTCATAGATGGGCGCCATCGAAGGCGTAATGCCTTGCACGGTGCTGTCGCTGATCGACTGCTCGGCATACTTCACATGCCCCGTACTATTGCGCAGGGCGGCGCCCACATAGTCGCAATGGCGGCAGGCCGCCAGCACTGCCTGATAATCCTCCATGTCGAGGTTCTTGCGCTTCTCGGCCTCCAGATAGTGTTCTACGTTGGTTTCGGCGGGAGAAAACTTGGACATAATAAAAACGTCCGCGCCCAGGTTGAAAATCTTTCCCGCGACGTATCCATCGATGCCCGCCACGAAAGTCACCACCGCAATCACCGCGGCCACTCCGATAACGATCGCCAGAGTCGAAAGTACAGAGCGCAGCTTGTTCGCCCACAGCGACTGCAAAGCGATTCGGATGGCTTCGGCGATATTCATGGGCGACTTCGGGCTTCCGGCTTTCGGCGTTCGGCTTCGGAGGTGACGGTTCTGCCGTGCAGCTAAGTCTAACAGCCAATTCAAGCCGCGAGAGCGATAGGCACGATCCGGAAGCGAAAGCCGGGAGCCGGACGCCGGGATATAATGTTCCAGTTGGCAGCTGGACCGGACGGTCGCTTTCCGCGTCATCACTGGAAACGGCGGGGATGCGGGGAGAGGAAAGTCCGAACTCCACAGAGCGGTGTGCCGGATAACGTCCGGGAGGGCGGATTCAAGTCCGTTCGACGGAAAGTGCCACAGAGAATATACCGCCCTGATTTTCAGAAAATGTTTTCGCGGATCAGGGTAAGGGTGAAAAGGTGCGGTAAGAGCGCACCGCCGCCGCAGCAATGCAGCGGGCAGGGCAAACCACACACGGAGCAAGACCAAATAGGAAGGAAGTCCCGCCCATTCTGGAAGGAGCGTAATTGGCAAGACGCTCTTTCGAGGATGGGCGGGCCACGTGCCGGCTCGGTGCGTAAAACCTTCGGGTAGGTCGCTAGAGCCGCGCAGTAATGCGCGGCCCAGAGGAATGACCGTCCAACTGGAGCAATCCGGCGGACAGAATTCGGCTTACAGGTCCGGCTGCCATAATTTTTAGCTTTCGACCGACGGATTAACCCTCCGTGCGAGAACTCGGCCGCCTTCGAAAACATCCAGATCTTTCCCGCCAGGCTGCCGGTCTCCGCGGATGTCCGGGGCGTGTATTTCCCGAGCGCAAATCTCGCCACCATCTCGCATCAACGCTCCGCACGCATCAAGCCGCCGTACTGTTCGATACGATACATACCGGTGTGCGGCGTATTGCTTAGAATTTCATCGTCAGCGGACCTGAGAGATGCTGGGTCGCGGATTAGGATTTCGCTCTTTACTTGAATCACGGCAATTATGGACAGCAAGATCGTCAGCTGCGTGATCTGTTCCTTACCCGTATCTCTGGAAGAAGCCCGCATCGACGAAAACGGGCAGCCTGTGCACGAGGAGTGCTATATGAACAAGATCGGAGCCCGCCCATCTAATCCCGAGGAAAAGGAATAACTTCGACGCGGCTGCGTTTTCTGCAACCGGCCTTTCAAGTTTTGGAGTTCACCATCAGGCAAGAAGGGACCACAGGACCGCACAGCATATGAAGCAAGCCGAATTGTTAATCAAACTCGCGCCGAGTGGCGATCCGATGCTGCGGGGAAGCTGCTCATCGTGTCCGGAGGTAACATTTGCCTTCGTCGGAAACACGGACGCAAACCTTCGTTTAATGCAAGCCGAGTTCGACCAACACTGCGCGAAAATGCATGCGCCGGAAAAAGCGGACGCGCTTCGCAGGAATCGCCAAAACGGCCCCTCCCGCTCCAAAAATTGACATCCCCATGTTGTACTGCTTGATAAACAAGCTTAAGATAAATAAGGAAGCTCAGGCTGACCGCGAGATTGATCGGTTGTTTCGGTAATCGCGATGAGGCCGAAGCGCTACTATTTTCCAATTCACGAGGAGCCCACAATGTCAGCACCCAGCCGCCGTCCGGAGATTCGCCGGCGCCGTGCCCGTCAGCATAAAATTACTTCCCTCCGCAAGCTTCTAGCCGCGGCGCAAAATGATGGCGACCGCAATCGCGTCACCGCCAAGCTGCATAAGCTGGCTATCGCTTCTCCCGGCCAACCGCTGTTGAAATAGCTTCCTGGCTTAGGCCACTCCCGTTCTAGCGCTGGATGCCGAGGGCCGGTGGGAAGTTTCCCTCTTACCGGTCACGACTTCCCGATACACATCCATGATCCTGCGGACGGATTTCTCCCAGGAGAATTTCCCCGCCTGGCGATAGCTTCGCTCCTTCATCTTCTCGCGCAGCGGCTGGTCCGTAAGCACGCGGTGCAGCGCGCGCATGATTTCGAAAACATTTTCCGGGTGCACCAGAACGGCCGCATTTCCGACAACCTCGGGCAGCGACGAAACATTCGAAGTCACAACCGGCGTTCCGTGAGCCATCGCTTCAAGGGGGGGCAGGCCGAAGCCTTCATACAACGACGGGAAAACGAAAATTTTGGCCTGATCGTAGAAGGTGCGCAGTACCTCAATAGGCACGAATCCCAGGAAGCGCACATCATTTTGGACGCCGCTGCGCACCACGGTACGGCGAAGGTCCGGATTACCGGAAAGATCGTCTCCAATAATGATCAGCTTTAAGTCTGGAAATAACTGATCTTTTTTGAGTTCGGTTTTCAACGCCGAAAAGGCTTCGATCATGCGTACCACATTTTTATGCGGGCTGATGCGTCCGGCATAAAGCAGGAACGGATACGTGACCTGATAACGCTCAGCGATGAGTTGCCGTTCGGCGGAGTTCGCGTGACCGTGCAGGAAGCGCTCGTCAATCGCGTTATAGACCACCTCGATGCGTCCGGGAGGAATTGCAAAGAGTTTCTCGATTTCGATGCGGGTAAAGTTCGATACCGCGATAATGCGCGAGGCGCCCTTAAGCACCCGCTTGGTCCACTGGAAATGCCAGGCTCCCCAAAAGCCAGTCTGCTGGCGCGCCCGCGCCAGGTGGTCCAACATGTCATGCACCGTCATGACGTAGGGACAAGGCAGCATGCGCGGCACGGAGAATAGATTCGGAATGTGAACCAGATCGCAGTCCAACCGCTTCACGACAGTGCGGAACTCGCGGAAGCCCATTAATGAGCGTTCCGGTTCCAGTAAAGCTATCGAATGAAAGTTAGAAGGAAGCGGGCCGATCTCCTTCACTTTCGCGACAGGTCCGATGAGAATGTAAGTTGTCTCGTGGTCGAGGCGCGCCAGAGTTCGCACGACATTGCGAATGTAAGTGCCTACACCGAACTCGGTCATTCTCCGAATGTCGATGGCGATCTTCATCGAAGGCATTAGAGCACACCACGTGGATTTAGGGAAAAGCGTTGACGTACTGAGCCGGGGTGACGATTCGTGTACCCTTGTAAGAGCGAATGATCAAAAGAATCCTTGTCTCCTGCGACGAGCAAGTCTGCTTGTGCTCTCAGGGCGCATTCCAGAAACATATCGTCGTTAGGGTCACGGCATTCCTTCACCGTCCCCCGGAGCCGCATCCGAATTGAGCGCGCTAGCACAACTTCCAGCGCGGCTTCTGCGCGACTCGGTTCCTAGAAGAACTTTTCGGTCAAGACGCGCGATATTTCCGCTTCGATCTCGTCGCAAGTGGCGATTATGTCTTCGCTCATCGCCTTTTCAAGAGCGCGCGTGGGTACGCCGCGGAGCTTGGCAAACTGAAGCGCGGAAATCCAAACGTTTGTATCGAGAACAACAATCACTTGGAGTTTTGTGAAGTTCGATGCGGAGGCTTGTTGCGGCGAATCTGCTTAATAACGCGAGGCACATCGGCATCGGTATAGCCCGGATTCCGCTCCGCCGCATACTCGCCGATCTCCTGCAATGCGCGGCGTGCCTGCTGCGCATAGTAAGTGCGGAAGGCCTCGCGAAACAGTTCGCTCATGGTCCGGCTGTCGCGTTTGGCAAGAGCCTCGGCCTTTTGCGCCAGCTCAGCCGGGAGGCTAATTGTATAAACGCGGGATACGCGGTTCGTGGCCATACACTGAGATTACAGATTAATGGATTCCATTACAAAGCACGAAAGCTCAAACCCGCACTTCCGATTGCGCTTTCGCTCGCCTCTCCGCATAAAGCGGAAAAGCCTCGCAAAGATTCAGGACTTCTTTCTTGATGCGCGAGAGCTTGGGGCCATCGCTTCTCTGCGTCAGAGCTTCCGCGATCCAGCGCCCGACCTGCCGCATCTCGGCTTCCTTCATTCCTCGCGTCGTCAACGCCGGCGAGCCGATGCGGATGCCGCTTGGCTTCAGCGGCGGATTCACGTCGAACGGGATCGCGTTTTTGTTAACCGTGATGCCGGCCTCGCCCAGCGCTTTTTCGGCTTCGCTGCCCAACATCCCTTTGGAAAAGACATCGACCAGCATCAGGTGGGTATCGGTGCCGCCGGAAATAATGCGGAAGCCTTCCGCTGCCAGCGTCTCCGCCAGCACTTTCGCATTCGCTACAACTTGCTTCGCGTAGTCGCGGAATTCGGGCTGCATCGCCTCCTGAAAACAAATCGCTTTGGCAGCGATGATGTGCATGAGCGGTCCGCCCTGCATTCCAGGAAAAACCACTTTGTCGATCGCCGCCGCGAATTCAGCCTTAGAAAGAATCAATCCCGATCGCGGCCCGCGCAACGTCTTATGCGTGGTAGACGTGACGATGTGCGCATGCGGCACGGGCGAAGGATGCGCGCCTCCGGCGACCAGGCCGGCGAAGTGCGCCATATCGACCAGATACAGTGCCCCAACCTTATCCGCAATCTGGCGCATGCGCGCGAAATCGATAATGCGCGGATACGCGCTGCCGCCGCCGATAATCAGCTTCGGCCGATGCTCCTCGGCCAGCTTTTCGAGCGCGTCATAGTCGATCGTTTCCGTTTCCTTCGTGACTCCGTAGGGAACGATCTTGTAAGTCTTGCCCGAAAAATTCAGGTGATGGCCGTGCGTGAGGTGACCGCCGTGCGCCAGATTTAACCCAAGAATGGTGTCGCCGGGTTGCAGGATTGCCGCATACGCTTCCATGTTTGCCTGCGAACCGGCGTGGGGCTGAACGTTGGCATGTTCGGCGCCGAATAATTGTTTCGCGCGATCGCGCGCCAGGTTTTCGACTACATCCGCAAACTCGCAGCCGCCGTAGTAACGTTTGCCCGGATATCCTTCGGCATATTTGTTGGTGAATACGGAGCCGGCCGCTTCGAGCACAGCTTCGCTCACAAAATTTTCCGAAGCGATAAGCTCAAGACCTTCATGCTGGCGGCGGGTTTCGTTGTCGATCGCCGCGGCAACCTGCGGATCGGATTCGTATAATGGGCGGTACATCTTGTCTGCGGATGTCTTCATATTGTTTCCTGGATAATCTCGTAAACATTAGGCCGGTGAAGCTCCATATACCGCGCCGGCGCGTTCAGCGGAGTGAAGCCGCATTGTGAATAAAGTCCGTGCGCGTCCCTGGTCAAGGAGAATCCATCTTCGCAGATTCTGGAGCGCGGGGTGTTTCATGATGCAGTTCATTAGCCACCTACTCAGGCCGCGTCCGCGATGGGATTCGAGTATAAATACGTCGCCCAAGTAGGCGACTGTAGCGAAGTCGCTGACCACCCGCGCAAAACCTACCTGTGCGCCGGCGCTTTCATAAACACCAAAACACAGCGAGTGTTCGATCGACCGCTGCACAATTCGGAGCGGGATTCCTTTAGCCCAATAAGAGTTGGTGAGAAAGCCGTGCACCACTTCGAGGTTAAGCCGCGACCGATCGGTACTAATCACAAACTCTTCGCGCCGGTGTTCAATGATCTCGGTCGACGCCATTTCCGTCCCTATCGCGCCGCTGCCAGAATCGCCCACTGAAGCATTCTAACTCGCGCGTAGGGAGTCCGGAATAAACGGGTTTCCCCCGTCTGCGTTGGCTTGCGTCAATAATTCTTTGCGCTGCAAGCAGTTAGGGTCCCCATCTTTGTGCTTCCTGTGGTGTCTCGAATTGGAGACTTTTTTCTTTTCATCGGACTCTTGACAGCAGCCGGGGCCAGAAGTATTGTTAACGCAGTATTACAAAGTAAGTCGATTGGCTTACTAGTGTATTCCTTCCCCGCGATTTACCCCGTACCGATCAGTGCCGTTTGGCTAGGTAAAGCCTGCACGTCGCGTCGGGGCGCCACTTCAAATCAGGAGCCTCTGACACCATGGGAAAGCTTATTCTTGTGCGCCACGGACACACTAGCCTGAACATCCCGGGCCGGGACGAACGCCTGCGCGGTTGGCTCGACATTCCGCTTGATGAACAGGGACTGAAAGAAGCGGCGGAAACTGCGGATCGCCTGGCCGATCATCGCATCGACGCAATCTACTCCTCCGACCTTCGCCGCGCGCGGCAAACCGCCGAAGTGCTGCGCCGCCGTACGAGTGCGTCGCGCGTGACAACCAGCAAAGAGCTGCGACCCTGGAATCTGGGAGTGTTTTGCGGCCAGCGAGTGTTCGACATTCTTCCATTTTTGAATCTGCTCAATCAGCATCCGGACCTGGCGGCGCCCAGCGGCGAGTCTTTTTACCAGTTTTATGGCCGGTACTCGCGCCGCTTGACGGAGATGATGAATCTGGCCGACCAGTCTTCGGGTTGTATCGTGGCTGTGACCCACGTGCGGAATGTTCTGGCAACCCAAACCATCATCGAACACGGCGACCGGGACCGCGTTCCAGTTCGCGGAGGCCCACCAACCGGTACCCTGATGATCGTCGAAAAATCGAATGGAATCTGGCGCATCAGCACCAACAATGCCCGCCAGTCAACCGTCCCTTCCCAGACCAACCCAAGCCAGCCCGGCGTGATAGAGGCACGCGTATGAGCGACGCCAATAAGCTCGAACCGGCTCTGGCGCCGGGTCCGGTGTTCGTGGTCAGCATGTGGCGATCGGGTTCGTCGCTGCTTTACGCACTACTGAATAAGCATCCGCAGGTCGCGCTCATGTATGAAGCCGATCTCATGCTCTTGAGGCCGGTCTTTCTCAAGCCAGGATCGCTTTGCGATTGGGCGGAGCGCTGGGAGTTCTGGAACGACGCCTTAAGCCGGCACAAACTATCGGCCAGCGAATTTGCCCAAGGTGCGTGGAATTTCCCCAGGGCTTTCGCGGCCGTCCACCAGCAATACGCGCAACAGCGTGGCGCGGCCATCTGGGGCGATAAATCCCCGAACTATTATGACCGCCTCAATGAGATGGCGGACCTTTTTCCGGGCGCGCGCTTCATTATTGTTTGGCGCGATCCCGAGGGCACCGCGAACAGCATTTTGCGAGCGGCTTCTCTTGGCAACTCTTATTTCAGCCGCAAGGGCGCCGCGCACTGCGGACTCCTCGGTTATGAAGTATTGAAAAAAGAATGCGATCAGCTAGTGCGCCGCGGCGTACCTGTCTGCCAGGTCAGCTACGAGGAGTTGAATACCGAGACTGCGTGGGCAATGCAGCGGGTATGCGGATTCCTAAAGATCCCTTACAACGATTCCCTATCGAGCCTGGCCGGTGCCGACCGTTCGGCGATTCTGGATGGAGCGCATCATGCCAATCTCCGAGGGGATGAAATCATTCGCGGGCCTCGTCCCGAAGTGTTGGGAGAAGCGTTGCGCGCGAACATCCGCGGGTATATAAGCTGGTGGCGGCAGCGTTATGGCGCGGCATGGCCGCCATATCCCCCATCTTCAGAGCCGGACACTCGAATCCCGAGTTTCCACTTACGCCTGATGGATTTGCTTCTTTACAAAATATTTCGAACCAGAGACCGCATCTCTCCGCTCGTCTTCTCTTTTATTCCGATTTCTCTGTTGCGCCGCTACCGGGCAGCGAAGCAACGCCAGCGTGAAGGCGGCAAACCCCTTCAGTCAGGCCCCGTGGATTCGGGCGGCATTTCCTGTGCCGCCGCCGTGCAAGCCGCCCGGGGACGAGGACAGAGCTGATGTCCGCTCTCACACACTTGCGCGCACGCGCCGCACGAACCCGATTGCGCAGGCCACTGGCGAGTCTCCGGCATCTTGGGCTCGACCATGCGGATGTATTCCTCGCGTCGTACCCCCGGTCGGGCAATACGATGTTGCGGTTCATGCTGGCGGAAGCCTTGACTGGCCTGCCTTCGAGCTTCGACCAGATTCAAGAGATCGTTCCGGAAATCGGAGTCCACGTAAACGCACGTCAGGTAGTTCCCGGCGGCGGACGGCTGATCAAGACGCACGAACCCTATCGCGGCGAATACAGGCGCGGCATCTACATTATTCGCGACGTTCGGGACGTTATGCTCTCCAGCTTCGCGCGAGAAAGCGCGCTCGACGTGCTTCATATCCGCTCGATCGACAAATATGTCCTGCCATTCATGCAGGGAAAGATGACGCGCTTCGGTTCATGGCAGGGCCATATTGATGGGTGGCTCAACTCGCCCCTCGCGAAGAACGGCGATCTTCTCGTTGTGCGCTTCGAGGAAATGCGGAAAGACCTTGCCGGCACGGTAGCGCGCTGCCTGGAATTTCTTGGAAAGAAAGTGGATTGGGACGCAATTCACAATGCGGTTCGCAACAATTCGCTAAACAGAATGCGCGCCAAAGAAGACCGGGCAAAGACACTTCCGAAAAGCCCCGGCAAAGAAGGGCGGTGGATTGGGAAGGGATCAGTTCACGGCTGGCGGGAGAAACTCACGGAGCGGCAGGTTCAAATCGTAGACGAATATGCCGGCGATATGTTGGTAAGCCTTGGGTATGCCACGACTATCGGCGCTCAAGCTGCCGCCCGGTAAACTCAAATCACTCAACATCAACGAAGGGAATATGCGAACTCGAATAGCTGCAAATACAAGACAGGAAGGCAACGCCGGCTCTTTCGATAGAGCAGCAAGGGCCGGGGAAGCGTGCAATTTGCAATCGCGAAATTTCCCAAAAGCAAATCATTCCATTTCGACCCGGGTTGGCGGATGGATCGCGAATTTTTTCAGTTGGTATCGCTATTGAGCGGCGGCAACCCACTTTCCTGAAAGTTGTTGCTGAACGTTAGCAGAGAATTTGGCATCGGATTCCGTGAGGTTTTTCGCCAATGTCGACGGTTGATTTTGGGTCATTCACCATTTTCCTTTTTTTATTGCTGGCCGCCGCCAGGCTCTTTGGATATCTGTTTACGCTCATGCGGCAGCCGAAGGTGGTGGGAGAAATCTTCGCCGGAGTATTGCTGGGGCCGTCGCTGGTAGGCCGATTCGCCCCGTCGATCTCTGCCGCAATCCTTCCTCTGCACTCCAGCTCCCAGACCAGCGCCTCGTATGCCGCAGTGCTCAGCTTTCTTTACAACTTTGGATTGCTGTTGCTGATGTTTGCCTCCGGCGCCGAGACCAAGGGATTGTTCAATCGCGAAGATCGGCGACAAGTCGCCTGGCTCGGCGCGCTGGGCACGGGAATTCCGTTTGTCGCGGCGCTTTGCGTGGTTTCATTCATTCCCCTCAGCCTGCTTGCGGGCCGTTCCCATGCGAAAGCGCCACTCATGCTCGTGGTAAGCATTGGCGTAGCAGTCACGTCGATACCGGTGATCTCGAAGATTCTTCACGATCTGAAAATCCTGCATACCCGTTTTGCCCGGCTGGTGCTGGGTGTCGCTGTAATTGAAGATATTGTTTTATGGGCAGTATTGGCCGTGGCTACGGCATTGGCCGAATCTGGAAACATTCCCAATCGAAAGATCGCGCTTCACGTGGCTTTCACTGTGATTTACCTGGCTGCGGGTTTATTCGCCGCGCCCAAGTTGCTTGCCCGGTTGACGCGGTCCCGCTGGAACGTGCTCGCGGCTACTTCTCCCATCGCTTATGTCGTCGTCGTGTTGCTGGCCTATGCCGCGGTCGCCTCGCTCTTCGATATCAGCCTGGTATTCGCCGCATTTCTCGCGGGCTACGCCATTGTTGCCGATCAGGATCTTTTGTCCCAGGCCATCGCTACGGTTTCCGATTTTTCTTTTGCTGTGTTTATCCCGATCTATTTTGCGGTGGTGGGTTACAAACTGGATTTGGGTAAAACCTTTTCGTTTTCCATGCTGGCCGTGTTTCTGGTTCTTTCTTCGATCATAAAACTAGCGTCGGCGGGACTCGGGGCCAGATTCGCGGGATTCGGCGTTCGAGATTCCGTGAATCTTGCCACGGCGCTAAACGCGCGCGGCGGCCCGGGAATCGTACTGGCCAGTGTGGCCTTCGACGCGGGCATCATCAATGCGGTTTTTTATACGACGCTTGTTCTGGTCGCTATTTTGACGAGCCAGGCGGCTGGCGCGTGGCTCGCTTATATTCTGCGAATGGGGCGTCCTCTGCTTTCCGGGGAAACGATCGAGAAACAAGGCCTCGGCGCACGCGATGCTTTTGCGGCAAGTTAAGAAGTGAAACGCCACACGTTATTGCCGCCTTCGGCAAGAAACGCCGTCGAGCTTCGCTCGACCAGACAGCCGGGGGTGGCTGTCTCTACATTGGGAAGGAATATATCTGCTGATCGTCGCAGCGTCGCTAGCCTTCGAACGCAGTTCGCAAAAATGACGCCAGGTGCCAGCCATCCATGTAACTGTAAGGCGCTTCGCCCATGGTGTAGTGGCCGCAGGGCAGCACCACGACCTTGTGATCGAGTCCATGGCGTTCGAATTCTCGCACTACATCTCGCGAGAGTTCGGGCAGGAAAGTCAGATCGTATTTCGCATAGATAATCAGCGATTTGCGCGGCCAGCGCGAGAACTGATTGAAGTATGCCATTGGGCTCACCGCCAGCCAGGATTGCCGCAGCGTCTCCAGCGTGATCTGCGATTCCATTCCTTGACGAATATGGCGCGTCGATTGCCCGTGCCACACCACATCGGCGACATAGGTGGAAGCGTGATTAAACGCCGCGACGCGTATGCGCGGATCGTGCGCCGCCGCGATAAACGCATAGCACGAACCGAGGCTGGTGCCAACGATGCCGAGCTTGCTGTATCCCTGTTGTTCTAGCCAATCGAGGCAACAGCGCACGTCTACCACGCCCTGCCGCACTGCATCAAGCGTGCGCCCAATGTTGGCGGAGACGGCGTAATCGGCGCGCCTGGTCTCGGCTGGCATGCGAATATCGTGATACGGCATGGTGAGCCGCAGCACGGAAATCCCAAGCATGTTTAAGAGTTTGCAGAGAGTGACGTAAGCGATCGCATCGGCATTCCAGTGCGGTAAAAGAACGATCGCACGCTTGCCGCGCGCGGGAAACCAGCGCGCGTTTACCAGATTGTTTTCGGCGTACGGCGTTTTCACCGGCGCAGTGAAACGCAGGAACTCGGCGAACGTTCCTTTTACTTCGGCTTCGAGATTCTGGTCGGGAACCTCGCGCGTGGAGAATACCTGCACCTCGCGCTTCTCCAGGCGGAAATCGGTTGGAGTTTTATAAGAAAAGAATTCGTCGCTCGCTGCCACGATGCGCCGGTTGAATTCAACAAAAAATTTCGCCGGATCGTCAATCGATTGGCCGGGACGCGAACCGTTGCGGCAGGGCCAATCGCGGCAAAATTCCAATCCCCAGTCGAGCGGACGCACCACGCGGTTGTTGTCTACCGAAGTAAGCCGGTGCTCCCAATCGTACATCCATTGTGCGTAGCGCGAAGGCATGGTCAACCTTCTAGTTTAACAAGTGCGTCGGAATTCGACGCGATCGCAACCATTCAATGGCGGCAATCGGCGATTGGTAATCGGCATTTCATCCTTAAACGGGCGCTGTTAATTATTCGGTAGAGCGTGATATCCGTCACCGAAAATTAGCGTGCCAGTCGGGTATTCATGGGATCAGGTATTCATAAGAATCGGGTAAGTTCGAAGTCGCCTTGCGCTGTAACTACGATTGGAGTTACAATGGAGTTTGAGTGGGACGAAGCGAAGAACAGGTCCAATCTTCGCAAGCACGGACTCGACTTCGCATGGTTGGAGGTGATGTTTCGGGGCTTTCTGCTCGTCCGTCCCGACACGCGGGATGACTATGGAGAAGAACGCTGGATTGGTATTGGCATGATTCAGGGGCGGTGCGCCTTTGCAGCGTTCGCTGAACCCGCGCCCGATACCGTTCGCATCATCTCACTGAGAAAGGCAACCCATGAAGAACGGAAAGAATATGAAAAGGCCTTCCATGACGGATTGGAAGCGCATTGATGCGATGCGAGACGAAGATATCGATTTTTCCGACATTCCGGAACAAGGTCTCGACTTCTTCAAGAACGCGATCATCTGGCCCGGACCGAAGAAGCAGATTACCCTGCGCGTCGATCCTGACGTGCTTACTTTTTTCCGCAAGCACGGCCGCGGATATCAAACCACCATGAACGCCGTCCTGCGCAAATATATGGAAGCGCAAGCCGGCGCGCAGAATAAGACGGGCGTTACGAATCTTCTACGGGCCGCAGGTTCCTCCACCGCGCTCACTGCCCTGCGCCCCGGCCGGAATGATAGAAGTTAACTGGCTAATCGTACTTTTCGCGGAGGGTGCGGCATGGAAGGAGATCGGCCCAGTCTCGCCCAGGACGGCCTGCCGCCTGGGAGAATAAGCGATCCACGCGTGAAGTGCCGTAGACGCCGACAACCGGGACACTGAAAAACCGGGACAGACGAAACGCTGTCTGACATCTATTTCTTTTTCACCGGCCTCACCTTCGCAGTATTCAGTCCAAAAATCTGCAACTGCTGGTAGCTCGCCACGAAGACCTCGCCATTCGCCACCACCGGCATCAGGTTTGCGTTGTTAATAATATTCGGCCAAGCCCCGGCCGGACCCTGGAAGAGCAACGACATCGTGCTCCCGCCTGCATCCGGATTAAACGCATACAGCGTGATGGCATCCTGACTCATCGATTGCGGACGTCCCAGCGCCCAGATAATCGGATTGGCGGTGCCGGCGGAAGAAATGGTCGTGAAGAACCCGGGATCCTGCGCGCTACTACTGATCGAGCCGCTGGTCACCATGCTCAGCGCGACGCTGGGCGTTGTTTGCAGCTCCCAAACCTCCGGTGTGGTGCCGCCGCTACTGACGATTCGGGGCATCAAGTCTGTAGGGTCCACATAATACGACTGGCCGCACCAGCAGAAGCCGATCGGGTAGGTGCCGAGCACATTATTCGAAGTCGTCGAGTATCCGCCGAGGCTGTCTTCGTTCATCAGAAACATCCGGCCATCTTTGCCGGCGGCCACGGCGAGATGCGGTATTGCGCCCGGCTGGTCAGGCAGTACCAACACTCCGCCGCTGCCAAAATCCCGGTCGTTTTTGTCCAAAGAAGACCAATTGCTCGGGGTAAATATGTCGACCACTCCACTCAAGTCCGGCGCTTCCTTGACGACGCTCTCCTGAATGTTGGTAACTCCGTCGTAGGTCGTGCCCGAATAATCGGAGTTGCCAGTGATAAACAGCACATTGCCGGAGTCATCCGCCGTCAGCCCGTAGCCGGACATCCATATGGAGGTCGCGAAGAAGTCGTCCGTGTCCGAGGCCTGCGAATCGGTAATTGCGTCGGCGGTCATCGGCGTAAGCGTGCCGGTTTGCCAGCCCAGCAGCCATCCGCGGGATAAAGCGTTGTTGCAGAAGCTGCCAAATGCGGCGTAGATATTGCCGTTGGCCATCAACAGAGCGGGACGCTGGCGCTGATAAGTGGCGTTGAAACTGAAGGTACTGCCGTCGGTCAACGTATGGGATGCAGCCACAAGCTCGGGTGAAACCGTATCGGTCAGGCTGCCAAGATCGAGCGCGTGCAGATAATAAGCGGGCCCCGCCGACGTGTTGGTATACGCCATCACATAAAGATATTGTTGGCCAAGTCGATCACCGGCGTGGAATTGATGCCGTCGAGGGAGCCCGGCAGCCTGTGGGGTAAATCACAGGCGGTCCGAAGTTCGGGCTCAATAGGATGGTTCCGCTCTCGGCATCGATTGCGTAAACCGTGTCGTTTTCCGTGACCACATAAACGACATCGTGCGTGCCCTGATAATTTCCCACAGTAATGTTCACGCCCGGAACCACCAGCGGCTGGGCATCGACCTGATTATCCAAGGTTACAGTTTGCAGCAATCCAAAAGATGAACTGCCGACGTTCGTAGGAGTCAGAGTGAATTCGTTCTGGTTCCAGCCAGTGCGGTAATTATCGTAGTGGTACGTTGTGACCGCTTCGGTCGCCGGAGCGGCGTTCACGGTAAGCGTGTCGGGGGGAGATACGACCGATCCCACGGTGGCTGTGATCGCGGATGTGCCTGCGGCCACGCTTGTGGCCAATCCCTGCGTGCCTGCCGTGTTGCTGATCGTTGCCACGGCCGTGGTTGCCGACGCCCAAGTCGCGGTAGTGGTAACGTTCTGCGTGCTGCCGTCGGAGTAAGTTCCAGTGGCCGTGAACTGTTCGGTATTTCCGAGAGTGATCGTCGGCGCCGCAGGCGTCAATGCGATCGACACCAGGCTGGCGGGCGTCACGGTTAATGTAGCGGACCCCGTTATGCTGCCAGATGTTCCGCTGATGCTGGTTACTCCTGTGCCCACGCTGCTGGCCAGCCCACCGGCGACGATTGTCGCCACATTCAAGGCTGAAGAACTCCACGCCACGGAACCAGTCAGGTTTTGAGTACTGCCATCCGAGTAGGTTCCTGTTGCGGCAAACTGCTGCTGCGTGCCCAGAGCGATCGAAGGCGCAGTCGGCGTGATGGCAATTGAAACCAACGCCGCGGGAGTCACAGTCATCGGCGTCGTACCTGTGATCTTGCCCGAGGTCGCGGTGATTGTGGTTGCACCCGCGGCTATGGCAGTCGCCAAGCCTTGCGTGCCTGCCGTATTGCCGACGGTGGCGACGTTTTTCTTGCTGGAATTCCAATTGACCGATTGCGTGATGTTATAGGTTTCGCCGCTTGAGAATGTACCCGTGGCGGTGAATTGCTGCGTATACCCGGCGGCAACGGAGGAATTTGCGGGCGTGATGGCAATCGAAGTCAATCCCGCGGTCGAACCGGTTCCCGAAAGGCTTGAGGTCTGCGGGCTGCTGTTAACGCTGTCGTTGACGCTGAGCGTGCCGGTGCGCGTGCCAACAACGGTTGGAGTAAAGGTCGCGGTGATGATGCATGAAGAATCTCCCGAAAGCGACACGCCGCAGGTATTGGTTTCCGCAAAATCTCCGGTTACCGTGATGCTCGTGATCGAGAGCGCAGTGCTTTGATTATTAGTCAGCGTCAGCGAATACGGAGTGCTCGTGCTGCCGACGGTGAGGCTGCCGAAGTTGTGCGTGGCCGGAGCCAGCGTAACCTGCGCCAGGCCTGTGCCGCTCAAAGCAACGGTTTGCGGACTGTTGCCGGCGTTGTCTGTGACGGTGATCGCGCCGGTGGCGAGTCCCGTCTGTGTGGGCATGAAGGTGACCGAGATCCCGCATTTTTTCCCCGCGCCGACGGCAACTCCGCAGGTGTTGGTTTCGGAGAAACTCGCGCTGGCCGCGATGCTCGTGATGGTCAGGGCAGCCGTGCCGGTGTTGGTCAGGATAATGTTCTTAACCGGGCTCGTCGATCCGACGGTTACGCTTCCGAAATTGAGAGATGCAGGCGAGAGCGTCACCGTTTGCGCGGCGGCGGTAGTCGATACATTGGCCAGTAAAGATGCCAGACAGAATAGCCAAAGCAGAGTCCGGAAGCGGGCTGAAGGTGCAAGCAGGAGAGACTCTTTATTGGCAAATATGCAGTAGATCGCTTGAATGATTTCCATGTCCAGAATAAACGGCCACAATCATACAATGCGCCGTTTCGTTCGCGGAACTATGAAATTTTCTGCGCAGTAAGGGCCTGGGGCTAGACTTCTTCTGGATTCACGTAAGAATCGCCACCGTCAAGTAGTGGTGCAGTTTAAGACGAGATTCGTATCAGGGCGTGCCTTCAGGCCCGCCGCCCCAATGCGAGAGTTTTCGAACCAGCTTCGGCCGCGCACCATAACACAAGCCTCGGCGGCTGAAACCGATAGCGCTCGGCCGTTGTCGGCATCGCTCAAGCGGTGCCCTGATACAAATCTTTTTTCAAGTTGCACCACTACCCATCGGCGGGCACTGATCTAAATTCACAAAATTAGGTCGACTGCCCGGCGCCGCCATAGCATTCTTAGCTTGCTGCCAGAGGTTTATAATCCCAAGAGAGTACCGCACGCACGTCCGATCAATATCTCTGATTAAACAGTGTCTGATCAACAATGACTGACCAACTTAGAAAAAAATTGCAGGAAGAAGTGGACGCGCTCGAGCACGAACTGGTGCACGAGCTGCCCAAAGAAATTAAACGGGCTGCCGCTCTCGGCGATCTGAGCGAAAACGCCGAGTATCACATGGCCAAGCAGCGCCAGGAGTTCGTGAAGGCGCGCTTTCGGCAGTTGGGCAAGCGTCTCGCCGATTTGTCGCTGACGAACATGAATAACATCCCCAAAGACAAAGTGGGGCTGGGTTCCACGGTGAAGATCTATGACAGCTCGAAGAACGAAGAGATCGAATACAAGCTGGTGACCAGCGAGGAGTCGGATGTGGGCTCGGGAAAGATTTCGACCACGTCGCCCATCGGCCGAGCCCTGCTGAACAAGAAAGTGGGCGACGAGGCCACAGTCATCACGCCCAACGGCAAGCGCGAACTGGAAATTCTGGCGCTGACCACCATCCACGACGAAGCCGATCCGGAAAAGGCGGGGGCCTAGTTTGGCGGAATCGACCAGCCACAGCGGAACGCCTTCAAGTTCGACCAGTTTAAGCTGGACGAGCGCTTTCGGCCGCGCCTGCGGTGTGCTGCTCGATACCATCGTCCGCTGGCTGGCGCTGTCGCGCATCAATCCCAACGTTCTCACTTTCATGGGATTGGTAGTGAACACATGGGCCGCGATTTTATTCGGCTCGGCGACAGCCCTGACGCAGCGGCGCATGTTTTTCTACGCCGGACTGGTCATCATCTTTTCGGGATTCTTCGACCTGGTGGATGGCCAGGTCGCGCGCGCCACCAACCGCGTCACACGCTTCGGAGCATTTTTCGATTCGGTAGTGGACCGCTACAGCGACGCTTCGCAGTTTCTTGGCCTATTGGTCTTTTATGGACGCGGCGATCGATTTTTCTACGTTGTGCTCACGGCCTTCGTAATGATCAGCGCCATTATGGTGAGCTACACGCGGGCCCGCGCGGAGTCGCTGATTGGAAGTTGCCGCGTGGGTTTCATGGAACGCCCGGAACGGCTGGTGCTTGTCATCATCGGCGCGCTATTCAACCGCATGGCTCCGGTTCTGTGGGTGATCGCAGTGCTCTCTACCCTGACCGTGATTCACCGCATGCGCTATACCTGGACGCGGACGCAAGATGCGCCGCCGGGAGTGGCCAAGGCGGGGCAGGCAGCATGATAGCAAAGCATTCCTGGTTTACTGCGTAACCGTAGCCTGATAGCTGACGGCCTGCCAGTGGCCGTTGCGGCGCACCCAGACGCGGGTATAACGATAGGGCCCGCTGAAATCTTCACCCAATTGATGTCCCTTGACGTCGGCGCGGGCGGTTACGACCGCAGTATCTCCATAGAGCCGGACAACCATATCCGTAATGTTCATCGCTTCATACCGAAGCTGGCCGCCGCGCCGCGCCGAAATTGTTTCTTCTTTGGTAGTGACCTGTCCCAGAGGAGTGATGGCCACGTAGTCGTCGGCGAGTGTGCGCAGGGAAAAATCGGCGTCGCGGTGCAGGCTCGCTTCCTTGGATTGGCGCTCCATATCGACGATTTGGCGGATGGTTTCCTGCTCGGCTGAATCGAAGCCGGACCGAGGGTGAATAGCGACGTGCTGGGCGGAAAATGCCGGTGACGCTGCGAACAGGCAAAACAACAACGCAAGACAATTGTTGATCACTTCGAGACCTCCGCAGTCTGCCATGTAGTCAGAGATCTGCTGGCATGCGATACGGAAAGTGGGATGCGCCAGTTCTGTGGAAAGTTCATTCGCGTGAAGTGGATAATACCCCGAAATACTGCGAAGAATGTCAAGAGGCGGTTTCACTTGGAATGGGACCTTTCTAGTAGAATCGAACATTCGCTCTCATGAATGACGTACGGCGCGGCCTGATCATCGTGAATACCGGCCCGGGAAAAGGCAAAACGACCGCTGCTATGGGCACCGCTCTGCGCGCCGTGGGCCAGGGGATGCGAGTGCTGATGCTGCAATTTCTAAAAGGCTCTTGGCATTACGGAGAACTGGACGCGGTGCAAGCCTTCGGCGACAAATTCGTGATGAAGCAGATGGGGCGCGGGTTTGTGAAAGTGGGCGCGGAGAAACCCGATCCGGAAGACGTGAAGATGGTGGAAGAGGCATGGGATGAAGCAGATCGCGCCATCCAATCTGGAGACTGGGATTTGGTGGTGCTCGACGAGATTAATTACGCCATCAGTTATGGAATGCTCGATCCCGCGAAAGTGGTGGAGAGTCTGAAGAAGAAACCCGAGATGGTGCACGTGATCTTGACGGGACGGAACGCGCACCCCACAATCGTCGAGGCGGCGGATACCGTAACCGAGATGCGGCAGGTGAAGCACGCGTATGAGAAGGGCGTGATGGCGCAGAAAGGAATCGAATACTGATTTCAGTTCTCAGTTTTCATTGAGGCCGGAACGTTGAATCGGAAAGGTTTTGCTGAGAACTGAGAACTGACATCTGGGAACTTTTCTTATGGCTTGGTTTAAGCGCGAATCCGGGGAACTGGACACTTCGGGGAAGAAGACCGTCCGCACCGAAGGGTTGTGGGTAAAGTGCGAGAGCTGCCGGCAGATTATCTGGAAAAAAGATCTGGAAGAAAATTTCAGCGTCTGTCCGAAATGCGAGAAGCATTTTCGCATTGACGCCCATACGCGCCTGGCAATGCTCATGGACGACAATCAATATGAGATGTTCGACGGAAATCTGTCGTCGACCGATCCGCTGAGATTTGTCGATTTGAAGCCGTACTCCTCGCGGTTGCGGCAGGCGCAGGCCGATACCGGATTGAAAGACGCGGTGATCAACGCGGAAGGCAAATTGTTGGGCAGGCCGGTGGTCGCGAGCGTGATGGAATATGCGTTTATCGGCGGCAGCATGGGCGCGGTGGTGGGGGAGATGATTACGCGGGCGGTGGAGCGCTCCGCGGAATCGCGCAAGCCGCTGATTATTGTGTCGGCCTCGGGCGGGGCGCGGATGATGGAAGGCGTGGTCAGCCTGATGCAATTGGCGAAAATTTCGGCGGCGCTGGCCCGGCTGGATAAAGCCAAAGTTCCATACGTCTCGGTATTGACCGATCCGACTACCGGCGGGGTGACGGCGTCGTTTGCCATGCTGGGCGATTTGAATATCGCCGAACCGGGCGCCCTGATTGGGTTTGCCGGGCCGCGAGTGATCGAGCAGACCATCCGGCAGAAGCTTCCGGCGGGATTTCAGCGCAGCGAATTTTTGCTGGAGCACGGCATGCTGGATGCCGTCGTACACCGCAAGGAGATGAAAGCTTATATTGCGCGGGCGCTGGATTTCATGGCGGCGTGAAGTGTCTCCCCGTTGAGATCTTAGGTGCTTTATGGCGTGTCATCCGCCCTCGCGATGTGTCATCCGCCCTTTGTGGCGTGTCATCCCGAGCGAAGCGAGGGATCCTGGTTCTTTTTGTTGACGCCGAGAAAAACCAGGGTCCCTCGCTTCGCTCGGGATGACAATTGTTCTTACGCTGGCGCTTCCCGATAACCCTTGCCCACTCCTTACCAAACGGCGGTCGATCAAATGTATGCGCTGGGGCACGAACTGGCGCAGACTCCCGCGCATAAGTTTGATCTGGAGCATATGCGCGTGCTGCTGCGGGCGCTGGAGAATCCGGAGCGGAATTTTCCGAGCATATTGATCGCGGGAACGAATGGCAAGGGTTCGACGGCGGCCACGCTGGCTTCGATCCTGCGAGCTTCGGGGCTAAGAACCGGTTTATACACTTCGCCGCACCTGGTGTGCATCAACGAGCGGATTCGGGTAAACGGAGAAGAAATCGCCGACGGCGAGTTCGCGAATTTGCACACAGTTGTTGATCAAGCGGCGGAAAATCTCGTCGAAGAAAAAGACTTGCCGTGGCACCCCAGTTTTTTCGAGATGATGACGGCGATCGCCTTTGAACATTTTTCGCGCGAGAAAGTCGAGCTTGCGGTGCTGGAAGTGGGCATGGGCGGACGGCTCGATGCGACCAATGTCGTAGACCCGCTGGTCAGCGTGATCACCGATATCTCGCTTGATCATCAGAAATATCTCGGAAATACGGTGCCGGAAATTGCGCGCGAGAAGGTGGGGATTATTCGTCCCAGGAGCGTCGTAGTCACGCTGCCGCAGCTTCCGGAAGCCAACGACGTGATTGGAAATACAATTCTTGAATTGGGCGCGCGCGGCCTGAATGCGGTGCCCTATGTGCCGCCGGTTTCGCCGGGAAGCGGCGGATATTTGACGGCTAGCTCTGGGGAGCCTGGCTCGATCGAATCTGGCACCGGAGAAAAGCCTTTCACCGCAAAGATCGCCAAGGAAGACGCGAAGCCCGCGAAGAAGTTCGTTTACCGTTATCCGCTTCAGGTGATGGGGGAAGAGATTCTGGTGGAGACACCACTCACCGGCAGACACCAGTTGAGGAATGTTGCCCTGGCGATTGCAGCGGCGGTCGAGTTGAGCCAGCAGGGATTCGGCAGCGTCACGGCAAAGAGCATTGAGCGAGGAATCCGTGAGACGCGGTGGCCGGGACGGTTTCAGGTGATTGCCGCGCGGCCGGAATGGCCGGAGATGGTGCTGGATGTGGCGCACAATCCGGCGGGAGCCTGGGCGTTGCGCGCAGCGCTATCGGAGCGATATCCGGATTGTCCGTTTATTTTTATTTTTGGAGCGATGCGGGATAAGGCGATTCCCGAGATGACGGAAATACTGTTTCCGCTGTCGTACCGTGTGATCGCGACGCGGCCAAAAAATCCGCGGGCGGCTTCGCCTGAGGAAATACGCCAGGCCGCCGCGCGAACCGGCGTTGAAGTGGAAGAAGCGGAAGATGTGCCGGGCGCGATTGCGTTCGCCAGAGACGTGGCGATGCCTGAAACGGTGGTGGTGGTCACGGGCTCGATTTATCTGGTCGGTGAAGTTATGCGTGACCTCGACGCGAGAATCTAGATTCTCCACTCTCGAACAGTTTCCCCTAAAATAAGAACGTGCAAGAAACTAATTCACCGGTGGAAGTGGATCGGCGCGCAGAAGCCGTGCCGGTGGCTGTGCCGCGCGGCAGTCCGCATGCGATTCCAGGGAAGCGCTATGGCTGGCTGAGCCGGCTGCGAAGTTATCTCGTCCTCGACCTGTTGATCTGGCTTTATACGCTGGTTCTGGGATTGCTTGCGCTTCCCGGCGGATTATTCGACCGTAGCGGGCGGCGGCTGCATTGGTTTTCGCGAGCCTGGTCGTGGCTCATCATGAAGACAATTTTGTCCCCGGTGAAGGTCAAGGGCCTCGACAAGATTGATACGTCGACGCCTCATGTTTATGCCGTCAATCACGCTTCGGCGATGGATATTCCAGTTCTCTACGTCTATCTTCCGTTCCAGTTCCGCATCGTCTTCAAGAAAGATTTGTTGGCGTATCCGGTGGTGGGCTGGCAGTTGAAGCGATCGGGGCAAGTTTGCATCGATCAGCAAAAGCCGACGAACTCGATTGCGGCCATACGCTCGGCGGTAAAGAGTTTGAAGGCAGGGATGCCGCTGGTAATTTTTCCCGAAGGCGGGCGAACTCCGGATGGCGAGATCAAACCATTCCTGCCGGGAGCTTTTTTTCTTGCGATCAAGGCGCAGGTGGATATCGTTCCCGTGGCTTTGATCGGAACCTACGAGTTGCTGCCGATGGATACGTACCACATCAAGTGCCGCCCGCTGGAGATGCGCGTGGGCGAGCCGATCTCGACCGTAGGCTTGACGATGCGGGATATGGAGGCGGTGTCGGCGAGGGTGAGGAAGGCGATGGAGAATTTGTATTACGACCCAGCATCGCAGTCGGCTTAGAGTTTGCTGAGAAACTCACGGTTTGTATCACGTTATGACATGGAGGGGCGGACGCCCTCGTCCGCCCGAGCCATACCTTATCTGCCGCATCTGCAGCCTTTTCAAAGCGCGCCTTTAGGCGCTGAGTCCGCAATCAGCCGCTCGGGCTCCTGAGTGAAATTCACCATCCAATCCGTTTCAATCCCGCCACCTGATCGAAGTGCCGATCACGACTTAACAGTGGAAGCGAATGCTGGCGGCAGAGCGCAGCAATCCAAAGATCGTTAGTGGGAATTGGCTTACCCTTGCGCTTAAGCTCGAGGGTAATCTCGGCGTAGTGCTGGGTGGTTGGCTCGTTGATATCGAGCACAGCGCAGTCGCGAAGAAGTGAGCCCAGCCAGTTTTCGTAAGCAGCGAGGTGGCGTGATTGCGCAATTCCGTAGCGAAACTCGCCGAGGACGATCACGGGAATCGCCATCTGCTCGGCGCGGGCGAGAATAACGATGACGGCGGGATCGTCATCGGCCGCGGCGGACAAGGCATTGGTATCGACAATCATGATTTTGTCCGGAGTACTGGGCCATGCAGGGACAGCCGCCCCCTGTCCGGGCGAGCCAAGCTCGCCGGCTTTGAACGCCGCCACACAATGATCTTACTTGTTAGACCTGAACGCGCGCTCAGCCATAAATAGGCGCTGATCAGCGCCACACTTCGCGCTCGATGTTCTCGAAGGCTTCTTCTACACGCTCCTCGATCTGCTTACGCTCTTTGCGGAGGTGCTTGAGCTTGCCCAGATGTTTCGTCCACGGCCTATCCTGAGGCGCGATTCTCAGCTTCTCCCGCACAGCTTCCGTCACGAACTGACGCAAAGGAATGCCGCGCTCGGCCGCCACCGATTTGGCCCGGCGGAAGAGAAAATCCGGAATCTCGAGGGTAGTCTTCACTCGCCCATATTACCATATTTATGGGAATGTTTCTCTATAATACGGAGCCTCCCACCCCTCACCCCGGCCACTACCAATGATTGTGTCTCGCATAGCTCACTTGTCCGTTACGGTCCGGTACGCCGCGCGTTGGCGGCCGGAGTAAATCAGGTTTCTCACCGAGCTGTCGCTCGGTTCGGAATGACAGAGGGATAATACTCACAACATGGGAAATGAAATTCCGGTGTAAGGTTTTCTCCCGTAACTTTTCCCTCCCTCCGCCGTTATCCCTGTGTAACACTACTCCGCGCGGAGAATTCGTTGAAGGCTCTGACGGCCCGGAACAGGAAACGGGGCAAAGAACGCCCAGCGCAAACTGACGACCGGCTTCTAATCGAGGCCGCGCAGCATGACCCTGCGCGCTTTGCGGAGCTCTACGAGGAGAATTTCGAGCGCGTCTATGCCTATGTGGTACGGCGCGTAAGGGATCGCGCGGAAACGGAAGATATCACTTCCGAAGTGTTTCATCAGTCGCTGGCGAAATTGCAGAGTTATGAGTGGCGCGGGATTCCCTTCGCGGCGTGGCTTTTCCGAATTGCGGCGAATTTGATTTCCGATCGCTGGCGTCTTAAGAGCCGCGAACAGGCAATCGATGAGCCGGAGCAGATTGAGTCGGCCGAAGTCACGAGTTCGGAATTCGGCAATTCGGAGATTGATGAAGTAGAGCGCCGGGCAATGCTGTTCCGCATGGTCGATACTTTGCCGGCCGAGCAACGGCGGGTGGTGGCGCTTCGTTTCATGGAAGAGAAAAGCATTAAGGAAGTGGCGCGGGAAATAGGCAAGACGGAAGGCGCGGTGAAGCAATTGCAATTCCGGGCGCTAACCACGCTACGCGCCAGAATGGAGGGCGCCAATGCCTAAGCGCTCTCTGAATCCAGGAAGCAACGACGCGAAAAAGATCGAGCAACTGAATCAAGCCATCGAGTCGATGCTGAGTCGTAAGGATGGCAAAGCTCCGAAGGTGGCGGCGGAAATTGAGACCCTGGTGCGCATTGCGGCAGAATTGCGCAATCTGCCGAGCGCAAGCTTCAAAGCACGATTGAAATCCGATCTGGAAGGAAAAAACATTATGTCCGCTATAGCCGAACCGGTTGCATCCGTTGGCGCGGTTGCACTGCCACGATTATCGTTTAAAAATGCCGCTAAAGCGATCGAGTTTTATAAAAACGCCTTTGGCGCGCGCGAGATTTTCCGATTCGAAGTGGGCGGAAGCATTCCGCACGCCGAATTGAAGATTGGAGAGTCAAGCTTCTTGCTTACCGAGGAATGGCCCGAAGGCGGACGCTTCAGCGCCGAAACGTTGGGCGCATCGCCGGTCGAGATGACCCTGCGCGTCGATGACGTCGATACCTTCTTCGCGCACGCCGTTGCCGCCGGGCTCACCGTGAAGCGCGAACTGCAAGATCAGTTCTACGGCCATCGCGACGCGCTGCTGACCGATCCTTTCGGCTACACCTGGAACGTGGGCATGGTGAAAGAAGAAATGTCGGTCGAGGAGATGCGCCGGCGCATGCAGGGGCTAAACACCGGCCCGGAGGGCGGCCGCATGCCGGGAGCGGCGGGATCGAAGCCGGGCGTGAGTGCGATTCGCCCGGGGTTCCGCATGGTTACTCCATACTTGGTCGCGGAAGACGGCATCGCGCTGCTGGATTTTGTGGGGAAAGCTTTCGGCGCGACGGAGATGGAACGATTTGTAACTCCGACGGGAGTGCATGGAGAGGTGCGCATCGGCGATTCCATGCTGATGATCGGCGGCGGAAACGGGGAGAAGAAATTCTCTTCCACGCTGCATCCGATGGCCTTGCACGTTTACGTGGAGAACGTGGACGCCGTCTTTCAGAAGGCGCTGACCGCGGGAGCGACTCTAATTTCCGAACCGCGCGACCAGGAATACGGCGAGCGCTCGGCGACGGTGAAAGATGCGGCGGGCAACTTCTGGTATATCGCGACGCGCACGGAGGGGCCATATAAGTGGGAGGGCGCGCCCGACGTGCAGCCTTATCTGCATCCGTTGCGCGCCGAGCCGGCAGTCAATTTCCTGAAGCAGGCATTCGGAGCCGAGGAATTGGGCCGGCATACGTCGCCGGATGGTGTGATCCATCATTTGATGCTGAAGATTGGCGATTCCTACATGGAGATGGGTGAGGCTCACGGGCCATACCAGCCGATGCCGGCGATGTTCTATATTTATGTTCCGGATTGCGACGCCCTTTATCGCCGCGCGTTGGCGGCCGGCGCGAAGTCGCTGCATGAGGTCACAGATCAGCCTTATGGGGATCGCAATGGCGCAGTGACGGACGCATTTGGAAATATTTGGTATGTCGCGACGCATGCGAAAGATGCGAACTCGTAAAACTACCGACAGAGTTGACCCAGGTGTCGTGTCCCGCGAATTCGCGGATATGAGTTGCTGATGCGGTTAGTGTTGGAGGGATTTAAAGGCGCGACTGAAAAGTCGCGCCCTTCAAAACGGCTGTGAATGGAGTTTGTTCCGCAGTATCTGAAGTCAATTAGAGGTTTGGGCCGGCCATCCAACGATGGCCGGCGTTTTTCTTTGGACGAAGCAGCCGGAAGGGGGAATCTGCGCTGGCACTTTCTTCTGGGCACGGAGGAATTCATCATTCGTAAGACGTGTGTCTGCAAGGCAAAGCGGGGGCTGCACCGGCATTGGCCCGCTCAGGAATAACGAACTCAAACGCTATGGAAGGTCACGGGGAATTGTTTCCGGAGCGGCGGCGATGTTTGCGACGAAGGGTTCATGCTCCGGCATTCGCCTGCTTTGATGGAGTCAGCGGCGGAATGATTCTGGATCTGAGCGAGGAGGGACTATCGATGCAGATGGGTCACTCGTCCGATGGGAGCGAGTTTGGCGGGAAACACAGTGACGGGGAGCGGCGGGTACAGTTGGATCTTGGCTTAAACGAGCCGGTCACACACGTGGAAACTACGGGATACATTGCGTGGGCAGATGCGCTGGGACGCGCGGGAGTGCGATTTTCGGAGCTGCCTGACGATGCGCGCCAGCGATTGAGCGAGTGGCTGACAACCAATGCCGGCGCTCCCAGCCAGATGGCGCCCAAGGTTACCGTGGGCCGAATTTGGGGGTGGGGCGCGGAACCGAAGTCGCCGGGGACGGGACGTCAGGATCAGATCTCAATCAGTCTCGAGGCGGAGGTTGCGGCAGCGGAAAAATCGACGGAGGAAAGCGGCGGTGAAATTCGGCAGTCCTCGACGGTGCAATATGAATTCAACCCGTTGGGGAATGACTTGTCGGCAACGCTACGGCTGATCGGAGAGCGGGCGCGAACTCTAACGCGTGGCGCCGGCGCGGCGATCGCTTTGGCTCATAAAGGCGGAGTGATGTGCCGGGCGAGCATAGGAGAAAGCGCTCCGGCACTGGGCACGCGGGTCAACGTGAATTCGGGGATCTCGGGCGAATGCTTTCGCGAAGGAAAAGCGTTGCGGTGCGACGATACGGAACACGATCCGCGAGTGGATTTGCATACCTGCCGCAGACTGGGGATACGGTCGATTTTGGCCGCGCCGGTTCGCTATCACCGCGATACGGTGGGCTTGCTGATGGTATTCGCGCCCGAGCCTTTCAATTTTGACGAAGGAGACGTCGCTGTCGTGGAGAGCTTGGCGCATACGGTGGTACGCAGTATGAGGGAGTCGGAAGCGGTGGGGAGATCGGGTTAGCTGAAGAGATGAAAACCCTCGGCAGTTGGTGGTCCCGTTGTAGGGCGCGCTCACCCATAAGGGAAGCGTAACATTTCGCAAATAGGAATCCCCACTTCTTGCAAAGAACACGAGGACTGAGGCACCCACTATGCGAACAGTGCCAACAGCCTAGCAGGCTGCTGAAAAACTCATTTCGGCTACCTAAAGCGAACCTCGGGCGCTGAAGCGCGGCTAGTTTTAAAGGACTTAACGGCACGACTGAACGTCGTGCCCTTCCCAAAACCAGCCCGACCGAAGTTTTTCAGCAGCCTGCTAGGCTGCGGCTTGTTGCTGATAGACCGGCACGAAAGACTCCGCGACGAAATTTTCGAAGGTGGTTTCGGCGGTATTGCGCGAGGTCCGGGGCTCGAGAGTGCGCATGTGTCCCGAATTCAGTGCGGCGGCCATTTCAAGAATCCCCCCGGCCATATCTTCGGACATACCCATCTGAACCATCGCGGCGCGAATTTGATCGTCCGGAGCCTGAATATACTTTAGATCGGGCTTACCGATGGCCTTGCCAATGATGATGGCGGCTTCGTTGTAGTCGAGATCGCGCTGACCGTGAAGTTCCTTCGTCTGTTTTCCGTGGAAGTCGAGGGCCAGGAGCGCGTCCGCCGCGGCTTTACCGATGTCGCACGTGGAAATCATGGGCAGTTTGAGGTCGGGACGAAGCGGGCCGACGGAGGAACCGGTTATCCGAATCGCCGCGGCCTGCGCCAGCGTGTTCTCCATGAAATATCCGGCGCGGAGGTGAAGGATGTTTGCCTTCGCTATCCCGTTAAGCTTTTCTTCGAAGTTGTGAAGACCGGCGACGGGACCCGTTCCCGCGCTTTTATCCGCTCCGAAACTGCTGAGAGAGGCAACGTTCTTGACAGCGGAATTTCTTAGGGCTGCCGCGATCGAGTCGCTAACGCTTTCCTGATAGGCGCGGAAATCGTTGCTGGCGGGGTTGGGCGGAATCATTACGTAAGCCGCATCCGCATTCTCGAACGCCCGGATCAGCGCAGGAGTGTCCGTAACATCGGCGACAAATACTTCGGCGCCTTCGGCTGCGAGGAATTGCAGGTGATCGGCATTGCGGCCGACTACTCGAACTTTCTTTCCTTTCGCGAGAAGATTCCTGGCAACAATATGGCCGGTATTGCCGCTGGCCCCGAGAACGACATACATATGCGTACCTCCGTGTGCTTGGTTGGATGCCGGAGGATACGTTTCGGCTCCACGCAGAAGTGCATCCCCGAGAAGACGCGGCGCGTGCATTATTCTGAAGGCAGGGCTATGACGTGGGGAGCTTGTAAAAGGAGAATTCGGAATGGCGGGTGAAAGCAACGACAGCGGAACGAAAATCAAGGCCGTCATTTTCGACTACGGCGAAGTGCTGTGCCACCGGCCCCCGGATGAAGACTTTCACCGCCTGGCGAACGTGTTTGGATCGGAAAACATTGGATCGGAAAACATTGGATTTCGAGAACTTTGGGAGAAAGATCGCGGCGAATTCGACCGGGGAGACATAACCGCAGAAGCCTATTGGACCGCGCTGGCGAAACATGCGGGGGTGGAAATCGATGCCGCGCAATTGAGCGATGTTTGCCGATGGGATGTGGAGATGTGGGGCAGTGCAAATGAGCAGATGGTGGATTGGTTGAGAAGGCTTCGCGCGTCTGGCATAAAGACCGGACTACTTTCGAATATTCATCCGGCAATGATCGCCTATCTGCGGGAGAATTTTGACTGGCTCGATCAATTCGATTTCAAAACACTTTCGGCCGAGGTTCGCATGATCAAGCCCGATCCGGCGATTTATGAACATACCCTGCGCGGGCTGGGAGTTGCGGCGGCAGAGGCGATTTTTATCGACGATCGGGAGATCAATGTTGAGGCCGCTAAAAAATTGGGGATTCGGGCATTAAGATTTCGGTCGGTGGAAAAGTTGCGGGAGGATTTGGAACGAATGGGATTTCCGATTTTACCCGGCGACTAAGATTCAACGGGGGCACATGCTCCTGCCAGACATCTTCCTGCCAGAGTCCTGGCTGCGAGAATCCTGTGCGATGCATGCGTTTGGCGGACAAAAGTGTCCGCCCCACGCGAACTATTTCTTGTGCGGCTTCAGTGATTCCCAGTCTTCGTTGGTGAGCACGCGGCCGAGGGCGGCGAACTCCCCGGCGCCTTGCAGAAATTCCCCGCCGTCCATGCGGATGACTTCGCCGTTGATATAAGAAGAGCCGTCGCTGACCAGGAATGCGGCCAGATTGGCCAATTCGTCGCAAGTGCCAAAGCGGTGCATGGGATTTCGTTCGAGAGCCAGCGCTTCCAGCTCAGGACGTGGCAGCACGCGCGAAAACGCGCCTTGCGTCGGGATGGGGCCGGGTGCGATTGCATTCATGCGAATGCCGCGATCGCCCCACTCGACGGCCAAGCTGCGAGTAAGGGCTTCGACTCCGGCTTTGGAGACGGCGGAGGGAACGACATAAGCGGAGCCGACGGGCGCATACGTTGCCGAGATGCTGAGCACCGTGCCGCGCTGGTTCGCTTTGAGCCAGCGGCGTCCGCAGGCCATGGTGCAATGCAGTGTGCCCATGAGCACGATACCGATTACGGATTCGAAGGCGCGCTGCGAGAGTTCTTCGGTGCGGGCGATGAAGTTTCCGGCGGCGTTGTTGACGAGGATGTCGAGCGGCGCATCGTTCCAGATGGAGTCGATCATGGACTCGACAGCGTCGGCATTGCGGACGTCGCACGGGAGCGCGCGGATGGGTCCTCGGACGGAAAGTTCGGCGGCTGTTTCCTGCAATACTTTTTCGCGGCGGCCGCAGATATAGACGTGGGCGCCGAGTTCGAGAAAACGTTCGGCCATGGCTTTGCCGAGGCCCGTGCCGCCGCCTGTGATAAGTATCCGTTTGTGAGAAAGAAGATCGGGTTGAAACATGAGAATGAGGAAATCTTGTAATTGAGAAATTTTGTAATTGAGTAATTTACGAACTCTCTCAGCCCGCCGGGCCAATTCTAAATTGCTCGGCTACCAGATTACACAATTGCTCGACTTTGCGAGGCGATCGGTATCGGCTCAAAGGTCGCAGGCGATTCGGAATCCGTAATCCGCATAGCGGAAATCAGGTGGGATGCTGGACCGGGCGGAGCAGCGCGAAACTTTAACGTGATGTCGCCACGATCCGCCTCGGGAGGCTTTGCGCTGGCCGCTTTGTAGGCCATGCTCGGGGCCGCGTGGATCGCGCTCGGGCGAAGCGCCGTAATAATTGGGATCGTACCAGTCACTGCACCATTCATGGACGTTGTCGCACATGTTGTAAAGTCCGAGAGCGTTGGGGCGGCAAAGGGCGACGGGTTCGGGGCCGGTTTGCCAACGCAGAGCATAGTCCGGCAAGGATTGGGGCGGATCGTTGCCCCAGGGAAAATCTTTTTGCTCGAGATTGCCGCGGGCCGCGCGCTCCCACTCGGCCTCGGTAGGAAGGCGATACGGACGGCGAGTTCGATTCGCCAACCAGAGGCGATAACGTTCTGCGTCAAACCAGGAGACTCCAGCCACGGGTTGCTGCGGATGATTAAAGTTGGCGTCTTTCCAAAATGGCGGAGGATCCGCCACAGTGGCACGAACGAAACGTTCGTATTCGGCGTTGGTCACTTGCGTGGCGGCGAGCAGAAAAGAATCGATCCAGACACGATGGATCGGTCGTTCGCAATCCTGGCCGTTGGCGGAGCCCATGAGAAACCAGCCCTGAGGAATCGAGATCAGGTGCGGCTCGATTGGGTCTGCGCGCGCGATCATGTGAGCGGTTGCCATGTGTTTCGCACAAGTCCGTCGGCCGACTGGCCCCGGCAGAGGCCGCCGCGATTCGTGCAGCTTGCATCGACGTTTAGGCCGTCGCCTCAGGATGACGATTTTAAGTAATTTTCGATTTAAAGTTTAGCAGTCTATCTAAAGCTTTGCTTCCGCTTTGCCGACTAGAAACTAGGGGTGGAAAAACCCAAGTTCCTCCCACTTCTGTTTTGTTGGCAACCACTCCAGGAAGAGAATTTCATTGCAGCCGCAGAAGGATTCCGCCCCAGGCTCTACCCGCTTCATAGTCAGTAATCGGCGAAAACCTCGCTTTAAGATCGAAGTCGACATCAGTGTCCATTCGCGCACGCAAGGCGTACTAACCGGCCGTACCGTGGATATCAGTGAGTCGGGAATCGCGGCTCTGCTGAGAATTGAAGTTCCATTGGGGGAACTCGTGGAGCTGGAATTTAACCTTCCTTTCGGACCTGTAGGAATTTACGCCATCGCCCGCCAAAGGAATGCCTTCCGCTATGGTTTTCAATTCGCCGAATCGGAGGCGATCCATCGCTCCATTCGCGAAACCTGTAGCCATCTCGAAATCGAACGGGCGCTGCTGGGGGATCTGTAGCGGTGTAAAGCTTTGAAAGGCTGCGACTCTAAGAAGCGGCGAAACGCTTAATTCAGAATCGAATTTGAAAGGGCGCGGCTCCGAGAGTACGACTAGCCGGGCGACTCCTTCATCCGCCTGAAATTCAAACTCTCAAAAGCGCTTCAGCCATCAGCCCTGAAGCTGCCTTACTTCAGTTCGGCAAGCTTCTGCGTGGCTAGTTGCCCCGCTTCCACTCCGGGATTATCTTTCTTAATCTGCTCGTAGAGACGCTTGGCATCGAGCGGTTGGTTGGAACTTTGGTAAAGCTCGGCAAGTTGCAATTGCGCCGTCGCTTTGCTCACCGAAGCCGTAGGATGGTTGATCAAGTCCTGGTAAATTCCTTCCGCATCCTTGGTTCGGCCCGTGTTGCCGTAAAGATTGGCGAGGGCAAGTCTCGCGACGGAACTCATTTCTTTATTGCCAATGGAAGACACAGCCTTGAAGTCGCTCTCAGCGGTGGAGTTGTCTCCCGCGGTCGCCGCCGTCACGCCCAGAAAATACCGCGACATATCCGCCGTGCGCGTGTGCGGATATTTATCGACGATCGCCTGGAATTGCTTTTTTGCGGCGTCGGCCCGCTCCTTGGCCGATTCAAAGCTCGGAACATCGGGCTGCGCGGGCGATCCCGCAGGTCGGATCGGACTGTCGAGAACCCGCAGCGCCTGCGAAAAATCCAGGCTCGCCTTTTCGTTCTGCGCGCTCAGGTAGTACCAGCCTCCCGTCACCGCGCCGGCAATTACCACTGCGGCGACCAAGGCGACTGCGAGAGTGTTCCTGTGTTCCGCGCTCCAGTGAGCGGTCTTCTCCGCCGCTCCAAGGGTGACGCGGCTGAATGCATCCGTTTTTAGTTGATGGCGGGTTTGTGCGCGCACGACGACCTTCCAGTCTCAGCTTTGAGTTTTGTCGATTGTTGCCTTAGATTGTTCTCTGCCTTGGTGGGGCAAATAAGTAGTTTAGCAGCCGGAAAACAGCAGCGTCAAAGTCGAATGGTAGTGCAGTTTGGACTTTATACGACTTTGTCATCCTGAGCGAAGCCGCTTTTCAGGCGCAGCGAAGGATCTCCCGCTTAACCGGCGTGACGCGTACGCCGAACTGCACCACTATCCAGAGTCGCTTTTGGCGCCGTAACGCCCTTTGACGAAATTAGCCACTAAGGCCCCAAGGCACACGAGAGCGAATGCGGAAACCGCTTGAACAAAAATTCGTGTTCTGTCTTCCCTTCGTGGTCAGCGATTTTTCTGACTTGCTGCATTTTGATTGAACTAGCCGTGGGCTTCTTCCAACAATCCCTGCTCAAGTTTCTCCTGGCATTCGATGCAATGCCGCGTCCAGGGGACGGCTTCCAGGCGCTTGGCGTTAATCTCTTTGCCGCAGTGGATGCATTCTCCGAAGCTGCCCTCGCGGATGCGCAGCAGCGCCCGTTCCACCATCTGCAACAGTTGCCGCTCGTTGTTGCTCTGGCTGAAAAGAAATTCTTTGGTGTAGGAGCTTGCGGCCCGGTCGGCAATGTCTTGGGCCGTGTCTTCGTCGGCGGACCTTCCGTCGGCTTGCGTGCGCGAAACCGTGCGACGCAAATCCTGCTGCCGTGTTTCAAGCCGCTTCTTGAATGTTTCTAACTTCTTTTTATCCATAAAGTCACTTCTAAAATCCTGCGGCGGCTCATCAGAGCCGCCTGTGAAGTAAGGGCCAAACAAAAATGATAAGCGCGCCAATTAAGATGCGTCAACCTGCCAGCGCGATGCGGAATTCTAAAGGACAGTTCCTGGATTCAAACGGAACCGAACACGGCGAAGACCGGGGACGTGAACGCATCCCCGGTTTTGAAGCGCGGAAGTGGAGCGGAAGCGGGTAGCGGATTTTAGCTCTTAATAGCGCGACTCCAATTTCGCTCTACGCAGGAGTATTCCAGCGGGATCATCCCAGCGGGATTGTTCGCGCTCAATGTTCATCGAAACCGGCATCGACTGCCTTGTCGAACCGCTGGCCGCCCATACCGTAACCACGTAGGCGCCTAACCTTGCGTTACGGGCCGCTGTGAGTTTCAGAATGCTATTGCCCGAACCCGGCGCCAACAGTCTGGCCGGTGTAAAAACCGCGGTAACGCCGATGGGCAATCCGGTCGCGCTAAGAGTTACAGCCCCATTGAAACCCCCGCTCACCGTGACGCTGACGTTGATGCTCTTATTAGATCCGGCAGGCACAGAGAGCGAACTGGATGAAGGCGTAGCGTGAAACACCGGTGTCATGGTGGCGTCTTTCCAATGGCTAATCAGCACCGATGCGTCGATCGATCCCAAACCTGTTGCCTGATCATATCCCGCGGTTGCAGTGAAGCCGGCTTGTCCGGGCACGCTGTTGTTGCCCGCGGTAGTGTCGTGAAAAACGGCCGCGCCCCCCGCTCTCTGCTTGGTGGCCAGTGAATAAAGTGTGCCGTTGGCGTTGCCCTGCCGCGCCGCGGTCGATTGCACCACCAGCGCCATTACTCCGGCAAACGAAGGTGTCGCCGCCGACGTACCCCCAACTACATAAAGCCCGCCACTCTGAACGATGAGGTAACCATCGTGCCCCGCCGCCGTGAGAGAAACGTCGGGAACGTCGCGCCGCCCGTCGGCGGGAACTCCCGTGCCAGTTTGCCAGGAAGGCTTGGCATAGAGGCTGCTCATTCCGCCGCCGCTCGCCCACAGCCCTGATCCGGCGCCGCTTTCGTTCCAAACAACTTCCGGAATATAGCTGAGGGCCGAGCCCTGCGTTCCCGCCACATTGAATGAAGACCAGTAAAGCGAAGGACTGGCGGTATCGTTAAACTCCGTGCCGCCCACGCAAATGCTGTAGGGCGTGGAGCAAATTCCGTTCACGGCTCGTCCATGCGTCGCTTTTGTAGCCGACGCGGAATCGCACCCGGCCGCGCCGTTATCGCCCGACGAAACGAAAACGGTGATCCCTTCCGCTGCCGCTTGTTGCCATAGGCTGCTTAGAAAGCTGTTTCCGGCCGAACCAAGCGAGGCTTCGCACAGGCCAAAGCTTGTGCTCATCACCGGCGCAATATTGTGGTTGACGATATATTGCGCCGAAAGATCGACCCCATCGCTCGAGTTCGTCGATTTCGAAACTACAAACTTAATCGTCGCGCTCTTCGCCACCGCTCCGGACCATTCCACATCGAGATCGGCTTCGGTCTCCTCGCCCGAGTTCCAAATCCCCGGGTCGGCGCCATTCACGATGATCTGCGGATCGTTCGCGGGAAGTCCGGCAAACGTTCGAAATTGCCGCACGTCTGCAATGTTGATATTCGAACGCGCAACAATGGCTACCGACTGTCCGCTGCCGGTGATCGATTGCCCATAAATCGGTCCCAGGTCATAAATCGTCGCGAAGTCGGCGGGAGCGAGGAAATGCGAGCCTCCACTGCTGTAGGCGGGCGCGGACGCTTTGCGGCTCAATCCGTGCGTCGCCTCGCTGCGAAAATCGTGCAACGAAACCACGCCTCCCACCACCTCCGCCAGAGCCGCGGGGATCTCGGGATCTTTCTCGTTGGCGTGGTGAATTTCGCCGCCCACAACGTAGGCGTGGATGGCGGTGTGAAAGGCTTCCTGCACCGCACTGGCGTTGCCGCTGAAAACAATCGAGCGCCGCCCGGCTGTCACTTCCTCCACTTCCATACCGTGTCCCGCAAGCCAGCCGGTAATCTGCGCCGTATCGGCGTCGGAGACGCCATAGCGCGCGGCGAACTGCTCCGGCGTAAGCCATTGATGATAGTAGGGAGATTCTGGACTGTATTGCTCTTCGAGCAACTGGTTCAAAGCATTCTGCTGCGTGGCGTCCGGCAGAAGCGCCAGCACCATGTGCTCCATCGGATAGTCGGGGGCGACCTCTCCCGCGTCGTATTGCGAAGTCGCCAACGGATGCCGGTTTCCGCTGAGCGTGACCCGTTGCTCATCATCAATGTAACCGGCAATGCGATCCTGCGGCAGGACAAAAGGAGGCTCAATAAAGAGCGGATTCGGCAGCTCCTCGGGTGCCCGGCCCTGGGCCGTTGCTCTCAGGGAAAAGGAAAAAGATAAGAGAACTGTTAAGGCAAGAGATGCAAATGCGCCACGCTTTATCAGCACTGCCCGCCGTCTGAACATTCCGCCTCCCGAGCCAACTTGGGCTCTAGCGGTTTATCGGCAGCACAATTCGATACTTGAGAGATTACCCCGCCGGGTTGGTGAAGATAAGCGTGGGACAAGGAAGCTACGACGCTTCCGCTTTCTTACGAAAAGTTAAGGTATAGTGGTGGCGACAAAAGCGAGGAATCGATTCGCTGAACTTGACTGGCAGGCATAGCCGTATTTGGTATGGGCCGACTCCGGGTTTAATCCAACACTCAAGGAGAAATCCCCGTGGACGTGCATTCACTGTTCAACTTTCCAATCGCAAACTCCACAACCGCTTCGAAGTCAGCCGCCGGCGAGCCCCCGCAGGCTGGCGGAACCCCGGCTATCACCACGACTACCGTGACCGCCTCGGCTTTTATCAATCCTCAATCGCTGGCGGCCTTCCCGCTCGCTTCGGGATTGGTCGCAGCCTTTTGGAAAGGCGCACAGTTGTTGGGGGATTGGGGCAAGCCGCCGCTGATCTGTTTCGCCATCGCCATGATCGTTGCGCTGGTGAACTATGCCGTCAGCGTTACAGATCCGAAACTAAATGCCACGCGCCGCGACATCGTGATTGGGCTCTTATTCGCGTTGATTAATGGAGTCTATCTTTTTGTCACGGCGGTTGGAATCGAAGTGGCGATCACCAGGTAGGCAGAGGGATGCCTCCCATCGGCTTGCCAAATGGCTGGCGATTCCCCGCTCCAGCGTTCTACTCGTCCTTTTTTTCTGATGGCGTCGGGAGGACAACTGGCGTCAGACTCGCCTTTATGGCGACTCCCGGCAATTCGTCTCCCCGAAAGAATTTATCTTTTTCTTTCAGGTTCGCCGCCCGCATCTCAGGCATGGCTTCATAAGGCTTCGAGTAATCATTGGCGGCGTTCCAGAATAAGAATCCGATGCCGCCTTTTTGCTTGGCGGTTGCAACCTGCACTTTGATGTATTCCGGCGAATAGGTCTTGGTGCGCCAGCGGAATGCTTGCAGCCACGGGCGAATTACTACGCCACTCCCCTTGGTGATCAGTTCGAAGCGCTGCATCGATTCGCCGATGAAATGCTCGGGCGCGTCCCCCGGGTGCTCGATTCCATCCATCCCGAAAAAGTGCGAAGGATAGATCATGGGCGAGAGCACGTCACAGTATTTCGCCATGCCTACAATATCCTGCCCGGTGTGCGAAAGATCGACGGAGCGTTGCCATGCCATCACACCGAAAACGTCGAGCGAGAGCAGCACGCCGGTTGGGTGCAGTTCGGCATACGCCTTCTTCAGGAAATCGGTAATGACGTCGGAGCGCTGCCAATTCGTATGCTCGCTTTGATACAAGAAGCTCGCGTCTTTCTGGTCGCCCTCGGCTGGGAAGCGAACGTAATCGAACTGAACTTCATCCGCGCCGGATTGGGCGACGAATTTCGCCAGCGCGATGTTGTAATCCTGAACTTTGGGATTCGACGAATCGGTCCAGACCAGCTTGCCGTTTTCGCGCCACGGTTGCTTGTTTTTCCTGGACTGCACCGCGAGTTCGGGATGCTCCACCACCATTCGTTCGTCGCGAAAGATGGCGATGCGGGCGATGGCATGCATATTCTGCGAATGCACGAAGTGAACGAACTTTGGCAGGTCGTGAATATAAACCTGGTGCCTGCCCAGCAGCGGATGCTCGAAGGGAATATTCACGCTGCCGTCGGAATCTTTTATGTCGAAAACCACCGCATTGCCGCCGACTTCGCGCCAGTGCCGGATGATCCGCATACCGTGGTCGCTCGCGGCCATAACGCCAGTTACGTAAATGGCCCGGACTTCAAAGTCCTTGTCTACCGCGACGGTTTTTTCCACGATGGGAGCAGGTAGAATTCCCGGAATCGTGATCTGCTCGCCGGCCCTTAATATGTTGCCCGGGCGGTCCCCGTTTGCGGCGCGAATGGCGTCGGAAAGCTCGGAAGACGTAAGATAGGATGTTTTCTTCAAATATTGATGCGCGACCGCGGGAATGCTTTCGCCGCGTTTGGCGATATAGATTTCACTTCCAGACGCCGGGAGAGCATGAGCCTGAAAGGAAGGAATATCGGCAGCCTTGGCGGTCGCAGCAATTGTCGCGCTAACCGGTTTGAGCTGCACGCCTTGCGCGCCTGGAGCACTTACTGGTTGCGCCGTTGGACCGCTTTGCCCTTGCGCGGCCAGCGCCGGAGAGGAAATCGAATTCAGCCGCATCGCGGCCAAACTAAATAAGAGACAGGAAACCGCAGCTATGGTTAGAACAGACGAGCGACGCAATCAGCCCTCCCGAGAAACGTCTGATCGCGATGCTAAGCTGCGCCTTACTGACCCGCTAGTTACTCTCGGTCATCTCCCCCGCGTTTCCGGGTGCGGAGAATTCCTCTCAAAGTGCCGAAGCAAATAAAACGGAACACTTACGGAATCCAGGAGCGCAAAACTCAGGGACCCGGGGCCGCAAAACTCAAGGACCCGGGAGCGGCGCTCGTTATTCCTTCATCACATTCCGTAACCGCAGTCCGCCGCCCTCGGCCCATCCCCTTCCCACTTGCGCAAACTATTTCTCTTCTTCCCTCTTAACTTTCCACCGCCATTTGTTCTAATATCTTCGCCTGTCATCTAAGTGCATCCAGGCACAGGGGTTTCTCGCGGGTAGTCCTTTCGGTTTCCGTGGCCAGCAGCTTGCTTCATTCATGGCAGCCCCGGCGCAATCGGGTCAAGGCTAAACGGCAACTTTTCGAGTGACAAATTTTGTCATTCGGAAATTGTGGGAGCCGTGAAAAAGCTTGAGAGCGCCTGGGGAAGTAAAGGCCTAAGAAAGCGGCCTGGGACAGGACAATCATTCAATTATGAGAACGAACCTCGCCACCGTACTCGATCCGAGCCGCCGCAGCGCAGATGCGGGAGAATTTGAAACTGCCCTGCGCCGCCGCATCGTCGGCCAAGACCAGGCAGTCGAAAAGGTAGCCGAAATTTATCAGATGTTTCTGGCCGGACTGAATGCCCCGGGCCGTCCCGTGGGCAACCTGCTTTTTCTCGGGCCGACCGGTTCGGGCAAAACGCGCGTTGTCGAAGCCATGGCCGAGTCTTTGTTCGGCGATTCCCACGCCTGCATCAAGATCGATTGTGCCGAGTTCCAGCATTCTCACGAGATTGCCAAGCTGATCGGGTCGCCTCCGGGCTACCTCGGCCATCGCGAGACTCATCCCCTGCTCACGCAGGAAGCGCTCAACCAGTGGTTTACCGAGAAGCTGAAGCTCTCGATCCTGCTCTTCGACGAAATCGAAAAAGCCAGTGATTCGCTCTGGCAACTGCTTCTCGGCATTCTCGATAAAGCCACGCTCACGCTCGGCGACAACCGCCGCGTCGACCTTTCGCAGTGCATCATCATCCTTACTTCGAACCTGGGCGCCAGCGAAATGACGAACCTGGTCGATGGCGGCTTCGGCTTCGCGCCGAAAGCCGTGGAAGTGGACAACAACTTCGACGATAAAATTCAGCGCACCGCAGTGGAAGCCGCGCGCCGCAAGTTCACGCCGGAGTTCATGAACCGCATCGACAAAACTGTGGTCTTCAAAACGTTGCGCGACGAGCACCTTTCTCAGATTCTCGAGATCGAACTCGGCATGGTGCAGCAGCGCGTGCTTATGGCCGCCGGAACCAATCAGTTCGTTTTCAATTGCACCGCCGGCGTGAAACAGTTCCTGCTGAAGGAAGGCACCGATCCGCGTTACGGCGCGCGCCACCTGAAGCGCGCCATCGAGCGTCACTTGGTTTTTCCGTTGGCTAATTTAGTCGCCACCGGACAGGTGAAGCTTGGCGACTTTGTCCGCGTGGATATGGCTTCCGAAACTCAAATGATCTTCGTGAAGGAAGCCGAAAACACCATGGCGCCCGTTCTTCTCGAACGCTACGGCGCGGCCGCCGCGAATATGCCCGCAACTCGCGCCGCCCGCACCGCCGTCAACAACCGCCGCGACCTGGGCGCAAGCCCCATCGCGGAGAGCAAATAAGTTTGTCTGGTAGGCAGCAAGCTCGCTAGACCCGCATCTCGCGAGCCCCTCTCGGCGCCGGTGACCCTCCGGCGCCATTTTTTCTTTGCCGTATTTATCGCGTCTTATATCCAACGAAGAGACCAACGGCTCGCCTTGAAGTTCAGCCTGTTTGTTTCGCCGCTCCGCGAACTGTTACAGTTGGAATTCTGCCCGCCCCATGAATCTCAGAATCCTTGTCAGCGGTGTCTCCGGACCGATTGGAACCGCGCTCCTCCCTTCCCTGAAGACCAATGGATCTTCCGTCGTAAGGCTTGTGCGCGGCCGGGCCACCGGCGACGATCAAATTTCCTGGGATCCGGCAAAGCCGCTCGCGCCCGAGACCGTATCCGGATTCGATGCGGTCATCCATCTTGCCGGCGAAAGCATCTTTGGCCGGTGGACCGAAGACAAGAAAAAAAAGATTCGCGCCAGCCGGGTAGAGGGAACGCGCAATTTGTCGCAGGCTTTGGCGCGCGCCGAGGAGAAGCCCAAAGTTTTCCTTTCCGGCTCGGCAATCGGCTACTACGGCAACCGGGCGGATGAAACATTGCGCGAAGACACTCCGCCGGGCGCAAACTTTCTGGCGCGAGTTTGCCAGGAGTGGGAAGAGGCGACTACGCCCGCCGTGGAAGCCGACATTCGCACCGCTCACATTCGCACTGGAATCGTTCTTAGTCCCAAAGGAGGCGCGCTCGGAGCCATGCTACTGCCGTTCAAACTGGGCTTGGGCGGCCGCACCGGGGATGGCCAGCAATGGATGAGCTGGATCGACGTCCGCGACATCGTCGGCGCAATCCACCACATTTTGAAGAACGACCTTATGCAAGGCCCGGTCAATCTGGTCGCGCCCAAACCGGTCAGGAACGCCGATTTCGCGAAAACGCTGGCGAGCGTATTGTCCCGTCCGGCAATTCTTCCCATGCCGAAGGCCGCCGTGAGAGTCGCTTTCGGCGAGATGGGCGAAGAACTTCTGCTTGCCAGCCAAAAAGTGGAACCCGGCAAACTGATTTCGAGCGGATATCCGTTTCGTTTTCGCGAGCTTCGAGCTTCGCTGCAAGCGCTTTTAAAACCATAGATTCAAGAAAAACTTCTCGGCCGCGGATTACGCGGGTCAACGCTGACGACGAATAAGGAATATATTGTGTCCGCGAATATCCGAGGGCTGGAGGCGGCTACTCGCGGCGGTCGCGGAGGCTCATCTCGTGGGCTAGTTCGCCGGAAGTCGACTTCAGCCGCTGGGCTAAGACCAGCGCCAGCGATTGATAGAAACGCGAAGCAAGCCGGGGAAAAGACTCCAGAATCTTTCGCAGTTCGTGCGCGCTGATCTGGTCCACTTCCACTTCCTCATCTTTCGCCACCACGGCGGCCATAGCCCTGCTTTGCTCCAGAAAAGCTATTTCTCCACAGACGTCCTCAATCCGGAGCGATGCCACAATCGCGCGCGTACCCGTTCCCGCAAGCTCTACCGAAGCTTCCCCCCGGCGAATTACGAAAATGGAATCGCCCCAATCGCCCTGCCGAATGATTTCTTCGCCAAGCTTGAATACGCGCCGGTCCGCTTTCGCCCGGATCAGGACCCAGTCGTTGGGGGTCAGATAATGAAGGCGATTGCCGGCCATGTCTGTTTCATCGGCAAAGATGGCAGCGCTCTGTAGTTACCTCCGATGCAGGTTTAAGGGCCGAGTCAGGGTCCCCGTGTACAATTTATCCGCTAAAGGATGGCGATCTCCCGCAAGGTGGATTTATGAGATTTATTTTGGCATTGCTCACGACGTGTTTTTTATTTGGGGTTTCCTTCGCGCAACAAGCTGACCAGCCAAAGGCGCAGAACCCCAAAAAACAATCTGCCACGCAGCCTGCGGAGAAATCTTCAGAGACTCCTGCGAGTAAGCCTGAGTCGACCGAGCCAAGGGCCGCGGCGCGCGAAGCCTCGTCCGACAGGGATAAAGATAAGGATAAGGACAAGGATAAAGACAAAGAGGAGCGCTTCGATATGGCCGAAGTGCCTCCCGTCGAAACGCATCACCAGATAACGGTGGATGGAAGACTGCTCAAATATACTGCCACGGCCGGGCATCTCCCCATCAAGCGTGGAGACGGAAAAATCGAAGCCGAGATGTTCTACGTCGCCTACACGCTTGACGGTCAGGATGCCACAAAACGTCCGCTCACGTTTGCCTTTAACGGCGGGCCGGGGTCGGCTTCGATCTGACTGCACATGGGAGCGTTGGGCCCGAAACGGGTGGTGCTTGCAGACGAAGGTTTCATGCCGCCCGCCCCCTATCGCGTGGAAGATAACCCCTACACGCTGCTCGATAAAAGCGATCTGGTTTTGATCGACGCGATCGGCACCGGCTTCAGCCGCGCCGCCGATTCCGATTTATTCAAGCATTTCTGGGGCGTCAAGGGAGACATTGAGGCCTTCAGCGAATTCATCCGCCTCTACATCAGCCGCAACGAGCGCTGGTCTTCGCCGCTTTTCATTCTTGGGGAGAGTTACGGAACCACGCGCGCCGCTGGCATCGCGGGCTATCTCGCCGACCGCGGCATCTCATTCAACGGCATCACACTGCTCTCGATGGTTTTGAATTTTGAAACCCTCGAAGACAATAAAACCAACGATGAGCCTTTTATTTTTCTGGTTCCGTCGTTCACCATGATCGCGGCATATCATCACAAACTCGCGCCCGATCTTATGCAGGATATTGGCCGCACCCGGCAGGAATCGGAGCAGTGGGCCTCGGGAGAATATGCTCAGGCTTTGGCGAAGGGCGATGCGCTCACGCCGCAGGAGCGTGAAAAAATCGCCGATCAATTATCGCGCTACACCGGTCTGAGCAAAGAAGTCGTCGACCAGGCCAATCTGCGCATCGACGTCGCAAAGTTTACCCACTATTTGTTGATCGATCAGAAGGTGCGCGTGGGCCGCCTCGATGGACGCTATAGCGGTCCCGACCCCAACGGCCTGCTCGACACAGATTCTTACGATCCTACAGGATCGGCCACGCAGCCTCCTTTTACGTCCGCGTTCAACAATTACCTGCGCACCGAACTGGGATACAAAGTTGATATGCCGTATCAAGTGATGGCTCGCGACGCCGGCTTCGAAAAGTGGGATTGGGGTTCGGCGATCAGAGGGTTTCCCGATACCGCTTCGGCCATGCGGCAAGCGATCGTGAAGAATCCCTACCTAAAGATTCTAGTGATGGAGGGTTATTACGATCTGGCTACGCCGTATGACGCGGCGAATTACACGATCAATCATCTGGATTTGCCGCAGAAATATCGCGCGAACATTTCCTACGCGACCTATGAATCCGGCCACATGGTTTATCTGCCGATGGAAGGTTTAAAGAAGATGAAGAACGATCAGGCGAGCTTTATGGAGAAGGCGATGCAACCATAAGCGCGTGGAGGCCTGTCACCGAATCCAAACACCTTGTCATCCTGAGCGAGGATTGTGCTTCGCGCCAGCGAAGCACAACCGCAGTCGAAGGATCCCTATAGAAAATTAACTGTCTCCGGTCTAGCGAGGCGTTCTCGCTACACTCGTGCGCTTTTCTTGCGGCAAATCCCCCGATCAGAATTCAAAAAGATGACTTACCGGCTGTACTGATTCTTCTTCTTGTCCGCGTGCCGCTCCAGTCCCAACTGGATCAGCCGATCAATCAAGTCCGCATATTTAAGCCCAGACGCCGCCCACAGCTTAGGATACATACTGATCGCCGTAAACCCAGGCATGGTGTTGATTTCGTTCAAATAAGTCTTTCTGGTTTTTGCATCCATCAGAAAATCAACGCGCGCCAGGCCGGAGCAGTCGACCGCCTTGAACGACTTGATCGCCAGTTCCTGAATTTTTTTCGTTTCAGCTTTGGTGAGCTTCGCCGGAATAATCAGCTCCGAGCCTTCATCGAGATACTTCGCGTTGTAATCGTAGAACTCCTTCACCGGAACAATCTCGCCGGGCACCGACGCGACCGGATCGTCATTGCCCAGCACCGAGCATTCGATCTCGCGCGCCTTATTATTGTTTCCGCCCACGCCCCGCTCGATTACGATCTTGCGGTCGAATCGAGCCGCTTCTTCAATCGCGGGGCCAAGTTCTTTCCGGTTGTGCGCCTTGCTAATACCCACCGACGACCCCAGATTTGCAGGCTTAACAAATACGGGATATTTCAACTTGCTTTCGACGATCTTCTGAACTTTCTTGGAATCATTCTCCCACGCGCTGCGCAGCATCGTGACGTGCTTCACAATTGGAATTCCCGCGGCAATAAACAAAGACTTCATCACATCCTTATCCATGCCCGCCGCAGAGCCGAGCACGCCCGCGCCCACATAGGCGATGTCGGCGAGTTCGAAGAGCCCTTGAATCGTTCCGTCTTCGCCAAACGTACCGTGCAGCACGGGAAAAATCACATCGACATTGATGGCTCGATCACTGGCTCGGCGGGTGAGCGGCGCGTCGGTTTGAAACGGAACCAGGCCCGCCCGGCGATGCACCGGTTCGGGCGGCACCACCACGGCTTCGCCGCGCGCAAGCACGGCGGCAGGCTGCGTGAGTTCAGGATCGCCTGCGCGCAGATGCCGTGCCTCAAGCACCAGCTTGCCTTGCAGCAGATTCTCGGCATCATCAGCAGTCAGCCAGCGGCCATCTTTGGTGATGCCGATGGGAACGACGTCATATTTATCTTTGTCGATAGCCTGCAGAACTGAGGCAGCCGAAAGCAGCGAGACTTCATGCTCTCCACTGCGCCCACCAAAAAGAATTCCTACACGAAGCTTGCTCATACCGTTCTCACAATATTTTTTTTCCAAACGCCGACAGCGCCAACTCCACTGCCAAATCCGCAGTCCGATTGTGTTCGTCGATCACCGGATTCACTTCCACGATCTCGAAGCTCAACATGCGCCCGTGGTCCGCGATGATTTCCATCGCGAGATGCGCTTCCCGATACGTCGCGCCGCCGCGCACCGGAGTGCCCACGCCAGGCGCGTCTTCGGGATCGACCCAATCCATATCGAGCGAGATGTGATAGCCGGCGGTGCCGCGCCCAGCCATGCGCAGGGCTTCTTCCATTACGGTTCGCATGCCGCGCTCATCGATATCGCGCATGGTGAAGACTCCGATGCCGGCGCGGCGCACGTTCTCTTTTTCCACGGCGTCAATATCGCGCACGCCCACCAGCACGCAGTTCTCCGGCTTCACTTTCGGGGAAAAATCGAAAATGTTCTGGAGTTCCGCCGGGCCCAGTCCCATCAGCGCCGCGAGCGGCATTCCATGCACGTTGCCGCTGGGAGAAGTTTCAGGAGTGTTGATGTCGGTGTGCGCATCGATCCAAATCAGTCCGATGCGCTGGTTTTGCTTTCGATAAAATTCCGCGACCCCCGCAACGGTGCCTGCGGCCATTGAATGATCGCCGCCAAGCGATAAGGGAATTTTTCCCGCTTCGAGCGTCTTGATCACCAGTTCCGCGTGCTTGGTGCACGTCGCGGTAATTTCTTTCAGATACTTTGCGTGGGGGTCGCCTTCCTTTTTCTGCTCTGGGATGGCCACGGCTACGTTACCGCCATCTTCTACTTCGTGTCCCAAAGCCTCGAGCCGCGCCTCGAGACCAGCCACACGCACGGCCGAAGGCCCCATATCGACGCCGCGCCTCGACTGCCCCAAATCGAGCGGCACCCCGATAACGCGAATCTTCTTGGGAGTGATGTTGGTAGTGTTTGCAACAGTCATGGTGATTGAGTAATTAGGTAAATTAGTAATTGGGTAATTTAACTGCCAAAGCTTTTTACAGGAACGGTCTTAAAATTACTCAATTACTAAATTCCCCAATTGCTAAATTTCCTTCAGGGGTAGAGGCGGTTCAGCATTCGGGAAACGGAATCGTCTCGCGCACATGCTCCAGCCCACATATCCAGGCCACGGCGCGCTCGATGCCCATGCCAAAGCCGCCGTGCGGCACGCTGCCGTATTTGCGCAAGTCGAGATACCATTTGAACGCTTCTTCCGGCAGCCCATGCTCATGAATGCGCTGCAACAGTAACTCATGCGACGCCATACGCTGCGAGCCGCCAATGATTTCGCCATAGCCCTCGGGCGCCAGCACATCGACGCAGAGAGCCAACTCGGGCCGCTGCGGATCGGGCTCCATATAGAAAGCCTTTACCTTCGCCGGATACCGATGCACCATCACCGGCTTATCGAACTGCGCGGAAAGATAAGTTTCGTCGGGCGAGCCCAGATCGCCGCCCCACTCGAATTTTGTTTCCAGCGCGCCTTTTGCGTGGCCCTCCTGCAAATTCTTCACCGCATCGTCGTAACTGATTCGCGGAAACGGCGGCTCTATTTTTTCGAGTTTTGAAATATCGCGGCCAATCGCAACCAGATCGGCGCGCCGGCGTTCGAGGCAGCGCTTTACAACGAAACTGATCATGCTTCGGACAGATCCATCAGGTCGTCGAGTTCGCCATAGGCAATCTCCGGCTCGACCATCCAAAACTCGGTGAGGTGACGCCGTGTCTTCGATTTCTCCGCGCGAAACGTCGGCCCGAACGAATATACCTTGCCCAGCGCCATCGCCGTCGCCTCAATGTAAAGCTGGCCAGACTGCGTGAGATATGCCTGCTCTTCGAAATAATCGACCGGAAAAAGCGTGCTGGTGCCTTCGCAAGCCGCGGGAGTAAGGATGGGTGGATCGGTAAGAGTGAATCCGCGCTCGTCGAAGAAGTCGCGCACCGCTTTGATGATCTCCGCGCGCACTCGCAGAATTGACGCCTGCCGTTGCGACCGCACCCAAAGGTGCCGGTGCTCCATCAGAAATTCGGTGCCGTGCTCCTTCGGCGTGATCGGATATGGGTCGGACTCCGGCACGCGCTGCACGACCTGCACGTTGATCACATCGAGTTCGTACCCGCCGGGCGCGCGCTTATCCGCGCGAACCTTGCCCTCGACGATCACGCTCGATTCCTGAGTAAGCGTCTTGATTGCCTCGAAAACCTCGGGCGGGACGGCATTTTTCGGAACGACGCCTTGAATCACGCCGGAGCCGTCGCGAAATTGCGGGAACAAAAGTTTCCCGCTCTCGCGCAGATTATAGAGCCAGCCGCGCAGCGTTACCGGTTGCCCTTCGTGCTTTCCAATTTCCGCGATGGTTGTTACGGGAGACGACATAGCTTCATTTAGTAATTTGGTAATTGAGTAATTTTGTAATTTAAAATCCTTGTACTTTAAGACCCCATACGATGCAGGTTTCAAATTACCCAATTACCCGATTACCAAATCTCCTACATAGTTTCCAACTTCTCGAACGCGGGCTTCAATTTTTCCAGAGGATTCACCTTTTCGTTCTCGCCGAGTTCAAACATCAGCGGCGGCTTTTGCGGGGCGGAGCGGAGCAGTTCCATCGCCTCTTCCCAGTCGATGGTGCCTTCGCCCGGCCACAGATGCGAATCCTGAACTTTGGCGTTGTCGTGTACGTGAGTCGAGCAAATCTGTCTGCGCAGCGGCTCGAACGCCTCCTTCACGGAACCCATCATGTGAGCATGCCCGAAATCGAAGCAGATTCCCACATCCTCGAAGTGCGCGGTCTGAATCATCTCCACCAATCTTTCGGGAGTGGAAAGTTCGTTGGGAATATTTTCCAGCAGAATACGGACGCCCAGCGGCTTGGCAAAGGCGCGCAGATGCTCGATCGACGTCATCGCCGATTCGAACTTCTTCTCGCTGAAGCTTTCATTCGGCAGCCCCAGATGTTGCACCAGAAAGCGAAAAGGAATTTGCTCGGCAATCTCGAGAGCGCGCTTCACTTCGTCCATCGCCTCAACCAATCCCGCGCGATCCGTCGCCGCCAGGTTGATGGGGGGCGCTCCAGTGCGGCCCCACTCGTAGTCGGCGTAGAGCGGCGAATGCACGGAAAACAGAGGAACCCCGCTGCCGCGAAACCACTCGGCAATCTCTTTCAGGTGCGCCTTTCGGTTCGCGTAGTCGAGATGCTGGCGCGCCGCGAAGATCTCAATAGCCTGCACTCCGCTGCGAGCCAGCCCGTCCAAAATTCCCGGATGCAAGCGCTCTTTCACGTACAAATAGGTTGATACCGCTTTCTGCATGATCGTCCTTGAAGAATTGCTGATTGCTGATTGCTGATTGTTGATTGCTCATTAAAAGCCCAACATGGCGTTTGATTTTCAATCAACCATCAGCAATCAATAATCATCAATTCTTAATATCCTGCCGCCTTCCCATCGCTTCGATAATCGCTCGCTCCCAGCCGCTCGCCGGTTTTCGGGTTGATGGCGATGCATTCGGCCTCGCTCCAGTATGGAATCACTCGCTCGCCATCGTGCAATCCGATCTGCACGTTGTATCCCATCTTCCGCAAAGACTGAATCGTATCGGGCGCGAACCAGCGCTCGACATTCAGCACGTCCGGCAGCCACTGATTGTGAAAACGGGGCGCGTCGACCGCCTCTTGAATATTCATCCCGTAATCGACCACACCCATAATAACGTTGGCGACTGTGGTAATGATTTTCGAGCTGCCTGGCGAACCCAGTACGAGAAACGTCTTGCCGTCGCGCACCACGATGGTGGGGGACATGGAAGAAAGCGGCCGCTTGCCCGGGCCAATCGCATTCGCCGCGCCTTGAATCAATCCATCGGAATTTGGTACGCCCGGTTTGGCCGAGAAATCGTCCATTTCGTCGTTCATCAGGAAGCCCAGGCCCTCGGCTGTAACTCGCGAGCCGAACCAGTCGTTGATAGTGGTTGTGGCGGCGACCGCGTTCCCTTCCGCATCCACTACGGAGTAATGCGTGGTGTGCGGGCCTTCAGGCATGGCCTGCGGCTGCGGATGCGAGGCCGCATACTGCTCAAGTTCGGTAAAAATTTCCGGACGCTTCAACTCTTTGCTTGAACTGGCATCGTTGGCCTCAATCGAACCCCGCCAAGCCGCAGCATATTTCTTGTCGATCAGTTGCGCCACGGGAAGCTTTGCGAAATCGGGATCGCCCATGAATTCGGCACGATCAAAAAAGGCCCGCCGAAACGCCTCCGTGACGTAATGAATCGCCTCCGCTGACCGGTCGCCCAGTTTGCTTAGATCGTAACCCTCGATAATATTCAGCGACTCAATTAAAACCGTCCCACCCGAGGACGGCGGCGGCGCGCCGATGATTTCATAGCCGCGGTATGTGCCCCGAATCGGCTCGCGTTCCTTCACTTCATAATGCGCCAGATCGTCGGCGGTAATCAGGCCTCCGCCTTTTTGCATCGCGGCCGCAAGCTCCCGCGCCAGTTCTCCGCGATAAAAATCTTCCGGCTTCGCGGCGATGCGCTCCAGAGTGCGCGCCAGGTCCGGCTGACGAAAAACTTCGCCCGGCTGATAGTAGTTGCCGTCGCGTTGAAAAATCCGGCGCGATTCCGGAAACGTGCCCAGATACTTGTCGTCCTGAAGATCGCGCGCCTCGCCCCAGGTAAGCGCATAGCCTTCGCGCGCCATGCGAATAGCCGGAAGCATCACCCGCTTCAAGTTCAGCTTGCCATATTTCTGCTCGACGTAGACCAGGCCCGCGACCGATCCGGGCACTCCGATGGATTTGTAACCGATTTCGCTGGCGCCTTCGATCACATTGCCCTGAGCGTCGAGATACATGTTGGCGGTGGCGGCTGCGGGGGCTTTCTCTCTGTAATCTATAAAATGCGTGCCGCCATCGGCCATGCGGATCAGCATGAATCCGCCGCCGCCTAAGTTTCCCGCCGCGGGATGGACCACGGCGAGGGCAAATCCGGCGGCCACAGCGGCATCCACGGCGTTGCCGCCCGCTTGCATGATTTCGACGCCGGCGCGCGAAGCCAATTCATGCGCGCTCACCACGATTCCATGCTGAGCGTGCACCGGCTCCACTGACGCCAAAGCGCGCGGCACGCCGACAAATGCGCCGGCCGCTATCAGCAGCAAAATTAATGATCTGTGCCGGAGTTGCATGAAGGCTAAAGGCTGTCCTGGAATGGGCGGACTCCTGAGGCTAGCCGACGGCGGCAAGCAGAGTCAAATCACGGAAGGCGCTTGCCATGCTTGACAGTCGCGTAGCCGATTCGCGGGGCCTAACCATTCGCCGGCGCGGAATGGAAAGGATCGTCTTCCGAATCATTGGACGAATGATCCCAACCATCCTCGGGGCTGGGAATATCAAGATTCACGACGATAGGCTCCTGGCCGCTGCGCACGATCACGGCCTCCACCGGTTCGTCTTTACGCGCGTTCAGCTCCTGGTGTGGAACATAAGGAGGGACGTAAACGAAATCTCCCGGACCGGCTTCGTCGACGAACTCCAGATTATTTCCCCAGCGAAAGCGGGCGCGGCCGCGCACCACGTAAATCACGGTTTCGAGTTCGCCATGATGATGCGGGCCAGTCTTGGCGTTGGGGTGCACCACCACGGTTCCCGCCCAAAGTTTTTGCGCTCCCACTCTCGCGCGCGAGATGGCTTCGGCGCGGTTCATGCCGGGCGTTTGCGGCGTGTTGGAATCCAGCTCTCCGCTGCGAATGACGCACAGGCCGTGGCGCTTCCAGTCGGTTTCGGATCCTTGAATCTGGTTGTGACTCAAATCGTTCATGGTTTCGTAACAATGGCCCGCCGCAGCGCCCCTAGTTGGCTGGTGCGCTGCTCGCAGCGGAGACTGGAGCGCCCAGCTTTGCTAAATCTTGTGCGAGAGTCGAAATCGCCTTCTCAAAGTTCTTGCGTAATGTCGATTGTCTTGCCCCGAGAGCTATCTTCTCCTCCGCTGTCCAGAGCGTGATCCGAGTTTTCGGATCAAGGATCACTACTTTGACGTGAGCTTGTACGCCATCCCGAAAAGGAGCGAAATGGATTTCGAAAACCAGGTCGGCGTCCGCGGGAGATCCTACAAGTTCATATCGTCCTAAGCTCTTCACCGCCCCGTAAAACTGCTCATAGGGCCCGCTGGGTTCACTGAAGAAGGAATCGTAGCTCTCCCCCGACGCATTAGAAATGAACACCTTCTTTGCCGCCAAAATCTGCGCCGGCCTGGGAGCCTGTTGTCCCACCGCAAATGAAGTCGCGACGAAGATTAGAACGAAGCCGATCCCGGGGATTGATGTGAAGACTTTCAACATGTACTCCTCCTGGCGAATCTTGATAACCCAAACCCGGAAAAGAGGAAGATGTTGCCGGTTGGCTCCGAGTGGCGCGTAAAGTTTTGTGGGATTGATCGAGTGTGCGTTTGAAAGGCGATGCCGGAATCGGCGTACTATCCGCCAGCCTTTAACTCGGTCAGCACCTGCTTGGCGATTTCCTTCAGCGTCTCGAAGACGCCCGTACCCTGGAAAGCTACGGCTTCGACTACCGCTTCATTCTTCTTGCGCAGCTCTTTGCTTAAGGCATCGACAGACAAGATATTCGGCAGGTCGCGCTTGTTCAGTTGCAGTACGTAAGGAATTTTATTGAAGTCGTAACCGTGCTCTTTCAGGTTCGACATCAAGTTGTCGAGGGCTTCTACGTTGGCGTCCATGCGCTGTTCCTGCGAATCGGCCACGAAGACGATGCCATCGACGCCGCGCAGAATCAGTTTGCGGCTGGCATCGTAAAAAACCTGACCCGGCACGGTGTAAAGATGAATTCGCGTTTTGAAGCCGCGCACAGAACCCAGATCGAGCGGAAGGAAATCGAAAAACAACGTTCGCTCGGTTTCGGTGGCCAGCGAAATCATCTTGCCTTTCTGCTGTTCCGCGGTTTTCTGGTAGATGACCTGCAAGTTCGTGGTTTTGCCGCCCAATCCGGCGCCGTAGTACACGATCTTGCAGTTGATCTCGCGGGCTGCGAAGTTGATGAAACTCAAGACTTTCCTCAAAAGGCGCCGGACCGCACACCGTGGCGGCGTTCCCGGAGCAAAAATGTCCCTATGGGGGCTTCGGGCTTTTATATCACACGCGCCGAATGCAAAGCAGGTTACTCAGGTGACCCCTGGGGCGGAAGTAAGCATGACCGGCACTTTGGGCTGCATAAAATAAGAACTCCGAGGCCCTTAAAAGGCGGTTCAATGGAGACGAATGCCGCGGCCCATCGCGGCAACGAACAAGACGCCGAATATGGAGCCGAAGACGATCCAGGCCAGGCTGCGTGGAATTGAGTCGGAAACAGACGGTTCCGGCGCCTGCCGTGATGGTACCTTTCGGAGTTCGCTTCGAACAATCGCCGCCAATGGGAGAAAGCCCAGGGCCACGCCTAACGCCTCCGAGACGCCGTCGTAGAAGATCAAAGACGGGCTGATGGGATTGAAAAGCGATGCCACGATATAGAGCACAACCCCCGCGATGCAGGCGGGATAGACGATTTGCGGAACGTCCTCGAGCGTGAGATGGTCCCCGCGAACCAGACCGAGCAAATCGCCGGCCGCGAGCCTCAGGCAATAGCGGTATCCCCACGCGCCAAATCCGATCAATGCCAGGCGATAAAGCCACGCGGGCCGAAGGCCGGCGATCACGATAGCGGAATCGCCAAAGTTGATCATGCCGGAGTAGAGGATATATCCCGTACCGAGAAATAAGTTTGCGAAGGCAAAAATCCACAGGAAAAGCCGCCCGGCAGTAAAACGGGGATTGGTCCGAAAAATGAAGTATGCCACCGCGCCGAACAGCAGATTGCATAGCGGCCCGCTCGCCGGCACCAGTTTGCTGCCCCCTTCGGTCTGCATCGCAGTGGAAGAAATCAATACGACTTTGGCCCCGGTAAGCCAGGCGGTGACGGTATGGCCCAGAACTTCATGTACCACCGACTGAAGGCCAAATGCCACGATAGCGATGGAGGCAACGGTAGCTACGTCGAAGGGCCGCGTGCTGTCGGAAGATGACATGCTTTGCGAGTTTACAGAAGAAGCATCAAGCCCGGGAGTTGAGCAAGCTCTCCCGCAGCCTTCCTAAGCGTCAAGTGGTTTCCCGATTAATGCGCCGCCGGCGGCGCTGGATAATACCCATCTCTGGCGTAGATTTTCAGCCCGGGACGGTCCACCAGCACGTCAATGCTGCGGTAGACCGCGCTGGTCGGAGTCTTAGGCTTAGCTGGCACGTAGCCAAGAGTGTATTGATTGCGCGCCTCGCTCATGGCCTGCGAGTAAACGTCTTCAATCGCATTGCGCGAGAGTTCGGTATAAACCGGCAGGCCGCCTGTGGCCCCGGCATAACGCGGAAGAATGTCGCCGTAGCCCTCGTGCGGAAGATGCAGGCGCTCAACCTTGCCGTAGACCGGCAGCGCGGCGCTGCCTACCGCCACGGCTCTTACTTCCACTTCGTTCGAGAGCAGCAGTCTGAGTACATCTTTATAGCTCGCCTTGCTGCCGATTTCTCGTCCGTCGCTGATCACGAAAATAATCTTCCGCTGCGTACGCTTACGTTTGCTCAGATCCAGCGCCGCGCGCAGAATGGCGTCGTTCAGCACATGCGATTCTTTTTGCGGCGTATACACCGGCTCGGTTGGGCTGCCCACGGGGATGTTGTTAATGATGGGCCCATTCGGCGCCATCGGCCCGCTGAGCACCGGAGGTCCGTTGTTGTAGCCCCGCTCGCTCTTCATCTGATTCAACAGCGCCGCCAGCTTTTGCCCGGGCGCGGCGAAATCGCTGACTTCGCTCACCGTGCTGCTGTAGGTGTAAAGCGCAACTTCGTCGTAGGGGGCGAACGCCCCCACCAGCGCGGGGAAAGTCTGATTGATTTTCTGCACCGCGGAATCCGACATGCCCAGGTCGATCACGATTGCCACCGAAAGCGCGAAAGGATCGGCGGTAAAGAAAGTCAGCTTCTGCCTGACTCCATTCTCCATCACGCTGAAATCGGTTGGCAGAAGCCCATCGACCATCCTGCCCTCGCGATCCTTGACGGTGACCGGGACCTGCACGAAGTTGGTATGCACCACCAACGTATAAAGTTGTTCCTGCGCGCTCGGCTTGGAAGCGCTTCCGGGCGGCACCGTCTTGACTGGAGGCATTGGAGGCGGCGCAGAAGTTTCGCCACCCGGTTGCTCCCCGGGAGGAGTTTCGTTCGTTTTGTCGATAGGCTGGTTCGTCCACGGATTTCTTTCAACCGCCTTCTTCTCTTCCGGCTTGGGCAGCGGGGGAGCAGGCTCCGTGTCCGGGGTTGACGGTTGTACGGAGGGAGCATCCGGAATATCCTGAGCAGACTGTTGCGTTTGCGAAGGCAAGGACGAGGACGACGACTGTTGCTGAGTTCCCGGCGCGGGATTACCCGAAGACTGCGCCAGCGTGGAAACGCCCCGACCGGCGCATACGAATGCAACAATCGCAACCAGCCGAATTGCCTTGCCCTTCATCCGATCCGCCATTTTTGTGCTCACAGCCACCGTCCGATCTCGGCCACCGACGCTGGATTCCGATCGGAGGATTCTACACGCCAACCAAACGCACTCGCACTATCTATGATGCCCGAACTCGCGCATTCTAATTTCAATTCTGCTCTTCTTCGCGTCCTTCCGAGTTCCTGCGCATACTTTGCGGTCAAAAGCTTTTTGCCTTGAATTAGGGCGTTACCCCCGAACCCACCCATTTGGTGCATCTAACCTCAGGGATTAGACTAACAAAAACCGTTAGAGGGAAACACTGCATGGCAAAGTTGTCGGCATTCGAGAGTTTTTTTCGTGGTGCGGCCGTCGCATCCGCCCTGTTGGTTGCTGTTGGAGTATTCACGGCGGCTGCCCCCGCTTGGGCGCAGATCCCGATGGTTCCCCCACCCACTCAGGCTCCGGCGCAGAAGCCTGCCGATTCGCAGAAGCCCGCCGATGCTCAGGCTCCGGAGAACCAGGAACCCGCCGAAACTCTCAAGCTAAGCGTCAATGTGGTGGGACTATTCTTCAACGTCAAGGACAAGCACGGCACTCTGATGCCGAACCTTACCAAAGACGACTTCCAGGTCTTCGAAGACAGCAAGCCGCAGACCATAAAATATTTCGCCGCCGAATCGAACCTGCCGCTCACCCTCGGCATGTTGATCGACTCTTCCGGCAGCCAGTTCAGAGTCCTCGATATGGAAAAAGAAGTAGGCGGCGCGTTCCTGCGGCAAATTCTCACCGACAAAGACGAAGCCTATGTAATCGACTTTAACGTCGACGCCTCATTGATACAGGATTACACCCGCGACGTTCACCGCCTGCAAGCCGCGCTGAACAAAGTGAAAATCAACACCGGCTTCACGACTGGCCCGATCCCTGGCGCGGGAGGCGGCCCGGTGCCCACGGCCGGAAGCAATCGCGGCACCGTGCTTTACGACGCGGTATATCTCTCCGCGCACGACATGTTGTCGAAAGAAGTGGGGCGCAAGGCGATGATCCTGCTTACCGATGGCGAGGACGAAGGCAGCCAGCTCAAAATCAAAGATGCCATCGAAGCCTCACTTAAGGCCGATGCGATTGTCTATGTGCTGCTCTGCGCCGACCGCGGCTTTTACGGATCGTACGGCGGCTTCTACTCGGGCGAAGGCGAAATGCGCAAGCTCACCGAAGCCACCGGAGGCCGCGTCATCAACGTTGGCAACAAATTCGACAAACTAAAGGAAGCTTTCGACCAGATCGCCGCCGAACTCCGCAGCCAATACAGCCTCGGCTACACCTCCACAAATACAAAACTCGACGGCAGCTACCGCAAGCTGGAAGTCAAATCCAAAGAGAGCTATAAGGTCCAATGCCGCGCGGGCTATTACGCGACGCCGAGGGAACCGCTGCCGCAGTAGCATCTCTTAGAAAACAATTTTTCGCGACGTAAATCCAGCGGTGCTGAAAAAACGCCGATTGTGTCAGGTTTTGGGAGGGTTGTGTCAAGTTTTGGGAAGGGCACGACTTTAGTCGTGCCGTAAAGTCCCCCAACACCAACCGTGCTTCAGCGCTCCGGACTGCGTTCGGCATTAGCAGACTCCGGCAGCCTGCCAGGAACAAAAGCAAAAGCCCCGAGATCGACCCAGGGCTTGCGAGATACTAAACGACGCCTGTCAATTTGATCGTATCAAACGGCAAAAGCCTGTCAAGCGGCAATTCGAGGTTCGAGTGACATTAGAGGGCGAGGGCAGTCGAACCCTAGTGGCTGAGGCCACTTGAACGCGTGACAGGCGTCGTCCAGTACCCACTGGCACCACCCTCCAAACGACCCTGCTGCGTAATCGATTGTATTTGCCGTGCAAAGGCATTTCAGAGGCAAGGATGGAATATTCCGGGATGCGATGCCGATTCGGGAAGTGATGTGGACAGGGTCTCGGCTGGTCCGATCTTTTTGGCGGCTTGGTATAATGGGAGAAATTATGGCAGTGGCGGAGCAAAATCGTCAGAAGGCGGCATCGGTCACAACTGCCCCTACGCGCAAAGGGCGTCCCGTCCGCCTGCAAGGGCGCGATCTACGCCGTGCCCTGGAAGAGCTTCGTGACACGAAGAGCGAAACCCGCGCTCAAGAGTTGAAGAAGGTAATTAGCGATTCCATCTGTGGGGCGTAGATGCCCGTTGGCAAGCTCAACCTCAAGGCATCCAAGAGTAAAATCGACAAGTTGCTTGATCGGATACGCACCAGAGAAATCAGCGTGGACGATCTGATGCTGTTTCACAAATGGGCGCGGGCGAAGCGCGAGTATCCGGACGGAGAATGGTGTAAGGACTTCGGGACATTTAAGGTTGTAGGCAAAGACCTCGAAGTATCGACCTTCTTAAGTCAAGACCAATCTGCTGGCGACAAAGACTCGAATAGCCTCCCACTACCACAGACCGCTCCCTGTGCTGCTGGCTCGATCTCACCATAATCTCCACACCATCGCGCAGTTTTCCCGAGCTGTTATTTCAGCCAGTGAATCTTGATCTCCCTTTCCAGCGGCTTGAATTCCTGATCCCCCGTTACGAGTTCAGTCTTCCTTTCCTTCGCCAGCGCGGCGGCAAAGGCGTCGGCCAAACTCAATTTGAAGCGCGCCTTGAAATCGGCCGCGGCATCGGCCAGCGCGCGGGTCGTGGAATGAAAATCAATCGGCAGGCCCTGAAGGACCTTCGCGGCTTCTGCCCACGCCGCCACGCCGTCTTTCTTCACAATGGAGTACTTCACCTCGGCGTAGTTCACATCCGTCATGAGCAGCGGGCTGTCCTTCTTGCTGGCGGAAACCAGCATATCTTCCATAGCCTCCGCGCCCGGCTCGTCGCGGAAGTAGGCGATCAGAGCGAAACTGTCGAGCACCTTAGCCGGCATGACGCCCCTCGAGTGCCCGCTCCTGCTTCTTGTGCTCGGCCCATTCTTCCTTCAGCGTCAGCGGCTTGCCCCCCTCGGGGCGATTGAGAGGGCCGCGCTTGATAATGCCGCGCCCACGCTTGATGAGCGCCGCGGTCATGGGTTTGAGAAGGATTCCCTCCGGCGTCGCCTGGACCACGGCCTTGGTACCGTCCTCGATGTCGAACTGCTTGCGCAGGCGAAGTGGGATGACGACCTGCCCCTTCGTCGTGAACCGTACGGTTTCAAGCTTCTCGGTCGTACTCATGCATGTAAGTATGACATAGCTTATGAAGTCTGTCATCATTTTGAAAGTAAGATTACTTTCAAAAGAAGGAATTTTCCGGGAAGCGCAAGACCTTATTTGCTGGAGCGCAATTCAAGGAGGAGGTTGGCCATGCGACTGCCGCGACACAAAAAGCAAAAGCCCCGAGGGTCGCTCGGGGCTTTTATAGATACCGGACACTGTTCGCCAAACACCATCTATCATAGATCAGGCACTCGCATTGTCAAGCAACTTTGGTAAGTCGAGCGACCGAGGAGGGCAAGGGAGTCGAACCCTAGCGGCTGAAAAGCCACTCGACTGTTTGGCGAACAGCGTCCAGTACCCACTGGCAATACCCTCCTAAACGCTATCTGCCCGCCACAATTGTAGGCCCCCGCGATCTGGTGCAGAGCAACGAACGCAAGATATTCTGGGAGTAGCTGCCGATTTGGAACGAGCAAGCCAAAAGCATGTAGCCAAGCCCCATCAACGCCTATAGCGATCCTTCGATTCCACGGAACGATTCGCATTCCCGAATCGTTTCGCTGCGCTCTAGATGACAGAGCTAGTCTCCGAATTTCTTTCCGCGATCGCCGTGCGCTCGAAAGAAATGGCAATTTCTGCGAAGTAATTTGTTGGCCTAGATGTTATGACGGTGGCTACAATGGCGTACACGTCCAGATTCGGAGAAGCTAATGGCAAATACTTTTGGTACCGATATTCTGATCCAGGCTGAAGATCCAAAAAAGGCCGCCGATTTTTACGTGAAGGAACTCGGCTTTACCATCACCGATAAGAATCCCAAGATGATCGGTCTTCACGGAGAAAACATTAATCTGTTTATCGAGCCAGGCCCTCCCTTGGGGCCGGTGCTGGAAGTCACCGTCAAAAACGTCAAGAAAGCCAAAGCGAATCTCGCGAAAAAAGGGTGCAAGATCATTAAAGACGAACCCGAGGTGCCCCGGGTTTACGTCAAAGATCCGAACGGGCTCATTTACAATCTCACCGAGTAATTTCGATTCAGTCGAGGCCGCTCAGTCGAGGCCGCTGTGCGGTTGAAAGGGAGGGTCGCTGTGCCGTCTCAATATCTCTCAGCTTTTTCCCGCCGCTCGTTCCTACAGATATCTGCAACCGCCGCGGCTTTTCACATGGCCACCGAGCCGATGCTGGCTGCGGCCGCTCGCGGGCGAGGTGACGTAGAAGGCGCGGTGATGATCGATTCCAATGAGAACCCGCTGGGACCAAGTGAAGCGGCGCGCAGGGCAATTTCCGACATAATTCCTCAGGGTGGACGATACCTCGACGATCTCACGGAAGACCTGGTTCATACCTTTGCCCGGTTCGAGGGCCTTAATCGAGACTGCGTGCAGATTTTTCCCGGCTCCACTCCTCCGCTGCGCTTCGCGGTCGTGGCCTTTACTTCGCCGCAGAAGAGCTACGTTACCGCCGATCCCGGTTACGAAGCCGGAATGATATCGGCCGCAACCAGCGGCGCGCGCGTCGCGAAAGTTCCTCTCATGAAAAACTACGCACACGATGTGAAGCGTATGATTGCGGATGCCCCGGACGCCGGCCTCTTCTACGTTTGTAATCCTAACAATCCCACCGGGACGCTAACGTCGCACTCCGATATTGAATACCTCGTCGACAACAAACCAAAAGGCTCGGTGGTGATGGTTGATGAGGCCTATATTCATTTTTGCGGTGCACCTTCAACGCTCGATTTAGTGAAGGCGGGAAAGGAAATTATTGTGCTCCGCACCTTCTCAAAAACCTATGGCATGGCGGGCCTGCGTTGCGGGTTTGTAATTGCGCCTCCCGAACTGCTCGACCGGGTCATGGACCGCGCCGGCTGGAACTTCATGCCCATAACCGCGGTCGCGGCCGCAGCCGCCAGCCTTAAGGAAGTGGGGCTGATTCCGGAGCGCAGGCGCATCAATGCGACGATTCGGCAGGAAACTTTTGAGTGGCTCGATCGCAACGGTTACACCTATATTCCGTCGGAATCGAATTGTTTCCTGCTCGACACCAAACGTCCCGGGAAGCAGGTAATCGACGCAATGGCAGCCCAGAAAGTCTTTATCGGCCGTGTCTGGCCGATCATGCCGACGTGGGCGCGCATCACCGTGGGAACTCGCGATGAAATGGAGCGGTTTCAAACCGCGTACCAAAGGGTGATGCGCGGGACGACGGCATTTTCGCTACAGCCGAGGCACCCTGACGGGAATTCTACTCGACGCGCGGCTGCCGTCTTGAGCTAACCGCTTCCCGGATCACAGCGCGACCGCCAATACAGCGCTATTCTTCGCTGGTTAGTTTGTCGATTATTGACCCAGGTACCGCGTCAATTTAAATCCCGTCTCGGTCTTCGTGGTGAAGCCGCCGACCGCCACGATCTTCCCATCCGATTGAATCGCTATCCCGTTGGCACTCAGAGAAGTGGTTCCAAACGTCGTGGTAACCGTGCCGTTCGTCCCAAACGTCGTGTCGAGTTGTCCGCTGGGAGTGTAGCGAGCCAGCGCAAACGCTTGCGCCGTGGGCGAAGAAGCGGTACCCAGCGTCACAATGTCGCCGCTCGATTGAACCCCCTGGCCCGAAGTCATAATGGTTGTGTAGGTGGGAACAGGGGTGACAGCGCCGCCGTGCGTGGCGAAGGTTGAATCGGTGATTCCGGCGCCTAGATAGCGGGACACGGCAAACCCAGTGGTCGGTCCCGTAAGGCTGCTGGTAAGACTTCCGCTTATCAGGAAATTTCCGCCGCTTAGAAGTGCGATACCATTCGCCGGTCCGGGACTGGCCAATTGACCATTGATTCCGAAGCTCACATCCAGGCTGCCGTTCGAGCTATAACGGGACACATAACCGCCGCTCGAGGGATTGGAGAGTATCGCGGACGACACCAAAATTTTCCCGTTCGCCAGCACCGCCAGCCCCGATGGAACATATCCGGCAGTCGTCGCATAACCGCCGCTGCCAAAGCTCGAATCAAGTTGACCGCTTCCCAGGAGGCGCAGGAGCAAGCCCTCGGCTACTAAAATGTCGCCGTTCGACTGGATGACAATTCCGCCGCTTGGGCCGCTGGATGAGATCGGAGCCTTGGACGTGAACACTCCCGAATCCCCGAATGTCGAATCGAGCGTTCCGTTCGAGTTGAATCGACCCACGAGAACGATGGCGCCGCCGGGAGGCCCTGCCACTAAAATTTTCCCGTCAGACTGGACGGCGATGGCATTGAGCCCCGCTCCCAACTGTGTCGCGGTTACTACGCCCGCGGTTCCGAAACTCGTATCCAGGCTGCCATTCGTGTTGTAGCGTGCAATTGCCGCCACGGGAAAATCGGAACTGGAGGGAATCTGTCCGCAGATCAGAATTCTTCCATCGTCCTGAATCGTCACCGCATTGGCGATCGCCACGTTGGCGGCATAAATGCTCAGTCCGAATTCCGTGGTTACGATGCCATCCGTGCCGAATGTGGGATCGAGCATCCCCCCCTGCGCGGCGGCCAGCGTAGAAGCAATCAGCAGAACCGGCAAAATCGGCAAACAAGCCTTGCGCCACTTCGCTCTCATAGCATTTCTCCTCACTTCGATTGAGTCCGGGTCAAGACTCTCAACGGTCTAGGAAACTAGCATTGGGTAGGCGGGAAGTTGTCAAGAAATTGTCATTTGTGGTCGCGAGCTATTTTCAACTACGCTTTTCTTCGCCACCTTTGTGAGTCCTTCGCGCGCTTTGCGGTTAAAAGCTTTGTCTCCAGAAATCAGGAAAGTGATCCGTATCGTCCCTATTTGCTTCTGGGCACTCCGGTGGAAGTCAATACTGAAGTCACGGTCAACTATGCGTTGTCCGGCGCTAAGTGGTTACCCCCGAGGACGCGATTTCTTATTCCACCGGCTCTCCCCACCGCACCGTTCGCTTCTCGCGGCTGCTTTTGTGCGCCAGCATCAGGGCGCGCATGGTTCGCAGCGCCTGCTCGGGCGGGACTTCCAGCGGCGCTTTTTTCTCGACCGCATCCCGCACATTTGCGTAGAAGCCGCGATAATCGCCGCGCTCAGTTTTGACCTTCACGCTGGGCTCGCCCACCACGCTCAATGTGCCCCACAATTCCTCGGCTTCGACTCCCCAATCCGCGCCCCAGTCGAGTCCTCGCGGAGAACTTTCGCCGCGCAGCCGCGCCTCTTGCGGATCCATTCCATATTTCACGAACGATCCCTTTGTCCCGTGAATCAGAAAATGCGGACCCGGAGCGAACGCCAAAATCCGCGCGCGGCCGGTTGCGCGCAGGCCGGGATATTCGAGGCACACGTCGAAGGAATCATCCACTTTCGAAGTCTCGCGCTGGCAAAATGCCGTAGCTGTAATCGCCGAAGGCTCGCCAAACAGAACCAAAGCCTGATCGATCACATGCGGCCCAAGATCGAACAGAACCCCCGCCCCCGGCTGATCGGCGCGCTCCCGCCATGCATTCGCTTTGGGCTCGGGACGAAAACGGTCATAGCGGCACTCATACTCCACAACTTTACCCAGCCTGCCGGAGTCGACGATATTCTTTACGGAATGAAAATCTCCGTCCCAACGCCGCTCTTGATATACGGTGATCAATCGTCCGCGCTCCTTCGCCAAACTCACCAGTTGCTCGGCCTCCCTTAGAGTCGGAGCGAACGGCTTGTCCACCACCACATCGCGGCCGGCCATCAGGCACAGCCGCGCCAGCTCGAAGTGCGAATCGTTTGGCGTAGCCACTACGCAGAGCTGGATTGCTTTATCTGATAGCAGTTCATCCAAAGTGCGCGCGACACGAACGTTGGAGTATTTTTCCTGTGCCCCGGTTCCCCGGCGCTCGAGAATGCAGGCCAACTCCATCCCCGGCACGCCAAGAATTACTGGGGCGTGGAAAGCCTGGCCCGCCATGCCAAATCCAATCAATCCAACGCTCACCATGAAAACTCCCCAGATTCCTCATGATCTACTACTCCGATCTACTACTCAGCAGGTATCAATTTACAGGTTTTTGCCGATATTCCGGTATTCGATCGCGAGATATAAGGGATGAGTGATTGGCGGGCCCGATGTTAGCGGACTGGGCGGCCACACCGGATTTAGCGGGTAAACGTCGCCTTTAGGAGGCCGTAAATGAGATTCGGACCTTTCCTTATTATTTCGCTGCTGCTCCTCGTGCTGTGGGCTGGCGGCTTTCTGATGTTCCACGTGGCCAGCGGCTTGATTCATCTGCTGCTTCTGTTTGCGGTAATTTCGTTCGTGGCGCACCTCTTTATGGGGTCGCGAACCGCGTAGATTTTGCGTCAGGCTGATCGGGCGGCAGCTCACCCTCCGTTCCCTTCCTCCTGGCTCTTAGCCTTAAATGGCAAGAACTCACCGCCCAGCGCTCGGCCCAAAGCCGTAACGCTTGGCGGTGAGTTCTATTTAGTCCCTGTTTTTATTTTTGCGATCCCGCAGCCGCCGCACAAATTTCAGTCCGGACCAAACCTCAGTTACCGCGCACACTTTTACATCCACAAGGCCCGCAGCAAGGCCAATCTCACGTACCGTGTGTTCGTCGATGTCGGTCGAAACTCCCGAGCTTTTCTTAGGCCAGCTCACCCAAAGCATTCCCGCCCTAGCCAGTCGCTTCGCCATGCGTGGGAACTCCTTGCTCAGTTGCTCCGCAGATTTTGTGAACACCATCGCGAAATCGATTTCGGTGCCGCGCTCCAGAATGCTGCACTCCGCCAATTCCTCGCGCACTTCAGCGAGGACTTCGGGCGGAGCATTTTTCAACTGCACCCGAAAGCCGGCTTTAATGCCTAACTTTTTTGGAAGTGGAGTTCCCGAACATCCCGGCATCGTTTTTCTTTGTTAAAGAGGAGCAAAATCTGGATATTCACGAGTGCTACCGTCCGGGGAAGCCGGCGCTCGAAGCTGAAGCCCGAAGCCCGCCCTACTGCGCGACTGGCGCGTAATAACCACGCCGCGCCCGCACCCGAAAGTTCTTGCGGTCGGTAGCGACAATCTCAATCGTGCGGAAGTGCCCGTCCGGCTTGAAATCGGCGGGCTTGTAGGAAACCGCATACTGGCTGCGGAGCTCGTCCTGAATCTCTGCAAAAGCGTTCGCCACATCGCGAATTTGAAAAGGAAAAAATGCCCGCCCACCCGTCGCGTCGGCTATGCGTTCGAGAACTTTATCGCCCGCACCCTTGGTACCGCTCACGTTTGTACTGATTGTGTAAACGATCGCATCCGCGCGCTGCGCCATTTCGATGGCTTCCTCGCGCGTGACGTGGCTCAGATTATCCTCGCCGTCGCTTAACAAAACAATTGCCCGCCGCGTCGGTCCGCTGCGCGCTTTCTTCAGCAGCTTGTCCCGGCATGCATAGTAGAGCGCGTCGTAAAGCGCAGTCCCGCCGCCCGGCCGCAGTTCGCGGATACCATGATCCAGAGCTTCCGTGTTGTCGGTAAAATCCTGGGTAACTTCGGGAGTCGCGTCAAACCCCACCACCATCGCCTGGTCGTACCCGCGCCGCACGGTCTGGTTCAAAAACTCAATGGCCGATTCCTGCTCGAACTTAAACCGGTCGCGCACCGAATTACTTGCATCGATCAGCAGTCCCACCTGCAACGGCAGATTCGTCTCGGCGTGGAAGCTGCGAATCTCAACCGCGGGTTTGTTATCGTCGACGAAGCGGAAATCGTCCTGCTTCAGATCGGTTACGCGCTTGCCATGTTTGTCGGTAACGGTGAACACAACGTTTACTTCGTTGATGCCGACCCTGATGCGAGGAAAATCCCCGTCCGCAACCTGGCCGCCGGATTTCTGATCGGCGCTCTCTCCGCTCGCGGCAGGCGATTGGGCAGGCGTCGAATCGGACGGAGGCATTGCCTGCGAGGCGGGCGCTGTTCCATTTTGCGCCACTGCGAACGCCGCCGATCCTGCAATCAGCAGCAGCACGGCGCGTCTTAACAAATTTGAGACAAAATTGTTTCTCGTAACTTGCCCCTTGTTGCTACCCATTATATCCGCACCGCTAACACCCCCGCGAAACGTAGTTCCCTTCAGTCGAAAGAAAATGCTCTTGTAGGGACAGCCGCCCTCGCGCTGTCCGTCGAGCGAAGCTCGATGGCTTTCTGCCTTCATTATCGGCGGACCCCAATCGTCTACTCCTCCAGTTTCCCCAGAAACTCCCGCAACTCCTCCGGCAGCTCGCACTTCAACGAGATCGTCCCTCCCGTTCGTGGATGCCGGAATTCCAACTCCGCCGCGTGCAGAAAATTCCGGGCCAGCCCAATCACCGCATTCTTCCCCCGCGCCTGCTTCGGCGCGCCATATACCGTATCCCCAACCACAGGATGCCCCATCGCCGCCATGTGCACACGAATCTGGTGCGTGCGCCCCGTATCGATCTTCACATCGAGCAGGCTGAATTTTCCAAATCGAGTATCCAGCCGCCGCGCTACTCGGTAGTGCGTCACCGCCGCCCTTCCACCCTCCAACCGCACCGTCATTCGCATTCGCCGCACCGGATCGCGACTGATGCTTTGCGCCAACGTCCCCGAATCTTTCTTCACCCAGCCATGCACCAGCGCCACATATTTCTTTTTCACCTCCCTCGCCGCAAACTGCGCGCTCAATTTGCGGTGAGCTTCGTCATTTTTCGCCACCACAATCAACCCGCTGGTTTCTTTATCCAGACGATGCACGATCCCCGGCCGCAACTCTCCGCCCACGCCCGATAAACTCCGCATATGATGCAGCAGGGCATTCACCAGCGTCCCGCGGTTGCGCGCATCGTCCGTCGCTCCCGCGCCCGCATGAACCGTCATTCCCGCGGGCTTGTTGATCACCGCGAGATCGTCATCTTCATAAACAATATCGAGCGGAATCTCTTCAGCAACAGCTTTGAGCGGAGCCCGCTGCGCCTCACCCAGCACGCTAATCCGCTCCCCGCCGCGCAGCTTCAGAGAAGCCTTCGCCGGGGCGTCATTCACCAATACCAGCCCTGCCGCAATCATCTCCTGCACCCGCGCCCGGCTCACACTTGCGAGCTTGCTTGCGAGAAGTTGATCGAGACGCTTGCCGGCATCTTCAATCGCAATAGAAATCAGGATGGGAAACGCTTCACGCATTCGATGCGAAGCATACTATAAGCAAATTGAGCCGGCTCGCCTGGCAACCTTGACAGATACCTTCGTGGAAATCACCGTTCAGTCGACGAAGGTGTAAACTGAGATCGTAGTTTGCAAGTCTCCCCTTGCCACCCCCGGGCACAGCTACTGACTTCCAGGACAAATGCAATTTGGGTTTAGCTTTCTAGGGGTTTTTTCCAACTCGAAGAAAACTTTGTTCGCGCCAACCACGTCCAGATTTTGCCGACGGCGTGCCGCTGCTCGGCAAAGCTTATGGATGTGATTCGGCGCTTGACCCAATGAACAAATGTCCCGCAACAGGCAACCTCTAACCACCATTCGGCAAAGGAGCCTTATGAAAAGCAGACTGCTACTCACTGTTCTGTTCCTGCCGCTGCTGGCCAGCGCACAAACCTACACTTCTTCCACTCTCGTTAGTTTTCCGCCTCTATCAAAGACGGCCCCGGCGGGTCCTGAAGCGACTATGGTGATTGATTCCAAGGGCAATCTTTACGGAGTGGCGGGCGGCGGTAACCAGGGCACTGTATTCAAGGCAACGCCAAAAGGCGTCTTGACCGTATTGCATAACTTCGGCGGCCCCGACGGCGCGAGCCCTCAGAGTAACGTTGTCTTCGATCCGGCGGGAAATCTTTACGGCACCACCATGGAAGGAGGGGCGTTTGGATGGGGGACGGTATACAAGCTAACTCCCAAGAACGTTGAGACTGTTCTCTACAGCTTCACCGACACTCCCACGGACGGGAATTATCCGATTTATCCGGTAACTCTCGACTCCGCCGGCAACGTCTATGGATACACGTACTACACCGAACAGGATCAGCCTTCCGCTGGCGCGGTCTACCAGATCACCCCCCAAGGCAGCTTCTCAATCGTATACAACTTCGGCCAGAACCAGGGCTATGACGGGTTCAACCCCGAAGGCAGCATGATCATCGGCCGGGATGGAAATTTCTACGGCACGGCGAATGAGGGAGGAGATTTCAACACCTGCGGACTTCCTGCCGGAGTCGTGTTTAAGATGACCCCTGATTACGACTACACGGTCTTACACACTTTTTGCCCCAACACCGGCGATGTTGCAAGCCCCCGCGGTAAGTTGACGCAGGATAATAAAGGCAACATGTTTGGCGGCGGCGGCGGTATTTACAAAATTACTCAGGCCGGTAGTGAATCGGTGCTCAATACCTGCTGTGCTGTCTCTTATAACTACACTCAAAAGCTGGTGAGGGACAGCGCTGGAAATCTTTATGGCACCGTTCCCGCCGCAAGTACCGATGACAATCCCTATGTGTTCAAAATAGCGCCTGGCGGGGCTGAAACCGTGCTCTATACCGCCAAAGCGCCCATCAATATCGGAGAAGGAGTGGTATTGGACTCCGCCGGTAACATCTACGGAACCACGGCCAACGGTGGAACCAATGGCACAGGTTCAATTTTCAAATTAACCAAAAAAGCAAATTAAACAGGGCGCCCCATTTCTCGCGCCTCCTTTGCGAGAAGTGGGGCTTTACTTCGGCGTGCAGGAGAACCGGAACCGGCGGCCTCAGGAGCGCCTCTAGTTTTCCAGCGGAATCTCAAAATACATCAACTCAGTTCCCTTGGCGTCATTGACGCCGGTTACGTCAATATGAGCGCCGGCGAGAGGTTCAGAAATACCTTCGATATCGAAAAAGAGAAATCCGGATTGCGTGGCGTGGGGTTCGACCGCCTTGGCGGCGAATTGCGAAGATTCGATCTCGTCGCGCTCTTTCTGATTGATGGTGCCTTTAACTTTTTTTTGCGGAATGGGAAACGGCAACGGGGCGTTCGTGTTAGTGCGTGGATTGGTAAGGCGGCGGTAAATGTCCTCCGACGAAGCCGGAGAGAGCTTCGAGCGGTTCGCGGTGATGAGCTTTACATCCATGTTGGCGATCGAGACAGGTTGAGCGCCGTCATTGGTGACGACGAAGAATACGGGAAGAAGGCCGTGCTCGCCGAACTTCACGGAAAAAATCTTCTCCTTCTCGGCGGTATCGTAAGGATCGGCGGCGATGGCGACCTTCTCGTCGGCGTGCTCGTCGTGTGCGGGATAAGTCCGGGCAGCGTGAGCGGCGGGCTTAACGAAGTCTTTGGCCGCGAGGCAAAGGGCGAACCCGGCGATCACGCACGCGAGTATTGGAATTCGAAGGGAGAGCGGTTTCACTGCTGACAGCATAGGTTCGATTATAGAAGGCGGGCCGCCCGCGTGCCTTCTTGCGGCTCCCCGGCCTTTTGTGGTGCAGTTAAGAAGACCGCTCCAAAGTAGGTGCGCTAGCGTACGCAGCCAACTTCTGTTACACTTCGCGCGAAATCGGAACTGGGTGGTAATCGCAAGACTGTTCGGCGACTTTTCCCGCGCCCGGAAACCAGGGCATGGAAAATTGACGCGACCGTTGCCATCCCAGGCCGCGGGGAGTAGCCATGGATTTGCACCCTGGGCAAGACAAAAGCAGGGATATTGAAGGAACGCTCGCCGAGTTCGATCCTATCTGGCGGGCTCTACAGGATGAAGATTGGTATCGCGATCTAGTTGAGCACAGCCACGACCTGCTGTGCATTCATGACCTGGATGGACGACTGCTGTCGGTGAATCCGGCGCCGGCCGGGTGCTGGGTTACAGCGTTGGGGAAATTCTGCAAATCCCCATGCGGGACCTCATCGCTCCCGAGTTCCGGGAACAATTCGACGTCTATATGCAGGAAATCAAGACCGCGGGCGAGGCTCGCGGATTGATGGTTGTCATCGCACGGTCGGGAGAGCGCCACATCTGGGAGTACCGCAACTCCCTGCGCTCCGAAGGTGTCGAGTCGCCCATCGTACGCGGCATCGCCCATGACGTCACTCACCAAAAGCGGATCGAAAAACTGCTGCGCGAAGCCAACCAAAAACTGGTCCAGAAAGTAGGGGAAAGCGAGCGCACCATCCAGGAGTTGCGCTTGTTTCGGGCATTACTGGATAAGAGCAACGACGCGATTGAGGTGGTGAATCCCGATACGCTTCGATTTCTCGACGTCAACGAAACGGCTTGCTCCCAATTGGGCTACAGCAGGGGAGAACTCCTGTCTCTCGGGGTGCTGGATATCGACCCCGCAGCTTCCGAGTCATCGACGGCGAATGTTCTGGAGCAGTTGAGAAAATCGGGTTCGATCGCAATGGAGAGCCTCCATCGCCGCAATGACGGATCGACCTTTCCCGTGGAACTTTGCCTGACTCGGGTTCAGCTCGAGCGGGATTACGTAGTCGCCATCGCGCGCGATATTTCGCGGCGCCGGGAGTTCGAGACCCGGCTTCAGATCAGCGAAAATCGCTACCGCGCCATGCACGATCGTGTGCCGGTGGGCATCTGTTGGGTCGACAGCAACACCGGTCGCTTCCTGGAAGTTAACCCGGCAGCTTGCGAGATATTCGGACGCAGCGAAAAGGACCTGTTGGACCGGGATTTCCAGAGCATCACCCATCCGGACGACCTTGCGGAAAACTGCGCGAAACTCCGCCAGTTGACCGAGGGCAAACTGCGCCACTATGAGATGCAGAAGAGATACATCCGGTCGGATGGCGCCATCCGTTGGGCTGAAGTTTCCATCGTGGCGATGGGCGCCGAAGGAATCCGTCCGCTCTGTCACATGGCGATCGTCAAGGATATTACCGAGGCCCGATGGTCCGAAGAAAGGCTGCGCGAGTACGAGCGGGTGATTGAAGATATCGAAGAGATGTTCGTCGTGATCGACCGCAATTACCGGTATGTCATTGCCAATCGCGAGTTCCTCCATCGGCGCGGCTTAAGCAAGGAACAACTCAATCGCCATACTGTGATGGAGCAGTTGCGGTCAGAAGGAATGGCGGAGGAATCTCTTAAAGAGGTCAAAGAGAAAATCGATGAATGCCTGCGGGGCCATGTCGTCCGTTACGAAGTCACCTACCGCTATCGCTCCCTGGGAGAAAGGGACCTCTCTCTCGCTTACTTTCCCATTGAAGGCCCCCAGGGCATCGATCGCATCGCGTGCATACTGCAAGACGTCACCCCGCAAAAGCGGGCCGCGGAGTCGCTTCGCCGCAGCGAGGAGAATTACCGTATGTTCGTTGCGCAAAGCTCGGAGGGCATATTTCGTGAGGACCTGGACACCCCGGTTCCCATTCATCTGCCAGAAGACGAGTTGGTTCACCACATCCTGCACGATTCCTATCTCGCGGAATGCAATGACGCGCTGGCCCGAATGTACGGTCTGACTTCCAGTAGGGAAATTGCGGGAAAGCGCCTGAGTGAAATGGTTCCGCCGGATGACCCGGCAAATATTGAGCTGACCCGCCAATTCATCCGCTCCGGTTTTCGCGTGATGGACCGCGAGTCGCACGAAGTCGATATTCACGGTAATCCCAAGGTGTTTCTCAACAGCATGATCGGCACCGTGGAAAACGGCATGTTGATCCGCACATGGGGTATCCAGCGCGATGTGACCGAAAAGATGAAGCTCGAGGAGGCGCGCCGAAAAGCCGAGGAGGATCTAAGGCAGAATGTAGCCCAATTACGCCAGGTCACCGAGGAGCTTCGAGTCGCGCAAGAGAAACTCTCCGAAGAGAAACTGTATCTGGAGCAGGCGATCGATACCGAACTGGGCTTCGGCGAGATCATCGGCAGAAGCGGCGCCTTGAAAGAAGTAATGCAAAAGGTGGCCAAAGTCGCTCCCAGCGATGCAACCGTATTGCTCCTGGGCGAAACCGGCACCGGAAAAGAACTGGTGGCACGCGCTCTGCACCGCCTGAGCAAGCGCCAGGGCAAGAGCTTTATCAAGATGAATTGCGCCGCGATTCCATCGGGACTGCTGGAAAGCGATTTGTTTGGGCACGAAAAGGGGGCATTTACCGGCGCCGTCGCCAGAAAGCTCGGCCGCCTGGAACTGGCCGACGGGGGCACACTTTTCCTGGATGAGGTGGGAGAGATTGCGCTGAACCTGCAACCCAAACTGCTGCGCGTGCTACAAGACCTGGAATTCGAGAGATTGGGTGGCACGCAAACTCTAAAGGTGAACCTTCGCCTGCTGGCAGCCACCAACCGGGATTTGTTGCAGAGCGTGAAGGATCGCGAATTTCGCAGCGATCTCTACTATCGGCTCAACGTGTTTCCTATTCTGATTCCGCCGTTGCGCGAGCGGCGCGAAGATATCCGCCCGCTGGTTGAGCACTTCGTCCGAAAATTCTCCCATCAAATGAAAAAATCCATCACCAGCGTTCCCTCCAAGACGATGGAAATCCTGGTGCGCTGGGACTGGCCGGGAAACATCCGCGAACTCGAGAATTTCGTGGAGCGATCTGTGATTCTGACGCCGGGGTCGGTTTTGCAGGCGCCGCTATCGGAACTGCAAGCCACCTTGGAAGAACGGAATAAGAAGAATGGTTCCAGCTGGAGCGAGAATGAGCGCGAACACATTTTGCGCACGCTGAAAGAATGCCGCGGTAAACTCGGCGGGCCCGATGGCGCCGCTGCGCGTTTAGGATTGAAACGGACGACCTTGCAGTCGAAGCTCGATAATATGGGCATCAAACCCGGCAGCTACCGTCTTGAACCCGCCACCCGCAATGACAATGACACCGGCCAACAATGAAGATATTCTTTCTTCATGACCCCAAAATTCAAGCGAATGCTCGAAGCGGCAGCCTGGTTTGTCATCGGCTTCGTTACTCACATCTTGCTGCTTCACTTTCATCACCACCCGGGCTAGATTGATGAAAAAGGTTGGAAATGAAAAGGTTGGAAATGAAAAAGATTAGAGACAAAAACGTGCGGAATAAGAAAAGCCCCTCGTTACGCGAGAGGCTTTTTCCAGGGAGGGTTGTGAGCGAGGCGCCCTTGATCCCAGGTTATTTCGGCTGCTGTTGCTGATCCATAGTGGTCGCCGGGCCCGCCGAGTTGCTGGAAAGCTGTTCCAGATCGTTCTTCAGAAGGCTGATTTCCACGCGTCCGCCGCTGATGTGCTTGGTCTTTCCATTTTCCTCCGCGCCTTCAACCGGCGCATTGCCCATGCCTACCAGGTAAATCCGATAAACCGGAATTTCATGGTTAAGAACCATGTAGCGAACCACCGACTCGGCCATCTTCTGCGAGTTTGAGATCGCGACCTGGCCCTTGCCGGAAGCGAAGCCTTGCACTTCGATAATGTAGCCACGCTGCCCTTTTACCGTATTGGCCATCTCGTCCAGGGCGTCCTTGGCGTTCTTGCTCAGCATGGTCTGGCCGGGTTTGAAGCGAATTTCCGTCTGGTTCGAAGCCTTGTATTCGTCAATATTGCTGACGACGGTTTCAACCGTCTGGATGCGGGTGCTGGCCTGCTGCGCGCTTTGCTGCGCGGCAGTCGCCTTATTGCCGGCATCGATGGCGTGCTCATCGGCTTCGTTCGCCTTGTCGGAGGCCATCTTGATGCCAGTTTGAGCGCGGGAGTCGGTGTCTTTAATCGTCTTGCTGTTGGCCGCAGTCAGGTCGTCGAGTTCGTTGATGCGGTCGCGGATTGGTTCCGTCTGCCGCTTCACATAATTCTTGCGGGCGAACGGATTCACGCGTCCCCAGAAGCCTTCGCGAGACCGGAGCCTGCAAGGGCTGCTTACCGGTAGCCGTGTCGGTGGATTGAGTCGAAGATGACATGGACGAATTCGACTGAGCCGCGGGCTGGTTGGACTGATCCTGAGTGGTAGACGAAGTCTGGGCGAAGGCTGGAAACGCCAGCATTGCGGCCAGAGGCAAAGTGACGAGCATGCGGTTCTTCATAAGAGACTTCCTCCAGGTGGGGGAGCGTTTGGGGCTCCACTCCAGCACGCCAAAACGGGCGTGTTGCGTGATTTTTAATTGCGTCCCTTAAATATGGTGTGCGCTGACGCCGCGCACACCCAAAATTCGAGGCGCTTTCTTCCTGCGCCCATATCTCTATAACAAGTCAGATGCCAAAAGCGGCCTTAAGGGTTGAAGCTCTAAACCGTTGATAGCCAAAGACATTCTAGCGCTTACAAGGCTATAGGGATAGCCGCCGGTGAGTAAGCCGGGTAATTTTGGCAGAGCCGGTATAAAAAGTGCGTTGCAAACCCGCTCCGCTGCGCGAATCGCTATCTTAGTTCGCCTCCGCTGGTAGCCGCCGTATTCTCAACCGTCAATCCGTTGGCCGGCCACAATGCTTTTCATATTGGTCGATGATGAAATGATCGGTCATGCCGGCAATGTAATCGCAGACCACGCGCGGCAAAGATTCCTGCGCGGCTTTTTCCCGATAGTAATGCGGCAAGGCGCGAGGACTATTCATCCAGAATCTAAATAGCTCGCTCACGATGCGTTCCGCGTCGTTTTTTTCTTCCGCCAGCGCAAGGCTGTAATAGAGGTTTTCGTAGAGAAAGTTCTTGATCTGTTTGCGTTCCGCTTCGACTTCAGGGCTGAAAGCGGCCAGGCGATCTTTATGTGACCGGACCTCGCACAGAGTTTCAATTCCCTCATGCTTTAGTCGCGCCCGCGTGTTCGTGATGAGATCGTCCGCCAGCCGGTTGAACACCATTTTGAGCGACTCATTAAACTTCAATTTGTCGGCAGCTTCAGGATAAGTCTGCTCGACCTCGCGGAAGAACCGCTCGAAGACCGGAACTCCGTCGCGAATTTGCTCGAGTGTAAGCAGATGCGCCTCATATCCGTCATCCAGGTCGGCGGTGTTATAGCCAATTTCGTCGGTCAAGTCGATGAGCTGGGCTTCGAGCGGAGGGCGCTTATCAAGCAAGTACCCGGCCAGGGCGGGATGCTCAGCCGCATCGTAGTCGCGCGAATGCTTAATGATGCCTTCGCGCACCTCGAAGGTAAGATTTAATCCGCGAAATGCGGCATAGCGTTGCTCGAAATCTTCCACGATGCGCAGAGCGTGCAGATTGTGGTCGAAGAACAAGCCATGCTCGCGCATGGCGGCATCAAGCGCTTTTTCGCCGGCATGGCCGAATGGCGGATGGCCAAGGTCATGCACCAGAGCCAGCGCCTCGGCCAAATCCACATTAAGATTAAGCGCTCCAGCCACCGTTCGCGTGATCTGCGCCACCTCTATGGTATGCGTGAGGCGATTGCGAAAGTGATCGGAATAGCGCCGCGTGAAAACCTGCGTTTTATCTTCGAGGCGACGAAAGGCTCGGGCGTGGATGACGCGGTCGCGATCGCGCTGAAAGTCGTTGCGATAGGGATGCGGCGGTTCAGGAAAGCGGCGCCCGCGAGACTGTTCCGCATGCACCGCATAGGCGGCCAGCATAGCAAGAGTCTAGCACTGCAACTAAGATTATGGATTCTTGATTGCCGATTGAATGGCAGGCTTATGTTTCTATTTCTGGGCTGCATTCGCCGGAGCCGCAGAACCGGTAATCGCCAACAGCGATTCCCAGTTCGAACGGCCTCAGTTCTCCCGATCCCCTTGGTTACCCACTCGTACACTCCCTTTCGGTAACCCTCGGTAACCATGTCATTCCTCGCGTCCAGCCGTACAATTGGCTTGGTCCAAAGGGCCATCTCCAGTACTGGAGTTCGGCCAGCTTAGGTTCTGGGTAACACTTACCAGAAGCGTCATTATTGTGCGGGGCAGGTTTTGTAGAGCGGTTTCTGTAGGCGGAGTTTCTGTAACTCAGTTTCTGTACATCAGTTCTGTAACTCGGGTTTCGGAGTTCGTGCTCATATGGCGTTCGGTTTTGGGTTCAACAAACAGAAGACTCTCAGCGCTGCGGAGAAGTATGTCCAGCAGGGCAAGATGCAAAATGCCATTGCGGAGTATGAAAAGGTCCTCAAGGCCGATCCCAAGGATCTAACCGTCAGCAATACGGTCGGCGACCTCTATTCGCGCCTCGGCGATGCCGACAAAGCCACCGAATGTTTTAAGGCTGTCGGCGACGCCTATGCGGCGCAGGGCTTCACCGTAAAAGCCATCGCCATGTACAAGAAGATCAGCAAGCTCAAGCCTTCGCTTGAGAGTGTGCTGAAGCTGGCGGAGCTTTACACCCAGCAGGGACTTTTTAATGACGCCCGCGCCCAGTACCTACAGGTTGCCGAGGAGTTCCTGAAATCCGGCGAACTCGAGAATGCCGTCCGCATCTTCCAGAAGATTCTGGAGATGGATCCGGAAAATACCAACATGCGCATTCGCCTGGCGGAAGTGTATGTCCGCCTGGGCAAGAAAAACGAGGCCTGGCAGATTTTTTCCGCCGTGGCGGAGACTCTGCGCTCCAAAGGATCGTTGACCGGAGCCGAAGAAGTGTTGAAGCGCATGTTGACCCTTGACCCGGGCAACGGTTACGCGCTCCTCATGCAGGGCCGCAATCTGCTCGAAGCCGGCGATGCCGAGGCCGCCATCGAGTCGTTGCAGAAGGTCTCCGACCTCGATTCGAATCCCGACGGTCTTCGCGACCTGCTTAAGGCCTATCTGAAAACGGGCCGCCTTTCGGATGCCGGCACCCTCGCCAACAAGTTGCTTACGGTTCATAACGACCTGACCGCGATCTCCACCTTCGCCGACGCCCTCATGAAGGCCGGCCAGTATGAAAACGCGCTTCAGATATACGATCAGCATGCCGACCGGTTGCTGGCCGAAGATTCCGATAAGGTCCTCGAAAATCTGCACTCCATTATCGGACATGTGCAGGACAATCCCGCGTCGCTCGAGAAATTGCTGGAGCTCTTCCAAAAAGCCGGCGAGTCGACGCATCTTACGGAGGTTCTCGAACTGCTGGCTCACGCGTCGGTTCAGTCCGGCGATTTGGCTCGCGCTCGCGACCTGTATCAGAAGTTGGCCACGGTTGAGCCGGGCAATCCCCTGCACATGAATAGTTACCAGCAGGTGGTCAGCCAGCTTGGCGGACCCTCCGCTTCGAAGCTCATCAGCGCCGAAGAAGCGGCTGTGATTGTCGACGAACTGGAGGCGACTGCGCCTTCGATTCATCAGCATTACTCCGATGCCGTCTCACTCGCCGTGCGCTCCGCGCTCACCGACGCGGAACTTTTCATTTCTTACAACATGCCGGCCAAGGCGCTGGGACCGTTGATGGCGGCGCTGCCCCAAGCGCCCACCGACCTCCGGCTGAATCAACGGCTGGCCGCGCTGCACACTCGCGCCGAGCGCTTCGCCGAAGCTGGCGTTTGTTGCCGCACTTTGCAAACCATCTATTCCGACGCGGGATATCCCGAAGAGGCCACGCGCTATGGGGAGCTTGGCGACCGTTATGAAGAACGCTCGTCGGCTGCCGCGCATCCCGTAATCGCTCCAGCGGATTTGGTCGCCGAGCCTCCCGTGGTGGGTGAGTCCGTTCCCGCTGCCGCTTCGGCCCCGTGGCCGGCGGCCCGGCCGCAGATCGAGGATGCTTCCGAGTTCGCCGTGATTGCCGGGCAAGAAGAACAAGCTCCAACGGCGGTCCCCTCCGAATCGCAAGAGACTCCCGCGGAAATCGATTTGTCGTCCGAATGGGATGACGCGGTGACGATTGAACTCGACGATGCGCCGCCCCATATTGCGCCACCCCATATTGCGCCACCCCATATTGCGCCACCCCAAGTTGCGCCACCCCAAGTTGCGGAGCCTGCGAGCCCAGTTGCCGAAGTCGCAAAGAGGGATGCGGACGCGGTCCGGCCCGCAACCCTCAGCAAGTTCGCCGAGGCGAAGCTTGCGGCCGAAAAACTCGAAAAGCAGAAGACGGCCGAAATCGTCGAAGAGTTTCGCTTCTACATCGAGCATGGGATGCCCGAGCAAGCCCAGGCTGCCTTCGAGAAACTTCAGTCGTTCACCACCGACGAAGCAGTACTGGAACAGCTTCGGGCCGAGATCGCGGCTGCGCCTCAGCACGCTGCGCCTGCCGAAGAATTGCCCGTGGTTGTCGAAGACATTTCCGAACTCTCCGTTGAAGAAGCGCCCGCGGAGGAGATAGCGGCCGACGAGATAGCCGCGGAAGAAGTAGCCACGGAAGCAACTGTTGCGGAAGAGACAGTTGCGGAAGAGGTTCCCGGTGAATTTGCGGTCGTCGAACCTCCGACGGTGATCGAAGAAGCCGCGCCAGCAGCCGAGCAGCTCTCGCCCGAACCGGAAGTCGAGTTTGCCGAAACGCACTCTGCCCCCGAGTTGGCAGTCGAAGCCGAAGTTGCGGATGAGCAACCTGTAAGCGAGCAACCTGTAAGCGACCCAGTCGAGCGCGCGCCCGCGGTACTTCAAGAATTCGTCGCCGACTTGGAATCTTCCCTGGGCGACGATTTTGTTCCAGGAGCGGTTTCAAAGGAACCTGAGCCGGTCTCGGAACATGTGTCCGCGGAAGAATCGCCGGCTACGCAAGAACTCACGCCCGAACTGGAGCCTATCGGCAGCGCGAAACCCACGACTTTCGGCCTTCCCCAGACTGAGGTCATGGGGGAGCTCGTAGCCGACCTCGAAGCCTCTCTCGGCGAGGACTTTCTCAAAGGCGCGCCGGTCACAGAACCTGTCTCGGCCGTTGAGCCCGAAATTGCATCCGCTTCGGCTCCGCCGCAGACTGTTCAGGCCCCTGCAATGCCTCTTTCCGCAAGCGCCGCCGCTGCATCGTCAGGCGCGGTTAGCGCATTGCCGCAGATCCAGGCGGCAGCCGCGCAACCGGCGATCTCCGCGCTGCCTCAGCCCGCAAGTTCTCCAGTCGTTGCCGGCGCTACACCGGCTCAGTCTTCTCCGTTCGGCGAAAGCGCGGGGGTGGATCTCGCCGAGATGTTCGGCGAACTCAAGCAAGATCTCGAATCCGGCGCCGCAAACGCTGAAGAAGATCCCGAGACTCATTACAATCTGGGCATCGCATTCCGCGAAATGGGCTTGCTCGATGAAGCCATTGGCGAATTGCAGAAGACCTGCCAGTCGATCGACCACGGACATCCCTTCCCGCAAGCCATGCAAACCTATACCTGGCTGGCCCAATGTTTCCTCGATAAAGGCGTGCCCCAGGCCGCAATCCGCTGGTATGACAAAGCTTTGGCCACTCCGGGCATCGACGAAGAAACCCGCACCGCCCTTCACTATGAACTCGCCGCCGCATATGAAGCGTCCGGCGACAAGCCCTCCGCGCTGAAGCACTTCATGGAGGTTTACGGCCGCAATATTGATTACCGCGACGTCGCCGAGCGCATCAAGCCCTTGAAGTCGTAGAATAGCCCGATGGGTTTTACCCCTGATAGATTTCTGCCCGCCTATCGTTGTCATCCCCAGCGAAGCCAGGGACCATCCACCTACGGTTGTCATCCCGAGCGCAGCGAGGGATCATCCGCCTCCGGTTGTCATCCCGAGCGCAGCGAGGGATCTTGGTTCTTGCCGGCTCTATCTATGCCGCTGTCGCGATGGAGCGTCCAGTGACCGGCGATCCAAAGTTGCCCACCGAAACTGCATCCGCTGCCCCCGCGCAGGCTGCATCCGCGCAAACGGAAAATGTCCGCCTTCCCGAAGCGCCGCCGGCGCCTTCGACAGCGACGCGGCCGCAAACCAGCCTGCAACTTTTGTTGCATCGTACTTCCGTTTTTCTTTTTGTTCTGATCAGCGCCATCGCTGGAGTTTTACTGGTAATTTTGCCCTGGACTCCCGAATGGACCGACAATTATCTTCTGCTTTCATTTCCCTGGCTGCGAACCATGGTTTCGACCGGCTTCTTTCGCGGTTTGTGCAGCGGCCTGGGATTGCTCGACATCTGGATCGGCTTCTGGGAAGCTCTCCATTACCAGGAACACTCGTAGCATGAAGCGGGCGGATTGTCGGCGCCGCGGCTTCAGGATCTTGTGCTTCAACCTAACCGAATTGAGAACGTGAGCGATTAATGGTCGATAAACTGAAATCTGCGCCTCTGGCCTACCAGAACGAACCGTTCCTGAACAGTCCGGACGGGCGCATTCTCCGCATTCTCGCCGAATATCAGGAACCGCTCTCGCGTTTTCGCCGCGAGCAGATTCAGGATACGGTTGTCTTCTTCGGCTCGGCACGTTTCCAGGGAGGCAATGCCGCCCGCGAAGCGCTAACGGCTGCGGAAAAAAGCGATCCCAAGACCCCCGCTGCGGAAAAGGAAAAAAATCTTAAGCGCGCTCACGCCGCCGTCGAGATGGCGCGTTATTACGAGGATGCGCGCCGGCTTGCCCACATGCTCACCGAGTGGTCGATTCAAATTCCCGCGCGCCGGCGCCGTTTTGTCGTCACCACAGGCGGAGGGCCGGGCATCATGGAAGCCGCCAATCTCGGCGCCTACGAAGCTGGAGGCAAGAGCATTGGCCTCAACATCAATTTGCCCTTCGAGCAGAACCCGAACTCTTACATCACGCCCGCGTTAAACTTCGAATTTCATTATTTTTTCATGCGCAAGTTCTGGTTCGCCTATCTGGCCAAGGCTCTGGTGATTTTTCCCGGCGGCTTCGGCACCATCGACGAGCTATTCGAAATTCTCACCCTCGCGCAAACCGACAAACTTGCCAAGAAAATTCTGGTGGTGATTTACGGCAGCGAGTACTGGCATCGCATCATGAACTTTCAGGCCTTTGTTGATGCTGGAACCGTCTCGCCCGACGATCTCAACCTGTTCAAGTTCGTCGACACCCCGGAAGATGCATTCAAGTTCCTGCGAGACGGGCTGACGGAACATCACCTCGGCGGTTCGCCCAAAAAAGAGAAAGAGCACGAAGTCTTGCCGGAGATTGCAAAGACCAGGCCGTAATATTTTGAAGCTAAGCCGCAGCATTAGTTAAGAGTCGCGAAGCGACGACATTCATTAGCTCGGCACGTCAATGCTGGGAAGCAAAAAAAGGGAAAGAACGGAGTCCGCTTCAGCGGACGGCACGAGTTTCGTAACCGCGTCCTTAATTACCGGGATTTTTCCGTCGATCCCTCCCTATACGGTTGCGGCCCTACCCCTCCGCCCGCCTCCACCGACCAAAATTCGCGCCCGCGAAAATAATCGAGCAACTCCCGATTTTTCTCCGGTCCAATATCGCGTGCCCAGACAATCTTCGATCCATCGGTGTCGCTTTTGTTGAATACCCATTCGCGATCAAGATCGAAATTTGGAGCGTAGCTCACCAGCACGAGTTGTTTCCGGGAAACGCGTCTAACTGTTTCACAATCGCCGCGCGCTCCATGTCTCAATGCTGCCATTCGCCTTCCGGGTGAATGTGAGTCACCCCTAATCCAATCCGCAGAATCGCAGTGGCTACGTAGACGAAGCAAACCGCGAGAGGCGTGAGAGTCAGCAGTAATGGCAAACAATCCTCGTCAGCGAAACTCGCGCCGCCGGCCGACCCTTGCCGAACATCCACGCAAACAGCGCAATCGCCACGCCTGCGCTCAGCAGAAGTCCTTCATAAGGACGGCTGTTGGCGAGGATGAACAATCCGGCTGCCATGATTACCGCATCCCGCCAGCGCTTATGATGTTTGATCCGTGGCAGAGCGCCGAGCACAAGCGCTCCTCCCAGCGCGGGCAAGCACGCGCACCAATAGCCGTTCGTCCAGTAACTCAGAAGTCCGAGACGAGCTACAACCAGCACGCCGCCGAGCAGCGCCCAGCGCGGAGGAATCCAGCCTTGCAGCATCCAGCAAATCGCCCCGCACATCATTGCCGCGGCAAGCAATTGCCCGATCCACGGATTTCCCAAAATTTGCCCCAGCGCCAGCACCAGCCCCTTCGCCCGGGGGATACATCGACATATACGTCGGCCGGCCAGATCACGTGGAAGGTTTCGAAATGCATCCACATCGGGTGCGGAGGGTTGGTCAATCGCCCGTGCGCGAAAGTATCTGCGGCGAGCAAGTAGCTGAATTCGTCGTGATAGCGCGGCAGAGGCACGCCTTAAACCAGAACCGTCGCTCCGCGAATTACTAACAAAGAAAATCCGACCGGAAAAACACAAAGCTCTTTTTCTAGCCGCGAGCTTTGCGCCGAATCTCTCAAGCGGCGTGAGGTCAGGCGACGCCATCAATGTTTTGGGAAATTTGATTTGCAGATAAAAGAGAATCGCGACGATGGCGGCAGGCTTCAGCCACTTCAGCAGCGGGAGGAGAGAAATGCCGCATTACCGCCAGGCCCGGCCGTAGGACTCACGATGTTATTGAGCGACAGCAGATTCACATTTGTTACCGGTCCTTAGAATACCTTGCCAGCCGCTTCTTCCCGGCGCAGTACAATCGAGGCGGCAAAGCAGCAGTGTCCTAGTTTCTGTTGCGCTTTTCTTCGCGACCTTGGCGAGTCCTTGGCGATCTTTGCGGTCAAAAGCTTTTGCTTGTCAAAAGTTAGGACACTAGCGGCAAAGCATTCTAACGGTCGATCTATGAACCTTCTCACTGACGTTGAAGTGCGCGTTCTGGGCGCGCTCATCGAAAAAGACATCACTACGCCGGATTACTATCCTTTATCGCTGAACGCGCTGGTGAATGCCTGCAACCAGAAGAACAACCGCGAACCGGTGATGACGCTCAACGAAGAAGTGGTGCGCGCCGCGCTCGATTCGTTGCAAGCGCAGCGGCTGGCCGGTCCCGCCAGCGGCGCCGATAGCCGGGTAACGAAGTACGAGCATCGCTTGCAGGAAGTTTTCAACTTGGATCGCCGCGAGATCGCGATTCTGTGCGTGCTCTTGTTGCGCGGGCCGCAAACTCCCGGCGAACTTCGCGGCCGCACAGAACGCATGTACCGTTTCGAAGCGCTGGACGATGTGGTATCGACGCTCGATAAGCTCAGCCAGCGCGAACCCTCGCTGGTTGCGGTGCTGCCGCGCCAGCCGGGCACGAAGGAATCGCGCTATATGCACTTGCTTTCGGGCCAGCCGGAATTTGCCGGCGTTGCGCAGCCTCCTTCCCACACGCTCGCCTCATCTTCCTCCTCCGAGTCCGACCGCATCGCGCGCCTCGAGTCTGAGGTTCTCTCGCTGCGCCAGGAGTTGGCCGAGGTGCAGCAGCAGCTCGCCGCATTCCGCAAGCAGTTCGAGTGATCTTGCTCGGACAGCGCCTAAGAAACTCAAGTAGGGACAGCCGCTCCCGGCTGTCCGCCGCGCGAAGCGCGGTGCGGACGTGTCTCTCTCCCCACTGTCGTGTCAGCAACACCACGCTTCCCCACCGCCGCCTCGCTCCCAACTTCCCCGAAATCAACACCCGGCCCACTGGCCCCTTCCCTGCAATCTCCATAGCGCTGCTTTTGCAGCAGGAGGTGACCAACCATGACCCGCATCAATCTAGTTCGCAGCGCTGTATCTCATTCAACCCAGGATTCTCTTGCCTGGGGCAAACTCAATCTCGGAACCACCGCCAGTCCGCTGGTCTTCGCCGCAATCCTGATCGTTTGTTCGTTAGCGGTCGGATGCACCAGCGAAAAACCGAAAACCGTAACTTCAACCCAACCGATCACTCAACCAACACCGCCCGCGGCCGTTCCCGTAAGCGCGCCCGCGCCAGTGGCGCAGGCAGAGCCCAAGCCAATGCACAAGAAAGTTGTGCGCAGAGCGCCCGTGACCGTAACCTACGCCGACAAAACAACCGGGCTCTCGTTCCAATATCCGCGCAAGTTTTCGCTGAAAACCGGTGACAGCGCCGACAAACTGGTTTCTTCGGATCCCGTTCCGATGAACTTCGTGCAGCCCGGCGGAGTCGCCCTCGCAGCCGTGATGATTCCGGAGGGCGCGTACCCGAAGAGCGATCTCGCGGCTGCTTTCTTCGACGTGACTATGAACAAGTCGCTTACCGCCGAGCAGTGTGGCGAGTTCTCCATCTCGAAGCCCACTCCGGTTGTGGCGGTCGATCCCTCCGCGCAGCCGGCGACTCAACCCGCTGACTCGCCGAAGCCTTCCGATCTTCGCATCCAATCCGCCTTCCACCCTTTCGTCGAAGCCGTCGCCCAAATTGATGATCGGCGATATGGAATTGCAATCGACCGAAACGCTGACCAGTCGGGCAACTGGAGCAGAAGCGTCGAAGTACTATCACGTCTTCGAGAACGGTTCCTGCTATGAGTTCGCTCTTAAGGTTGCGACGACCGCCGGCGAAACCGACGAAGGCGGCAAGCACGTGGATCGCGACGAAGTCTTCAACCGGCTGGAGAAAATTCTGGCCACGGTGAAGATCGATGCGCCAGCGGCGACACCGGAGGTGACGGCCGACGGGTCTCATTCTGTTCCGAGTTCACCTTCGTCCACCCCAGCTTCACCTACGCCGGCTCAGTAGGTTCGTTCGTTCCTCCAGTACCACGCCGCGCGGGCGGCGTGGTTTTTCTTTTCTCGTGAATTACGAAGAAGCCGTCCCGAGGCTGCGCCTGCGAAGAGGGTGTTTACCAATTTATATATGCCCTGCCCCCTGCCCCCTCCCCCCTCCCCCCTTACCTCGATCTCTTGGAATCATCAGGTTAGCGAATCTTGTCTACAAATCCGCAGCCCAAATGACTTAGATACTAAAATCCGTCCTACAAAGGAGGTACGGGCCGATTTTCTATTGGTCGCATATCTTTGCCATTTCCGCACCATGTATTTCTTGCCAAGACAATAGTGGAACTGATCAGAGGCTGTGCGCAAGGTCGGATGTCACTGAGGCTTTGAATTTCGCCGCCATCCCGCTGCTGCTAAGTTATCCCGAGGAAGCTCGAATTTTTCCGGCATAAATTACCTTGACTAACCAATGGTTACTCTGCTACCTTACTGAGCATGGACGCACCCAAGACACCGAAAACCCTGCAAGCGGCGATAAAGCACTACTCGGATGAGCAAGTCTGCATAGAGGCTGTGGCCCGTTTACGCTGGCCGAATGGCCCCGAGTGTCCTGCTTGCGGCCACAAGGAACACTATTACCTCAAGACCCAGAAGCGGTGGAAGTGTAAAGAGTGCTACAAGCAATTCACCGTGAAGCTAGGGACGGTGTTCGAGGATTCGCCTATCTCTCTCACTAAATGGCTTCCCGCGCTATGGATGGTCTGCAACTGTAGGAACGGTATTAGCAGCTACGAACTGGCACGCGATCTTGGAGTAAGCCAAAAGGCCGCATGGTTCATGCTGCAACGCTTAAGACTCGCCATGCAGGATGGCTCTCTGGTAAAGATGGGCGGCAGG
>CAVWJE010000011.1:0-130040 GCA_963755225.1 uncultured Acidobacteriota bacterium
TCATAGCAATCGGTTGCTGTCTGACCTACTGGCTCGACTACGTATTGCTCTACGAGCAAATCATCGCCAAAGAGCGCCGCGGCGACTATCTCGGCAAAACCGTGCAGGTAATCCCGCACGTCACGAATGAAATTAAAGCGGCGATGAAAAAAGTCGCGCAGGAAGTAGACGTGGCAATCGTCGAGATCGGCGGCACGGTGGGAGATATCGAGTCGCTGCCTTTCATGGAAGCGATTCGCCAGATGCGCCAGGAACTGGGACGCGACGATACTTTGTTCGTTCATGTGACACTAGTGCCGTTTATCGCCGCCGCGCAGGAGTTGAAGACCAAGCCCACGCAGCACTCGGTGAAAGAATTGTTGAGCATTGGAATCCAGCCCGACATTTTGCTTTGCCGCACTGACCGTTTCCTGGCGAAAGAATTGAAATCGAAGATTGCGCTCTTCTGCAATGTGCAGGAAGAAGCGGTAATCACCGCGAAAGACGTTGCGTCGGTATATGAAGTTCCGCTGGTATTCGCGAATGAAGGCGTGGACACGCTGGTGCTGAAATACCTGCGCATGGAGGCCGAAGAGCGAAACCTTTCCAAGTGGGAAGATGTTGTACACCGCGTTTACAACCCGAAGGATACGGTTACGATCGGCATTGTGGGCAAGTATGTGGAGTATGAGGATTCGTACAAATCGCTGAAAGAAGCGCTCATCCACGGAGCGCTGGCCCACAATCTGAAACTGCAATTGAATTGGATTGAGGCTGAAGGCCTGGAACATGCCGACCAGGATAGCGTCGAATCTCAACTCGAAGGTTACGACGGAATTCTTGTTCCGGGCGGCTTCGGCAAGCGCGGCATCGAGGGGATGCTGATCGCGATTCGATACGCGCGGGAAAATAAAGTCCCCTACTTCGGGATTTGTCTGGGCATGCAAACGGCATGCGTGGAATTTGCCAGAAATGTGGTGGGGCTGGCCGAGGCGAATTCGAGCGAGTTCGACCCCGCGACGCCGCATCGTGTGATCTATAAACTTCGCGAATTGCGCGGCGTGGAGGAACTGGGTGGCACCATGCGTTTGGGCGCCTGGACATGCAAGATCGAACCGAACACGCTGGCGCATGATATCTATGGAAAGCTCGAGATCAGCGAACGCCACCGCCATCGCTACGAATTCAATCGCGAGTATGAAGAGCCGATGGTGGCTGCTGGGCTTCGCATCTCAGGATCGACTCCTGACGGCACTTACGTCGAGATGGTCGAATTGCCGGACCATCCGCATTTCATCGGCTGCCAGTTCCACCCCGAATTCAAGTCGAAGCCGCTGGAGCCGCATCCGTTGTTCAGCACTTTCATTGCGGCGGCGTATGAGCACGGCTCGAAACGGCGCGAAGAAAAGGAAGTGGCGGCGGTTGAGATGTTTCATCGCCCGGAGAAAGTGGCGAGACGCTAGAGAAAGTTTCCAGTTTTTAGTTTCCAGTCTTCTGAGTTTGCTTCGACACTGGCGACGGCTTCTGGAACAGGAAACAAGAAACCTGAAACTGAATTTCCAAATCGGCGATATTCGCATCGGGTCCGGCGATCTTTTCCTTATTGCCGGGCCCTGCGTGATCGAAAGCGAAGAGCACGCCATTCGCATGGCGGAAATTATCAAGGGCGTCACCAAAGCGCTCACCTTTCCTTTCATTTTCAAGGCCAGCTACGACAAAGCCAACCGCACTTCGATTCGCAGCTTTCGCGGGCCGGGAGTGAAAGAAGGCCTGCGCATTTTAAAGAAAATCAAAGATGAACTTCAGCTCCCGGTCCTCACCGACGTTCACGACGTGGGAGACGTGGCTAAAGTGTCTGAGGTCGCCGATGTGCTGCAAATCCCCGCATTTCTTTGCCGTCAAACCGATCTGGTGGTTGCGGCGGCGCTGAGCGGCCGCGCGGTCAATATCAAGAAAGGTCAATTCGTCTCTCCGTGGGACATGCGGCATGTCGTCGAAAAGTGCCGCGAGGCGGGCAACGCGCAGGTTTTTCTTACAGAACGCGGCAGCAGTTTCGGCTACAACAATCTGGTCGTCGATATACGTTCCCTTCCGATCATGCGCAAGTTCGCGCCGGTAGTGTTCGACGCCACGCACTCCGTTCAACTGCCTTCATCTCAATCGAACGACGGCGGCGCGGCGACAAGCGGCGGGCAGCCCGAATTCATTCCCGTGCTGGCGCGCGCCGCGGTAGCGGCCGGCGTCGACGGAGTTTTCCTGGAAGTACACGACAATCCGAAAGAAGCGAAGTCGGATGGGGCAAATGCGTTGGAATCCACCAAACTGCGCGAAGTTTTGAAGGAATTGCTGACGGTGCGGAAAGCGCTGGATGTTGCGCACGCCACTCCGTAGCCGGTATTTAGGCAATGCTCTGGCAGACGAGTTCTGAGTCGTCCGGGAGGGGCGAAGCAATTTAGCCCAGCGCTTCAGCGCTGGGTAATCGATGCGAGGGATAATAAGTCCCGGAGGGACGCGCTAATGATGAACGACCAGAGGGGTGCGCCATCCTTCACGAACGCAAAACTATGCTGATAGCTCTTTATTGTCTGGTAGTTTGTAATGACGACCTTGTGTCGCCGGATTCTGTCCAAGTCCAAGATCGGCTTGCCAATCTCTGTTTCGCGGCCTGCTGCGTCGTCTCGCCGGAGTTTAGCCAACTGGTCACCGTGTAAGGAGAGAACGGGCCAGAAAATCACTCCATCATTAGTAAAAAACTTTTCCATCTCCTTTTCCCATGTGCGCGTATCCACAAGGATCAGGGGCGCGACGATCAGTATGGGCTGAAATGGTGGTTCGCTTTTGGATAGGCCGGGAAACTTGCCTGACTCTATGCACCATGCGAGAAATGTCAGAATTTGAACCGTCTTGCCAACGCCCATATCATCAGCCAACAGGACTCCCGAACGCTCGTGAATCTGGGAGCAGGTCTGTAACCAGCGAACACCGTGTTCCTGATGGGGGCGAAGATGGCTGCCTTCCCGAAGAGCTCGGGGGCGCTCAAAGGTCACACGTCGGGCGAATTGACTCGCGTTCTTCGCTTCGGAAACGAGTTCGTTCCTGATTGACTCTTCATTTGTCTCAATTAGCAGATATTTCTTGCCTGCAACGCTAGGTACACTAGCATCTTCCATTTGTGGAGGCGCAGTCGGGTCGATCCCTGCTTCGCTGGCGGCGCCCTCGGTCGCCGACGTCTCGGCGGAACTAGCAACATTCCCATTTTCAAGTTGGTGTGTATCCTGCTCCGACTCAGGTGGATGCTCGGAACCTTCAGCTTCGCCAGTCGTGTCGGCGTGCTGAGCGGCTTCGTTCTCCCACAGCTTCGCCATCGTCGACTCGGTATTCATTGGCCTCGGAGTAGGGGCAAACCGGAAGTCCCCGACACCTATGACGCGGTCCCCATATGGAAGGTCGATATGATCGGCGATACCGTCGAAAGCCTGCACCGGGTCCCGCTTGAGTCGTTCTTTCAAATCGCCCTTGACACGGCGAACGCGTTTCATCCGCTGAAGAACCTGGTGTTGATCGTCCGTAAGAACGATCCGAACGCGCCCCAGACCTGGCCGGTCCAGGGAATAAAGCTTCTCCGCACCCGTATTTCGTTCGAAGACCTGATGGAAATCTTCGTCCGCAAGTTCCGCACATTTTGGCAGGAAAGTCAGGGCACCGTCTTCATCCTCCCTCATATCGAGGCCTAATGTGGAGGGAATGATTACATCGTTGCTATTCAGCGTGCTGTCTAATGCTGCACCGACCTCTGCGGCGCACCCTTTTACTTTCGCGAACGTAAGCCAACTCTCCTGAGGCGTCTTCGCCGCCGGTGCCAGAGCGTTGAACGAATCCATTGCATCGACCAGACTGTACATCTGAAAGTCGAGGAGGAAGACCTCTGTACTGAAAGCTCTTCGGACGTAGTAGCCTAGACGGTCAACATGAACAGGCGTACCTGCCAGCAGGAACGTGTACCGATACTGAAAGTCTGGACGCCCCAAATCGCTTTTGCGATCGATCTTAAGCAGAAAAGGACTATGCGGTGACCACGCCCCAATGAGACTGACCGGCATCTCGCTTTGGATCACAGCGAAATTGCTATAACGGACACGGACTTCGTCCTGCTCCTCGTCCGCGAGGCCCTCTTCAAGCAATTGTTCGATCTCGACGGCGGTGCGCCATGCCCCGGTCGCCGCCAGAGCATCGGCAGGCCAGTTCTCACGCTTGGACAACTCGCGCGGACCTCGGATAGTCAGCCCTTCCGGTGCCGCCAAGACTTCAACCGAGTTTCCAAATCTGTGAATGAAGAATGTCATGGCCGGATGCCAAACTCCGACGAAAGCCTATATGAAGCCTTCGGCTCCCAATCCCCCCTGTGAATAATTCGATGGGTATCATCGAATTTGAGGTGGCGCGCTAACTCGAACCGATGCGTGCGCATCGTGACGCCCTGTTCCTCGAACGCCTTCATCCCGAAAATGTACGCTGCGTTTCCTGTCTCACTGAATTCGACGACAAGGAAATGCCCACCATACCCCTCAAATTTCATCAAGAACGCGCTGGTTGTCGGATGAAACACCTGGGAGTATAAGAGGAGTTCCGATTTCTTCTGGATCGCCTTAACCTTCCAGAGGTCTGCTTCGGAAACCGCAACCTGAAAGTCTCGGATTCGATCATGGTAGCGAAGCCAAAAGTCTTTTCTTCTTCGGTTTTCACTGTTATTCGGAAGGATCGTGTTGAAGAAGAAAATAATGTTGTCACGAGCCAGCCACGACAGGTATCGCTGGGCGGCCTCGGAAGCAATCGATCTCCAGTTTAAAGATGATTCCCGCACTCGCGGATCGCCAAGTCGCTTGTGATTCTGAGCAAACAATCGGAGTGCATGCTGAAATGCCTCTGATCTCTTTGCCGATTCGCTGAGAATCAGTGCGCTCACGGCGTATGCAAAATCATCGGGCGCCGTGAGATCCGACAAAACGCCTTCGACTACCCACTTCAGGTAGCGGATGCTCCACTCGTCGTCGCGATTTCGTTCCAGGCGGTGCAAACGTTCGCCCGCGGATCGGGCCGCTGCAGCGCGAACCGATAAGCCTAATTTCGTCAGCGGCCCAACATAGTAGTTCTTGAGAACCTCATCGACGCCCTTCTGTTCGTCGCAGATTTGCCCGGCTAAGAAAGCGGCGGCTTCTTCGGAAAAGAGTCGCCCATTGCTCCGCCATGTTTGAACGACTGGGTTTTTCCGGCCAAAGCTCCGGAAAACACCGGTAAGCAAAGATTCGACGGCCACCGGACTCTTCATCTGCCGCCATTCCGAAAAATAGCTGTTCACGATCCCGTACAGGCATCGAGTCCGGTTCAGCTTATCTGGATAGCGTGCTAGTGCCGCAATGAACTCAGGTTGGAGCGCGGTTTTCTCGGAGCTGCAAAGTGTGCGGAATTGCAAGCCGTCCAATGCGTTCAGATCGTGATTCGACGCAACAAACGCAGCCCAGACCTTCTCGACATCCAGTTTTGGACGATCAAGCTTTACGATGCTAACTTTCTGGCGAAGGGTTTTGAGAACGCCCGTTAGCTGCTGGCACGCGCGTAATGCGTCGACCAGCGGCATGCCCGCACGATTCCGGATGACTTGGGTTTCGGCAGTCAATCGCTGCAATGATTCCAGAGTAAAATTCACTGAACTTTCGCCCTCAGCGGCGCTTCATCAACGACTTTCACTCGGATTTTTAGGATCACCCTTCTGCTTTCGTCCGCCGTGGGCTCTTGTTCCTGCTCCCCGCGACCACTGGCCGAGAGCTTTTCAAGGAAACACCCGCGCTTTGCCTCCATGCCCGAAAGATCGGCTAAAGCGTTCTCGACCACCACCATCGATCTGTCCTGGCTCAGTTTAAGATTTAGGCTTTCGCTTTCATCAACGGTGTGCCCCACGTATGGCTGCGTGTCCGTGTGGCCTTCAACAACAATGGACTCAATGCTCGATCGGAATTGATCGCCGCACAAGACCTCAGCCAAGTGAGGTATATACCCCTTTAAGAATTGTTCGCCTTCTGGCCGAAGTTTCGACTTCCCGGCTTCAAAATTCATCAGACGGTCTGGCACGATTACCAGAATTGCATTCCTATCACGCGGGTCAGGACGAATCGTATTCTCGTTAAAGCCCTGGGGCTGCATTTCGGACCGTAGGCGCTTCAACAGAACGTCCGTTACGGCCGCGTCTTTGCCCGCCGTTCGGTGAACGAACACCAGAAGCAACAAGATGAAGATCACCATTAGCGAAGTCATCAGGTCGGTCATCGAGCTGTTGAGATGATCTGGGTTACTTTGGTCTTCCATTCACTCGCTCCACAGATGTCGAAATAACCGACGATAGTTCTTCCAATTGTCCGGACAGCTCATCGATCTGCGTCTGAAGGAAGCTCGCCGCTTCGGAAATCATAGGGTTGGATATCTTGACAAGTTCCTTGAAGTTGTTTTCGATGCTCTGGTTGTAATCGCGCAAACCTGATTGGATCGCGCCGAAAATCTTCCCCAGACTATTGTCCAACTCGTCTATTACGTTCTTGTAGCCATCAAAAGTGCGCCGGTACTCCGCGAGTAACTTTTCGTTCTGCTCCGAGGAAACGCGCAGAGTGCCGGACGCATCCCGCAGCTGCGTCGTAACTTGCGATTGCAGCTGGCTGATGACTTTCAGCGCATCGGATTGTCCCGCAAGCCCACTGCTATATGTCTGCACCTGACTGCTGGCGTCAGCCATGCTGTTCAACGCGCGGGCATTCTGCGTCATCACCTCTACCAGAAAATCGCGTGCCTTGATCAACGATTGGCCTGCCGATTGAAAATCGGTGCTGCGGGCCTCGATGCTACTAAGCAAACCTTCGAGACGGCGGGCAGTAGCTTCCGACCACTCCCCGGTGTGATTCAATACCTGGTTGGCAGAATCCTGCGCTTGCTTTGCCACCTCCCCAGCTGCGGTCATCATGTCGTGAGACAAGGAGCCGACCTTTTCCGCAAGATCGCTCACAACTAACGTCAGTTGGTTGCGGACAGTACCGAGATTCGACTCCGCAGATTCCTGCATCCTGACCATCAACCCGTTCATGAGCGCCGTCAGCCCCTCGCTTTGCTCCCGCCCAATCCTCATCTGGTCGGACGTCGATCGTTCGGCCTTCTCGATGATCGTGGAAAATGCCGCCTGCATCGCACCGAACTGAGTATTCATGTCAGACAGCATTTGCCGTGTGGCCTCAAGCGTGCCCTGCACGTTTCCGAATTCTTGGTTGGCAGCTCCGGTTAGGGCGCTGTGAAAGTCCGATCCCATTTTCGAAAGAGCCTCCACAAGCGATTTCTCCAGAGAGGTCAATAACGTACGAATCTCTCCGGTCACGGACTCCTGCTTTTGGGATTCCAAGTTGACGATGGCAGATTTCAAACCACCCAACGTTTCGCTCATTTGCTGCATGGTGGGGCGGAACTCACTCTCCATCTTCCGGGCGACCCCGGATGAGAATCCCTCTGCGAGTCCAGGGACGACCTGCGTATTGAAGGTCCCGATGAGTCGGTCCACCACCTCACTGCTTATGTGGCTTACTGAAACGGTCTGTTTAGCTGCGAATCGCTGAATGTCCAGAAGGACCCGTGACTGTGACAGGTATGGAATCGCCTGAGAGACAGACGCAACCAGTTGTTCATAACGGTTTCGAAGACCGCGTGCGGCCTTTTTCTCGTAGAGTGTGAATAAAATGCTCAATACTAGCGCGACGATAGAGCTGATAAACTTACCCGAGAGCCCGTTGATGAGGGTATCGATACCGGTGATCGGATCGACTGTATTCGCCTTGTCGTACGTAACTCCAGCCAGTGCTTTTAGAATTGCAATAAAAGTGAGAGTCAAGCCGGCGCCAGTTAACAATCCAGGGAAAGAGCTAAAGATGGCGGAATGGAAGTTATTCCCGATGACGATTTCATAGGAAAGTATTGTCCTCGGTTGTTCTGTGAGAAACCAGCCCTCCACGTCTTCCGGACTCGTGTATTGCTCGGCATGGGAGTCGATCGCCTTCCACCACCCACCGGGGACCTTGTCAAGTTTCTCGCACTTGCTCCGAATCTTTTCCAACGCGGCTAGAGACAATCCGTTTCGCTTTTGGGCCGGAGGGGTATCGCCGAATTCCAGCAGCAACTTGGTGAGTTTCCGTACACGTGCTTTGACTCGCCATGTCTGCCAGAACAAGGCCGCACTCATCGCAAATGCTGCCACGATTAAAATGCCGCAGCCGTAAAGAACGACCGGAGGCACAGCAAGCAAGAAATGACGCATAGGGTCCACTAAGTAACCCTCCGAGCAACTCAGGACTATGTATGGGGGAAGGCGAATTGTAGCACAGACTTACGTTCCTTCCTCCCCACGCGATCACCCAGCCATTTGCCGACATTCAACTAGTTCACGTCAACGTGGGAGACCCAACAAAGCCTTTTAAGAATCCCATACGGGAGGCTACGCCATCTTTTCCCACTACGCCTCTTCCGGGTGGACGCCGCTTGGCCGCGGCTCGGACGGGCGTTTCGGACTGCGCCGGTTTCGCGCCAAACCATAAATCAAGAGCGGTTTGGCACTCACAGCGCTTTCACTCACCCCCTGCCACCCTCCTTCGGCCTCCGTTCTGTCCCTTCACCAGTGTCGCCTTGTTTTTTCCCGCTTCGCTCTAGTGAAGAAAAAAACAAGCCGACACCGGCAGAAGGGAAAAAACATGAAATTAGAAGAAGTCAACCTCAAAGCCAAAGAAGCCGTGGATTACCTTGTGCAGTCGCTGGAGGGCGGCCAGAGTGCAGTCCTTACACAATATCTCGGGGCGATGGCTAAGTTTCGCAACTACAGCTTCGGCAACATCATGCTCATTGCGAGGCAGAAGCCCGATGCCACCAATGTTGCAGGACTCCGCACTTGGAACTCGCTTGGCCGCTTCGTTCGGCGTGGCGAAAAAGGCATTTTTATTCTCGCTCCGATGGTCGGAAAGCGAAGCACGAACGATGCAGCCACCGACGTGCCAAGCGACAACGCAACTGAGGGGCAGAAGACTTTGTATGGATTCCGGGGCGTGTACGTGTTCGACGTTATCCAGACCGAAGGCAAAGAGCTTCCCACGCTCACCGAAGTACAAGGCGATGTGAGCGGCTACCGCGAACGCCTCGTAAAGTTCGTCGAGGCTCAAGGAATCGCGCTGAACTATTCGGAAAAGATCGGCCCTGCCAAGGGCTTGTCGTATGGCGGGAAGATCACGTTGCTTTCCGGGATGCAACCCGCCGAGGAATTCTCCACGCTCACCCACGAAATCGCTCACGAGATGCTGCACCGTGGCGACCGTCGCACCCTCACCACCAAGAAAGTTCGCGAGACCGAGGCGGAAGCCGTTGCCTTCGTGGTCTGTCAAGCCGTCGGGCTTGAGACCGGAACCGCATTCGCTGACTACATCCAGCTTTGGCACGGAGACGCGAATCTCTTGCGCGAGAGCTTACAAGCCGTTCAGCAAACCGCTGCCGTGATTCTCGGGGGCATTGCCCCCGAGCCAGCAGCGGCACTTGCCGCAGCCGCATAACCCCCAGGACAGCCAAAATTCCGGCGCACGCGCTACGCGTGCGCCGACCACCGTCAATCACGAACAGCACACTACAAGGAGAAGAACATCATGCAAGCCACGCAAAGCGCAATTGCCAACAACAACGAATATCGCAACATTCCCGTCAACGCATTAGTCGAGTCCCCGACGAATCCTCGCAAGCGGTTCGATCAAGCCGCCTTGGAGGAGCTGGCCGCGAGTTTCAAGACGCAAGGGATTCTCGCGCCTCTTCTGGTGCGCGAACTGGAGGAAAGTAAATACGAGGTCATTGCCGGAGCACGGCGCTTCCGAGCCGCGAAACTGGCGGAGATCGATAACCTTCCGGTCCGAGTAGTGAAGCTGACCGATGCCGAAGCCATCGAAGCGCAGTGCGTCGAGAATCTCCAAAGAGAAGATATCCACCCGCTTGAGGAGGCTTTGGGTTTCAAGTCGCTCTTGGAACTCGGGGAACCTGCCTACACCATTGCCACCATCGCCTCGCGTTCTGGAAAAAGCGAGGCGTATATCTACGGCAGGATTAAGCTGGCCGATCTGATTCCTCCCGTGGCCGAAGCATTTCTGAAAGATGAGATCACCATCGGTCACGCTCTGCTGATTGCCAAACTCGCCTCTTCGCAGCAGCAGGAGGCGTTCGCAGCCGCCTTTCGTGGAATGTGGACAAGCGGGGGCAACACCCAAGTCCTGATTCCAGTGCGGGAGTTGGCAGCGTGGATTGAATCGAACATCTTGCTACAACTGGCGTCCGCACCATTTGACAAGCAGGATGAGAAACTCGTTCCCGAAGCAGGCTCGTGCGCCAACTGTCCGAAGCGAACCGGCTTCAACAAACTGCTTTTCCCCGACGTGCGTAAGGATTCCTGCACTTCGCCCGACTGCTTTCGGGCGAAGATTGACGCTTGCGTGAAAAGGACTCTGGAAACCAAGCCGCGGCTAATACAGATTTCCGCGGCCTGGAATTCCCGCGAAAGCGCTCCCTTGGGCCGGAATCATTATGTGGAGTTGGAGATCAAGAAACCAAAGCCGAACGCCGCAAGCACCAAGCTCTCCGCCAACCAGAAGCCATGCGAGAAGATGGCGGAGGCCATCGTGATGGACGGCGGCAAGCGCGGACAGGTCGTCAAGGTCTGTGCCGATCCGACCTGCCGCACCCACCATCCCAACACGCCTTCTCCGCAGCAAGTCGAGCGGGAGCGGGCAGAGGAACGGAAGCGCATCGAGAAAGAGAAACTGGCGATCACGACTCGCCATCGTGTCTTGGCTACGATCCTCCAGCGCGTATCGGCTCCGTTAAAGAAGGCCGACTTGCTGGCGGTTTCCCACTACCTGATTGGTCATCTCTCCTACGGCCAAGTCCCGGTTTTGGCGAAGCGGCACAAGGTGGAGGCCAAGAAGGACTCGGCGTCCGCACAGGAGCTTCTGGCCAAGCAAGTGGGCACCTATGACGAGGCTGAACTCTGCAAGCTGCTTCTGGAAGTCAGTCTGCTGGATTCGGCTTATCAGCGGTCCACCTCAACTCGCGACGACCTTCTCATGGACGCAGCCAAACGCTACCGCGTGGATGCTGAGAAACTCCAGAAAGCAGTAGCAGAGGAACTTGCTGCAAAGCGAGACAAGAAGACGAAGGCCAAGGCAAAGCGGACGGGCCGCAACACGGCCACATAGGTCAATCGCTTTAATTTCTGGCGGAGTGCTAGTTTGCACTCCGCTGTTTTCTCCTGGAGGCGTGTTGCATCGGTGTCCGCTCCCGCGCGTCCAAACACGCCGTCACGAGCACCTTTCGTTCTCTTTGGTCATTTACCTCTGAAAGAAACAGACCCACTCAGTAATCATTGCCGTGCCTTGGGCACAGGTGACCGGTACCGTTGCAATTCGGGCAGCTTTTCTTTCGGGACATGAAAACGCTGCTGTCGTCTACCATCCCCTTGCCGTGGCAGGTAGGACAGGTAGTTAAACGTTTTTTACACTTGCTGCAATATTTGTCGCTCATGTTGGCCTCCAATTTGAATGTGCACTAGGCAGCATTGAGTTTTTCCAGTTCCTTCGGGAGAGCCGCGCTCCGTGCCTTTATCTGTCTACGAGTTTCCATTTGCGACGCACTTCCGAATGGTTCCCATCGAGACTTCTTAATCAGTCCACCTGGGCAACTGTTTCCTCAGGCATCGAGTCTTCAAGAGACCTCGCAACTTTCAGCAACGGCTTTCGCGCAAAGTCCTTGATGACTTTTCTTCTGGTCTGGATTTCTTCATCTATGTCCTTTGCGGAGACACCCCACTTCCGTCTGCTCCTTTCTCTCAACTCCCTTGCCAATTCAGAGTCGCGGGGACCGCTAGGACGCACAGTACAGAAGCTGAAAGGACGAGATGGCGTTTGACTGGACTGGATTCTCATATAGCCGGTCCAGTTTGGGCACTCGATTAGGTCCTGCGCACAAATGACAGGAGAAAAAACAGGTTCCAACAACCTAGCGTCCTCGGCGCTGACTCGGAAGACAGCCAACGTCCCTACATTTCCGAGTACTGCTTGGAGGACTCCCTTATCGTGCAGTTGTCTCGCATATTGAGTCGCTAGCACCAGGCCTAGTGAATACTTGCGGCATTGCGACAGCATGTCGGCAATATTTTCATCGCAAACCGCATGAGCCTCATCGCAGAAGAGAAGGAAAGGTCTTCTCTCTGTGCACGGAACCTCGGCTCGGCTCATAGCCGCCAGACGAAATCTGGCTACGATTTGAGCGGTCAAGATACCGGCGGTATGCGCACCGATGCGGCCCTGCGCAAGTTTGAAAACGACAATCTTGCCCGAATCCATGATATCCCGGAAATCTAGTGCCATGTTTCCGTGGCCCACGATCCGTCTGAGTTGAGTATCCTGCAGGAAACGATTCAGTTTCGAGGTCACATAAGGAGCCACGTTCTCAAGTCTGAGATCGCCTCCACTCACCCGATTTGCTTCTTCTATCGCATCTTTGACATCGTCGTCCTGCAAATCGGATACGAGATATTTCCGGAAACTGGGACTTCGAAAGACCTCCGGCAGTTCCAGAAGGGTTGGAGTGAAATCTGTCCGAGGCCGGTCGCCTAGCAGCAGTCGGAGTCCGGAACGGAAATAAGTTTCGAAGACGGGACCGAAGCAGTCCGGATTGTTGTAGGTGCTGAGAAGCGTAGAGTACAGCGTGTCGATCAGCAGATCACGCTCCTCGGCGCTTTTCCACAACAGCAGGTTCAGTGGAACTGGGAACTCACGATCTTCGAAATCGACGATGATGAGATCATCCATCCGGTCCCTGGGGAAATGCTCCAAGAAATCATCTGCGGTTGCACCGGAAGGATCAATCAGAGCCAAGCCGGCTCTTCCTGCTCGCGCCACTTCGATTAGGTTGTTTGTAATCAGCGTAGACTTGCCCGTTCCCGTAGCCCCAATGTAGAGGGCATGGTGAAGCTGGTCCTCAGTCGTGACTCTAATCGGTCGGGCCACGCCTCTGTGCACGTTGAGCCCTAGCTGAATATATGAAGAGCCTCTTGTAACCGCTTGCGACTTGAACTCCACTGTTTGGCATCTGCGAACCCTTAGACCAAGATCATGCTGCGAGCCCACAATCGGGAGACGAAAAGCGCAGGCACTCTCTTCAATCGAGAATGGCTCATCTTCAAAGCACTCGAAGGCATTGACGGCAGAAAGAGGATCGAGGGAATCGACGCAAAAGCCGCCATCTAATACACCCTCGATTTGCCGACGAGAGTGGTCACCGGTTATAGATTGGCCCACAACGTTGGCGATAATGTTGTCCGCATACCCTGGAGCAAACACGAGAACACATCCAGAAATGGATCCATCCACTAGCTGAGCGTAACGGTAGAGGCTCGCGTCCCGTATAAGTTGTGCCTGCGCCGCCATGGTTATTTGTCCGCGTTCGGCTCCCGCCAGGAGACGCTCACAGACCTCGACCGTATTCGCGAGTCTCTCTAGTGCTCGCCCGCAGACCGCTCGCCATCGGATCGTTTGCCATGCGTACTAGGATCCACCGAGGTGTAGGTAAGCGCAGCAAGCAATCTAGAAGGAAGGTCCACGATTCTCCGCAAGGAGGAACCCAGGGGTAGACATGTTGAACAGAAGTTAGTAAACACCCGGCTTGGCTAGAACTATGAGCCTCTACGTCTGTCTGGAAGCCGATCGGGAGTCTTCCGGCAGTCAAGGGGTGTGCGGGGAAAATGCATTCCGAACGCCGGCTCACTCGTAGGCATGACTGCGGGGTGAATGGATAAAAGTAACGTTTGAACTCCTCTTTCTTGATGTTCGAAAACTCTGCCGAAAGCCACAATGAGTCCACGATGGAATTGAGGTGAATGCTGTCTGCCAAAGCCAGTTTAGTGGCATTTGCTTGATCTCCTGCTCGCACACGAAAAAGGATTCCGATCTCGTTCCATCCAGGTTGTTCCCCATCGAGAGAAGGGTGGGTAACGATGTGCAACTCGACGGAGCATTTGTGTGGCCACCTCGCCAACACTTGGAGTAGCCTGACATTTCTTTCATGAGCATTCTTCCAAAGCTGATTCAAGTTGCCAGTATCGCCGGAATCCGATAGATGCGCTTCAGGCCGAATCGCAGTAAGTGACAAACCAAAAGCTGCACAGACTCCGTGGTTTTCCGCAGAGCAGACAATGTGTGGAATGTTCATTCTGGCACCTCTGCAGAGATCGGAGCCACGGTGGGCTTGGCCGTTCTATCTTCGCAAGGAAGTCCAAGGATCGCTGCTATGGAGTCCTCCGAAAGGATTGGGAATGATTGCCGCAGAAGCGCAATGGCCTCACGGAGACCAGGGACTGTTATCTCCAGAGTGACTGGAGGTGCGGATTCGTTGTCAGCCAGCTCGAAATGATCTCTCATAAGGTCCCGTACCATCGCTTTCAACAAGTTCATCGACTTCTGTGACGTTTGCTGAGCCTCGGCGCTGTTTTTCTTAGTCGGACGACTCGTCGAATGTTCGTTGGGGGAATTCGTTGCGCCAAGCTAATCTCGCCATACCCCCGTTTTCCACCTAGAGCCTTATTTATCCGCACCCGCGTTCCCTTTCTGAGGACGACCTTCTCCCGGACCGACGGGCGAGTCGGAAGCCCCAAGCGCCGCTGAGCAGCCGCCGCGCTCAACGGACGACCCGAAATGGAGCGCGATGTAAGGTGGGTTCCCGCCGCTAATCCCGAACGCTTCTCAAGACCTGCCCGCGTTCCTGTGGTGTAGCGAAACACAGAGCGGTCCTTCGCTAGACTTTGTGCCGGAGTGGCTCGATCTCGCACGAGGTCTCGGCGAAGGGTGCTGAGAAACGACCGGCTAGCGGATCTTGCAATTCTGCGTTCGGCACCCCGGGCAAGAATCCTACCTAGCTGCCCGTGGCAGGCCCCCGGGATAACAACTACGAACAACATGGCGAGAAGCGTAAGTCGTCTTAGCTGCATTGTTCCTCCTAATGCGGTCTGGTAAATCTGGATAGCAAGCGAAAAGGAAGGAACAGGAGTCTGAAGAACCCCCGAACCAAGTCAGCCGCGAGTATGCCTACCATGTGATCACTGGCACGATCGCCTAAGAGAAAGCTCGAAGCAGCCCGCAATACAGACATGACGAAGGCGATCAGGAGCAGAGGCGAGACCCACCAGGGCAACATGTCAAGCACCACACCAACGAAAGGAGCGAAGAGCAAATACGATAGAATCCCGCCAATGATGCTCAGGGCCGCACCGCGTTTGAGAACCCCCACAATGAGGAGCAACGCGACCACCACGATCACAAGTGGCATCGCGGAATCAGGTAAGAGTGACCACAGTAGACGCATTCGCTGTCCTCCATTGACCTCAGAATTTGGGAAGCCCAAGATCGGCCAACAAAACATGTGTCTTCCGGCGGCACCCAGACAATCACTTCCTCATGCCGCACCGGACAGAACCAATCACGGTAGTCACATGATTATTCTGCCGTGGCTAAATCAATAAAGGCTCGTGCCGAACCCGGCCCATCCGTCGCAACCTGAACCTGAGCGCCTTGCTCAGAAAGGAACGTCACCCAAAAAGCCTCAATAGCGTCACGGCGCCTGCGGCTCAAAGGCGCTAAATCTTTACTCTCCAGGTACCCGAGATAGATCGTCACGGCTCGCAGGGGACACGGCTCTTGCTGCGCCATGCTTTTAGCAAATAGGCGTGCCAGTTCAGGGGATTCCAAGCGGGGATTCGTCTTGAAATCGAATTGCGCGTCATCTTGAATGAAGTCGCTCATAACCAAGACCACGGCCCGGTCCCCTTTCGGAAGAGCCTGCACCTTCTCCGATATCACGCGGAAAGTTCCGAGAAGGTCAGTGCGGTCAAGTCTTCTAGACCGCAACTGCTTGCGGAGATTTTGGATGTCTTCTGCAGCCTTGGCACGCATTTCATCTAGATCCTCGTCGAGAGACTTCCGATCGCGAATGTCCGGAGCACTCTCAAGTAGCGACCGTCCCGAGATGTCGTTCCCCGCATCTGGTGTGATTGGCAAGATCAAGAGAGAATCTCCCCGGCGCAGACGCGCAGCCATCGAACTGAGTTCGCCCCACATCGCATCGGAAGCCTCACTCGTTATGCTCTCGCTCACATCAGGCACAAAGATTTCCTGTGTCACCCTCCGATGACTGCAGGCGGCGAGCAGTAAGAGTGCTGAAGTGATAATGAGAACTTTGTGCATAGTCATCATTCCTCTCCTTTCACTCTGCAAAGCAGTTCTTGCATTTCGGAATCAAGCGAGGCAGATTCATGTCGCGGATTATCGCGAATGAATGCACCTGGTCGACCTTCACCTTGCGCTCCGCCGTCCGTAAACCTCGTGTTAGCATTCTTTAGGAACTGCTCCGGAGTCGGATGCTCCCACCGATGGTGGAAGTAAGCTGCTGCTGCAAGACCGGCCGCGATTCCAGCTATACCCCCTCCTAAGACCGCGCCGGAAATCCCCAAGAGTGCAAGAACAACTCCGCACGAGATCACAGCGAGCGCAACGGCCGTGCTCTTCACGTAGACTGGCCACGCAGGTCCCTTCTTCGCGCCGTTCTCATGGCCTAGTTGCCAGTAGTGCTTGTATTGTGCCTGCCACTCTTCATTTCGGTGCTCGATTTGTTCAATTTCGAGAGCTAGTCTCTTCTCTGCGGATTCGACTTGCTTAGTCGCAGAGTCCAGCGCTGTTTTCAGTTGGCTCGCCGCGTGGCGGGCCTTACGGAACTCCCACCACTGCCACGCGTGATTCAGCATGTAACTGATCGCGAGGGCCGCTACAAACGGAATCAACAAGGTGATGAAGCAAATCGCACGAGTGGTAAGTTCCGGCTTCTCGCTGAGATATGGAGCTATAGCACTTTTGCTGTGGATTGCGAGAAAGGTTAGCGCTTTTGCTCGCCACACCGAGAAAAACACCAGGCCGACTGACGCTAATCCGGCAAAGCTATACAGCGGCAATGAGGAAGGGGTACGCTTTCTGTAAGCGTCTAGGGTGAAGTGCAACAAGACAGCCAAGGCAAGACTGATAATGATCGCCAGCACCAACTGCAAGACCGGATCTCCGACACCTAGCATGTCCAGCGCTGGGGCGAGCATGGTAGCCTCCGTTACAGCAATGCAAATACCGACTATGCCAATTGAGACCGGGACGAGCACGCGTGGCGGGTCTTCTTTGTAGCGCTCACGCATTTGTGCCCAGCGCTCTTGCGCCTGGGGCTCGAGATGCGCCAAAGTCGTCTGTCGAGCTTCAAGGGAGGCGATTTCGGCAGTCCGCGACGCCTCAAGCTCTTTCGCCATCTTGGCGTGAGTTGCTTCTATTTGCGCAAACCCTTCACCAGAATCCACTCTGTTGGCACCGGCATAAAATGCAAGTGCCGCGAGGTCCACAGTCTTAGCCTGTCGATTTGTGTTGTTATTTGTCATTTCGCTCCTCCATGTTTAATGGTGATCCGGACCACTTTTTGTTCAGTGCGCTTGAAACCGGCTCACGGAGTTGGTTTTCGTGGTGGCTTCTTTGTCGCCCCGACGTACAAATCGGAGCGACGCAATACCTGGCCTGTGTTTGTTAGGCGGTAGCTGCGGTCGGCGACGGCGCACGCCAGCCCGGTCGCAAAGTGATGCGTCAGAATTTCCCGAGTCGCATTACCTTCGGCCTCGACAGCTGATGGGCCGCAGGCTGCGAGTTGTTCGTTGGCGTAACGCAACAGAGTCGAACCGGCTAGCGTCCTGGTATTCATCGGATCGCGTCTCAGTTCGCGTGACCAGCTCTCTAATCGTTTCGTCCACTCAATCGAAAATTGAGCCGGATCGCACGCCGCAACCTTGCTCAGAAACTCAGCCCGCCGCATCCGTTTTCTACGACTCGCTTTTCCCATAAGTAAGAACCTCCAGAGTGGCGACTGTGTTAGACACCACAGTCACAGAGTTCCGGGCGAATTGTCGTGTCCGAGGCAAGAACGGTCAGTCGAAACCCGTTCAAGGCTCGCCGAATCCAAGGGCCGTGGTTTTAAGGTTGTTGGCGTACTTCCAAGCTAGACGCTTCGTTACTGCTGTTGAAGAGATCGATGTTCCTGGTTGAGCAGGAAAGGATCGGCTCTAGTGCCTATTCGGGGGGCGTATTCGCCGCCCTTTTCGGCTTGCGAGAACGAAGTTAGCACGTCGGATACCAAAGATTAGATAAGACGAAACGATGCTCGCAGTCGGCAGCGATTGCAAACAAGCGCAATCTTTAGTAGTGGCCTGGGAACGTGAAGAACTGGAATTGAATCTGTCATTTGGGGATTGGGACAAAGAGGACCGTCAGGCGGCGTACAGGTGGCGTTTCGACTTCAACGGTTCCTGAGTTCACCCTGAGGCCGTAGCTAATTCGCGTGTGCCGGCAGCGATTCCGCAACCTTACAACGCACAAACGGTCGAATTCAGATGTTGTTAAGCCGGAGACGACAGATTCCAGAATAGTGGACTTTTTCGTTTTCTTCGAACCGCAAGTAATTGCGAATCGTCGTGACCTGCTCCCCTGTTTCCGAACAAACCTGAGTATGATTTCGTCGAAGGAAAGGGGAAGGTGGCATGTCGAGGAGCAATCACACGGAGGCGCAGATGATCGGGGCGCTGAAGCAACTGGAAGCGGGGCGCAAAGCGGAAGACGTGGCGCGGGAAGTTGGGGTATCGAAGCACACGATCTACGCCTGGAAAGCGAAGTATGGCGGGATGGACGTCAGCGAGGCGCAGGAAGCGAAGCAGTTGCGCGATGAGAACACGAAGTTGAAAAAGCTGGTAGTCGATCTGAGCTTGGACAAAGAGATGCTGAAGGCGCTGATCGCAAAAAACGGGTGGAGCTCGTAGACCGGAGGTCGGATGCGGGCTGGCTGCGGAGTGAGTACGGAGCCAGCCATCGCCGGGTTTGCGGGCTGATCGGGATCGCGGTCGCGAGTTACTGCTATCGGACAACACGCAGCGATGAACCGCTGCGCACGCAGCTGGTGGAGTTGGCGCGCGAGAAGCCGCGCTTCGGGTATCGGCGGCTGCATGTGTTGCTGGGCCGATCGGGAGAGCATGTGAATCACAAGCGAGTGCATCGGATCTATCGCGAGGCCGGGTTGATGATTCGTCGGAAGAAGCGGAAGCATTGCGTGCGCCAGGGAAGGCCGCTGCTGGCGCGGACTGCGGCGAATCAGGAGTGGGCACTGGATTTTGTGCACGACGCGGTGGAGTGCGGACGAACGATCCGGGTGCTGAGCGTGGTGGATGCGTACACCAGGGAGTGTTTGGCCTTGGAAGTGGATACGAGCTTTGCCAGCCGGAGAGTCACGCGAGTGTTGGACCAGATCATCACGGAGCGAGGCCGGCCGGAAGCGATCCGCAGTGACAACGGGCCGGAGTTCACCAGCCGGCATTTTCTGGCGTGGTGCGTGGAACGGCAGATCGCGTTGCTGCACATTCAGCCGGGCAAGCCAACGCAGAACGCGCGCGTAGAAAGTTTCAACGGACGATTGCGGGATGAATGTTTGACGGTGAGTTGGTTTCAGAACTTGTTCGATGCCCGGCGCAAGATCGCGGGGTGGAGGATCGAGTACAACGAAGAGCGTCCGCACAGCAGCTTGGGATACAAAACCCCGAAAGAGTTTGCGGCGGCGCAGGCAGTGGGCTTCTACACAGCTGAGCGAGGGGCAAGGGACTCAAACGCCGTCCCTTGCCCCTCGCGCTCCCCCATCCCGGCTCAAACCGGAGAGGGAGTTGAGCAAAGTTGTCGTATTCTTACGTGAACGGAAATTGGGGGCAGGTCACGATCACGCTGTGGTTTGGCTGCATTGGATTCGGCTTCGGTAGCATCTTCGACAAACGCCGCCCTGGTAAGGGACTGTTCATCTTCTACCGGGCATTCACCCTCGCCCTGATCGGTGTGTTCTTCTTCCCATTCGTTCCTCTCTCACAGTTTGCGGCCCAGGTGGTCATCGCCGGACTTGTGGGAGCACTGCTCGGGGTTGTTGTGGGGCTTGCCCAGCTGACGTCTGCCGAAAGGAAATCCTGATCCCGATTGGGGGCGATTCCCGGTTCGCTGACGGGTGAGTTCGGAAGCGGTTGAGGTCGTGGGAAGGTTTTCCCTTTGGCCGCCGATCTGCTGGCTTTCCCGTTGGCCGATTCCTGCCCTGATACGGTATCCGATCCGCGCCCTGATCGTGGCCCGATTAGCTGTCCTATTCGGTCCCGAATCCGCGTCCGATTCCTGAGCTGGCGGTGTGGTGAGTCCGCGACAGTCAGGGGTAAGTTTTTGACGGGTGGCCCAGCCTTTGACCTCGCAGCGTTGGCAAGGAACTGGGTGCCGCGTTCCTTCGCGTTTTTTGCGAAGGGGCGGGCACCACGAACGCTTGTTCCTGCGAAGCTACGCGGCCCGATCCCGAAACGAAATCTCCGCCCATCCCTCGTTCACCCGCACCGGCCCAGCTTCTTCGAGAAGATAGAAACGATAACTGCTCCACAGCCACTCGTCCGGTGTGGCTACCAATCCTCGCTTCACTGGATTGCGATGCATATACCTCAGCTTCTCCACACGCTTCTTCGTTGTCCACACGTTGAAGTCGTAGAAGCGCGCCTGCCAGAACGCACGCTTCGGCTCGTCTCCAAAGGATTGCGTTGGCGCTGGTTCGTCCGCTTGCGCTTGGGTAACAGCGCGTGCGCCGTGCGCTGCTTCACTACCTGCATCGCGGTCGAGACCGTCCCAGCTTCCGGTTCCGTCAAGAGCACGTGAATGTGTTCCGGCATCGCCACATACCCGACGACCACGAATCGATAGCGCTCGCGGGTCTGTTCAAGAATCTTAAGGAAGGCGTCGCGGCTTCGCGCAGTGCCGAGAAAAGGCAATCGCCGGTAGCACGAACAAGTGATAAAGTGCAGGTGATGAGCGCCGTAGGTGCGATGCAGTCCGCAGGGCATAACAGGCACATGGTACAGGCAGCATCGTACCCGCCCTTGCAAAAAACGCAAGGACGGGGCACCCAGAGTACTAGAACGGGAAAAATAAACGGATAAGGATGGGCCACCCGCCTTGAGGCTACCAGTCCGGCGGGCTGTATTGACCCGTTGTTTTAGGAAAGGTGAGTGACATGACCGCACGAAAGGCCGCCGCCATTGGGGGAGCCGTCGGATTGACGCTATCAGCCGCCATATTGTTTCTTCTTTACAGGTTTGGAGTATGGCGGCTCATGAAGGTTGGCACCACAGATTTACGCGTTCTGTTGTGGCCTTCATCCATCATGCTGACTGGAAGATGGTACAGCACCGTGCCCGGAATCATGATAACGTTGTCCTCAGTCGCAATCAACTGCTTGATCTACGCGGCGGTCGCGCTTCTGTTGCGAGGCTGTCTCGTCGGTTTACGACGGAAGACAAATCCGGGGACAAACGGGTGAAGTGAAGGGCGGGCGGGTGGCCCAGGCTTTTGATCTTGCCGGCATCAGCAGCATAGTGGGTGCCCCGTCCTTGCGTACTGTGCACGGGCGGGTACCACTGACGCCTCGAGTGACGATTTAAGCGGCCCGGCCCCGGAACGAAATCTCGCCCCATCCCTCATTCACCCGCACCGGCCCAATCTCATCCAGAAGATAAAAACGGTGACTGCTCCAACGCCATTGCTCCGGCGATTCTACCAGCCCGCGCTTCACCGGATTGCGATGCATATACCTGAGCTTCTCCACGCGCTTTCTCGTTGTCCAAACGTTGAAGTCGTAGAAGCGCGCCTGCCAGAACCCGCGGCGCGGGACTTCGTCGCCGAATAAACTGCGCTGGCAAGGATTCCGCCGTTTGCGTTTAGGCAACAAAGCATGAGCCGTCTGCTGCTTTAAAACCTGCATTACCGTGGATGGAGTTCCAACTTCGGGTTCGCTGATAAGTAAGTGGATATGTTCCGGCATAACTACATATCCGACGATTACAAAGCGGTAACGCTGACGGGTTTCTTCCAGCATCGAAAGGAACCGGTCGCGGCTGCGCGCGCAGTGCCAGGAAAAGCCAAGCGCCGATAGCAGGAACAGGTGATAAAGTGCAAATGATGAGCGCCATAAGTGCGGTGCAGACCGATAGGCATGACAAGCACACGGTATCGGCAGCATCGTACCCGCCCTTGCAAAAAACGCAAGGACGGGGCACCCAGAGTTTCGGAATGGGAAGAAAGAATGCGGAAAGCCTGGGCCACCCGCCAGCCCCAAACATTCTCGGAGGATCCGATGCCAAGGTTCAGACAATCGACGATAGCTCTTCTCTTGTTAGCTAGCGCTTGCGCGCTGGGACAAAACATGCGACTCCTGACCCCGGGAACGGGATGGGATTCTATTTGACCGCCGTCTCTTCTGGACAGCCGACGACGGCGCTCACTGGAAGGATATAACTCCGCATGCTAATGGGAGTATTGCCGATGTTTTCTTCCGGGACGCATCCCAGGGTTGGGTTCTCTTCGCCGAGGACGAAGCTGGCAACACGGTTTCCTTCCACCTCGCAATCACGGCAACCTCGGGGCAGACTTGGACGATTACGCCGGTGAAAGTCCCGAGCGAGAAACCCGACGAGCTCGATGGGCGCAGCTGGATGGATTTTATCGACCCTCTGCACGGCTGGATGGTGTTGCATGCGAGGAGCAGTTCCGCGTTTAGTTGGGGGCTTCTGCTCGTGACCGATGATGGGGGCCTTAGTTGGAAGGAGTTGCCCCAGGTGCCGGTTGCGGGTCGGCCCGTCTTTACCACTGCACAGGACGGATGGATCGCCGGACCAAGCTGGGCAGGGATTTATAGCACACGTGACGGCGGCCGGACTTGGCAAGGGGATGGGCCTTCGCTCGAGAATCTTAATCCCACTCTGCCGACCGGAGCGGCCTATGGGGAAATCGTGTTCGCCGACGCGGACCGCGGTTTCCTTCCGATACATCTAGGCCCGTCGAGTGATGCGGAGGAGCCAAGGGGCCACGCATTGGCGCTTTACATCACCGGTGACGGTGGGCGGACTTGGAAACGCGACCGCGTGCTGACCGACCATTCGGAATTATCGCGGATCGGCGCTAGCGCTGTCGTTCCCGGCCCTGCCGGGGCTGGATCGGCCCTACTGGCCGCCTTCAACGACAGGAAGCATTCGGATCGGGTTACGCTGCTTGCTATCGGCCAAGGGGAAACCACAGCGGACGCTGCCCCCGCTGTGAACAGCGATCATGTCCTCTGGAGACAGGGGGACGATATCGCCGATCTTATCTTTGTCGCCGCCACTCACGGCTGGGCGAAAACGAGCACAGGCGATTTGCTGCTAACGACGGACGGAGGAGCCACATGGAGGGATATTAGCCCAATCCCGTTGTCACGGCCTATTGCCGCTCCGAAAACGAGTGGTCCACGAGTCAAGGCGGCGGGTGGCCCAGCCTTTGACCTCGCAGCGTTGGCAAGTAGGGTGCCCTGTTCCTTCGCGTTTTTTGCGAAGGGGGCGGGTACCACGGACGTTCGCACTCGGCTTTACATCCTCCGTGTTCGAAATGAAATTTCGGTTCCATCCGTCATTTCCCCTCGGCGTCCTCTCTCCGCGAAAAAAAGCAGGTTCCTCCGCTGCGCTCGCCTTCGGCTCGCTTCGGTCGGAATGACAGATGTGTGAGTAGGCAGGAGATATTCTCTACTGCTGGTGCGCCGAAGCTCCGGCGGCGATCTCGCGCATGGCGCTGACGAATCCCGCCGCGGTTTCGGGATCGGACAAAGCTTCGAGGTGCACGGTCGCGGAAAACTGCGGCGACTCGGGACGGAAGCGAACCTGCACGATATCCTGCCGGCGGGCCGACATCAGGGCATTCAACTCGGCGCTTGAATCGCCTTTCCAGTGCGTACGCGTGGTGAGGATGATCGGACCGGGCTCGTAAAGATCCCACTCGCGGTTATCCTGCTTGCGCGCAGAGATTCCGCGGTTGTGGGCGCACCAGCGGTGCCGCACCACTTCCAGATGAAAGCTGGGAGAGCCTCCCAAATCGGCCTCGAAGGTGAGCGTTTCTTTCTGGCGGCGCCAACAGCTGAGCAGCCACTGCACCGGCAAGGCGCGCGGCTGGAATTTCATGGTCACGCGCGCGTTCTCAAACCAGTGCGAGGCGAAATGCAACTTGGCTTGCAGCCGGGAGCTGCCGGCCCAACGAGCTTCAAGGATGCGTCCGCGGCCGGCGCAGGCGGTTTGCACCCAGCGCAGGGCGGCCGCGCCTTTTTTTCGATTGTAGGTGGAAAACACGAGATACCACAGCCCCAGAACGGCAACCGAACCGACGACGTCAATCAGCAGAAGGCGTCCCACAACGCTTCCTCAGATGCTTATGGTACGTCCGAGGTTGCGGCGAAGCAAGAGGCAATTGGCTCCAATCGCGGACGCAGGTACTTTTGAGTTATTTGCCGCTGTGGAAAAATTCAGGCCTCAAGCTTCTGGCTTCGGGCTTCGGCGAAATCTAAAGTCCAAAGCTTTGGCTTGGTTGAAGCCCGGAGCGGAGGCCCGAAAGCCCGGCCTTTCGCGCTCCGGTATTCCAAGAATTCTCAAATACGAATGGATCATTCCCGTTTCCACAGTAAGCGATGCTTCCCAAGCGATCCTTCCCCGGCGATGCGTCCTGCCAATGCCAGTACAATGACCACGTGCCTTTCACGATTCGGGATTTTAGGGCGGCCGATTTCGAAATGTTGTGGCGCATCGACCAGGAATGCTTTCCTCCCGGCATTTCCTATTCCCGCGCCGAGCTGAAGTCATATATCCAGCATCGCGCCTCGTATACGTTGGTGGCGGTGAGCGTTGCCGGCTCTGGAACCAATCCAGACGACGGAAACAAGGCAGAGCGCGCCGGCGGAATCGCCACCTCTCACGGCTCAATCGCAGGATTCATCGTCGCTGAAAGTTCCCCTCAGGCGGGTCATATCATTACGATTGACGTGATCGCCGCCGCTCGCCGCTTCGGAGCAGGATCGCAACTGCTTCGAAGCGCTGAAGATCGCCTGCGCGCAGCCCGCTGCAAGACGGTGGCGTTGGAAACGGCAGTCGACAATATCTCGGCCCTGTCGTTTTACAAGCGCCACGGTTACAGCGTGGTTCGAACCTCTCCTCGCTATTACTCGAACGGAGTGGACGCCTTGGTTCTCGAAAAAGTTCTGGAAAAAGTTCTGGAAAAGCCGCTCGACCCCGCCTCCTAGCAAGCTTGTGGGAGCCTGCTCAGCGAGAGGCTCCGCTCAATACGACCCGAGGTGCGCTTCCCCTCGCCATTTAAGAAGCCTGTAATGCGCAATTGGCCGACTGCATGCTCGTTAGGACGGCGTACTGCTTGATCCGAGCCGGACGCAGCTCCTCGTCGCACGCGGCAACAATTCGATCGCAGCAGTTGTGCATTCGGGCTTTCCCCATGGAAAGGCCAAATCGAAAGACGAAATCGAAAGCCCAAATCGAAAGGAAGATTGTATGCGCATGTCTTGCCTGGGCCGGCTGTTAGGGCCGGTAGTGTCGGTTACGCTTCTCCTCTCTGGTGCAATCGCGCTGCAGTCGCCTTCCGCTTCATCGTTATCATCCGAGGCTGCATCCACGCCGGTGCTGGCAAACGGCTCCGCCCCGGCGGTTGCGCCCACCGCGGCCGCGGGTTCCTTCGACGAAGTCATCGACCGAATGGTGGAGCGGGAGCATTTACTTCTCGCTCAAATGCGCAATCTGCGGCCGATGGTCGAGACCTACCTGCAAAATCTAAAGTCGGATGCGAACGGAAATGCCGCGCCCATCAACGACCAATATTTTCTGGGGCGGCTGGACATGAGCGATGGCCCCGAAGATGTTTCCTTCACCGGTCAGCCGGGCTTCGGCCGAAACGGCTTGCGCAAACTTACCGCTATCTTTTCTTTACATTTTCAGCCGCTGGGCTTCGCGCAGATGATCGTCCCCGATACCGATTTTTATAAAAAGTATTACCGCTTCAGTTATGTGCGGCGGGAATTTCTGGGCGAGGTTCGCTGCCTGGTGATCGATGTTCAGCCGAAACCCGATGCGCCTCCCGGCCGCTTCGTCGGGCGCATCTGGGTGGAAGATCAGGAGTACAACATTGTCCGCTTCAACGGAACCTACTCACGGCTGCCCGACAGCAACGTCAATCTGCACTTCGACAGTTGGCGGCTGAACCTGCGCCCGGGAATCTGGCTGCCGGCCTACGTTTATAGCGAGGAATCCGAAGGGGACAACTCCGGGCATGCTCACATCAAAGCCCAGACCCGGCTCTGGGGCTACGATCTCAACGCAACGAATAAGAATCGCAACGAAGAATTCACCCAGATTCTGGTGGATTCGCGGCAGCCGGTGCAGGATCGCAGCGATGCGGCCTCCGACCCCGCGCCGGTGATGGCGGAGCGGATGTGGGAGCATCAGGCCGAAGATAATGTTGTCGAGCGCCTGGAAAAGGTTGGCTTGCTCGCGCCCACCGGCGAGGTTGACCGGGTGCTTCAGACCGTGGTCAACAATTTATTGCTGACCAACAATATCGATCTGCAATCCGACGTGCATTGCAGGGTCCTGCTTACCGCGCCCTTGGAATCTTTCACGATCGGCCACACCATCGTGATCAGCCGCGGACTGCTCGATGTCTTGCCCGACGAAGCTTCGCTCGCGGTCGTGCTGGCGCACGAACTCAGTCATATTGTTCTGGGCCATCGCTTCGATGCCCGGCTCGCCTTCAATGACCGCATGTTTTTTCCCGACGAGCAAACTTTCCAGCGCCTCGACTTCAAGCGCCGTCCGCAGGACGAAGCGCAGGCGGATGTGAAGGCTTTGGAGATGCTGAAAAACTCGCCCTATAAAGAAAAGCTGGCCAGCGCCGGATTATTTCTAAGAGCGTTGCAGCAGCGCGCGCCCGAACTCCCCAACCTGATCCGGCCGCATCTCGGCAACAGCATGGCTGCCGGCCAAAGCGTGCGAATGGAGATGCTGGTGGCTGGCGCGCCGCAACTGGACGCTCAACGAATCGATCAAATCGCCGCCCTCCCCCTCGGCGGAAGAATTAAACTCGACCCGTGGAGCGACGATGTCACTTTGGCCAAGGCGCGCACCGTTACTTTGACCTTGGCCCGCGAGAAAATGCCATTCGAAATTACGCCGTTCTTTCCCTACCTCACCCGCACCACGAGCGAGAACGCCGATAAAGGCTCGCTGGTAGGTTCGTCGTCAAAGTGATCGCGGCAGGTCGGCTGCTTTACCCTGTGCCCCTCTGTGTCCTTTGTGTTGAATGAAAACCGTAAACACAGAGGACACTGGGGATCACAGGGCAAGGCGTGCGACTCTTAGGAACCGCCGCCCACTAACAAATCATTTGCTCTGACCCGCCTGCACCAGCTATTTTGCGTGGTACATGAAAGCTGCCGCAAAGTTGCGAAAAACTGCCGGCGTCAGAGTTGCCATTCAGGGCGAACTCGGTTCTTTCAGCCACGAGGCCGCAGAGCGCATGTTGCCAGGCTGCGCTGTCGTCCCCTGCGCTCGATCCGCCGAAGTCTTCGACCGAATTGAGCGGGGATCAGTTGCCGCCGCCGTTATTCCCATCGAGAATTCGCTGGCCGGGACCGTTGCCGAGCACGCCGACCTGCTGGTCGAGCGTAGCGTCTTTATTCAGGGTGAGTTTCTTTTGCGCATCGTGCATAATTTGATTGCCGCACCAGACGTGAAGTTGAATTCGATCCGGAAGGCGCTTTCGCACCCAGTAGCCCTCGATCAGTGCCGCGATTTTTTCCGTAAGCATCCTCAGATTGAGCCGGCGCCGTTCTACGACACTGCCGGCAGCGTGAAGCACGTCGTTGCCGAAAATCTTCCCGACGCTGCCGGTATCGCCGGACGCCATGCCGCTCGCGAATATGCCGGCAAGATTCTCCGAGCCGGCATTGAAGACGACAAACGGAACTTCACGCGCTTCTTTCTGATTCGGAAGTTGCCGGGCGAACCGAGATCGTCCGCGCTCCGAAAGGGAAGCGCCGCTCCATCGGACTACCAGTGTCTGATCCCGCGCGGCGCGAATAAAACTTCCATCGCCTTCAAGGTTAAGAACGTTCCCGGAGCGCTGTTCAAATCTCTCGGCGTTTTCGCGCTCCGTGACATCAGCCTGAGCAAGATCGAGTCTCGCCCCATTCGTGGACGCCCATGGGAATATGTCTTCTATGTCGACTACCTCCGCGGCGACGACGAAGCCGCGCGCAACGCGCTCCGGCATCTGGGTGAGGTCGCCGATTTTGTGAAAGTGCTGGGAATTTACCAAGCGGCATGACAGCCCCGAAAAAAGCAAATTTGGATCAAAAAAACTATGGACTCTGCTTCTAAATCTTTGATTCGGTGGGGTTTACGTTAGATGTGATCTGGCAAAATTTCTCTAAAATATTGAAACTGGATAATTTGGACGCAAAATATTGACTCATTTGAACTTGGCCTCTCGACTCCGGCAGGGCTCGGTTGCCGGCGAATTGCTCTGAAATTTGCATGATCTTTCCCCATACTACTTAGGCCTACAAGGAAGGAACAAGGTCGGTCATCACAGACCGGACGGTTTCTGCTGTGGAAGAAGCTCACCCACGAGACACAGAATAATCTCTGCGATTGAGGTATGCAGATTCCTTCACATTGACGGCCCATCGCGCGAGCCATAGACTTTTTGAGCCGTGAATTAAGGAGGCTCGTATGCGCTCTCGCTGGTTCTTTTCGAAGCTTGCCGTATCGATGTCGACCGTCCTCGTTCTCGTTGTCGCGAGTGCTTCGCAAACCCCTGCGGCAGGTATTCACGCCTCGGAAAAACATGGCACCGTTCCAGCACTCGCAAACTTCACCAAGCTGGCCGACTTCGGCAATGGCAACGGCCAATATCCCAATGCGCCTCTCGCTCAGGGAGCTCGACGGTAACTTCTACGGCACTACGCTGCGCGGACCGTATCCGTCAAACGGCTTTGCCTTCAAAATGACCCCTGCGGGGAAGTTCTCCGCTTTCGATTACGCCTGCACCACCAACGACTGCACCGGCAGCCAGCCTTACGCTGGGCTCGTTCTTGCCAGCGACGGCAACTTCTATGGCTCGACCCTGGAAGGTGGCAACGGCGCATATCGCTCCAATCGTTATCCCGGAGGCACGCTGTTTCAGCTGAGTCCGGAAAACGGACTGACCACGATCTATAACTTTTGCTCCGAGGTTGCGTGCGACGACGGTTACGAGCCCTTCACTCCTCTGACTCAGGGCAGCGACGGCAATCTTTATGGGGTGACTCCAGACGGCGGTGTGAACGGCCTGGGCACCGTCTTTGAGGTTACAACCACAGGAGAGCTGACCACGCTGCACGATTTCGCCTCAACTGAGGGTACCTATCCAGATGGCGGAGTGATACAGGCGGGCGACGGCAATTTTTACGGCACCACTGCTTATGGCGGAGCCAACTGCTCTGGCAGTGGCTGCGGCACGATTTTTCAGCTGACCCCCGAGGGAACGTTGATCACTCTATACAGCTTCTGTCAACAGACAAATTGCGCGGACGGTTATTATCCCGCGGGCGGCCTTATTCAAGGAACGGACGGAAATCTTTACGGGGTTACTCGTCAGGGCGGGATCAGTTCCGCTGAAAATCCCGGAGGATATGGCACGGTCTTCAAGGTCACGACCGCAGGCGTCTTCGCTTCTCTGTATAGCTTCTGCGTGCTAACAAACTGCGCCGACGGGGAAGAGCCGACTGGAATCCTCCAGGCCACCGACGGCAATTTCTACGGTGCGACACCCTACGGCGGAGCCTCTCCTTTTGGAACCCTTTTCAAACTTACCCCAGCGGGTGCACTGACCACGCTTCACAATTTCTGCACCAAGGGCGGCCAACACTGTACCGATGGAGAGTATCCGGGACCACTTGTTCAGGCCACCGACGGCAATTTCTACGGCGTTGCTTACCAGGGCGGACAATCCAGCCACGGCACCGCGTATAAGGTTTCGGTGGGACTAAGCGCGTTCGTCGAAACCGTCACGGCATCGGGCGCTGTTGGATCCTCGGTTATCATCCTGGGAACGAATCTCACCGGGGCAAGTAAAGTCACATTTAACGGAACCGCGACGGCTTTCACCTTGGTGTCGAGCACCGAGATCACAGCGACCGTGCCTACCGGCGCAACAACTGGCCCCATCGTCGTGACCACGCCGAAAGGCACGCTCAAGAGCAATAAGAATTTCCTCATCACGCAGTGACCTTCCAGCTTTCATCCTTCGTTCGGAGTTCTCGGCTTCGCCCAGAACTTCGCTGCCTCAGGATGAAAACGCTTTTCCCGACTAGGCTTTAGCCCTCCGCAATAGCCCCGGTACCTTGGGCATCATGTTCCTCCCTGCCAATTGCCGATAGAATGCAAATGCCGCATTTTGCAAGGCATGAAACCTTTGCCCGGCCATCACATCTAAGAGCTTGAGTGAGTTACACTCAAGGAGAGCCAATGAACCCACAGACGCTTTCCGAGCCAGTTGCTAAGCATCGGGAAATCAATGACGTACGGGCTTTGCCCGTGCTTCCTGTGCGGGATACCGTTTTGTTCCCGCACGCCGTTCTGCCTCTTACCGTAGGGCGCGATAGTTCCGTTCAGCTTATCAATTCGCTCGGCGAAGATAAAACCATCGTGGTTGTGGCGCAGCGCGAGGCGCGCGTCGACAGCCCTCAACCCAGCGACCTCTATGCGGTCGGCACCTCCGCCATAGTCCACAAAGTCGTCAAGATGCCAAACCAGAGCTTGTTTGTGTTTGCCGAAGGCCTGGAGCGCGTCCGTTTAGGCGAGTTCACGCAGCTTGCGCCGTTTATGCGCGCGCGCGTGTCGCCCATTCCGGAAGCCGCTCCGCCCGACAGCTCCGAAATCGAAGCGTTGCAGCGCAATGTGCTGACGCTGTTTCAGCAGATTGTTGCCGGTTCGCCTACGCTTTCCGACGAGCTTTCCACGGTAGCGATGAATATTGACGAGCCCGGCCGGCTGGTGGATTTCATCGCCTCGTCCCTGCCGTCGCTTTCGACGCCCGACAAGCAAGACACGCTCGAAACGCTGGACATTCGTGCCCGTCTGGAAAAAATCAATCAGCATCTCGCCAAAGAGCTTGAAGTGCAGCAACTGCGCAACAAGATCCAGAGCGAAGTGCAGGACCGCGTGCAGCAGACCCAGCGCGAGTATTACCTGCGCGAGCAGATGAAGGCCATTCAGAAAGAATTGGGCGAGCAGGATGAGGGAGCGCGCGACGTCGATGACTTGAAAAAGAAAATCGACGAAGCCGGCATGCCCGAAGAAGTGAAGAAGGAAGCGCTCAAGGAGTTGGGCCGGCTTTCGCGCATGTCTCCGATGGCTGCCGATTATTCGCTCACGCGCAACTACGTCGAATGGCTCGCTGTGTTGCCATGGGCAAAGACTTCTGGGCAGGAGATCGAGATTCCGAAGGCCAAAGAAATTCTGGACACGGACCACTACGATCTGGAAAAAGTAAAAGACCGCATTCTGGATTATCTTTCTGTCCGACGCCTGAAACCGAACATGAAGGGTCCGATCTTGTGTTTCGTCGGACCTCCGGGCGTCGGCAAGACTTCGCTGGGCAAATCGATCGCGCGAGCGTTAGGCCGGAAGTTTGTTCGGCTGTCGCTAGGCGGAGTGCACGATGAGGCCGAGATTCGCGGCCATCGGCGCACTTACATCGGCGCACTGCCGGGACAGATCATTCAGGGCATTCGCCGCGCTGAGACGAAAGATCCGGTATTCATGCTCGACGAAATCGACAAGGTCGGCCGTGACTTCCGCGGCGATCCCGGTTCGGCTTTGCTCGAAGCGCTCGATCCGGAGCAGAACTCGAGCTTTCGCGACAACTATCTCGACGTGACGTTCGATCTGTCGAAGGTGCTTTTCATCACGACCGCGAACATGCTCGACCCAATCGCCGAGCCGTTGCGGGATCGCATGGAGATCATCGAGCTGCAAGGCTACAGCGAGGAAGAGAAGCTGCACATTGCGCGTCGTTATCTGGTTCCGCGTCAGGTGGAAGAGAATGGAATCGCCGCCGAGCAGATCGAGTTTCCCGACGAAGCTCTGCGTTATACGATTCGCCATTACACGCGCGAGGCCGGCGTGCGCAGCCTCGAGCGAACCATCGGAACAATTTGCCGCAAGCAGGCGCGTCGCCTGGCCGAAGGCAAGGCGGAGAAGCTTGTAGTCACGCAGGAAGTTATTCAGGAATTCCTCGGTGGCATCAAGATTCGCGTCGAAAATGAAATCGCGGAGCGCACGGAGCGTCCCGGCGTGGCGGTTGGCCTCGCGTGGACTCCTTCGGGCGGCGACGTGCTCTTCGTCGAAGCCAACGCCATGAAAGGCAAAGGCGGCTTCACCATGACCGGCCAGATCGGCCAGGTGATGCAGGAATCGATGCAGGCCGCGCTGACCTGGGTGCGGTCAAATGCCGCACGCCTGGGAATTGCGGAAGACTTTTTTGCCGATCACGACATTCACATGCACGTGCCGGCAGGAGCGATTCCGAAAGATGGTCCATCGGCGGGCGTGACCATGGCAACGACGTTGGTATCGTTGCTCTCGGGGCATCACATCCGTCCGCTGACGGCGATGACGGGCGAGATTACGCTGAGCGGCAATGTGCTTCCGGTGGGCGGAATTAAGGAAAAGGTGCTGGCCGCGAAACGCGCGGGAGTCACAACCGTCATCCTTCCCGCGGAAAACAAAATGAATGTGGACGAGGATCTCACGCCCGAACAACTAGCGAACCTCACCATTCACTACGTCAAGACCATTGGCGAGGCGTTGCGGGTCTCGCTGCCGGATGTGGCGGAATCGCTGGCTGCGAAGACGGTCCTAACGTCACCGAAAGAGCCGAAGGCGGAACATCCGCCCATCCAGCCGGTTCAGGAGCCGATAGTGGCGCATGACCGGGTTGTGAGGGCCGAGGCGTAAGAGCGGTTTCCGATTTTCCGAGGCTGACTCATAAACGCGTTCGGGACGGCACGACGTCCAGGTCGTGCCGTCCAACGTCCAAGACTAACAATGACGCGGGTTTAGCGGCTGAGGGGGTTTGTAAGTGCGCCTTGGGCGCGAACGAGATGAGTTCTGAGTGCCAGTCCCCGAAGGGGCTGGCATTCTTGCTTGAGATCGAAAACTAGCGGGCATCGTCAGGCACTCGGATAGACTCATAGCGCATCAAAGCAAGCTTTTCACCGGAATGGTTACGGAACCGATTGCGCCCGATCCGGCTTCGCGCACCAAAACGCGAATCTCAGTCGAGGCCGGATCAACCTGCAATTTTCGTTGCAGCGTGAGTCCGCTTTTCGCTAAAGAATCGTATTCTCGATGATCGAAATTTACGTCGAAATGCTGCTTCTCTGCCGCCAGAAATTTTCCAGTGGAATCTTTTTGAAGAAAGAGCAAGTCCAGGCCGCCCCGCCTGCGATGATCTTGATCGCGCAGCAGAAACTGTTTTGGATCCAAAGTGACTTGGAGTTGCAAGAGCCGCGATGAAGAAGACGGAAGATTGTTCGTCGAAACTGTGAGTCCAAGCGTGGTGGCGTCAAGCGGACTGCGGGCCGCATCGGCGAGATCGTTCTTCATGCTAGCGTCGCCTTCCCCGCGTTCCGGAAGCGCAAAGTAGCCGCGCCGGTAGCGCAGATGAGTGCCGGGAAGAGCCGCTTCGATTTTGATTTTGCGAAATCGCCCGTCCCAGACGCCATGATCGGGATAGTAGGCCAGAGTATATGTGTATCGCCCGTCTTCGACCGCCGATTCGATCGATCCGGCAATATCGTTGGTCCCGTAGAAAGACTTGCCGCCCGTGCCGTCAGCGAGCAGACGAAAGCTCTCGCGCTGATCTTGCCGCCGGGTAAAGGCCGCCGCCGAATCGTCCACCTCGACGCCGTGTGCGTCTATTGGATAGATCGACATATTCACGCGGTTGAGAACTCGAGCCAGACCACTTAGATTTGCCGCGTCCGAAATTCCCGGCAGCGAGGAATTATCAAGCCGAAAGTCATCGCGGTCGGGAACGCCAATTCGACCGCCTATCTGGATCGGAATTCCGTCAGAAACCCAGACCAGACTCTTGCGGCCGGAAATCTCCGCCACGTAATCCGCAATCTCCACAACTGCGGCGTAAGTTGCCCGGTAACTGTTGATGGTGCGAAAATCGGCAATTTCGGCGTTCGCATTGTTGACGTGACCTTCAAAAGCCTCCCATGAAGGATCGTTCGCTAAAGCCGGCACGTGAAAATTCGCTGGATGCGAAGCGTCGAACGCCGCCAGCAGGCGGGGACTGAAGCGGTCGACCGAGCTTTGCAGAGAAGCGGCGTCTTCCGTGAAATCGTGCAGCGGAACCAGGTGATCGGTAAGGGCGAAGATGGCAACGCGGTCTTGCGGTCTGACCGATCGCAAGAATCGTAAAACGTTTTGCCGAGCGTAAGACTGATCTTCAAATGAGGTATTGAGCGAGTCGAAGAGAATGACGATGGTTGCGGCGGGGTCTTGCCCTTTGAGATCGGAACGGTTGGTGAAAACGTTGGCGGCGAGCGGATGAGCGGGGGCGCGAGTTGGAGGGGGCGCGGCGAAGAATGCGATTTTCTGGGGCTTGCCGTCGTCGAAGATTGTAAAAGTTTCTTTTGTCAGTCCCGTGATTGGAGATCCTTTTTTATCTTGAGCGATGACGTCGACCTGCACCAATCGCGTCGAGGCGCGGATGACATAACCTTGGCCGGTTTTCCCAGGATCAGCTTTCTTAAGATCGGTCTTGTCGTCGTCAGGCGCTGGGGAAGCTTCCGTATTGGTTTGGCTCTGGAGGGACGGGCGCGCCACAAAACAAAAAAGTAACGCAACCAAAATAATCAGCGCGGCTGGGCGGAAGAGCATGAAAGGCTCTGCGTGATGCAACCGATAAATTCGTGGCGAGTCCGGACCACGGCGCCCCGGATTCATCGACGGACTATTCTAGAACGAATCGAGCTACCTTCGTTGGTAAATGCGAAGCCGCCGAAGTCGGAACATCCGCCGATCCAGCCGGTTCAGGAGCCCATAGTGGCGCGCGACCGCGTTTGTGCTTCATCAGGGCCTGGCAATTTTCTTGAGTCAGACCACGTCCTGCGCTGCCACCGGCTGGGCATGATTGGTCAAACCCGGCGGGTACCAAGTAGAATAAAGATTCGAATTCATACCCGCGATTTCTATCGAAAATACTGCATCGCCGAAACAATGGGAACCATCCAAAACAAACTAGAGGGGCCTGTCACCGACGAACTAAGTTTGGTGCGGGCGGCCAAGCAGGGCGACGACTCGGCGTTTGAAGAGTTGGTTCGCCGCTATGACCGCAACGTTTTTCGGATCGCGCAACACATCACGCAGAACCGCGAGGATGCGGAAGATGTGGTGCAGGAAGCGTTCCTGAAGGCGTACAGCAACCTGGCAAAGTTTCAGGAGCAGTCGAAGTTTTACACATGGCTGGTGCGCATCGCCGTCAACGAAGCGTTGATGAAGTTGCGCCGAAAAAGCCCGAGCGGACGGTTTCGCTCGACGAGGATATAAAAACTGAGGACGATTCTCTGCCGCGTGAGATCGCGGATTGGAGTCCCAATCCCGAGCAGCAATATACGCAGGCAGAGCTTCGCGAGATTTTAAGCAAAACCATCCAGGGGCTTCCCCCAGGCTTCCGGACGGTGTTCGTGCTAAGAGACGTGGAAGGGCTTTCCACCGAGGAAACCGCGGCGGCGCTGGAGTTAAGCGTGCCCGCCGTGAAATCGAGGTTGTTGCGGGCGCGCCTGCAACTCCGCGAGCGGCTGGGAAAGTTTTTTCAGAAACGCGGGAATGGAAATGGCGATCGTGGAGATGGCGAACAGTGAAATGCTCTGAATTTTTGCACGAGCTGACAAATTATTTGGACGGGGTGCTCGACGAACCTACAAAGGTCGAGTTGGAGAACCATCTTTCCTGGTGCCACAACTGCTATGTTGTTTGCGACACGACCAAGAAGACCATCGAAATTTATCGCGACTCACAACTCTACGAATTGCCCGACGACCTCCGCACCCGCCTGCGTTCCGCCATCATGAGCAAATGCCAGCAGCATAAGAAGCGCGGCCCCAATAGCGTGTAGCGCAAGACCGCATCGCGTATAATCGATGCCAGGCTTTCCTGGGGTGTTGTATGGTGCGCGTGCCTTGCAGGTTTCTCCCGATTCCTACTTTGCGGTTGCTGTTTGCGTTCTTCTTTCTTTCCTCAATCGCCTATTGCCAGATGCGGGACGGCGCGATCCAGAGTTCCAGGCCGGAGCCTGCTCGAAGCGATTCCGCTGCCACCAACCCCGATCCAATTTCCGCGAACGCCCCGCCGATGCTGAAGCAAACTCGCCTTGAGATTATTCGCGATTTTGAAACGCAGCTCTTTTACGCGCGCACCACATTTCCCATGGGCACCAAGGGGCTCCATCTAAAACAAGGCGTCATCACGCCTAACGGAGAGGAACTGCGGCAATCGCTCGCCATCTATGGTCCAGCGATCAAGCCCGGCGATCCGGCGCACATTTCGTTCGTTCAAATTAAAGACGATCACATTCGTTTCGAGATCAACGGCGGCCCGGTGCGCCGCAAGAAGTGGTATCAGCGCGTCGAGATTTCCGGCTCCAATGGCCCGCCCGTGAATGGCGCGCCGAATGAAGTCATCACCAATCCCCACGGCTCGATCCTGGATTTGTATTTTCCCAGGCACGTGCCGGAGATGACGCCGCAACAGTTGCGGGCCGTGCTTTCTCCCGTATTCGACTTCAACGCGCGCGACAAAGAGCAGGCTTATTTGAATACGGTGCCTCCCAAAGTGAAGGAGGCGATTCTTGCGCATCGCGTGCTCGTCGGGATGAATACGGAGATGGTGCTTCACGCCAAAGGCAAGCCGCCCAGAAAAGTACGAGAGCGCGAGGGCGAGAGCGAATACGAAGAATGGATCTACGGCGAACCGCCGGCCGATGTGGATTTCGTGCGCATCATCGACGACGAAGTGGTACGCGTCGAAACCATGAAAGTCGGTGGCGAAAAAATTCTGCGCACCGAGAAAGAAGTGGTTTTACCTCAGTCCGAAAAAGAAGCCAGGAAAGAACAGGAGCCGGTAGAGCATCCAGCGAACGCTCCGAGTTTGCGGCGTCCCGGGGAAGACTGGGGGATGTTCCGAATCCTGGAAACGGCGAATCGCCGCGTCCGCCAGTATCGCCGACGGGTATACCGCAGCCGGATAAGGGGCCCGACGAGTGGGCCAGCGCGGGCCAAGCGCAGCCTTGGGGAATTAGCCCCTAACCTCAGCTACGTTAATGAACCGCCGCGTTCTTATTTAGCTGCGACTGTCGGCCCAGCGTCGGCAAACGAAAACTCCATTGCCACATTTGAAAACTCTTTCCCGTCGACTTCCACATACGGATAGACGAAATAATTTAAAGCCTTACCCTCCTGCGCCGGCTTCAATTGCAAGTCGCGTCCCATGCTAAACTGCACGCGGTTGACGTCGTGCGAGCCGAAAAAGTAATCGCGCTTCTCCGGATGCTTCCAGGCCTCGGAAATATCGACTGGAATCCAGCCTTTTCCGTCGATCCAGAAATCGGACCAGCAGTGGTACCCCGCAATCTGGCTCGTGTGTTTGTCCGGAGGCAGCGGAAATCCGATCTCGAAGCGCGCCGGAATCCCCTGTGAGCGCGCCATCGCGATAAATAGAGAATGGAAATCGGTGCAGTTGCCCTTCTTCGCGTCGCAGGCGTAGAGCACATCGCCGTGTCCCCAGCCCGTTCCAGTCTTGTCGTAACGCATGGTGGTGAAGACGTAGTCGTAAATAGCGCGCGCCTTATCAAGCGGTTGCGTCTTGTCTTCCGTGACTTTTGCGGCCAAGTCGGCTGGCAGGCCGGTTACCGGCACAAGCACGTCAGGCTGCAAGTCACGTTGACGCTGACCCTTGTTAAGCGAAGCGGCCACGACCTTCCCGGAGTCTTCGCCGAGCGCGCGCCGCTCGTGACGAACCACGTCGTATTCCACATCGAAATGAAATTCGGACTTTCCCGCATTTCTTACTTCCGCGAAATAAATCTCATTCCCGTATTTTGGGTCGCGGGTCTTCTTCAGCGGCAGATCGCCGTTCGCCGAAAGAATTCGCACCTCTTGATAATCGTCGGATTCGGCCGCCGGAATCCATATCCGGACCTTTTCTCGCTCGGGAATGTTCCGCACGGTGAACGCATAGTGAAATGTGAAATGGCGCGAGTCCTGGCCAAAAACACACAGAACGAACGCGAAAAACAGAGATGACAATACGCAAACTTTGCGCAGCATACGCGGATTCCTTTCATGCTCAATTAAGAACCGAGATTGTGGAGAGGAGACTGGAAACGACACACGGGCGTCTTATAGGGAACGCCGTCACGTGAAACCGCGCTTAGAGATGCGCATGGCAAGGACCAAACCGAATCGGACCCGATGACCCAGTACGGTGATCCAGTATTGTAGCAAAGGACGTCAACACTATACGCAACGCCGAGCCATGTTAACTGGCGACACACCGAGAGCTATGCAATACTGAAAAACATCCGGCGAAATGCGCCGGAACGGGCCGGGATGGCGAAATTGGCAGACGCAGCGGACTTAAAATCCGCAGGGGCGAAAGCTCTGTGGGGGTTCGATTCCCCCTCCCGGCACCAAGTGCGCCGTAGCAAATCCCTCGCGAAGAACGCTCGGGATTTCGCCTGCGGGCTCCCGTCCGCCGAAAGACGCGGACTCACGCCCGCAAAGCGGCTCAACTTAAAATCCGCAGGGGCGAAAGCTCTGTGGGGGTTCGATTCCCCCTCCCGGCACCAAGTGCGCCGTAGCAGATCCCTCGCGAAGAACGCTCGGGATTTCGCCTGCGGGCTCCCGTCCGCCGAAAGACGCGGACTCACGCCCGCAAAGCGGCTCAACTTAAAATCCGCAGGGGCGAAAGCTCTGTGGGGGTTCGATTCCCCCCTCCCGGCACCAAGTGCGCCGTAGCAGATCCCTCGCGAAGAACGCTCGGGATTTCGCCTGCGGGCTCCCGTCCGCCGAAAGACGCGGACTCACGCCCGCAAAGCGGCTCAACTTAAAATCCGCAGGGGCGAAAGCTCTGTGGGGGTTCGATTCCCCCTCCCGGCACCAAGTGCGCCGTAGCAAATCCCTCGCGAAGAACGCTCGGGATTTCGCCTGCGGGCTCCCGTCCGCCAAAGACGCGGACTCACGCCCGCAAAGCGGCTCAACTTTTGACTTGAGACTGCTTCTCCGGTAGCCTATCCATCCCGCCATGAATTCCACTTCGGCAGCGATCTCGGTGCAAGGGCTCAAGAAGTCTTATGGCGATGTGCATGCAGTAAAGGGGATCGATTTCGAGATCCAGCCGGGAGAAGTTTTTGGCTTGCTCGGACCGAATGGAGCCGGCAAGACAACGACGGTCGAGATTCTCGAAGGGTTGCGCCCCCGCAGCGGTGGACAAGTTACGGTGCTTGGTTTCGATCCCGATAGGCAGCGGCAGCAGCTAAAAGATCGCATTGGAGTTTGCCTGCAAGCGACGAACCTGCCGGACAAAATTCGGGTGCGCGAAGCCATGGACGTTTTCGCTTCTTTTTACTCGCGCAATGTCGACTTGAACAAGCTGCTGGCCCGCTTGCAACTGGAGGAGAAGCGGGACGCTTTTTATACAACACTTTCCGGCGGGCAGAAGCAGCGGCTGGCGCTGGCGTTGGCGCTGGTGAACGATCCGCAACTGATTTTTTTGGACGAGCCGACTACCGGTCTCGATCCGCAGGTGCGAGCTGAGATTCACAATTTGCTGGAGGAACTGAAGCGCGAGCATCGGACAATTCTGATGACCACGCACTATATCGAAGAAGCCGAGCGCCTGTGCGACCGAGTTGCGATTGTGGACGAGGGCCGCATTATCGCGCTGGACACGCCGAGCCATCTGCAACAACAGGGCCGCAATGCATCGAGCATTATAGTGACGTGCGCTACGGCATTTCCGGAGAGCCGGCCTGCCTGGGCCGAAGCCACGCAGACTACGCTGGAGCCGAGCGGACGAACTCTAACTGTACATTCGAGGCGTCCAGCGGCCACTCTGGTGGATCTGGTGAAGTGGATCGATCAACAGGGCCTGGAGCTAACCGACGTCAGCTTAAAACAGCCGAGCCTGGAAGACGTTTTCATCGAGCTGACGGGAAAGAGCCTGCGCGAATGAAAGCCTACAAAGCGCTCATCACGCTGAACCTGAGGCTCGCCCTGCGCGAGAAGTCGGTAATTTTCTTCAATTACCTTTTTCCGCTGATTTTCTTTTTTATTTTCGGGCAGGCAATGCACGCCGAGCGCGGCGCCGCCATGACGATTGTGATCTCGATGGTTTTGATCATCGGGATCCTCGGCAACGGCTTGTTCGGCGCGGGAATCCGTTCGGTGCAGGAACGCGAAGCGAACATTCTGCGGCGCTATAAGGTCACGCCGATTACGCCCGCTCCGCTGTTGATTGCGTCGGCTGTGACCGGCTGGATTTTATACATGCCGAATGTGTTGCTCATATTTGCGCTGGCGCATTTCATGTATGGCATGCCCTGGCCGCAGTCGATGGGATCGATTCTGATCTTTATCACCGTTGCGATTATTGGATTCCGCGCCATCGGATTGATCCTGGCTTCGGTGGTCAACTCGATGCAGGAGAGCCAGCTACTAGTCCAGTTGGTTTATCTTCCGATGCTATTTCTCAGCGGGGCGACTTTTCCGCTCTCCATGTTTCCGCCGTGGCTGTTAGTAGTGACGCAGTTTGTTCCGGCAACGTACATGGTGGTGGGTATTCAGGGCATGTTGCTGCGGGATGAGGGCATTGGAGCGAATATTCAGCCGACGCTGGCATTGGCGCTCACCGCGTTCGTGGGCCTGTTTATTTCATACAAGCTTTTCCGCTGGGAAAAAGAAGAGAAGATGCGCGCGTCGGCCAAGCTGTGGCTGGCCGCGGTCTTGACTCCGTTTTTGTTGCTGGGCACGTGGCAAATGCACGCACGCACGGGCATCGCGAAGAACGAAAGTCCTCAACCGGCAACTGGCGCGGAGCGACACATTCCTGATTCGCGGCGCGCGGATCTTTGTTGGCGATGGCAAAGTGATCGAAAATGGCTCGGTGCTGGTGCGCGGCGGCAAAATCGCACAAGTATTCGAAGGCGCGGGACCGGACCCGAAGACGTTGAAAGCGGAGACGGTGGAGGCGGCCGGCAAAACAATTCTTCCCGGACTCATCGACGTTCACATTCATCTTGGCGCGCCGGGAGGTTTTTATCCCGATATGAGCAAGTATGATGCCGAGAAAACTATGCTGCGCAATCTGGCGGCATATCTTTACAGCGGCGTTACCACGGTGAGAAGCGTTGGCGATGCCCTGGACAGCGCACTCAAGGTACGTTCGACGGTGAATAGCGGCGAGGTTCTGGGTTCGGACTTCTACACCTGCGGGCCGCTGTTTACCGCCGCGGGCGGACACGGGACCGAATTTTTTAAAGATCTTCCGGCCCCTATTCGCGACCATCTCGAAAAGCAAACCACGCGCATCCCAGGTTCCGCGGCCGAGGCCCAGCAAGAGGTCGACCAATTGAAAACGCGTGACGTGAATTGCGTCAAGGCAATTCTTGAAGCGGGCGCGGGCGGCATGGTGTTTAACCGTCTCGATACTGGAATCTTCGATGCGGTCGCGCAGCAGGCTCATGCAGACTCGCTCCCGCTCGCGGTGCACACTGGAGACGCGCGCGATGTGGCCGACGCGGTGCAAGCGCAAGCAAATTCGATTGAGCACGGATCGTTCCGCGAAAAGATTCCCGATGCAGTGTTCGATCAGATGGCGAAGCAGGGAACGTTTTACGATCCGACTCTGAGCGTTGGAGAAGCGTTTCTTAACTTTGCAGCCGGTAAGCCCGATTTACTTAAGCGGTCGCTGGTGCAGCAAGTGGGCCCGCCGGAACTGTTAAGCGCAACCGAAGAAGCGCTTGGTTCGGCGGAAACGGAGCCGATGCGAAAATCGTTGGCGAAGTATCCGATCGACATGGCGATCGCCATCGATAACTTGAAGCGCGCGCGCGAGCATGGCGTTGCCCTGGTAACCGGCAGCGACGCGGGGAATCTCCTGGTGATCCACGGACCAACGGTGCAGCACGAGCTTCAACTTTGGGTAAGAGCCGGAATTCCCGCGGCGGTGGCGTTGCAGGCGGCAACTTTCGAATGCCGCTCGGCTGCTGCGGGCCGATGATCGGATCGGTTCAATTCGTCCCGGAAATGACGCCGACCTGCTTGTGGTTGACGGAAATCCTCTGGAGGACATTAACGCGACGGAGCGAATCTCGCTCGTTGTGTTCAAGGGCGAACGAATCGACCGCAGCGAAGTCTTCAATCAACACTGAGAGTCGGCATCGTGCTGTTATCCGGAGTGCCTGATATGCATCACGTCGCCATCCTGCACAATGTAGTCTTTGCCTTCCAGGCGCAACGTTCCCTTGGCGCGGGCATTGGCTTCGGATCCCGCCTCCAGTAACTGGTCCCAGCGAATCGTCTCGGCGCGGATGAAATGTTTCTCCAGATCGGAGTGAATCGCGCCTGCCGCTTCTTGCGCTCGACAGTTTGCCGGAACCTGCCAGGCGCGGCATTCGTCTTCTCCGGCGGTAAAAAACGAGATCAGGCCGAGCAATTTATAGGTTGTTCGAATCAGGCGGACCAGGCCGCTTTCGGTGAGGCCGTAGCTCGATAGAAATTCAGCCGCATCCGCATCACTCATCTCCGCGAGTTCGGCTTCGACTTTGCCGCAAATGGCGGTCGCCGCGGCATTGGGTCGCGCGGCAATTTCCTTCAGATTATATTTGCTTACAGCTTCCTCCAGTTCCTTGCCGAGTTCTGTCGACTCGCCAATATTGAGCACGTAGAAAATCGGCTTTTCGCTCAGGAACATGAATCCCTTGATGCGCTTTTTGTCCTCGGCCGTCATTTCCATTTCGCGCAGCGGCTTGTCGGATTCAACCTGCGCTTTCGCGCGTTTCAGCAGTTCGAATTCTTTTTCCAACTCGGAGGTTTTCATCTTCTTTAAGTCTTTTTCCAAACGCTCGAGCCGTTTTTCGATCTGCCCGAGATCGCTGACGAGTAGATCGAATTCCACATTCTTGATGTCGCGCAGGGGATCGATCTCTCCCGCGTGGGGAACGGAGGGATCGTCGAATACTCGCACCACGTGCGCGAGCGCATCTACATTACGCAGATGCGCGGCGTAAGCGCTGTCTTTCAGCGCTTCCTGGCCGATAGCGCCCACGTCCACATATTCCACCGACGTGTGGGTCAGCTTCTTTGGGTTATAAAGCGCAGCCAGCCGGTCGAGCCGGTCGTCCGGAACTTTGGCGACTCCGATGTGCGCTTCGCGCGGATTCGCGCGCGCCGAATCGGAAAGATGCGCCTTGGTCAAAATGCGAAACAGCGATGTCTTGCCCACCTGCGGCAGGCCAATGATGCCAGTTTTCATAGGGGAAGCTCTTAGCTGTTGGCTCTTAGCTGGATCGTCATGCGGTCAGCGTGATCGGGGGCCATTGCTCAACATTTCAGGATAAATGATGAAGCGAAAATCACCCAAATGTAGAGGGCAAAGAAACATATGTAGAGACAGCCGCCTCGGCTGTCCCGCCAGGGCGAAGCCCGGCGGAACCCTACCGCCAGCGATGCCAGAACTAGAAGCTGCTTGCGGTCAAATACACAACGACCAACCCCAGCAGCAGCACCGCGCCTTCCACGCGCGTCGACCAAACGTGTAGCGCGTCGAATTGAATACGCTGAGGATTATCGAGCGGCGCAGAGGCGACGTCTCCAAGGGACGCGCGCAGAACGTCCATGCGTGGAATGATTCCGAATTGCGATATCAAGGTGAGCGCGAGCATGAGGCAGAGGAGAAGGTGGCGGGTCGCGAAAATATGCGCCGTGCCATCGGTCATGCGGCTATAGAGAAGGGAACTGATCAGGAAGATAATTCCGGAGACGATTGCGATCCAGTGCAGCTTGCCGAGCGCGCGTCCCACTACGTTGCCGGCCAGGTGGGTGTTGGGAAGAACTGACGGGATGGTGAATGCCGTAGGCGCGAGGACAAAAGCAAAGAAGATAAGGCCACCGATCCAGCAAACGAGCGAGAGAAGCATAAGAAAACGCAGAAAAGACATGACGCGAGAATTATAACCTTGCAGATGTGCGAGTGCCGCGGACCAAAAACTGAGAACTGAGAACTGAGAGTTGAGAGCTGAAAACTGATCCTCTACACCGGCACTGCCACGTTCTCTACGATGTCGCGCAGCACCTGATCGGCTTGCTCTGATTTCTTCAACGTCGATGCGAACCCTCCGTTCATAAGCGACGCGGTGAGCGAAGACCGGCACGGCCAGCGGCTTGAAATCTTCCGGAGTGCAGAAGCTGCGGCCGTCGAGAAATGCCATGGCTTGCGCCGCCCGATAGAGAGCCTGCGCGCCGCGCGGCGAGACTCCCAGCGATAAGTATTCCGACTCGCGGGTGCGGCGAACGATTTCCAGCGCATAGGTCACCAGCGATTCATCCACGCGAATGTGCTTGACCGCCTCCTGCATTTCGAGCACGTCGGCGCCGGCAAGAACGGGGCGAAGATCGTGCAAGACTTCGGCGCCCGCTTCCGAGCGCAAAATCTCTCGTTCCGCGGCGGCATCGGGATATCCCATGCGCACGCGCAGCAAGAAACGGTCCAGTTGCGATTCAGGCAGCGCGTAGGTCCCGTGGTGCTCCACTGGATTCTGCGTGGCGATTACCAGAAACGGCTGCGGCAACTCATAGGAATGCGCGTCCACGGTGACCTGGCCTTCATTCATCGCTTCCAGCAGCGCCGATTGCGTCTTCGGCGTAGTGCGATTGATTTCGTCGGCGAGCAGGACGTTGGTAAAAACGGGCCCGCGCTTGAACTCAAATTCCTGCTCCAGCGCCGAATAGACGGAGATTCCCAGAACGTCGGACGGCAGCATGTCGCTGGTGAACTGCACGCGCTGGAAGGTGCAATCGATGGCGCGAGCGAGAGCTTGTCCCAATGTTGTTTTCCCAACACCGGGAACGCCTTCGATCAGCAAATGTCCGCGGGCGAAGATGCTGACCAGCGCCAGGCGCACCACATCGTCATTGCCGCGAATCACGCGGCGGAGAACTTTTTCCAGTTCGACAGCTTTATGCGATACGGCAATGGCGGTCTCTGGGGACATTACATGGATTTTACTATCCGCTCCTGAATTAACGGAGTTACGGATGTCATAGGACCGCTATCAGCTATCAGCTATCAGCCGTCAGCTCTCAGCAAGAGCTTAGGTATGGTATATAAAGTGAGGTCATTCCGAACCTTCGCGCAGCGAAGGTGAGGAACCTGCTGTCCGCGCGGGTCTCGTCACGAACTCAGAACGCGGCTCGGGATCAAACTTGCGGGATTTGGCTGATAGCTGATAGCTGACAGGTTATTGCATAAACTCCGCCGGCCGCCCGGTCAACCGCTCGATTCGCTTTGCAATTGGGGGATGAGTGGAAAAAAGATTGCCAAAATTCATCCCCAGCAGCGGCTGGATAATAAATAGATGTGCGGTCGAGGGGGATGCGGCCATGGGAAACACGGCGCGAATAGGTATCGAGCTTTTGCAACGCGCTGGCAAGGGCATATGGATTGCCTGTGTTCTTGGCGCCGGTAGCGTCTGCTTGGTACTCGCGGGATCGCGAGACGGCAAGTTGGATCAGGCTGGCCGCAATCGGAGCCACGATCAGCATGAAAAGAGCAGCCAATCCGCCGCCTCGGCGGTCATCCCGGTCGCCGCCGCCATAACCGCCAAAGATCATGGCGAAGCGGCCCATACTGGCCAGCATGGTGATCGCGCCGGCGATGGTGGCCGCTACCGAACTAATCAGAATGTCGCGATTGCCCACGTGGCCGAGTTCGTGGGCGAGTACGCCTTCCAATTCTTCGTCGTTCAGCAGTCCCAGGATTCCGTGGGTCACCGCGACCGAAGCATGTTTCGGATTGCGGCCGGTGGCGAACGCGTTAGGCGATTCTGTGGGGATCACGTAAATCTTTGGCATGGGCAAACCGATCTTCTGGGTGAGCCGCTCCACGATTTCATATGCGCGCGGCAGTTCCTCGCGGGTCACCGGCTGCGCCCGATACATGGCCAGCGCAATCTTGTCGGAGAAGAAGTAGGAGACGAAGTTCATCACCGCCGCGAACACCAGCGCGAGAATCATGCCATTCTGTCCGCCAAAGTAGCGGCCAAAGAACATCAGCAGCAGCGTGAGCGCTGTTAATAGAAACGCAGTCTTGAATGTGTTTCCCATAATTTGGCGGATTCTGATATTAGCCGAATCACAACCATTAGATGTTACGGCGCCCACAGGGATGCATGCACAGCTCTTCCCAGGGCGCCGGGCTCTTCAGCGAGTCGCGAAGCGTTTCAAGTTAAGCTGCCATGGATGTTATGTTTGAACCCGAGGTCGCGCGCCGCACTGCCAGCGACATTGCCACGCGCGTGACGCCGCTAATCAACATGCTTACGCCCACTAGAATGCCAATCGCCCAAGCGGCGCTGGACGGCCATTGCATATAGATCATCAGGCCCAGCAATAGCGTGATGATCCCATCCACCAGCACCCAAGCCGATCCGTGAATCGGCCTCATTCTGAAATACAAAACGATGTTCAGTATGCCTTCGATCAGGAACAAACCAGCCAGCAGCAAGGTCAGCGAGGCAACGCCCAGCAGGGGATGCGCGATCAGATAAGCGCCGAAACACAAATAGGCGATGCCGACCAGCAGCTTCCAAATCAAGCTGCCGGCGCCATGCGCGTGAAAGGCGAGGACGATATGAACTATTCCCGCCAGGACAATCAACCACGCGATTGCCACATTTACGGCTACGGCCGCCAGAAACGGCGAGCCAATCGCGAACATGCCAAAAATAATCAGCAATACTCCCCAGAGGATCGACAATGTGGAAGCGTGCTTAACCATCTCGACCGAACCGCTTTGTACCATGGGAGGCTCCTTTAGAACGGCCTAAGGGTACCGCAAAAACCGCATTTGTAGAAGCGTTTTACATCGGCCGGCGAATTGGACGGCTTGGTGTTAGAGTTCTCGGGATAGTTCGCGGATACCTTCCGGTTTTCCTGGGCAAGAGCAAAATCAAGATCAAGAACAAAATCAAAATCAAAATCAAAATCAAAGGCAGCGGACAGGAGTGTCCGCTCCACACGAGGCTCGTTTATTTTCTTTTGGGCTTGGATCGAAAGAGTGGAGCGCCCCAGGCGCTGGCGGAGAGGAAAGCGCCAAACAGGATGATGGCGTCGATGCTGGATCGACCTTCGCGCGACCAATAAACATCGCGCAGATTCAGCCACAGAGCGAATTCATCCAGCGTAAGCGCCGCCCCAACGCCGTAGAGAATCGACATCAGGCGGCTTAGCAAAACCGACGAATCGTCCGTGCCCGTGCCAACTTCCGCGAGCCAGCCGTAGCCGACGAGCAGCAAAATCACGATTCCAATGACGAGGTGGTGAATATGCCTGCCGCCAACTTCAATGAAATGAAATGGCGGAATCTGATGCGTGATGCAGTAGACCACGCCGCGCACACCGGCAAAGGTGAGGAAGAAACTTAGCGACGCCACGAATAGCCGGCGCCGTGGCCGGTCTGGAATGCGCTCGTGAAGCAGGCGGCCAAGGAAGGTTCGGCGATGAAACAGCAGGAGCAGCAGGATGGTTCCAGCAACGGTGAGCAGCAGTATGAACCAGGTTAGGGCCATACGCCATTAAACATCAGCGGCGAGTCTCCGCGCTCGACGAACCGATGCGCGGAGGCGGTGAAGCCAGCCCGATCGCTCGAATCAGGCGGTCGGTTCAGGCACTCACTGAGACGCTGCTAGTGGTAGTGGGCGTCGTGTCTGAAGATAATCCAGTTGTCGCTGAGGGTTGCTGCAACTGTTGCGTCAGCGCACCGAAAGTTTGCTGCGCGGAAGAAAGATTGCCCGATTGAAGCTCCTGGCCGAGTTGATCGAAGAGCTGGCTGATCTCGCTCGATCCGCCACCGTGGTGATGATGATGTCCGCCGGACGCTGGCGCGCCTTGCGACGCTTGATTCTTGAAATCCTGTTGAATCGTGGCGAAATCCGATTGCGCCGCGGACAAATTGCCGGACTGCAAGATCCTTGCCCAATTGGGCGAAGGCCTGAGCAATGGGATTGTTGCTCTGCGCCGCCGTTGTGGTCGAAGCGGATTGCGGCAAAAGGTTTTGCAATGTCGCGAAATCCGACTGCGCTGCGGAAAGATTTCCGGATTCCAAATCCTGGCCGAGTTGCTGGAATTCTTGCCGTGCCTTTTGAAAGTCGTTCTGCACGCCTGGCGTTTGGTAGAGGCTGCTGGTAGAAATGCCTGAAACTGACATATGCGATCTCCTAAAGGGAAGCTCTACGCTCCGGGGCTAACGGCGTAATCGGCAAAATCTCCGCCGAAGTTTAATTACCGTTGCCTTCAGCAGTGAGGCAGTTCGGGTGCCAAACGAGAATCGGCGGATGCGAATCGGATCGACTCATTTGGGGGCGGTTAGCTGCGCGATTGGTTCAACCGAATCCGCTTGGGAGGGCCGATGGGCAAAGCGTGCCTGCATGCCTCGGCAACTTGTGACACTCTGCTTGATCGCCCGTCGCTGCGGGCTACACGTTTATCCAGTGCGGAGCGGAGCTGCCTAAAGTCGCGCCCCCTCGAAGCCACTTAAGCTTTTTGGCCCTCACGCTTCAGAGCGCGTTCCAGCGTTTGATCCAGGGCGGATTTTGCGGTCTCGTATTCGGCTTGTGAAATCTGCCCCTGTCTGCGTTCCACTTCGAGTTGGAAGAGTTCTTCCTTCAAGGCGTCGAGCAGCCGGGAAGGCGAAGGCGCGTCAATCGACGCATGTGCCGCGAGGATTTCCTCCGGCTCGTAGTCGTCCTCCAGGGAAGCTGTTCGCAGTGTCGAACCGGATTTCTGGCGCGCCTGGGCGCGGGCTGCGGCTTGCTGGCGGGAGGCGACAAACACGCCCCCAATCACCAGGATTGCGGCGAAGCCGCCTAAAATCCACCAGCGATATTTTTGCAGCGGGTCGGGAGCGTCGATGGGCGGCCCGAGTCCGCCGCCCGGGCGACTGGTCGGCTCCGGGCCAGCATTGGGCGGCTGTGCGCCTCCGCCTGAGCCCTGGCCGCTATTGCCTTCTTCGGGAGCCTGGAGCACGCCTTCGCCGGAAACCTTAAAGGAAAGATTCTCTCCGGGTTTGGTGTTGGATGCAACTTGCACCGAGGCGTCAGGTTCGGCGGGATAGTTGATCAACTTAAAGCCGGACGCAGCTGCGGCGGCGGTGAACTGCATCGCCTTCGGCGTCATAACGACGAAGTGATCCAAAGGATAAATCTCCTTCGGATCGATGTTGGCGCTGCCAGTGTAGGGTTGCTGGTAGGCCACTTCAAAGCGCGTGAGACCGGGACGCAGAGGAAAAATAAAAGAGTAGCGGTTCTTCTCGCCTTCGGGCACGGGGGCGGTCTTCAGCGGATTGCCGCCCTCGGTGACGGCCGTCGCGGAGTCGGGAATAACCTGTGCGCCATCCGGTATGTAGAACTCAAGATTGTGCTCGTTCATTTGCGTGCGCGGCGGCTTGGAATCGTTTTGCACGCCGAATTTGCGTTCGATTAGAAGTTGTCCCTGTGCGATTTGGAGCGCAGGATGTCGGCGACTACGGTGAGATGCCGTCGATCTTTTTCGCGGCATCGTAGACTTGTACCTCGACGGAAGTGGTTCCCGGAGGCGCCATGCGATGGTAAGTGACTTCCTGGTGAATTACGCGGACGAGATGCGGAATTCGGGTCGTCCAGTTTGAAGCTGAAATTGCCTTTGGCGTCGGCCTTGGTGCGGCCGGATTCTTCCATCCCCTGGCCGAGACTGATCAGAATGACTTCGTCGCCAGCAGCGGGCTTGCCGGTGGTGGAGTTTTTTACTGTGCCGGTGAGGGTCTGGGCGGGGGCAAGGTGGCGAGCAGAACATGAATGGGCAAGAAGCACATGTAGCCGAAAGCCGCCCTCGGCCCGTGGGCCGGGAAGAGGCCGTGCGGTGGACTGGCATCTGGGGAAAAGGTCGCTGTCGACTGCGTAAGCGCTCACCGGCAGCGGAGGGCGCTGTACTTCGCTAAAAGATGGCGATTGCTGAGTTTCATGATCTTGTTTTTTCGCGGCGCGGGAGCTTTGGCTCGAGGCGCGCGATTTCGGACAGCAACGCCGCGGCTTCATCCTGCAAAGAGGATTTCAGCGACTGGTAGTCACGTCGGGCACTTTGCCTGCCTTGTATTCGAAGTTCAGGTCGCGCAGATTCTCATAAACGGCGTCTTTGCGTTCGCGAAGATAAGCGGCCCGCGTTTTCTCAGCCCCGAGGTAGAGCGTGTCGGGAAGGTAGAAAGATATAGAGACTGCAGGCGACCGTGATGAGAATGCAGCAAGCTAGTTCGAAGGTCACTGTTCGGTCTCCTTCTGTGCCTGCTCGCGGAATTGATCGAGTTCAGCTCCACGGGCAGGGCGCACGCCGCCAGCCAGCGCAGGTGTCGGGGCGATTCTTCCATGAGCGCACCACCAGCATCACAATGCCGAACCCGACGAACAACGCGACGATGGGCATGATCCATGCCGTGCTATCGAAACCGCTTGTGGTCGGCGCGGCGAGGACGGTAGGGCCGTATTTCTGCACGAAGGATTGCTCGACGAGGCTGTCGCTGTCGCCGCGGCTGACGGCGGCCATCAATTCGTTGCGCATGCCGTCGGAGTCAGGGCAGCCGACGTGGTTGCATTCCAGCAGAATCTGTCCGCAGCCGCAGATGCACATGAGCTGATGTCCGAGCGCGCCGAAGCGCGTGGCAGGATCGCCCGCGCCGAGCAGGACGATAAGCGAACGCTAACCAGTAGGCAGTGGGTGGCGCGCGCGGAGGATCGGATTTGCGGGTGCACTCATGGATCGATTAGATGCCGCTGGGGCTAAAGCCCGTATTTCTATTTCAATCGATTTTCGCGGCCCTGAAGGGCCGCTCTTCCACGGTTGCAATGAGACTGCACTATCGCTAATCTCCTGTGGCTACCGCGGCTTCGTGTCCCACTAGCTATGGCGCGGGCACTCTTACTGGCGCGGGCGCGTTGGGCACAAGGCAAGAATCGTTCCTGCGAGCATGATCCAGACGCCGAGCCAGATCCACATCACAAGGGGATTTAAGTGCGCCTTAATGATCGGCTGACTTTTTTCCGTTCTGCCCTTCATAGACGACATACAGGTCGCCCTTAAAAGTAGAACGAATATCGGGCTTCGTCGAAGCCTGCTGGCTGGCCTTGAAGAATCACGCACCGGGGTCATGGTGTCGATTTTCTTGCCGTCCTTATAGACGTCTAAAATCGCCCATTCGCTGAATGATTTGGTTTGTCGTCTTGCGTGAAGGACTGGCAGACAAGCGTGTAGGGGCCGATCTCCATTTTGTCGCCGAAGCCCATCGCCTGTTCTTTGTCCTGATTGAAGGCTGCGCCGGCAATGCCGATGACGACGACCACAACGCCGAAGTGGACAACGTAGCCTCCGTAGCGGCGGGTATTGCGGTGCGTCAGTTGCACCATGGAGGCGAACAGGCCCTGGCCGGTGTGTGCGGAGATGACTTTGCCCACCGCGGTAGAACTCGCTGCCAACGGTAAGCGTCACCAGGACGGCAAGGCTGATCGCCATCAGCGAGTAGAGGTACGAAATGTCCTGCCAGGGGCGCAGGCCGAAGGGCGATCCCCAGCTCTGAGGGGTGATCATCAGGAAAACTGCGACTGCGACGGCGCCGAAGAGCGGCCATTTGAAATTGCGCTTCAGGCTTTCGAGACGAAGTTTTGCGCCATGCCAGCAGCGGGCCGAGCGCAGTGAGCAGAATAAGGAACAGTGCCACCGGAATGGCGACGCGGTTGTAGAACGGCGCGCCGACTGTGACTTTGTTGCCTTGCACCAGTTCTGAAATCTTCGGGAACCACGTTCCCCAGAGCACGTGAAGCGTCAGCAGCAGAAAAGGAGGTTGTTGAACAGGAAACTCGACTCGCGCGAAACCAGCGATTCGAGTTTGTGCTCGCTGCGCAAGATGGACTTTGTTCTTCACGAAGAAAAACAGGAAGACAACGAAGATGATCGCCAGGAACCATGCAAACCAGGTTCCGATGGAGGATTGGGCAAAGGCATGCACGGAGGCGATGATGCCGCTACGGGTGAGGAATGTGCCGAGAATCGAGAGCCAGAACGATCCGAAGACCAGCCACATGTTCCAGGTCTTCAGCATGCCGCGCTTTTCCTGCATCATGACCGAATGCAGAAAGGCGGTGCCGAAGAGCCATGGCATCAGAGAAGCATTTTCGACGGGATCCCATCCCCAGTAGCCGCCCCACCCGAGAACCGCGTAAGCCCAGTGAGCGCCCAGAAAAATTCCGCAGGTGAGCAAACCCCAGGTGACCATGGTCCAGCGGCGGGTGATGTGAATCCATTTGTCGCCGGGATACTTCATGATCAGCGCGCCGAGCGCGAAGGCGAAGGGCACGGTGGTTCCGACATAGCCGAGGTAGAGCATCGGCGGATGGATCACCATCTCGGGATATTGCAGCAGAGGATTTAAGTCCGCTCCCATCGGGACGCAGAGGCCCTTCAAGCAAGCCGAAGGGATTGGCGGCAAAATTGGCGAGCGCGAGAAAGAAAATCTGCACTCCCGCGAGAACGACAGAGGCGTAGGCGAAAAGGCGCGGGATCGGTTTTATAGCGCAGACGGAGAACGAAGGCGTATGCGGAGAGCAGCAATGACCAGAACAAATCGAGCCTTCCTGCCCGGACCATAGCACCGCAAATTTATACGTGCCGGAGAGATCGCGGTTGCTGTGATGGAAAATATAAGCGATCGAGAAATTGTCCCGAAAAGCGGAGATGACCAAGACGAGAGAAGCGAGAAAAACCGCCGCGAAGGTGGCGATGCCGGCGCGGCTCGCAGTCTCGCCGATGCGTTCCGAAGCTCGACGGAGAATCGCCGACAGGGAAGCGTTATCGGCGGATGCCGATGAGGATCCCGCGTGAGACCCGCTTCCCGCGGTTTGAAACGCGAGTTGCGCGACTTGCGAGGCCTTCCCGGAATTTTGCTTCTGGAAGACCAACGCGATCACTCCGGCGAGGAATGAGTAAACGCTCAACGCCAGCGCAAGAAGCAATGCGAAGCTACCAATTTCCGCCATAGCGGGGAACCCCGGCCTATTTTTTCAGAAATGCCTATGCGAGGCAACCGCGAAGCGGCGGGGGAGAAGCAACCGCGAAGCGGAAAACGGCGACCGGGTCGGCCGCCGTTTGTCTTAATTCAGTATAGCTCAACCGGCAAACCTGCAATCTGCTATGCACTTTGCTGGCGATAGCGCTGGCGAATTTCCCGCTCCGCGTTGAGCCAGTCATCGGCCTCACTTCCGGTTCCTTTTCCGCGCTGCTGGTAGAGTTCATAAGCCCGGCGCCGGATTTCATCTTCCAGGTTGATGGGCAGGATATTCTTCCGGGGCTCGCTCTTCACCACTTCCAGTTTCCGGGATTCCGCTTTGAGGTCGGCGGAAGCGACATTTTCAACTGGCTTAGCCTCGGCAGCGGCCGTTACCGCGGCGGCGGACGAAGAAGGGTTGAATCCAACCTGATCCTTATTGTTATCGTTGCTGACAGCTTTGCTCTTGCTGCCTGTGGGGGACTTTGACCTTGCCATATTTGGGTACTCCTTTATACCTAAATCTAAGAATGGGTTTAATTTTCGGTGCAGATACACGTGGCTCCGCAATGTTCGAGAAATATGCTGAATTGTTCTTGTCGGAGTTGTTATTAGTATAACCGTTTGCAGGGTGTGCAAAGCCGCCATTCCAAGAAATCTGTAGTGTCGTTTTTCGACCGTACGAATCCGAAATTTCTATAACTCAGAATCGGCCTTCAGGTCGAAGTGTCGCCACACAGGCGGGGAAGTCGAGGAAACCTGAACTCCACCCGATGCCTAACGATATTGAACGATCTTCTTTCCTGGCCACACGGCAGATATTTCACGTCGAACGGTTATGCTTAGGGTGGATTCGTTCGTGTTTGACTTCCAGTAGTTCGTTCAACTCCTGCACAAGCTGATCGAATTTTTTTGGGTCTTGCTCTGTGGCAATTCGCTCACAGAGTATGGCCATGCGTTCTCGCTCGTCGGGCGTCATGGGTGAACAAAAGTGAGTTTAGCGACGGCCAGGAAGCCTTTCTGTCCGCTAGCGCACTCAGTCAATTCGGTACGTTTCGATTGCATGGACAGCAAACTGCCCTTTTGGCTAAATATATTATTGCCCACGAACATTTGACAAATCATGGCGCCGTAGAGACGGGATGACAGATCGGATTCTAGCAGGCTGCGGTACGAACTATTCGAACTATCTCGGAAGGTTCCGGCCGCTCTGAGTAATCCTCGTCGGCGGAAGCGTAGAGTACGGTGCCGTCGCGATCGGCGACATACGTGGCAGGAATCGGCAACTCCCAACTGTCGTCACCATTCACGAAGGGCAGGTTGACGAAGGCTCGCTGATAAATTGCTTTTTGTTCATCGGGGACACGATAGGTCAATCGGAACTGCCGTGCGACTCTGTTTCCGGCGTCGGAGAGTAGCGGGAAGCGTAGGTTATGCTGATCCCGCATGAAGAATGATTGCTGGACTGTCTGTGGAGAAATGGCAACGACGGTTGCGCCCGCCTGCTTGATATCGGCCAAAACCACATTCACCGCTTCCATCTGAGCCACGCAGAACGGGCACCAGCGGCCACGAATGAAGCAAAGAACCAGCCTTCCTTTTGCGAGTAAGCCCGAGGACGAGATGTTCTTGCTATCGTGATCTTGAAGTTGGAATTCCGGAATCTTTGCGCCGACGGCAAGAATATTCGCAGACAGGTTTTTCTGCTTGAGTTCGGCGATGGCGCGAGCATGCACCGCTTGTGTTTCTGCGGGGACGTATTTCGCGATCATCTCCTTGCGTTCGGCGAGGATGTCGCGGAGTGGACGAACGTCACTTGCCTGGGCCGGTTCTTCGAGAGAACGCCATTTCATCTTCGGAGTATAGAGCTATTGGACCCCCTCGCGTTTATCTGGCAGTTTTCTCCGGAAATCAGTGGAACGTAGCGCAAATCCAAATCGATCAGGGCGTGACTTCGTAGACCGTGCCGTGGTCTGAGACGCCTCCCTCGAAGCTGATGCCATAGAGGTTCCCGGCGGAATCCCGCAGCAGGTTGCTGTTGGGCAGTTCGCCGTCGGGTCCGTCAAAATTCCATAGCGTCGTGAGGGTTCCGTTTGGAGCAAGCTCGAATACGGTTCCGAGTACTTCCTCGGCCACGTTCCCGTCGTAGGTTGTGCCGTAGAGGTTGCCCTCGCTGTCGAGGGTAACCCCCGCCTCAGGAGTATTTCCGCCGCTTGAAGAAAAGTTGTAGAGGATGGTCTCGCTCCATGCCCCACCGTCGCCCTGCGTCAACTTGAACACGGTTCCAACATTGTTCGTGCCGCCCTGCGCCGTCGTACCATACAAGTTGCCCGCCGAATCGAGAGTAAGGCTGGAGAACGGGTAGGCTCCGTCGCTAGCGCTCGTGCCGAAGCTGTACAGGATAGTGTAGGTCCCCGCTGCGCTTATTTCGAAAGCTATGCCCGCGTTGTTAAGGCCGCCGTAACTGGTGGTGCCGTATACGTTCTCTTTCTCGTCCAAAGTCAACATCTCGTCAGCTTGGTTGCCGTCGGTTCCGTTTTTGGCGAAGCTGTGCAGGATGGTTTCGACCCCGGCGGGAGTGAGCTTGAACACGGTGCCAGCACCATTCGCGCCTCCCCCGATCGTGGTGCCGTAAAGGTCGCCCTTGGTATCCCTGACCACGCCGGCTTGTGGATTGATGCCGTCGCTGCTAGTGGCGCCAAAGTTGTAAAGGATGGTCTCGACGCCGGCGGTAATCTTGAACACCGTTCCGTCGCCCTCATTTTCCAGGCCATTGGCGCCTCCCAGCTTGGTAGTGCCGTAGAGATCGCCTTTGCTATCGGCAATCAGGCCATAGGGAAAGATGCCGTCACCGGGTGCATTGCCAAAACTGTGAAGAACTTCTTCGGTGCCGTCGGGTTTGATGCCGTAGAGCGTGCCTTGCCCAATCGCGCCACCCACCATGGTTACGCCGTAGATATTGCCATTAGGATTCAGCACCAGACTGCCCGAGGGGAGCGTTCCGTCATAGCAGTATTTGCGCTGGCAGAAGCTGTAAAGCACGGTTTCGGTTTGCGCCTGCGCGGGCAGCGTTGCAATCAGGGTTGCGAGCACGGTTACGGCGGACACAGCAGCGGCGCTGCGCCAGATTTTGTGAGAGAGCATCCCACCAAGATCGGGGTTCATTGTCTTCTCCTTCGGACGTGGCGCGGGGCCTTGAGGTTTGCCGACGCGGAGCGCAAACCCAACCGTTCTGCGCGGCAGGGCACCGCCATCTGGAGGGAGGGTGGCTGGATCTCAGAATAAAGTCAGACCACAGCGCAGGATTATCCCGCGGCAGCGCCGTGGCGTCAAGGGAGCAGATCGCACCATCCAGCCACTGGAATCGAACCACAGTTCTACATTCCCGGGAGCTTCATCCCGGCCATTCTGCGCGCGAAGCTGGGCTTGCCCATCTGTTTGAACATTTTTTTCATCTGGGCGTACTGGCGAAGCAGGTTGTTCACTTCCTGCACTGTGGTGCCGGAGCCGCGGGAAATGCGTTTGCGGCGGCTGCCATTGATCACTTCGTGATGATTGCGTTCGTGCATGGTCATCGAGTTGATGATGGCCTCGACGCGGTTGATCTGTTTTTCGTCCACGCTGTCGGCGGCTTTTTGCAGGCCGGAAAACGGACCGATGCTCGGCAACATTCCCATGATGCTCTTCATCGATCCCATCTTCTTTACTTGCCGCAACTGATCGCGAAAGTCTTCCAGCGAGAAGCCGTCGCCGCTGAGGGCTTTGGTGGCCATCTCCTGCGCTTTTTTCTTATCGATCTGCGATTCGGCCCGCTCGATCAGCGAAAGAATGTCGCCCATGCCGAGGATGCGAGAGACGATGCGGTCGGGATGAAATGGCTCCAGCGCATCGTATTTTTCGCCGACACCGATGAACTTGATGGGCTGACCGGTAACTTGGCGGATGGAAAGCGCCGCGCCGCCGCGAGCGTCGCCATCCATTTTGGTGAGGATTACGCCGGTGAGCGAAAGTTTCTTGTGGAATTCGTAGGCGGAGCGGACGGCGTCTTGTCCGGTCATGGCGTCGGCAACGAACAAAATTTCCGAGGGATTCAGCAGCTTCTTTAGCGACTGCATCTCGCTCATCAGATCGTCGTCGATGTGCAGACGGCCGGCGGTGTCGACGATCAGCACATCGCATCCGGAGACGACCGCTTCGCGGCGAGCTTCTTTTACCAACCGCTCTACTGCCTGAGTGAGTTGCGCGGGCGTAGTCGCCTCGCCGACTTCGCCTTCGTAAATGTGAGCCTTGACCGCGTCGGCCACAACTTTCAACTGCTCACGAGCCGCCGGACGGTACACGTCCACCGAAACCAGCAGCGGACGATGCCCGCCCGCCTTGAACCAATGCGCCAACTTGCCCGAAGTCGTGGTCTTGCCGGAACCTTGCAGTCCGGCCATGAGCACGACCGTGGGCGGCTGCGATGCAAACTTCATGCGCGCGGTGTCTTTGCCCAGAGTCTCGACCAGTTCGTCGCGCACAATTTTGATGACCTGCTCGCCGGGAGAAAGCGCGGTCAGCACTTCCTGACCGACCGCCTTGGCCTGGATGCGGTCGATCAACTCTTTGACCACTTTGAAGTTGACGTCGGCTTCGAGCAGCGCCAGCCGGATTTCGCGCAGCGCTTCAGCGATATTTTCTTCGCTAAGCCGGGCCTGGCCGCGAAGCGACTTAAACGCGCGTTGCAGTTTTTCCTGAAGATTCTCGAACATAACGAATAGGTTTCTATTTTATCAGCGTTGGGTTCATCATTCTTCAATCCCCAAGAACCGCAAAATCATTCTCGGCAACTCGCGCTCCAGTTGATCTTCCATACCCGGCACCGGACGCGAGAGTGCGTGAGGCAGAACCAGCACGGCCTGAGCCGCTATCCTGACCATCAGCATGGCTAAGCTGGCGGCCGATTCGGGATCGCGATGGTGAATCTCACTGCGCCGGGTGAGCAGCAGTTCTGTGACCACGTGAAGCGTCTTCTCCCGCAGTGCGGCACTCTTGCGCACGAACCTCGCGTCGGGATGCTGAAGAGTGAAAATCAGCATGGCCCGCACGAAGCCCCGATGAGTGCGATTTCTAACCAGAACAAAGTCGATGATGGCGTGCGCTATTTGTGGCAGAGATTTGTCTTTCCATCGCCCTGGGTCGAATAGTTCTCTGGTTTGCCGATAATTTTCCTCGAGCATGCGGATGCAGGCTTCGCGTAGCAGGGCATCTTTGTCGGGAAAGCGGCGGTACACCGTGCCAGGAGAAACGCCGGCCAGGGCGGCAATGCGGGGAACGGTCGCCCCTTCGATCCCGTGTTTATCCAATACCTGCAACGTGGCTTGGAGCAGGCGCTCCAGCGACTTGCGGCTGCGCGCTTGGTGCGCCGGGAGTACCGTTTCATCGGGCATGAAAAGAGTTTACAAAAAGCTTGAAATAATGTAAATGTAAATATACATTTACATTATCACGAGAAACTCGACCGAGGACCGGAAGGGGAAGGGCAATGAATTCATCGCCGGCAGTCTCAACGCGAGTAGCGAACGATTCGTCCCATAGCGCCGTCGCGCCGGCGTGGCACACAGCCGTGATTTTGCTCGTCCTATTTGGACTGTCTGCGCTCAGCGCACGCCAACACGGCTTGATATCCCTTGGCTGGGGCGGACACGCCGCGAGCTACGTGCTGGTGATGGCCTTCGAATGGCTCACAACGGCGTTTATCTGGTTTGGCATCCGAGGCCGGGGTCTTCGCCTCCTGGACTTGATCGGTGGAAGTTGGCCCAGCGTAAAGGCCGTGCTACGCGACCTGGGTATCGCCGTCCTGTATCTGATAGCTGCCAATCTGGCTTTGGCGGCGATTGGCTTCTTGCTGAAAGTGGCTCCGAGTTCGGGTTTGCGCAACGTTCTTCCGAACGGACCGGCGGAGGTTGCGCTCTTCATAATGCTTTCGTTCACGGCTGGTATTTGTGAAGAAATTCTTTTTCGAGGATATCTGCAAAGGCAGTTCGCCGCCCTGACCAAGAGCACGGCGGCAGGTCTGATCCTGCAAGGCGTGGCTTTTGGCCTGGGCCATGGCTATCAAGGCCCCAAGCGCATGTGTATCATTACCGTGTACGGTTGTCTCTTTGGACTCCTGGCCTACTGGCGGCGCAGTCTGCGGCCTGGCATGACGGCCCACTTCGTGCAAGACGCCATAGGCGGCCTTGTCGGGAGACATTTTCTGAAATAGGGGACTACGGAAACGGGTTGGAGCTCTTCCCCGTGGGCGCCGCGTAACCTTCGTCGATCCTCGACATCTACCCTACCTTCGGTCTCACCATCTCGAACCTCTGCGTCGTCCGCGTGTACTGAATTCCACCCATGCGGCCGACGAGGTCCAGCGAATTGCGATCCAGTTTGCCGTCTTTGATATTCACGTCGTTGATGCGAATCGAAACAATTTTGCCGATCACGAGACTGCTTCCGGTGGGCGCTGGGGAAAAATCGACAATCTGATGCAGCTTGCACTCGAAGCTGACCGGAGACTCTGCAACGCGTGGTGGCCGCACGATCTTCGAAGCTTCCGGCGTAACCTTCGCCAACTTGAATTCGTTAACCGATGCATCGTATTCGCCGCTGGTTATATTCATTGCCTCCGCCAGTTCATAGGTGACGATGCTGACGACAAACTCCTTCGTCTCGCGCACATTTCTCAATGTGTCTTTTGCCTCACCCAGCGGGGCCTCCGGCTGTTTGGACCGGCGCATTCCCGGCGCGAACGCCAGCAACGGAGGGTCGGCGCAAACCGCGTTGAAGAACGAAAAAGGCGCAAGATTCGGCTGGCCGGATGCGCTGACAGTAGAGACCCAGGCGATGGGCCGAGGCGCGACTGAGTTGAGCAGAATGCCGTAAAGCTCGCTGTGAGGGATATCGGCCGGGCTGACGATCATTAATCGAGTATAACTTTCGACTGGCTTTAACTGCTTGCAGCGAAGATTTCTTTCGCCGCGATGATCGTATTGCAATGAATGGTCACCGTATCTTCTACATTCTGGGCGTAACCGCCGGCGAAAGTGACCATGACTGGAATGCTACGGGCGCGGGCGACGCGGAAGACGAGTTCGTCGCGCTTCTTCAATCCCTCGATGGTCAGGGCAAGACCGCCGAGTTGATCTTCACGATAAGGATCTGCGCCGGCGATATAGCAGAGCAAGTCAGGCTCAAACTGGCGCAGGCCGGAGCTGAGCGCGTTGTCGAGCCAGGCGAGATAATCGGCGTCGCCAACTCCGTCGGGCAGATCGACATCAATCGACGATGGCGGTTTCAACTGAGGATAGTTGTTGTGCTGATGCAGCGAGATAGTGAAGACCTCGGCTGCGTGCCCTCCACGAGTCTTGCTGGGCGCAGGAGTGGGTGCGGACGGGGCGGTCGTCGAGGGAAGCGTTGAAGCTCCTGCGGAAGGCAAGAGCGCACTCGCCGTCCGCGTTCCGGCAAAAATTGCCGCCGTGCCATTTCCGTGATGAACGTCGCAATCGACGGTCATCGCTGTGCGAATCTTATTGTCGCGCTGCATGCGCCGGATCGCAACCGCGACATCGTGAATCATGCAAAAGCCTTCGCCGTGGCCGGGAAAAGCATGATGAAATCCGCCGCCGATGTTGATTGCGACTCCGTCGGAGAGAGCCTGCCCCGCGGCTAGAATCGAACCGCCCGCCGCCAGCCAGAACGCCCGAACCAGCTCGGTGGAGAAGGGAATCTCAAGTTCCATCTCTTCGCGCGGGCTCAGCGTGCCCGTCTTCAGTTTATGCACATACTCAGGCGTGTGAACCAGCAAAACGTCTTCGTCGGAAGCGGGCTCGGGCTCCAGAAAATCTTTCGCCTCAGCGACGACTTCTGCCAACAGGCGGTCGTGTACGCGGCGATATTTTTCGGCAGGGAAGACATGCGCGCCAATGGGTAGATAGTAACCATGGCCGTAGATGAGTTTGAAAGGGAGCATGCGGTTCGCATCCATAATACTGCGCCGCTCGGTTTTGGACTGTCATGCTGAGCGAAGCGAAAACGGGCCCGCGAAGCGGATTTTTTTCCTGGGCTGGAAGCATCCCTGTGAAAATGCCAGGGAGCGGACAAATTGCCAAGCTAGTGTGACGACGCCCACGAAGCGGAGGTTCGGCGGGGAATTCAGAATCCTTCGACCGCCCAACGGCTTCGTTCAGTCGAAACATCTTTCGCGAAACCATTACTTCGCTCAGGATGACAAAACTGAAGAGGATCTAGCGCTTCTTCGGGGTGCTGGGCAGGATGGAAGCCACCATCGCCCTCCGCACTGGCACGATCGCGCCTTTTGAAGGGTCGGCCGCGGCATGCGCTCGCGTGAGAACTTCTTCCTGGATATACTGCACGAATTCCTGAATCTGGCGCTGCATCTCCTCCATACGCTCGCGCATTTGCAGGATGATCGCCATGCCACTGATATTTACGCCCAAATCTCGGGCGAGCGAGAGAATAAATTCGAGGCGCTGGAGGTCTTCGTCGGTATAAAGGCGCGTGTTGCCTTCTGTGCGTGAGGGCTTCAGCAATCCCTCACGCTCATAGAGCCGCAAAGTTTGCGGATGAATGCCATACATTTCGGCGACGGACGAAATCATATAGGCGCCTTTCGACTTCCGTTTAGTCACAGGTTCCCTCGCTTCGCTCGGGATTTCGCCTGCGGACTCTCGCTTCGCTTACGCCCGCAAAACGGCTCAACATATAGGCGCCTTTCGACTTCCGTTTAGTCACAGGTTCCCTCGCTTCGCTCGGGATTTCGCCTGCGGACTCTCGCTTCGCTTACGCCCGCAAAACGGCTCAACATATAGGCGTCCTTCGACTTCCGTTTAGTCACAGGTTCCCTCGCTTCGCTCGGGATTTCGCCTGCGGACTCTCGCTTCGCTTACGCCCGCAAAACGGCTCAACATATAGGCGTCCTTCGACTTCCGTTTAGTCACAGGTTCCCTCGCTTCGCTCGGGATTTCGCCTGCGGACTCTCGCTTCGCTTACGCCCGCAAAACGGCTCAACATATAGGCGTCCTTCGACTTCCGTTTAGTCACAGGTTCCCTCGCTTCGCTCGGGATTTCGCCTGCGGACTCTCGCTTCGCTTACGCCCGCAAAACGGCTCAACATATAGGCGTCCTTCGACTTCCGTTTAGTCACAGGTTCCCTCGCTTCGCTCGGGATTTCGCCTGCGGACTCTCGCTTCGCTTACGCCCGCAAAACGGCTCAACATATAGGCGCCCTTCGACTTCCGTTTAGTCACAGGTTCCCTTGTAATTATTCTAGCAGGCTGCTGAAAAACTCATTTCGGCTACCTAAAGCGAACCTCGGGCGCTGAAGCGCGGCTAGTTTTAAAGGACTTAACGGCACGACTGAACGTCGTGCCCTTCCCAAAACCAGCCCGACCGAAGTTTTTCAGCAGCCTGCTAGAGCAGGATAAGCCTTCTTCCTAGTGATGGGACGAATGCCGCCAAACCCTGACCCAGCGATAGCATCTAATGTTCGGAGGCCATCATGAATGAAGATAAGGCTGTAAGCGTTCTGGAAGATCTGATTGAGACTAATAAAGACGGGCAGAAAGGCTATCAGGATGCCGCGTCTCACGTAAAACGTGCCGATCTGAAAACGTTTTTTAACGAACAGAGTCTGGAGCGAGCTCGCTTTGCCGGGGAGTTGCAGGAAGAACGCATCCGGATGGGCAAGGACGACAAGAAGGATTCCGGTTCGGTTTCGGCCAAGCTGCATCGAGCGTGGATTGACGCAAAGGTCAGCATGGGAGCGGGCGATACGGCGATTCTGGAGTCGGTGGAAGCCGGCGAGGACCGGGCGAAAGAAGCCTACCAGAAGGCGATCACTTCCGATTTGCCGGAGAATATCGCCCAGCTGATTCGCCGGCAGGCTGCCAGTGTGCAACAAGCGCACGACAAAGTAAAGAGCTTGCGCGATGCCGCAAAAGCGGCGGCGTAAGCCTGGCGGCAGCGTAAGCCATTCTTCAAACAATCCGTAGAATTCGTAGAAAACGAACTGCTAGAAATAGAAAAGAGGACGGAGTTGATCCGTCCTTTTTCTGTTTTGTTCAGGTGATTGGCTACGCAGTCGGCTGCGGCTTCTCTTGAGGCAGTGCCGACCATCCTGCCGGTTTTAGAAGATGATTCACCGTATAGGCGACACAGCCAGCGGCGATCAAGATCATGCCAAACTCAAAGGAACTCATGTTCCAGACCTGCTCATGCTCGCTGCGGATGATAGAGAATCCGAGCAACAGCATCGGCGGAATGCCGATTGCAATAGCACCAAACCAGCCACCGGGAACCCGGAACGGGCGCGGTAGATCCGGTTCGCGAAAGCGAAGCACAGCCAGAGCCAGAAATTCCAGCATTAGGCTGAAGCCATAAAGAAGGATATCGAGCGTGACCAGCCGTGCGAAACCGAGGCCGAGGCACATCGCCCAGCAGGCGGCCAGCGCAAGAATCGCTACCCAGGGCGCGCGCGATTTCTTTTGCAGCCTGGCGAAGATTCCGGGCAGCATGCCGTCCTGCGCCATCGCCAACGGCAGACGCGAATAGCTCATTACCAGCGCATTGAACATGCCAAAGGCGCTGATCACTCCGCCCACCACCACTCCGATTCGAAGCAACGGGCCGCCCAGCAAACCGGCAATATCTGCCCACGATCCGGTCTCCCAGGCGGTGGATTTAAGTCCAGTCATCCACAACGCCGCGAAGGGAAGAATGTAGCTTGCGGCCACGATCACGACCGCAACCAGCATGGCGCGCGGATAAGTCCGCTGCGGTTTCTCGACTTCCGTGGCGATGGTCGAGGCGTTGTCCCAGCCCATATAGTTCCACATGCAGATCAGCAGCCCGCCGAGAATATCGACCGAGGAAGTCGTTGGCTTGGTCACGGCATTCGCCAGCGCACCCAGCTTGAATGGAGCGATCAGCACGATCGCCACAAACGGCGCCGACAGGGCAAAGAACAGCCACAGCGACGTCAGCGAAACCACTTTGACGCCGGCGATGTTCAGCGCCGCGCAAGCGACCACCACCGCGAGCGCGACCCACCATCCGCGATTGTTTTCCTGAAACCACGGAAACATGCGCGTGAGGTAAGCGACGAAAAGCGTTGGATAAATCGCCATATCGAAAATCGACGCGACCAGCGAGAGCCACGCTTCCTGGAATCCCCAGAAATTTCCCATGGCGCGGCGCACCCAGGCATAGTAGCCGCCTTCGTAGGGCAGCGCGCTCGAAAGCTCGCCGATCATGAAGGCCGTCGGCAGGCTCCAGAGCAGCGGAGTGAGCAGAAGAATGAGAATGGCGCGCCCGTAACCGGCGCCGTGCACGATTTCTTCCGTGCCATAGGTTCCGCCCGACACCATGAAGAAGGTGGCGGCGACCAGAGGCCATAGGGTAAGCCGAACGAAAGTTTTCCTGGCGATCGGGTTCCGCTTGGGGGCTTTATTAGGAACGGCGGCGAGAGGCTGGGGGGTCTCGACTTGTTGGCGTTGGGCGCTAGCAGTTGCCAATTTCGATGTGTTCCTCCTCAAGCGACTCACTCTCAGCTACTCCGCAGCGGGCTTGGTCTTCGTTGAGCGTCTACGTTGAACGTCTACGAAAATCGTTGCTCGAGCTTTCTGGTTTGGTTAGATTCCAGAAATTCCGCTGGAGTTAGTTCGCATCTGTGAGACTACGGGAAATTTCAGACGATGCAAGAAAATTATTGAAAAAATTCAAAAAGGATTGGCAGGAAGGTCAGAGGCGGAGGTAACGCGGCCCGCATGGCGCACAGCGCGGCGATAATTCGCCGCTCTCGCAAGATGAGGTGACACCGCTATTGCGCAAGCGACTCGCAATCACTATTATTTCGTCGATTCTCAAAGGAAGGGGTTTTCAATGAAACAATCTTTTCTTGTCTCGACACTACTTGTGATTGCAATTGCAACGTTCGCAACTCAGCCATCCCAGGCTCAAAATGCTTTTACACCGGACCAGGTGAAATGGGGGCCTGCGCCACCATTTATTCCGGCCGGAGCGCAGCTTGCAGTGCTCGAAGGCAATCCCATGGGTTCATCCGGCGACTACACCATCCGGCTCAAGATGCCCGATGGCTACAAGATCGCGCCGCATACTCATCCTGCCCGCGAAAACGTCACGGTGCTGTCGGGCACTCTCAAAGTCGGTATGGGAGATACGTTCGACGCCAGCAAGATGATGAGCTTCGGGGCAGGAAGCTTCGCCTATCTCGATCCCAGCATGCACCACTACGCCGGGGCTTCCGGAGAGACTGTAATCCAAATCCACGGGCAGGCTCCCGTGAAGTTTAACTACATTAATCCGGCGGATGACCCCAGCGGGAAGAAGTAAGAATTGAAAAAGGCCCGGATTCTTTGACCGGGCCCGTCACCAAAATCTTAAACACAGGGGGCACAGAGGAACACAGGGTAGAGCCAGATTGCTTATTTTTGCCAGTTCTTTCCGTCCACCATGCGCTTGATTCCATCGCGCAAATGTAAGACGTAGAAATTAATAAGCAGGCCGACCGCGATTCCGCTGAGTCGCATGTAGGAGAAGCTGTGCCTGATGGACCGGATGCACTGCTTCCACGCTTTTCACTTCGACGATAACCAGGTTCTCGACGACTAGATCGATTCGGTAGCCAAGCTCGATTTTCTCTCCGTCGAAAACTACGGGCAGACCGACCTGGCTGGCCACCTCAAACCCGCGCTTCCGGAGTTCATGAACGAGGCAGCCTTGGTAGGCACTCTCGAGCAAACCAGGCCCCAGCGCCGAATGAACGTGCATGGCAGAAGAGACGATGGCACCCGAAACTTGATTGACGCGAAGCGGGCATAACGATGAAGCTGAAGCAGCCATGCCAAACTACATAACACAGCAACGAAGAGTTACCCTGTGATCCCCTGTGCCCACTGTGTTGAAGATTTTCGTTTGAGTTCCGATTTGGCGCTAGACTTTCTTCCACAACTCGTCCCGCGGATCTTCGGGGTTCAGCTTCGCCAACTCCCGGAGCAATTCTTTTGTGCGCTCGTCGCGGGGCATGGGGACGGTGACCGTGATCTCTACAATCTCGTCCCCACGCAAGCCTTCTTTCGTAGCCGAGGGCACGCCTTTTTCGCGCAGGCGCAATTTCTGGCCAGACTGCGTCCCCGGAGGAATTTTCAGCAGCGCGCGACCATCGATGGTTGGAACTTCGATCTTGGCTCCCAGAGCCGCTTCTGTGGAGCTGACCGGTACGGTCAGATAAATGTCGTCCCCGTCCCGGCGGAAAACGGGATGCTCCCCGATTCGGATTATCACGTACAAGTCGCCAGCCGTGCCGCCGTGAGCGCCGGCATTACCTTTTCCCGCTAGGCGGATGCGCTGGCCATCGCGCGTTCCAGCCTTGATCCGTACTTCCAAAGGCTCAGTGCGGCTCACCGTGCCATCACCGTGACACGTGGGACAGGTGGAAATATTCTTGCCCGTCCCTTGGCAGCGCGGACAGGCTACGTTAAATTTCATCCGTCCGCCGGTTTGTGTAATCTGCCCGGTACCGTTGCACTCGGGGCATTTTCCCGGCGCCTCGATATAGCCTTGGCCGTGGCACTCGCTGCAAACATCCTGCCGCGTGATGTTGAGCTTCATCACACCGCCGCGGATTGCAGTCCAGAACGGCACGTTGACTTGATACTCCAAGTCCGAGCCGGGTTCAGGACCGGTTTCGGCCGCGGCACCGCGCCCGCCGCCGAAGATTCCAGAGAAGATATCGCGGAAACCGCCGCTACCGCCAGTTCTGCGGCCACGGCCGGCGTTGTCGACTAGATCAGAAAAATCGAATCCGCCGAAGTCGAAGGGAACACCTTGTCCCCCACCCGGACGTGCGCCGGAAACATCGCCAAAGCCGCCCGCTCCGGTCGCGCCGCCGCGCGCGTAAGCCTCGGCCGCCGCCGGATCGATATTGTCGGAGTAGAACCCGATCTGATCGTAAATTTTGCGCTTCTTGGGATCGCTAAGAACGTCGTTGGCCTCGGAGAGCGCTTTGAACTTCTCCTCAGCGGATTTGTCCCCAGGATTAACGTCAGGATGGTATTTCCGCGCCAGTTTGCGAAACGCCTTGCGAATCTCGTCGGCCGAGGCGGACTGCTTCACGCCGAGGATTTCGTAATAATCTTTTTTCGGTGTAGTAGCCATTAGAAAAATTTGTCATCCTGAGCGCAGTCGAAGGACCCCATGCCTCTCGATCCCATCACGAACTCATCAGGGAGTTCTTGCCGCACATGCAGCGTCCTGAGAACTCCCCGCCCGGCCCGTCTCGCCACACGCTGGAAAGGGGTCCTTCGACTTCATGGGTGCTTCGCTTCGCGAAGCACCCACTCCGCTCAGGATGACAGATCACCGGCCCGTGATCGCTTCTCCGGCAAACGCCATCTGTGCGCCCCACTTTTCCGCCAAGTCTTCCCATCGCGGATTCTTCGACTCGATCAAGGCAATCTTCTTGGCCCGTACCCAGCCCTTCAATTGCTTCTCGCGGCCAATCGCCTTATGCACATCATCGAAGCTCTCGTAATATACCAGCCGGTCGCAATGATACTTGCTGGCGAAGCCTTCGAACTCGCCTCGCTTGTGTTCCAATGCCCGGCGGTAAATGCTGTTCGTCATGCCGATGTATAGCGTTCCGGAGCGGCTGCATAGGATATAAACAAAGTAGTCCTTCATTCCTACCCCACGAACTTGTCACCCTGAGCGGAGTTTCCTTTCGCGATAGCGAAGGGAAACGCAGTCGAAGGACCCCATGCCTTTCTATCCCACGCGAACTCATCAGGGAGTTCTCACCGCGCACCGAGTATCATGGGAACTCCTCGCCAGGTCCATCTCACTACACACTTGCAAGGGATCCTTCGACTTCGCGGGTGCTTCGCTTCGCGAAGCACCCACTACGCTCAGGACGACAGAGGCTTACTTCTTGTCCTCCACATCTACGTACTCGGCGTCGATCACGCCCTCGTCTTTCTTTTGACCGCCGCTGCCGTTCGCGCCCGCACCCGATCCAGGTCCAGCGCCGTCGCTCGAACCCGCACCGGGCCCACTTGCTTCCGGAGCCTTCGCCTGTGCCGCCTTGTACATCTCTTCGGCCAGCTTGTGCGAAGCCTTGGTCAGGTTCTCGCGAGCCTTATCCATCTGCGCCTTGTCATTCGATTCCAGCGCTTTCTTGGCATCGGCCACGGCGTTTTCGACATCGCCACGCTCCGTGCCTGAGAATCTTGTCGCCATTCTCGCGCAGCATTTTCTCGACGTTGTAGAGCATGCTGTCGAGTTGGTTCTTGGCGTCGATGGCGTCGCGCTGAGCCTTGTCCTCGGCCGAGTGAGCATCGGCTTCCTTGGCCATGCGTTCGACTTCTTCCTTCGACAATCCGGAAGACGACGTGATCGTAATCTTCTGGTCTTTGCCGGTGGCCGTATCTTTCGCAGTCACATTCAGGATGCCATTGGCATCGATGTCGAACGTGACTTCGATTTGCGGCACGCCGCGCGGAGCCGTCGGAATTCCGGTTAAGTGGAACTTGCCCAGAGTCCGGTTCTGCGCCGCCATCGGGCGCTCGCCTTGCAACACGTGAACTTCAACCGAGGTCTGATTATCCGCCGCGGTCGAGAACGTTTCCGTCTTCTTCGTCGGAATCGTCGTGTTGCGCGGAATCATCGGAGTCGCCACGCCACCCAGCGTTTCAATCGCCAGCGACAACGGAGTCACGTCCAGCAGCAGCAGGTCTTTCACTTCGCCGCCGAGCACGCCACCCTGAATCGCCGCGCCGATCGCGACCACTTCATCGGGATTCACTCCCTTGTGGCCTTCCTTGCCGAACAACTCTTTCACCAGCGCCTGAATGCGCGGCATGCGCGTCTGCCCGCCGACCAACACCACTTCCTGAATCTTGCTGGCATCCACGCCCGCATCTTTCAAGCATTGCTTGCACGGACCCACCGACTTCTGAATGATGTCTTCGACCATCCCTTCGAGTTTGGCCCGCGTCAGCTTTTTCACCAGATGCTTCGGACCGCCGGCATCCGCCGTAATGAACGGCAGATTGATCTCGGTTTCCATGGTGGTGGAAAGCTCGATCTTCGCCCGCTCAGCCGCGTCGCGAAGACGCTGCAAGGCCATTTCATTCCCTTTGCCTCTGAGATCTAAACCTTCATCCTTCTTGAACTCGTCGATCAGCCAGTCGACCAGCCGCTGATCCAGGTTGTCGCCGCCCAAGTGCGTGTCGCCGTTGGTGGCCTTCACTTCAATTACGCCCTCGCCCACTTCCAGCACCGAGATGTCAAAGGTTCCGCCGCCGAAGTCGTAGACGGCGATCATCTCGTCTTTAGTTTTGTCGAGACCGTAGGCCAGCGCGGCTGCCGTCGGCTCGTTGATAATGCGCTTCACTTCGAGCCCGGCGATCTGACCGGCATCTTTCGTAGCTTGCCGCTGCGCGTCGTTAAAGTACGCAGGAACGGTGATGACCGCCTCGGTCACTTTTTCGCCGAGATAGTCTTCCGCCGCCTTCTTCAGCTTCTGCAAAATCAGCGCCGAAATCTGCGGAGGCGTGTACTCTTTGCCCTGCGCCAAAACCGCCACATTGTCGCCCGACTTCACGACCTTATACGGGACCATCTTGATCTCTTCCTGCACCTCGTCAAAGCGCCGTCCCATAAAGCGCTTGATCGAAAACACGGTGTTCTCCGGATTGGTGATCGCCTGCCGCTTCGCGACCTGCCCCACCAACCGCTCCCCAGTCTTGGTAAACCCAACCACAGAAGGCGTAGTCCGCCCTCCTTCTTCGTTAGGGATAACTTTAGGCTCGCCGCCCTCCATCACCGCCACGCAAGAATTGGTGGTTCCAAGGTCAATTCCAATAATCTTGGCCATAAATTGTTCTCCTCTTAATCCTTTAGAGCCGCGTTTGCGGCTCGGCTAATCAAATAAGTGCTTTGTAATCAATGCGCTTATGATTGCCAACATCTCCATGCTAAGACCTGAGTGGAATGTTGTCAAGTTTAGATGCTATGGAACGAGAAGAAGATGCGACTGGCGGAGGCAATCTAGAGCGGGTTCGGCGTTGATATATCCGACGCGAACCGACGGGCTGCGTTCGGCCGGACAGCCGTGGGCTGCCGGTCTTTGACGGTGAACTTGTCCCAAACGGATGGGCATGAGAACTCCTCTAAGAGTTCAGGATAGGGACCGAGTTGCTCTCACGCCAGGCGGAGAATCGCTCGGTCTCCGTCGTCAGTGTCATCAGTCCGGCGTTTAGTTCCTCGATGACAGGCGGCGCGGTGCGATTCCATTCGGCGAGGGCGCTAATAGCAGCGCCGAGGTTCTCCCGGAGTGGGCTGTTCTTAATACTGCGCGAAATCCAAACCCCCAAGATATAACCCAAGACCAGCCATACCACAAGAACGAAAAGGACCAGCATAATCTGGCCTGGATTCAGATCGTAATGGCCCTGCTCATCAGAGAGCGAGATCATTAGACTCAGAAAGCATAGGCCGAAAATGACGCCGAAAATGATGACGAAGAAGCAGCCGCTGCCGCCGCTCCCCTCCGTCTTGGCCATTTCTTTCTTGCATGAATCGATGCCATTCTCGCAGCAGGACTTCCGAGAATTTAGGAGGGACAATTGGTGCTTGAGTGAGTCGGTTTTCGTCTTAAAGGTTCGCTCAGTAATGCTATCCAATTCCTCGCGTATGCGGAGAGCTACCCAGGACAGATATTCAATGTCAGCATCAAGCCCCGCAAGGATCTGCCGAGCCTTGCTCAATTCGCTGTCTAATTTGCTGATTCTCGCAACGTCCGAATCGGATTCGGGGCTGCTGCGGTTAGCCCAGTCGAGCGCTTCCGTCGCTTTTTTCAGTTGGGCCTCAACCTTGCGCGCCTGCGGGCCTGGGGATTCGAGTGATCGTCCAAATACCTCCCGGATGTCGTCTCTGAGAGCTTCGAAATCACCATCCTCCATGGCCTTAGCGCAATACCTGCGACTTCGGTCGGACAAAATCGTGAACTTATCGAGCGCTTGCTGCGTCTGACCAAGCAACGCGTGACACTTCGCCTGCCAATAAAGGGTGGCTGTGTATTCCGGCCAGCGCTGAACAGAGTTCGCCATGTGACCCAAGGCTCGTTGAAGGCAGGCCTGAAGACCCTCTAGATCACCTGCTTTTCGCCTCTCCTCGCCAAGAAGGTAGGCGGCTTTGCCAGCCCGAAAGTAGGCGTTCCCGCAGATTCGCTGTGCTCTTGCGTCACCGCTGTCCTGCACGTCAGCGTAGCGAGTAGCAAGCAGTAGATGAGACTCCGCCCGCGAGATGTCGATGACATTAGATATCCGGTTTCTGCCCTCAAGGAAAAGCGATCCAATCCGAAACTGGAGAAGGTAATGCACTTGGTAGATCTCTGAGGCCTTGAGATACGCGTCCACAGATTCCTCGTACAAACCCTGGCGGAACCAGAGTTCCCCCTGCTTACCTAATTCGTTGGCTTCCGTCGCACGGGGAATTTTTAGAGTTTGATTGATCTCATCAAGCTTAACGACGGCCTCTGAGAAAAGCTGTATTTGCTCGTCCAGGCGGTCCACCACCAAGCTCATGCCCAAAAGAAACTCTTCAGTCATCTCCTGGAGATCGCCGCGGATGCCCGAGAGTTCTTCCCTTTGGGCCGCTCCCTGTCGAAGCTGTTCTTCGTGATGTTCTTGCGCAGCTCTTGAGGTTCTCGCCTGCAGGCCAAGGTTCTGCCGCTGTAGTCTTGTATTTGCTTCACACGCTTCCGCAATATCCAACGCGTGGTTCTGCCACGCATACTTTCCGTGGTAGTAGGTCCGTACCAGGTTTGGGCTCATAGCTTCCTCTCTAACTCAATCCGCAGAAGGACTACGTGTCAGGGCCCCGGTTCGTGCGCCTGCAGAATAAAGCATCCCCGCTGGAAATAATATAGGAGAGAACGGGCGGGGCCCGCTTCCCCCGTCCCGCAGACGTAAAAGGGTGCCCCTTTGTCTCGTGCACTTTGCGAAGCGTGGGATTCTACGGGTCCCATCCTTAAAGGGACTTCTGTTGCTTCACCCCACTCTTTCCCGTACCCTTGAAGCCAAGAAGCCAACCATGACCATCGAAATCCGCGACGCATCACTGGAGGCCAGAATTAAAAAGCAACTCCAAGCCACCGGCTCCAGCAGCGTCGAGGAAGTCCTGCTCCGCCCGCTCGAAGCGCCGCTGGTTCAAATCGGAACTGACCTCGACGAAAAAATCGCTTTTGGGTGGCGCCGCGCTTCCAGAGCGCGATAAGTTAGCCATGAGAGAACGGCTTTAGCCGCCGAGGAGCATATCACCACGGCGACATCAAGCGCGACCTACAGCTTCTCGCGCCGCCGGAAAGCGAGGACACCATGGGCACGACCGCCAAAGCCCTCGGCTTGGCCGCCGCCATTGTCGCTGCGGTTGCCCTCGTCGCCGCGAACTTTACCACCGTCTCCGCTCCCGATCCCCGCGCCGTCGCCGCCGCGCACGCCGAAACCGAGCGTGTCTTCGCCGAGATTCAGGCAGAGAACGAAGCTCGTTACCGCAAGGCCTACATCCGACACGTTTACATTATTTATGGCGATGCCGCTGGCGATCTTTACGTCCACTGTACCGGTGCAGAGCCGCCTAAGCAGCCTGCGAATCAGGCTAAGTGTAAAGTTTTGCTGGACAGACTTCAGCGCGACGACGAGGCCGCGGCCGACGCTAAGAAGAAGGCCAGCTGGTAGGGCGGCGCCGCTTCGCCCACTCCCAAAAAAGTGTGGCCCACCCCTGTACCCTTAAACCCCAGGAGTCAACCATGACCATCGAAATCCGCGACGCATCACTGGAGGCCAGAATTAAAAAGCAACTCCAAGCCACCGGCTCCAGCAGCGTCGAGGATGCGCTGCTCCGCTCGTAAGTAGTCTAGTTTCGCCCCCACGGTATAATCCCCTTATGGCTGACTGTGTAATCCACATCTCGGAGGCGGAAGCGGCCAGCGATTTCGCCGGGCTGTTGGCCCGCGTGCGCGCCGGTGCTGAAGTTGTCATCGAGAACGGCAAGCTGCCGGTAGCTGTAATCCATGCTCCAGCGCCGCCGCGCCGGACGATTTCCGAGTGCATCGCGCTGCTGCCCGAAGACTCGACCGCAGTCATGGACGCTGACTTCGCCAAAGATGTAGAAGCCGCGATCGAGAGCCATCGCGAACCGCTCACCCCACCTTCATGGGAGTAATCCTGGATTCGAGCGTGCTCATCGCTGCCGAGCGGCAGGGGCAGAACGCGCGCCAAGCGCTCTCTTCCGTGGCCGGCAAAACCGGAGACATTGAAATTGCGCTCTCCGTCATCACTGCTCGAACTGGCCCACGGAGCAGCCCGTGCCGATACTCAGGAACGAAAGCTGAAGCGCGAGCAGTACAACATGCAGGAGCTAATCACCGCCGTCCCGATCTATCCGGTGACAACAACGATTGCCCTGCGCGTTGGCCAGATGGACGGCGCAAGCCAAGCTAAAGGGATTTGCCTCCCGCTGGCTGATCTCTTGATTGGTGTTACCGCATTGGAGCTCGGCTACGCCGTGGCCACCGGCAATCTCCGCCAACTTCAAGCAGATTCCCGGACTTACCGTGACACGCCTCTAGCAGATCACCGTGCGTCCTGTCCTTGTCCAATTTTGTTGATTACCCCACTCTTTCCCGTACCCTAACCCCAAGGAGCCAACCATGACCATCGGAATCCGCGAGGCATCCTTGGAGGCCAGAATCCGAAAGCAGCTCCAAGCCACCGGCTCCAGCAGCGTCGAGGAAGTGCCGCTTCGCTTACTGGACACGCAGGAAGAAGAGGACCGCTGGCTTTTAGAGAACCGAGAGGAGATTAATGCCAAGATTCGCCGCGGCATCGCTCAACTCGACCGCGGAGAGAGGATTCCAGAGGACCAACTCGACGCTTACCTGGCAAAACTGAAAGCCCAGTCCGAATGAGAAGGCGTTACGTTCTTGCGCCGGAAGCCACGCTCGATCTTGTCCAAATCTGGTGGTACATCAGCAAAGAAAGCAGCGAGAAAATGGGGGATCAAGTTGAATCGGCCATCCGCGACCAGATGGTTTCGTTCGCCAAAAGTCCAGGCATCGGTCACTGGCGCAAAGACCTCACGGACGCAGCGGTGAAATTCTTCCCAGTTTATTCTTATCTAATTGTCTATCGGCCCGACATGAAACCTCTGCACGTAATCGCCATTCTCCAAGGCCGCCGGGATGAACAGCGAGTTCTGCAAAATCGTCTGTAAGCGGAGCGCCCTCAGTTCTGGCTTCCGTTGTCATCCCGAGCGAGGGCGCGCGTTCATGCTAGTGAACGAGCGACGCAGTCGAGGGACCTTGCGTTTTTGCTTCATATGAAGCCGCCGCAAAATCCTGCCAGTGCGGATCCCCTCTGTGATCAGCATGCTTTATTCACGCTGCGTCAGCGCTTGACACAGGGTCCCTCGACGTTGTCGCTCGCTTCGCGACCGCAAACTCCGCTCAGGAGGACAAACTAACGACAGTGGGAGCCGCTTACCGCTTCGCCCAGTACTCAATCTGATCGATCTTGTCGGCGTCCAGCCCGTCCAAGTCTTCTTTCTTAAGCCAGCCCTCGTTCAACAGCTGGGCAAATACTGAAATCAAGACTGAGTAGCGGTAGTCATATTTCAGATCTACCTTTCTCCTCTCGCGGGAAAGATAATCGTGAAGCCGCCAAATCCCGTTGGGAGGAGAAGACGAGTCGAACATTCTCTTTGCCTTCTCGGTGACGGCGGTGCACTGCCTTAGAAACGCGGCGTCATACGCCTGGCGGGCAATCTTTTTTTCCGCATGAGTCCACTTCACCTCAACCCGAAATGCTGTCGGTGATTTCATAGATTCTCTCCGGTTGGAGAACTTATCATGTTTTTCGCAGGTTTTGCGCCCCTGCGTGTGACGGTTGACTACGAAAGGACCCAGCGTCGGCTTGAGCAGAAAATTCGTCTGCAAAACAAAACGCCCCAGACTCATTCGAGTCGTGGGACGTATGTCGATCAGCCCTCCCCCAAGTGCTGCTCAATCAGAAGACTAAACTGAAGCCGTACATCGGTAAATGGCTCGTCCGGGCTATTACTCTCACGAAAGTAACGGCAGGGGGTAACCGCCGGACGCTTGAGTGATAACCGGGGTGCCACTACCTGGCACGGGAAGCTGCTACTTCGCCGGGATCAGATCAAACTTCCCCGATGATTCTTCGTAGAACAATGCGCCCTCTTTCGCGTCGCCGCCGCTCCAGTGTTTATGTCCTCCCGGAACCCGCAGGAAATCTCCCGGACCTACGCGCTTTTCGCCAGCTTCATCTTTGTACAAGTAAGCGCCCTTGATGCCGACGATCCAGACATCGTTCGTGTGCGTGTGCATCCCGTTATCCTGCCCCGGATCGAACTTGGTAAAAGTGGCGTGCGCACCCGCGTCGGAGTCGCCCCAGATTTTAGCCATGGACACGCCCTTGTGACTGGTTGTGTAGCTCACCTGAGCCGAGGAGACGTAGACGACCTTCTTCATTTCGTTCTGCCCGTGTACCCGCCCCACGGACCACGCGGCTATGACCGCCGCCACTACTCCCGCTATCAACAGTGATCGTTTCATTTCGATTGTCCTTTTTCTATTGCAGTTTCTGATTGAACCCAAAGGCCCACGCATCTTACACCCACGCCGGTGCCAGCCGTCTGGTCTCCTTGGGATTTTGTAAACTCACCTCGGTTTGTCCCGCAGAGCGGGGATATTCCACAGAAGATCGACTCGAATGAAAATCAACTCGATACTCCTCCAGGAAAGTTGAAAGTCCAGACTGGAAGAAGTTCGGCCCTTTTTCCCTTAGGTTTGCGCGATGACCGGGGCGCTCATACTTTCTGGTTCACGAAACAATTCGGTGCGAGTGGCTGTTTCAATGATCTGCGATTCTGGTGCCTCGATTCCGGTGCTAGTCTCGCGGGCGCAATCTGCGTCCTCCGATTTTTTATCTTGTCCTACTTTCCCAAAATCGTTCCATAAGGAAAAACTTTCCGCAGCCCGGTCGGTGAATAAGAAATTTGTGATCACTCGCGGGTGTACAATCGAATCTTGAAAGCACTGGTTTGCGCCCTTCGTTTGCAAACTTGAGGTGCTCATGAACGTTCACATCAGTTACCGCCTTCATAAAACTCCAGCCGTAGAAAAAGACGTCCAACATCAGATCGAAAAACTGCGGAAGCGCCTGCAAGTCTTTCGTCCGGAACTGATTCACCTGAAGGGTATGGTGGAAGAGGTTTCCGTCCGCGAAGGCACCTGCGTTTCGCTCAATCTGCGCCTGCCTTCGGGACAAATGGCCGTACAAGAAAAAGCCGCGACCGCCGGGGCGGCCGTGAGAAAGGCCTTCGAAGACCTGTTACAACAAGTCAACAAGCACAAGGAACTGCTGCGCTCGACGCACAAGTGGCCGCGCCGGCAAAATGAGCGGTCGGCTCGCCGAAGCGCTTCCGTGCCCTTTGAGGAAACTCTGGCTGCGGTTTTTCCGGCAACTGTCTCCGCCGATGATGTTCGCTCTTATGTCAACGCGAACCTTTCGCGCCTGGAGCGTTTTGTGGAGCGCGAAATTTATTTCCGCGAGGCCGCAGGGCACGTCGCGCCCGATTCCATCAGCAAAGAAGAAGTCATTGACGAAACCATCGCCGCCGCTCTTGGCGAGGATCATGAAAACGGCAACGAAAAGCCCGAACGCCTGGCGCTCGAGCCGTGGCTGTATCGCCTCGCGATGAAAGCTCTCGACGAGTTGTCGCGTCCGGAGGGAACCAATGGCGGAGCGGTGCGCCTCGAAGAATCGGCGCGCAAGCAGAACGTGCGCGCCAGCGACGAGCCCGAACTTCAGTTTCATCAGCCCGACGAATCGATCACTGGCGAAAACATCATCGCCGATGATCGCGTGGCCACGCCCGAGGAGATTGTGGGTTCCGACGAAATCATGCGCCTCATCGCCTCCGCCCTGCACGATGTAAAGCCGGCTCACCGCGAAGCATTTATTCTCTATGCGATTGAGGGTTTCAGCGTCGACGAAATATCCGCTATCACCGGCGCTTCTTCCGAGCATATCCTGCTTTCCATTTCCGCCGCGCGCGATCACCTGCGCAAGTCGCCCAGTTTTGCCCGTCAATTTAAAGGACGAATCGCATCGGCCGGAATCGCGTAAATCCAATTCCCATCGAAAAGGAGGGGGGACCGCGAATGATTACACGGGAACAGATTCACGAATTGGCGGAATTTGAAGATAAGGCCGGTTGCGCTCTCAGCTTCTATATCCAGCCCCCGGCACCTCGCAATAAAGCTCATAAGGAAGAAGCCATCGTAACCAAGGATTTGGTGCGCGATGCGCTGCATCGGTTGGAAGACAAGAGCGGGGCAAAAGGCGAGGAGTGTGCCCGCGCCGATCTTGATCGCGTTATGCGCATGGCGCAGGATTTGCGCGGCAATGGCGTCCACGCCAAAGCCGTCTTCGCCTGCTCCGCGCAGAGCTTCTGGCGCGAATACGACTTGCCCGCGCAACTCGAGAGCACGCAGCTTCGGGTCGCAAGCCATTTCCACCTTAAGCCGCTGGCGCAACTGCTTGGAGCATTTTCCAGCGTCGGCATTGTTCTGCTCGATCGTCATCGCGCTCGCCTATTCGATCTGCGGCTCGGCGAACTGACTGAGCGCATAGATTTATTTCATCCTCTCGCCCGCCGTGGCCGCAGCGACGGCTTTGCCGGATATGACGCGGGCCATGCCGATCGCCGTGTAGCCGACGAAGCCCGCCGGCACTTCAAATCGGTGGCCGATGCCGTTAAAGACGCTTTGGAAAAAGGATGGTTCGAGAAATGGATTTTCGGCTGCCCGGAAATTCATTGGCCTCAGTTCGAAGCGCAACTGCATCCTTATGCCTCGCAAAGGTTGTTAGGACGTTTCTCCGCCGATGTGGCGCACGTGAGCCACGAACAGGTCCGTTCGCAAGCCGAATATATTTCCGCCGAAGCGCAAGACCGACAATGCCGCGATGCGGCTCGCGAAGCCATCGACCAGGCCCGGCGCAATGCCCGCGGTGTTACCGGGTTGCGCCGCGTCCTTCGCGCCCTCGAATTCGGCGAAGTACAAACGCTGTTAGTAGGCCAAAACTTCCACGCGCAAGCCGTCGAATGCTCGGGTTGCGGCCATCTCGACGCCCACCTCGTCCGCTTCTGTCCGGTATGCGGCCGCGAAACGCGCGATGTCGCCGATGTGGGCGAAGCGATCCTGCCCTGGGTCATCCGCCAAAATGTGGAACTGTTTTATATAAAAGACGATCCCGAATTCGATCTGGTCGGCAACATCGCCGCCCTCCTGCGCTTCCGCGCAGATAAGGGCGATAACGTCAGATCGATCACCGAAGCGCCGCCAAACCCCTCCGCCACCGCCGCAAGGGAGTAGTGGGCCGCTACCGCGGATTAGCCGGCGGCTGATTCCTCGCGCGACCTGCCTGGTAAAACTCGTTGTCGTACGAGCCAGTGGCTAAGGCAGACGAAAAACCTGCTTTCCACCGCGGCCTAACTCGGAGAATATTCCACCGCGTATGTACATACTGTGCATACCTTGATATTCTGGGAACGAAGGGCCGTCGAATTATTTCAGACTTCAGGCGATTGCGCGCTGTGCGGGATTCCGAAATCGACTTTTCTGATATTCCCAAACTCGGCAAATCCTTCTGGGCCACCGCCAAGCTCACCATGCCTGAGCCCAAAGACCGCCTCACCATCCGCGTGGACCACGACGTCGTGCAGTGGCTCAAGAAACGCGGCAACGGCTACCAGACTCGCATCAACGCCATCCTTCGGTCGTATATGAAAGCGCACGGCGAAAACGGGCGCTGAAAGTCTCTACTTGACTCCTTGTGATTTTTGAGCCCATGCCAAGACCTGCGAGGAATTCTGGTTTTACGTGAGCCCAACGGGTTGAGGCAGTCGCACCGCCATGTCAACTCGCCTGCGTGGCGAGGCTAGAGCATTTCTCGCGTCCTTTGCGATAAGTGGGATTCCATGTTATCGCTGGTACAGTTCAGTACGGGAGCAAGCAGGGGTCCACCGCAGATCCATTCCTTCATTCAGCCGCTTCAAAGCGCGCTTGCGGGCGCTGGTACGCCTTGCGCTTGGTACGTCGATCAGCTTCCATCTTGGGCATAGCCTTGATTTTCATGGTAGACACACAATCGGGACAACTTAATTCTACGTGTTACTCGACAGTGACGCCTAATCAAGAATCTCTCATCATTTTTTGGCCTTTCTCCTGCCGCTTTGGTGAAAAGCTTTTGGCCGCGTGATATGCTTCCCGCTTCGTCCCAAGAGGATCGCATGCCATTCTCGCGCCGTGATTTCGTCAAGACGTCCGTTCTAGGGGCAGTCGCCGCCGGAGTCGGAACAGCTTCAGAAGCCACCAATCGAGATGGCGCTCAGGATCGCGCTGCTTCACGGCAAAGTGGACAGTTCACCGCTGATGGCAGAATTGCGAAGCTTCCCATCATTATCTGCGCCCACAACGGCTTCAATTATCTCGACGACGCCTTCGCCTTCCTGAAAGCTGGCGGAGACACACTCGATGCGGCGCTCAAAGTAGTCAAAGGGCCGGAAGACGATCCGAACGATACCAGCGTCGGCCTCGGCGGAATTCCCAATGAAGAAGGCGTGGTCGAACTTGACGCCTGCTGCATGCACGGACCCACGCGCCGCGCCGGTTCCGTCGGAGCCGTGCGCAATATCAAGAATGTCTCGCTGGTTTCGAAAGCCGTGATGGAGCATACCGGCCACGTCATGCTCGTGGGCGAAGGCGCAGAGCACTTCGCCGTGGCGATGGGCTTTCCGCGCGAGAATCTGCTGACCGACCATTCGCGCAAAGTCTGGCTGCTATGGAAGGAATTTCATTCGAGCGAAGACTGGTGGGGACCGGGCCTGGCCGATCCGCACTGGCAGGCTCCATCCGCGCCTCCGGAGAAAGAAAAGCCGCAGTCAAAACTTTGGCAAGAACGTATCCAAGACTTGCAAGCTCGCGCCGCCGAACTAGGCATCGCGCCCGAGCTTCAGCTCGACGCGGTCCGCAAAGTTTTATTTCCGCCTACCGGCACAATTCACTGTTCGGCGTTAAACGAGAAGGGGGAAATCTCCGGCTGCACTACCACCAGCGGCCTGGGGTTCAAACTTTCGGGACGCGTTGGCGACTCCCCGATCATTGGCGCGGGCTGCTACACCGATCAGGACGTGGGGTCCGCCGGCGCGACCGGCAGCGGCGAGGAAAACATAAAGATCGCGGGCGCGCACACCATTGTGGAAAACATGCGCCACGGCATGTCTCCCCATGAGGCAGGCATGGACGCGCTCAAGCGTCTCGTCCGCAACTACAACAGCGACATGAATAAGCTGCGCTTCGTCGACATGACCTATTACATCCTCCGCAAAGACGGCGCCTATGCGGGCGTGTCGCTTTGGGAGGGCTACTCGCCGGGCCGTCCCCACAAAATTGCAGTGCATGACGGCACTCGACGCGCCGAGGTGACGGTAAGCCTGTTGAAGGGATATTCGCAGGATTTCCCCCCGCCTCCAACCGTGCCTCAGGATTTCAAGAGAGGCTTGGATTCGCAGAAATAGCGTGGCCGTTTCGCAGGGAGCCGCGGGGCCGGTGTTTCTGATTACCCGAGGACTATAGGTTATACAACATAAAGATTCTAAACAAGATAAACACGGTCCAAGAAGACCATTCGTAACTCCTGATCCTCTGAAATTCGTTGTGGATTGCTTCTGCCGATGGTAGGATGAGGGTGCAGTAAAAAGCGACGGCTGCGCCGCTAGAAGCATCAAAAGACAGTCAGCACATTGGTACAGGTCTTTTAGGGCTTGTAGCCAATTCCCATCTGTGGGATGATTTTGAGGAGGGTATGAATATGGCCACGAAGATTCCAGCAACGAAAATCCCGGCGACGAAGATTCCACGATAGTCTCTTCGGCTAAGGCTTCTTTCGGTTTTCGAAGTATTTGTCGATCTCCGCTTTCGAAAACCCATTGTCAGCCAATATGCCTTCCAGCATAGTTACGGTTTCGTCGCCCGCTACCAGTTGCGGTTTTGTCGGGTACCAATACTCGTAGGGACGATTCGATTCATAATCCAGCACCGCGGAAAATCCTTCCAAATACTTCGCCACATCGCTCACAGCCTGCCCATTTGCCAGCCAGTTCTTGAACAGCAGCCATGCCGCCTGAACATCCGCATGATGAAATGAAACCGGTTGTGCATTGGGAGATTCGAATCGCCGTTTAAACGCAGCATAGGTTTGCCCACAAGAAACGAGTCCTATTGCGTAGCGAATTACCACGCTGAAAGAACTTTCCTCTTTCTCTCCGATCAGTTGATCGCGTTGTTTCCGCCAGCATTCAGCCGCGAGGGTTTCGCCCCGCAAATCCTTGAAGTAGAATCCGCCGGTTTCCTGCCTCGTGTTCATCATCTCCTTGCCGCAAAGCAGCACGTAAAAAAATGCGACCCTCTCGTCGCCATCCGGCGTATTCAGGCTGCGTAAGTTTGCCGCCAGCCGCGAGGCCGCCAGAGAGAGTGGCAGGTAGCATTTGGCCGCATAACCGTGGCTGATGAGCAACATCTGCTTCCATGTCTCAGAGCGAACAGCTTGGTCTACGTCGTTGGTGTGTTGCGTCGCGGCCTGTTGCAGTTCGTGTTCATGTTGTGCGTCCTGGCGTTTCTCCTGGGCGTCTGCTACCCGTTCGTCATGTTTGCGATTGAGCAGGTTAAGGCCGTAGCCAATTAGCGCCAATACAACGGGAATCGCGAGAAGTTTTACCAGGTCGCCAAGCCACGTCACGGCGGTCTGCGAAGTTTTTTGTACTTGATTCTCACCCAGACTTACAGATTGCGATGAAGCCACGCCGCCCAAGACCGTCCAGGCAATCACCGTATTCAGAGTGGCTGCCTTGTGGGGGGAAGTCGGCTTGAGATATCCCTCCACTGTCAGGCTTTGCCCAGGCGCCAGCGATGTGGCGAACTTCAGTCCCTTGTTGGGATCGAAGCCGGCTGTCGTCTGGCAGGAATCAGCCTTAGGTTCGGCTGGGAGCACGCAGATTTTCTGCTCCGGGGCAAGCGAGTATCCATCGGGAATCTTTTGCAGCGTCAGATTCCAAAGGTTCGGTTGAAGACTGTTTCTTGGATCCGCTTTATCTTTGATGGTCAGGGTAAATTGCAGTAGCTCGTCTTCGCGAATCGCATGGGCGGAAAGGCTTCCGCTGATCGACACTTCGGGCGCGCTTGCTTGTCCAAAAACCGCCAATCCGGACAGGAAACACAGGAAGAAAAAAGGAAGAGCGTGAGCCGGCTTATAAGTCATTTGCCAACTCCTCCTAACGTGAAATCGCTACAAAAATACTCCCGCTGATGTCCTTTTGTCGACGGTCGTCTTCCGCCACCCCTAATTAGGCGAAATTACGCGAACCTCACCTTAATATCGGGCCCTTTTTCCAGATGAATGCTCTCAATGAATCGGACCTTGCTGGTTTGGAGAGTGAGAATCGCGGAAGATGTGCGTGTGCCTTCGCCGAAAAATCGCACGCCTTTTAGCAGCGCGCCGTCGGTCACGCCAGTCGCCGCAAAAATAAGTTGCTTGCCCGGAGCGAGATCTTCGGCCTGATAGATTCGATTCTTGTCCTTAATCCCCATGCGGGCAAGCCGCTCTTCCTGCTCCGGCTTTACGACCAGGCGGCCCAGCATATAACCATTGAGGCACCGAATCGCGGCCGCAGTGATGACGCCTTCGGGCGCGCCTCCTGACCCCATGACGGCGTGCACGCCTGTCCCAATCACAGCGGCGGCGATGCCCGCCGAAAGATCACCGTCGCCGATCAGCCGGATTCGCGCACCAGCCGCACGGATATCGGCAATTAGTTTTTCGTGGCGCGGACGGTCGAGCACGATCACGACCAGGTCTTCGACGTCGCGTTCCATTCTCTTCGCAATATTTTTGAGATTCTCGGCGACGGGCGCGTCGAGATCGACGGCATGCTTGCACGACGGTCCAACGACGATTTTCTCCATATAGCAATCCGGAGCGTTAAGCAGACCTCCGCGTTCGGCGGCGGCGAGCACGGTAATCGAGCCCGGGGCGCCAGTAGCGCACAGGTTCGTTCCCTCGAGAGGATCGACAGCGATATCGATCTCGGGAACCTCGCGCCCATCGGGAAATTCCGCACCCACCTTTTCGCCGATATAAAGCATGGGCGCTTCGTCGCGTTCGCCTTCGCCGATGACGATCGTTCCACGCATGGGGATCGTCTCCATCGTGCGCCGCATGGCCTCCGTGGCCACCTGGTCGGAGAGCTTTCGTTCGCCCTGCCCCATGGTGCGCGCCGATGCGATCGCCGCAACTTCTACGACCCGCAGAAACCTCGAGGCGAGGTCGCTTTCAATGTTTTCCCCGAAACTGCGGGCCTTGCCTTCAGCGTGAGTTTGCGTAGCCATGCGACCCTCCGAACGATTCAGCCGGCATTTCGAGCCGGCCTGAGACTATAACCCAAACCCGCGTAGATTTGAAAGAAATTGCGGCATGCAAACGGGGGGAAGCTCGATACTCAAGTGGCAATCGCCATGTTATTCTCTCAATCCTATTGGGAATTCACCGCATGCCCGAACCGCGCCCACTGACCTTCTTGTGCATCACCACCTACGAAAAAGGCCAGGAGTTCATGCGCGAGTGCAAGCGCCAGGGCTGCCGGGTGCTGCTGCTGACGGCGGAGAAACTGCGAGATGCCGATTGGCCGCGCGAAAGCCTCGACAATATCTTCTATCTTCCGGCCGAAATTCCCCTTGCCGACATCGTGAACGCAGTCACGCACTTGGCGCGCACAGAAAAGATCGGCCGCATTGTGGCTCTCGACGAATTCGATATGGAAACCGCCTCGACTCTGCGCGAACACCTGCGCGTACCCGGCATGGGACTCACCAGCATGCGCTATTTCCGCGACAAGCTGGCCATGCGCATGAAGGCGCTCGACCAAAACATTCGGGTTCCGGACTTCGTTCCGGTCTTTAATCGCGACGATATTCAGTATTACCTCGACCACGTGCCCGGACCCTGGGTGCTGAAACCCCGGCAGGAGGCTTCCGCCATCGGGATCAAGAAGATTAATGCCGCTGAGGAGTTGTGGCCACTGCTCGACCAATTGGGCGACAAACAATCCTCGTTCTTGCTGGAGAAATTTGTTCCCGGCGAGGTCTACCACGTGGATTCGGTGGTGTCGGAGAACGAAGTAGTATTCGCCAACGTTAGTAAGTACGGCAAGCCGCCGATGAACGTAGCGCAAGGCGGCGGGGTTTTTACAACCTTCACCCTGCCGCGCGGAAGCGAAGAAGACTCGGCTCTGCGCCAGATCAATCGCGATCTGCTCGCCGCGCTTGGATTGCTGCGCGGCGTTTCGCACGCGGAGTTTATACGGGCCCACGCCGACGGGGAATTTTATTTTCTGGAATGCGCCGCCCGCGTAGGCGGCGCGTATATCAATGAAATGGTCGAAGCCGCAACCGGCATTAACTTATGGAGGGAGTGGGCGCGAATCGAAATCGCCGGCGGCCAGGGCGAATACCAGCTTCCTCCGGCGCGGGAAGAATATGCCGGAGTGATTCTATCGCTGGCGCGACAGGAGGACCCCGACACCTCCGGCTATAACGATCCCGAAGTGTATTTGCAAATCAAGAGGCATCATCATGCGGGATTGATACTGCGGTCGAGCGACGCTGAGCGCATTCCGCGATTACTCGAAGAATACGCGCAACGGTTCGCGCGGGAATTTACGGCAGTGGAACCGCCGAGAGACAAACCGACCGCGTAAAGCAAAGCTACCTAGGTGTCGCTAGGCTGACCGCCACTGGAAGTTTCGATCCGTGGATGCTTCGATAAAGACTTCTGTTTAGATAAAGGCTTCGGGCGACACCTTGAAAATCGGCGGCTGAGACGCCGAATGTGTTCCGTAGTCAGCTGCCGCTTTCCATGCAGAAACTCGGAGACGATGCTGGGCGTTCCGAAAACATCCAACAGATTCTTCTGCTTCAGATTATTCGCAAGAATCAGTTCCTTCAATACATCGACAGGGGTGGCCGCCTTGAATGCGTAGTGCTTCTCTTCAAAATCCTCGATAAGCAATGTCAGGAGTTCCGCCATGCGGCGCTCGGCGGGGGTCATCCGGCTGCCTTTGCCGTCCAATTCTTCCAGCAAAGTGAGGAAACGCTGGTTCTCCGCTCCGCTCCGAATAACGGCTGGCAGCGCGCTGGAAAGCAGAGCGGCATATTCGGATCGAACGGCGGTCGCACTCATAATTTCCAAACCCCTCTATCGTACTCGGCGTGTGTCAAAACATGGCTTCGCCCGATAAAAAGCGAATGCACGTCGCAATGCCTCAGTAGGTTCAGTGGCTCCGACGGAGAGGATATTGGCGCCATTCCTCACTCGACGCGCTCATATTTCTGTTCGCCTAGATGTCTCCACCGAACGCCATCGGCATCGCGCCAGATGCCGAGGGGCGCGTTTTTCTCGCGGTCGGAACCGATGCGGAGCACATTGCCGTCGAGGTCTTCGATCTGCATCTCAAGCGCCCACTCGAAGTTTTCGGGCGGGTTGCGGATTCTTGCGCCGGAGGATGCAAACTCGCGATGCAACGCGCGGACATCTTCGACGCCAATCCAAATCCACATGCGCGGCTGGCTCTGATTGTCATCGGTTAGCATAATGGAACAATACTCTCGCCTAATGCCGGCGAATCCGTCGCCCGCGCGCCATTGCAATTTGAAGGCAAGAGCTTGCTGGTAATAGGCAAGGCTCGCATTTACGTCTTTCACGCGAAAAACCGGCATTGGGGAACCGAAACCATTGTTTGAGGCTTCCGGCATAACTTCTCCTGTGCGAGCAGAATACATCGAGAAGACGAGGCGCGGGGCGGGTTTTTCCCGGCCTTTACAGGTTGCAGAAAAAAGCAAGCGCAATATATCGAACGTTTTTCGCAGCCTGTTTAGGAAGATCAATATGGGAGAGTCGACAAAGAATTCTGCGAGGCCCCATGCGGCGAATAGCGCGCAAAACAAAACGCCCCAGACTCGTTAGAGTCACGGGACGTATGTTGATCAGCCCTCCCCCAAGTGCTGCTCAACTACGAGACTAAACTGAGGGCGCATATCGGTAAATAGCCAGTCCGTGCCATGCCCCGGCACGAAAGTTGAAGCGATTCCTCAAGTCCTGAGGCGCGAAACCGCTCTGCTGATAATGTCGACACAGGCGCCGCAGGCCAGCCGCAATCAGTCGAGTTCGGGTCGCCACAACTGCTCGCCGCCGAGCGAATGGTAAAAGCCCCAGACCGCCAGCGCCACCACGCTGAGCATGGCAAGCATCGAAGTTGGCATATACCACGCGGACAAATCGGCAGAGAAAGGTATATTGGCCAGAAGGTTGATGGTAAAGACTGCGCAGGCCAGGGGGATGAATCCGAAGCGCAGAACGATCAACACCGCAATTCCATACACGATAATCTGCGCCGGAATTTCTACCGACATATAAGTGCTGCTCAAGGCGCGCGGAAGCGCGAAGATGGCGACCAGGACGATCCCGGCAATCCACTCTTTGCGCAGAAGAACCTTCAGCCCGAACAGCAGAAAGAAAAACACCAGCGTGGTTTGAATCGATTGCGGCCACTGATACAGCCATGCGCCGAGCGCGGTGCGTCCGCCCATCAGGGTGTCGGTAGAAAAAAGCGCGGGTGCGGCGCCCATACGCATCATCGGGATATAGCGAATCTGGAAAATCAGAATCCAGATGACTCCTAAAGCAACGCCAAAGAGAATGTCGCGCCCAACCACGGGGTCGCGTACCTGGCCGGTGATCAGCCGGCTCCAGGAGATCATGGTCTTCGGCCAGTGACGCCGAACCCATGGTTCGACCGCCAGATATAGCATCCAGGTGATGCCCGAAATGAATAACGCCGTGCTGATCGCTATAATAAAAAGCCCAAAGCTGCCGTCGATCGACGCGAAATGGCACCGGCACAGCCACAAACCTATCTCGAGCAGAAACATGACTGTGGCTAGACGCAGCGCGCCGGTTCGATCGCCTCGGCCCTGGCGATAGTTTCGGCGCGCAAGAAAAACAGATCCCAGGAGGAGCGCGGCGAACACAATCAACTGAATAGCTTTGCCAGCCTGCTTTGCGAAGGACTTTTTTTCTGTACTCTTCACCCGGTCCGGCTTGGTCCAGTCGCCGATCAGCGAGAAGAAGACCGGCTTACCCCGATAGGACGCCGCTTCCACCCGCAATGGGCGCGCAGTGCCCGGCCACAGTCCCGTCCACGCCATCCGCGTGTCGGAGTCGGCTAGTGAAATCCATTCAGGTTGTGCCGATTGTAGCTTCGAAGGGTCCAGGCCGGAGGCGGAGAATAGAATGTTCCAGTCAAATGCCGCAGCCGAGGTGGCGTCCTTCTTATCTTCTTCCTTTTGCGGCGGGATCGCCTGGAAGTAAGTCAGGCGCCCTTGAGGATCGAGCATGATATTGATCATGCCCGAAAGCACGGTCGGCGGATCAGTCTTGGTCACGATGCCCGGCGTCAATAATTGATCGCGAAAATCGCTTGCCGAAAGAGCGTCGGGACTTTGCCGGTACCAATATTGCAACAGCGAAGGCCGCGCGGCCAGCACCGCGTCCCAGTTAGGAGGCTTATCGTTTTTCTCTACATAATCCTGATAATCATTGTCGTCGTCCAACCCAAAGGCGCTGTCGGCAGGTTTTGCCCCATAGCCCAAACGCGCAATTACTTCGCGCGCCTTTTGAGTAAGAACTTCCGGGGTCTGTTCGAGCCCCATCTTATCCAGCGCACTATAGTGAATTGAGAAGTAGGTGACCAAAGCCAGGCCCAGGAGCACTCCCGCAAGACAAATTACTGCGCTGCGCGGGCGCAATCCTGCCGATTCGCCCGAGGCTGCCACCAACTGGGGCGAAGGTGTTTCGCCAGCGGCCAGCGCGGCAGCCAGCGGATCTCCGCCGGGCAACGCGGCTGCGACGCTCAGGACGGTTGCGGGGCGCGCCGAGGGCTCAGTCTCCAGGCAGCGAAGAATCACGCGCTCGATGATGGGGCTGAGATCTTTCACTACGGACGAGGGCCGACTCACCGGTTGATTAGCGCCGGCGATCCGTTTCTCGCCGGGTTTTTCGGAGAAGGCGCGCTTGCCTGTAAAAACTTCATACAACACCAAGCCCAGGGAATAAATGTCGCTGCGAGTGCTGACTTCCTTTCCCGCCAACTGTTCCGGCGCCATGTAAGCGGGAGTTCCACTGCGCACTTCCGCTCCCTGAATTTGATCTGCGACGCCGGCTAAACCGAAGTCTGTGACCACCACCTGCCCGCGGCCATCGAGCATGATGTTCGCCGGCTTCAGATCGCGATGTAGAACTCCCTTGGTATGAGCGGCGGCCAATCCGGCACAGAGTTGGCGCGCGATGTCGAGCGCTTTGTCTTCCGGCAGTCGGCCGATGCGGCGCAATAACGATGCGAGGTCTTCGCCGTCGACATATTCCATCGTGAAGAAGGTGTGAGACTCAACATCGCCGACGTCGTAGACGCGGCAAACATTGGGATGGGACACGCGGCGCGCAATCCGCACTTCATTCTTGAAGCGCTCGAGCAGACCTTGATCTCGTGCCGCGTCATCGGGCAGGAACTTCAATGCGACGGGCTGCCCCAGGGTCAAATCGTCGGCGCGATAAACCTCGCCCATTCCGCCTTTGCCAAGCAGCGCAATGATTCGATATCGGCCAGCCAGCAGGCGGCCGGGAAGGAAGCGGCCTTCGCTCGAATATGCCGCCGAACTCAAAGCTCGCGAGGAAGAGGAGGATGCAGGCTTGGCTGGTACCGGCGAAGTAGCGGCAGAAAAGTCGAGAGTGGCCAGATCGTCGCTATTGCCGGCGGAAGCCCCGCATGCCGAGCAGAAGCGCGAACTTGCCGGTATGTCGGAGCCACAGGATGAACATGCGGGCATGAATTTTTCCCGATACAGTCTACCGCGTCAGAAAGAAATGTGTCCTCCGGAATATTTTTTGTTCGCCATTGTGTTCCAGAAGCAATTACGAAGACGAAGTCAAGCTGCACTTCTCGCAAGGAGAGCGAGAGTTAAGCTCCCGAATTGAATCTTCGAGTTGGAACAGTTACACACCGGGAGCCAATAGGATTGACTTGCGCTATCATTAATGTACAATTTGAATATGTACACAGTGGAGTTTCCGCCATGCCGAGAGTAGCAGTTGAAGACAACAGCCGGATGTCGTTACGGATTCGGCCAGAACAAAAAAAGATGCTCTTGCGCGCCGTGGCGTTGAAGCATACGGACCTGACGGATTTTGTGATTCAACATGCCGTGCGTGCCGCCAAGACGGTCATTGAGGAGGCGGATCATGTACGCCTCTCTGCAAGGGATAGCTCGCGGGTGCTCGATTTGCTGGAGCACCCTCCCGCGCCGAACGCAAAACTGCGGGCAGCGGCTCGGGCGTTGCCAAAGCGGAGGAATCGTGACGGCGTGGCAGGAAGAACCGATTAGCAAGAAACATGATAGGGAAGCGTTCGATTGTGGTGAAGAGGCGCTGAATGAATTCTCGCGCCGTTACGCCCGCAAGAGCCATGAGTTGGGCGGGGCGAAAACCTTTCTCGCGATTGATGCCGGCAACAAAGCTATTCTCGGCTTCTATAGCCTGAGTCCGGCGTCAGTAGGCTATGCCCGCACCCCGGAAATCGCACGTCGCGGACTCGCACGCCATGATGTGCCGGGCTTTCGGCTGGCGCGGCTTGCTGTGGATCGCAGATGGCAGGGTCGCGGAATCGGGGGACAACTACTGCTTGCGGCGGGTAGGCGCTGCCTGGCGGCTGCGGTCGAGGTGGGCGGAGTGGTGATGGTCATCGACGCCAAGAACGAACGAGCGGCAGGATGGTACGCGAGCTATGGCGCCGTGCCGCTGCTGGACGCGCCCTTAACTCTGTTGCTGCCACTCGCGACGATCAAGGCCGCTCTGGAGAAAGCCGGGAAATAGGCGGCTGAGGTTCTACACGCTGCTGCGGGAACGGGCCAGGATGAGGGGATCGCATTCTCGTTCCGCCTCACATACCTGAGGCCTATCCCCTGAGACCCAATGTATTACCATCCGAGCGATGACTTCCCGCCTCGGACGATGGCTGCGCGATCCCCTTTTTCTTTTGTGTCTGGCTGCGGGGCTGCTCGCGTTCGTGGTGCAATCTGGCGAACTCGGCACGGCCGACACGATGCACCGGCTGCAAACCACGCACTGGCTGTGGACTTCCGAGCCGCAGGTTTTTCCCAACGAATATCCGGAATTCGGTCTGCACGGCCGCGGAGGCCAGCTCTATAGCTGGTACGGCATCGGCCAATCGTTATTAATGCTGCCGGCCGATCTTGCCGGCACGTGGATCGCGCATTGGAAAATATTTTACGGCTACGGAGACGATCCCGCGGTGCGCAGCATTGTGGTGAGCTACAGCATAAATATTCTGATAAGCGTGCTGACGGCTTTGGTGATTTTTCGCCTTCTGCGGCAACTGCGATTCAGCGTGAAGGAATCCGTGCTGGGAGTGCTGGCGCTGATGTTCTGCACCACACACCTGCACTACACGCAGAACATGATGGAAAACAATTACATCATGCTGCTGACGCTGACAGGATTTTCTTTTCAATACGAATGGCTGCGAACCGGAAGTATGCGAGCGCTAATTCTGGGCAGCGCCGCTCTCGGAATGAACTTGCTTACGAGGCTCACAACCGGCCTCGATCTGATTGCCGGAGGTGTTTTTCTTCTTTTCGTACTCCGCTTTGAACGCGTCAAAGGCCGGGAGTTGTGGAGCAGGATTGCCGCTTACTGCAAAGTTGCCGGGCCCGTGTATGCCTTCTTCCTTCTCATCGATCGTCTCTACCAGTTCTACCGCTTCGGATCGTTTACCAATACGTACGTTTCGCTATTTGCGAAAGAACAGCGATTGCAGGATCCAACGCTGGCGGCGAATTTCCCGTGGAGCACTCCTTTTTATCAAGGCTTCTTCGGCGCTTTGTTCAAGCCGGAGAAGTCGATATTCCTTTTCGATCCGCTGCTGATTCTCGCGATAGTTATTCTGGCGCTGCTGTGGAGGCAGTTAGGGCCGGAGATTCGCGCCTTCGGCGTGGCCTCACTGCTGTTGCTGGCCGCCTACGTCAGCTTCTATGCGCGATATACGTACTGGGCGGGAGATTTTGCCTGGGGCGACCGTTACGTTTCGACTTCGGCCGAACTGGCGACGATGCTGGCTGTGCCTCTTTTGCTCAGGTATCGCGATAAGTTAGGCGTATCAGTTTGGCGTGGAGGAATGGCTCTGGTTGCGGCGAGCCTTGTAGTCCAACTCGCTTCACTGGCTTTCTGGTTGCCGCTGGAAATTTATCAGATGGAGACGTTGGGCCATCCTACGTTCGTGATCGCGTTGCGCTTCAAGAACATTGCAGCCTTCGCGCTGGGCAAAATGGACGCCTGGGGATTAAACAACGAATCCATGACCCAAGACCCATGGGACTATGTCCACATCACGACCTGGAATTTTCTTCCGTTCCTGCTGCGAAGAGTGGGAGCCGCGCCGGCGTGGGCGGTCCATATTGCGTTTGCGATTTGGGGAACCGCAATTGCACTTCTGTTCGCAGTTTTGGCGAGATTGAAGTCCGTAGTGAAACGCAGGCTCGTCTGAGCGAGTCGCTAGCTCGTTATGTGAACGTTCGCGTCGTCACATTCGGCAGCAGAGCGAATCGAGGATAAAAAACAAAGAGCGTGTGCCGGTCTTGCGGCATTGCGAAAAAAAGGAAGCGAGAACGAAAATCGTTTTGGCTCCGATGCAATAGGTGGCCAGTGCGACTCCGCCGGAACCCGCGCCTCATACGCCTTTGCGGGCGAAGCCTGAGATGAAGGTCTAGGCGTGACAAAGAAGTTGCAAGAAATTGCACACTTTATTTCCGTGAAAATTTTTGACAAATTCCTTGTGCCCGGAAGGGCATAGTCGTAGTACTATGCCCAAGCCGGAGAAGTCCAAATCGGAATATCCGTTACTCCCAACAAAACCGAAAACGGAATTCCGGCAATCCCTAAGGAGAACTCGTGATACGAAAACTTGCTGTCTCGCTGCTCACGATCGCAGCTATGGCGATCGTTTCCCAGGCCCAGCCGAAGTCACTCATGACGCGCCATCAGCGTCCTGAGACTCTCGCCGGGCGTACGCCTTACGTCGGACATCTGCCCTCTAACCAAATGATGCAAGTTCAGGTTATTCTGCAACACCGCAATCAGGCCGGTTTGGACCAGTTCCTCAAGGAACAGCAGGATCGCACCAGCCCCAACTACCACAAAGTACTGACGGTGGATCAATTCACCGAACAATATGGCCCCAGCCGCGCCGATTATGAAACCGTGAAAGCCTTCTTGCGGAAGAACGGCCTTGAAATCCTTTCCGGTTCGAGCAATCGTATGCTGCTGCAAGTGCGCGGCCCGGTATCGAGCATCGAAACCGCATTCCACGTGTCGATGGGCAAGTACCAGCACGACACGGAGAACCGCACGTTCTTCGGTCCCGACCGGGAGCCTTCAGTTGATCTCCCAATGCAGCTTTGGCACATTGGCGGATTGGATAATTACTCCACCCCTCACCAGATGCTCAACAAGATCGATGCCAACGCTACTGCTGGAGCGAAGAGCGACGCCACGACCGGCTCCGGCCCCAGCAGTTCGTTCCTGGGCAGCGACATGCGCGCCGCCTACTACTCCGCAGAAGGCGGAACCCTAACCGGCACCGGCCAGTCTCTCGGATTGTTTGAGTTCATCGGGACCGACCTGGTTGACTTAACCACCTACTACACCAACGTTGGCCAGACCGATAACGTTCCGGTTACGCTTACCTCGGTCGATACGCAGAGCACGCTTTGCAAGGAACCGAGCTGCGATGACACTGAGCAGACCCTCGACATGACCCAAGCTCTTGGTATGGCTCCGGGAATGACGGGTCTGACGATGTGGATCGGCACCGGCGGTCTATCAGGGCAAACCCTTGACGATCCCGGAATCCTGAACGGCATGGTCACCTCCAATCCGCTGGAAGCTCAGTTGAGCTGCTCGTGGGGTTGGAGACCTGCTGACGAAACCACTGACGATCCTTTCTTCCAGGAAATGGCGGCACAGGGTCAGAACTTCTTCGTAGCCTCTGGCGACAGCGGCAAGTATACCAAGAGTTCGGATGCATATCCTTTCCCATCGGAAGACACTTACGTCACCGTCGTAGGTGGCACCGATCTGGATACTGCCAGCGCGGCTGGTCCGTGGGCATCGGAAACTGGCTGGTCTGATTCAGGCGGCGGCATTGGGGTCGACGACTTCGCGATTCCCTCGTGGCAGGTTGCAGCCGCAGCTGGTTGCGCATCGTGCTCGAAGAGCTTCCGCAATTCCCCAGATGTCTCGGCCAATGCAAACTTCACCTTCTACACCTGCGCCGACCAAACGGCCTGCCTGGCCAATGACTACGGTGGAACCAGCTTTGCCGCCCCCATGTGGGCCGGCTATCTGGCATTGACCAACCAGCAATACCTGGCCAACGGCAACACCACCACCCTCAGCTTCATCAACCCGGCTATCTACGACATCGGGGCGGGAGCTGATTACGACACTGACTTCCACGACATTACAAGTGGAAGCAACGGATACTCGGCGACGGTCGGTTATGACCTGGTCACCGGGTGGGGAAGTCCGAATGGCCCTGCTTTACTCACTGCCCTGGCCGGAAACCCGACCGGCAGCTTCAGCATCGCAGCGGCACCCGCCAAGGCTACCATTGCTCCTGGCGGCTCGGCGCTTTCGAAGATCACCTCAACTGTCAGCGGCGGATTCAACTCGACGATCACGTTAACCGCGTCGGGCGCGCCAGCGGGCGTAAAAGTGGCCTTTAAGCCTGCCTCCATCACGGGCGCGGGAACCGCAGCCATGAGAATCCAAACAACCGCCAATGCCAAAGCCGGTACCTACACGATCACCGTCACCGGAACAGGCGCGGGCGTTACCCAAACAGCCACGTTTACTCTAACCATTAGCTAGGAATCAGTAAGACTCATCCCGCCCTGTCTTCGCCACCCGTGGCCGAGACAGGGGCTTTTTTTTGAGGCCTATTGGGAAAAAAGTAGGTGACGGATTTCTTGGATCGCTGGGACGGCATACGAGCCTTTGCCGACGTGTGTCGGTTGGAGGCGGGCCTGCCCGTAAGAAAATTTTCTTTCCCTGCGGCTCGTTCCATCCGACCCGCTCAGTGCTGCCGTTTTGTGAGGGAACTCGACGGGTTTTACATTTTCCGAAAATTGCTTTCCGCGACACAAGCTCCCATCTTGTCTTTTCCAGGCGGGATGAAGCCATAGTCGGACGCTTGTTCGTTCTTCGTAACAGAAGTTTTTTTTCGACCATCTACCGGAGAAAAACTGCTTAACTGCACACGCCCGGTGACCATACCGGAATCCCCATCGAAAGAAGAGCTCAAAATGTTAAAGGCGATCTGTCTCTTTCTCCTGCTGTCCGCAGCTCTGACCCGCTCTTCTACAGCGCACGCCCAAACGCTGTCAACCGGCACATTCGCGACAACCGGATCGACTTATGCGTGCCCGACCGGAACCAATGAATATCCCTCAGGTATGACCTGCCAGGCTGCCACCATATCCTGCGCAAATGCGCCCGATATCTCGCTGGTGATCGGGATAGCGCCGGTCCCTACGGGCTCCCAGGGAACCATTGTGTTCTTCAGCGGGGGTAATGGGGAAATACCGGCGAAAGAACCCGATTACGAAGGCAAGTTTCAGATCGTCGATATCGTCTGGGACACTCCTTGGGAGTCGGGCGGGGATACGCAGTCGGGCAGCACAACCGGCAGCACCAGCATCCTGTATGCCGCATGCAGGCCGGCCACGGCGCTTAAATACGTTTACACCAACGCCAGCCTCAATAACAGCAACGGGAACGGAGCCATGTGCGCGCAAGGGGCGAGCGCCGGTTCTGCCGCCATCGCCTATTCGATGGTTTGGTACGGTGCCGGGAGCTACCTGGCCAATGCGGAGTTCCTCTCTGGCCCGGTGCTCAGCAAAATCGATGCAGGGTGTCTGGACTACGAAAACATCAGCACCAACATACCGATCTGCCCTGCGGGGTCGCCATACACCTGCGGCGCAAACACCAGCTCCTGGTTCGACGAGGAGCAGTACGTTTCCGGTGACGTAACCTCGATCGGCACCTGGACTGGCTTGTCGGGATGCGGTTATAGTTCGGGGACCGGCAACTTGTCGTCGTGGGCCGCGATGAGTATCGTCGACGGGAGCCTGTCCGGGTACACGCCAACATTCTACTTTCCGAACACAGTAAAGCACCAGTGGCTGTGCGCGAGCTACGCGTCGGGTACCTGCTCTACGCCCGGCTGTCCCAATAACTCAGCGGCTGAGGGCAGCTTCTTCTCCGACGCGATTACGGATAGCAACTTGTTAGTGACCGGAGTCACGAGCTGCGTTGGGGCCGAGGGCGTCGGCCAAGGCACCGACCCCGCGAGCGGCGACACGGGGGCGACCGCCATCGAGAATGATATGAATGCGAACTGCAAGCTGTAAGCGGCTGGGGCCATGAGAATCCAGTCTGCATAACCTGAAGAATGAAAGGCCTGGACCAATATGATCCAGGCCTCTTCTCTTGCGACGAACTGTATGGTAGAATTACACCATACTTGTGGTAGAAGGGTAGAAAATACGAGCTTGAACGTCAAGAATGAGGAAACTCACAAGCTGGTTCGGCAATTGTCTCAGCTTACGGGCGAGAGTATGACTGCGGCCGTGGATAAAGCGGTTCGAGAGCGCCTGGAGCGCGTGCGAAATGGCAAGGGCAAGGGGATGGCGGAGCGGTTGCTGGAAATTGGCAGGGATTGTGCGTCCCGTCTCAAGGAACCCTATCTATCGATTGATCACGGCGACTTGTTGTATGACGAGAAGGGGTTGCCGAAATGATCCTCGATAGCTCGGCGGTCGTTGCGGTCTTGCGCGCGGAGCCGGAAGCGGCGGCGATCGCGGAAATCATAAACTGCACCGAAGAATGTCGCATTTCCGCGGTCAGTTTTGTGGAAGCTGCGGTCGTTATCGACAGTGGCCGCGATCCAGTAGCGAGTCGCCGTTTCGACGAATTTTTTCGCGAGGCGGAGATTCTCGTGGAACCGGTCACGGTGCATCAAGCGGAGATTGCTCGTGAGGCTTATCGCGATTTCGGCAAAGGCCGCCATCGCGCGGGACTTAATTTTGGCGATTGTTTCGCGTACGCATTGGCGAAGGTAAAAGGCGAGCCGTTGCTATTTAAGGGGAACGGTTTTCGCCATACCGACGTGAAACCCGCGTAGGCTTATTGCTTCTCAAACTGGAATGAGCAAGGCCGGCCCTCGACGCGGGTTCCGGTGCCGGTTGCGTCTTTGAAATGCGCGTCGATGTTGTAGCTGTATTCCGTGCCACGTGGCGTGTCGCGGCCGGGCACATATTCTTTGGAACCGGTGCGGCCGGTAGCGTAAAGCTTTCCCGTGCCATCGTCCTCGATCTTGCCCTCGATCAGCAGGGAACTGGGCTCGCCTTCGGTGCCGTGAAGGCCGCGGAGTTTGCCATCCTTCACTTCGCTGACAAATCGAAAAGAATAGCCTAAAGCGCCGCGGGCAGCCTCGCAGGAAACGGTGGTTTGCCACTTTCCGTCGAAATGCTCGCCGGCGAGAGAGATGGATGGAAGCAGCGCCAAAGCCGTTGCCAGAACAAGCGTGGTTTGAATTGCATTCTTGACCAAACTCATATTTCGCAAACCCTGTGATGCTCAGGTAGTGCCTCAGTTTGAATTTCCGGGTTACTAATTCGGCGTCATCCTGTCTCTAACGACGCTGCCTCCTGTCAAGCGAATTTAGGCGAGACTTCTCCGCCGACGCTTTTGCTTTTAAAAAAAAGCGCCATTTCGCTCTGTTGGAAGCCTTTGATTTTGACTTTACAGACCAAAGCTCGTCACTCATTTTCAATCTCGCAGCGGAACCCAATCAGGTCCCACCATCCATCTCTTCGGCACTTGCGCCCACGATTGCTCAGTTCGATCTCCCCGACTTTTCAGGGAGGCAGGCTGCCCACTCAAGCGCTCGGCTCGTTACTCGCCGGCCACAGAATGACTCGGGCTCGCCTGCATGACGGCCTGACTCAGTTGCGCATAGGTCCACTGCTCGCGCAACATCAGGTACAACCGCGTGGCCAATTTTCTGGCCACGGCCACCTTGGCGACGCTGCGATTTTTGCGCGCCGCCAATCTGCGATAGAAGCGCTTCAGCTGCGGATCGTAGCGCGCCGCCGTCTGTCCCGCCTCCACCAGCAAAAAGCGCAGAAACGAACTGCCCTGTTTGCTGATCCTGCCCAGCCGCTGTTTTCCGCCGCTGGAATCCTCGCTCGGAATCAACCCGAAATAACTCCCCACTTGCTTCGGCGATCCGAATCGTTCCGCCGGTCCCAGCGTCAGCACCATGGCCAACGCCGTCACCGACCCCACTCCCGGATGCGTCATCAACCGCACCGCATCCGGCCTCTGGCGCGCTTCTTCGGCCACTCGCCGGTCCAACTCGCCGATCTCCGCTTCCAGTCCGTCCAGCGCTTCCAGCAACTTCTTGCGCCGCTCGGCCGCGTACGGCAGCAAGGGCAACTGCTCCAACTCCGTGCGCCCCGCCTTGGTCCACAGCTTGTGTTTTTTCTGGATGCCGCAGCTCAGCGCCATCGCCTGCAGTTGATTCTTCGTCCGTGTCCGCGACTGCACCTGCTTGTGACGATGCACCAGCAACTGCCGCACATCCCGCACCTCCAGGCTTGGCACCCAGATCCGCGGAAACCGCTTCTCCATCAGCAGCCGCAGCAGATGTTCCGCGTCCCGCCGGTCCGTCTTCTGCTTGCGTACCGCCGATGCCCGCACCTTCGCCGCATCGCCGAACCACAGTTCGATGCCCGTCTCTTCCAACAACCGCTCGAACCACGGATAGTGCCCGCAAGCCTCCATCCCCACCCGCACTTCCCGGCCCGCCAGCCAGCGGTAAAACTGCTCGGCCTCGGCACAGTGCTGCAACCGCTTCTCTTCGATCTCTCCCGTTAAGTTGTCAAAGATCGCGATCTGCTGAAACCCAGGATGAAAATCACAGCCTATAATCAGCATGACGTTGGCTCCTCTCAGTGAGCCTTGGTCTTGTTTTGTCGCAACCAATCTACTCCCTGCGACCAGCCAACGTCGTTATGCAATCAAGCGAAGCCGTTTTTCAGATGGGATGAGACGGCTGGTCTCGCGGAACGAGCATATGATGCTGTCCGCAACGCACTCGAAGTGCAAAAGGAGACCAGCCATGAAGAACAATAGCAAAAACAACCTGCGAAAGTCGCAACCGGAACACACCGTGGGAGTGGATTTGGGAGACCGTTTCAGCCACTACTGCGTGTTGAACCGCGATGGAGAAGTGATGGAAGAAGGCCGGATACGGACCTGCGAGGAAGGCTTTCGGCAACACTTTGAAGGCGAAGCGCGGCAGCGCGTGGTCATGGAAACCGGGACGCACTCGCCCTGGATCAGCCGTCTGTTGCAGAGTTTAGGCCACGAGGTGATCGTGGCCAACGCGCGCAAGTTGCGGGCGATCAGTCAAAACGAATCCAAAAACGACCGCCAGGATGCGGAGATGCTGGCGCGGCTCGGCTATAGCGACCCGAGATTATTGCGGCCCATCCGGCATCGCAGCGCGGAGCGGCAACGCGATTTGAATCTGTTGCGCGCGCGGGACACATTGGTGCGGGCGCGCACTATGCTGATCAACGCGGCGCGCGGATTGGTCAAGAGCGCGGGCGGACGTTTGCCGGCAGCCTCGTCGGGAAGCTTTGCCGCCAAGGTGGCGACCGCAGTGCCGGCCGAGTTAGCCGCGGCCACGCAACCATTGTTGGAGCAGATCACCAGCTTGACGGCACAGATCCGGGGGCTGGACGGGGCCATCGAAAAACTCGCGCAGCGTTATCCGGAGATCCATATTTTACGCACCGTGCCCGGAGTAGGACCGGTGATCGCAGCCGCCTATGTCCTGACCCTGGACGGCGTAGATGCGGTGCAGCACAGCCGGTCGGTGGGCGCATTTCTGGGCTTGCGTCCGCGGCAGGGCCAGTCGGGCGACAGCGATCCGGAACTCAACATCAGCAAGACGGGAAACATTTACCTGCGCCGTCTGCTGGTGCAAGCGGCCCACTATGTGCTGGGACGATTCGGGCCGGACTCGGCGCTGCGCCGTTGGGGACTGAAGCTGGCCGGGGGAGGACAACGCGCCAAAAAACGCGCGCTGGTGGCGGTGGCCCGCAAACTCGCGGTGCTGCTGCATCACCTGTGGCGGACGGGACAGAGCTATCGGCCCTTTCCCGACGCTATCTCAATCCCGGAACCTGCGGCCGCATCGTAAGAACAGAGTTTTTTGTTTGCCGCGTCATTTTGCCTTGCGGCAATCGGCGAAGTTTGCAGTGCAGCAGAAGTTTTTTTACGCAACCCAGCTCTTACACAGGAAGTCAGCCACGGTTTTGTTAAGTTCATTGCCAATCCGAGTTCCGGCGACTGCGAGCTACGCCTCGGCCCTCCAAGGCCGGTTTTCAGATAGCAGCGCCCCTTCATCAGCAGCGGACACCAACATGCACCGCGCCCCACACCGGGCGCACTCGAGTGCGGATAGAAGCCCCGCGATGAATGAACCCGCGAACCAAAACCCAACCAAAACCCTCCATCAAAGGAAAATCAACCCCCAAATCTTTTCCCTTGACCCACACCAGCCGTCTCATAGAAGGCGCAGCGAAGGATCTCTTCGACTCGCATGCGCGGGAGATCCTTCTCACGGCTGAAGAACGCCGCGCTTCGGGATGATCCACAATCAATTGGATAAAATTCAAACTGAGCCACTACCGATGCTCAGTCAAGTTCGAACTACTCAACCGTAACAGACTTCGCCAGATTTCTCGGTTGGTCGACGTCACACCCTCGCCTAACCGCGATATGATACGCCAACAACTGCAAGGGAACGATTTCGAGAATCGGCGAAAGAACTTCCGGCGCTGCGGGAACATAGAGGACGTGATCGGCAGACTCTTTGATTTCTTCGTCGCCCTCGGTGGCGAGAGCGATGACAACGCCGGAGCGAGCCTTCACTTCCTTCAAGTTCGACATGGTCTTTTCGTAACGAAGCATCGAATCGGCATCGTTTGTGTTTCGAGTCGCGATAATTACGACGGGAAGATTCTCATCGATAAGCGCATTCGGCCCATGCTTCATCTCGCCCGCTGGATAACCCTCCGCATGAATGTAAGAAATTTCCTTCAGCTTCAATGCGCCTTCGAGAGCAATGGGATAATGAATGCCGCGTCCGAGAAAAAGGAAATCCTGCGCGCGCTGAAATCGTTTTGCCAGCTCTTCGCATTCTTTATCGTGCGTGAGAAGGTGTTCGATTTTGCCTGGAACTAACGTAAGCTCCTCGGCCGCGTTGCGAATTTGATCGGCGGTCATCGTCCCGCGTACCTGGGCTAGGTAAAGTGCGAAAAGATAGAGTGCCGTAAGTTGGCAGGTAAATGCCTTGGTGGAAGCTACCCCGATTTCCGGCCCGGCGTGCGTATAGATCGTGCCCGCGGCTTCGCGAGTGATCATCGAACCGACTACATTGCAGATGGCGAGAGTCTTCGAACCTTTAGCTTTGGCTTCGCGTTGTGCGGCAATCGTATCGGCAGTTTCTCCAGACTGCGAGATAACCAGCGTGATCGTATCGGGACTGACGATGGGGTCGCGATAGCGCCACTCGCTGGCGTAATCCACTTCAACCGGCACGCGCGCGAAGCCTTCGATCATGAACTTGCCGGCTTGTCCGGCGTGCCAACTGGTTCCGCAGGCCAGAATATTGATTTTCTTCGCGGCGCGGAACTCGGCCTCGCCGATCTGCATTTCGTCGAGAAAAATGTGGCCGGTATCGAGAGAAACGCGTCCCAGGGTAGTATCGCGAACGGCGTGCGGCTGCTCGTAAATCTCTTTGAGCATGAAATGCTTGTAGCCGCCCTTTTCCGCCATGATCGGATCCCAACTGACATGCTGCACGGGCCGCTGAATCGGCTGGCCATCGAAATCCGTGAGTTGCACACCTTCTTTTGTGACGACTGCGAGATCGCCATCGGCGAGAAAAAAAATGTCACGCGTGTGATTGAGAATGGCCGGGACGTCGGAGGCGACGAAATACTCGTTATCACCCAGTCCAACCACCAAAGGCGGCCCATTTCGCGCCGCAACGATCTTGTTGGCCTCGTTTACGGAAATCACCGCCAGCGCGAAAACTCCGCGGAGTTCCTTCACCGTATGGCGCACCGCATCTTCGAGCGTGGGATGGCGCCCGTTGCCGGTTTTGAAAAGGTATCGCTCCACCATGTGCGCGATCACTTCCGTATCAGTTTCGGTGACGAACTTGTGGCCCTCTTCGATCAGCTTTTTCTTGAGACTCAGATAATTTTCGACGATGCCGTTATGTACGACCACGATCTGGCCCGTGCAGTCGCGGTGGGGGTGGGCGTTTTCTTCGGTGGGACGACCATGAGTGGCCCATCGCGTATGGCCGATGCCGTAGGTTCCTTCGAGCGGCTTGATTCGGATCACTTCTTCGAGGTTGCGCAGCTTGCCCTCGGCGCGCCGTATCTGCAACTTATCGCCGTCACCGGCCACTGCGATTCCAGCCGAGTCATAGCCTCGATATTCGAGCCGCCTCAGCCCTTCGATGATGATCGGAACCACTTGCTTCTGGCCGACGTAGCCGACAATGCCGCACATTGGGGAACTCCAGGATCACTCTGCAAGGGAACAGCGAAACTCTTCGATCACGGGATTGGTAAGCACTTCGCGGGCGATGCGCTCAACTTCGCTTTGCGCTTCTTCCCGGCTCAATCCGCCATCGAGCGTAAGCTCGAAGTATTTTCCCTGGCGGACCTCTTCCAGACCTTTGTAACCCATCTTCCGCAGGGCTCCGTGAATGGTTTTGCCTTGAGGATCCAAGACGGTTTTTTTCAGCGAAACATAGACGTAGGCTTTCATGGAGTGGTCAATTATACGTTAGCGTGGAGCTCGTATCGGTCCAATGGTCTGGTCACTCCACCTCCATCTTTTTTCGTAGATCGGCTAACGCCTTTTCAAGTATTATCCGGTGGCGATCGGCGTGGCAGTTCTCCAATTGATTCAGCACATTCCGATACGCGAGCTTCAGGCCCTCCTGTTCGCGTTGTCGGGCCGCTTCTTCCCGCGTCAGGCGCGGCTTCTCGGGCAACAGCCGGTTGGCCGCCTCGTCCTGTTGCGCTTCAACCGATTTACTCTCCCATCCCCGCGCCATCCCTCAATTATATCTAGCGCGGCAAGGGGCTCGATGGAAGGGCGCTGCTGTTGAGTTCCGCCACCTTCGAGTCCCAACCTGGGATTTTCGCGAAACCTATATTGCGAAGAAAAACCATGTTTCTTTTGTAGAATGTGTTAGTAATGCTGCGTAGCTTTGGATGATTGCAGCGGCGCTTTTGAGGGGGAGCGTCGCGGGAGTCCGGTTCCGTGTCCCCGTCTCCACCAAGCGTGCCGCGTTGGGAATCCGATGTTGATCGTTCTCGCGAGTTGTTGAAATCTCGCACTCGCGAACTGTCTCAATTATTTCGCGCCCTCATTCCCGCGATTACGAACGAGTCCGAATCTTCTCAATCGCGGACGCAAGTTTCATTCTCGGCTCTCGCCGAAGCCGAACAGGTATTGACCTCGTATTTTCACGCCTCGCGTGTAGGCCTCGGCATATTGGATTCCGAATTCCGTTATATCGCCGTCAATCCCACTTTGGCCGAAATCAATCGAGTACCCGCGAAGGATCACCTGTCGAAAACCATTCGCGAAGTGCTGGGCGATTTCGCCGAACTGGTGGAAGCGCCGATCCAGCAGGTATTTACTACCGGGCGCCCGGTCTTAAATCTTGAACTGAGTCATAGATTGCCCAACCGCCCTGAGCGCGCGCATTGGACGGTGCAGTACATCCCCATTCCGGACGAGGAAGGCAACGTCTCCAAGGTCGGGGCTATCGTGCTTGAGATCACGGAACAAAAGAGACTCGAAGAATCGCTCCGGCACATTTCGGCCACATTGCGCGATGAGAAAAGGCGGATGCAGGTGGCGATCGAGGTGAGCCGCGCCCTGACCGCCAAACTGGATGTGCAACAGGTCTTTCCCAAGATATCCGCCTATCTGCGGCGCGTGCTTCGGCAAGAGTACGCTGCGTTGGTGTTACGCGACGAAAAGACCGGAAGACTCGCTCGCCGTGCGATGGACTTTCCCATGCAAAAAGGATCCCCCAAAGCTGACGCGGCAATCGATCTAAAACAGGATCCTCGCGGCAAAGCTCTGACCGGGAACGGGCCTTTGATTTTCAACCGGGAACAGATGAAAGACTTTCCTCCCGCGGCAACAGATTATCTGCTGGCCGAGGGTCTGCAAACGCTTTGTTGTGTTCCGTTGCTGAGGCCCAGCGGCGCACTCGGAGTGATGGTGCTGGGCAGTACGCGGCGAAATGCCTTTACGAGCGACGATCTGGTTCTTGCGGATCAGGTGGCCGCGCAACTTGCCATCGCTTTAGAAAACGCCGGCGCAGCGCGCGAAGTCTCGCAACTGAAGAGCCGGGCGGACCAGGAAAAACGCTATCTGGAAGGCGAAGCCCGAGCGCAGCTCCGTTTCGAGGGGATTGTCGGGGAAAGTGCAGCCCTGAACGAGGTCTTGAATCAGGTATCGATTGTTGCCGGCAGCGATGCTACCGTTCTGATTCTTGGCGAAACCGGCACTGGGAAAGGACTGATCGCTCGTGCCATCCATCAGAACAGCAAGCGCAAGGATAAGGGTTTTATTACATTGAACTGCGCTGCCATTCCCACCGGGTTGCTCGAAAGCGAGTTGTTCGGTCACGAAAAAGGAGCGTTCACGGGCGCCGTCAGCCAAAAGGTCGGACGTCTGGAACTGGCACACGGCGGCACATTATTTCTGGATGAAATTGGCGAGATTCCCCTGGAGTTGCAGCCCAAGCTGCTGCGGGTCTTACAGGATCACGAATTCGAGAGGCTGGGAGCGACGCGGACCATAAAGGTGGACGTGCGCCTGATCGCGGCTACTAATCGAGACCTGGCAAAGAGGGTGGCGGAGAAAAATTTTCGCAGTGATCTGTTCTATCGCGTGAATGTGTTCCCCATTCGCCTGCCTTCCCTGCGCGAGCGTCGCGAAGACATTCCTCTCCTCGTGAGGTATTTCGTCCGCAAATTCGCCTTGGGCATGGATCGCGGCATTGAGACCGTGCCCAGCGAAACCATGGACGCACTCGTAAACTGGCGCTGGCCGGGCAACGTTCGGGAACTGGAAAATTTTATTGAGCGTTCGGTGATTCTCACCGATGGAGCCGCCCTGCGGGCCCCGCTGGCGGAGTTCCGCGCTGAAACCGCCGCATCAACCGAAAGCTCCCTTGAAGAAAAAGAGCGGCAACATATTGTGCGCATCCTGCGAGAAACAAGAGGAGTTATTTCCGGACCGGGCGGAGCTGCGCGTCTGCTTGGCCTGAAACGCAGCACGCTGCAATCCAAGATACAGCGTTTGGGCATTAACCGCGCCGAATTCTTGGGGCCGAAGAACAACTAAATTGTTGCAGGTCCTTATCCCGTAAGGCCTGCCGATTGTTCTGCTAGCTGCCGAAGTTTCGGCACTTGGTTGAAGGTGGAATCAGAAACTGGTGCGCAATGATCCTCGGTTTGTGCGGGTTAGCGGGCTTTTGGGAATGGGCCAATATGGAACTGCAACTGCAAAGTCCCTATTTATCCGGAAGCACCTTGGGGCAGGTTTTTTACAGGAAATGAGGCGAGTCACGGCTCGCGGGATCTGGCCGCATCCCGGATAGGGGTGAAGACCGTGTTAGTCGCAAGAACCTATCAGCCAAGCCATCTAGTTCGTTTGCAGCCAGCATCCTGCGTGATTGCAACTGGCCAGAATTTAGAGAACCATCAGAGGAGTTCTGCGTCGCCGGGCACGCTCCACTCGCTTGAGGGCACCTGGCCGGGACCGCCTCAAAGCAGTTTTTGGCCGCAGGCCAGTCAAAGCGATCCTCTTTACCGGCCGGATCCCCTGTATTTGTTTGCCTGCCAGGTGGAATGGGAGACGCGTGGCGAACCGAGCGCGGGCTGGGAGGTGATCTCAGCCGCACGCAGCTCTCACGAGGATACGCGAGCCCATGCCCGCTCTCTTCTGGAACATTCGCTTCAGAAACGTGCCCGGTTACCTCTCGATGTGAGTTCCGCGGAGAGAGGCGGACGACATTCATCGACATCGGAGGCGAGCATGAGAACTCCTTATGGCCTCGAAATTATAGATAGCTGCATGGGCTGCAAAGCCAGTCGTGAGAGTTTTTTTTGCCGCTTCTCTCAGCCAGTGCTGCGGTCAGTAGACGCGGCCAGTCACCACACAATTATGCCGCCCGGAGCGGTACTATTCGTCGAAGGGCAGACGCCGCGAGGCTTGTTCTTCTTGTGTTCCGGTAAAGTAAAGCTCTCCACTACCTCGAAAGACGGAAAAGTGCTCATTCTGAAACAGGCGGAAGCCGGTGAAGTTCTGGGTCTGAGTGCGGTGGTCTCAGGCACGAAGTACGAAATGACGGCCGAAACCGCGACGGCTTGCCAACTAAACTTCCTGGGACGGTCCGAGTTCATGGCGCTGCTGCAAAAGGAAAGCGAGGTGGGGATGCATGCCGCCCTATGGCTGAGTCAGGAATTCCAGGGAGCATATCGCGATATCCACGATCTGGTGCTGGCTCGTTCGTCATCGGGAAAGCTCGCACGGCTATTGCTGTCATGCGCCCACCCCGGATTGCACGAATCTGCGGAGATGCACCTTCGTTCCGCTATGACTCACGAAGAGATGGCGCAGCGCATCGGCTCTTCGCGGGAGACTGTCACCCGCCTGTTAAGCGATCTGAAAAAGAAAAGATTGATCCGCCTGGAAGGGGCCATGCTGGTGATCCGCGACCGGATTGGCCTTGAGGCCCTTGCGGTTTAGACCTTCCCCCAAGTAAAAGGAGGGCGGTGTTGGCTGGCGCCGCCCTTCGATTTCGCTGGCGGCAGCAATGACTTTCCCGTGCGGCTCGGATCCCTTTTTGTCTCAGCGCCGGGTGGTTGTCATTGGCGCATTAATCAGAGTCCGAACAGCTCGCGCAAGCGCTTGGTCTGCGCCCGGCTCACCGGAATCTCGCTTTGCTTCTTATCGTCCATGCGCAATTGATATGAACTCTTGAACCAGGGCACAACTTCGCGAATACGGTTAATGTTCACCAGGTAGGAGCGGTGAGCGCGCCAAAATAATCCCTGATCCAGACTGTCCAGCAGTTCTTCGAGCGTGCGGCAGTTTGAATGTCCTTCCATGCCCGCCGTGCCTGCGGTCACTACTGTAATCACACCATCCTCGATTGAGGCGTAGCAAATCTCTCTTTGATCGACGAGGAACATTCGTCCCAAGGCCTTGATGAGTATTTTCGGAGTTTGCGGTTTTGGCGCTTGCAACATCCGCACCAGCGTGTCAATTTTTTCCGCCGGCAGCCCCTCAGCCTCTTGTTGATTGCGAGCCTTCTGCACCGCCTGGAAAACGCGCTTCTTGTCGAAAGGCTTCAGCAGATAATCGACTGCATTGACCTCAAACGCCTTTACCGCGTATTGGTCGAAAGCGGTAGCAAAAACGATTCTGGGCAGGGGTATTTTTTTATCGAGTAGCTTCTTAATCACGCCGAAGCCATCAAGTCCGGGCATCTGGACATCGAGAAAGACAAGGTCAGGACTATGGTCCTTAATTAGGCTGACCGCTTCTAGCCCATTTTTCCCCTGGGCCACCACATCGACTTCGCCGGCATCTTTCAGCAGATAGACAAGTTCGTCGCGGGCGAGCTGCTCGTCGTCGACGATTACGGCGGAAAGGGTCATCCAATCTCCTGAGGCAGGGCTCTTAAAAAGTATAGTGACCCCGTTTTGCGGGAGTCAATGCTGCCCGTCGGCCGGTAGCGTTACAGTTTGGCTCACGCGTTGGGCTGCATTAAGCGGGAGATCCCTCACGCGGCTGAAGTACGCCGCGTTTCGGGATGACGACCGTCATATGGAATAGATTCAAACTGACACACTACCGTCTGGTGCTTCGCATGCTGTTAATGAGGCTGCTGCATTTGCATCATTCCGCCCATATCCATCTTGGTGAAGCCGGAGGGAACCTCGAACAGACTGGAGGGCTGTGACCCTTCCTGAATGTTGCGTAATTCTCCGCTATTCGACTTGCCCTCCCACTTCACAGGAAACCGCAACTTAGGGTCGAGCCAAAAGTGATTCACTTCGCCGCCGGCGCTGGTGGTTTCGTATTTCACGGTGCTGCGGCGGTTGACAGTCTCATCGCCCACTTTGTGGCAGCTTGCGCCCTGATTGTGCGTGGTCTTCTGCCAGTCGCCGCAGGCGTTCTCGACATCGCCGGTTTTGAAGAAAGTGTAACCCTGGCGCTGTGCCTGAGTTTGGGCCGGCATTTCCATATACATATGCTGCTGCGCCATTAAGATTATGGACGTTTGGGTCGCGAAATTGACGATGATGGCTCCGCCGCCATGCGGACCAGTTTGAGAGTCGATGCGGATTTTGTCTTTTGCAAAATAAAGCCTGGCTGTGGTTGGCGTTCCTGATTTTTGCAGGTCGACCATGTCAGCGGAAAACTCCGCCTGTGCCACAGCGAAACCGGCGATGAACAGCAGCAGGAAAAAAGCTGAAATGCGAGCGACGCATCGAAGCATGGAAGTCTCCTTGATTTTCCGCCGGTAAGCCGCCGGCGCTTACCGCGCTGCGATTGAAAGAGATGGAAGAATAGCAGAAGCCGCTATGATATTCACAGCGCCGCTGGAGTACGTAACCAGTAATCGCCCGGTGCGAAAAGCAGGTTTCTCGACTCGCAAAAGCGCCCGGAAACGGGCAATTTCGCTTCGCTCGAAATGACAAAGTTGGATTAATGTAGGGCTCGTCTGATTAGACTGCATTCTCCAGCGCCAGGGCCATGCCGAGTCCCCCGCTGACGCAAAGGGTCGCGACGCCGCGCCGGGTATTGCGTTTGAGCATTTCGTGGGCGAGCGTCACCACGATGCGCGTTCCGGTGCAGCCGATAGGATGTCCGAGTGCTATGGCGCCGCCATTCACATTCAAACGTTTGCGGTCGAAATTTAGTTCGCGATCGCAAGCGAGCACCTGCGCCGCGAAGGCTTCGTTTAACTCGATTAAGCCAAATTCGTGCAGCCTGAGATTATGTTTTTCTTCCAGTTTACGCAGAGCCGGGACCGGGCCGATTCCCATGGTGCGAGGATCCACGCCCGCCGAAGTTACGGCTGAGATCCGAACCAGCGGTTTCAGATTATTTTGTTTCACAAAATGTTCGTTCGCCAGCACGACGGCGGCGGCCCCATCGGTGATGCCCGAGGAATTTCCCGCCGTAACGGTTCCGGTCGTCGAAAACACCGGCGCCAGCTTGCCGAGCTTTTCTATACTGGCTTCCGCAAACGGATGTTCGTCGCGGTTGAAGACCGCCGTACCTTTCTTTCCCTCAATTGTGACCGGCGCAATCTCGGCCTCGAACCGTCCGGCGGCGATCGCTCGCGCCGCGCGAGTTTGCGACGTCAATGCATATTCATCCTGTTCTTCGCGCGAAATCTTATAATGCTCGGCCAGCACTTCGGTGGTTTCGCCCATTACCATCTTCGCCATCGGACAAAAAAATCCATCGCGGTACATGCCATCCACCAGATCCTGATTGCCCAGCCGGTATCCCCAGCGCGCATCAAGGTAATACGGAACCCGCGACATCGATTCAGTGCCGCCGGCGAGAATGCAGCTCGCGTCACCCAGCAGAATCGCCTGATAGGCCAGAGCAATCGACTTGAGTCCAGAAGCGCAAGCTTTGTTTACCGTGAATGCCGGAACTTCTTGCGGTACGCCGCTCCCAAGCGAAATTTGCCTTGCCGGATTCGGTCCTCCTCCCGCTTGCCGGGCATTGCCGAAGATGGTTTCTTCCACCTGCTCGGGCTGGATTCCCGCCCGGGCTATGGCCGCCTTCGCCGCCACTACCCCCATATCCGCCGCCGTGAGGGAGGCCAGCGACCCGCCAAACTTCCCAATGGGTGTTCGTACCGCTGAAAGGATATATGCCGACTGCAAGGTTGTACCTCCAAAGCATTTGAGTCTAGCAGGGGATAGAACGATGCGTGGGGGGCCATTGCCCGTGCAACTCTCTCTATAGCTATCTATCTGAAGAGATCGAATCCTGTCATTCAATATTGTCCCGCTATTGTTCCGCTTCCGCCGCGCATACCAGATGCGCGAATCGCCATAGGCGATGGCTGCCGCTCGGTCTAATTCGGCTTTTCCTAATTTTTTCTCCTGAGGACGTTCTCAGATATCCGTTAAGCTTCGTTGCGATTGACGTTTTCGCTCATTCCGCCGATGTGATCTTTGAGGCCGCTGAAATCCGCGCTCAAATTGGATGTCGGCTTGCGGAGCGCATCCCCTTACACACATGGTCAAGATTCTTCTCGTCGAAGACAGTAAATTCCTGAGGCTGGCGACCGAGCGCGCGCTGGTGAGGGCTGGCTACGCCGTAAGCAGCGCGATGGATGGCGAGGAAGCCCTGCGCGTTGCTCAGGACAAACTGCCTGACCTGATTCTGCTGGATATGTTATTGCCTAAGATGAGCGGTCCGGAAGTGTTGGCGGCGCTGAAGGGAAACGCGTTAACGAAAGCCATTCCAGTGGTAGTGATGACCGGTATGTCGCAGAAGAACGAAGGCCGGTTGCGGCAGGATGGCGCCAGCGGGTTTCTTGAGAAGTCCGATCTCGCGTTGGAAAAGGGATCGGCAAAACTGCTGATTGCCGTAGAAAAAATACTGAATAATTTGGGGAGCGAAGCCGCGAAGTCCACGACGGCGTAAACGAAGTCCACGACGGCAAAAAGAAGGAATTGGCGAATCGGTTTTGCAAGCTTACCTTCCCTGGCTCAGGGCTCGCGTTTTCACTAGCGAATTGAGGGAGTGCCCGCGGGCGCAAAGCTTCCCACAGAACCGCACGACGATCCTATTTCTGATTACTTTGGTTCCAACCGCTACAAATAAACCACTTAACGCTGGAACTTCGCTTTCGGAAGCGGAGTCTATCTCTTTAGGAATAGCGCTTTTCACGGTGAGAAGATTTTCGGTTCGGAAACAGGTGGAAATCCTATAATAGGGCGTTAGAAGCAGATGGCAGGAGCGACCACCTTGGCGGATTTAGCCAGCGCAATTTCGGCTCGCACGGAAGAGGCGGCGATTGTCGTGGAGTTGAAGGCCGGCTCGGAAGCGGCATATAGCTGGCTGATCGGCGAATTTCAAAGGCCGGTGTATGGCCTGGTTTACCGGATGGTAAGCGATCCGGCCGATGCAGCCGATACAACACAGGATGTTTTCTTGAAAGTGTTCCGGGGGATGAAGCATTTCCACGGCGAGTCGAGTTTGAAGACCTGGATCTACCGTATTGCGCTTCACGAGGCGGCGAACCGCAAGAGATGGTGGTTCCGTCACAAAGCGCAGGAAACTTCCCTTGAGCCGGCGGACCTGGATGGTTTTTCCGCACGGGATAATGCTCTGCAAAGCGCACTAAGGGATCAACACAATTCGCCTTTTGATAGCGTGGCCCATCGAGAAGTACAGGTGCGGGTTGACATGGAATTACGAAAAGTCTCCGAACCTTATCGGACCGCTTTGATACTGCGGGATCTTGAAGAAATGTCCTACAACGAAATAGCGGAAGTGCTTCAGATTTCGTTGGGAACGGTGAAATCCAGGATTACGCGGGGGCGACAGGCGCTCAAGCAACGTCTGGCACCGTATATGCGCGAGATCGGCGGAGAGTTGGGTCTGAGCCCGGTTGTGGAAGAAAATCGAAATTTGGGTTTGCGGGTTGCGGGCCGGGTTAGAAAAGTCGAGGTGACGCCGTGAAGTATCTGGCAGGAAATTTCATGGGAGCAAGCGGTACCGGAAGGAAGCCAGCCCTGGCATGCGCCAAAGTGAAGCGATTGTTGTCTCCTAATTTGGACGGAATGCTGAGTGGAGCCGAAATGCAAGGTTTGCACCAGCATTTGGATTCCTGCCCGCCCTGTATGCGCGAATATAGGTCACTGCGGCAAATGCAACAGTTTCTGGTGAGCATGGGCCGCGTGAAAGAGCCGGCGGATTTGGGTTTGAAGCTGCGCCTTGCTATTTCACGGGAAGCGGCGGAGAGGCGCCAGCCCCGGTATGAAGCTCTGCGGCTTCGCATGCAGAATGCTTTGGATGCCTTCATGGTCCCGGCGACCGCGGGCCTGGTGTGCGCTTTTCTGATCTTTGGTTTGGTTACCGCGATTCTTGCCATGCCCGACGAGGTACAAGCCAACTCTCAGGACGTGCCGCTCGTATTGAACACGGGACCGGAGTTACAGCAGAGCGTCTTCGGTACGACGTTGAGTTCGATGAACACGGACTCGCTCGTGATCGAAGCTTACGTAGACCAGAACGGTCGAGTGCAAGATTACAAGATTCTTTCCGATCCCGGAGAATCTCAGGAACTCTTGCCGCAAGTGAAAAGAATGTTGATCTTCACAACTTTCCGTCCTGCGATGTCGATGGGGCATCCCATTTCATCGCGGGCGGTACTCTCCTTTTCGAGGATCAGCGTGCGAGGGTAGATAAGCTCCTGTAAGACTACATCCGGCCTTCGATCCCCCTCCCCATTTGTCCCTCTCGTGTTTGGAAGGTGTTCGACAACGAAAAACATAATGTACGCCAGCGTACAGTGTGAAGGGTATGGCGGCACTCGCGCCAATCCCATACGGTGTTAATACCCTGTCTCGAAGCCGTCCGTCGACCTGTACGACGTGGCCCGGCCAGTAGCCCGTTAGGGGAGGAAGCAGGCAGCCATGCCCTACCGAATTTTGCTGGTCGATGATAGCCCTTTGATTCGCAAGTTGCTTCGATCATGGATTCAACAGCAGCCGGAATGGGTGGTGTGCGGGGAAGCGGAGAATGGGCGGGAAGGAGTGGATAAAGTGCTGGAGCTTCACCCGGATGTTGTCCTTCTGGACCTGCAAATGCCTGTTATGGATGGGATGGAGGCAGCGCGGCAAATTGGCCTGCTCGCTCCCCAAGTCGGCATGAAGATCGGCATAGTGATGTGTACCATGCACGCCAGTCCGCAGTTCTCCCACGATGCGAAAGCCGTGGGTATCAGCGAAGTTGTCTGCAAAAGCGAAACCCGACCCGACAGCCTGCTTGCCGCGTTAAGGCGGGCTTGCGCGTGACATGCTCGGACGGGAAATTTTAAAGTCTCCGTCTGGCGGAGAATTCCACGGTTTTTCAGGTTCCAGCTGTATAGCAAGCTCGTAATAAAGAGGTTTAGAGTGGCTTTAGTGGAAGGCACTCATGTTCACGGCGAACGGGCCTTTGAAGGGTTCGATGAAAAGGAGCGACTTGGTACGCATTTTCCTGGTTGAGGATAATCCGATGATGCGAGCGCACCTTCGAGCTGCCCTCGAAAGGCCGGAGGACTGGACGGTCGTGGGTGAAGCCGAGGACGGAAGCCGTGCCGTAGAAACCTGGAGCGACCATTCGCCAAACCTAACCGTCATGGATTTCATGATGCCAGGCATGAACGGACTGCAAGCGGCTAAAGAGATTTCGAAACGTCATCCCGAGTCGCCGATTTTAATGGTCACGATTGATCCTTCGCGCGAACTGGAATCGGAGGCGAAGAAAGCGGGCATTAAGGGTCTTTGCCCGAAAGCTGATGTGAAGGTTCTGCTGAACGCCGCTGAAGCTCTTCTAAAGGGTGGAACATACTTTAAGCAAGGCCTAGCCGCAGCCTAGCAGTTTGCGGAAAAACTCGCGATTCGTATCAGGGTATGCCTTCAGGCATACCGCACCGTTTTCAGCAGCGCCTTTAGGCGCTGCACTAAAAAATCGAGTTTTTCCGCAAACTGCTAGAATTGCGGCCGGTACCCAGCGATTGAATCTTCGGGGAGTTCCTTTTCGAGGAATTCCTGGAGGATAAGCCGCGCGGGGGACGAGCGGCAGCAGAAAAAAAATTCCAAACTAAGTCACTATGAGGGTTCTGGTTGTCCCTCAGTTTGAATTTTATCCAATGATTATGGGTCATCCCGAAGCGCGGCGTTCTTCAGCCGCGAGAGGGCTCCCCCGCGAATCCCCAGTCGGCCGAGATCCCCTTCGGCAGGCTCAGGGCAGGCTTTCGCTCCGCCTGAAAAACGGCTTCGCTCAGGATGACGCCGAGTTAGTAACCCGGAAATTCAAACTGAGTCACTACCCGGGTTCTCTTCCGTTTGACCCTCCGCGGGGAAGTCCTTACACTTGAGGGTGTTTCCGCGCGGCACATCTCCAATCCGGTGGAGGGCTTCCTGAGGTTGCGTTTTCGAAGTTGGTTATTGTTAGCCCTGCTGGGCGCTCCAGCGCCGTGGTGCGTGGGGCAGGATCCGGGTTCGCAAAGTCAGCCCGTCGAAAGTCAGCCGGCAGAGGGCCACGCACAGGACGTTCAGCCGCAAGAAGAGACGCCGCGAACGCCGTTGCCCAAGGATCCCGTTCCTCTATCCAAGCCCACACCCAAACCGGCTCCGCAGAGCCAGTCCCCGCAGCGTTCTTCTCCGATTACGCTGGAAAGCAACGAAACCATTTTTTCCATGCTGACGGCACTCAACACCTGCGGATACGACCAGGATTTGACCATCTCTGACGCGACCCGCAGCAACGTGAGGGCCGAGGTGCAACGAGTTCTGCGGGATTCGGCGGAGGCCGAGGTGGCGCGAACCGCACTGTGCGAGTTCTATCAAGGGCATGTAACGTCGAAAGATCCCAATCGCAACCTGTCGCAATATATCTCTCTGGCCTTATATGTAGACGGTCCGCCGCACTTTGTGCCGCGCGTGAAAGAAGATGACTTGCCGCCGGATGCGGCCGCCATCACGGGATTTGGCGCTTTGCTCGAAAAATTTTACGATAAGGCGGGATTGCACTCGATCTGGGAACGCCACAGGAATGACTATGCGGCGGCGATGCGGCGGTATCACGAGCCGCTGGCCAAGATGGTGTTCGACACCGAGATTTATTTGAAGCAGCCGTCGTCGCAATATTTGGGGCGGGCGTTCACGATCTATCTGGATTTCATGGGTTCGCCGAACGAAACCGACGCGCGGAATTACGGTGCGGACTACTATGTTGTCGTTTTTCCCGCGCCCTACACCTCTGAGGGAGCGCCCGCGGAAGCGGCGCTGAAGATGGCCCAGATTCGCCATACTTTTCTGCATTACGAACTGGATCCCCTGGCCGACAAGCACTTCACTGCCATCAAGAAATTGGAACCCCTCCTGCAAGAGGTGAAGCGCGCCCCGCTGGAAGAAGCCTTCAAAACCGATATCTCGCTGCTGGTGACCGAATGCTTCGTGAGGGCGATTGAGATCCGCACCACCGGCGGCAAGCAGGCGGCGGAGGAAGCGATGCGCACCCAGGCCGTCGACGATGCCGTGAAACAAGGCTACATACTGACCAGGTATTTCTATAATGCGGTGGTGGCGTTCGAAAAGGACCCCACGGGGATTCGTGGGGCGTACAGCGGAATCCTGGAGAATGTAGACTTAAAGAAAGAAGAGAAGGCCGCCGAGGAGGTGCAATTTGCAAGCGTCGCTTCACCGGAACTGGTGCGCTTGTCGAGGCCGGAGGAGCGGCGGATGCTGGTGACGGCCGAGAAGCGTCTGGCCGCGGGCGACCCGAAAGGCGCGCAGGAACTGGCGCAGCAGGCGCTGGACAAGAAGATTGGCGATCAGGGGCGCGCTCTATTCATCCTGGCGGAAGTCGCGGTGGCGAACAAGAATCGAGATGGAGCGCAGGATAATTTCCAGAAAGCGATTGCGGCGTCGAGCGATCCTACAGTGTTGGGTTGGTCGCACGTGTATCTGGGAAGAATTCTCGACCTCAAAGAAGATCGCGACGCGGCGGTGGAGCAATACCGGGCGGCTTTGAACGCGGGCGGAAGGTTGCCGGACGTGAAGGCGGCGGCGGAACGCGGCCTCGAACAGGCTTATGAGCCTCCGGCGAAGGCGTTGCCGGAGTCGAAGTGACCCAGACCAAAAGTTTATCGAGGGGCGGTCGTGCAAATTTTGGAGTCAAGCATCAGAGGGCAAGGAGAGAGCATGAAGCGAACGGCGATTGTGGTTGTCGCGATGCTGGCGATATCGGTATTGGGTTTCACGCAGGATAAGCCGGCGACGCAGGGCGCGCCCGCCGGACAAGCAAGTGGACAAGCAACCGGGCAAGCGGCCGCACCCGCGGGAAAGCGTCCACCGCAAGCTAAAACTCAACCGGAATTCGATGCCTATAAGACGGCGGCGGCCTTAACGGACCCGGCGGCCCAGGAAAAAGCGGCGGCCGAATTCGCTGCCAAGTATCCCGACAGCGAGCTGCGCGTGCTGCTCTACAAAGCGGTGATGCATAGCTATCAGCAGGCGAACAATGCCGACAAAATGATGGAGACGGCGCAGAAGGTTCTTACCTACGATGCGGACGATCCGGAGGCTCTTTTGGGCGTGGCGCAGGTCCTGGCCGAGCGCACGCGGGATACCGATCTGGATAAAGATCAGCGTCTCGCGGAGGCGAGAAAAAATGCGCAGCACGCCCTGGTTACCGTAGAGACGGACATTCCCACCGCCGGACAGCCGCCGGACCGGGTGGAAGCCTACAAGAATTTTCTGAAGTCCTCCGCGTACGAGATTTTGGGAACGCTCGACTACAACGCGAAACAATGGGCGGATGCGGAGACGAATTTGAGGAAATCGATTGAAGCCTATCCGCAGCAGCCGGATCCGGTCGCAGTTCTGCGGCTTTCGCTGGCTTTGGATCAGGAGAATAAGTATCCGGAGGCGTTGAAGTATGCCAATCAGGCCGTCGATCTGACGAAGGAAGGAACTGGCGCCGGAGACGCCGCGCGGAAAGAAAAGGATCGCCTTACGCAATTAACCGGGAGCGGCGCGCCACCCGCAAAATAATTCCGACATGAAGGAACGAGAAATCACCGCGCTCGAGCTGGCAGTGAATTACCATTTCCGCCGCCGCGGGGTAATCGAACAGGCGCTCACGCATAGTTCCCAGGCGCGGGAGCAGGAGTCGCAACAGACCGGCGAGAGCAAATACCGCGTCAACGACAACGAGCAACTGGAGTTTCTGGGCGACGCGGTTTTATCTCTGGTGACCAGCGAGGAGTTGTTTCACCGCTTCCCGCAGTTTCGCGAAGGCGAGCTTTCGAAGCTACGAGCCCATGTGGTGAGCGAGCGGCATCTCATCCAAGTGGCCCAGCGGTTGGAATTGGGTCACTATCTCCGGCTGGGGCGCGGCGAAGAAAAAAGCGGGGGACGCAGCAAGACCGCATTGCTGGTTGACGCGCTGGAAGCGGTGCTGGCGGCAATCTATTTGGACGGCGGAATGGAACCTGCGCGCGAATTCATCTTGAGGGAGATCCTGGCGCCAGAGTTGGAGCGGATGGAGCGCGAAGGCGGCGCGCTGCCTATGAACGATTTCAAGTCGGCTTTGCAGGAAACTTTGCAAGGGCTGGGATTGGCGCAACCCGCTTATGTTCTTGTGCAGGAAGCCGGACCGGAGCACAGCAAGACGTTTACCGTGGAAGTGCGGTTGAATTCCAAGAACGGCGACAATGGAATGGATTTTGTAGGACGGGCGCAAGGGTCGACGAAGAAGACTGCGGAACAAGACGCGGCGCGGCAGTTGCTCGCCTATCTTGCTTCGCGGGCGCAATCGGCTGGAGCGCGTCTGGCGCGGGCTTCGCGACCGGGCGAGAAGTAGCCGGCGGGATAATCTCAGTGAATGATCTTCCAGATCGCCGCTTTTCGGAGTCGCCCCGTCCTAGCGGGCAGGTGGCCGAAGACCGTATTGAAGATCGTATTGAAGATCGTATTTCGGACGATCAAATTTCGGAGCGAAGCGATGCCGAGTCCCTCCTCTCGCATGACCCCACGCCTCCGGAGAAGATTTCAGCGACGCAGCCGCCGAAACCCGACTCCCAGGGCGATCTGAGCGGCTCCCTGCAATCGTTGCTCGGAACCGTAGTAATCGCAGTGTTTGTGATTACGTTCATCGTTCAGGCGTTTCAGATTCCGTCTCCTTCGATGGAGAACACGCTGCTGGTGGGCGACTACCTGCTGGTCAACAAACTTTGCTACGGGGCCGGCAGTTGGGCGGATTTTTTGATGCCTTACCGGCGAATACGCCGCGGCGATATCATCGTGTTTCATTATCCGGTGACCCCGTCGCAGCATTTCGTAAAACGCGTGATCGGCGTGCCTGGCGACCGCGTGCGGCTTTTCGAAAAGCAGGTGCTCATCAATGGAAAATCGATTGATGAGCCTTACGCGCATTTCACGCGGCCACAAAACGATTTGTTTCGCGATAATTTTCCCCGGCTCGAAGTGGCTCCGGGCGAAACTCCCGAATGGTGGCTGCAACTGCGAAAACTTGTGGATCATGGCCAGTTGATCGTTCCCGAGGGGCATTACTTTGTGATGGGCGACAATCGGGATGACAGTTATGACAGCCGGTATTGGGGATTTGTGCCGCAAGCCAACATTATTGGGCGGCCGCTGCTGATTTACTGGTCGGTGCGAGGCGACGAAGGCGATCCGTTAGCGCCCTCGTCAGTGGGCGATAAGTTGTATCATTTCGCTTACGCGCTAACTCACATTTTCCAGATCACCCGCTGGAACCGGACCTTGCGCCTGGTGAAATAGGCTGGAGCGCGGGTTCGGGCGCGCGCACTTGGCGGCTGAAGCCGCCGTTGTTCTTTTGATGGCTTTTACGGCGCGGCTGAAAGCCACGCCCTTTCAAAGCAAAATCAAGATCCACGAGACTGGATGGACGACATTGGCCAAGAAAGATAAAGAGAAAGAGAACGGCAAAACTGATGCGGAAGAAAAACCGCGCGAAACTACGGTCGAATTCCTCGCGTCGTTGGCGGCGGTTTTGGTGACGGGACTTTTCATCATTACGTTCGTAGTGCAGGCGTTCGAGATTCCTTCCAGTTCCATGGAAGATACGCTCCTGATTGGCGATCACGTCTTTGTGAACCGCATCGTGTTCGCGCCCAAAACACCCTCGATGGCGGCGCTGCTGCCTTATCGCAACATTCATCACGGCGATATTGTCGTCTTCCTGCATCCCGATCCGCACGATGCCGGAACTTATGTGGTGAAGCGCATTATCGGCGTCCCCGGCGACCGCATTCATCTTCGCAACGGAGTGGTTTATCGTAACGGCGAGGCGCTGAACGAGCCTTATATCGACCACGATCAGGACAATCAGGAGGATTTTTATCGCAATAATTTTCCCGCAGTGCCTCCATCGTTTGAGAACGGCGTGTATCCGAACTGGATTATCGACCTGGCGTCGCACGTTCAGGGAGACGACCTGGTGGTGCCTCCCGGCCATTATTTCGCCATGGGCGACCATCGCGGGGTCAGCCTCGACAGCCGCTACTGGGGCTTTATTCCGCAGGAAAACGTGATTGGACGTCCCATGTTTATTTATTGGTCGTTTGAGACGCCCGCCGATCAATACCGCAAAACCGAGATCGGGGACCGCATCGGCTTCCTGGCCCATGTAGTCCTGCACTTCTTCGACGAGACGCGGTGGCGGCGAACTCTGCGAGTCGTGCGGTGAAGCCATTCTCGTCCAGGCGGCGAGTTGTGGTCGCGGCAGTTGCGGTTGTGCTGGTTCTTTTCCTGCTGCGTCCCGGAGCCTCGCGCCTCAAGACGCGAATTACCAACTCTATTAGCCGTGCCGTGGCGCGCCCCGTAGAAGTTGGCTCCGTCCATCTGCGATTTCTGCCGCGGCCCGGTTTCGATCTCGAAAATCTGATCGTTTATGAAGACCCCGCCTTTGGCGCCGAACCAATGTTGCGCGCGCCCGAGGTTGTGGCGGTGGTGCGCCTTACGTCACTGGCGCGTGGGCGACTGGATATTGCGCGGCTGGAATTAACCGAGCCAAGTCTCAACCTGGTTCGCCGACCCGACGGCCGGTGGAACTGGGAGGCGCTGCTCGAGCGTACCGCCCGCATTCCGCTGGCGCCTACTGCAAAATCGCGAGCAGAATCGCGGGCGGGATTTCCTTATATCGAGGCGAGTTCGGGCCGCATTAACTTCAAGGTCGGATCGGAAAAAAAGCCTTATGCCCTGCTCGATGCAGACTTCACTTTATGGCAGGATTCCGAAAATGCCTGGGGCGTGCGGCTGAAAGCGCAGCCGCTGCGAACCGACATGGCGCTCAGCGATACGGGCGTATTGCGCATCAACGGAATCTGGCAACGCGCGGGCACTTTGCGCGAAACTCCGCTACAGTTCAGCCTGGAATGGGAGCAGGCACAACTCGGTCAGCTCACGAAGCTGTTTTCGGGAAGCGATAAAGGCTGGCGCGGAGAGGTGCGGGTGGATGTGAGTTTGAGCGGCAGTCCGGCCGCCATGCAGGTGTCTTCCGACGCGTCAATTCAGGATTTCCGCCGTTACGATATCTCCAGCACCGACCCGTTGCGGCTGGCGGCACACTGCGATGCAAAATACAACTCGACCGAAGGCGTGATGCACGAGATTTTCTGCACCGCCCCCGCAGGCAACGGCTCGGTTACGATGCATGGCGACGCCGGTCGGCCTGGCTCTCACCATACGAACCTGGCGGTGGATATGGAGAACATTTCCAGCGCCTCGCTCGCGCAGTTGGCACGGCGGACCAAGAAAAATCTTCCTTCCGATCTTGTGGCGACGGGAACGTTGCAGGGAAATTTTGCCGTGAGAGAAGAGCAGGCATCATCAGGCGGTATTCAATTTCAAGGCCGCGGGGAGATCGCCAATCTTCGCTTGCAATCCCCGGCACGGCGCGCCGATTTTATTCTTGGGACGATACCTTTCATGTTGATCTCGAAACGTCCAAGCCCCGGCACATCGGCGAGGACCAAATCGTTATCCGAATCCGATATTTTGGCGCTTCCGGAAGGGCTGCGTCTCGACTTTGGTCCTACCGCCGTTGCGCTGGGCCGCCCAGCGGCGGCGCAAGCCCGGGGTTGGATAGCGCGCTCGGGTTACAGCGTCGCACTGCGAGGAGAAGCGGAGGTTTCGCCGACACTGCGACTCGCAAGTATGCTTGGCTTGCCTGCGTTAACGGCCAATCCGGAAGGCGTTGCGGATTTGAATCTGGCAATCGCCGGGTCCTGGGGAGGAACTCTATCCGGTGAGAACTCCGGATTTTCTCCGCCCGAAGTTACGGGCACGGTCCAGTTGCGAAACATCCGTGCCTCAATGCGGGGCGCGAATGGGCCGATTGAGATTTCCTCCGCCGAGCTAAAATTGTTGCCGAATGAAGCGCGAATCGAGAAGTTGAACGCGCGGGCTGCCGATGCGCGCTGGACGGGCTCCGTTTCTTTGCCGCGAGGGTGCGGAACGCCGGGCGCTTGTCTGGTTCACTTCGATTTGAGTACTGACGAATTCCGTCTCAGCGCCGTTCACGACTGGCTGACTTCGCACTCCAGCGAACGCCACTGGTATCAGATAAGCTCCCCGGTCGAGCCAACGAGTTCGTTCCTAAACAGCCTTCGGGCTTCCGGCAAAATAAGCGTGCGGCGGTTTCTGGTTCAAGATATAAGCGCCGAAAACGCTTCCGCTGCGATAAGTCTGGAGCGCGGCAAACTGAGGATTTCCGGGCTTCGATCTAATCTTCTGGGCGGGACGTGTCGAGGCGATTGGACCGGCGACTTCACGGCTAAGCCGCCAGTCTATGCCGGAAGCGGAACGGTAAACGGAATTTCGCTCGAACAAGTGGCCAGTGCGATGCACGACCCCTGGATTTCAGGCGCTGCGAACGGCTCGTACCAGCTCAGGGCCACGGGCTTGAGTTTGGCGGCCTTCCGGCAATCCGCTGAAGGAGTTCTCGAGTTCGATCTGCGCGACGGAGTTTTATCCCACATTTTTCTTAATGGCGACGGGGAACCTCTGCGAATCACACGCTGGCAGGGCAATGCGCGAGTCCGGGGCGGAAATTTTGAGATTGAAAAAGGGAATCTGGTTTCCCCCACAGGCGTGTATGGCGTCGACGGCACGGCGTCGTGGGCGCGGGAGTTGAACGTCAAGCTCGCGCCGGCCCCAGAGATGAAAGCTGCCGGATCGTTGTTGTACTCTGTTACCGGTACTGTGGCGGAGCCGCAAATATCGGTGACTTCAGCGCCGGAAACACGTGCGCAATTGAAGCCCTAAACGGTGGCAGTATCGCAATTTCCAAGCGTCAAATCTACTACTGCACATATCCCGCTCCGCGCAAAACTTTCCCCGGCAGATTTGCGGTCATTTTGCCTTTATCGATCACAGGAACGCCATTCACCAGGACGTATTCCATGCCTTCAGAAAGCTGATTCGGATTGTCGAAGGTCGCCAGATCGCGGACGGTCGCAGGATCGAAGATAACCATGTCCGCCCACATGCCGGCCTTGAGCACGCCACGATCGGTGAGGCGCATGCGTTGCGCAGGCAATGCGGAAAACTTGCGAATCGCGTCTTCCAGGGTAAGAACTTTTTCCTCCCGAACGTATTTGCGCAGGATTCGCGGGAAGGTTCCATAGGCGCGAGGATGCGGGTGTTCCTGACCCAGAATTCCCTCCGGCGAAGTGCCTGAAGAATCGTTGTCGATGGCGACCCACGGCTGCTTCAGCGCAAGGGTTACATCCGGCTGCGACATGCCGAAGACCGCAACGCCCGAGCTCGGGTCATCGATCAAAAAATCAAAGAGCGCATCCATCGGATCTTTTCCCCAGAGTTTCGCGATCTCAGATAATCGCTTTCCCTGGAGCGGAACCATCTTGGGGTTCTGCACCACGCCGATCATAACGGCCTCGGGCCCCGGAATCTCCTGCCATTCGTTATCCCAATCCTTGGAAGGCGTCAGCATGTCTTTGCGAATGCGCTCGCGCATGGCCGGGTCCTTCAGGCGCTCGACCAATTTTTCCGTTCCACCGTCGTGCGCCCAGGGAGGGATGAACGCCGAGAAATCGTTGAACCACGCAGTGTAAGCGTAGGTGTCAGCTGTGACGTCGGTGCCGGCTGCGCGCGCAGCGTCGATTTTGGCGACCACTTCGGGCATGCGTCCCCAATTGTTTTTCCCCGCGACTTTCAGGTGCCAGATTTCGACCGGAACGTGCGCTTCGCGGCCAATGCGCAGCGCTTCGTCGATGGCTTCGAGCACGGAATCGCTTTCGTTCCGCATGTGCGTGGAATAGATTCCTCCGAACTTTCCTCCCTCCGCGGCCAGAGCGATCAATTCGTCCGTCTTCGCATAAGGAGCGGGCGCGTATTCGAGCGCGGTCGAAACTCCCACCGCGCCCTCCTTCATCGCGTCGCGCACCAGCGCCTTCATTTGTTCAAGCTGCTCCGGAGTAGGCTGCTTGTTGTCGTCGCCGAGCACCATGCGCCGCACCTGCGTCGCGCCTACATAGCTCGCGAGATTAATGCCCATGCCCTGCTTTTCAAGCCGCGCAAAATATTGGCGGAAGGTTTTCCAGTCCGGTGTGATGTGGTAATGCTGGTAACCTTCGCGGTCCGTCTGGATGATGGCGTCGTTCAGCGGCGCGATCGAATTGCCTTCGCCGGTAATCTCGGTTGTAATACCTTGATAAATTTTCGAAGGCAGGCGCGGATCAACCAGAATGGAAAGCTCGGACTGGCCGAGCATATCGATGAAGCCGGGTGCAACAACTTTGCCGGCTGCATCAATGGTGCGCTGGCGCGACGCGCCCGCCAGGTTTCCGATAGCTGCGACTTTTCCGCCGCGAATACCCACGTCGCCGGAATACCATGGAGATCCGGTTCCGTCGATGATGTGGCCGTTGGTGATGACGAGGTCGAATGCTGGGGTTCGGGCAGACGAAGGATGAGTGGCAGCAAGAAATAGGATTGCGAGCGCGAAGTTTAACTTGTGACGGTTCATACGTTGCTTTCGAATTCAACAAGCACATGCGGACTCAGATGGGTCCACCGGGGCCAACGGTAACAGACCCTTAAGGGATGTTACTTTTCAAGGGCAGCAGTAATATTTACGATTGAATCCGTCTTGACCTCAACTTCCGAAACCCAATCTTGGTAGCCGGAATGCACTACTTGCACCGAGTGCTTCCCAGGTTTCAGTTTTAGGAGCGCCGGGGTCCTTCCGTGGCCCACCGAATCGATGAAAATGTCAGCTCCATCTGGCTCCGAAGTAACAGAAGCGGTTCCTTCCGAGGTAACAGTTGCCGCTGTCGCCGTCTCTGCTTGTGAAGGCACGGTAACAAGCGATACTTCTGCGGCTTTTTGAACCGCTGGCTTGGCCTCAGACGGTTGAATAGACTTTGCTGGTTGGGAAGGTTTGGTTGGAACAGCAGCGGAATTGACTTTGGATACGGCGATAATTTGGTAGGTTTCGGATCCAACTTTCTTTCCGTCTAGGCTAGTTGCCCAAAATAACTTTGCCTTGTCTCCGTCAAAGGTAGCCTCAAAATCGTTAACTAACGGCACACGGCACGAACGCACGTTGCCCGGACCAGCGAATCGCTCTTTAAACTTGCTCGTGCAATTGACGACGGCTGCATCGCCGTTGGGTAGTTGCAGCGTCAAGGTAGCGCCTTGAAGATTTAGATTCTGTGCAATGCCAGTTGAGCCGGAGACGAAAGCATAACTGTAGGCTGTATTACTGTCGGTTCGTGCTATTACAGTTACTGTGATTCGTTCTTTTTCCTTCGCCACAGAAGCAATACTCGCTAGTGCAACGAATAGCAGCAGAATGCTTTTCTTCATAAAATCCCCCCAACGGCCATCCAGTGTGAGGGCGGGGGAATCGGGATGGGAATGGCACAAAAGTGGGGCGGCGGTGGAGTTTGATCGGTTATCCATGCGGAAAACATTCGGAATGCTTTTAATCACAATGCCGCTTTATCTACTCGCCAGCCACGGGGATAAAAACCAATTCCGGCTTGCGTCCTAAGTTTTCTAATTTAGTGAGCCGCTGATTGGGGGCGATGCGGCCAGAGAATCTGTACGCTTTATCCTCATGGCACAAACCGACACGGGATAGGGTGTCATTTACCAAGTCCTTTGGGTGGTGGCTCAATTTGAATTTATCCCCATGTAATGGTCGTCATCCCGAAACGCGGCGTATTTCAGCCGCGTGGGGGATGTCCCGCAAAGACTCACTAGAGGGAGATCCTTCGCTCTGCCTGAAGAACGGCTCCGCTCAGGATGACGCCGACTTAATTTCAAATTGAGCCACTATCGTCCTTTGGAGCTACTTCCCTTAGAATCAATCCTCCGGTAGTATCGACAATACCCTCGCATGATGCTGCAACCTCGTAAAGACTCGTCAAAAAACTGATGGCATCCTCAACCAATTCGCGCAAGCGCGTGCTCAGCGGCATGCGCTCGACCGGAAAACTGCACCTCGGCAACTATGTTGGCGCGCTCGACAACTGGGTGCGGATGCAGGACGAATACGAGTGCTTTTTCATGGTGGCCGACTGGCATGCGCTCACCACGGACTACGCCGACACATCGAACATAAAGGCAAATTCTTTCGAGGTGGTGCTTGACTGGCTGGCGGCGGGGCTTGATTCCGAGAAGTCCGTGATCTTTGTTCAATCCCATGTTCCGGCGCACGCTGAGCTTCATCTGCTTTTTTCCATGATCACGCCGTTGGGCTGGCTGGAGCGCGTTCCAACTTATAAGGAGCAGCGGGAGAATATCAAGGATAAGGATTTGGGAACGTACGGATTCCTAGGTTATCCCGTTCTACAGTCAGCCGATATTTTGATCTACAGGGCCAACGCGGTTCCGGTGGGCGAAGATCAGGTCGCCCATATCGAGCTTACTCGTGAGATCACGCGGCGATTCAACGGATTTTATGGGCAGCGCGGAGAACCCAGGCCCGGTCGGGCGCGTCCATGACGCCGTGAACGACTTCGCCGCCGCCATTGATCGCCGACCAGCGGAAAGACGGCATCCTAGTTCTCGACCCGGCCCATCATGCCGGCAAGCCTCCGGGGCTCGGATTTACCATCGCTCCAACCCTATGCGTCGGAGCGGATGCAGCGAACGACCTCCTCGATCGTGGTGTCGCCGTCGAGCACCGCCAAGAGCCCGCTGTCGAAGATCGGCGCGCATGCCGCTCTCGACCGCGGCGCGCTCGATCGCGGTGTCGTCGGCGCCGTCGAAGATCAGCCGGTCGATCGCCCGGCTCGGCACCAAGAGCTCGGCGATCGCCCGTCGCCCGCGAAAGCCGGTGCCGCGGCAGGCGGGCAGCCTATCGGGTGGTAGAGCGTGATCGGGCCGGCTCCGGCGAACCGGTCGAGGCCAAAGCGCTCGCGCAGCGCCGCCGGCGCCGCCTCCGGCATCCGGCATTGCGGCACAGAGCCGGCGCACCAGCCGCTGCGCCAGCACCGCCTTGAGGGTCGAGGTCAGCAGATAGTCCTCGATCCCCATGTCGAGCAGGCGGGTCATCGTCGCCGCGGCCGTTGGTGTGCAGGGTCGAGAGCACCAGATGGCCGGTCAGCGCCGCCTGCACCGCGATCTGCGCGGTTTCCAGGTCGCGGATCTCGCCGACCATGATGACGTCGGGATCCTGGCGCAGGAACGAGCGCAGCAGCGCTGGCGAAGGTCAGGCCGATCTGCGGCTTCACCTGGATCTGGTTGATGCCGGCGAGCTGGTATTCGACCGGGTCCTCGACGGTGAGGATCTTGCGGTCCGGCGTGTTGAGCTGCGTCAGGCCGGTGTAGAGCGTCGTGGTCTTGCCGCTGCCGGTCGGGCCGGTGACCAGCACGATGCCGTGCGGCCGGTCCAGCACGCTCGCAGAACGGCGCGCAGCATCGTCGGCGGTCGAAGCCGAGCGTCGTCGAAGTCGAGCGACCAGGCTGCGCGCGGTCGAGGATGCGCAGCACCACGCTTCTCGCCGTGGAGCGTCGGCATCGTCGAGACGCGGAAGTCGATCTCCTGGCCGCGCACCGCGAGCCGGATGCGGCCGTCCTGCGGCAGGCGGCGCTCGGCGATGTTGAGCTTCGCCATGATCTTGATGCGCGAGATGATCGCGGCTGCGCAGCCGGCGCCGGCGGCGCCTCGACCTCGCGCAGCACGCCGTCGATGCGGTAGCGCACGCGCAAGCCGGTCTGCGAACGGCTCGATATGGATGTCGGAGGCGCGGCGTCTCGACCGCGCGGGCGATCAGCTGGTTGACCAGGCGGATGACCGGCGCCTCGCTGGCGAGGTCCTTCAGCCGCTCGGCGTCTTCCTCGGCCGGCTCGGCGTCGGCGACGACCTCGTCGAGCACGCCTCGCCGCGCCGTCTGCGCCGGCTCCGAATAGAGCCGGTCGAACGCGGCCTCGAGTTCGATCGGCACCGCGACCGCGACCGCGACCGGCCGGCCGAGCGCGGCCGCCACCGCGTTACGGGTGAAAACGTCGAGCGGATCGGCCATCGCCAGCACCGCGCCGCTCGTCGTTGTCGGCGATCGGCAGCGCAGTGCGCCTTGCGCAGGAACTTGGCCTTCAGCCGGTCGACGAAGCAGGGCCGCGCCGGGATAGTCTGCCGGCGCGACGAGCGGGGCCGCGACCAGCTGCGCCAGACGCCTCGGCGAGCCCGCGCTCGCTGACCAGGCCGAGCTGGGTCAGCACCCGGTCGAGCCGGCCGCCGGTCTCGGCGGCGACGCGGCGCGCCCGCTCCAGGGTCCGCTGGTCGACGGCGCCGCTGTCGATCAGCGCCGGGCCGAGCCGGGCCAGCGCGTCGGCGGCGTCCGCGCGGTCGGTGAGCAGCGGCGGCGCTCGAACGTCATGACGGCATCTGATCCTCGGGGATCGGGCGCCGATCGACGTGATCGCCCAGACACTACAATAATCGATTGACGCCGGGAGCGGGAGCGCATGTTGGATGCGGATTGGTCGGCCGGGCGACCGCTACCGACGCCGCCGGATGGGGTGCCGTGCTGGCCTCGCCTTTTGTCGGGCAGCTTTCTCGGCGTTCTGATCCGCCGTCTGCCCGAGGGCAGGCCGGTCGCCTGGGAAAGGTCGCGGTGCGAGGATTGCGGTGCGGTGCTCGGCGCCGCCGACCTCGTGCCGCTCGTTCAGCTGGCTCGCACCCGCGGCCGCTGCCGGTTCTGCAAGGTGCGGCTCGGCTGGTTCTACCCGGGGGTCGAACTCGCCGCGCTCGCGGTCGCGATCATCGCCGCGACGTTCGACAGCGGGACGACACCTGGCTCGACTGCGCTCCTCGGCTGGTGGCTGCTCGCTCTCGGCTGGATCGATGCGCGACACTGGCTGCTGCCCGACGCGCTGACGTTGCCGCTGTCATCGTCGGGCTCGGCGCCGCCGCTCGCCTTCGACCCCGGCGGGCTGACCGACCGCGCGCTCGGCGCCGCAAGCGGCTATCTGGCGCTGCGGGCGGTCGCCTTTCTCTACCGCAAATTTCGCGGCCGCGACGGGCCTCGGCGAAGGCGACGCCAAGCTCTTGGCGGCGGCCGGGGGCCTGGGTCGGGGCGAGCGGCCTGCCGCAGGTCGTCCTGATCGCCGCGCTGGCGGGGCTCGTTGCCGCCGCCGGCGCTGCGCCTCGCCGGCGTTCGCCTCGGTGCGACTTCGGCGTTGCCGTTTGGACCCTTTCTGGCGCTCGCGACCTGGCTCGTCTGGCTGCTGCCGGCGCTTTAGGCTAAACGCTGGGGCACCTGCATGCCGCGCTGGACCGCGGGGCGCTGCCCGACCGCGTCGACCCAGCGGCTGCACATTCGGATAATCCGCGAGCGACACGCCTTGCCATTCGTGCCGTGGGACCCAAGGGTAGCTGGCGATGTCGGCGATCGAGTATTCGCTTTCCGCCAGGAATTCGCTCGCCGCAAGGCGCTTGTCGAGGACCCGGTAGAGGCGCGCCGCCTCGGTCGAATAACGCTCGATCGCATAGGGCAAGGGCTGCGGCGCAAAGCGGCGAAAATGCTGCGCCTGGCCCAACATCGGCCCGATCCCGCCGACCTGGAACATCAGCCACTGGAGCGCCTGCGACCGCTCGGCGCGGGTCGCCGGACAGAAAAGCCCGGTCTTTTCCGCGAGATAAATCAGGATCGCGCCCGATTCGAACACCGTGAAGGGGCCGCCGCCCGGCCCATCCTGATCGACGATCGACGGGATTTTGCCGTTGGGGTTGATCGTCTCGTAATCCGGCGGCGAATTGCTCGCCATTGGCGATGTTGACCGGGTGGACCGATAATCGAGCCCGGTCTCCTCGAGGATGATCGCGGCCTTGTGCCCGTTTGGCGTCGGCCAAGTGTAAAGCTCGATCATCGCCACCCCGCTGTCGCCGCCGCACCCACGGCCAACGGTCTACCGTGCGATATCTGCCGGTGAAAGCAGGAAGCGCGGGGACAAGACGATATTTTGGCCGCGGCTAGCGCGGCGGCCGGCTGTCGCCCGCTCGGGTCAGCGCCTCGAACGGACGCGTCGCCATATGCCCGGCGATCTCGGCAATCTTTGTCTCTGATCGAGAAAGGCCTGCAGGTTGCCGCGCACCAGCCGCGACTGCACTTCGATCATCTCGGCCAAGCTACGACAGCCGATCAGTGCGCGGCTCGCCTCCGAGGTCTGGCGCATGACGTCCTCGGCATAATGCGCCCACGCGCTGGTGATCTCCTGAACCCCTCGGCGAGCGAGGAGCCGGTGCGCATCGCGGCGGAGGCGGTAGCGGCGGAGGCCGCGCTCGCCCGGCCGATGCTGTCCGCGCGCCTGCTTCGGCCAGCCGCTCAGTCACCTGCCGGGCTTCGATGTCGGTGTTGCGAACCAGCCTCTCGGCAGCACTTTTTGTTTCCGCGGCGGCGCCCTGCTGCCGGCCTTTCGCTTCGGTCATTGGAACCTCCATGTCGGGGCTTGTCACGAGTTTACACGGCGGCGGCGCGCGTGCTCCGCCGATTTGACGATTTGTTGGCGACGCGGGCGCATTATCGACGCATTTCCGCAGGCTGCGGAAATCGGTATTTTCACCGAATGGGGTCGGCCGGCGGCGCCGGCGCGGAAGGAAACACAGCATGATTTATCCGGTTATTTTGTCCGGCGGCTCGGGCACCCGGCTGTGGCCGATGTCGCGCACGCTTTATCCCAAGCAGCTGCTGCGCCTGCTCGGCCCGGACAGCCTGT
>CAVWJE010000012.1:0-73208 GCA_963755225.1 uncultured Acidobacteriota bacterium
TTTTGACCGCGGACGAAAATTGTATCTCGAAGTTCTAAAGATGGATCCGGGAAACGAGGTTGCTTTCGACAATCTCGGCAAGCTAGAGATGGATGAGCAGATTCAACAACTTTCCCGCGCGGCCTCCGCCTCGCCTTCAGCCGCGGCTTACTTCCAGTTGGGGCAGTTGCAACAAGGCGCGAACATGTCAACGACGCCCACGCTCTTACCAGCAGGCTCTAAAACTCAATCCTAAGTCGGTTGAGGTGCAGCGGGCGCTGGATAGCGTTAACGGGATTCGTCGATGAGATTAGATCAGAATGGAGCTGGAACTAAGCTGATTTAACCCTCACGCAGTTTGGTGAAAAACTCAATCAGAAAGCAGCGCTTAAAGGCGCAATTAAAAGATGGAACTTATGGTATGCCCGAAGAGGCTGCGGAGAAATTCTGGCTGACGGGATTTGAACAACCTCAGCGGCTAAAAAGCCGGGGTGATCTTGGTGGATTTAGCACGGCTGAAGCCGCGCCCTTCCCGGTCAAAGTCAAAATCAACGCCAAAGTAAGGGGCGTCGGACAGAGCTTGCCGAAGGGAGTGTCCTATTTATATGATCGATACGAAGCGTTCATATTACATTATTGGAGGAACAGCAGGTTCCTCACCGGGCCTTCGGCCCAAGTTGGAATGACATCGCTTTAAAATTGGGGCCGCGGTGAAGTTCTTGGCTATCCCGAACCCACAGCCTGCGCAAGCACGCCCTACGAAGCGGTTACTGGGCCGGATTCTGATCGGAGGTTAGTTGCGGCTGCAGAACCAACGGAAGCAGCGCCAGCCAGGGAGCGTGTAGGAGGCGTTAGTGAAGTGGGACCAGTGATCTGATGGCCGGAATCACGATCGAGCTGGTAGAAGAAAAGCCAGTCGCTGTAGTGATTTTTATGATCGAATTCGCGAATGCTTTGACGTTGACTGGTGCTGGCTACGCCGAAAATCAATCCAGTGTTGGGATTGTCAGCCGCTAGATTGGCAGCCCCCGAGAGAAAGGCCAGGTGTTCGAACGACTTGAGGACTCACTCGGTTGTGAGCCAGGGTCAGCCGCTGCGCTTGCAGGATCCGGGCTCACGAAGCTGTCACCGCCTGCCTGTTGGGATTTGTTCGGGCCGGCCAAAGCCGACGGCGACATCAGATCGGCAGTGTGGACGAACCTGAAATCTCGACCGGTGATCGGGTCCTTGTAAAATTTGCGAAGATATTTCTGGCCGTTAGGGTCGTAGAGTTCCTGGATGACGAGCGGGTAACGTCCGGTCTTTTTCGCATACAAGCGGATCGCGCGAGAATACTGCACTCCACGATGGACCAATTCTTCTTCCCGATCGCGCTTAATCTCGAAGGCAATTCTCGGCGCAGCAGCCGCTGCGGCAATCGCAAGCAGAGCTACGGCCAGAGTCAACCAGAGCAAAACGTAGCCGCCCTGTCGCGCCAGCGGACGCGGGGCGAGCGGCGCAGATCTGTTCGAGATTGCCCTTATCACCAATTCCCCTTCAAAAACTGAACTTCAATCCGAGTTGAATGGTTCGAGGACGATGGGCGTCGATTGGACGGAGAAAAGAACTGCCATCGGTGCAATCGATACTCTGCGGCGGTCCCGAATTGACGCCCGGAAGATTCGTGAGTCCGCCGGCACCGGTGTAAGGAAGGCCATCGATCCCGCCCCCATAGCAACTGATCGTGTTATTGGCGGTGTTACCAATGTTGGGGTTGAAGATTCGAAATTCAGTATGGTTGAAAACGTTGAACGCTTCGGCGCGAAATTCCAAATTGCCGCCTTCGCCGACTTTAAGATTCTTTAGCAAAGACAAGTCAAAATTCAGGCGGTGCGGATTATTAAGGAAGTTTCGTCCCGCATCGCCGAACGTCAAACCCTGAGGAGCGGCGAAGGCCGATGGGTTAAATAACAGCGGACCAACACTCTGAGAATTGAATTTGCCGATCGTTCCCGGCAGCGGGGCACGCGGATCGCCGACCACGTCCGGATAAAACCCTGACCGGCGCCATTGGCTACGCCCGCATTATCCAGCACCGAATTCCAAGGTTACTGCCTCCGTTAATGATTGAAAACGGTGTGCCGGATTGAAAGACGGTAATCCCGAGAGACTTGCCAGCCATCGAACAAAACGCGGAGAAGCTGCGACTGAGAAGCGGGCGCTGAGGGTTTGTCTCCTCCGGAATCGGCCGAATCTTCGTAAAAGAACCAGCGCCCCATGAAACCGCCTAACTTTGGCAGATCGTAGATGTAGTTAAAGTTCAGCAGGTGGCGCTGATCGAAATTCGAACTGGCCCAGTTCGCTTTGATATCGGCCGAATTGAGGAACGACGCATCCGATCGATCGGAAGAATCGTCAAGGGAGTGGCTGTAAGTGTAGGAAGCTCCGAGAGTGAGTGGTCCTGGTGAGTATGCCGCATGGTGGCCTGCAACACGTGATATTGCGAGTCGGCCACATCTGCAAACTTAAAATCCGCTGGAAACCAAAGTAGGGCCTGAGAGTATTGGGGTCTGGAATTCCCTCGTAAACCTTCCCGGTGATGGGATTGGTCGCTCCAAAACAGGCCGCGACCATGTTGATCCAGGCGGGTTCTGAGTTGTTGATGATGGTGCCGCTCACGTCGAATTGGGCATCCATTGGATTGGAGCCGTTGCCGGCGGAGCAGTCGGTAGAGAGAATCGGCTGACCCGCTTTGAAAGGATTGCCGTTCAGGAAAAAGCCTTCAGAGCCCTGCGGCGGCGTTCTTAATTGATTAATCTGCAACTCCGCAGTCAGATGGGTTCCTTTGCTGCCCACATAAGCGATAGTCGCCACGGTGTTCCGAGGCAATTGACGTTGAACGCTCAAACTCCACTGCTGGACATAAGGCCACGTAGTCCTGGTTGGAATGGAAGTGACGTCGAGAGGGAAAGCGACCGGAGTGCTTCCGTTGTTTCCTCCCAGCCCGATATTTTCGTAGGCGAAGGGAAACGGATCGGACATGGTGAGAACATTCGGGGAACTGCCTTCCAGCGATCCAGTATTGGCTTCCTTCGCCGTTCCGTGCTCGTAAAACATTCCGTATCCGGCGCGGATCGAAGTTTTGCCATCACCCTTCGGATCCCAGGCAACACCGATTCGAGGCGTGGGATTAAACAATGCGAACTCATGCAACTGGGCGGCACTCCGTTTTTTCCGCATTGCACCAAGCCATTGGTGACCGGGTTGGTTGAAAATGGAGCCAGACTGGCCGTCGGATTTGCCGGATTAAATGGAAGTGGCGCGCCGGTTTGCGCGTCGAACAAAATAACCGCCATTCACGTTGTTTACGCCATTGGGAGGTTGAAAAATTTTCGCCGCGGAAGCAATAGCGGGGCTATAGGCGCTACTGACCCAATTCCACGCATTCAGGTTTTTGTCGTGAAAGTTTCCAAAGAGGCTCAGGCGCACGCCCAGGTTAGAGTTAAACGCCGGTTCATTCGCCAGTCATCCTGAACATAAGGCTCGGTAACCCAATAATCGTTGTAGTACTTGAGTTGTGCGCTATCCTGTTGATAGAGCTTTATGGCATTGCCTGTTCCCAGGCTGCTGACCGGTCCGACAAAATCGGCGAACGCGTTTCCGCTGGTGGCGTAATTATTCTGGTTGCTGAAAGTTAGCAACCCCTGCAAGTCTCCCGTAGCCGCGCCAATCGCGCCATTAGTTTCGTTGCGCTGCGCGTCGGTGATTTGAATACCGAATTGCAGCGTGTGTTTACCGCCGGCCAAAGATTTGCTCAAGTTGTCGCCCAAGCTATCAGGTGGGATTGGTATGGTTCCACGGTGGGTAAGAAGGATCGGCGGTAAAACCGTTGCCGCCATACTGAGCGTTGGTGCCGCCGATAATGATGCCCGGCGGCTTTCCGGCCGCGCCATTGTCGAAGATGTGATTGATGCAGCCAATCTGCAGCGTTGCCGAACAATCGATGAGCGGCTGAAGGTTCGCGCCGGGACCGTTAATATCGCTTAGAGTAACGTGGGCATCGACATAGCTAACGACGAACTCGTTCAGCAGGGTCGGCGAAAACGTGTCGGTAAGCCGCACTACCATGCTGGTTCCCGGACCATTCAACTTGTTTTCCACCGTGGGGAAACTATTCTGCACATATCCCCACTCGGGAGTCGCCACGGTAGTGTTCCAGGAATCGTGAATATAGCGGAAGGACAGGCGCACGTTCTGAGTAAAGTTGTAGTCGAAGCGGCCCAATTCCTCGCGCCAGTAGGTTGAAGGCGAGACGACCGCGTCATAGCACGGAATGTTCGGCTGACCGGTGCTCGGATTCATGGTTCCCGCCAGACTCGAGTCGCAGCCGCTCGAAGAATTGGGCAGGGGAATCATTCCCGTGTTGAGCAGAGCTGCCGACGTCGGGTTCATGGGAACCAGGTTTCCGATAAAGGTCTGGCTTTCGCCGATGGATGCTTGTCCGTTGCCAGGACAATCGGGATATAAGCGGCGATCAATCGGAGCGTCACCGTTGCCCACGAAAGGGCAAACGTCACTGAAGTCGCCGCAGGTTCCAACGCCAGCCTGCCCGAAGATATTGGCCGGGCAGTTTACTCCAATGCCGCGTTCGGCGGCTGTTGGCGCGGCCTGATTGAATTCCTGCGGAGTCTTCTCCAGGCGAAATTCCTCCGACCAGAAAAAATACGCCTTGTCTTTTTTGCTGTCGAACAAACCCGGAATAAAAAGCGGTCCGCCGATGGCGCCACCGAAATCCTGGCGGCGGTAGAGCGGAGCTTTGGTGGTTTCATCGAAATAGTTTCGCGAGCCGGGTAGGCATGTTCGGCGAGGGCTCGGGCGGAACTGTTGCCATTCTCGGCCGCAGCCGACTCCCGTATCAAAGCCGTAGATGCGCTCGATCCCTGGGGAGATTGGCCCGACTTCTTTGCCAAGTCGCCGCTGGTGATGGAGGATCCGCGGCATGAAGATTTCTTGAAGCCGGAGTTCTTGCAGAGGGTGGCTCCGCTGGATCCCATCAAGTGGTTGCCGCAATTAAGGGTGCCGGTGCGCATTGAGCAGATTCGGGACAACGACACCACACCGATGCTGTGCAAGGATGCCATCAAGGCGGCCGCACCCAAACAAGCCGAAGTATCGCGCTTCGCGGAGCCAAAGGAGTTGGGCCGGCGCGAAGGGATGGGCCGGCTATCCGACTGGGTGAAAGATCGCGTGCGAGAAGCCGGCACACCAGCGGCCACCGCGAAACTGGCTGCGACGGATAAGGAAATCGGAAAAGCTGCGGAACAGAAAAAGTAGAAGTGATGTTCAACACTAAGTTTGGCGGCTGCTTCATTGGTGCAGGAATTTCGTCTCCAGAAGGGAATCGTGTGGTTACAGGCAAGCGAGAGGTTTTGCTTTGGGTTTGCATTTTGGCGTGCTGGGTGGCCTGCGGCTGTTCGGGTTCTTCGTCCTCTTCCGCGAGCAGTTCAGGCACAGCAACTTCCTCGGGTCTGCAATTTACCTCGCCGCTTACCAGCCCGACGATTGAGTTGAATCCGGCTGGAACGGCAAGCATAAACCTGACCGTCAGCCAGAGCGCGTCTTGGGGTCTGCAAAGCGCCACCGGCTTTGGAAAGCCGCCCGCCGGCGCCGCTCTCAGCGCGACCACAGGAACCACGGCGACTCTTGCCTTCAACGGCATTTTGGAACGTTGCAATGCCGGGCCGGCGGAGGTGAATGTAGTGGCGACCACATCCGCTCCGCCGCAGACCGCGATTTTGCTGGTTTCGATTGCGCAATCGCCTCCCTGCCTCTCTGCTCCTGAAATCGCGGTGGGGCCTCAGCATTACACCTCCTGTCCCCCTGCCGGAACCATCATCAACTCGCCGCCAGCCGGATACCTGGGGCAGGTCGGAACCTTCTTTGATCAACAACAAATCGCTCTCGGAGCTAGCGGGACGGTTCCTTACGGCGTTCCTCCATTCACCTGGAACTTAAGCGGCTCGCTCCCTGCCGGACTTTTTCTTGGGCCGGGTAACGACACCAGCAGCATGATATTAAGCGGCACGCCAACTTCCGCGGGATGCTTCACCTTTCAACTTCAAGTGACAGACTCGCAAGGCGGAGTGAGTTGCGATCCCACGATTACGACGAGCTGTGAGCCCACCACTTTTTCCGTAGCAATTATTCCGGCGGCGCTGAAAATACAACTTCCCGCCTATTCGGACTCCTTTGACGGAATTCCTTATTCTCCCCTAGCTCTTTTGGCATCCGGTGGCGTGCCGCCCTACACCTGGCCCCAGCCTTCCACCGCCGCGACACTGCCACCCGGTTTGACATTGAGTGCGGCATCCTCGAACAGCTATGCGGTGATCTCAGGAACTCCGCAGGCCGGTGACAGCGGTACCTCGAATGGCGCGGGCAACGGTCCCGGAAGCTATCCCACTTCGGTGCAAGTAAATGACAACCAGTCTCCGTATCCGGCTGTTGGCACACTCAATCTGAACTGGAACGATTACATGCCGCCGACAGCTTGTGCCGCCGCTCCATCGAGTCCGCAATATGTTCAGCCTTTTCCAGGAATAAATGGAGGGCTGCTCGGCGACGGAGCGGTTCTTGCCGACAATTATTTTCAAGGAAGCTACGCGTTTCAATTGCGCGGCTTCGACGCCAGGCAGCCGACTGTGATCTCGGGCAGCATGACCCTGGATGGCAATGGAAACGTGACGGCGGGAGAAGAAGATATTACTCAGGGAACGAACTCTTCTCAGGCGTTGGCCGTTACCGGAGGAGCCTATACGGTCGGGGTGGTGTCGAGCGCCGGTCCGGTCAGCTACAGCCGCGGCTGCGTCACGCTGAGAACTGCGGCGGGAATTCAGACTTTCGATTTCACGCTGAGCGGATGTACGAATCAGTACTCGGAAGGAGGCGCGATTGCGACCAGCGATAATGCCTGCGGCATGACGCAAACTGGAAGCGAAAATGTTGCGGCGGGAAAGTTCTCCAGTGGCCGGATCATCGAGTCTGACGACGGGACTGGGAACAGCGCGCAACTCAGCGGCTTTCTGCGGGCACAGAATACATCAAGCTTTGCGGGCGGGTTAAATGGACCTTTTGCCTTCGGCCTCGGCGGGTGGGATGTGGCCGGGGGACACTACGCAATGGCAGGCTTCGCGAAGGCTGGCGCGTTCGCCTTCGGTTCAGCCGCTGCCGATATTAACGATGCAGGCCAATTCAGTCCGGCGCTGACGGGTGGATCTGGCAGCTTAAGTTCCGCGGATCCGAATGGAAGAATTACCGGGACTCTGGCGTTTGGCCAAATCAGTTTTGATTTGGTCATGTACCTGGTCAGCTCCGGCGAGGCGCTCGTCGCGACGACCGATCCCCTTAGCGCTGGCCACCCCATCCTCGGCGGAGAAGCTCTGGCCTCCGCCAGTTCTTTTGACAGTGCGTCAGTGCAGTTCAGCCAAATGCTGGCCATGGATGGGTTGGCTTCCGTGGGTCCGGATGCAAGCATCGGCATATTAAATTTTGATGGCGTAAGCGCCGTCAGCGGCATCGTCTATGAAAATCAAGCGGGCACGGTTGGTACGACATCGGTTTCAGGCGCGTATTCAGTCGACCCAATGACCGGAAGAACCACGTTTATTGCGTCCCTCGACGCGACGGTTGGTCCCCATCCATTCATCGCTTACCTGATTCCACCGCCGCCCGGTCTTACGCGCAGCAACTGTAGCAATCCTGCGAGTTGCGTGACCGGATTCCTAGTAAGTACAGACAGTGCCGCTCAGGACGGACTGCTCGAGTTCCAGACTTCGGCCATCAATCAAGCGCCGTTCACGAACCGATTGGTTGCTGGAGATTTCGCCTACGCCTCCACGGAGAATCTCGACTGGATGACGACCAGCTTTGAGGGCGACGCATATGGAACGCCAAGTTCCGCGAATCTAAGCTCGGGCAGCCTGGGCGCTTCATCTCTTCCGTTCTACCAGGATTCCAGCTACGGATGCCTGCTTTCGAGTTGCCCGCTTTTTATACCGGGCGAGACGTTCGCGGGTTCGTACATAATCAATCCAAACGGAACGGGGACCTTCGGGGGCGGTACCGTTGTGTCGGTGACGAACGGAAGCGTTACCTTTTATCTGGATGAATCACCGGTGAACCTGCATCCATCGGTGGCTATAGCAGAACAATAGAGCAGGAAGCCACGATTCGGGCGAATCGGTAGATACGAGCGGGGAATCTTTGTCTGTCGGAATAAGTGAGCGTGCGAAAAAATAGCAGTCGCCTTAGTCTTTCACGGCGTTGTCTGTGATCTCGAGTCCGCGGTCGATAATCTCGAAACGCCTCGCGCATTTGCTGTTCGTTGATGCAAAGCGGAGGATTCGTGAAGAAAGTGTTCCAGCGAACAAAGGTGTAGAGACCTTGCTCGCGGAAGAAGCGGCCAAGAGCCGCCATTTCGTCGGAGGTGCCGTTGAACGGAGCCATGGGCTGACGAGTCTTGCGGCTGCGGATGAGTTCGACGATGCCGAAGAGTCCGATCGAGCGCACCGCGCCGACAGACGGATGTTTGGCTTGCAGTTCGGCGAGAAGTTGTTTCATGACCATGCCCATTTTTTTCGCGTTGTCGATCAGATTATCTTCTTCATACACACGAATGGTGGCTAGCGCCGCCGCGCATCCCATGGGATGGCTATTGTAAGTAAGCCCGCCGTAAAAAATCTTGTCCTGAAAATGCTGCGCGATGTGATGCCGCATGCCCACCGCGCCCAGTGGAAGATAGCTGGAGGTCAATCCCTTCGCCATCGATAGGAGGTCGGGAACAATCTTCCAGTGGTCGACTGCGAACCATTCGCCGGTGCGTCCGAAGCCGGACATGACTTCGTCGGCGATCATCAATATGCCGTACTTATCGCAGAGCTTACGTACGCCTTCGAGATATCCATCGGGAGGAATGAGGACGCCGTTGGTGCCGGTAACCGGCTCGAGAATGAAGCCGGCGATGGTTTGCGGGCCTTCGAGCTGAATGGTTTCCTCAATCATGGCGAGAGAAGATTCAGTGGACTCCCATCCCCGCTCGATGCCGTGATAAGGATCGAGCACATGCACCACGCCGGGAATGCCCGGTTCCGCGGCCCATCTGCGCGGATCGCCGGTAAGGCTGATAGCGCCGGCGGTCGCGCCATGATAGGAGCGATAGCGCGCGATGATCTTGTGGCGTCCGGTGAAGAAGCGGGCGAGCTTGATGGCGTTTTCGTTGGCATCGGCGCCCGCCGTTGGTAAAGAAGAAGGTGTCGATGTCGCCGGGAGTGATTTCGGCGAGCTTGGCCCCAGGCGCGCGCGAACTTCGGTCGCCATGAACGGATTCGCATAGGCAAGCTTGCGGCCTGGTCGCTGATGGCCTGAATGACGCGCGGGTCTCCGTGTCCGATGTTGACGGACATGAGCTGGCTGTTGAAGTCGATGAACCGCTTCCCTTCCGGCGTGTAGAAATAAATCCCCTTGGCGCTGGCGACAGGAATGGGATCGACCTTCGACTGCGCGGACCATTCATAGAGCGTGTGCTTGCGCGAGAGAGCGACGATTTCCTTGCCGGAGAGCTTTTGGGCGGCAGGATTAGCTACTGTAGTAGTCATAACATTCCTTTAGAACAATCATTCACCACAGAGTCACAGAGACACCGAGAAAACCTTATAAGACTCTTCGGATGATTCCTTGCGTTAGTAAGCGGCACGTTGAAGTTGATCAGCAGGCCGACTTTTTTACCCGAAAGCTTTAGGTATGTCAGGAGTTGGGCTTCGTGGACTGGCAGAATTTTATCGACGGATTTCAACTCGACTGATCACTTCATCGTTCACGACTACGTCGATCTTGCATCCACAGTCGAGCTTCAGACCTTTGTACGAGACGGGAAGATCGACTTGACACTTGAAGGGCAGGTTTCGAAGATGCAGTTCGTGGCAGAGGCATTGCTCGTACGCGGATTCAAGCAATCCAGGTCCGAGTTGACGATGGACTTCGATCGCCGCGCCGATGATAGTAGCGGTTCGAGGGTCTTGCTCGTTTTCGATTTCTCTGTGTCTCTGTGACTCTGTGGTGAGAAGTTTCATGGTTCCTGCTGTGAGTCTCAGAACTTCCGCGAATGCTCCTTCGCCCAGCGTTCGACTACGACTTTCTTGTCGGTATAGAACTCGATGGCGTCGCGGCCCTGGCCGTGCAGGTCGCCGAAGAAGCTGTTCTTCCATCCGCTGAAGGGGAAATAGGCCATGGGCGCGGCGACTCCAATGTTGATGCCGATATTGCCCGCGGGCGCTTCGTAGCGAAAACGGCGCGCCGCCGATCCGCTCGAGGTGAATAGCGAGGCCTGATTGCCGTAGGCGCTGCGTTCGAGGAACGCGAGAGCGTCGTCCATATCGTTGGCGTGAACGAGGCTGAGGACGGGACCGAAGATTTCCGTGTCGTTGAGCTCGCTGGCTGCGGGAACGTTGTCGAGAATCGTCGGATTCACGAAGTTGCCGGATTCGTCATGGCGCGGAACTTTCGCATTGCGCCCATCGAGCAGCACCTTCGCGCCTTGCTTCTCTCCGAGTTCGATCAGCGACTCGACGCGTTCTTTGCTTTGCGGCGTGATCACCGGCCCCATCTGCACGCCTTCGTCGAGTCCATTGCCGACTTTGAGTTTCGAAGCGGCGTCGGCGATGGAGTCGCGAAACGTTTTCTGCGCTTCGCCGATGGTTACGGCAACGGAAACGGCGAGGCAACGCTGCCCCGCGCATCCAAAGGCGCTGTCGCTGATGATCTGCGTAGCCATCGGCATGTCGGCGTCGGGGAGAACGATGACGTGGTTTTTCGCTCCGCCCTGGCATTGCGCGCGCTTGCCGTTCGCTGCGGCGCGCGAGTAGACGTATTTCGCTACGGGAGTCGATCCAACAAAGCTGATCGCGCGAACTTTGGGATGATCGAGCAAGGCGTCAACAGCCGCTTTGCCGCCATTGATAAGATTTACGACGCCTTTGGGCAGTCCAGTTTTTTCGAGGAGTTCATAGATGTAACGCATCGTGAGGGGCACGCGCTCACTGGGCTTGAGGATAAAAGTGTTGCCGGTCGCGATGGCGTAAGGCAGATACCAGAACGCAATCATGCCGGGAAAGTTGAAGGGCATGATGGCGGCGGTGACGCCAAGCGGCTGGCGGATCATCATTTCGTCGATACCGCGGGCGACGTCTTCGAGGTTGTAGCCCTGCATCATCATGGGGATGCCGCAGGCAACTTCCACGTTCTCAATGGCGCGGCGCATCTCGGCTTTGGCTTCGGTGAAGGTCTTGCCGTTTTCCTGCGTGATGATGCGGGCGATATCGTCGATGTGATCTTCGAGCAGCATCTTCAGTTTGAAGAGCGGCTGGATGCGGTCTTCGGGCGGAGTGCGGCGCCATTCGGGGAACGCGGCGCGGCGGCTTCGACGGCTTGATTGACCTCATTCGTGCCGGCAAGCGGAACTTGGGCCAAAACTTCGCCAGTAGCAGGATTGACGACGTCGCGCCATTCTTTTTTGGATGAATCGGCGGACGAGTCAGTCCAGCGGCCGTCGATGAAGTGAGTGAGCTTGAGTGCGGAAGGGGCGGTGATGGTGGTCATGTGTTTACCTCTGTCGATCGCGAAAAACTCCGTGAATCGTGGGAATTTCCGTCGACAATATCAATGATACCTAGATTGCAGGGATCCTTCGACTGCGGTTGATCTTCGCTTTTTAGCGAGGACCAATCCTCGCTCGGGATGACAAAACTTCTTACACTAACTGAGCGACTGCACCTTTCTTGTCACATACTGCCGCGAACGCCGCTTCCAGCACATCGAGGCCTTCGTCCATTTGCGCGTCTGTGATAACCAAGGGCATCAGCAGGCGAATTACATTGCCGTACGTGCCCGCGGTCATGATGATCAAGCCGTGCTCGTAGCAATATTGCGCGATCTGTTTGGTCTCTTCGTCGGCGGGTTCTCGCGTTGTGCGTGAGCGCACGAGTTCGAGCGCCTGCATCGCGCCAAGGCCGCGAACTTCGCCAATAAGTTCCCAGCGGTTCTGCCATTCTGTGCGCGCGTACGAAACATTTCGCCAAGATGATTGGCGCGAGCGCAAAGGTTTTCGGATTCGATCAGGTCGAGCACAGCGAGCGCGGCCTCGCAGGCTGCGGGATTGCCGCCAAAAGTTCCCCCAAGGGTGCCGGGGCCGGTCGTGTCCATGATTTCCGCACGGCCAGTGACGGCGGCCAGTGGCAAACCACCGCCTAGGGACTTGGCGATGGTAATGAGATCGGGTTCGAGGCCCAGCCGCTCGCAGGCAAACATCGCTCCGGTCCGCGCGAAGCCGGACTGCACTTCGTCGGCGATCAATAGAATTCCATGCTTGCGGCAAATCTGGGAGAGGATTGGAAAGAACTCGCGGCGGCGGCGTGACGAATCCGGCCTCGCCCATGACCGGTTCCACAATCACTGCGGCGACAGACTCGGCGGCCACGACTCGCTTGAAAGTATCTTCAATGTGACGAGCGCAAAAGAGATCGCACGACGGATACTGCAACGAATAGGAGCAGCGATAGCAATACGCATACGGCACGCGGTAGATTTCGCCGGGGAAGGGCTCGAATCCGGCCTTATACGGATGGGTTTTACTGGTCACAGCCATAGCCATGTAGGTGCGGCCGTGGAAGGCGTCTTCAAAAGCCAAAATTGCCGGACGCTTGGTATAGGCGCGGGCAATCTTGATGGCATTTTCCACGGCCTCGGCGCCGGAATTCACCAGAACAGTTTTCTTGGCGAACTTGCCGGGAGTGATGGCATTGAGCCGCTCGGCGAGCGCAACGTAGCTTTCATAGGAAAGTACGTTGAAGCTGGTATGAAGGAAGCGGTCGAGCTGACGCCGAATAGCCTCCACAACACGCGGAGCGCGATGGCCAACGTTAAGGCAACCGATGCCGCCCGCGAAATCGATGAAGCGATTGCCGTCGACATCTTCGATGACGGCGCCTTCCGCCCGGCTTACGAATACGGGAGTGGCATGATACGCACCACGCACGACGGCGGCGTCGCTGCGGCGCATCAGATCGCGCGAGCGTGGGCCGGGGATGGGAGTGTGGAGTCGGATTGTGCTCATGTCAGTTCCTCGTGACAACTGCCTGAGGCGCCTGTGACGCTGTTTGGAAAAAAGCAGGTCCTTCGACTGCGGTTGTGCTTCGCTTTTGCGAAGCACAATCCTCGCTCAGGATGACAAGTCTTTAGGGAATGTGGAATCAGCGATCAGTACCAGCCGATTGGAGCTTCGTTCAGGTTGATGTAGACCTGCTTCGTTTCCAAATATTCTTCGATGCCCCAGGGGCCGAGTTCGCGGCCGAAGCCGGATTGTTTGTAGCCTCCCCAAGGGGCTTCCACGTAGGTTGGTTGCATATGATTGACCCATACGACCCCTGCGCGCAGAGCCTTTACAGAACGCATCGCCTTGAAAATGTCGCGGGTCCAGACGGCGGCAGCGAGGCCGTAAGGAGAATCATTGGCGATCTTGAGCGCGTCTTTTTCGTCATCGAATGGAATCACGGCGGCAACGGGGCCGAAGATTTCTTCGCGGGCGATGCGGGCCGAGTTCGAGACGTCGGAAAAGATAGTCGGCTGAACGTAGTAGCCTTTATCGAGTTTTTCCGGCCGTCCGCCGCCCGATGCGAGCTTCGCTTCTTTCTTGCCAAGTTCAATGTAGGAGTTGACGCGGTCGTATTGTTCTTTGCTGACCAGCGGGCCCATCTTGGTTTCGCGGTCGAGCGGCGGGCCGAGTTTGATCCTCTTCGCTTTCTCAGTCATGGCTTCGACGAAGTTTTTGTAGATCGATTTCTGCACCAGGATGCGGCTTCCGGCGGAGCAGACTTCCCCTTGATTGATGAAGACGCCGAAGAGCGCGCCATCGATGGCGGCTTCGAAATCGGCGTCGGCGAAAAAGATGTTAGGCGACTTGCCCCCGAGTTCGAGGGTGACGCGCTTCACGGTGTCGGCGGCTTGTTTCACAATGATCTTGCCGACGGCTGCGCTTCCGGTGAAAGCGATCTTATTTACGTCGGGATGCTGGACGAGAGGGGCGCCGCAAGTCTCTCCGAAACCGGTGATGATGTTGACCACGCCGGGAGGCAAGCCACAGTCGGCGAAATAGTTTGCGAGTTCAAGCGCGGTGAGCGGAGTTTGCTCGGCAGGCTTTAGAACACAGGTGCAGCCGGCGGCGATGGCTGGAGCCAGTTTCCACGCAGCCATGAGGAGCGGATAGTTCCAGGGAATAATTTGTCCGGCGACACCGACTGGTTCTTTGAGCGAGAGACTCATCGCGTTGTCGGGGACGGGATTTACATAGCCGACAACTTTGGTCGCGAGGCCGCCGTAATATTCGAAGCAGGTGGCGGCGTCATTGATGTCGAATTCGGCTTCGACGATCGGCTTGCCGGTGTTGCGGCACTCGAGTTCGGCGAGAGCGGCAAGATTGGCACGGACCTTTTCCGAGAGGCGAAAGAGAACGCGGCCACGCTCCTGCGCGGTGGTGGTTGCCCACGGGCCTTCCTCGAACGCTATTTTAGCGGCGGAAACGGCGCGATTCACATCGTCGGTAGTGGCGTCGGGGACTTGGGCGATGACCTCTTCGGTCGAGGGATCGTAAACGGGGAAAGTTTTCGAGAATTGGCTCGTGGTCCATTCGCCGTTGATGAACATCCGGTAAGTGCGGACTTCTGTTGTGACTCCGCCGGGCATTGTATGGACCTCCTGCTTACCTTGGGCTAAAACCCCAATATCTTAACCACTCAATGGCACGACTGAAGTCGCGCCCTGATACGAAGCGTTCTGGTGCGAAGCGTTCTGATACGAAGCGTTCCCAATGGAGCCTTCCTAACAAACCATCACGAACGAACTGTTCCGAAACAAAACGCGAGCTTCGCGCGCGGGACAGCCGAGGGCGGCTGTCCCCACATAAATAAACTCAATGACGACTTTCTCCGACAACACTGGCCAAGGTCACTACTGGCTGCAAAGCTTTGTGGCGGCCGTAAACAAAGAAGAAAAATGCGGCCAACGCCAGAAAAAACAATGTGAATCCGAACATTTTGGTTTCGTACTTCCATACGGAAGTGATCTGCTTTGCGGGAAAGAAGGCAAGCACGATTCCCAGAAGTGTCGTCAGAAATCCTGAGAGTCCGGCAAAAACCAGTGTGCCGCGGCCATAGCGCCCTTTGCCGATATCCGCCTTGCGAGCGAATTGCAATAGCGCTGCAAACACGTAGAGGAACGGAACCAACTGCAAGACGACGGCAAGAGAGAGCATCGTCTGAAATGTTTCCTGCACGCCACCCGACGCATAAAAATTGATGACGATCAATATAAGCGAAACTACCGCCTGGACGATCAGCGCGGCATACGGCGTCCCGTACCGGGGATGAACTTTTCCTAACCATGACGGCATATAAGAATCGAGACCGGCGACAAACGGAATTCGCGCAGAGCCGCCCATCCATGCCGAGCCGATCCCCGCGATCGACAGGCTTAGCATCAGCGCGAACGGAATAATGATCCAACCCACGCCGACTCTGCCGGCCATGTGGCTGACGGCCTGCACGATTCCCTGGAGCACGCTGATGTCATTCTTGCTCACGGCGATCAGGAGGGTGAGAGTAGCGCCGATGTAGAGTATGCCGGAAAGCACGCCGCCCCAGGCGACAGCGCCGGGAAGAGTGCGGCGCGGATCTTTGATCTCGTCTCCCATGACGGAGGCAAGTTCGAGTCCAACCAAACCGAAACAGATTACGCCGAAAGAATTTAAAACAAAGCGCGGATCGGCGGGAATTTTGAAATCCGCGGCGGTGATGGTCGTTCCGAAGCGCGACCAGATTGCCACTCCAAGACCAATCAGCACGGCAGCGGCGATGAATGTTCCAATGGCGCCGAGATTGTTAAGCCACTTTCCGACTCCGAGGCCGACGATGTTTAGCACAGTCAGCAGAGCGAGCAGAATCAGAGAAGTTGTCGACGCAAACACTTTGTCATCCGCAAGCCGAAGATGGCTGGGCCCGAGAACGTAAACCGACACGCCGACAAAATAGAGCATCACGGTCGGCACGTAGAGCATGTTATTGGTCCAGTAACACCAACCCGAGAGGAATCCGTGGAAGTCGCCAAAAACTTCTTTGGCCCAAAGATAAACTCCGCCTTCGCCGGGATAACGATGAGCGAGTTCGATGACGGCTATGCCCTGCGGCCAAAAGAATAAACCGAGAGAGATGATCCAGAGCCAGATGGTGACGCCCCCGTTGGCGGCGATGGACGGGACTACATTGAGGTTGAAGACGGCGACGACAAAAAGAAGGACAAGGTCACGCCGCCCTAGGGCGCGGATGAGTTGGGGCTGGGCGGGTTGGGTAGCGGCAGACAGTGTTTACCTTCGGCGTCTTATGCTGCTTTGTGGATATCTGTTAAACAAACAACCGGGTTTAAATAATCGGCAGTCACTGTTATTGATGTCATCCTTACAAGAGCGCTAGCTCTCGGAGGGGACGTGGCGATGCGGGTGCCGCAGTAATAGCGCCGGCGAGCGCATCACGCTGCATGCGTCGCCGAGACCCCCGCCCGCAGCAACAAATCCTAATTCTGACGTAAGGTCCCTCGACCGGCTTTCGCCGGCCTCGGGATGACAAGGCATAAAGCAGCTCGGTTGATACGAGCTTTTTAGTGCGCGGCTAGCACAGGCTGGCCGATTCGTTCCTGCTGGGCTTTCGCGAGCGACCCGGCGATATCGTCGAATGCAGATAGATGCTTGTCGATATCAGCCTCGGTGTGCTGCACGGAGATGGTCCATTGCTCGTCCCACCAGTAAGGCTGCGCCATCACGCCGCGGTTGACCATACCGAACCAATAGTGACGCCAAAGGTCGATATCGATAGTGGTCCAGTCGCGGTAGTTCCTAATTTCTTTGGGATAAAACATCAGCGCGCCATTCGCGCCGGCCTGCGCGATATAAGCTTGCAGGCCGACCTTTGCGATCGTCCTGCGATATCCATCGGCGAGTTTCTTGCCAAGCTTGTCGACGTGAGCATAGTTGTCTCGTGTGAGCACTTCGCGGAAAGTTGCGAGGCCTGCGGCCATAGAAACTGGATTGGTGTTGTAGGTTCCGCCGTGAAATACTTTGTGCTGCGAGATCAAATCCATGACGGACTTGCTTGCGCCGAAGGCGGCCAGCGGAAAGCCTCCGCCGATTGATTTGGCCAGGCAGATCATGTCAGGCTGCACGTTGAAGTATTCGCTCGCTCCTCCCCAGCCGAGTTTCGCTCCAGTCTTTACTTCGTCGAAAATCAGCAGCGCGCCGTATTTATCCGCGAGATCGCGGAGACCTTTTAGGAATCCGGGCTGAGGGATGCAGAGTCCGACGTTCATCAGAATCGGCTCAAGAATGATCGCGGCAATTTCGCCGGGATTTTCTTTGAAGCGGCGCTCGATCGTGGCGAGATCGTTAAACGTGGCGATCTTCACATTCGCGATTGCGTTCTTCGGCACGCCGAGCCCCCCGGTGACCGGCGTGGGATCGTGAATGTCGCCGAACTCCGGTGCGTGAGGCTTCACGCTGACCAGCGCGGAATCGTGCAGCCCGTGATATGCCCCTTCGAATTTAATGATTTTGTCGCGTCCGGTGGCGGCGCGGGCCAGGCGGATGGCATGCATCGTAGCTTCGGTGCCACTATTGCCGAAGCGAACCATCTCGATGGGAAAGCGATTGCAGATTTCTTCGGCGAGTTCCCACTCCATGTCGTGCGGCATGCCGAACATGGTTCCGGTCGACAGACGTTTTTCAACCGCCTTCATTACGGCGGGATGACAGTGCCCTGCCATGAGCGCGCCGAAGGTGAGATTGTGATCGATGTATTCGTTGCCATCGACGTCGCGAAACTTGCTGCCACTGCCTTCCTTTACAAAAATGGGCCAGGGATCATAGTGGCGATAATTGCTGGCTACACCGAGCGGAATTCGTTTGAGATTTTTCTTGTGCGCTTCGGCGGATTTAGGGGTGCGGCGCTCGAAGGTATCGAGCTCCTTCTTTAGGTCGGGGTACATCGGGTTCTCCGGGAAAGCTCAGGCCAGCGCTTCTCGGTGCCGCAGGCCATTAGAATGCCGGAAGGACGGGCCGTTCCGGGGGTCACAATTACTATCCTACTCTCCGAACTAGAAATAAAACTTCAGAGCGAATTGCATGAGACGCGGGTCTTTCACTTGGGTGACCTGCCCAAACTGCGCGCCATCGGTGCTGTCGCCATCCGGGTTATAGAACTGTGTGTGATTAAAAACGTTGAAAGTTTCGGCTCGAAATTCCATGTGGGTATGGTCGTTGATCGGAATCAGTTTCACGAGAGCAAAGTCGGTTTCGCTGATTCCCGGTCCGCAGCAGATCGTACGCGGCGCGCTGCCGACATAACCGAATACTCCGTTCTCCGTAAAAATCGAAGTCTGGCTGGCCGGGGAATTGAAATAGTAGTTTCCGTTGCTTTGCGGACGCTGCCAGGTAAAGGGGGCGACCTGATTCGGCTCGCCGGGAAGCTCGAAATCGAAACTATTCATCAATTCGTTGTCGGATTCCGACGTGATGCGGATTGGGAATCCCGTCTGGTAAGTCGTGATGCCAGATACCGCCCAGTCATCGAGCAACTTTCCGGCAAAGCCGCCGTACTTCCTTACCGGCAACTGCCACAAATAGCTAACTACAAAACGGTGGCGCGCGTCGAAGAGCGACAGCGAGCGATTGTTGGCTCCCGGAAGGGGGTTGAGAATTCCCTCGAAGCTGGAGGCTTCGTCAATCGACTTACTGAAAGTGTAAGCGGCGGTGAATTGCAAGCCGCGGGAAAAACGCTTATCGAGCGACACCTGAAGCGAGTTGTAACCAGAGTTGGCGATGGTGTCCTGGGCAAAAATGCTGCTGTACACCGGGACGCCATCAACCGGGCAGCCGTTGGTGAAGACCTGATTGACGGGGTCCCAGCCAGTGAGCGGATTACATTGCGGCGAAGAATAGGGGCGCAAGCCAACGAGCGCAATGCCGTTCGGCCCGATTGTGGTTCCTGCGGGAAGCACGGTGTTGTTTTGCGCGTAAGGCAGCGGCAACGCTGTAGGCAGAACCGTGCCTGGGGAGATCACAAAGGGCGCGTCTTCGGTGAACTGGGCGCAACTGGTATTGTCGCCGAAACCGTCAGTGAGGTTGGCCGGGTTCACCGCCGCGATGGCATCGAGAGCGAGGCAGGTCTGCGGATTCGAATAATTGACGTCATGCGTTGCCAGCAGGCGATGGCCTTGCGTTCCCACATAGCTCACTTCCAGCTTCATATCCCGCGCCAGCTCACGCTCTATAGTGAGGTTATACTGCGCCGAATATTGGGTGCGCATGTGTGGCTGGAAATCTCCGAAGAGGTCGATTGGCTCAAATATCGCCCAGTCTTGAGGACTGCCGCGTTGCGGGTTTAGGACTCCATTAAAAGGATTGAGATAAGTGGTGGCTCCATCCTGGCCAAGAAACGGCAGATTGAACTGCGTCTCATAGACAAAAGTGCTGCCGCCGAAGGGAGGCTCGGCGCCGAATTGTTCCAGCACAAGCTGCTCGACAGGGTTGTAGAAAAGTCCCCAGCCAGCACGAATACTCGTCTTGCCGGAGTCGCCGGGACTCCATGAGATGCCGATGCGGGGGGCAAAAGCCTTGTAATAAGTTTGTGTCATGCCGGCGGGAATACCGGAGTCTCCGGGGACGACCAACCCGACGGCATCTTGCGATGAGCAATCGGTGTTGGGACCTCCGCAAGGGAAGACGGTCGATTGCTGGCCGGGACGGAAAGTCTCGACATGCTGCGCCTTATCCGCCAGCGGAGTATTTAATTCCCATCGCAACCCGTAGTTAAGAGTGAGATTCGGCTTTATCTTCCAGCTATCCTGCGCGAACAGGTAGAGGCCAGTGTTGCGAACATATTCGACCTGGGCAGAGCCTTGTCCGAACTGATCGGGAAGGCCCAAAAGATAATTAGGATAGAGATTGCTTGCGCCGACGTCGTTTGGGCCACCGCCATAGTAATCGAAGGTTCCGTTGACGTTGTAGTAGAGAAATTGATTGAACTGCTGACGGCGAACATCCACGCCAAACTTAAGAGTGTGGTTGCCTTTTACTTTGGTTAGGTTATCCGACCACTGGAAGGAGTTTCCCGCCTGAGGGAGTTCGCCTTCGCCATCGTTACCCAAATCAAATCCTCCCGCGATTGAGATGGACGGAAGGCCCTCGCGGGTGGGGCCAAGAAAAGGATGTACGCCGTAGAGCATGCCGTTCGGATCAGTCGAACCGTCACCGTAAAAACAAGGCGGAGCTCCGGTGACATTGGTGAGCCACGAAGGAGCCGGGGGGCAGGCGTTCTGCACCAGTTCAGTATTTGCGGGATGCTGGAAGGTCTTCTGGCCTTCGCGATTGTAATTGAAGCGGAACTCGTTCACTGTGCTGTTGCTGATGGTCCAGGTATGGCTGATGTTCCACTGCTGGAATCGCTCCGCGACAATACTGCCAAAGCCGGGGACATCGGCTCCGGTCAGTTCGAAGTTCGCGAAAGGCTGGACCGTGCGATCGTCGTTGAAGTAGTAATAAATGCTCAGATTCTGTTTGTCATTGATCCTGTGATCAAGTTTGACGGTGAACTGGTCGCCGCGGATCGGCTCAGTAGGAACTGTGCTGATGAGGGAACCATCGTTTGGCGGAGTGGGAACGAACTGCAAAAGATCGACGGCAGTGGGATCCATGCAGGCGAGCGGAATCTGGCTGTTGGGGAAGATGGAGGCGTAGGGGGTGTTGTCCGCAATAACTCCGCCGCCGATGGCGGTTGTAGCCGCCTGGCAGCCGGGACGGCTTGAGAGAATCGAGGAATTGGTAAGCGTGCCGACGAATGTTCCCGCAGGATTCACATCCGAAAAGTCCGAAACGATCTGCCCGTTCACCAGGTTGGTGGGAGATGGAGTTTCCTGGGAACTGGGCACAGTGACGGCAGGAGAAACGATGCCCTGGCGGATGCGGCGGCCTTCATACGAAGCAAAAAAGAATGTTCGATCTTTCTTGATCGGCCCGCCAAACGTGCCTCCAAATTGATTTTGATTGAACTGAGGCTTTTCGCAGGGAAGACCTTCTGCCCCGGTGAGGCAGTACTCGTTGGCGTTCAGCACCTTATTGCGGAAGAATTCATAGGCACTGCCGTGCCACTGGTTTGTGCCTGACTTTGTGACCACATTCACGACCGAACCCGAGTTGCGGCCGTATTCGGCGTCGAAGGTATTGGTGAGAACGCGAAACTCCTGAATGCTGTCAGGCGACGGTTGAACGGTGGGAAGGTTGACGAACAGGTCGTTGGCGTCTCCGCCGTTCACGCTGAAATTGTTGGCGCGCCCACGGCCGCCGTTCACCGAAACTGCGCCGGGACTGTCGCTCCCGTAAACAAGCGTGTTGCTGGAGCCAACTGTGGACATGACTCCGGGCTGTAGTTGCAGAAGCTGATAGGTATCGCGGGAATTAAGCGGCAGATTTGAAACCTGCTGGGAATCCATGACCGCGCCTAGCTGCGTGCTGGTTGTGTCGACGAGCGGAGCTTCCGAAGTTACATCGACAGTCTCCTGCGCCTGTCCAAGCTTCATCACCATGTTGAGCGTGATGACCTGATTAAGGTCGAGGCTCACGCCGTGGCGCACATCCTTCTTAAAGCCCGTCAATTCGAAGCTGAGCGTATAAGTGCCGACCGGAACCGCGGGAAAAACGTAATCTCCGCTTTCGTTAGTTTCAGAATCTCGCGTTACGCCGGTAGCGTCGTTGGTCACCACTACTTTGACATGAGCGATAACCGCACCGGAAGGATCGGAGACGCGACCCAGGATGCGGCCTCCGGTTCCTTGAGCGAACAAAGGCGGCAGAAGAAAAGAGGTTGCGGCAACCAGGCAAACGGCGATCAAGCATCTCGGGATCCAGCGGGCGCGGAGTGACGGCATGGAACCTCCAGAAACTTTAGTAAAAGTTTATTTTTTATCTTTGCATCTCGAAAACGACCGCTTGCGTGCGGCAACAACCTTGCTATAATCCCGCAAGGTTAGAGAAGGGGCACGCATACTGTCAAGGATAAAAAAAGTGCTGCCTTGCATAGAAAATTCTTATCGAAGCGGGCGAGCTTAATCTGCCGGTTGAGCTTAACCTGGACCATATCGGGCGGAAGATGTCGGGCGTAACATGAAGTCATCCGGGGCGAAACCTTATTTGAAGATCGGAGATGTGGCGCGGCAGGTAGGGGTGTCGCCTTCGGTGATACGTTCGTGGGAAAATCTTGGGCTGGCGCGGCCGAGACGCACCGAAAGCAAATATCGGCTGTATTCGGCCGAGGACGTCAAACTGCTGAAGCGCGCCCGATTCCTGCGCAAGGTAAGAGGACTGAACGCGGCGGCAATCGTCGAGTTGTTGCGGCGCGAAGGACGTACTCGACCGGCGTCCGACGGAAACTCCGTGGCAATCGGCTCGCACCTGCGGCGATTGCGAACCAAGCGACGGCTTTCACTCGCCCAGGTGGCGCTGGCAGTCGGGATTTCCGTGGGCTTTTTGAGCGCGTTGGAACGCTCTCAAATGAGCGGCTCAGTGGGAACTTTGCGCAAGCTGGCGCGATTCTACAAAACCAACATTTTGGATTTTTTCGACGCGGCGGGTTCCAGCAGCCACCAGGTACATCCGCGGCAGCGAAAGGTCTTGGAAGCCGGTCCCGGCGTGCGCATGGAGTTATTGGCGTGGGGAAACACCGTGATGGAGCCGCATCTGTTTCGCGTCGCGCCGCAAGCGGGCAGCGGAGATTCATACACGCACGCGGGCGAAGAATTTCTCTATATATTGCGCGGATCGCTTCTGATTAGGCTGGAAGATGAAGAATACCGGCTTAAGGCGGGCGACAGCTTTTATTTCGAAAGCGCGACGCCGCATCACTGGAAGAATCCTGGGAGGGCGGAAACCTGGGTGCTGTGGGTGAATACTCCGCCGACATTCTGATTTTTGGCAAGGGAACCGCGATGAAAGTGCCACGTTCGCTGATCGTCTTTTCGACGCTGACTCTAGTGCTGCTTACCGTTTCTTGCGCGAAGAAAACACCAACGCTGAATTTGCTGGTTTGGGAGGGCTATGCCGATCCCTCATTCATCAAGGCCTTTGAAGAGCGGCATCATTGCAAAGTCTCGGCTTCTTATATGGGATCGAGCGACGAATTGGTGGCGAAACTCCGCGGCGGCAGTTCGGGAAATTATGACGTCATCTCGCCGTCGAGCGATGTAGCTACTTCGATCGCGTTGTCGGGATTGGCTGCGCCGCTCGACTTCACAAAGATTCCAAGCTATTCGCAACTTTCTCCTCAGCTCACTTCCCTGCCGCTGGTGCGCGTGAAAGGCGAGGTCTATGGAGTGCCTTTCATGTGGGGTCCCGATCCTCTGCTTTACGACACAACGGTTTTTTCGCAGCCACCCGATAGTTGGAATGTATTGTGGGATCCGAAATACCGCGGAAAGATTTCGGTGTGGGACGATCTTTCTACGATTTATATGGCGGCGCAGGTTCTGGGCTACGACAAGCCCGATCCTTCGCGACTTTATAACCTGACCGACGAACAACTTGATTCGGTGAAAAAGAAGCTGCTGGAGTTGAAACCGAATATTCGGAAGATGTGGTCTACGGGCGGCGAGTTGACCAACTTGTTTCAAAATCACGAAGTGGTGGCGGCGATGGGTTGGCCGCTGATGACCAACCAACTGCGCAAGATCAATTTCCCCATCGGCGAGACCATTCCGAAAGAAAATACGACCGGGTGGATCGATCATCTTATGATCACGGCGGGCTCCGAAAACAAAGAGCTGGCGACCGAATTTCTCGAATACATGATCCAGGCGCAGACGCAGAAAAAAGTGACGGACGTTACCGGATACACTCCGGCGAATCCGCAGGCGGCGCAATTCATGACCCCGGATGAAGTGAAGAGTCTCCATCTGGATGATGTGGACAGCTACCAGAAGCGGCTTTACTTCTGGCAGAACGTGCCGCGCAGGGCGAAGTACAACGAGATTTGGAACGAAGTGAAGGCAGCGCAGTAGGGCCGGCTTCGGGCTTTCGGCTTCGTGATTCGGGCCCGGTTCCCGCTTCGGGGCCTCCGCCTTCTAGCTTGGGGAAAGTTTGGATATCTACTTTAATGAGCGCTTCTGACATCGCCGTTACGACGACTGCTGCGCCACAACCCAGTTATCTCTGCTCAGCATTCGCAACGTGGCAAAACGTTTCGGGAAGAACGCGGTGTTGCGGGATATTTCTCTGGATGTGGCGGAAGGAGAATTTCTCACCATTCTCGGCGAAAGCGGATCGGGAAAGACGACGCTGCTGCGAATTATCGCGGGCTTCGAGAACGCGAGTGCGGGCGAAGTTCTGGATGGGCGGGGAACGATTGGATATCTCAGCCGCCCTACCGGCGTCGCGTGAATACAGTGTTCCAGAACTATGCGCTGTTTCCTCACCTAACCGTGGAAGAGAATGTCGCCTATGGTCTGCGCGTGGCTAAGAGACCGCAGGCCGAGATTACAACTCGGGTTGAAGAAGCACTGGCGAAAGTGAAGATGTCGTGCATCGCGAAATCGAAGCCTATCGAAGATCAGCGGAGGTCAACAGCAACGCGTCGCGCTAGCTCGAGCGTTGGTAAATCGCCCGCGGTTGCTGTTACTGGATGAGCCGCTTTCCGCGCTCGACGCGAACTTGCGGCGGCAGATGCAAGTGGAGCTGAAATCTCTTCAGCGCGAGGTCGGCATCTCGTTCATTTTCGTGACGCACGACCAGGAAGAAGCGATGGTGATGTCTGACCGCATCGCACTGCTGCGATCGGGCGAATTGGAACAAGTGGCGACGCCTCGCGAAATTTACGCCCGGCCCGCTACGGCTTACGCCGCGCAGTTTATCGGGCACACCAATTTGCTGAAAGGCGAAGTGCGGGGAGGGACAGCGCGTTGTGGTGTGCTGGCATGGCCCGCGGCGGTTCCGGATGGGCCAGCCTTATTTTCACTGCGCCCGGAAAATATTCGGCCGGTTGCGCGCGATGCGACTGCGGCCGGCGCGGTGCGAATGCACGGACGAGTTCAACAGCGCGCATTTCACGGGGCGACGGAATTGGTTCGCGTGGAATGCGCCGACGGTTTGGTGCTGACCGTTAGAACTCCATCCGCTCACGAAACGCCGGAGAATCTCGACCTTGAATTCTTCCCGGCCGATGCCGTTGCGGTGCGCGAGTCTCGTCAAAGAGCATAAATGTTCTCCCGTTCCTACAAAACGGCAGTTACCGTGCCTCCGTTAGTTTGGGTGTCTGTGTTTCTGCTGGCGCCATACCTGTTGATGTTTTGCTATAGCTTTTGGTCGGTGTCAGCCTCGCAGACCATCGTGCAGTCATGGACTCCGGCCAACTACCTCCAACTCTTCCAGATCGATGTCTACTGGCAAACGCTGCTGCGCTCAATGTGGATTGCGGCGCGCGTGACGATCTTTTCGCTGCTGCTGGGATATCCGCTGGCCTATTTTCTTTCCTTCTACGCGGCGAAGAAAAAAGATTTGCTTTATCAGTTGGTAATCATCCCTCTGTGGGTGAGCTACCTTGTGCGAGCTTACGCGTGGAAGACGATCCTGGGCTCGGACGGCGTGCTCAATACGTTGCTGCAATACGCTCATGTGACCCGGCATCCGCTGGAGTTCCTGCTCTATAGTCCGTTCGCCGTGGTGTTAACGCTGACGCACATTTACACCCCGTTTGCCTTTCTGCCAATTTATGCGGCGCTGGAGCACGTTCCGCGCAATCTGATGGAAGCGTCACACGATCTGGGAGCGTCTCCCACGCAAACGTTCTGGAAAGTGATTCTCCCGCTTTCGATTCCGGGAGTGGTGGCGGGGGCCACGTTTGCCTTCGTATTAAGCTTGGGCGATTTTCTTGCTCCGCTGTTGCTGGGCGGACCCGGCGGCATCATGATCTCCAATATTGTCGTCAGCCTGTTTGGCGCTGCCTACAACTGGCCGTTGGGTGCCGCGATCTCATTCTGCATGCTGCTGATCGTTGTAGGTCTGCTGGTTTTCTCCGAGCGGCTGGAAACGAAATGGAGCTTCTCGTGAGCGACAAAAACTTGGCCTCAAGCTCGCGCTGGCTCGTCTTCCATGCCGCAGCGGTGTTTGCATTTCTTTATTTGCCGATTGTCATTCTCATTCTTTACTCGTTCAACGGAGAAGGCGTCGGCGGATTTCCGCCGCGACATTTGACGCTCGACTGGTATCGCATTCTTTTCGCCGATGGTCCCATCTGGGATTCCGCGCTCAACAGTTTGCAGGTGGCCTTAGCCGCAATGGTGATTTCCCTGACTCTCGGAGTGCCGGCAGCGCTGGCGCTTGATCGAGCTGAATTTCCCGGCAAAGCATTATTTCGCCGATTGGTTCTTTTACCGCTGATACTGCCGGGCATTATCACAGGGCTTTCGCTGCTGATGTTGTTTAAGGCGATGGGAACGAGGTCAAGCCTGCTGACGATTATTCTCGGACACGGAACAGCGTTGATTTCCGTGGCTACGACCGAGGTATTCGCCGGCTTACAGAAGCTGGATCGGGCTCAGGAAGAAGCTTCTCTCGATCTGGGTGCGAATTATTGGCAAACCTTCTGGCGCATTACGATGCCGAATTTGAAGTTGCCGATCATCGGCGCGGCGCTCTTGATCTTTACGCTTTCGATGGATGAGATCGCAGTCAGCTTTTTTCTGATCGGACGCGATAACACGCTGCCGCTGGAGATCTGGGGAAGGCTGCGGCGCGGGATCACGCCCGAGATTAACGCAATCTCGACCATCATTTTTGTGTTTTCGCTGATTGCGATTGTTGCGTGGTACCGGTTACGCGTACGAGGCGAAGGCGCAACGGATGCAGGCTCGGAAATCGCGGTGGCCCTCGAAGGAGATATGGCATGAGTTCGAATCGCAGGGACTTCATCAAGTTCGTGGTTGCAGGAGCGGTGACGGCGGGATGCCCGATCGATCTCTCTCTAGTAGCGCAGGCTGACGATTCGCAGAGGATTCATCCGGCGGATGTCGATGGGGAAGACAACCGGATTTGCCATCAAGTACGCGACGGCAAAGTGTTTACGCTGCCGCCGGCTTCTGCGCGGCATGATGTTGTGATCGTAGGAGGAGGGGTGAGCGGATTAACGGCTGCCTACCGGCTGCAACACCGCGATTTTCTGTTGCTGGAAAAGGAACCGCACTGGGGCGGCAACGCCTACGCGATGAATTATGAAGGCAGCGTTTACGCGACCGGCTCAGCCTTCATGACGAAGGATGAACACGCGTATCCTTTCGCAAAAGAGATCGGGCTCGAACCGTTGCCGGTCAACAGCCCGGACGCGAGCATTATTCATGGCGAACTTGTTATGGACACGTGGGGGAAGGGCTCGACAAACTGCCCTATTCCACTTCAGTGCGGGAGAGTTTCAAGAAATTCAAGAAAGAAATGCTGGCGATTGATGTAGGCAAACGGCGCACAGAACTATTCAATCAGCCATTTTCTGACTACCTCAAGGGCTACCCGCCGGAACTGAAGCTGTGGTGGGACAACTTTGGCCCTTCGAACTGGGGCGCGGTGAGCGAGGAGACGGCGGCAGGCTTGGCGATTCTCAACTTGCAGGAGATGGCCGAGGAAAGTGGAGGGGACGATCGCTACACCTGGCCCGGGGGGTTGGGCGCGGTAACGAAAAGACTAGCCGATATTTTGGAGCCGAAATACAAAGACCGCATGCACACCGGAGCGACCATCGTGGCGGTGAGTTCGGGGAAAAAAGAAGCGCAGGTTACTTATATGGCGGGCGGCGAGTTAAAAACGGCCGCGGCCAAGGCTGTGATTATGGCGACGCCCAAGTTCATTACGCGGCGCATCGTTCAGGGCTTGCCCGGTAAGCAGAGCGAGGCTATGCATAAAATTCGCTACATTCCGTATCCCGTGGTGAATTTGATCTTCGACAAGCCGGTTTTCAACCACGGATACGATACGTGGTGTCCGGGAAATGCATTTACTGATTTCATCGTTGCCGACTGGGTGATTCAGAAGCAAGCTGGTTACAAGCAGAAATTCAATATTCTCAGTTGCTACACTCCGATGAAAGAGGATGATCGCGGCTATCTTTTGACGGAGGAGAGTGCGCGAAAGATCGCAGCGAACGTATTGAGCGATTTCCAGAAGCTAATGCCGGGAATGAACGTCGATCCGATCGAAGTACACATTTACCGGCGCGGGCATCCTTTGTATATGTCGACGCCGGGACTCTATACGCAGGTGCAGCCATTGGTGCGGCAGCCGATGGACCGGATATTTTTCGCTAATACGGATTCCGAAGGTCCGGAGTCCACCACGAACGAAGGGATCCGCGCGGCGCAGCGTGCGGTGAAAGAAGTTGAGGCCCGGCTGGCGGGCCGCCCGATGCCGAAGGAGCACGCGGTGCCGGACTAATTTTTCTTGCTTGCCAGGGCCGAAGTGGTTTTATCGCGTGGCTTGACTGAAGTACGATGTAATCCCCTGAGAACTCTCCGCCCATAGTAAAGTTATATAAGGATGCCGCTGCCGAGGACGGCCGCGAACCCCATCCGAGCCGTTTAGCAAAGGACAATCACACTTTGAGTCTGAGTATTCGCAACATCGCCATCATCGCGCACGTGGACCACGGCAAGACAACGCTGGTTGACGCCATGCTGCAACAGAGCGGGACGTTTCGCTCGAACGAGCACCACGTGGAGCGGGTGATGGATTCGAACGAACTGGAGCGGGAGCGCGGCATTACCATTCTCGCGAAGAACACGGCCATCTTCTACCACGACGTGAAGATCAACATCGTCGATACGCCCGGCCACAGCGACTTTGGCGGCGAAGTGGAGCGCGCGCTGAAGATGGTGGACGGAGTGATGCTGCTGGTCGATGCGAGCGAAGGTCCGCTGCCGCAGACGCGTTACGTGCTGAGCAAGGCTCTGGAAGCGGGGCTGCCGCCGATTGTTGTAATCAACAAGATCGATCGTCCGGATGCGCGCGCGCAGGAAGTGCTCAACGAGATTTACGATTTGTTTATCGATCTTGATGCGAAAGAAGATCAACTCGATTTTCCCGTGCTCTACACGAACGCGAAGGCAGGAACGGCTTCGACGGATATAAAAGGCGGCGGCGAAGACCTGCGGCCATTGTTTGACGCCATTCTGAACACGACGCCGCTGCCGACGGGAGATCCGGCGGGGCCTTTGCAGATTCTGGTCGCGAACCTCGACTACAGCGATTTTCTCGGCCGCCTTGCGATTGCGCGCGTGTTCAACGGAACCATGTATACCGGCGAGGATGTAGCGATCGCCAAGCGCGATGGCACTTTCCACAAAACGAAAATCACAAAATTGTTTTCGTTTTCCGGGTTGAAACGAACCGACATCACAGAGACCGTTTTGGGCGACATCATCGCGGTTGCCGGGGTGGAAGGCATCACGATCGGCGAGACTATAACCGACGCTGAAAATCCCCTACCACTGCCGCCGATTGTGATCGATGAGCCCACGATTGCGATGACCTTCACGGTGAATAATTCTCCATTTGCCGGGCGCGAAGGAACTTATGTTACCTCGCGGAATTTGCGAGAGCGGCTGGCGAAGGAACTGTTGACCAATGTGTCTCTGCGAGTGGAAGAAATGGGCACCACCGATTCGTTCAAAGTGCTTGGCCGCGGCGAACTGCAGCTCTCAATCACTATCGAAATGATGCGTCGGGAGGGCTATGAACTCATGGTCGGCAAGCCTGAGATTGTTACCAAGCGTGACAAAGACACTGGCAAGCTAATGGAACCAGTGGAGCATCTTACGGTGGATGTGCCTGAAGCTTTTGTTGGCGTGGTCATGGAGCAGTTGGGCTCGCGCAAGAGCGAAGTCATCAACATGCACAATCACGGTTATGGACGCGTGCGCATTGAGTTTCGCGTGCCCAGCCGCGGATTGATTGGGTTGCGCAGCCAGTTGCTCACCGATACCCGCGGAACGATTGTGATGAATTCATTGTTCGACGGTTACACCGAATGGCAGGGAGAAATCCCGCACCGGCTCACCGGAGCGCTGATCGCCGACCGCGCCGGAACATCGACTGCGTACGCGCTGTGGGGCTTGCAGGAGCGCGGGGAACTTTTCGTCGGTCCGGGCGTCGAGCTGTACGAAGGAATGATCGTTGGCGAAAACGCCAAAGATGATGATCTTGACGTGAACGCGGTACGCGAGAAAAAGCTGACCAATATGCGCGCGTCGACGGCCGATGAGGCCATCCGGCTGGTGCCGTTTCGCTCGCTAAATCTCGAGCAGGCGATTGAATTTATTGCGGACGACGAGTTTGTCGAGATCACTCCGAAGTCGCTGCGGCTGCGCAAGAAAGTTTTGCAATCGAATAAGCGGAAGAAGAAAGTGATGGAAACCGTAGAGGAAGGCTCTTAGCCTTATCGAACTCTTCCGTTGCGCGTCTTGGAAATGTCTTCACGCGTAATGGCGGGTGCCGTTCCAGCGTGTGGATTGTAGACGTAAATCCAACAGGTGAGCGTCCGTTTCCCGTCCGTGCGGGTCACCGGCCATTTCTTCCTCAGGAAAAGGCTGCCTTCCGGTTGGGCTTCATCGAACTCTTCATATTTGTCGAGTCGTTCCAATATTTCGGGTTCCGGAGGGAGACGAAAAATCTTTCCACGGATCTTCTCGCCCCCCTCATCAAGCACAGCGCCGGGATAGGCTCCGAGGTTATACATGTGACCACGAATGAATCCATCGCCGACTGCCCGTAAACGTTGTACTATCGGCGCGATCTCCGCCGGCGCTCTGCCAGGCAGCAGAGTCCCGTAAACAAAAAGATATTGTCCCCTGCTACTCACTGACCAGCCGCTTTCTGAGGTGTTCGAAGCTCTTGCCTCTGTCGCTAACATAGGCTACGACCGCATGGTGTTTTTTTAAGCATCCCAGATAGTTCAGATACCGAAATAACTTGGGCGATCTTGACTATGCTGTCGAGGCACATACTAGGGTGAATTGTATACTTGCGCCCTTGGACGACCGAATCGAGCCAATATCCGCTATCCTTAGTTTCTTGTCCCAAGCTGGCCTTAGTTTCGATTTGACATACCGTCTTAACCGTCTAATTTGACAAACCTGCTATACTTCGTGCCGCATTCGACTGTTTGCCAGCTCCGGTTTCGATTTTCAGGAAGGTAGTCCCGACCTGCCAGTCCGCCGCATCGAGCTTGCACTTCGGACAGCTCAATGCAAGAGGTCGACGCGTGAAGAATATTTTTGTTGGAAATCTGAGCTTCAACACATCGGAAGACGAGCTGCGGCAGATGTTCGAGACGTTCGGACAAGTGGACCGGGTAAGCATTATGACCGACCGCGATACAGGACGTTCGCGCGGCTTCGGCTTTGTTGAAATGGCCAGCAACGAGGATGGCGAAAAGGCCATTACCGCATTGAATGGCTCACAGGTCGGGGGACGCACGTTAAACGTCAACGAGGCGCGGCCCAAGACTGAGCACAGCGGCGGCGGCGGACGTGACCGGGGAGGCCGGGGCGGAGATCGCGGCGGCGACCGTGGCGGGCGCGGCGGCGGTGGCGGCGGACGCGGACGCTGGTAAAAACCTTAGATCGAGGGGACGGATAACAGTTGTCGATAGCGGGCGAAGACTTGCCGCGTCTCCAGAAACGCGATTCGTGCAGGCAACTCTGCCGCTGCGACCCATCCGGCAGTTCCTGCATTGCCGCTCTTCAACCCACCCATGTAAACTGAATCAGCCGGTGTGTGCGCCCGTAGCTCAGATGGATAGAGCGATTGCCTCCGGAGCAATAGGTCGGGAGTTCGAATCTCTCCGGGCGCACCAGACGCTTTTCTAACCTTCTTTCGTCCAAGATCCTTCGCCTGAAAAGCCAAGCTCAGGATTTCGGCTGCGGGCTCCCGCTTCGCTCACGCCCGCAAACCGCCTCAAGTTCGAATCTCTCCGGGCGCACCAGACGCTTTTCTAACCTTCTTTCGTCCAAGATCCTTCGCCTGAAAAGCCAAGCTCAGGATTTCGGCTGCGGGCTCCCGCTTCGCTCACGCCCGCAAACCGCCTCAAGTTCGAATCTCTCCGGGCGCACCAGACGCTTTTCTAACCTTCTTTCGTCCAAGATCCTTCGCCTGAAAAGCCAGGCTCAGGATTTCGGCTGCGGGCTCCCGCTTCGCTCACGCCCGCAAACCGCCTCAAGTTCGAATCTCTCCGGGCGCACCAGACTCTTTTCTTAACCTTCTTTCGTCCAAGATCCTTCGCCTGAAAAGCCAGGCTCAGGATTTCGGCTGCGGGCTCCCGCTTCGCTCACGCCCGCAAACCGCCTCAAGTTCGAATCTCTCCGGGCGCACCAGACTCTTTTCTTAACCTTCTTTCGTCCAAGATCCTTCGCCTGAAAAGCCAGGCTCAGGATTTCGGCTGCGGGCTCCCGCTTCGCTCACGCCCGCAAATCGCCTCAAGTTCGAATCTCTCCGGGCGCACCAGACTCTTTTCTTAACCTTCTTTCGTCCAAGATCCTTCGCCTGAAAAGCCAGGCTCAGGATTTCGGCTGCGGGCTCCCGCTTCGCTCACGCCCGCAAATCGCCTCAAGTTCGAATCTCTCCGGGCGCACCAGTTGCTGCGATTCCTGGCACCTTCCATATTCCTCACAGCGCCGCCAGCCGCCTCTGCACGAATAAGAAGTAAAGAGCCAAAGCTATCAGCACCACTCCGTTCACGCCAAGCACAACCGGCGCGGTAAATACTGGAACCAGCCATCCCGAGAGCAGGTTGCCCATCGGCATGCCGCCGCGAAACGCGAAGTTGTAGACGCTCATCACTCGTCCCCGCATTTCGTTCGTAGTAATCAATTGCACGAGGGAGTTTACGGTGGCGAAAACCGCCATCATAGCTGCGCCCACCAATACAATAAGGGCGCCGCTGAGAGGCACGGACTTCGATAAAGCGAATCCTGAAATCCCAGCGCCCAGAAAAATAAGCGATCCGAGCGCCACAAATCCCTTCCTATTCATATTGCCCGCAGTGGCGATGGTCAGCGAACCAAAGATCGACCCAAGCCCCATCAGCGAAAGCAGATTTCCATAAGTTTCCGGGCCGCGATGAAAAATGTCTTTCACGAAGACCGGAATGTAGGTCCGCATTGGCATGGCCAGGGCAGTCATGCAGAAAGCGAGCACGATCAGCGCTTCCATGGAGTTCTGTTTCCGCGCAAAACGAATTCCCTGCTTCAGGCTGTTCAACATTGATTCGGTGGTCTTAACAGGCAGGAACCGCGCGCTGATGATCGAAAGCGAAATAATCGGCGCGAGAAAAGAAACCGCGTTCAGTCCGAAGCACCATTTCTCGCCCAGTTTCGCCAATGCCTGCCCAGCCAGCGCAGGGCCAAGCATCACCGCCACGTTGAACTGGATTGAGTTCAAGGCAATGGCATTCGGCATATCTTCTTTTTCGACCAGCGTGGGAATCAGCGCCTGGTAAGCGGGGCCGCCGAAGGCTTGCGCGAATCCAGAGATGAAAGAAAGGCAAAGAATATGCCAGACACGTACCGTTCCCGTGGCTACGAGAATCGTAAGAATCCCGGCTGTCGCCATCTGCACATATTGGGATCCGAGCAAAATCTTGCGGCGCTCTACGCGATCGGCCACCACGCCACCGATCAGGGAAAAAAGAAAGATCGGAATGCCGCCGAGAAACTGATCGAGCGCCAGCAAGAATGCGGAGTGGCTGAGACGGTAAATAAGCCAGCCTTGCGCCACGATTTGCATCCAGGTGCCGATGCTGGAAGTGCAGGCGCCCACCCACATGAGGCGAAAGTCTCGATATTGAAACGCTTTGAAAACCCGGCGTAGCAGCTTAGCTTCCATAGTCCCCGATGAAGCGTACCATGCGGCCTTCTCCGTTCTTTTGCAGCGACATTTCTTTACAGGATTTCCATCCGGCGCGCCAAGAGGCACAGTAGACAGGTATCATTGTTTCTTCTGCATTGGACTGTATCGGGGGTCGGAAGGTAGCAGTTAATTATCGGGCTGAGACCGATGGAGCTAAACATGATGAATACAACGTGGAAAGGCGCGGCCTGCCGCCTTGTATTGGGAATGGTCGCGTTAACCAGCGCTTTAATTTGCTACGCCGATGAGAAGCCAGGCGCGAGGCGCGATTCCGCAGCCAGCCTTTATGTGAAAGTGCAGCTTGATCAGCCTTTGAAATTGAAGAAGCTGAATGCCGGAGATGTGGTGCAAGGCGTCTTGGCGCGGGACGTTTATTCTTCGGATCACGAACTGTTTTCCGCGGGAAATCATGTTCATCTGATCGTGGATCACATGGAAAAGAGACGCAGGCCGCCTAACGATCACTGGCCCGGCGTGATTAAGCTGTTCACTCCACGACATCAGAACTATCCGGTTTTCAAGACTGCAACCGTCTCAACGGCAAGCGGTGAAAGCACCCTCCAGGTCTCGCTGATCACAATCAGCTACATGCGTGAAGTTCAAGCGCAGGCAAAAAAGAAAGGCCCGCAGGCGGGTACCGTCGAGGTAAGCAAGCCCGGCGGATTATATGGATCTGGCAAGCTGGCTGCTCCCGTCATAGTTCTCGAAGCCGTCGATACGGAGGCGGAAAAGCCTTCGGCTTCGAGCGGACCGTCGTCTTTCGCGCCCGATGCCTCCGCGCTCGGAGCTCTTCCTGTTCGAACCGCGTTTAAGATTCTTCTCCTCGGGGATGTGAGCGCCTCAAAAAGCAAGCCGGGCGATATTGTGCACGCGCGGTTAATCGAGCCGGTATTGGAGAACTCGCGCATTGTTCTACCGGCGGGCACGTTGGTCGAAGGAAAAGTTGTGAAGAAGACTCCGCCGCGGTGGGGGAGCCGCGCGGGATCGCTCGCCCTCACTTTTACTGGCCTGACTTTACCGGGTGGCAACCTGGTACCGATCTCGGCTTCACTGACGGGGGCGGAGTTGGACCGCAGGTCGCACACGAGAATCGATTCCGAAGGACAACTGCGCGGCGAGCATCCCGGCAAAGCGTGGATGGCGATTAACCTGGGCGTTACCGCGGGCGTCGCCAAAGAAGCGGACGACACCTTCCAAATTATCTTCGAAGCGATCGTCTCCACCGCGACCGACGCGTCCACGGCGGGCACGGCGCGAATTATATCGAGTTGCGCTTCCGGCATTTATATGGTTACGCGGCACGGAAGAGATGTGGTGATACCGCGGTTCACGGAGATGAACATTTCTTTGGATCGGCGGTTATCTGTTACGCAGGCTGCGGCATATTCTCCACTGAGTTCGAACGGCAACTGATCGCTAGCCAGTCCAGTATGAATTACGACGCTATTCTGATTGTGTCTTTCGGAGGACCGGAGTCGAAAGAGGACGTGATTCCGTTCCTCGAAAATGTGCTCCGCGGCCGCAACGTCCCGCGCGAACGGCTGCTTACCGTCGCCGAGCACTACTATCACTTCGATGGTAAGAGTCCGATCAACCAGCAGGTGCGCAATCTGATGTCCGCGCTGCAAGATGAGTTGCAGCGAAATGGGATTGACATGCCGATCTATTGGGGAAATCGAAACTGGCATCCGTTGCTCGCCGAAACTTTGCAGAAGATGAGGCGGGATGGAATTCGGCGCGCTCTTGCATTCGTGACATCGGCTTATAGCTCTTACTCGGGATGCCGGCAGTATCGCGAAGACATCGCGCGGGCGCAAGCTGAAGTTGGCGAGGGCGCTCCAGAAGTGGACAAGCTGCGGGCGTTCTTTAACCATCCCGCTTATGTTGAAGCGACGATCGAGCGAGTTGCGGATGCACTAAAGAAAGTACCGGGCGACGCAAGGGAAAACGTGCAGATTATTTATACGGCGCACAGTATTCCGGTTTCAATGGCTAATACCAGCGATTACGTAACGCAACTGGAAGAAGTGCGCCGTTTAGTTTCAAGCGCGCTTGGTCAGAAGAACGATGTATTGGTCTACCAGAGCCGCAGCGGTTCTCCCGCGCAACCGTGGCTGGGGCCGGATGTTCTCGACTATCTCAGGCAGGTGAAGGCCGAGAATCTGGCGTCGGCTGTGGTGTTGGCGCCAATCGGTTTCGTCTCCGATCACATGGAGGTGTTGTACGACCTGGATATCGAGGCGCGACAATTATGCGATTCGCTAGGCTTGCCGGTGGTTCGAGCTAAGACGGTGGGAGTGCATCCGAAATTTGTGGCGATGATTCGTGAATTGATTTTGGAACGCATGAATCCCGCGAGTGAAAAGCGGGCGGTGGGAGTGCTGGGGCCGCGAGCGGATACTTGCGGGGAGAATTGTTGTGCGCCGCCCCAGCGGCAGATCCCGAGCCCGGCTCAATAGCGCCGGTTCCCCGGCTTCTGAACGAGCAAAGATTAGGAAGGGCTGCCTAAGTGGCTCTCGCGACGAACCGCTTAGCGGCCTTCGAGATTCTTCAGCCGGTCTGAAAGAGATTCAACTTCGGTATCCAGCGCGCGAAGAACTGCGGCGTGGCTGCGCTGACGCAACTCGACCGGTGATGCCCACTTGTGAAACTCAGTCAGCAGCTTGGTTTCGACCTTCTCGAGTCTTTCTTGGATCCACTGCTTGTCGTCTTCGGTCAGCACATGCCAATTATAGGACAAGGGATCGATCAGGTCCCAAATCATTTCTCAGGATGGTAGCGGTACATTTTGGCTCACGCGTTGTGCGGCTAAGCGGGAGGTCCCCTTCGGCTGGGCTCAGGGCAGGCTTTCGCTGCGGCTGAAAGAAGCTTCCCTTCAGGCGCTAAAGCGCAGTTAGGCTTAGCGGAAGCATATCGGCACGACTGAAGTCGTGCCCTTCCCAAAAGCGCCTCCAGCCGGCTGTTTTTAACAACCCATTAAACAGCATTCGAAACTTTCGGGGGTTCGTAGTCCGTGGCTTTGGGCTGGCCCGCAACCAGATTCATGGTCTGAAGAATGGTCTCGATGACGGCTTCATTCCCAATCGCGGTGTTGAGCATCACGTGATAGAGCGAACGCGTGGGCCAGTCGGCGTCGAAATAGTGTTTGACGAACGCGATGCGCTCGCGGTCGACGCGATCAACAAGGTCTTCGGCTTCCGATTCTCTCGACCCCGACTCCAGCAGCCGGCGGATTTTTTCCACCCGCGGCGCGTAAAGGAAGGCGTGAAACGCGTCGGGATGCTCACGCAGGAAAAAAGGCGCGCCGCGCCCCACCACCACGGCATTGCCCTCCTTGGCGATGCGAGCGGCAATTTCTTCCATCATCGCCATCATGCAATCCGTGTCGAAGGCCTGGCTGCCAAGCGAGGAACTGCTCTCGTTACTGCCGCGCCAGAACGTTTTGGCCAGACGGTAAAAGCGGCTGTCGATGCGTTCGTCGCAGCGTTTGACAGCGGAGGCATCGACATTTGCGAGGCGGGCGATTTCGTCGGTAAGGCGGCGGTCCCACAAATTCCAACCCAGCTTTGCGGCAAGTTGCGCGGCGATTTCGCCGCCGCCGCAACCGTATTCGCGTTCGATGGTGATTACCCGAAACATATAGACTTTCTCGCGACGGCCTTTTGAAGAAAACGGAATTTCAGCCAGCGGGTTAAGTCGACGCCAGCCATTCTAACGGGAGATCCCTCGTCCCGCAGGTAATAACGCGGGACTTCGGGATGACGCCTAAGAAGCGGAGCCGCGTCGCGCCCGTCCGGCAAATTACCGCGAATCAGTTTTACCGCGAATCAGTGTACCGCAACTGCGCCCGGTTTGCCTTTTTTCATCAGAAAAACAATAGGGACCATGCAGAGGATTGCGACACCGAGAAAACGGAAATCATCGAGGTAAGCCAGCATTGTGGCCTGCCGATGCACGGTGCCCGCGATTAAAGCGTAGGCCTGGCGGGTGGCAAAAGCCGCGCTGGCGCCGTGGGCCTGCATCGCCTGGGCCGCGCCTTGCAGCGCAGAGCGGAATGCGGGATTGGACGGACTTAGATTGTGCGATAGGTCGTTCGTGTGAACCTGCGTGCGCCGGTCGAGCATGGTGGTCACGAGGGAAATACCGACGCTGCCGCCGATGTTGCGGGCCAGGTTCATCAGGCCCGAGGCGGCATTGTTTTTCTCGCGCGGCAAATATGCATAAGCGGCCGTGTTGATGGGAACGAAAAGAAAGGCCATGCCGACGGCTTGCATTACGCGGGCGATTGCCGCGTTGCGAAAGTCCATTTGCAGGTCGAACCCTGCCATGTGAAAGAGCGATGCGGAGAGCACGACCAGGCCGAAGACCAGCATCCACCGCGGCGTGTAACGCGAAAGCAGGAAACCGACAAGCGGCAGTAAAAACATGATCGTGAATCCGCCAGGCATCAGCGCCATGCCGGATCGTTCTGCCGTGTACCCCAGCAATGTCTGCATGAATAAAGGCAAAAGCAGAGTGCTGCCCAGCAGGGCGAACCCCAACATAAACATCAGCAAATTCGAGATGCCGAAGGTTCGGTCGCGGAAAAGATGCAAATCGATAATGGGGTCCTTGTGCTTCCACTCCCAGAAAATTACGAACACCAGCGAGATGACGGAAATGATAGTGAGAATCAAAATGAAGTGAGATTCAAACCAATCATCGCGCTGACCCTTATCGAGGACGACCTGCAACGTGCCCAGGCCAAGAGCTACAAATCCCAGGCCGATGTAATCGATTTTGGTTTCACTTAGCTTGCGCCGCCGCAAGTAAGGAGGGTCTTGAATCAGGCGGGAAGTCAGTAGAATCGACAATATGCCGACGGGGATATTGATGAAGAAGATCCAGCGCCAGGTGAAATTGTCGGTGATCCAACCACCCAGAGTTGGGCCGATGGCTGGCGCAGTGACTACCGCGACGCCATAGATTGCAAAAGCCATGCCTCGTTTGGCGGGAGCAAAGGTGTCGGCGAGTATGGCTTGTTCGCTGGGTTGCAAACCGCCTCCGCCGGCGCCTTGCAGCACACGGAAAAAAATCAAGGTCGCCAGGTTCGGCGCCAGCCCGCACATGAAAGAGCTGATCGTGAACAAGGCGACGCAACTCATGTAAAAATTCTTGCGGCCCATGATGGAAGAGAGCCAACCGCTCAGCGGAAGCACGATGGCATTTGAAACCAGATAGGAAGTCAGAATCCAGGTGCTTTCGTCCTGGCCGGCCGACAAACTGCCGGCAATATGCGGGAGAGCCACGTTGGCGATGGAGGTGTCGAGCACCTCCATGAAAGTTGCCAGCGTAACGGTGATAGCTATGATCCAGGGATTAACCGCGGGACGCCAGATATCGGCGTTCTCAAGCGGCGGAGCGACAGCGCTCATTGCCGAATCCAAACCTTGGGTTCTACCGACATTCCCGGACGCAACGACTGGTCTTTATTCTCCCCGGATCGAGGACAATCTTGACTGGAACGCGCTGCACGACTTTTACGTAGTTGCCCGTGGCATTCTCGGGCGGAAGCAGGCTAAATCGAGCCCCGGTAGCGCCGGCCATGCTGTTCACTTTGCCTTTATATTTTCTGCCGTTCGGAATCGACCTCGATGGTGACGGGCTGACCAACTTTCATCTCGCGAAGCTGGGTCTCTTTGAAGTTGGCGGTGATCCAAACATCGTTGAGCGGAATCACCTTCATCAGTTCCTGGCCGGGAGAAACATTCTGTCCAACTTCCACAGTGCGGTCGCTAACGATGCCGGCGACGGGCGACGTAATTCTGGTGTACCCCTGATTGAGTTTCGCCTGATCGAGCGCCGCTTTCTTCTGTTGCACTTGCGCCTCGGCGGATTCGGCCCGGGAGCGGCTGATCTCCATTTGTCGCGGGGCGGTCTGGGCATACCGGTAATTGGCTTCGGCCTGGGCTAATTTTCCCTGAGCCTGGATCACCTGCGACTGCGCGGCGTCCGCCAGGGCGTGCGCGGCCACAACAGAAGCCGCGCTGGCTTTTGCGGCGGCGATGGCCTGATCGTATTGTTGCTGCGAAATTTCCTGCTTGTCGACCAACTGCTTGTAACGCGCGAGATCGTTCTGCGCTTTCACGTCATTCGCTTCGGCTTCATCGCGCTGGGCCCTCGCGGCATCAAATTGCTGCCGCGCAGCTGCAATACCGGCGCGAGCGCTCGCGACATCGGCCTCGGTCACGGAAACTTGACTGCTCGTATTGACCGAAGTGATCGGCACATTCACGCCGGCGGCGGACGCCGTCGCCACTGCGTCGTCGTAATCCGCCTTCGCGCGCTGGTAGGCGACCTGATAATCGGTGGGATCCAATTCCACCAGAAGCGTCCCCGCCTGGACGTATTGATAGTCTTGAACGTCGAGACTTGTGACGTGCCCCGACACGCGGGCGCTGATCGAGTTGATGTAGCCATCCACCTCGGCGTCATCCGTGTCCTCGTAGCTGGTAACGTAGCGATAGACAAAAAATCCCGCCACCAGCAGTACGATTACCGCAATGATCATGGCGATGCGGAAGCCGGGACTTGAGGTACGGGAGGGGCGCGTGCGGAAGTCCCGTTCCGTGGAAGGCAGCGGCCGGGTGCGGCTTTCGGACTGATCGGCAGGAGGACCGGACGGTGGAGCGGCGGGCGGGCTTTGTGTCGACTGTTCCATATATTTAGGCTTTAGTGTTCGCCTTTCAAATATCGTTTCACTCCCTGTTCCGCGTCTCCGATGGCATGGGCTAGTTCCACCTTCGCCAGATTGTGGGCGTAGAGACTCTGGATGTAATTTTCGTGCGCTCCGGCGACGGACTCCTGCGCCTGCACTACTTCCAGGTTATCGGTGACTCCCGCCGCGAAACGATCGCGGGACTGAGTAAGCGCCTGCTCGGCAAGATCGACGGAACTGCGGGCGACTTCAACCTGGTCGGCGGCGGCGTTCAAATCCAGCAGCGCGGTGCGAACCTCATAGTCGATTCGTCCGCGCAAATCGCCCAATCGGGATCGTGCCTGCTTCAATTGCGCGTCTGCCTCAAGCACGTCGCTGTGAACTTTTCCCCCGGCGAAAATCGGTATGTTGATGCTGCCAGTCACCTGCCAGGTACCGTTGGACTGCGACGGGTTCACTCCGATGTCGCCGTAGTTCGCGTCAACTTCGGCGGAAGGATAATGACCCGCAGACGCCCCGCGGCGAGAGATTTCCGCCGCGCGAACCTGAGCCTCCGCCGCGTGATAGTCCGATCTTGAAGCGTAGGCGCGTTGCAGATAAACATCCAGTGGCAGCGGCGTGAACTCCTTATAGGGAGCTTTTTCCGTGAGAGCAAATTCCTGCCCGGGCGGCAGGCCGATGATTCTGGCAAGCGATAACTTCTGCTTGGCGTAATCGTTATGCGCCACGATTAATTGCTGCTGCCGGGTTTGCAACTCGACCTGCGAGCGCAGCGTATCAATCGCCGGACTCAATCCGGCTTTTTGCTGATCGAACGCTTTATTGTAAAGAGCCTGCGCATTGGTCACCTGGGCTTCGGTGGTTTCAATACGAGCCGCGGTTGCAATGGCCTCAAGGTAAGCGTTGCCTACTGCGAGCACGACTAATTCCCGCGCGTCTTTATAGCTGTATTGCGCGGATTTAAGATTTTCAGCCGCGGCGCGTTCTTTTTCGAAATAACTGAAATTGAATACGGACTGCGTCAGGGAGGCGCGCGCGTCAAAGTAATTGAACGGGCCGATCACCCTTGGCACCGGAAAAGGAAAAACATTGCTCTTTAAACCAAGGGCGGTGAGGCTTAGGGTTTGCACATCTTCCTGGATTTTTCCTGAGAGGCTGGGGAGAAGATTACTAAGCTCCTTCCATCTCTCGCCGCGAGCCGTAATCGCCTGATCTCCAGAGATCAGCAAGCCGAGATTATTGCGCAGCCCGCGGTCAATGGCCTCTTGAAAACCAATCTGTAACACCTCTGGAGTTGCTGTTCCTTCTGGCGCGCTGCCGCTAAAGGGGGTTTGCGACCCCGGCAATAAAATGGTGGGAGCGGGAGAAGACTCCTGTGCGGGCATTCGCAAAAAGGCGAATAGCAAAAAGGACATCAAGACGAGAAATCGACGATTTAAGTAATTTGAGGAACGGGGCATTTCCGGCTCTGAAAAAGTCCCATTGTAAAGAAAGTCCGCGGGACGACCTTTCTCATTCATACCATATTGTCTCCCTATTGATTCGTTGAGAAGACGCGGAGATGCAAAAACCCGAAGCTTGAATCGAAACGTTGGATGCCGGGAAGCGCAAAACATTTTCGGCGATTTCTGGAGAAATGGCATTAGAGAAGGCCAAAAAACCGGGGAATTGCCGATCCGACACCCCAACAGCGAGTCGATCACTTTGGATTTCTCATCGTGGTACTTTAGGCACTTTTCCGCAAAAAGGCAGGTCGGTATAGTTAAAAAACTTCTAATCCATAATCGCGAGTTGAACGTAGCAAAGAGGCAAGACGAGGCTTGTGACTCGCTCACTTCGCATTTGAGCCGTAGCAAATAGTGAACGAACTCTGGCCTGGCGCCACAGGAGACATCTTCATCCGCATGCCCGCTTCAACTCCAAAAGCCGCCGCCGAGATTGATCGCCGCCGCCGCAGGCATCCCAGATATCTCGCCGACTTTCGCGTTGAAGTGAGCTATTTCCTGAACAATCAGTACCAAAAGCTTGAAGGACACTGCCGGGATCTATCGGAAGCGGGCATGGGCATACTGCTGGCGGCAGACTTGCAGGCGGGAGAAGTGGCAGGTTTGGACTTTTCCTTCCCTGGATCGATGGTCAAGCGGGAGGTACGCGCAGTGGTCCGCCACCGCCGCGGATACCACTACGGCTTCGAATTTCTACTGTTGCCCAGCGATCAACAGGATGCGCTACAAAACTATCTTCAGGATCTGCAACCGATCGATTGACCTGCCCGCGCGGCCGACGCCGGTTAGGCGCGGGCCGGAAGCGAGTGCCGGCTGCCGAATGGGACACGCGCCATCTGCATATGACTTCGGTCATCTTGTGAAGAGGTGACCTGTGATTCAAGCTGAAATCGGCAACCTGTTTTTACCCTCGAGCGGAAATTACAATAATGAGCGATCCGACTACTAAAGATGCGGTTGATTGGACTACTCTGCTGGCCGATCCCGACCTGGCGCAGAACGTGGGAAGGCTGTTGCAGACCTACCGTGACGCGGCGCCGGAAGACCGCGACGAGGCATTGCTCGCGGCGATGCGAGAGATCAAACGGAAATCCGAAGCCGGACCGACCCCCGCAAAAAAAGGTTTCGCTTCCCTGCCCAGTCCGCGGCCCAGCGCCGCAGCAAGCACTCCGCCATTCGAACCGGATCTTTTCACTCCAAATCCAAGTCAAGATCGCCGGCGGCATCCTAGGATTCGCTGCTTTGTAGCGGTAGAGTTGCGCGTCGATAATTCCGAAAAGCCGATTTGGGGAAACCTGTCAAACACCAGCATGGGCGGATGCCAGGTTGAAACCGCCGGCCACATCGGCAGCGGCGAGAAAGTGGAAATCGGCCTTTGGGTGGCGAGCGGCAAGATTTGGGTAAAGGGATTCGCTCTGAATGGCGTGGTCATTCGCAGCGCTCCGGCCACAGGAGTGCGTATTCGCTTTGCCGCAATGGACGCCGCCGAGAAACACAGCTTGCGCCAGTTCCTTAAGTATGTTCAGGAGACTACGAAAGCTGCAAACAGCGAAAATACTTATCTGCAATTATTGAAAAGGTAATCAGGCAGCTTCCCCGACGAAACATTCTCCATCCAGAAAGTCCTCTATTTCAGATATCTTTTTCCCACCGCCAGTTTTTCATACAGCCAGCGACATTCTTTCGCGGGAAATTGATACACTTTGTGCGTATCGAAACCTTGGTTCTGTCTGAAACCCTTTTCTATCCCCGGAACTCTAATAATGCAAAGACCACGGAAATTCGTAAATAGAAGCAGAATTGTCCGCTGGCAGGAGCGCACGTCGCATGGTCACCGGTGAACAGGCATTGGTCACGGGCACACAACTGGATTTGCTGTGCATCAACACAATCCGCACTCTGGCGATCGACGCGGTGCAACAGGCCAATAGCGGGCATCCCGGCGCGCCGATGGGACTGGCGCCCGTTACCTATTGTCTTTGGCAGGAGTTTCTGCGCTACGACCCGGAAGATCCAAAGTGGCTGAACCGCGACCGATTCGTTTTGTCGAACGGGCACGCCTCAATGCTGCTTTACGCCATGCTTCATCTTGCCGGCGTGCGCGAAGTTTCCGAAAACGGCGAAGTTCTGAAAGAGCTCGCAGTTCCCATCGAAGAGATTAAGCGCTTCCGGCAACTGGGCAGCCGAACTCCGGGGCATCCTGAATCTCACGTCACTACGGGCGTGGAAACCACAACGGGACCGCTCGGGCAAGGCGTAGGAAACAGCCTGGGAATGGCGATTGGAAGCAAGTGGATGGCGGCGAATTTCAACCGTCCCGGATTCGAAGTCTTCGATTACAACATTTATGCCATGTGCTCGGATGGCGATTTGATGGAGGGCATCGGAGGCGAAGCGGCGTCTCTCGCGGGGCATCTGAAGCTTTCAAATCTTTGCTGGATTTACGACCACAACCACGTCACGCTCGATGGTCCGGCGAACTGGTCTTTCAGCGAAGATGTGGCCACGCGATTTATCGGCTATCAATGGAATGTAACTCGGGTCGCCGATGCTAACGATCTTGAGATGCTGGCTCGGGCCTTTGAAACTTTTCAGAAGACGACAGATCGCCCGACCTTGATCATCGTCGACAGCCACATTGGCTACGGATCTCCGCATAAACAGGATACGAACGCCGCGCACGGCGAGCCGCTCGGCGAAGAAGAAGTCCGGCTGGTAAAGAAATTTTATGGCTGGCCGGAAGACGCGAAATTTCTGGTGCCCGAAGGTGTTCGCGAGCATTTTAAGGATGGCATCGGCAAGCGCGGCCATGACGTTCGAGCGAAGTGGTCGAAGATGTTCGCGGAATACTCGCAAGAGTATCCAGATTTGGCCGACCGTTTACATCGGATGCAACGCCGGGAACTTCCCGATGGATGGGACAAGAACCTGCCAACGTTTCCCGCGGATGCCAAAGGCGTGGCTACGAGAGAGAGTTCGGGAAAAGTTTTGAACGCGCTGGCGCAAAATATTCCGTGGCTCATTGGGGGTTCTGCCGATCTTGCCACCTCGAACAAAACGACTTTGAAGTTCGATGGCGCCGGCGACTTCAAGCCCGGCGAATATGCCGGCCGCAACCTGCACTTCGGCGTGCGCGAACACGCGATGGGCGCGAGCGTAAACGGGCTTGTTGTCTCCGGAATTCGCGCCTTCGGAGCGACTTTTTTTAACTTCAGCGATTACATGCGGGCGAGCATTCGTCTGGCTGCGCTGATGGAGGCTCCGTCGATTTTCATCTTCACTCACGATTCCATAGGCGTAGGCGAAGATGGACCTACGCATCAGCCGATTGAGCAACTCGCGTCCTTGCGAGCTATGCCGAACCTGATTGTGCTGCGTCCCGGCGATGCGAATGAAGTGGTGGAAGCTTGGAGGATTGTCGCGCAGTTGCAGCACCAGCCAGCCGCGATGGTTTTAACGCGACAACCGCTGCCGACTTTTGACCGCACCAAGTACGCCGCCGCATCGGGAACGGCGCGGGGAGCTTACATTCTCGCGGACGCTCCCGGCGGCAAACCAGACGTCATTCTGATGGGCACAGGCAGCGAGGTTTCCCTTTGCATTGATGCTTATGAAAGACTCAAAGCGGAGGGCATCAGCGCTCGCGTGGTAAGCATGCCTTCATGGGAAATTTTTGAGCATCAGGATGCGGCTTATAAAGAAAGTGTTTTTCCGCCGACTATCACGGCGAGAGTTTCGGTGGAAATGGCGTCGACCTTCGGCTGGGAGCGCTATGTTGGCCTCAAGGGTCGTAAGATTGGCATGCACCGCTTCGGCGCTTCCGCTCCCTTGAAAGATTTGCTGAAGTTTTTCGGATTTACCGTAGACGCAGTCGTTGCAGAGGCCCGTAAGGCGATGGCCGAAAAATAAACGGCTGCTTTTATCTTCCCTATACATCTCATGGGGAAAGTTGTTTGCTATAGATTCGATTCAATCGAGACGTCCGCCGTCTATTCATCAGGAGAAATCATTATGCAGCCCACTGGAGTTTTAGAAAGCTCGAAAGCCACGAATCCTCTCAAAGCATTATTGAGTTACGGCCAATCAATGTGGCTCGATTACATCCGGCGCGATCTGATCACCAGCGGAAAACTGAAGAAGATGATCGAAGACGACGGCCTGAGCGGTATGACTTCAAATCCTTCGATCTTCGAAAAAGCGATCGGCGAAAGCTCGCTTTATGACGACATGCTGAAGTCGCTGGCGTCGCGCTCGGATTTGGACACGACTGCGCGTTATGAGCAGATTGCCATCCGCGACATTCAAGGCGCCGCCGACATTCTGCGCCCGGTTTATGAGGAATCGAAGTTTCACGATGGCTATGTCAGCCTGGAAGTTTCGCCGCTGCTCGCGTTGAAAACGCAAGAGACCGTTGACGAAGCCCGTCGCTTGTGGAAGACCGTGAACCGCGAGAATGTGATGATCAAAGTTCCGGGAACGGCGGAAGGGATTCCGGCGATCAAACAACTGATCGGCGAAGGCATCAACATCAACGTGACTTTGTTGTTCGCACAGGAAGTCTACGAAAAAGTCGCCGAGGCCTACATTGCAGGACTGGAAGAACTGGCGAAGCGTGGCGGCAATCTCAAGAAGATGGCGGGAGTAGCCAGTTTCTTCATAAGCCGCATCGACACGTTGGTTGATTCCATGATCGATGACAAGTTGAATACAACGACCGATCCACAGCAGCAATCATTATTGAAGAGCCTGAAAGGGAAAGTCGCAATCGCCAACGGCAAGCTCACTTACGAGCGCTACCAGCGCATCTTCAGCGGGCCGCGTTGGGAAGCGCTGGCGAGCAAAGGGACGCAAACTCAGCGCGTGTTGTGGGCGAGCACGAGCACGAAAAATCCCGCATATCGCGACGTGATGTATGTCGAGGAATTGATCGGGCCGGATACGGTCGATACGATGCCTCCGGCAACGGTGGATGCGTTTCGCGATCACGGCCAACTGCGCAACAGCCTTACGGAAAATGTTCCAGCCGCGCAGAAAGTAATGGACGACCTGGCGAGGGCCGGAATCTCCATCGCTGAAGTGACAACGAAGCTGACCAGCGACGGCGTGAAACTTTTTGCCGACGCCTTCCATAAACTCCTGGCCGCGGTTGAAAAAAGCACGCAGCAAAAAGGACAGAAAGCGTGAGCCGGATCAAGACCTCCCTGCCCGAAACCCTCGCCTCATCGGTAAAGGCGGGCATCGCCGATTGGCAGTCCGGCGCGAAAATGCAGCGCCTGTGGCAGCGCGACGCCACGCTATGGACCGGCGACGACGAGGCAAAGTGGCTGGGCTGGCTCGACATCACCGAACATCAGATTGAAAACCCCATTGAGCTGCGCAACATCGCGAAAGAGGTTTGGAGCGCAGGTTTCAAAGACGCTCTTTTTCTCGGCATGGGCGGTTCGAGCCTCTGCCCCGAAGTTCTGCGCAAGACCTTCGGCAAGATTGCCGGCTTCCCCGATCTTCATGTGCTGGATTCCACCGATCCCGCGCAGGTAAAGGCTTTCGAAGAAAAGATCGATATCGCCCGCACGCTCTTCATTGTTTCCAGCAAGTCGGGAAGCACGCTCGAACCCAATATTTTCAAGCAATATTTTTTTGAGCTTACGAAGAAGACGGTCGGCGCCGATAAAGCCGGCAGCCACTTTATCGCCATCACCGATCCCGGATCGAAGTTGCAGAAGGTAGCGGAGGGGGATCATTTTCGTCACATTTTCTTTGGCCTGCCTACGATTGGCGGCCGCTATTCGGCGCTGTCCGATTTTGGCATGGCGGCTGCGGCCATCATGGGAGTCGACGTAAAGAAATTTCTCGACCGCACGCAGGAGATGGTGCGCGCCTGCGGAGCATCGGCGCCGGTCGAGCAAAATCCCGGCGCTGTGCTGGGCATCATCCTGGGCGAGGCAGCCAAGAGTGGCCGCGACAAAGTCACCATCATCACTTCGCCCGATTTATCCGACCTCGGCGCGTGGCTTGAGCAGTTGCTGGCGGAGTCGACGGGAAAAGTTGGCAAGGGAATCATTCCGGTCGATCGCGAAGAAGTAGCCTCGCCGCAGACTTATGGCAACGACCGCGTCTTTGCATACATCCATACCGACCACGGCGGCGACGTTTCCGTGGACACAAGAGTAGAGGCGCTCGAACACGCGGGGCATCCCGTTCTTCGAATTTCGATGGCCGATATCTACGATCTTGGCGCGGAATTCTTCCGCTGGGAAATTGCCACCGCGGTTGCCGGATCGATCATCGGCATCAACGCCTTCAATCAGCCCGACGTGGAAGCCAGCAAGGTTGAAACTCGCAAGCTAACGGATGAGTACGAAAGGACCGGCTCTCTACCGGCGGAAGCGCCCGTGCTCGAAGAAGGCGGAATCAAACTTTTCACCGACGAAAAAAATGCGGCCGAATTAGCGAAGGCTGCGGGCGGGGATAAATCGCTGGCCGGATATGTGAAAGCGCATTTGAGCCGCATCGGCGCCGGCGATTACTTCGCGCTGCTCGGATACATCGAGATGAACGACGAGCATGAGAAAACCTTGCAGGCAATCAGGCATGCGGTCCGCGATAAAAAACATGTTGCGACCTGCCTCGGTTTTGGTCCTCGCTTTCTGCACTCGACCGGGCAAGCGTATAAGGGCGGCCCGAACTCCGGAGTGTTCCTGCAAATCACGTGCGACGATAAAGTCGATGTGCCGGTGCCGGATCAGAAATACACGTTCGGCATCGTGAAGGCTGCGCAGGCGCGGGGAGATTTCCAGGTATTGGCTGATCGCGGTCGAAGGGCGCTGCGGGTGCATTTGCAAGATGTGGGATCTGGGCTTAAGACTTTGACGGCAGCGGTGCAAAGGGCGCTCGGTTAGTTTCGAGGGGCGGCGAGCCGGCGGACGCCGACGTTACACGCGTTGCGCTTCCGTCGCGACGATTTTTGGAAGCGCAGCCTACGATTTTTAGAAGCAGCAAAGAGGAGCAAGAAAAATGCAATTGGGAATGGTGGGTCTGGGCCGCATGGGCGCGAATATGACGCGGCGCCTGATGCGCGGCGGACATCAACTGGTAGTCTCGGATCTGAGTCCTGACACCGTCAAAGAATTGGCCGGCGAAGGCGCTGGTGGTTCGTCTTCCTTGGAAGATCTGATCGGCAAGCTAACGCCGCCGCGCGCGGTATGGGTGATGGTGCCGTCCGGCGCGGCCACGGAACAGACCGTACAGAAGCTCGCGCAGCACATGCAATCGGGCGACACCATCATCGATGGCGGAAACTCTTACTTCAAAGATGACGTACGCCGCGCGGAAGAATTCAAAGGCAAGGGCATTCGCTACGTCGACGTCGGAACCAGCGGCGGCGTGTGGGGGCTGGATCGCGGATATTGCATGATGATCGGCGGGCCTGACGAAGCGGTGGAGCGCCTCGATCCTATTTTTAAAACTCTGGCCCCCGGAAAAGGAGATATTTCCCGCACGCCGGGGCGCGAAAAGCTCGGAGGCACTTCCGAAGAAGGCTACATTCATTGCGGCCCTTCCGGCTCCGGCCACTTCGTGAAGATGGTGCATAACGGAATCGAATACGGAATCATGCAGGCTTATGCCGAGGGATTCGACATTTTCAAGAACGCTACGAGCAAGGAATTGCCGGAAAATATTCGCTACGATCTAAATCTGCCGGATATTGCCGAAGTATGGCGGCGCGGCAGCGTGATCAGTTCTTGGCTGCTCGATCTCACGGCAATGGCGCTGGCGGAGAACCCGACGCTCTCCGAATACGAAGGTTACGTGCAGGATTCCGGCGAAGGCCGCTGGACGATCCAGGCCGCCCTGGAGGAGGCTGTTCCCGCGGATGTTTTAACGGCCGCATTGTACGTTCGCTTCCGTTCCCGCCAGCAGCACACTTTCGCGGAGAAGATGCTTTCGGCCATGCGGCAGAAATTTGGCGGACACGTAGAAGCTGGGGCGGCGAAGAAGAAGATCGCGTAAACTTTCGCGCAATCAGAAATTGCGGCGAAGCGGAATTTCGAAGGAAACTTACGAATGGCTCAATTAGCGGAAAAACCTACGGCAGCCGTCCCTCGCGTCGGCAAACCAGGCGATCCTTGCGTGATGGTGATTTTCGGAGCGGCGGGAGATCTAACCGCGCGCATGTTGATTCCTGCCCTCTACAATCTGGCGCGCGCCGATCTGCTCTCGAAAGAATTCGCCGTGCTGGGAGTGGCGCGAACGCAGATGACGGACGAGGTTTTTCGCGAGCGGCTCCTCGAAGACGTCAAGAAATATTGCGGCGATTGCATCGACGATAAAGACCTGTGGAACAGCTTTTCCAGCCGTTTCTACTATTTCGCCGGCGATTTCAAAGACGAACAGCTCTACACGAAAATTAAGGACCGTCTGGCGCAGATCGAGCGCGATCATTCCACGCACGGCAACGTTTTTTATTACATGGCCACAGCGCCCAGTTACTTCGGCCCTATCGTGGAACAGCTCGCCGCCCACGGCCTGATGGAACAGAGCGACGGCCGCTGGCGGCGGGTGATTATCGAAAAGCCGTTCGGCCACGATCTCGAATCCGCGAAGCTGCTGAATCAGCAAATCCTGAAGGTCGCCGACGAAAAGCAGATTTACCGCATCGATCATTACCTTGGCAAAGAGACGGTGCAGAACATCATGGCGTTCCGTTTTGCCAACGGAATCTTCGAGCCCATCTGGAACCGGCGCTACATCGATCACGTGCAAATCTCGGTGGCTGAAACTGTGGGCGTGGAGCAGCGCGGCAGCTACTTCGACCAGGCCGGCTCGCTGCGCGATATGGTGCCCAACCACATCATGCAGCTCATCAGCCTGACCACGATGGAGCCTCCAATTTCTTTCGATGCAAATGCGGTGCGCGACGAGCAGGCGAAGATTCTGCACGCGATTCAGCCATTGAGTGACGAAGAGGTCTTAAGCCGCAGCGTGCGCGGCCAGTATGGCGAAGGAACACTCGATGGCGAGCGCGTTCCGGCATACCGCGCGGAAGAGGACGTTCCGCACGACTCGCGCACGGAAACTTTCGTCGCCATGAAATTGCTGATCGACAACTGGCGCTGGGCCGACGTCCCGTTCTACCTTCGCACTGGAAAGCGCATGCCCGCGCGCAACACGCATATCGTGATCCAGTTCCGCCGCGCTCCATTCGTTTTATTCCGCGATACTTCGGTAGAGCATTTGATGCCGAACCAGTTGGTCTTGCACATTCAGCCGGAGGAAGGCATATCCTTGCAGTTTGCCGCGAAGGTTCCGGGCCCGGTGATGCGGCTGGGCACGGTGGATATGAATTTTGAATATCAGGAATATTTCGGCAAGCAGCCGAGCACCGGCTACGAGCGCCTCTTGCACGATTGCATGATCGGCGACCAAACCCTGTTCCAGCGCGCGGACATGGTGGAAGCGGGCTGGAGCGTGGTGAATCCCGTGCTCGATTTGTGGAAGGCGCTGCCGCCGCGAAACTTTCCGAACTATGCTTCGGGCACGTGGGGACCCAAAGAAGCCGACGAATTATTGGAACGAGACGGCCGGCGCTGGAGGAATTTCGAGAAATGATTTTGGCCGGCGATATCGGGGGCACCAACGCTCGACTGGCCTATTTTCAGCCGCAGAACGGCCACTTTCGCCTGGTTTCCGAGCGGGTTTTTCCCAGCCGCGACTATAGCGGACTGGGCGAGATCGTTTCGCAATTCCTGCGGGACCAGGGATCGCTTCCCGACGTCGCATGTTTTGGAATCGCCGGACCGGTACACAACGGACGCGTCGAAACTTCCAACCTTCCGTGGGTGATCGAGCAATCGCGCCTCGCCAAGCAGATCGAGTTGCCCATCACTCTGCTGATTAACGATCTTGAAGCCAGCGCGTGGGGCATTGGGGCGCTCGGCCCGCAGGACCTTCATCCCCTGAATCAGGTGGCGCCATCCCTGGGCAATCAGGCGGTCATCGCGCCGGGAACCGGCCTGGGTGAAGCCGGCTTGTACTGGAACGGCCGCCAGCATCAGGTTTTCGCCTGCGAGGGCGGGCATACCGATTTCGCTCCGCAGGGCGAGATTCAGATCGAGTTGTTGCGCTTTCTCGCCGCGCGTTACGGCCACGTCAGTTACGAGCGCATTCTCTCGGGGCCGGGCCTGGTTAACGTTTACGAATTCTTGCAGAGCACGGGAGCGGGAAGCGAGCCTGCCGGATTCGCGAAGCAGATTCTGCAAGGCGATGCCGCCGCGGCGATCTCCAGCGCCGCTCTGGATGGCTCCAATCAACGCGCGCAGCAAGCTCTCGACCTGTGGGTTTCGGTATACGGCGCGGAAGCCGGCAATCTCGCGCTTAAGGCGATGGCAACCGGAGGCATCTTTCTAGCCGGAGGAATTTCGCCGAAGATCCTTCCCTGCCTTAACGGACCGCTCTTCATGCGCGCGTTCCTCGAGAAGGGCAGACTGCGGCCGCTGCTCGAGAGCGTTCCCGTCAAGGTCATCACCAACGACAAGGCGGGCCTGCTGGGCGCGGCCCGGTGCGCGGCCGTGAAGTCGGGAATGGAACGAGTCGAGGTGGCATGAGCGCAACCGTGGATGTGCGCCGGCTCAACACTCCGCAGGAACTTTTTCACGCCGCCGCGGAAGAAGTGCTGTCGGTCGCCCAGAAGGCGATTTCAGAGCGTGGGCGATTCGCCATCGCGCTCTCGGGCGGGTCGACTCCCAAGGGTCTGTTCACGTTGATTGCGGCGAATGCGAGCGCCGGCTTGCCGTGGAATCAAGTGTTTTTTTTCTGGGGCGACGAGCGCCATGTTTCTCCGGACGATGCCGATAGCAACTATCGCATGGCGAAAGAGAGTCTGCTCTCGAAAATTCCCGTTCCCGCCGCCAACATTTTTCCCGTGCCCTCCGAAAACCCGGACGCGGAGGCGGTCGCCGCAGCCTATGAGCATACCCTGCGGAAGTTTTTCGCCGCACCCGCAGGCGAATTTCCCAGCTTCGATTTGATTTTGCTTGGGATGGGGCCGGATGGACACACTGCGTCTTTGTTTCCCGAGACCGCCGCATTGCAGGAGAAGTCCCGGCTCGTGGTGGCGAACTGGGTGGAGAAGTTGAATACCAGCCGGATTACTTTTACCCTGCCGCTGTTGAATGCGGCGCGCTGCGTCCTCTTCCTGGTAAGCGGTACGGATAAATCGGGAGCCCTGCGCGAAGTTCTGCAAGGCAAGGGGCCGGGCGAAAAATATCCATCGAAGCTGGTGCGGCCAAGCCGGGGTAACGTAATCTGGCTGGTGGATCGCGCCGCGGCCAGCGAATTATTCCCCGCTGCGTGAAGGAAATGGGAATGCGGGTCCTATCCCCGCCAGCCGCTGATTTCTTTCAAGCCTTTTCCTTTCGAATGTTCGAAGAGCCGCACCAGATGCCGGGAGTGTTCGAACTCGTGAATGTCGGCCCAAACCTCAGCCTCCCAGGCCCGGCTGTGAGTGGCAGACTCGCCACAACTTGCGCAACGCGTGTGCAAGCTGATCGATACTGGCTCCGCAGTCGCGCCGGATAACTCGAGGAAGATGCAGCGCACCTCCTGAATCTCCTCGCTCTCGTTCAGGATGTGTTCGTAACGCAATAGATAGCCGAACCCCAATCTCTGCGCTTCGGCTTCCGCCTCGGCGCGGGTATGAAATGGGCCGAATTCAGCCCGCAGTTGCTCGGTGGAATCGCACGCCATCCAAAATGTTTCTTTATATGCCATTGCGCCCCACCCAGGGAATGCGAAGCCAACTCCACCCGCTTCGAAGCGCGACCAAGGGTCTGGCCTGTTAATGCAATTTGCAGGCCACCCAACAGACAGGCAAGGCACCCTGTTTTCAGCGGCTTAAACAAATCTTCAGACCCTAGGCAGAGCGCAGGATGCAAACCTTTTGCAACCCATGCTTCTGTGAGCGACGGATTCGCCCAGTCCAGCCCTGCCCCGTGGCCGCCTCTGCCAGCGAAAGCCATGCCCTTAGCAATGGGCTTTAGCTGGCGACGCGAATCCCTGACGCAGAAGGCTGGGCCGAATCTTCGAGCCAGTTCTTGCCACCGTGGCTGGCGACATACATCGCCAACTCCAGTCTGCTCCAAACACCGAGTTTGTCGAATGTGCTGCGCAGATGATTCTTCACGACCTGCTCGGTTGTGCTCATCAATTTTCCGATTTCCCGATTGGTAAGCCCCTCCCAAACCAGGGTCGCCACTTGAATCTCTTTTTGAGTCAAGCATTCGCGCGGCTTCATGATTTGAACTCCGAGTGCTCGAATGCCGCCGTGGCCAGCCGCACCCGCTTGCGGCCGTCGCGGATTCCCGTCCGCAGGAATAGCGTCCGTAAGTGTTGCTTCACCGTGCGCGGGCTGATGCTTAATTGCCCGGCAATTTCCTTGTTGCTACAGCCTTGCACCAATAAGTCCAAAACCTGCCGGTCGCGGGGAGTCACTTTCACTCTCTCCAGGTCCATCATGGGAACCTCCTGTTTTCTGCGTCTCGCCTCTACTTCCTGTGCGATCCGCAGTCTTGGTTAAGCACATCTTTCGCCAAACCTTCACCACGTTCTCGCGCCTGTCCAAAGCCGTTGTGGTGGTTGCACTTAGGGATAAGAACCAAGGCTTTGGTAAGGAATTCAGAAACTGCGTGCTACTCTTTGTGTTCCCGAAGCGGGAACCGAGACTTGACTCCGGAGATCCAATTGTTGGTTGACTTTTAGTTTGGCGACAACCGCGGAGGCCCGGAGACGATCGTTTTCTTATTTGCTTAAATTGGGCCAACCCGCGCCCAGCGGTGTTCTAGCAGGCTGCTGAAAAACTCATTTCGGCTGCCTAAAGCGAACCTCGGGCGCTGAAGCGCGGCTAGTTTTAAAGGACTTAACGGCACGACTGAACGTCGTGCCCTTCCCAAAACCAGCCCGATCAAAGTTTTTCAGCAGCCTGCTAGTGAGGGCCACAGTGGCGATTCCCGTTGGGAGCCGTTGCTGGATAAAAAACAATCGCTGTTGGTAAACGACGGAAGTGACATATTCAAAAACGGGAATTAACGTAAGACCTTGGTTTTCGTTTTGGTAATCTTCTTGTGATTGTCAGCTTTTTGCACAGGCCGTGTCCATGACTTCTAAATCATGACTTCGAAAATCACCATTTGGAAATTTCGGATTTACCCGGCGAATCGTCCTCCGACCGCTGGCCGCACGCGCTCAGCAACTCCGCCGAGGAGTCCATAACGTGCGCCAACCTCTGAGGCTGGTCCGGTTCGCGTTTCCCTTAGTTTTCGCCTTGCTTTCCGCTCTTTCGTTTGCCCAGGGCGGCCCGCCCTATTACACCAACGATCCCGGCACTCCGGGCAATCTCGACTGGGAAATTAATTTCGGATACATGCCATTTCTCTACAGCGACCAGTCCGTCACGCACGTTCCAGACATCGACATCAATTTCGGCGTCGGGCAGCGAATCCAGCTCACTTATGAGAATGCGTGGCTGCGCGTGCAAAGCCCATCGTCGGCGGCGAAGTATGGGTTGGGTCAGTCGAACCCAGGGATGAAATGGCGGTTTTACGATGCGGGAGAAAATGGCCTCTCCATCTCGGTTTTCCCTCAACTGTTTCTTAATAATCCGAACGACGCAGTCCGCCGCGGCATCACGCCTCCCAGCGAGGCATTTCTCCTGCCGGTCGAATTTTCGAGAAAGGCGGGGCCGGTCGACGTGGACTTCGAAGCTGGTTATCAGTTCGTTCACAAAGCGCCGAACAGCGATCTGCTGGGCCTGGTCGTCGGCCACGACTTCACTGAAAAATTTGAGGGCGACGTGGAACTGTATTATCAGGGAACCTTTCGTCCCTCGGAGAATCAGCCCACCATCGACTTTGGCGCGCGCTACAAAATCCGTCCTTCCGCGATTCTTCTTGTGATGGCTGGACGCAGCCTCGAAGGCGCCCGCGGAGATCAGTCTTATTTCGTGGGATATTTCGGCATTCAAATTCTACTGTCGTCGAAAGCGCACAAATCCGAATGAGTCAACGCGCGGAAAACACTCATTTTTTATTTTTCTTCTACGAAGAATAAAATCGGCGAGCCGCGTTCCTTCCTCGAAGGATGAAGAGAATTTTGCCCGCTCTCCGCATGGGTTTGCGGCTTACGAAAGTAACCCTCACGACGACCCTCGACTCCGCGCAAGAATGAGCCGAACTCTGCGTTCTCAACCCGTTGAATCGCGGCGGGTTTCAGGTCAAACAGTCCGCGCGATGGGCGCGCGCTCTTAACCGGTCAGGCCGTCAAATCTGCGATCCTCCGCACAACGTTAGTTTCCTGGCGGAAGAATTGCACTAAAATGGGGGAGATTCGCGGCGTGCCAAACTCCCCGCCGGCGCCCCGCGCAAAAAACGTCGTGACCGATCAAAGAGACAAACCAGTTCTCGACCAGCAAACTTTTGAGAAGCTGCTGGAGGCCGCCCATGTGCTGCAAGAGCACAACCGCAAGCTGCGCGACCTGGAAGCCATTGTCGAATCGGAGAGGCGACGGGAACGCGAAGCCGCGGACGAACCTCATCGGCCCATCCCGCGAGCGGACGCCCCGGAAGGCGAGCGCAAGGACGGCGATTACACGCTCACCCTGGCCGAGATTGTCGAAGCGCAGCGCCAGATTCAAATGCGCCATCTCGCGCTGGACGAGACTATGGCCGTCGTCGCCGAAAGAGTGACGCACATCACCGGCGGAACCGGAGCGGGCATCGGAATTCTTGACGGAAAAAAAGTCCGCTATCGCGCCGGCACCGGCGCGCCCGCTTTGCCTTTGGGGAGCGAGGTTCCGCTCAAGACCGCGATCTGCGCCGCCAGCGTGCGCACCGGACAAGTCATTCGCAGCGAGGATGTGAATACCGAAGTTCTGTTCGACCCCGAGCCTTGCCGGCAGAGGGGAATTCTCTCGCTGCTGGCGGTGCCGATTTATCAGGATGGAGGCATCGTCGGGGGACTCGAACTTTATTTCGACAAGATTCACGGTTATGCCGAGCAGGATATTCATACCTGTCAACTCATGGCGGGTTTGTTGACCGAGGCTCTCAGCCGGGAAGCGGAACAGAACTTGAAGAAGTCGATGGCCGTGGAGCGATCGAGCATGCTGGCGGAAATCGAAAAGCTTCAACCGGCGCCGTCGAACGGGGAAAAGAATGCGCCCGTTCCCTCCGTCCCATCGGTTTCGGAGTCAGCCAGGCACGCGGTATCGCCCTGCGCCAGATGCGGAAATGAGCTGACTGCCGAAGAGCTGTTTTGCGGCAGATGCGGAACGCCTCACGCGACCGACGAGAAGTTGATCCATCTTGGCAACATACCCGACCTTTTGCTGCCGCTTAATTCCGGCACGAAGATCGGGACAGATTCTCCCGACGGAGTGGCCGAAGAAGGGCATCCCGCCGACTCTCTGCACGCGAACCAGACGGATTTTAACCGGGAGCCGGCGTCGCCGGAACTCAATGCGGTTCACTCCAATGCAGTTCACTCCAATGCGGTTCACTTCGATGTTCACTACGAAGCTCACTACGACGACGCGCCCGCCGAGTTTCCGTTCGCATCGCCGGAGTTGCCCGAGCGGGATCGACATGAACCAGTTCCGGCAAGTTCGCTCGCGGCAAGCGCGTCGGGCGGCTCCGCCAGATCGCAAACTCCGGGCCCAGCGCCCAGCGACTCCAAACTTGCGAAACTGCCGGAAGACGGTCCCGCGAGCGCGGAAACCGAAAGCACGGCGTTGGCCGGCCCGCAATCCGAAGAGGTGGTCTGGACCTCCGCAGCCCGCGCCCGCGAGTTTCTGGAATCTTTAACGATTGGCCGCACGCCGGGCGCGTTCGCGCGGTTTTGGCGCTCTCGGCGCGGCGATTTCTATCTTGCTATCGCGGTCGTTCTCGTGGCTATCGTAGTGCGCTGGGGAATTTGGTCGGACCAGCCGGCGGGCGCTGCCAGCAGCGGACCTGCGGTTTCAGCCAGCCATCGCAAAGCCGATGCCGACGCCGACCTTTCAATGTTCGACAAACTATTGATTAGCCTCGGTCTCGCCGAAGAGCCGGAAGCGCCGGAATACAAAGGCAACCCTGACACCGAGGTTTGGCTGGATTTGCAGACCGCGCTTTACTACTGTCCCGGCTCCGACCTCTATGGCAAGACCGCCAAAGGCAGGCTGGCCACGCAGCGCGATGCGCAACTGGACCAGTTTGAGCCCGCCTATCGCAAAGCCTGTAAATAATAATGCGCGCCTGTGGCGACTGAAGCGCCTTTTGCCGCATAACTTCCTCCCGCATCGCACCATTTGACAACCTTCCGGCGCGGGAGTGCAATCATATTAGACCGCTCCCGGAGATTTCCCGTGCCGCAATTCAGGAACGAGTTCGATGTAAACACCCACCCGGATCCGGAGATCAATCCCCTGGTAAATCCGCTTCTCGCCGCCAACATGGGCCGCTGGGCGGAAGTGTATTTTACGACTCCCCCGGAGAAGCGCGACCAGGCAATTCGCGATCTTCTGCGCGAATTGCAGGGTGACCCCGCAGTGGACGCGTCTGGTTCAACACAGGGTGGTTCGACAGAGTTTGGTCCAACAGAGTCTGGTTCAACAGAGTCTGCCGATTACGACACTTGGGAAAAAATCGAAGAGATTGACGCTCCTGTCTCTTCCGCTTCCGAAGCAATTCTGAAATGCGATGTCTGCGCTCATCCCAACGAGACTGGACAGAGGTTCTGCGGAATGTGCGGTGCCGAGCTACAGCAGGGGCCCTCGCATGAAGACTCATCTGAGAGCGCGGCGTTTGAAGCTGAGGAAAATAGAAAACCGGCGCGCGCCGTCCGCGAAACTCTGGTTCCCGATCCATATCCGGAGCCTTATCGCGGAAACCATGATGGCCTGGCTTCCTTCGAACCGCTCCGGCGCGACGATATTCCCCGCTTTGCCAGCGGATCGGAATCTCTCTCTTATCGCTACCGCCTTTATATCGGATTGGCGGTCGCGGTTTTTCTTGCCGGATTGCTGTATATGGCCTGGCATCGTAGAGATGCGTCTTCGGGCGCAGCATCGCGACAACACGAGCTTCCGAGCCCCGTTCCCGCTGAACCCCCCGCAACCACGAATAATGCGGCACAGCCCAAACAGCCTGAAGCAACCAGTTCGCCGGCGACAGAGAGCGCGCGAAAGGATTTGCCCGTACAACCGGCAGGCGGCCCCGTCGAAACAGTTCCGGCTGCGCCGCGAGCGTCAGCCAAGCGTGGTATCGCACGCTCCGCTACAGGCCGCGCCGTCTCCGCTTCTGAAACGTCCTCCGAAGTGGCTGTGTCCACGCAAACCGGCGCGGAAGAACTCACCGTCGCGGAAAGGTATTTGCGCGGCGACGCGGGTGCGGCCCGCGACAGCAGCCAGGCGGTTGCATGGCTTTGGAAGGCCGTAGGAAAAGGAAACCTGGCCGCCACCGTCACCCTGTCGGATTTATACCTGCGAGGCGACGGCGTCGCGAAGAACTGCGACCAGGGCCGCTTGCTGCTGGATGCGGCCGCCCGCAAGGGCGCGAGCGCCGCTGCGCAGCAACTTCGCCATTTGCAAGCTTTCGGATGTCAGTAATCAAAAACGGGGGAGATCGAGGTGTGCCTGAAAATTCGGCTGGAGCCTACGCCATAAACTCCGGCTCATTGCGCCGCGACTCATACCACAGCGCCAACTCGACCCGATTCCAAAGTCCGAGCTTGTCGTAGATCACACGCAGATAGTTTTTTACCACATGTTCCGTGGTGCCGATGGCATCGGCCACGTCGCGGTTCTTCAAACCCTGGGCGACAAGCTCGATGACTCGATGCTCGCGCTGGTTGGGGACGCGGTTTCCGTAACGTTCGCTTGCAAACATAATTGCCTCCGATATAACAGGGTCGCGAGTTTCACTCGCTTGATTCCGCCGGTGATTCCGAAACGGAGAAACAGCCGGTTGAAGTGGGCCTTTACGGTCCTGCGCGCCATCTTTAGTTGACTGGCGATTTCAGCATTGTCACAGCCCTGCAAAAGCAGCTCAACGATTTGCTGTTCGCGAGGTCCTAAACGGACAGACTGCTCCCTCATCACACCCCCCTGGGTTGGATTGCCCTGCCCGACAGACCTGTGAGTGGCTGGGATGTTACCGGAATTCATAGCATCCACGATGCCAACTCGAGCCCAAAACCAGCTTGTGACCCAAAAAACATCAATTTCCACAGGCACTTGCGAGGGGTTTTCGATGCGCGCTTCTTCATTCTGGGGCACTGTAAAAGCCGGGATAGAATTGCCCGGGCCCGCATGGCATTGGCGAAGCGAAACCAAGGCCGCATAAACGCTGGCTATTCGCTGCCCGCTCCGGGGAACCAACTCTTCTTCACGGACGACGGGGCATCCACTCTTTCACCGGTGGTAGCAAATCAAAATCTAACTTGCTGCGAATAGAAAAATTCCGCTCCGGTTCTCCCGAAAATCATAGATCGGTCGCGGTCGGGTGAACGCCCTAGGTGAAAATTTCACCCCTCCGGGAAGGGATTGAACTATTTACATGATTCACCGGATATGTGTGTTCATTTCGACGGGCGCGTTTTCCACAGTTTGAGTCGAATTAGTTCTTAGGCCGCCAGCGTTCAACTCCCCTACACTAGGTCAATTCGATGAGACTCTTCTGTCCATATATTTCGTGTCCAGCCTCGGTCGTTTATTCCCGACGCTCGAACATTAGAGGGATGGAAGGAGCGATGCGGTGATTAAACTTTTAAGCGTAGTGGGCGCGCGTCCCAATTTTATGAAAATCGCGCCCATCCTGCGCGAACTTGAAAAAGATAATCGCAATTGCGCGCAGTCCAATGTGCCTCGAACTTTTGAGCACTGCCTGGTGCACTCCGGCCAGCACTACGACGAACTTCTTTCCGGAAGCTTCTTCGCCGATCTCGATCTGCCCCAGCCCGATGTAAATCTCGGGGTCGGTTCCGGCAGCCATGCAGTGCAAACGGCGGAAATCATGAAACGCCTTGAGCCGGTGCTGCTGGACTACGGGCCGCAGATGGTATTAACCGTGGGCGACGTGAATTCCACAATTGCCGCCGCGCTTACGGCAGTAAAGCTGGGAATTCCAGTGGCTCACGTCGAAGCCGGGTTGCGCAGTTTCGATATGAGCATGCCGGAAGAAATAAACCGCAAACTTACCGACGCGATCTCGACTCTTCTTTTCGTTACCGAGCAAAGTGGCGTGGACAATTTGAAACGCGAAGGAATTGCCGGCGAGAAAGTATTTTTCGTGGGCAACGTGATGATCGATTGCCTGCTTGCGCACCGCGAACTGGCGGCGAAGTCGCCGATTCTCGACACGCTCGGAGTGCGCCAGAATGGCGGCGCAAGCCGGTCGTACGGAGTTCTGACCTTGCATCGTCCGTCGAACGTCGACGACGCGAAAACATTGCGCGGGATTCTAGAGGCGGTAAGCGCCGTCGCAATAGATTTTCCAATCTTCTTCCCGGTGCATCCGCGAACTCGAAAAAACATCGAAGGTTTTGGGCTGGGGCATTACCTGGGCGACGTTTCACGAGGGGCGGCCGGAATCGTGCCTCTCGAACCGCTGGGATATCTGGACTTTCTTTCCCTGAACAACGGCGCGCGAATTGTGCTCACCGATTCCGGCGGAGTGCAGGAAGAAACGACGGTGCTCGGCGTTCCCTGCTTAACCCTGCGCGAGAACACGGAACGCCCAGCAACCGTCGATTGCGGCTCAAATCAAGTGGTGGGCGTAGAGCCGGAACGCATTCTGAAAGCGGCTCGCTCTGTTTTGGCGATCGGAGCGCGCGATTACAGGCGGCCCGCTCTGTGGGACGGCAAAGCGGCTGCAAGAATTGTTGCGATCCTGCGAGAACATTTTCGAGCCGGCTGACAATGGCGGGAAAAGCGTAAACCACGAAGGGCACGAAGTATCACGAAGCCTTGGTTAGAAAACTCCGGTTTTTCCTTCGTGTACCTTCGCGCCATTGGTGGTTAAATGATCTTGATTTTGGATTTGCAATACACTTTTCCTCTACACTACTTTCACAAGAATGAGACTTTCCGTCGTCATGCCGGTCTACAACGAGCGGGCCACTTTGCGGCAAGTGGTCGATCGTGTGCTCGCAGTGCCACTGAGTATCGAATTGATTTGCATCGACGATGGATCGACCGACGGCTCGCGCGAGATTCTCTCCGAATTGCAGGCCGAGCGTCCGCAAATTCGCGTTTTGCTGCAACCGAAGAACATGGGAAAAGGCGCAGCACTGCATCGCGGCATTCGCGAAGCTACGGGAGATTTTGTCATAATCCAGGATGCCGACCTTGAATACGATCCCGCCGAATACACGGTGCTGCTTGAGCCGTTGATCGAAGGGCGCGCCGATGTGGTCTACGGGTCGCGATTTCTTTCCAGCCGCCCGCATCGCGTGCTTTATTTCTGGCACTCGGTGGGCAACTGGATTCTTACCGTGCTTTCAAATGCGCTCACCAACATCAACCTCAGCGACATGGAGACTTGCTATAAAGTTTTCCGGCGGGAAGTGATTCAATCGATTCCTCTCGAGGAAAAGCGCTTTGGATTCGAGCCCGAAATCACAGTAAAAATTGCCAAGCGGAAATTGCGCATCTACGAAGTCGGCATCAGCTATTGGGGCCGCACTTATGAGGAAGGCAAGAAGATCCAATGGAAAGATGGAGTCCGCGCATTGTGGTGCCTTCTGAAATATTGCGTCATAGAACCGGCGGTTGCGCTTCAGAAAACGGCCCAGCCTGAAAATGCCCGCTTGGCGGCGGGCGCGATGCAAGGCAAGTTACCTCCTGCCGACTAAGCTGCGACTCCGCTTTCGGAATGACTCAACCCTTAAATATTGCCGACTCGAACTTCCGGCTCGATCATTCTCTTCGGTTGGAGGAAGACGAAGTCCAATTGTGGCGCATCGATCTCGAGGCTATCGGTTCCAACGAGTCGCGCTGGCAGGAAGTTCTCTCCATAGACGAGCACACGCGCGCATCCCGCTATCATTTCGCTCGTGATCGCCGGCATTTTGCAGCCGCGCGCGCTTGTCTGAGAATTATTCTCGCAAATTATTTGGGGATGGAAACGAGCGACTTAGTCTTCCAGTATTCGAAGAAGGAAAAACCGTCTTTATCGTCCCCCCTTCCAAAATACGATATCACCTTCAACGTTTCTCATTCGGGCGGAGCCGCATTGTTGGCTTTCACGCGCAAGCGCGAAATTGGAGTCGATATCGAAAAGCTTCGCGACGATTTCGATTTGGAAGCCATCGCCCGTCGTTTTTTTTCGGCGCGCGAGCAAGCGGAACTCTTCGCGCTTCCCGGCGATGAGAGAGTGGAGGCTTTTTTCCGCTGCTGGACGCGCAAGGAGGCGTACATCAAAGCCACCGGCGACGGCTTGTCGCTGCCTCTTAGCCAGTTTGACGTATCGCTAAAGCCTGCCGAGAACGACGCGTTGCTTTGCACCCGCCCCGATGCTTCAGAAGCCCGAAGCTGGATTCTTCAGGAGGTCCCGGCAGGACCCGGCTATGCTGCCGCGCTCTGCGTCAGAGGGCGGGATTGGAAGCTGAATTCGTGGAGTTGAGGCGCGTGAATCGCGAAAAGGTAATTGCTTTGAACGCTGGCGCAAATCTTTTCACATTTTGCTCCGACGATGCGGACGCCCCTGCTTTCGGACGAGGCAAGTCGATTGAGATTCATACATTTAGCTGCCTTGGGTTTATTACCAAAGGTCCCTCAGTTGCTCCACTCTTTGGTCACCACTGTGGATAAAACAGCTATCGTGGCGCTGCCGGAAAGTGTTACTCTTTGAAGTAACATTTGAAGTTTTCCTCTCCCGTAAAAACATCTGCAATAAGGTTTCCCCAACCCCGATGAAGAAGTCTGGGAAGGAATCCAAGCAAAGACAATAAAGGTAGTAGACAAGACACTGTAGAATCCAGGAGGCTCAGCACTTGACAGCCTCAACCAGCCATCTCATTCCGCCGCATGGCGGTGAACTCATCAACCTCATCCGCAGCCGGAAAAAGTCGCCGAATTGAAGGCCCATTCCAAGGAATGGCCTTCGTGGGATCTTACCGCCCGCCAGGTCTGCGATCTGGAACTGCTGATCACCGGCGGATTTTCTCCGCTGCGCGGTTTCATGACGCGCGCCGATTACGAAGGCGTCTGCCACAACATGCGCCTGGCCAGCGGCGTTCTCTGGCCCATGCCCATCACGCTCGACGTCACCGAAGAATTCGCCAAGAAGCTCACGCCGGGCAGCAGCAAGGTCGCGTTGCGCGATGCCGAAGGCGTGATGCTCGCCGTGCTGCACGTGGAGGACGTCTGGCAGCCCGATCGCAAAGCCGAAGCTAAAGCGGTTTTTGCCAGCACCAGCGCGGCGCATCCCGGCGCCGATTACGCCATCAATAAGTCGAATCCGTGGTACGTCGGCGGAAAAATCGAAGGCATGCAGATTCCTTCGCATTATGATTTCCGCACTTTGCGTTTGACTCCCGCCGAACTTCGCGCCGAATTTGCCCGCGAAGGCTGGCGCCGCGTGGTTGCGTTCCAGACGCGCAATCCTATGCACCGCGCCCACGTGGAACTGGCCTTCCGCGCCGCCAAGCAGGTCGAAGCCAATTTGTTGATCCATCCCAGTGGTCGGCATGACCAAGCCCGGCGACGTGGATTACTTCACCCGCGTGCGCTGCTACCAGCTTGCTGCTTTCGAAGTTCCCGCAGTCGACCGCGAAGCTTTCCTGCTGCCGCTGGCCATGCGCATGGGCGGACCGCGCGAAGCCATGTGGCACGCGCTCATCCGCAAGAATCACGGCTGCACCCATTTCATCGTGGGCCGCGATCACGCCGGCCCGGGCAAAGACACCGACGGCAAGCCTTTCTACGGCCCCTACGAGGCGCAGGAAGTCTTCAAAAAGCACGAAGCCGAAATCGGCGTCACCATGGTTCCCTTCAACATGATGGTCTATCTCGAGGACCAGGACAAATACGTTCCCGATGACGAAGTGAAGAAGGGCGACCGGGTGCTGAATATTTCCGGCACCGAACTGCGCCAGCGCCTGAACGAAGGCCGCGAGATTCCCGCGTGGTTTACCTATCCCGGAAGTTGTCGCGGAATTGCGGCGCAGCTTTCCGCCACGGCACAAGCAGGGCGTGACAATCTTCTTCACCGGACTTTCAGGCTCGGGTAAATCGACGATCGCCAACGTGTTGATGACGAAGTTCCTGGAAACGGGTGGGCGTCCGGTCACGCTGCTCGATGGCGACCTGGTGCGCAAGCATCTTTCGTCCGAACTTGGATTCTCCAAAGAACATCGCGACATCAACATCCGCCGCATCGGCTATGTGGCGTCGGAAATCACCAAGAACGGCGGCATCGCCATTTGCGCGCCCATCGCTCCCTACGATGCTACGCGCAAACATGTGCGGCAGATGATCGAGCCCTACGGCGGATTCATTCTGGTGCACATCGCCACTTCCGTGGACGTTTGCGAACAGCGCGACCGCAAGGGCCTGTATGCCAAAGCGCGAGCTGGAATTCTCAAGGAATTCACCGGCATCTCGGATCCTTACGAAGTTCCGGCGGACGCCGAAGTGACCATCAACACCGGCGAGCTTTCAGCCGAAGAGGCGGCGCAGGAGATCATCCTGCACCTGGAGCGGAAGGCTTTATCGGAACAGCGGAGCGGCGTAAGGCTTCATGGATCACCCTGGGCGAGCGAGTGATCTGCTGCGTCCGGGATGACAAAGGCCTTGGTTCGATAACGGGCTCGTCCGGTTCGCAGTGTATTTGAAAAAGATCGCAGCAGCGGCGATTGAGCTGTGCTAAAGCCATGGATCTGTGATCAAGAGCCTGGTGGGGTTTGGTAGTTGGAACCCTCATCGGAATGACGGGAGTCGGGGGCGGCGTTCTGCTGCTCCCGATCCTTATCTTCGGTCTGCATGTCCCTGCGATGCGCGCCGTGGGCTCCGACGCGTTGTTCAACTTCCTCACCAAGATCGGCGCCAGCATCGTGCATCTGCGCAAAGGCACGGTCCGGCGCAAAGTGGTGCTGGCGCTGATCATGCGGCAGCGCGCCGGGCTCTTATCTGGGCGTAAGCTTCTACACCATCTGCGAAAGGTCCACGGCGATGGAGTGAACCATTTCATCACCGTGGCGGTAGGCTTTTTGCTGCTCTGTATTCCGACTTTTTTATTCTTCCAGAAGAAGATTGAAGACCGGGCGGCAGCCAAACCGCCATCGATGAAGTCGTTCGCCTGGATGTGCTGATCGGACTGGTGGCGGGCTTTCTGGTGGGCATCACCTCCGTCGGGTCGGGCAGCATCGTGATGATGATGCTGTTGCTTTTCTATCAGCTTTCAGCCGAAGGTTATGGTCGGCACCGACATCGTCCATGCATTGTTTCTCACGGGCGTAACAAGTCTCCTGCATAAGATAAACAATAACATCGATATTCATCTGGTGGGAGCGCTGTTGATCGGTTCGGTCCCGGGAGGATTGCTCGGTTCTTACTTGAGCACGCGGGTTCCGGTTCCATGGCTGCGGCGGATTCTTTGCGCGGTTTTGCTGGCGACGGGCGCGCGCATGCTGATGGCTTGAAGACTTCGAGAATTTGCAGTTCTGGTTCAGTTTTGTAAAAAAGGCGCTGCGGGTTCGATTTACGCAATTACAAAATCGCCAAGTTACCCATTTACGAGATGACTTCTCAGTTCTGAGTTTTCTAACATGGGCGTTTACTGAGAACCGAGAACTGAGAACCGAGAACTGAGAACTAAAGGACTCCATGGAATCGAAATCTTACGCTGACATTCTGAAACGCATTCATGCCGGGCTGGAAGCTTCCCACGCCGTGTTCGCGCGCTTCACCCCCGGAGCGATCGAGACGGAATATAAAATCGGCCACGACCCGGTGACCGAAGCCGATCGTGCCCTCGACGCCGTGCTGCGGAAAGAATTGCTCCGTGAAGGCGAAGGATGGCTGTCGGAAGAGAGCGTGGACGATTCCATCCGCTTGCAGCATTCGCGCGTCTGGGTGGTCGATCCGCTCGACGGCACCCGCGAATTCGTGAAAGGCATTCCGGAGTTTTGCGTCTCCATCGGCTTCGTGGAAAACGGCCGTCCTGTGGCGGGAGGAATTTACAATCCCGCAACCGACGAAGCTTTCCTGGGATCGATCGACTCCGGCGTTACCTATAACGGCAAGCCGGCCCGACCCAGCCAGCGAACCACGCTCGATGGCGCTTTGGTTCTGGCCAGCCGAAGCGAGGTCAAGCGCGGCGAATGGAAGGCGTTCGAGAATTCCGCTCTCAAGATTCGCCCCATGGGCTCGGTAGCCTACAAACTCGCGCTGGTCTCCGCCGGCCTTGCGGATATTACTTTTACTCTGACGCCAAAGAACGAATGGGACGTGGTTGCTGGAGCCGCATTGGTCCTCAGCGCCGGTGGCTTCGTCAGCACCCTGGAGAAAGCCGACCTGATTGCCAATCGCCGGGACCCGCTGCTATCCGGCCTTCTGGCCTGCGGACCTTTTTTGAAAGACGAACTACTAGCGCTGGTCGAGCCGCACATCGGCGTGCCCGAACAGGCACGCTAACTTCACTTCTCAATTTCCGCCGCCGATCCAGGTTATTTTCCGCCCGAGGCGGCGGATGATTTCACCAAACTTTAATGAGCCGTTAACAAGCGCCCGCCTGACGCGGTGCGATAATTTGCCGCTTGCATCCCAGACAAAAAGCTCTATGTGACGTGCCGCCCAACCCGGGTACTGTCACTTCCGTGCCTGTTTCGCCATTCCATAAGGGGCGTTGCTTCATGAAGCGAACTCGTCTGTTGGTTCTGTCGGCGGTTTTTGCGGTCACGCTCAATGGCTGCTCCGGTCGGTCGTCAATCACTCCCGCGATCATGCCGAATATTTCCGGGGCATGGGAATTCGTCGCGAACTCCACCACTAATCCCGGCTATACAACAAATATCGAAGTCGCCTTGCAGCAAGGTCAGATATTGGTCGACGGAGACTATCAGGAAAATGGCCAGCTTACGGCATCGAGCCAGCAGATCAGCTTTGTTGGCTTCGCGCCCTCGGGAAGTATCGTCTTCGGCGGGAATTGTGCATCCGCCTCCACTCCCACGGCGAATAGCCTGACGGGGAATCTTTCCGGCCTGGGTGGCACATTGAGCTTCACTTATTCCGAAAATGGCAACATATTTCAAGTGAACGCCGTTCTTGACGCCAGCGGCCAAACAATCGATAGCGGCACCTACACCGAGCAGGCCGCCGCGCCCGGCCAATCGAATGGCGCCTGTAACGGAAGCACCGACCCAACCGTGATCGATACGGGAAGCGTCACCGGAAAGAGCGTTTCCAAACTTTCCGGAACTTACATGGGAAAGTTATGCGAGCCGCTGGACGCGATCTGCGCCAAGACTCCCGACGCGGCGACCGCCTCCCTAAGCCAGAGCGGAGCCACCCTGACGATGAACCTGCTGCTTAGCGGAGCCGACGATACGTCCTTCACTCTGACAGGCCCGGTGACCGCGAACGCGTTTTCCGTACAAGGAACTTTCCAGGGACAGACTTTGACTTACTATGGCTATTACGGACTCACTCACGACTCCAGCGATAACTCCAATGACATTCAGACTCTCTACCTCGTCAACGCCACGAATTCCGCGCAACCGGCCTATGCGGGTACGCTGAAGATTCCGCTGGTATAACGCCCTAAAACAGCTTTGGGTTGTGAAGCGGTTCTTAAACTTTGCCTGGCCGTTTGATTGGCGCCGTCTCGGACTCTCGCGTTATCCCCGCGGGACAAGGGATCTCAGGCGAAATTGCCTGTTTGGGATCAGTCTGCGGCTCTCAGTAAAACAAGTACTTCCGCCACTTATCGTCGCTGCGGCCCATGAGCCGCATAATGTGCCGGCTGGTGTGCAGATTAAAAGCGCGCGGTTCGCGCATGAGCTTCATGCCGGCTTCCAGCGGAAACTGATTGCCTTTGCGGCGATTGCAGGAGTGGCAACAGGCCACAAGATTCTCCCATGTAGACGAGCCTCCGCGCGAGCGCGGAATCACGTGATCGAGCGTCAGTTCGCCGGAGGGCAGAACCGTCGCGCAATACTGGCACGTATTGCGGTCGCGCAACAGAATGTTTTTCCGCGACAATGCACGGCTCTGGTGCGGGATGCGGCGGTATTCCAGCAGCCGAATTACCGAAGGCACGCGCATGGCAAGCCGGGCCGCGTGCAGGAAGTGTCCATTCTCTTCTTCTGTCATGGCCACGCCCTTCAGCACCAGGACCAAGGCCCGCCGCGCGGCACAAACGTTGATCGGCTCATAGGAAGCGTTCAGCACCAGCACGGGCGCGTGCAGCGCATTGCCGTTGCTGTCGCGATGCATCGCCGCCGCCGCAAACAGGCCGGCGGCGGAGTGTCCCGGTGGTCCCGCATCGGTTTCGACTCTGGCTGACATGCTGCGATCGCCTCCTGAAACCTTACCTTCTTCCCGCGTTCTTCAATCGTAACTTCCCGGATGCCACATTCGCGCCGCGCATAAGACTTAGCCGCCAGCCGCGCGAGCCATTGAAACCTGGGGCACGGCCGAGCCGCTTCCCGTCCCTTCAGTTCCATGCGAATCGAGGTCCGATCCAATCTCCACATATCGAGCCGAAATCTTCAATGTGCGGGCAACGGTGGCGACCCATACTTTAGCCGCGCCCCCGCGCAGCAAAATCCGAGCGCACTCGGAAACGGTGGCTCCGGTGGTGTAAACGTCGTCAACGACCAATACTTCACGTCCGCGCAAAACGTCAGTTCGCGCCACCGCAAACGCCCCACGCAGGTTTTCGCGCCGCTGATGACTTGTAAGACCGGTTTGCGAACTGGTGTCGCGCTTTCTTTCGAGAAGCCCGGCGTTCAAGCGCAAGCGATCACTCAAGATGCCGGACTTCAGAGCCGCCCGCGCAATCAACTCCGCCTGATTGAAGCCGCGCTGGCGCAATTTCGCGCGATGCAGGGGAACCGGAACCACCACCACGGAATCGTCCCCAAACTCAGACGCCAGTTCTCTAATCGCTTCCGCCAGCATTCGGCCCAAAACGTTCGCCGCGGGCCGCACTCCGCCATACTTGAGCAGGTGAATCAGTTCGCGCAATCCGCTTTCGTAGCTTCCGTAAGCGACAGCGCGCGCAAAGACCGGCTCAATGCGCCGGCACAACCCGCACCGCAACTGGTTTCCGGAGCGGGAAACTGCATAGGGTGAAAGGATGCGCTCCCCGCATAGGCCGCAAACCGCCCCGTCTATAGGGAATACGCCATCGAGGCATTCGCGGCAAACCGGAAGGCGCGAAACGTTCACCAGCGGTGAGCCGCAGACGCGGCAATCGGAAGGAAAGAATACGGAAAACAGACTGGTGGCCAGCGTGCGCGGAAAACCCCGGAACCAACTGCGTCCCACGGGCGTTGGCCCGCCTTCAAGAACGCTCACGCATCCTCGATAAGCAATAGAAGGGCTCGCCACCATGGCTTTGGCCTGGCTAGCCCGAATTCTGTCCTCGTTACCGCTGAAGACGGCCTCCGTTGCGCCCACGAGAAATTTAGCTTAAGCGGGCGGTTCTTCGACGCTTGCTACGAGTATAACGGCGTCCTCCCGGCTAGGCAACGTTGCGTTGAGGCGGTGGCTGCGAAAACGCCGCGTTCTTTGCGGTCTCCGGCTGCCGGCCCTTTAACTGCACGAACACGGACCGATAGTCCCGGCGAAAACACAGCGCGCAACGCGCCGGTTTCAGCAGGAAAATCGGAAGCAGGTAGCGCTCCGAAAAATTGCGGCGGCGCGAGCGATGGCCTGAATCGCTGCCGCAATCGTCGCAGTGATATTCAACAAACTTCTGGAGCCAAACCCGGTCGGGAGAGCTTCCTATCACAGTACACCTCCGGTCGAGAACCCAAGAAAACGCGCGAAACAAGAACTGCGAAGGGCGCCCAGAACCGATTAAACGTATTTTATCTCAAGCGGGAACGATCTCCAATCGAGGCGGCCCCGCCGAAGGCCTTAAAGGCGCTGCCGCACTTGTAATGCAAGCCATCCGCGTGCTAACGTGCGCCGTTTAGACTTTCGAGGAAGTTGCAGCGTCGCGCCGCTTCCATCTCACGCCCAACGAGGATTGCACATATGAGTAGTCCAGTCCCAGGACCCGGAACTGGTGTCAAGAAACATGTCCCTTTCGTGCCCGAGCACATGCAAATGAAAGAGTTCACTCTGCGCGCGGTGCTGCTGGGACTTTTGATGACAGTCGTTCTGGGCGCTGCGAACGCTTACCTTGGGCTGCGGGCCGGCATCACCATCGCCGCAACATATCCCGCGGCGGTGATTGCGATGGCGGCCATGCGCGCGTGGAAGGGATCGCTGCTGGAGGAAAATATCGCGCGAACCGCGGGCTCGATCGGCGAATCCGTTGCCGCCGGCGCGATCTTCACTTTGCCCGCCTTTCTGCTCGCGAAAGCGTGGCCCTCGTTTCGCTTTGCGGATGCTTACTGGAAATCCACTGCATTGATCATGGTGGGCAGCATTCTCGGCGTGCTGTTTATTTCTCTCGTGCGGCGCGCAATGGTCGAAGATCCGGAACTGCCTTTTCCGGAATCGTTGGCCGCGTCGGAGATTCACAAGGCGGGGCAGCGCGGGGCGCAGGCTGCGAAATATCTTTTTTGGAACATCGGCGTAGGCGGCGTGACCTACATCCTCGGCCGCTTCGGATTATTCTCCGCCGACATCGATCTGCATGTGGGCGTCGGAAGCCTGGGAAGTACCCAGGTTCGACTAGGCACCGCTGGGAGCACGCACGTGCTGCCCACAGGCGGAACTACCGTTTTCGCGGCGCCAAGCGTGAGTCCGGCATACCTTGGCGTGGGTTACATTATCGGAATTAAGCTGGCTTCCCTCCAGTTCGCCGGCAGCGTGATCGCGTGGGGCTTAATGGTTCCACTGATGATTTATTTTCTCGGGCCGCAGTTGAGGGCTTATATTCCCGCCGACACGCCTGACAACTGGGCCAATATGGCTGACGCCGTTTGGAGATACATTGTGCGTCCCATCGCAGTCGGCGGAATGTTAGTGGGCGCAGCTTATACCTTGTTCAAAATGCGCGACAGCCTCACCGCAGGAATTGGCAAGGCAATCGCCGACCTGCGGCAAACTGCGGCCGAACAAGCCCAGCTTGCGCGCACGGAAAGGTACATGAGCTCGAAGACGGTATTCGGGTTGATTGCCGTGACGTTCATTTTGATGTGCCTCCTGTATATCAAGATTTCGCACTTGTTCTTGCCCGCCATTCTCGCGGCGATTGTAATGATTCTGGTCGGGTTCTTCTTCGCCACGGTGTCGGGCAACCTTGTCGGCTTCATCGGCTCATCGAACAATCCGATTTCCGGATTGACTCTCTCGACGCTCTTGATTGCAGCACTTCTCATGGTGGCTCTTGGGGTATCCGGCACGTCCGGAGTCGCGGCGGTTCTGGGAGTGGCCGCCGTAGTATGCGTTTCGTCGGCCGTAGCCGGCGAGCTTTTGCAGGATTTCAAAGTCGGTTACATCCTGGGCGGCACACCGCAGAAAATTCAGGCCGCGGAACTCATCGCGGTCGTGGTCGCAAGTCTCGTGATGTATTTCCCGCTGATGTTGCTGCACGAAGGCAATATCCGTGCCGGCGGCGTGGGATTTGGCGGCCCCGAGCTTCCAGCCCCCCAGGCTGGCCTCATGGCAGCATTGGCCATGGGAATCGTAGGTCATGACATGGCGTGGCCACTCGTCGTGGTGGGAATTTTATTTGGCTTCGCCATGATCATGATGCAGGTGAAAAGTCCCATGCTGGTCGCGGTCGGAATGTATTTGCCCTTCGGAACTACATTCGCAATT
>CAVWJE010000013.1:0-8725 GCA_963755225.1 uncultured Acidobacteriota bacterium
GCCGCCGCTCTGGGTCAAAACCTCCGCGAGGCAACGCGCGACCTCGGGGTGGACGTGCTCTCCTTTGGTGGTACCAAGAACGGAATTCTCGGCGGCGAGGCGGTGGTCTTTTTTCAGCCGGGATTGAGCCAGGATTTTCTTTACCTGCGCAAGCAGAGCATGCAACTGGCTTCAAAGATGCGATTTATTGCGGCGCAATTCGAAGCGCTGCTGACTGACGACTTATGGCGCCGCAGCGCCGAACACGCCAACCGCATGGTCAACTGCTGGAGCGAGAAATCCGCCGCATCCCACAAGTGAAGGTGATTTGGCCGGTCGAGGCCAATGGCGTCTTCGCCCAGATACCACGCGCCGCAATCGAAAAGATCAAACAACATTATTTCTTTTACACGTGGATGGAAGAAGAGTCGATCGTGCGCTGGATGTGCTCGTTCGACACCACCGAAGACGATATCCACAAATTCGCAGAAATAGTGGCGGAAGCGGTCAAGGGATAGTCGCACGCGGTCGCTTGTGTCGCGCACTTACGCGTTGTCATCCCGACCGAGTCAGTTCCCTTGCGAAGCGGTCAACTGGGCGAGTGGGGGATAAGCTTTTATCCGGGGCGCATGTGAGGCGCAAACCATTCTGCCGCGACGCGGCGGAGCGAAATGCAGCAGTGGACATGAACGAAAGCTGTCGTTATTGGGCCTTGAGACGGCTGGCAAATTGTGTTCTCATTAATAATGTCAGCCAGCGAGGCTGGCGTTCGCGCCACCAACCTCCACCTTAGCCTACACTTCTCAGGAGGAAACATGAGCAAAGTTTCGTATATCCCCAAGGACTACAACTCCGTTACACCTTATCTGGTTATCAAGGGAGCGGCGCAAGCCATCGAATATTACAAGAAGGTTTTCGGCGCGGTTGAGACGGTTCAAATGAATGGCCCCAACGGCACGGTGGGGCACGCCGAGCTGAAGATTGGCGATTCGCATATCATGCTGGCCGACGAAAATCCCGGCATGGGTGAGGGCCATACCAGCCCCGCCACCGTCGGAGGGAGCCCGGTAAGCCTGTATGTGTACCTCCCCGATGTCGATAGCGTGGTGAAGCGTGCCACAGCCGAAGGCGCGAAAATTCTTAAGCCGGTGCAGGACCAATTCTACGGAGACCGCAATGGCTTTATTCAAGATCCATTCGGACATCTGTGGGGCATCGCCACGCACGTGGAAGATGTGTCGCCGGAAGAGATGAAAGAGCGGATGAAGAAGATGATGCCGGCAGCGTAGGCAGATTTGAGCTGGGCGGGGCAGAGATGCTCCGCCTTTCTTATTTTCCCAGCAAGTGGGCGAACGGGTTTTCAACCCGGATACCTGCGATGATTTGCCGAGAGTTCAGGTCCTCGGAGAGAATCCGCACGGTTCCTGATTTGACCGCCGAAGCGATGATCAGCGCACCCCAAAAGCCAATGCGGGACTCGTCCTCGATACGAAACGCGGCTGCAATTTCGGTGGGCGTGGTTTCCGTGCACCAAATCGAGTAGCTGTTCACCACCAACCGCGCTGCGTCTTTTGGAAGCGGCGTGGCAATCTTTCGTGTGACATTCACATAGAATTCCTGTAGCACTTGCATACTGAGCACGCCGGTGCGTTCGTTCCATAGTTCGCGCAATATGCTCTTAGCCGCGTGGTGCTTGGCTTTCGCATCGACGTCGTGGGCATAGATTAAAACGTTGGTATCGACGAATGTTCTATCGCTCATGCCATTCGTCCCGGCTGGCACGGATTATGCCGCCCAGGTGAAAGCCTTCGTCGAGCAGCAGGGTGGCTTGTCTTTCGGCGCGCTCGTAGGCTTCTTCCTCGCCGACCAGAATTTCAATTTGCTCGGCCAGGAGGCCGCTGATCGAGGAGCCCCGCCGTGCCGCCAGGATTTTCGCCTTGCGAATTGTGTGCCGAGGAAGGCTAACTGTAAGATTCTGCTTGGTTATATTCATGTTACACGCGTATTACGTGTACCACGTATTATGCGTGCTGTCAAGGGTGTCGCCGTGCGACTGAGGCGCAATGCGCCGCCGCCGCAATTAAGGCCAACGACACTTCGATTCGGTGACCTAGGACAAAATGCCGAAAACCCTGAACTCACTGCCTGATCCTCGGATTCGCCACCGAATACAGCACATCCGTCAGAAAATTCACCGCAACATAAGTCAGTCCGATCGCCAGGATGCAGCCTTGGACCAGATAGTAATCGCGGTTCGAGATAGCTTGAATCGTGAGGCGGCCGATGCCGGGCCAGGAGAAGATTGTTTCCGTCACGATTGCGCCGGCGAGGAGCGCTCCGAATTGCAGGCCGAGCACCGTGATGATGGGGATCATCGCATTGCGCAGGGCGTGGCGATAGACGACGGTGCGCTCGGGCAGGCCTTTGGCGCGCGCGGTGCGAATGTAGTCCTGGCTGAGTTCCTCGAGCATCGATGTGCGGACCATGCGCGTTAGAATGGCTGCCAGCGCGCCGCCCATGGTGACAGCGGGCAAAATCAGGTTGACGAAGGATCCAGCGCCCGAGACGGGCAGCCATCCCAGCTTGATGGCGAAGAGAAGGATCAGGATTGGCCCTAGCGCGAAGTTGGGGAAGGACAGGCCGAAGAGGCTTACAACAGAAATCCCGCGATCCTGCCAGCGATTACGATGTTGTGCGGAATATACGCCGGCGGGGATCGAGAGAATGATGGCTACGAATAGCGACGCCAGTGTGAGTTGCAGCGTGTAGGGGTAGCGCTGAGTCAGCAGGCGCGTCACGCTTTGGTTGTAGCGAAACGAAGGGCCGAGGTCGCCGTGGAGAACTCCCTTCCAGTAGCGGATATATTGTTGTCCCAGTGGGGCGTCCAATCCATAGGCGTGGCGGGTGGCTTGAATGTCGGCCGGCGGCGCCCTTCGCCCAGCATTTGCTGAATGGGATCTCCGGGGACGAGGTGGATTAGCAAGAAGACGAGCGAGACGACCAGCCAGATTACTGGGAGGGTGTAGAGGACGCGTTGGAATAGAAGGCGCATGTTTAGGTGCAGGTTAGGGGAACAGCAGGTCCCTCCAATACGCTTTCATTCCCTTCGGGAATGAGGCGCTCCGGTCGGGATGACAAAGCCGTGAAGCAAGACCGTGGAGCCCAGGACGCCCTCGTCCAGGGTGGGCGGACAGGGTGGGCGGACAAGGCGTTCGCCCCTAACCTTCTCACCGCGAATGTCCGGGATCAAGTCGCACCGTTCCCACACGATACAACATCTTCTGCATTCAATCTCCGGTCTGCGTGGCGCTTTCTATTTTGTTCTCTGGGATTTCAACTTTTTCAATTTTCACTTTTGCGATTCTGTGGCCTTCGATTTCTTCGACAGTGTAGCGATTGCCCTCGTATTCGAAAACATCGCCCAGTTGAGGAATTCGCTGCAAGCGCGCAAGAACGAATCCTGCCAGTGTTTCGAAGCCGGCGTCTCGGGGAAGCTGCAAGGCATGTTGGGCTTCGAGATCGCGGATGTTGACTGCGCCTTCGAGCATCAGGAAAGATTCGTCTCTTAACTCCGGCTCCGCGGGGGAAACGTCGAACTCGTCTTCGATGTCGCCGACCAGTTGCTCGAGAATATCCTCAACCGTGATTACTCCCGCCGTCGAGCCAAATTCATCGACGACGACGGCAAGGTGACGGCGACGCTGCTTGAATTCCCCTAGTAATTCAGCCAGGACTTTGGTTTCGGGAACGACCAGAACGTCGTGCATGATCTGGCCGATCTGAGTGCGCGCAATGCGCGACGCCACAGGCTGGCCTAGATTCACCAGCCTCAGACGCACCCAGCGGACCAACTCTTTGTAGTACAGAACGCCGACGATGTGCTCGGGCCCCCGTTGCGGGTCGTATACAGGAATTCGCGAGTGCTGGCCTTCGACCACGCGATTCAGCGCTTCGTCGAGGATCAGGTCGGAGGGCAGAGAAAAAATGTCCGGACGGGCGATCATGACTTCGCGGACAGTGATGCTATCAAGCTCAATGGCGGCGTGAATCATCTCTTCCTGCGATTCGGGGATCTGGCCGAACTGGCGGCTGGCGGTAACGATGAGCTTGAGTTCGTCCGGCGAGTGGACAGCGCCGCCGGGCGGCGGGTGTCGCGCGCCCCAAAAAGCCGCAGCACCAAGCCCCCGGAACGGCGCATGAAATAAAGCACGGGGCGGGTGAGCGTAAGGAACGCTTCCATGGGAGCTGCGACCGCGAGCGCGATCTGCTCGGCGCGCTGCAAGGCCAGAGTTTTCGGGACAAGTTCGCCAAGCAGCACATGCAAGTAGGTGATCAAACTGAAGGCGATGACGATCGCGAAGCCGTGGGCATAAACGGCGGCGTGCGGAATCTCATGCACGAAGCGCAGCGAGCCGACGAGCTGCGCAACCATGGGTTCGCCAATCCAGCCTAACGTGAGGCTCACGATTGTGATTCCGAGCTGCACTCCGTTGACTACTTCATCGAGATGCTGGTGCAGGCGCTGGACGATGCGGGCTCCGGTGCGGCCGGAGGCAATGAGCTGCTGGATGCGCGTGTCGCGAATGCTGACCAGCGAGAATTCCGCGGCTGCGAAAAACGCGTTCGCCGCCACCAGCAGCAGAATCAACAGCACGCGGAGCAACACAAAGGCGATCATTTAGGGGGGAGTTCTGAAGGCTAATTCTAGCATTCGGACGGGATTGGTGAGGCGCGGAGTGAGAGTCATAGATGGGAAAAGCAGGTCTCTCCGGTACGCGCTGCGATTGGAAAAACAATCGCAGTGCTTCGGTCGAGATGACAGTGATTTGTTTTGATCATCGGATTAGAAAAAAGATATTCCTGCGGGGAAAGCTACCTTTTTTCTTTAACCACGGTCTAAACGGAAGGTACAGAGACATTTGGACTGCCGGCTCGGATGGTTAGAAATTCGCCGGAACAAAGACAGCGCCCCATCCGTACAAGAGAGTGCAGAGATCCTTCGGGCCGCACAAGAAGCGGTCCTCAGGATGGCAAGGCAGGGGTAGTGCAGCGAGGTGACTTTCAGATGCGCGTCGAGCAGATATCCAGGAGGCGGTCGTGAACGGAAATAATAATAAGAAAAAGCGGCGCAGACTCTTCATTTGGATTGGAGTAGGAGTGGCGCTGGTTTTGGCCATTACGATCGGAGTGCTGGCGGCGACGCGCGGCGGCACCAAGATCGATCCGTCGAAGCTGGCGAAGGTGGAAAAGGGCGATCTGGCGAAGAGCGTGGTCGCAACCGGCAAGGTCACACCCATTACCAAAGTTGAGGTGAAGTCGAAGGCCAGCGGAATCGTGAAGAAACTCTTAGTCGATTACGGCGACCGCGTGAAGAAAGGCCAATTGCTTGCGCAGCTCGACAAGCTGGAGATTGAGGCCCAGGTGGCGCAATCGCGCGCGGCGCTGGATGCGGCAGAAGCCAATCTGACCAGCTCTCAGGCGGACTTCGAGCGCGCCAAGGTGGACGCCGAAGGGCCGGACGTTCCGCTGTTGAAGCGCGCTTATGACCGCGCGGTGGGCATGGCGAAGGATGGCGTGGTTTCGGCTTCGGCGCTCGACGATGCCGAGAAAAATTACGAGATGTCCTTGAACAAACAGAATGTCGCAAAGGCGCAGGTGACCGTGCTAAAGGCGAAGATCGCGCAGTCGAAGGCGCAAGTGGCGCAGGATCAGGCTAACCTGACGCAGCTTGAAGAGCAGCTTAGCTATACCGACATTGTTTCCCCGATTGATGGCATCGTTCTTTCGCGCGACGTAGAGATGGGCGACGCCGTGAGCTCGATACTCGTTCTGGGTTCGTCCGCAACGCTGGTGATGACTCTCGGCGATACCAGCGAAGTTTATGTGAAGGGCAAAGTTGACGAAAGCGACATCGGCAAGGTCTATCTGGGGCAGCCGGCGCGGATCAAAGTGGAATCGTTCAAGGACAAAACGTTCAACGGGAAGGTGACCAAGATTTCTCCCATGGGCGTGGAGAAAGACAACGTCACCACGTTTGAAGTGCGGGTTTCGATTCAGAATCCGGGCGGGGAATTGAAGGCCGAGATGACTGCGAATGCGGAAATCATTCTTGACGAGCACAAGAATGTCTTGCAGATTCCCGAGGGCGCAATTATCTACGACAAAGATAAGAAGGCTTCTGTGGAGGTTCCCGATCCCAAAGGAAAAGACGGCAAGGACAAAATTGCCGTGAATATCGGAATTTCCAATGGCGCGAAGACCGAAGTGCTGAGCGGATTGAAGGAAGGCGACCAGGTGGTGCTGCAATAAGGCTGGCTTCGGGCTTCGGCTGCCGGGCTTCGGCGAATGCCCGATTTGCCGAAGCCTGAAGGCCGAAGCCCGAAAGCCGGTTCCCATGACTCTTCTCGAAATCCTGCGCCAGGCCCTGGCTACATTTCGCGCCCACAAGATGCGGACCTTCCTCACGATGTTTGGGATCGTCTGGGGAATTGCGTCGGTGATCTTGCTGGTCGGATTGGGGCGCGGGTTTAGCGTGGATCAGAAGAAGCACATGGAGACGCTCGGCAAAGATTTGGTAATCGCATGGGGCGGACGCACCAGTTCGCAGGTTGGAGGACTGGCCGCCGGACGCGAGATTCAACTCAATGTGGATGATGCGTGGTTGATTCACGACGAGTGTTATTCGGTGAAGAATGTGAGCCCGGAATTGCGGCGCACAATACCGGAGGTCAGCCAGTTCAACTCGGCGAGCCGTGGCGTTGTGGGCATGTGGCCGTCGTATCAGGATTTTCGCTCTCTTATTTTGAGCGAAGGCCGGCTCATTACCGATGAGGATGAGCGCGATGCGCGGCGGGTGGTTGTGCTGGGATTTGCAGCGAACCGGCAACTGTATCCCGGACAGCCTTCGATTGGCGCAACCGTGCTGATCAAGAGTGTGCCTTATATCGTGATCGGGGTGCTTGCGGAAAAGAAACAGAATTCGAATTACGACGGGCCGGATAACGATTATCTATTTGCGCCCTATTCGGCTGTGGCGCGGGACTTTCCCCCGCCGGAAAAGAAAGGCGCAGGCATCACTCGCGGGTGGCTGGATGACATCGTTTTTCAGGTCGCCGATCCCGAAGAGCACGATGAAGCGGTGGCGCAAGTGCGGCGAACGCTCGCTCGAGTGCATCATTTCGATCCCACGGATAAAGATGCGGTGTTTATCTGGGACACGATGGAAGGCGCGAAGCTGCTGGATAAGATCTTCGGCGTGGTCACAATCTTTTTCGGTTGCGTCGCAATTGTGACCTTGTGTCTGGGAGGAATCGGCGTGATGAACATCATGCTGGTTTCGGTGACCGAACGCACGAGGGAGATTGGCACGCGCAAGGCGCTGGGCGCGACCAAACGCGACATCCTGGGCCAGTTCTTCGCGGAATCGGCCATGCTGACAATTGTGAGCGGAATCCTCGGGCTCAGCTTCGGCGTGGGAACGTGCGTAGCCATGACCGCCGTCCCTTTGCCGGATTTCGTTCCCCATCCCATCGTCTCGCCGATCTCGATTATCGCTTCGATTCTGACACTTTCTTTAATCACCGTGACCGCGGGCATGTATCCCGCCCAGCGAGCCGCGGAAATGACACCCGTGGAGTCACTACGACATGAATAAACAAAACGTTTCGCTTTGTACGATTTCGAGTCTCGCGCGACCGTCATTGCTGGCCGTGCTGGTTGTGCTGCTCGCATCTACGTTTTCCGCCGCATCTACGCCGCAAGGCACTTTCGAAAAAACTTTCCAGGTGAATGGGCCGGTCGATCTGGAAGTGCAAAGCCACTCGGGCGACATTATTGTCCGTGGCGGACCCTCGGGCGCAGTCACCGTTCGCGGCAAGATTTTTGTTGGCGACCACTGGCTCTTCGGCGGCCGGCACGCCGACGTAAGCGATATCGAGCAGCATCCTCCAATTCGGCAGGATGGCAATGTTGCCGCAGGGTCGAGCGGGTGAGTTCGCGCAGTCCGTCGTCGGCTTCGATCGCCGCGATGTGCGCGCTCAGCCGGTCACCGAAACCGTCCGCGTCGTCCAGGTCGCTGCCCACCCCGGCTTGGTCGATGGCTTCGGCGAGCATCCGATCGATGTCCAACTCGACGCGTTTGGCCTCGGTGAATTCCAGAACCTGGCGCTGGACGTCGGTCAGCACGGGCGAGGTCAGATCGTCGAAGTCAATATCAGCGATGTCGGGGCCGGCAGCGCCCACGCGACCGCCTCCTCGACTGGGTGTTCAATATTCAGTTCTACAGATTAGCCAGGTCGTCGGGCACGTCGACCTGGTGTTCCAGCAGCGCCTCCAGCGGCACAACCTCAAGGGTGCGCTCGTGCGTGGAGGCCAGTACCACCGGAGCGGCGCACCCATCGTTGTGAGCACGAAGCCAGTTCAGGGCGGTGACGCACCAGCGGTCGCCGGGGAGCAGCCCCGGAAACCGGTATCGGCAACCGGGGTGGACAAGTCATTGCCGATGGAGCGCTGATGTTCTAGAAAGTCGGCGGTCATCACGGCGCGAATGGTGTGCCTGCCGCGGTCCTCGGGCCCTGCCGAGCAACAACCGTCGCGGTAGTACCCGGTGAGCGGCTCGGTGCCGCAGGGCTCCACGGGCCGCCCAGCACGTTGCGAATCCCCCAGCTCAGTATCGCCCCCTCGGGGCCGAGGTTTGAAGAGGCACCGCCGCCTTCTAGGGACGTATACAGTGGGCCGATCGATGTCA
>CAVWJE010000014.1:0-30061 GCA_963755225.1 uncultured Acidobacteriota bacterium
GTTTTCTCCAGCCACTCCGCGAGCCGGCAGCCATCCTCTTCCAACAGGAAAATGCCGGCGCCGAAACATTCGCCGAAGATGCGGTGCGATTCCGGGTCGCGCGCGGCGCGTGAAATCCATTGCTTGCCCACCTGGTATTGCGCCGCGGTAAACCATTTTTGCGGGAGCACTTCCACCAATCCCGCTTGCAGGTAAAAAACAAAAAGGGCGAACGCAGGCTCGTCGTTCGACATCGCTTTATAACTGGTAGGCACGATCAGTTCGTCGAATGCCGCGAATTCCCGCGGCACATCTATTTTGTGCATTCCAGCATCGAGCGTGAGCGGCACTTCGAACTCCGCGACTGGCGGCGTCGCGGAATAAATGCGGTCGGAAGACTGCTTGAACCATCCGGCGAGTTCAGCGAGGTCGAAGGGTTTAAGCTGATCGAGATCGAAGCACACCAAGCGGATGCGGCGGCCTTCGGGACACCAGATGCCCAAATGCGCTGGGGCCAGCGGAAAAGGGCGGCAATAAGTATTAAGCGCTACGCGGATTTTATCCGGTTCGCGCTCCGAAGCGAGCGTTACCACATAGCCTACCGGTCCGTGATCGCCGTGATGGGTCCAAACAAACCGTTCTCCGGAAACGGATAAAAGTGGCGGAAATGTTTTCCAATACCAGGGCGCCGGACCGACACTGCGGTCTAGTTGCTGCCGGACGCTGTTTAGACCTGGAGGGCGCATTCGGAAAGTTGCAATGGTTGTGTTTTGTTCTGTTGGGCCTTGAAATTATTTATTGGGCCGCTGAAATTGCGTGATCAAATCGGAAATTTGCCTGCGCCCAATCACAAGGGTACGCTTGCAGCCTTCACGTTCTCGCGAATGAACTTCACGATATCGTCCATCGCGGTGCCCGGCTGAAAAATCGCCGCTACGCCTTGTTTTTTTAGGGCATCGATGTCCTGATCGGGAATGATCCCGCCCAGCAGAACCAGAATGTCATCCATCCTATTCTGTTTGAGCAGATCCATCACCCGAGGAACGATGGCGTTATGCGCGCCGGAAAGGATGGACAGGCCGATGACCTGAACATCTTCCTGAAGGGCCGCGCTGACAATCATCTCGGGGGTCTGCCGCAGGCCGGTGTAAATTACTTCCATGCCGGCGTCGCGCAGGGCTCGAGCGATAACCTTTGCGCCCCGGTCATGCCCGTCGAGTCCGGGTTTAGCCACCAGCACGCGAATTTTGAGATCGGCCATTGCATTCATTTAACCACAACGCCCTGAAGGAGCACAGCGGTCTAAAGTCACATTCACGCGGTCTAGCAGGCTGCTGAAAAACTCATTTCGGCTACCTAAAGCGAACCTCGGGCGCTGAAGCGCGGCTAGTTTTAAAGGACTTAACGGCACGACTGAACGTCGTGCCCTTCCCAAAACCAGCCCGACCGAAGTTTTTCAGCAGCCTGCTAGAGCGTCTTCGTATCCAGACTTCGCCATAAGTACCAGCACGCCACACTGCGGTAGGGTTCCCACGATTTGGCGATTTTTTCCATCTGCTCGGGGGTGGGCAGCTTGATTTTCTTTTTTTGCCCCCGCTTCGGTTTCGCCGATTTTTTCGCGATCTTCTTCCTTTTTCTTTGTATATCGAGATAGTGCCTGTACATGGCCATGCGCACGCCAAAGTCGCCGGTCGGCAGGATGTTCCCGCGCTTCAGGGAGAACATCAGAAACATTTGTGCGGTCCAGACACCGATTCCTTTTACTTGTGTCAGATGTTCAATGACTTCCGCATCGGTTAACGCTGCCAGTTGCGCGAAATTAAGCTCTCCGCTGGCAGTTTTTGCAGCCAGATCTTTCAAATACGCGGATTTCTGCTTTGACAATCCGGCGCCGCGCAACCGTTCGTCGCTCAACTTCAGAATGCCCTCAGGCGTGAGGGGCTCACCCGCCATGGCGGCAAAACGACTGAAAATTGTAGCGGCAGCGTTGCCATTAAGCTGTTGGTAGACGATGGCCTGCGCCAAACTATGGAACTCCGGTGGCCTAAATCTCATCCGGCATGGGCCGACAAGCTCAATGATCGACCGCAGAACCGGGTCGGCCTTTTTGAGATGGTTCACGGCAGTGGGCATAATTCCATCTTTATCATAGAAACCGCGTCGGGCGAACAAATATCGAATTGGAATTCGGGATGGTTCGAAGGAATCTGGCCACGTAAGGCTGGCTTCAAGATTCCACTCGGATGGACTGCGCCGTGCTCCCGGATGGCACGCCAGAGAAACGAAAAATCAAATGAGCATCGCGATTTGCTGTCTCGTGCTTGCTTTTTGCCCCGCCATTGACTAAATTGGCCCATCCCCCACTCGCGCGTCTAGCCGGGTCGTTTTGATCCCAGGAGCCGTTGATGAAGCGGAATTCGATGAGCCGCAAGTTTATGGGCCGGAAGTGGTTCGGCATCCTCGCGTTAATCGCCCTAGCTGGATTCTTATCCAGCGTTTCGAGCTGCGGATTCAATCAGCACCTGGTAGGAATTCAAGTGCAGCCCTCCGGCGCAACTTTCAACTCGGTTGGCGCGACGGCAAACTTCCACGCCATCGGAACCTACGAGCATCCGCCTGCCACCAAAGACATTACCAGTCTCGCAACCTGGTCGGTAGATAGCCAGGGTTTGGTTTCCATTACGGGCACCGGCACCAGCGTCGTGACTGTGACCGCGACTAGCATCTGCGGCAGCGGCAATCTCTACGCCAGCTATTACGACAGCCCGAACCAGATTACAGGTTCGGCGTTTTTAACCGGAGGCGGCGCAGGCACAGCAGCCTGCAACGAAGCTGTCCTGACGGTGGATATAGTGGGGACGGGAGGATCGGTGGTCGACTCCACCGGTGCCATCAAATGCCCCGCCAGCGCCTGCTCCGCCGACTACGCGCTTGGAAGCACGATCGGGCTGACTGCTACATCTGGGCTCGGGGCAGACTTCCGTTAACTGGACGAATTGCAATGGCGGGTTTGCTGGCGATACTTGTACGGTTATTTTGAACTTCGACACAACCGTGACTGCGACCTTCCAGTGAGCCCTGAAGCTCGACCGATCTTACTCCGAGTCTTCCAGAAGTTTTCCCAGTGTGACCTTGTGCTTTGCCGCCTTCTTATTCTTATGCGGCACCAGCTTCTCCGCAGGAGGCGCGCCCATGCGCTCCCGTGCCAGTTCTTTCACGGCTTGCACAGCTTGAAATTTCTTGGCCTTTTTCTTGCGCGCCATGCTTGTCTACCTTGATCTTCATGTTGCCATAGCTTGCCCGATATAGAACATGCAATAATCATATTTCGCGAATCGTATTCGATAGCGGCGGCGGTCTCCCGCCCAACGAAACGACGAGCGGCCTACGATCCTCATGGAAGAACGCGACTTTTTCGACGAGAGCACGCAAAAGAAACCCGCCACCTTAAACTGTCCGCACTGCCATCAGCCCGCGGAGTATGAAGTTACCTGGGTGGTTCGCACCAAGAAACGCCAGCTTGCGGGTCGCGCCGACGAGCGCGACCGCGCCCGCTTTGCCAAAGCCCGCTCCTATATGCTGCGCAAAGACGATTTGATGGCCTGCAAGAACATGCGCTGCCGTAAACGCTTCGAAATCTCTGGAGTGCAGTCTGTGGTCTTCACCGAGTAAGCGATCGGCATTGGGCATTCGAGCAGTTCACCCCGAGATGATGCTGACTGAATACCGAGCGCTGAATACTGATTTATACTTTCCAGTTTGCCCCTAGGAGTATCGATTGAAAATCCTGGTTTGCATGAAGCAGGTGCCGCAGAAGGATACGCCGCTTAAATTGAATGACGGCGGCACATGGATTCGCGAAGACGTTTCCTACGAAGTGAACGAGCCGGACGCCTACGCTTTGGAAGAGGCATTGCGTCAGAAGGAAAAACACACCGGCGAGGTGGTCGTCATCACTTCCGGTCCGGCGCGCGCGCAACAGGTTTTGCGCGAGGCGCTGGCCAAGGGCGCGGACCGCGCGATTCACCTCGAGGACAACGCGTTCGTGGGACTCGATGCTTTTAACACTGCGAAGGCCATCGCCGCCGCCATTAAAGACGAAAAATTCGATCTGATCTTCACCGGCTTGCAGTCCGACGATTATGGCTACGCGCAGACCGGCGTGATCCTGGCGGAATTGCTGGGTTGGCCGCACGCCACTATCATCATGCATCTCGAGAAGAAGGACGCAGGTATCCGGGTAAAACGCGAGCTTGAGGCCGGATTTTTCCAGTTCGTCGACATGCCGCTGCCCGCGGTTCTCACCATTCAATCCGGTATCAACAAGCTGCGCTATGCCACGCTGATCGGCATCAAGCAGGCCAAGAATAAACCAGTCCGCAAAGTAACTTTGGCGGAGGTGCAATCGGCGATGGGAGAGAACTTGCAGAAAATCGAGCGCCTTTACGTGCCGCAGAAAACAAAGAAGACCGAACACATCGAAGGCTCGCCGGCCGAGATTGCGAAGAAACTGGTGGATAAAATGCGCAACGAACTGCGCGTGCTGTAAGGGTTTATGTAGGGACGGCCGCCCTCGGCTGTCCGCCGGGCAAAGCCCGGTGCTTTTGCTAAGAACTGAGAACTGCTCTTATGCCCGATACCATTCTTGTAGTCGTCGAACAACGCGAAGGCAAACTCAACCGCGTCTCCTGGGAAACCATCGCGGCCGGCCAGGCCATTGCGGCCGCCACCGGTTGGACTCTGGAAGCCGCCGTTGTCGGGGTCAGCGTTTCCGCCTCGGCAGCCGAAGTCGCAGCCAAGAAGGTCGCGAAAGTCTACGCGGTCGAGTCCCCAAAGCTCGATCCCTATACACCTGACGCCTTCGTCGCCGCTCTCAAACAGATCCTCGCCACGAAGCAGCCCCAACTCGTGCTGATGCCGCATACGTATCAAGTGCGCGACTTCGTTCCCAAACTCGCGACCGCCATGGGACGAACCGTCATCAGCGATTGCATCGGTTTCAGGCACGAAAACGGCAAGCTGCTCTTCACCCGCCAGATGTTTCAAGGCAAGCTGGCCGCCGATGTAGGTTTCGCCTCCGAAGGACCGTGGTTCGCCACTTTTCAGAACGGCGCATTCCGCGGCGACCAGGCTGAGGCCGGGGGCAGCGCGGCTCCAGTAGAAACGATCGCAGTTGAAATCGCCGATGGAGTTATACGAACCCGACCGCAGGAAGTTTTCAAAGAAGTGAAACAGGCCGTCGATCTCACTGCCGCCGAAATCATCGTTTCGGTAGGCCGCGGCATCAAGGAACAAAAAAACATCGAAATGGCCAAGCAACTCGCCGATGCCCTTGGCGGCGAGATTGCCGCGTCGCGCCCCGTCTGCGACTCCGGCTGGCTGCCAATGGACCGTCAGGTTGGCTCCTCCGGCCAGACGGTTGCGCCCAAGCTCTATCTTGCGCTCGGCATCAGTGGAGCGATTCAGCACATCGTCGGCATGAAAGGGGCGCGCGCGATCATCGCGGTGAATAAAGATTCGGAAGCCCCTATCTTTGAAATTGCGGATTACGCGGTGGTCGGAAATTTGTTCGACATTGTGCCGCCGCTGATTGAAGAAGTGAAGAAAGCGAAGGCGGGGGGCTAAAGGGCTCTTCGCTTTTCGTCGATTGAAGTTGTCGTACCTCCCCACCGGGTCCATGCGTGAAGTCTCGATCACGGAATTCAGAGCAAAGTGCTCCCATCTTGTCGACTGGGTCCACAGAACCATTACACGTCGCGGACTGCCCGTAGAGACTGTGATTCCGTTGAACCCCGGTCGCCGACGGAAGTTCGTTGGTGGCATGATCGGAATGGCCAAGATTGTCGGCGGTGCGGGAAGCGCCAGTAATTGCGCCCGACGATAAGAGCCAACTCGCGAAACCCGCGGCCTACGTGGTGATTTATCCAGGCTTCACGCCCTGTAACGACCTCGTGTGCGAGCTACAAGACTGGGTGCTGTAAAGAATCGGGGCCTACAAGCGTCCGCGATGGATCGAATTTGTTTCGGAGCTTCCCAAAACCGCGACCGGGAAATTGCAACGGTTTAAACTGCGCGAGATGCAGCGGAAGAAGGATGCCGAGTCGTCGCGAAGACTGAACCGTTCCGATTCTCATCGTAGCGACTCGGCTGAAATTTAATTGTCGGCAACTAATACTTAATAGGTATAGAATACCGCCCCGTGGAGCTCAGGCACGTTCGATACTTCATCGCGGTCGCGGAATATCTGAACTTCAGCAAAGCTGCGCAACAACTGCACATCGCCCAGCCGCCGCTAAGCCGGCAAATTCGCCAGCTTGAGGAAGATCTGGGCGTCACGCTTTTTTCCCGCAATAAACGAAGCGTTGCGTTGACCCGCGCCGGGCAGGTTTTTCTCGAAGAAGCGAGAAAGCTCGTAGTGCAGGCGGGACGCGCCATGGAAGCGGCTCGGCACGCTCAGAAAGGCGAATCGGGGGTGGTGCGGATCGGCATCGCTTCCGGCCTTGGCGGGGTTGTCAGCAAGGTTGTGTTCGAACATCGCAAACGGTTGCCCGCCGTCGAAAGCGAATGCCGCGATGTGTTCTCTACCCTTCAGAACGAAGCGCTGCGCAAAGGTGAAATTGACATTGGATTTTTGCGGCCGCCGCTGGATCAGCTCAATCTCGATTGCGAGTTAATGTTCGAAGAGGAATTTGTCGCGGTTCTGCCCAAGAGCCACAAACTGGCCAAGCGCCGCTCTCTGCGATTGAAAGAGATTGCGGACGAGCCTTTGATTATCTTCGACCGAAGCTTTTCCACTGGCCTGTACGACAAAGTGCTGGGTTTATACAGCCGGCAAGGCCTGACGCCCCATCTCACGGTCACTCACGCGGAGGCTCATGAAGAGGCCGGCGCAATCATGGTTGCATCGGGGAAGGCGATTTTCATGGGGGCGGGCGCGATTGTCAACCGCACAGTCCTGGGGCTCGACTTGGTTTCCATTCGGCTCGACGAGCCCGACGCCAAAATTGAAGTGTATATGGCATGGCGCAAAGGAGAACTCTCCACCGCGGTTCTCTCATTCCTCGATACCGCGCGCCGGGTGCTGCGACCGTTGGCGAGCAAGGAAATCGCCTGATTCGCGTGCATTGCCTGTACGATTTCCAGTGCGCTTTGCCACTCCGAATGGAAGTATCTGCTATGACGTTGCGGCCGCGGCCGGTTCTCGAAGAAAAACAGCTACAAGAAACACCACTGCGCTGCCTCCCGCCGCCAGCAACAGGGTCAAACCGAGTCCGTGTTTTTCTGCCAATGCGCCGGCGAGGAGTGGGGCTCCCGTAGCGCCCATGATTTCACCGACAAGAGTGGTTAATCCGATAGACGTCGCCCTAACCTCCGCGGGAACGCTCTCAGTCGGAATTAGTACCATGATGAGGCTCGCGATTCCTTGTCCGGTGTTGGTTGCGAAAACAATTCCCGCCAGCAGAAGCGGATACACATACAACACCGGCACTAGAAAGGCGAGTGGCACCACCGCAGAAAGCGCGGCCATGATGAGCAACACCGGCTTGCGTCCCACGCGGTCCGAAAGCGCGGGCAGAAGAAACCCAAGAAAAAAACTGCCCAGCCCGCTTGCACCCAACAAAAATCCGGCGGTGGTTCCGGATTGATGCGCCACTTCTGTGATGTAGAGCGGCGCGAAGACATTCAGCGCGAATAACCACGACATGAAGCCGGTCGCTCCCACGCAACACAACCATATGTTGCGATAACGCAGCAAAGAAAAGTAATCGCGCATGGACGGTTTGTGATGTGCCGCGACGCCGGCTGTGGAAGGCTCTTTCACGAACTTCCAGATCAGGAAACCTGCCAATAATCCTGGAATACCGGCGACAAAGAAAGCCGAGCGCCAACCCCAGCGGCTGGCCACTTGAGTGGTCAATATCGGCGCGGCGGCGAGGCCGACCAGCGCGGCGGCGCTCACCACCAATCCTATGTTTCTACCGCGCCGCTTTATCGAAGAAGACTCTTCTATCAACGCAGTCATGATTGACCAGGTTGGCCCCTCCGCAATACCCATCAGCGCGCGGATTAAAAGCAGTTGGTGATAGCTGCGCGCGAAACCGGATATCCATGACAAAGCCGAAAAGGCAAACACCGCGGGAATCAATACTGGCCGGCGGCCCACCCGGTCCGAAAGCGCGCCGAAGAAAAACGTCGATGCCGCCCAGGTGATCGCGAGAACGGAGGCGAGCGTCCCAATCTGCCCATTGCTAAGGTGAAACTCCGGGGCGAAGTATGGGGCGAGATAAAGTAGCGACATGCGATCGAGAAAAATCGTTCCCCAGGTGAAGAACAAAATCGCAACTAAAGTATTCTCGTACCGCCTCGGTGAGTCCATGGGGCCGCATCATAGCAAACGGGCGGCACGCCGCAAATGTATCCCAGCGCCTCGCTACCTTTTTCGTTTCACTCTGATACTCAAGTGGTATTAACCTTTTCTGCGCTCCATCTCCTAGAATGAAGGATCGGTACGGTTGAGCGGTTCGGCCGGGAATTTTGACGAGGCGCGTCATGTACAGGACTCCCTATATCGACGGAGCGCCGATTGAGGCGTCATCAGCGGGGTTAACGGATGTTGTCGATCCCGCGACCCAGCGGCCGTTCGCCAAAGTGTTCATGGCGCGGCCGGAGCATATGCGCCGCGCCATCGATGCCGCATCGGCCGCCAAGGACGCCTGGGGACACACTCTGGCCGCGGAGCGGGAATTGATTTTGCAGCGGGCCGCCGAGGTGATCGAGAAGGAACGTGCGGCTGTTGTGGACTTATTGATCGAAGAAGCGGGCTCGACCTTCGGTAAGGCGCAGTTCGAAGCATCGTTCACGGTGAACATGTTGCGCGCGGTTTCCGGCGAGGCGCGGCGTATTCACGGTGATGTAATCCCCGCGGATATTCCGGGCATGATGTCCTTCGCGATCCGGCGGCCACTAGGGGTTGTCGCCGGCATCGCGCCATTTAATTTTCCTCTGCTGCTGGCAACAAAAAAAGTCTGCCTCGCCCTCGCCGCCGGAAACACATTTATCCTCAAACCCTCGGAAGAGACCTCTCTGGTCGGATTGAAAATCGCCGAAATCTTTGAGCAAGCTGGACTGCCCCGGGGGTGCTCAACGTAGTTCCCGGCGATGGCCCAACCGTAGGCCCGGTCTTGTTCTCCGATCCCAGAGTTCGCCTTATTTCTTTCACCGGTTCCACCGCCGTAGGCAGGCTGATCGCCGTGGAGTGCGCGAAATATGGCAAGAAGGTGGTGCTTGAACTCGGGGGAAAGAGCCCGCTCATCGTACTCAAGGATGCCGACCTCGATTACGCGGTTGATACGGCCTGCTTTGGGATTTTCATTCATCAGGGCCAAATTTGCATGGCGGGCTCGCGCATCATTGTCGAATCGGCCCTCTACGATTCTTTCCTGGATCGCTTCGTCGCGAAGGTGAAGACGCTGAAGGTGGGCGACCCTCGCGATCCGCATACCGTGATCGGTCCGCTGATCCGCACTTCGCAATGCGGATTGATCGATCGTAAAATTCAAGAATCAGTCGCACTCGGAGCGCGCGTGCTGACGGGAGGAACGCACGAAGGGAATTTTTATCGGCCAACCGTAGTAGCCGACGTGAAACCCGGCATGCCGGCGTTTCGCGACGACTTGTTCGGTCCCGTCGCTGCCGTGATTCGAGCGGACGATTCGGCTCATGCGCTGAAGCTCGCCAATGACACAGCTTATGGACTGTCGTCAGCCGTGCTGACCAACGACCTACAATTGGCGATGAAGTTCGCCCTCGAACTCGAGGCGGGAATGGTCCACATTAATGGGCCGACCGTGCATGACGAAGCTATGGTTCCTTTCGGCGGGGTGAAGGATTCCGGTGGCGGACGGGAGGGCGGCCACTGGTCGATCGACGAACTGACGGAGACGAAGTGGATAACGGTTCAGATGGGCCGCCGCGCGTATCCTTTCTAATCTCATGACGCGCACACAAGTGGGGATCGTTGGGGCCGGGCCTGCAGGGTTGTTGTTATCGCATCTTTTGCATTTGCAGGGGATTGAATCTGTGGTACTGGAATCCCGCAGCCGCGAATATGTGCAGGAGCGGGTACGCGCCGGCGTGCTGGAGCAAAATACGGTGGATCTTCTCGCCGATGCTGGAGTGGGCGAACGCATGAAGCGCGAGGGGCTTGTCCACTACGGAATCGAATTGCGATTTCAGGGCCGCGGACATCGCATCGATTTCGCGGAACTGACCGGAGGCCGCGGCATCACTATTTACGCGCAGGCCGAAGTGGTGAAGGATCTGATCGATGCCCGGCATAGAGCCGGCGGCAAGATTGTTTTCGAAACCGAGGATGTTTCCATTCACGACTTCTACGATGCAAAACCCCTGGTCCGGTTCCGCGAGAAGGGCGAGCCCCATGAACTAGCCTGTGATTTCATCGCGGGTTGCGATGGTTTTCATGGGATCTGCCGGCCAAGCATTCCCGAAGGAATTCTGGCCATTTTCGAGCGAGTCTATCCTTTTGCATGGCTCGGGATTTTGGCCGAGGCGCCGCCATCCTCCCATGAGTTGGTTTACTCCTATCATGATCGCGGCTTTGCGTTGCTCAGCATGCGGACTCAACAACTAAGCCGGCTCTACCTGCAATGCGCGCACGATGAAGATATTGAGAACTGGTCGGACGACCGAATCTGGCGTGAATTGCACACCCGTCTGGCTTGCAAAGACTGGAATCTGACTGAGGGTCCCATCCTTCAGAAGGGAATCGCCGGTATGCGCAGCTTCGTGGTTGAGCCGATGCACTACGGTCAACTCTTTCTGGCGGGCGATGCGGCTCACATCGTTCCGCCCACCGGGGCCAAGGGATTGAATCTTGCGGTGGCCGATGTACGCGTGCTGGCCCGCGCCATCGCCCAGTTTTATCGCACGGGAAGCCGCAGCCTGCTCGACAGCTATTCCGCTATATGTCTGCGCCGGGTGTGGAAGGTGCAGCGATTCTCATGGTGGATGACTTCGATGCTGCATCGCTTCGACACAGACAATGCATTTGACCACCGCCGCCAGCTCGGAGAATTGGATTACGTAACCGGGTCGCGCGCCGCATCGCAGAGCCTGGCGGAGAACTATGTAGGTCTTCCTTTCGAAGAAGTTTGTTAGAGCGCTAAGGTTTCGACAACGATGACAACGCGAAATCAAGAAACGACGACCGAGCCGGTGCTCAAAGTTAATCCCTACCGTCGCCAAAATCCCGGCGGCCAGCCTGAAGCTCTGTATCCGCCCTACCGCGGAACAATTCTTCGCGCGCCCCGGAAACCGCTGATCTTTCTACCGCACACCCTTTCGGAAATTACCGGTCCGTTCTACGGGGACGGCGAAATCGCCGAGACGGATAACGACCTGACGAGGCAACACACAGGTGAACCGCTTGGCGAACGCGTAATCGTAAGAGGGCGCGTGCTCGATGACAGCGGACGGCCAGTCCCCCACAGCCTTATAGAAATCTGGCAAGCCAACGCGGCCGGACGCTATCGCCACAAGAAAGACGATCATTCCGCGCCTCTCGATCCCAACTTTACTGGTGCTGGAAGGACCCTGACTGACGCGCATGGTGATTATCAATTTGTCACGATCAAGCCCGGCGCTTATCCGTGGGAGAATCACGCCAATGCCTGGCGGCCCGCGCACATTCATTTTTCGCTGTTCGGGCCCGCCTTCGCGACGCGTTTGATCACGCAGATGTATTTCCCTGGCGATCCGCTGCTGGCTTACGATCCCATCTATCAATCCATCCCCGACGAAAAAGCCCGGCAGCGGCTGATTTCGAAATTCGATCTGGAAGTCACCCGGGCCGATTGGGCGCTTGGTTTCACCTTCGATATTGTCCTGCGGGGGCGTGAGGCCACACCTTTTGAGAAATAACATGCAGTTGGAACCCAGCCCGTCTCAGACGTCCGGACCGTATTTTCACCTCGGTTGCACGGATACCCATTCGGTGAGTTGCCTCATTGGAGAGAAGGCCAAAGGTGAGCGCATACGGCTTATCCTGCGGATAGTGGATGGAGAGGGCTCGCCGGTGAACGACGCGATGATCGAAGTTTGGCAGGCAAACTCGGAAGGAACCTATCGTCATCCCGACGATCCGCGCGATCCCGGGAGCTCCGACTGCTCCGGCTACGGACGATTGGCCACTGACGAAAACGGAACCGGCATTTTCGAAACCATTAAGCCCGGCCGCGTTCCCGGCAATGGAGGCACATTGCAGGCGCCGCATTTGAATGTCTCGGTTTTCGCGCGCGGCATTATGAAGCGGCTGGCTACGAGGATTTACTTCGCTCACGACCCCGCTAATCCGGACGACCCAATCCTGGCGCTTGTACCGGGGGAACGACGCGAGACGCTAATGGCAAAACAAGACCCGCACAAGCCCGGAGATTGGTCTTTTACTGTGCGCCTGTGCGGCGAGGGGGAGACAGTTTTTTTTGATATATAGCTGTTTGCAGGCCTTTCCCATTTATTCTTGAGAGATTCCACGCTCTACGATTTGGCCGGAGGATCTGGATGGCAGTGCGCTTGGTCGATAGCTTGGCGAGCACCGAACCGCTGGCCGAAGTTTTTTCCGACCGGTCCATTCTTCAGGCGATGCTCGAGTTTGAGGTTGCGCTGGCGCGATCGGAGACGCGGGTCAAGCTCATTCCGCAGGCCGCAGCCGAAGCCATTGCGGCAGCGAGCTGGTGCCGATTCATTTGATCTGGGCGCGCTCTCGCAGGAGACGTTGCGCGCGGGAACGCCGGGAATTCCTTTGGCCAAGGCGCTGACTGAAGCGGTGCGCTCCAAAGATGCGAAGGCTGCAGAGTTCGTCCACTGGGGCGCGACCAGCCAGGACGTAGCCGATACCGCGATCATCCTTCTGCTTAAGCGGGCCCAGCCGATCATTGAGGCCGATCTTGCGCGCACGGAAATTGCTTTGCGTAAATTGGCGGAAGAACACCGCAACACCGTCATGCTCGGGCGAACATTGCTCCAGGCAGCGCCGCCAGTTACGTTGGGATTGAAAGCGGCTGGCTGGCTGGAGTCCGTTCGCCGCGGAACGGAACGGCTGAATCGAACATTTGCGGATGCGTTTACCCTCCAGTTTGGCGGAGCTTCAGGCACGCTTGCGGCTCTGGGCGATCACGGACTCACGGTCGCTCACGAACTTGCGAATGAACTTGGGCTTTCCTGCCCGGACGCGCCCTGGCATACGCATCGAGACCGTCTGGCCGCTCTGCTTTGTGCGTGCGGCATACTGACTGGTTCGCTGGGAAAAATAGCGCGCGACATCAGTCTGCTGATGCAAACAGAAGCGGGCGAGGTAGCCGAACCGCGAGGTCAAGGCCGCGGCGGTTCCTCCACCATGCCGCACAAACATAATCCAATCGGCTGCGCCCTGACTCTGGCTGCGGCGAATCGAGTACCGGGACTCGTCGCGTCCTTTCTTTCCGCCATGGTGCAGGAGCACGAGAGGGCCGTCGGGGGATGGCATTCGGAATGGCCCACCATCGCCGGCATAATTCAGGCAACTGGACTAGCCGCAGCGTCAATCGCGGAAATCGCGGAAGGGATGACCGTCGATGCCGGGCGAATGCGGCGCAATCTCGAAGCAACCCGCGGAGCTATTTTCGCCGAGAAGGCTACTTTTCTTCTCGCGAAGAAAATTGGCCGCGATGCCGCTCACAAGCTTGTGGAGGAAGCGGCACGAAGAGTAGCAGGGCAGAGGCGTTCGCTCACGGAAGTGCTGGCTGAAATGCCGGAGGTCACGCAACACGTTGCCTTGGCTACGCTCGATAAACTCGACATTGCCGAGGATTATCTAGGCTCGGCCGATTCCTTCCGCGCGCAACAGCTTCGAGACCACGACTTCGATTCTGCCGACAAGGATAAGGACTAAAGACCAACGATGCCGTTTGCCAGCATTGAGAATTCGCGACTGTTTTATCGCCTCGAAGGGAAGCCGGATCTTCCCGTTTTAGTGCTTTCGCATTCCATCGGAACGGACCATGCAATGTGGGATCCGCAGGTGCGCGATTTACTCCCATATTTCCAGGTGCTGCGATTGGATACTCGCGGCCACGGCGCCTCGGAGTCGCCGACGGGCGAATATTCGGTTGAGCAACTCGGCCGCGATGTTGTTGGCCTGGCGGATGCGCTCAAACTGGAGAAGTTTGCCTTTTGCGGACTTTCCATGGGCGGAGCAATCGGCCAATGGCTTGCCGTTTACCTTCCCAAGCGTCTTACCGCGCTGGTATTGGCAAATACGTCGCCACGCTTTGGCACGCCCGAGAACTGGAAAGCTCGAATCGAGGCCGTACAACAAGGCGGCATGTCCGCTATCGTCGATCTCGCCATGCAACGTTTCTTCTCGCCGCAGTTTCTCGCGCGCGATCAAGCATATCCGGCTTCGATTCGCTCGGTGCTCCTTGGCACCGACGCCGCGGGATATATAGGTTGCTGCGCCGCGCTGCGCGATTTCGATTTCCGAAAGAATCTCAAGGACATCAAGACCCCGACTTTGGTGATTTCCGGCGATAACGATATTTCCACGCCGTGGGAGGGAAATGGAGAAGTACTGGCGAGGGAGATTGAAGGGGCTCGCACGATCCGTCTGCCCGCCGCGCACCTGTCGAATATCGAGCGCCCTAAATCGTTTACCGCAGTTTTATTTTCTTTGCTCCGCCCGCAAGCTGATTTCGCCCAAGCTTCGCAAACCGAAACTTTGGAACGGATTTCGCTAGAAGACCTTGGATATGAAATTCGCCGCAAGGTTTTGGGGGATGCTCATGTCAGCCGTGCCATTGCCGCCACCACGGAATTCACCAACGAGTTTCAAGGCCTGATCACGCGATATGCCTGGGGAACGATTTGGAGTCGTCCCGGCCTCGACGAACGAACCCGCCGTCTGCTGGTGCTGGCTACAACCGCTGCCATGGGTAGATGGGAAGAATTTCGGCTTCATGTTTCGGCGGGATTAGCCCACGACTTGGAGCCGTGCGACATAAAGGAGGCGCTCTTGCAGACGGCGATCTATGCCGGAGTACCTGCCGCCAACACGGGGTTTCACATTGCCCAGGAAGAACTCGAGAAACTGCTTGCAACTCGCACTTCTCCTCGCTGAAAATTTTGGGCTTCGACCGGACGCGAACTGATGCAATCGCCGCGCATTCGGCCCAGACAAGCCGTCCGCCTTGGGTTGCCTAAAGCCTACTAAAACAGTAGACTTGCCCCTGACATTAAGCTGAACAGGTTCTGGAAGGGCTCACGCCGCCATGAAAATCGCCAACGACGTTACCGAACTGATCGGCCACACTCCTCTGGTCAGGCTTAACAAAGTCACCGGAGGGTGCGTGGCCGATGTCGTCGCCAAGCTGGAGAGCCAAAACCCGCTGAGCAGCGTGAAAGACCGCATCGGAGTCAGCATGATCTCCGAGGCTGAGAGCGCGGGCAAGATTCAGCCGGGCAAAACCGTGCTGATCGAGCCGACCAGCGGCAACACCGGAATTGGCCTCGCATTTGTGGCCGCCGTCAAAGGCTATCGCCTGATCCTCACCATGCCCGAAACCATGAGCATGGAGCGGCGCGTGCTCCTGCTCGCGTTCGGAGCGGAAATCGTTCTTACTCCCGGTCCGAATGGAATGAAAGGCGCTGTTGCCAAGGCGCAGGAGTTGGTGGCGAATACTCCCAACAGCTATATGCTCCAGCAATTCGACAACGCCGCGAATCCGAAAATTCATTTCGAGACCACTGGTCCCGAAATTTGGAGCGACACTGACGGCCGCGTGGATTTCTTGATCTCGGGCGTCGGCACCGGCGGCACCATCACCGGCGTCAGCGAATACATCAAGCCTAAAAAGCCATCTTTCAAAGCGATCGCGGTTGAGCCGGCGGAGAGCCCTGTGCTCTCCGGCGGAAAACCTGGATCCCACAAGATCCAGGGAATGGCGCCGGCTTCGTCCCCGGCATCCTGCGCCGCGATTACATCGACGAAGTGATTACGGTCACCAATGACGAAGCGATTCGCATGGCGCGCCGGCTGCCTTTAGAAGAAGGCCTACTTGTAGGCATCTCCTCCGGCGCCGCGGTAACAGCCGCGCTGCAAGTGGCGCGCCGCCAGGAAAATACGGGAAAGCTGATCGTGGTGGTTTTGCCGTCGTTTGGGGAACGATACCTGAGCACGGTGCTGTTCGAGGAGCTTCGCAACCGGGCGCAGCAGATATCGACCAGCTCGCTTCCGGCCTGAGAAGCACATTAACTGTGGTCAACTTTACCGCTCCCCACTGAACGTAATTAAGGTTTGCGCATGAACCGCGATAAGTAGTAGGATCACGTAAATTTCATCCAGCCGAAGTTGAAGCACAGGCGCCTGAAGTTGCAGACTACGCCTGGCAGAGTTGCAGACTTAAAAGAACCAGCCACAAGCGCTATTCGCTCGCTCGGCGAACCGGCGTCTGATATTCCTGATCTTCGGCAATCCGTTATGATCTTCAAGCCTTGGAGACTGACAAGATGAGAGGCGGCGCGGCAAAACTCCTTGGTGTCGGTCTGATTTTGGTTGCGCTAGCCACTCTGGCGTTTGCGCTGGAAAAACGCCCGGCTAAGTCCGAAGCGCATCGAAAAGGTTTGCCAACAGATTGGAGCCACCGGCACCTGATCTTTTCGCAGCCGCGCATACCGGAGCAGGCCGCGCGCTTACAAAGCAATACTCGCTACTTACAGCAAGAGCAGCGGCGCACGGCCGTGGCGATGCCGGCGGTGAACGCCGAAGCATCCAGCAGAATCGTTCCTTCGCGTTTTCGCAAGCACCACCGGCGGCGAGGGCGCAGGATGCACCGCGACTGGGCAGAGGATATGGGGCCGGGAGCGACGCTGGGTGCGGATAACTTTCCCGCAAAATATTCGTTCGACAGCACGGTCGCGAATTGCGCGTTTGCGCTGCCCGATCCTGATTTCGTGATTTACCCCACTGGCCTGACTGGATCAACAGGCCAGGCGAGCGTGGTTACTTATACCAATCTTTATTCGGGATGCGCAGGGGATGGGCCGGTTCCAGCCGTTTATTGGGCGTACAACACTGGCGGTGCGGTGAATACGTCGCCCTTGATTTCGCTGGATGGTACGCAGGTGGCATTCACTCAAACCTCCGGCGGCATTGCCAGCCTGGTTCTGCTGAAATGGTTTCAGTTCACTGGCCAGACGCAGACTCCAGATACTTTGACGCCGCTTGCGCCATCCTCGTATTTCGGTTGCACGGCGCCATGCATAACCACGCTGGCTCTCGGCGCGAGCAACGATACGAACTCTTCCGTTTTTTATGACTACGACGGCGACGCAGCGTATGTGGGCGACGACTCGGGGAAACTGCACAAATTTAGCCCGGTCTTCGCCGCAACTCCTGCGGAAGTCACAACCGGGGGATGGCCGGTGACGATTGGCACGGCGGCGCTGGCTAGTCCGCTATTTGATAGCGGATCGGGCAATGTTTTTGTCACTGATGGAGGCGGCTTTCTTTATAGCGTTAGTAGCAGTGGCGTGGTAACGCGATCCGGGCAACTGGATTACTCGGGCCTGGTTGGCGACGGTCCGATGCTCGATGTCACTGCGGGTTTGGTCTATGTGTTTTCCGCCAATGACAACCACGGATCGGCGGGACTTTTTCAACTGGCAACCAGTTTCGTCGCAGGTGCCACCGGGAGCGAGGAGACGATTGGGGCCAGCACGATTGGACCGCCGGTGCATGACGGCGGATTTGATTTCAACTACCTGACATCCTCTACCGCGAGTGGAAATCTCTATGTTTGCGGCGACCCCGGCGGCGAACCGACAGTGTATAAGGTTCCGATACAAGCGGGTGTAATGGCTGCCGCCCAGATGCTTTCAGTGGTTTCGACGACCACGGGCGCGCCCTGTTCTCCGCTGACCGACGTCTACAATCCCCTAATCAATGGCGAAGGAACACCGACGGAATGGGTATTTCTTAGCACGCAGGCGGCGGGGTCGCCTCCGGCATGCGACGGATTTTCGTGCGTGATGAGCTTTAAGACGACATCCTGGCTGCCTTCGACTGTGTACAACCTGGGCCAGGAGATTCTCGACAGCAACCTTAATATTCAAGTGGCATTCAATAGCGGAGGCACGAGCGGTGCCGCGCCGCCGGTTTGGAATACAACAGCATTCCAGCCGACTTCCGATGGCGGCGTTATCTGGCGTGTCCAAGGCCCGTTGAAGCCGCCATTTGCAAGCGCATGGGCGGCGAATACTCTCTACCCCGGCGGATCAGAAATCTTTGACAGCAACAACAATATTGAGCTTACGCTTGCCCAGGGTACCTCAGGTTCAGGAAGCCATCCTACGTGGGCCACGGGAGTGGGAGACACAACGCTGGACGGCACGGTGTTCTGGTTCAACATGGGTCTCAATCCAATCGCGGGGTTGAGCCAGCCCGGCGGAACGAGCGGAATTATTATTGACAACACATCCAACATACCCGGGGCGTCGCAAGTATATTTCTCGACGCTGGCTGGGGGATGTGGCACGGACGGGACGGGCGGATGCGCGGTGCAGGCGTCACAACAAGGATTACAGTGAGGTTCGACATTTATGGCAATTGACAATGACATCACGAACGAGGCGGGCGACCAGCAGCCCCGTGTAGTTGCCCGAAAGCCCTACGAGAAGCCGGCGTTCCGCAGCGAGCAGGTTTTCGTGACCACCGCTTTGACGTGCGGAAAAACGGAGGCTTCGATCTCGGGAGATTGTCACAGGAATTCCAGCGTTTCCTAAAGACGGTTGAGGAGGAGACTTGGACGGCGCGGATATCGTGAAATGTGAACTAGCGACGGCGTCTCTGCGGTCGTCGGGAAAGTTGCGGATTGAGGCCAGGGGCTGGAGCATGATGCCGACGCTTTGGCCGCGGGATGTTGTCGAGATCAATCGAGCTGAGGGTGAAAAGGTTTCGGTTGGCGACATCGTGCTCTTTGTCCGCAAAGGAAGACTGTTCGCTCATCGTGTCGTATCGAAGGCTTGCGGAGCAGATGGTGATTTTCGATTCACGACGCAAGGAGACAGCCTGCCAGCGCCTGATCTTGAGATCTCTTCGTCGGAGTTGCTGGGCAAAGTTTGTTTGATATCGCGTCGGGAGGGAAGCTTCCGGCCGAGTTCGAAGCTTTCGTTTTCCCAACGAGCCGTGATTTCAATTCTGCGGCGGTCGCGGTTGGCCTCGCGCATTCTGGCCCGTCTTCACAGTATGCGCTGAATTCCAAGGGAGCAGATTGCCGAATGCCGGGAATAGCGACGGAAATTGAGTGCGGCAGCGTGGCGATCGAGATCGGCGGCACCGCCGTGCGCGTGAACACCTGCGATCAGGCGTTTCTCGACATTCTTGAACAGCGTTACGAGGGATTTTTGAGCGAATCGGAGCGGGCGGAATTCGAGTTCGATGTAGATCTTATTAGCCAAGTCAGCAACGATCGGCAAACTGATTTGCGGGTGTCGCAAAAATCCGGACGCTGGAAAATCGAGCGCGGAGATTTTCTTGCCGAGTGGGAACCGGAATCGCGCCGTGGGCGGATTCGGCAAACTGCGAATCCGTATTCGATCGACGCGGTGCTGCGAATTTTGCATTCGTTGATATTGGTGAAGCAGGGCGGTTTCTTGCTGCACTCCGCGAGCGCGATTCGGAATGGAAAGGCATTTTTATTTGCCGGGGTTTCGGGGGCGGGAAAGACTACGATCTCGCGGCTAGCTCCGGTCGATGCGACTCTGCTGACCGATGAGATTTCTTACGTACGCAAGCAAGCCGATGGCTACGTGGCCTATGGGACGCCCTTCACCGGCGAACTGGCGAAGCTGGGAGAAAATTGTTCTGCGCCAGTGGCTGGATTGTATCTTCTAGCGCAGGGTCCGGAGAATCGCATCGATCCGGTTCGGCTGCCTGACGCGGGCGGTGAACTACTGGCGAACATGCTTTTCTTTGCTGCGGATGACGAGATGATTCGATGCGCATTCAGGGCGGCATGCGATTTTGTCGACCGGGTTCCGGTTCGCAGGCTTACTTTTGTGCCGGACGCGCGCGTATGGGAGATGATTGGATGATGCCGTGTCATTCCGAGCAAGCGTTTTTTGCGCGGCGAGGAATCCGGGCGAGCCGCGCGGAGCGTCGCGCTTTTCGCGACGCAATAATCGCGCGTTTGGCTCGCTTCAATATAGGGGATCGGCACTAGATGAATAAGACGGTTTATGTTGCGCGCAGTCCGCGGATCGCGGCCCGCATGTTGGGCGAGGAAATGCTGGTGATGTCCGGCCATGATTCCATGCTGTTCACGCTGAATCCTACGGCGACGATTTTGTGGCAGGCGGCGGATGGCAGAACTCCGCTCGATGAAATTGTCGAGCGCCGCATCTGCTCGGAGTTTGAAGTGAAGCCTGAGGACGCGAAGCGCGATGCCCAGGCGCTCGCGGAAGATTTGTCGAAGCATGGCATCCTTTTGATATCAGACGAGCCGATTGTGGCGGCGAATTCCAAGCCCCCGGAAATGAAGAACTCATGAGCGGCCTGCTACAGGAGATTGGCGACCGGGCCCAACGGCTGGGCGTGCCCTTTGCGGTGCATCTCGATCTAACCTACCGCTGCAACGAAAAGTGCGTTCATTGCTATCTCGACCATCACGACCACGGCGAGATGAAGACTCGGGAAATCAAGAATCTTCTTAACGAGTTGGCGGATGCGGGAGTTTTCGTTCTCAGCCTGAGCGGCGGGGAGATTTTTCTACGCCACGATCTCTTTGAAATTCTTGAGCACGCGCGCGCCCTCACGTTCTGCATCAAGCTAAAAACCAATGCGGTGATGATTCGCGAAGAGCAGGCCGCGCGGCTGCGCGATCTCGATATCCAGTCGATTCAAATCAGCATCTATTCGCACCGGCCGGAGGTGCATGATGCGATTACCAAACTGCCGGGTTCGCTGCGGCGCTCGATCGGCGCGATTAAATTCCTTAAGTCGCAGGGACTGCGAGTCGTGATGGCGAACGTGCTGATGACCGAGAACATGCACGACCATCACGGCGTCAAGGCGCTGGCCGATGAGCTTGGAGCCGAGTACACGCTTGATCCCACCGTAACTCCCATGATGGATGGCGACCGCTCCACCATTTCGTTGAATGCAGGCGACTCCGCGCTGCACAACTTGTTTCGTGACGAGTCTTATGTGGGGAACGCCGCGGATTTTTGCGCTCCCCCGCCCGCTCCCGACGAATCGAGCATGGATTCACTGCCGTGCAGCGCCGGGCACACCATCTGCTACGTCTCTCCTTATGGAGAGCTTTATCCCTGCGTGCAGTTTCCTTATTCGTGCGGGAACGTGCGGCAGCAACGCTTTATCGATATCTGGAAGAATTCTCCGCAAATGAAGGAGGTTCGCTCGATTCGCCTGCGCGATCTTTCCAGTTGTTCGCAATGCGCACATGGCTCGACCTGCACGCGTTGTCCGGGGCTGGCATTTCTGGAAGGGAACATGCGCGGCCCCTCGACATCGGATTGCGAGAAGTCTTTTGCCCGTACCGGCATTCCCTCGGCGAACTTGACATCAAAGAAATCGATGTCGCAGCCGCGCCGGCTGGTGCAGATTCAATTAGTGCCAGAGATCACCGGCACACGGTTGTTGGCATAGTTTGGTAGGTTCGACCGCCACGACCGGTAAGCTACCTGCAATACTTTTTCCGGTATTTTTTGCGACCGCCTTTCTTTCAAGCTTCTTCCGTGCGAAATTAACATATGGCTCTGGTCGTTCGTCCCTCCAAAATTCACTCGGTTGGCGTGTTTACCAATGCCGCGATCCGCAAAGGCGTCCGCATCATCGAGTACACCGGTCCGCGCATTTCGGCAGAGGAAGCGGACCGCCGCTACGAAGGCGCGCCGCGCACTTATCTCTATGGCTTGGGAGACGGCAAAATTATTATCGACGGCGAAGGAATCGCCGCCTACCTGAATCACTCGTGCGAGCCGAATTGCGAGATCGATGAGATCAAGGGTCGGGCGTTCATCTTTGCCATCCGCGACATTGCGCCCGGGGAAGAGTTGCTCTGGGATTACAACTTATACGATGACGAGGATCCTGCGCCCTGTCACTGCGGCGCGCTCAAATGCCGCGGGACCATGTATTCCCGCGATTGGCTGGCTAAGCTGCGGCGCAAGGCCGCCAGGAAGAAGAAACGTGAATCAACGAAGAACGGCACGCGCACGACATGAAGTTGCCGCCAAAAAAAGCCGCGTGCGAAAAACCGACCTCGGGCGCAAAAGGGCAGCTATACATTCAGCAAGTTAACGGCGCGACTGAACTCGTGCCCTTTCCAAATCCGCTCGGCAGAGTTTGTTTAGCTCCTCTCGAAATCGTGCAGGCCAGCTTACTAGACTCCCGCTCCCACCGGTTCATGCAGCGTAATGCTCTCTTCCGCCTCTTCTTTAAACGCGGTATGCGTTTTGGCGACGAGCATGTAGATCGACGGCACCACGAACAGGGTGAAGACCGTGCCAATGATCATGCCGCTGACCAGCATGATACCGATGCTGTTTCGAGCACCGGCACCGGGGCCTCGCGCTAAGACCAGCGGGAAGTGGCCGAAGACGGTCGCGGCGGTCGTCATCAGTATCGGGCGTAGACGGGTCGTGGATGCGCCGATAATGGCTTGCAGCTTGCTTCGCCCGGTCTCCTGCAAATGGTTCGCAAACTCGACAATCAGAATTCCGTTCTTCGAGATAAGTCCGACGAGAGTGATCAGACCCACCTGGCTGTAGATGTTGAGCGTGGTAAAGCCGAGGAACGAGAACATCAGCGCGCCCGAGATCGCCAGCGGCACTGACCCGGCGAGAATAATAAATGGATCGCGGAAGCTCTCGAACTGCGCGGCGAGTACGAGATAAATCAAAATTGCCGAAAGCAGAAAAGTCCCGAGAAATTTGCTGCCTTCCACTCGCAACTGCCGCGATTCGCCCGCGTAATCCACGGTAAAACCCTGCGGCAGGATTTGTTTGGCCTGATCCTCCAGGAACGTGAGCGCTTTGTCGAGCGATACATTTGGCGGGATCACGCCTTGAACGCGCACCGCATTCAACTGTTGGAATTTATTCAGCGAGCGCGGTTCGGTGGTGGTCTTTAGTGTGGCAAACGTAGAAAGCGGCACGAGCTTGTCGGCCGATCCCTTCACATAAATGTGCGATAGCTGATCGGCGGTTAATCGCTCTACGCGCTCCACCTGCGGGATCACTTTGTAGCTGCGGCCCTGAATGCTGAAGCGATTGACGTAATTCCCGCCCAGCATCGTCGAGAGATCCTGGCCGGCCTGGCTCAAGTCCACGCCTTGGGAACGCAGTTTGTCGCGATCAAAAACCACCTCGGTTTGCGGCTGATCGAACTTCACGTCGGTATCGGCGTAAATGAACAAGCCGCTGGCCATGGCTTTTTGCACCAGCTTTTCGGCGAGCTGGCTGACTTGCTGGGGCTCGGCGGCCGACATGATCACAAAGTCGACGGGAAAGTTGCCGCCGCCGGGCAATGGAGGCGGGGTGAGGGGAATTACGCGAACGCCGGCAATCTTCGACAGCTTGGCCGCGGACTCGACCAGCAGTTGCTGCGTGGTCTTCTTGCGCTGGCTCCAGGGCTTGACGACCATGCCTCCAAAGCCGCCTCCCGGATTCGTGATCTGAAACAGGCTTTCGCTTTCTGGAAACGAGTGGTAGACGTTGTACACCTGATTGGCAAACAGGTTGGTTTGATCGAGCGTGGCATTGGCGGAAGCCTGAATCACGCCGAAAACCACGCCTTGATCCTCCTGTGGCGCGAGTTCGCGCGAGGAGAACATGTAAAACGGAATCATGAGCAGGGCGACAATAATCCACACCGTGAACACGACCGGGCGATACTTTAAAGTTCCACTCAGCAGGCGCGTGTATTGACCGCGCACCCACTCAAACCGGCGATTCACGATGCCCGCGAATCCGCGCTCGGCATCGCCGGCGCGCAACAACTTCGAACCCATCATTGGAGACAGAGTCAATGCCACGATGCCGGAGACGACGACCGCCCCAGCCAGGGTGAAAGCAAATTCGCGGAAGAGGGCTCCCGTCAGTCCGCCCTGAATGCCGATCGGTGCGTAGACCGCCGCCAGGGTGATGGTCATGGCGATGATCGGACCGACCAGCTCGCGGGCGGCATCCTGCGCCGCATGGAACGGGCTCTTGCCCATTTGCAAATGCCGTTCCACGTTTTCCACCATCACAATGGCATCGTCCACCACTAAGCCGACGGAGAGCACGATGGCGAGCAGGGTTAGAAGGTTGATCGTGAAACCCGCCACCAGCATCAGGAATACTGCACCGATCAGCGAAACTGGAATGGCAACCACCGGAATCAACACGGAGCGGAACGATCCCAGGAAGAGGAAAATAACGACGACAACAATAATCAGCGTCTCAACGAGTGTATGCAACACTTCGTTGATGGCATCCTGAATGTAGGCCGTGGAGTCGTAAGGAATGCCTAGCGTCATACCCGCGGGCAACTGCGCCTGAATGGCGGGAAGCTGCTTACGTACGTCTTTGATGACGTCGAGTGAGTTGGCCGTGGGAAGGACCCAGATTCCCATGAAAGTGGCGGTCTGGCCGTTGAAGCGGACATCTTGATCGTAGTTTTCGGCGCCCAGTTGAATGTCGGCGATTTCGCCGAGGCGAACGACGACGCCATTCTGCTGCTTGACGACCATCTGCTTGAAGTCTTCTGGGGTCCGCAAGTCGGTATTGGCCACCAGGTTCACCGAAACCATGGAACCCTTGGTGCTGCCGAGGGCGGAAAGATAGTTATTCTTTGCGAGCGTGTCGTTCACATCCGAGGGCGAGACGCCGCGCGCCGCCATTTCGTCTGGCTTCAACCAGATCCGCATGGCAAAAGTGCGGTTGCCGAGAATGTCGGCGCGCTGCACGCCGCTCACCGCGCTCAGCTTGGGTTGGACAACGCGCGTAAGGTAGTCGGTGATCTGGTTTTCGTCGAGGTCCTTGGCCGCGAAGCCGATATACATCGCGGCGAACTGCTGGTCCGCAGTTTCCAGGTCGATCACGGGCACCTGCGACTCCGGCGGCAGATCGTTCTTTACCTGCGCGACCTTGGCCTGAATCTGTGTGAGGGCGGCGTTCGTGTCGTAGTTCAGCTTCAAGTGAACGGTAATCGTGCTCAGGCCCTGGGCGCTGTTCGACTCCATGTAGTCGATGCCGTCGGCGCTGGCGATCACCCGCTCCAGCGGAGTGGTGATGAAACCACGCACCAGGTCGGCATTCGCACCCACATACACCGTGGTGACATTGATGACAGATATGTCGCTGCGCGGGTATTGCCGGACACTCAGCGAACGAACCGCCTGGAGACCGGCAATAAGAATGACGAGGTTCACCACCATCGCCAATACCGGACGCCTGACAAATAAATCAGTGAACTTCATGTAATGCTCCTTACTCGGCCGGATGGGCTGAGCGGGATCTCCTCAACTTCTTCAATGTTTTGTCATTCCGAAATCGGCGTTCTCTGCCGATGAGGAATCTGCTGTCGATCTTTGCTTAAGCTTCTTGGCTTAGCTTTCTTCCGGATTGGGGTTGGGGCTGTCCGACGGCTTCACGCTGTTGTTGATCAAGACTGCGGCGCCAGGGCGCAAGCGGAAAGTTCCGGCGCTTACAACTTGATCGCCCGGCTTCAATCCGGAAACGATGGCAACCTGATCGCCTTTGCCGCCCTCGATCTTGACGATCTGCTGCCGAACGCCAAGATAAGTTTTGCCTGTCTTCTCGTCCTTCATGTCGCCCACCACAAACACGGAATCGCCATACGGCGCGTAATTGATGGCTGACGCCGGAAGCGGAATCACGTCGCGGGGCTGGCCCAGCGGAAACTCGACTTGCACGAACATTCCGGGGCGCAACTTGCCGCCGGGGTTGGCCAGCGTCGCCTGTACCTGGATGTTGCGGGTCTGCTCGTTGACCACCGAATCCAACGCAGTAATTTTGCCACTGAAACCAACACCGGGAAGGTCTTGATTTGTGACCCGTACACTGTGGCCGATTTTCATCTTCGGCGCGTCCTGCTGCGGTACGCCGAAGTTCACATAGATCGGGTTGACGGACTGGAGCGAAACAATGGCCTGCCCAGCGGCCAAATATTGGCCGAGGCTGATCTGCCGGATTCCGAGAACTCCCGTAAACGGTGCGTGAATTGTTTTGCGAGCAATAGCCGCCTTGATATCGTTGACCTGGGCATCCGTAGCCTTCTGCTGGGCAGCGGCATTGTCGTACTCGGACTTCGAGATCACGCCGGCCTTCACCAGTTGCTCGGAACGGCCATATTGAATGTGCGCCAAATCGCGCTGGGCCTCCATGTTGGCTAGCTGCGCTTTTTCCTGGCGGGTATCGAGATCGACCAGGATGTCGCCCTCATGCACGGCCTGGCCGGATTCGAAATGAATCTTGTCGACTGTTCCTGGAAGATCGGCGCCGACGGTCACTCCCTGGACTGCAGCCGCCGTTCCAATCACGGTCATAGTCGAAGGCCAGGTTTCCCGCTTTGCGGTCACAGTGGTGACGGAAGTCGCGGGTATTTGAAAGCTTGCGCCTGCCGCAATGGCAGATTCCACCTGACGGTATTTAATAAAACCCAACCCTCCGATGAGGGCCGCCATCAGCAACAGCACGATGAACATTCTTTTCGCCATACATTCTCCGCACAGGAACCACAGAATAGCTACTCTTAGGGTATGAGACGTGGAATCCCCAAAAACGTTGTAAGTATTGATTTCACTGCCCGGCGAAAGGATTCACGTACTATACGAAGTTTTAGCGAAGAGGGATGAAAAATCTTGCACGCCCGGAAACATCGAGCGGGAGCGGCTCGATTCTGAGTCTGCTAGATTATGCGGTATGACCCCCGTTCCTAACAAGCTTTCCCGAAACTTCGCCAGCGACAACAACGCGGGCGTGCATCCCGAGGTGATCGACGCCATCGTCCGCGCCAACAAGGGCCACGTGGTGGCGTATGGCGACGATCCTTATACCCGGTCGGCGATCGAGAAATTTGAAGAGCATTTCGGACCTGACATCGCCGTTTTTTTCACGTTCAATGGCACGGGTGCGAATGTTCTGAGCTTGCAATCCCTCACCCGGCCCTTCCACTCGGTGTTGTGCAGCGCTTATGCCCACATTTATACGGACGAATGCGGAGCGCCGGAGAAGCATACCGGCTGCAAGCTGATTCCGCTGCCCCACGAGAATGGCAAGATCACGATCGACTCGGTCCGCCATGCTTATCACGGTGTCGGCGATGAGCATCACTCGCAGCCACGCGTCATTTCGATTACCCAGTCCACCGAAATGGGCACTGTTTATCAGCCCGAAGAGGTTCAGGCGCTCGGCCGTTTTGCCCATGAGCACGATATGTTCCTGCATGTCGATGGCGCCCGCATCGCCAATGCCGAGAAAAAAAGAGCGTGCTCGATTTCATCTTTATTAAGTACCCGGCCGCGCAGGCTACAGCGAAATTTCGCGCAAGCGTAGTCTTTCCGGCTGCAAGAAGCCGGGCCATCAGAACGACCATGATCCATTAAAGCACGCTAGATCTTCTGCCACGAATCGCGTTGAGGAGCAGATTCATCCATTGTCTAGCGCAAGTCACAACTCTTCAAGGGATACATGCCACTGGTTCGAATCTCGTTACGCGAAGGCAAGACCGAAGAATATAGAAAGGCGCTGGCCGACGGCGTGCACCGAGCCTTGGTGGAGGCCTTGGATGCGCCCGCGCAGGACCGGTTCCAAGTTATAACTGAGCATCCGGCTGGCGGTCTGATCTACGATCCCGCGTATCTCGGCGTGCAGCGGACGGATAACTTTGTGATGGTGCAGATTACGCTCTCCACCGGGAGCAAGCTGGCGCAGAAACGAAAGCTGTTCCAGCGCATGGCAGAAATCCTGGCGGAGAATCCCGGCCTACGGAAGCAAGATCTGATGATCAATCTGGTGGAAGTTGCGTGGGAGAACTGGTCGTTTGGCAACGGCAAAGCGCAATATGCCCTGAGGAACGTTGTAAGGAACTTTGTAGTACTAAGAAGTGACTATTCAGCACGGCTTTCAGCGGTCACTGTGGAGGGCTCCGGGCGATCGACTGGAATGATGTCCTGAGTTTCGCGCCAATCCGCGTACCGGCCTGAAACCATGATGTGGAACACCCACTGATGCCGCTCTTCTTCGGGCTCAACCAGGCCAAGAGCATGTAGAAGAGGTAGTGTTCCATCCAGTGAATCGTTCCTGAGTCATGCCGCGCCGTTGCAAGTCCACCGTAAGACCGGCAAGATGGGACGATGCCGTGTCGCCCTCAGACGGAGCCGCATTACGGTTATGCCGGCGCAGTTTCTTCTGAAGCTTCACCGTGCGCACCGCGGAATTCACCTGAATCTGTTCGTGAAAACGATTGTAATAAGCCTGGGCGATATCCTGCACAAAGTCGCGGGTCCAGGGACGGCAGTAGCGGCGCGAAGGATCAAGGCGCGGATCGAAGCGCAGCGTTTCACCCGCGATGATGGGCTGCAGCGCTCCGCTAGCCTTCAGCGCTTCCAACTCGTCGTCATCCTGAATGCGAGGCAATTCCAGCCGGTCAACTTCTGCGTTCTGCGCCCAGAGGGATTCGTGAGTGGGACGGAACATGGGATGCCACAACGTCAGATGCAGCGGGAACCGGCGGTGATGGACTTTATGCACACCCGTGGCGTCACCGCGAAAAGCGGACTGCACAGACAAGCCAGCATGGCCAGAAGAATTATTTGACGTTGTGGTCTTGTTCTCAATGAGTTCCGTAATCTTCCAAAGCGGCCTAACCCACAACCGCCCGGACATTGTAAGTCATCGTGTCAAGCGTCCCAGTCGCTGATTGCCGGAACCTGGTTACCATAGTTCCGGCGGACATGTCTTCGCCTGGTTACCGCTGGTTACCCGCAGCTTGCGCGAGCGTGATTCCTTGTAGATTCGAGCACGCGAAACGCCATCCGGGCGCGGGATTGCGACCAACGCATGTGCCCTTAAAGCAAGCAGTTAGCGCCCGATGGAACTATCAGAACTGTGTTTTCAGGGCGAAAGTGACAAAAATCAGCGCCGGAAAAGGTCACCGATGGCTTGCTTCATGACCGCGCCGCCTACCTCGGAAATGGCGCGGGTCAGCGGGATATCTTTGGGGCAAACCTCCACGCAGTTCTGGGCGTAGCCGCACTCCTGAATGCCGCCGTCGCCCATCAACGCCGCCAGACGCTCGCGCTGCAGTTCTTTGCCCGTGGGATGGGTGTTGAACAACCTCACCTGCGCGATGGTGGCCGCGCCTACGAAGCCGTCTCTTCGTTGAACTGCGGGCAGGCTTCCATGCAACAGCAACAGGAGATGCAGCGGGAAAGTGGATATACCGCTTCCTGCTCTTCCGGCGACACGCGCGGGCCGGGACCGAGATCGTAAGTGCCGTCGATGGGAACCCAGGCTTTGACGAGCTTTAGATTCGTAAAGAGAACACTGCGATCGACAGCGAGATCGCGTACCACAGGGAACTTAGAGAACGGTTCGAGCTTAACTGGCTGCTCGAGATTGTCGATTAAAGCTGAGCAGGCCATGCGGGCGCGACCGTTGATCAGCATGGCGCAGGATCCGCAGACCTCCTCGAGGCAATTCGAGTCGTAGTAATGGGCGTGGTCGCCTTGCCTTCGCGGGTGACGGGGTTGGCAGCGATCTCCATCAGCGAGGAAATCACGTTCATGCCCGGATGATGAGCGAGTTCGAACTCTTCCCAGTACGGCTTGGAAGTCGGTGTGTTCTGGCGCTTGATTTTGAGGATGACGGATTTGTTAGCCATTAATTCTTAGCTCTTAATTGCCTGTTGATTCTGAGCGAAGCGAAGAACCCGTGTACTCTGCCGACGCCGACAAATTGCATGGGTCCTTCGCTTCGCTCCGAATGAGAGAGCATCTCAGTT
>CAVWJE010000015.1:0-100922 GCA_963755225.1 uncultured Acidobacteriota bacterium
GCACTACTCGGATGAGCAAGTCTGCATAGAGGCTGTGGCCCGTTTACGCTGGCCGAATGGCCCCGAGTGTCCTGCTTGCGGCCACAAGGAACACTATTACCTCAAGACCCAGAAGCGGTGGAAGTGTAAAGAGTGCTACAAGCAATTCACCGTGAAGCTAGGGACGGTGTTCGAGGATTCGCCTATCTCTCTCACTAAATGGCTTCCCGCGCTATGGATGGTCTGCAACTGTAGGAACGGTATTAGCAGCTACGAACTGGCACGCGATCTTGGAGTAAGCCAAAAGGCCGCATGGTTCATGCTGCAACGCTTAAGACTCGCCATGCAGGATGGCTCTCTGGTAAAGATGGGCGGCAAGGGCGGAGCAGTAGAGTCCGATGAGACCTTTGTAGGCGGACGTGCGAAGAACATGCACGCATCCCGCCGTGCTCAGTTCAAGGTTGCGCGTGAGACTTCCATGACTGGAGATGCGAATCTGGTCAACAAAACTGCCGTATGGGGAGTGCTGGACAGGGAGTCACGCAAGGTCCGCGCCACCGTGGTTCCGAAGGTGAACCGCGAAGCCTTGCAGACTGCCGTATTAGATCAGGTCGCACCCGGCTCGAAAGTGTACACCGACGAAGCGCGGGTCTATCGCTCGCTGCCCAAGGATTACGTTCATGAGTTTGTAAACCACATGGAGCGATACGTTAACGGGCAGGTTCACACCAATGGCTTGGAAAACTTTTGGAGTTTACTCAAGCGTGGATTAAACGGAACTTACGTGGCGGTAGAGCCTTTTCATCTGCATCGCTACGTAGATGAGCAAGTGTTCCGCTACAATCATCGCAAGGATGAGAACGGCAACAAACTGAGTGATTCGGACAGATTCGAGAAAGCCTTATCGCAGGTTGCGGGAAAGCGGTTAACCTTCGCGGAGGTAACTGGCAAGGTGAAAGAAACGCCGTTCTAGTCCCGGTCGCGGGAAGCGCGGGCCGAAGCCCGCTTCCCCTGTCTCTGTTCCTTTGCGGCGGCGAGTCTAGCTTGTATTTCCGCATGCGATACGGATAACACTTTTTTCAGGGCGCGTTCAAACGTTGCGTACTCATCCGTTGCATTCTTGCCGGAAGGTTTCGGATGATTCGCCATAGGCTCGCGCAACGCTCCTACAAGGGAGTGTCGCGCAGTGTTGTGCAAAAGTCAATCGGTGGCCGTCATGCTGCTTGTCTATGGCGATGAAAGCATGGATGAAACAAAGCAGCGAGTGTGCGCCGTTGCTGGAGTTATCGGCACCGAAGAACAGTGGAGTGCGCTTGAGTGGCAATGGACGCGACGCACGAACGGTTTCCCATTTCATGCAAAGGACTGCGATGCCGACCATGAGGATTACGAGAACAGACCACACTGGGAAAACAAGGCTTTATACAGGGACTTGTCGATCATGCTTGCCAACAGCGGGTTACTTGGTTTCGGACAGGCTGTTGACTTGATGGCAAAGCGAGAAGTATTTCCCGACTCCGAAGATCTGGCTTACTACACAGCGTTCACGCGAGTCCTATCGGCAATGAGGGACCGCGCTTCTCGTAGTGGGGAGATGGCCGAACTCACCTTTGATATGAGACTGGAAAGTGACCACAACGCCGGAGTGCTCTACGGTTCGTTAAGAGAAAACGAGCCGGAATGGGCACCATGCCTAGCCAGCAGAATTTCGTTTGAGTTTGCAAAAGACAATCCCAGGATTCAGGTTGCCGACCTTGTGGCGCGAGAAGCGATGAAGGCTCTCGATAACCTGATCGGGCCTAAGAAACGTCCTATTCGTCAATCGTGGAAGGCGCTTCTTGATACTGGCCGATTCCGGGTGGACGCTTTTAGCACTGAGTGGTTTGAGGATATGAAAAGCAAGTTACCAGCATTCGCGCATAAGCTCGGTGTTGAAAAGGACGGCTACGTAAAATGGTTGCAAGACCGCAACCGCCAACACAATGTCTCAAATATGTTCTACTACGTGGACTGGACAGCCAGACGGGACAAGGAAAAGGGCAGCCATGAGCCTCTGGTTTGAGATTGCTGTGCTCGTGCTCTTAAGTGTTATCGCCGCGTGTCTGATTGATATGTGCTTTCATCTGGAATGGATCACAAAGAACATCGCTAACTTCGGCACTCGCTTTGAGTCGGTGGTCTTAGAGCGCATAGAAGCGGCCATCCGAGATAGAGGCAAGGAGAAGTGACCGAATGAACGATCAAGAAAAACAATCATTATTTCTCACCCTCAGCGTAATGGAACGCCTTCTGATTGATCTTGAGCGGAGGGTGAATGCTGCCGAGAAGTTTCTAAGGGATACTTATCCGGCGATCCACTCTGAGTATCTAAAGACTCTCGGTTCCGTGAAAGCAGAACAGCCATCAGTCGTCGCGCAATCGCTAGAACAGCTTCGTCAAAAGGTATTTCTGGATAATCCTTAACTTCGTTCGCTGGCATGGACACACCTCAAGTGGTATAGTTTGGGTGTCCGCCCACCTGCCCGCCTGCCAGCGGGTTTTTCTATTTTTACTCCCTTTTTCCCGCCCTGTCACGGAATCAACAACTTATCACAATTTGGTTAGTCAACGCTATTAGTGCCATTTTTCCGCTTGACTGCTGGCCCTTGGCAGATCAGAATGCAGGCTCCGGTCACGAAGACCCTGATTTGCCGTCTGAGTCTTGACCGCTTCCCCTCGGAACGCCGCTCCTGAAGGAGTCCCCTTATGTCTTCCCGCACTGGTCCGCCGCCGTCGGCAGAAGTGTTCCCTGTTCGGAAAAGGGACGCGATGGAGACCCCGTTAGCGCCCGTCGTACTCGCCGTCCTCCTTCTGACAATTCTGGGATTCGGTCACTCTGCCAGCGCGCAAACGGAAACCGTGCTTTACTCCTTCGCGGGCGGCGCGGATGGTGCGAGTCCCTATGCAGGCTTAGTCCTTAGTCCCGAGGGACACTTTTACGGAACCACTTATTTCGGTGGCGGGACAGAGAACGGGGGAACGGCCTTCCAGTTAGCCCCGTCCAACGGAACCTGGTCAGAAACCGTGCTTTACTCCTTTGGGCAAACCGCTGCTGATGGTTACAATCCGGAAGGCAACCTGATCCTTAACCCCGCTGGCGACCTTTACGGCACGACATTCTACGGTGCCGGCGGTCCCCCGGCCGACGACGGCACAGTTTTTGAGCTGGCACCGTCGAATAACATCTGGTCGCATAGTGTCCTCTACGAGTTCGACGGGGGTAGTAGCGGCGGCGATGGAACTTGGCCAGCCGCGGGCGTAGTATCCGACCTTGCGGGCAACCTTTACGGCACGACCGTAGGGGGCGGCTCTACAGGAAATGGCACGGTTTTCAAGCTTGTATCCTCGAACGGCGGCTGGTTGGAAAGCGTAATCTACTCTTTCCAGGGTGGCACTGACGGCAGCTCGCCGTGGGCAGGCCTGATCCTTGACTCCGCTGGCGATTTGTACGGCACCACTACAGATGGCGGCTCTATGGGATATGGCACCGTTTTCGAGCTGACACCCTCAAACGGGGGCTGGTCGGAAAGTGTGCTTTACTCTTTCGAGGGCGGCCCGGATGGGGAATTTCCTCTTGCAAACTTGGCCTCCGACCCCACAGGCAATCTTTACGGTACCACGGAATATGGCGGCTCTACTAACTGCCCGTCCGGATGCGGAACGGTTTTCAAACTGACGCACTCTAACGGTGGCTGGTCGGAGAGCCTGCTCTACTCATTCCAAGGCGGCAACGATGGAGAGGCGCCCTTCATTGGGGGCCTAATATTCGACTCTGGTGGCAATCTTTACGGCACAACCTGGGGCGGTGGCTCTGGAGATTGGGGCACTGTTTTCAGGCTCACACCCTTAAGCGGCGGTTGGTCGGAAACCGTGCTCCATTCATTCACTGCGAGCCCGGACGGAGCCGAGCCCGCAGCCGGTCTGACGCTCGACGCTGAGGGCAACCTCTATGGAACGACAGTTCGCGGCGGCACGGCTGGTGAAGGCATAGTGTATGAAATTTCGGGTGTGTCTTACGGAGCGCCAGCGGTTGAGCTCTCTCCTTCGTACCTTGTTTTCCCAAGCGCAGGTGGCACCTTGCCCGTTACTGTCACGAATACGGGATCAGGAACTCTCAGTATTACGACGCCACCCGGTTTTAGCGGGTTCAACAGCTTCGACTTCTCCGTAGCGAGCGGCACAACGTGCGCGAACGGGTCGACCGTCACGCCCGGAGCCTCCTGCGTCATTAACGTTACATTTGCAGCCAAGCCAGTAACCACGTCCGCCGAGTCGGCCAATCTCCTGATATATGACAACGCGAGCGGAAGTCCGCAAAGCGTTCCGGTTAGCGGCGGCGCGGGCCTAACCAACGTTTCGCCGAATCCGATACCGGGGTCAACCGCGATGCAGCTTGTCACCATATCAGGGAACAACTTTGAGGAGGGTGCCACGGTAAACTGGCAGGACCTAACGACTGGGAAAACCGGCACGCCGCTCGCTACTACATTTCTGAGCGACAATCAGGTGACAGTATCAAAGACCTTCTCGAATAGCACTGCGGCATGGGAGTTCCAAGTGGCGAACCCCACCGGTTCCCCGTCGAACTGGTATTCGTTTGAGGTTCTTCCTAGCCAGTATTCATACATCAAGGACGACTATCCATTTCAAAATGCGCCCTTTGACAGCAGTTCAAGTTCGACATGCACGCCGTCTGACACGATAGACCCATACATTTTCTGTTTCCGGGAATGCACATCTTACGTGGCTTGGAGAATGAATCGGGACGCCGGGACAACTAACCCTGCGCATCCGTTTTTCACAAACGGTATGGGGACGAAAGGGAATTGGGGAGAGGCTTATAAATGGAATACCCACGCCACAGCCCTTGGCTACGCAGTGGGTAAAACTCCCCAGGTCGGAGATATCGCCCAATGGGTGAACGGTTGCGGCGGCACTTGCAGCAGCGGACACGTTGCCTACGTCGAACAGGTCACAACCTCTGGCGGCAAGGTCTCGTCGATCGATATTTCGGAGTACAACTATCCGGACGAAACGAAACCGATAAACATAAGTCACGAGCTTAACGTTCGAACACTGAGCACGAGCAACCAATACTATCCACAGAACTTTATCCACGTTCTGTATCTAACTCTGAGCGCCAATTCCCTAAATTTTGGAAATCAGGAAGCGGGTACAACCAGTTCACAAACGGTCACGATTACCAATCCTGGGACCGCTGCGGTATCGATTACCGCATTGGCGCTCACGGGCAATACCGCAGATTTTTCTCTTCAGACGGGTTCAGGCACCTGTAAAAAGGGATCAAGCATTCCAGCCGGCAGCAGTTGTCAAATCACCGTAGAGTTCACGCCGCAGAAGGCGCAGTCATATTCTGCGACGGTTACAATGACGGACACAGATGGCCCATCAATCAAGCAGGTCATTACGGTCGTCGGCACTGGAACGTAAAGGGAACAGTTGATGGGATAGTGCGGGCGGCGATTTACTCTCGTTGAGGCTCGCCCTTCTACCCGGCTCCGTTAGCTCGCCGTTGACATTCTCTCACGCCCTACGGTATCTTAAAAGCTTTGGGAAGTCTCGCGGTTGCCCGCCTGATGGTCTGGCGCCCTCGCCGGAGAATCAACGAGCGGTCTTCTTTGTAATATTCAATCGCGTTTCGCCATTTTTTTCATTCTGGGAGATTTCAGATGTCAACTTATTTCCCTTCACCGGGGGAAATTGTGCGCAAGTGGTACGTCGTGGATGCGGATGGGCAGACGCTCGGGCGTTTGGCTTCGCAAGTAGCGCGCATCCTCATGGGCAAAGAAAATCCGCAATACACGCCGTTTCTCGATACTGGCGATCATGTGATTGTGGTCAATGCCGAGAAAATTCGCACCACCGGCGTGAAGTCGGAGCAGAAGCAGTATCACCACTACACGGGATATCCCGGCGGACTGCGCACCGAAGATTACCGCAAACGTTTGGCGCGCAAGCCGGAGCGGATTATTGAAGACGCGGTGCGGCGCATGTTGCCCAAGAACAAGCTGGCGGCGCACATGCTGTCGAAGCTGAACGTTTATAAGGGCGACAAGCATCCGCATGCTGCACAGAAGCCGCAGGATTTGAAGTTGGAAGTTAGGGCATAGGCGATTGCGCCTTAGGGTTCGATAAGATTGAGATCCTTCGCTCCGCCTGAAAAGCGGCTGCGCTCAGGATGACAAAATTTCAGGAGCTAAGAGCTAAATGGCTGAATTGGTGCAGTATTACGGCACGGGACGGCGGAAGCGGGCGATTGCGCGAGTGTATCTGCGTCCCGGCAGCGGGAATTTCACCGTCAACGGGCGGGCGTTCGAAGAGTATTTCGTGACGCCGGCGCAGCGGTCGGCGGCGAAGGCGCCGCTGGCGTCCACGGATTCGGCAGCTTCGTTTAACGTGATTGCGAGCGTGCTGGGCGGCGGAGTGCGCGGCCAGGCCGATGCAGTAAAGCTCGGCATTGCGCGCGCGTTGATGGAGTTCAACGGAGAGTTGCGCGGCAAGCTGAAGGCCGAGGGCTTGGTGACGCGCGACTCGCGCGGGAAAGAGCGCAAGAAGTACGGCCAGAAGGGGGCGCGGAAGCGCTTCCAGTTCTCGAAGAGATAGTACGGAGTTGCGAGTACCTTGTACCGAGTAAAAACCAAGGTTCCTCGCTGCGCTCGGAATGACAAGATTTTTTGATTTGGCTAGAAGCTTAAGAGCTAGGAGCTAATAGCCGTTTCAGGTGTTCAATTCTTCCTGTGCCTCGCGGCGCGGGGCGGGAATGGCAATCGGAAGGCAGTTTCAAGTTTCCGGTTTCAAGTTTCCAGTTTGCTCCAGGAACTGGAAACAAAGAACTAGAAACTGACTTCCTCCCGATGCAGACTATATAAGGAGGTTCATTGGCTACTATCACCATGAAGGAGTTGCTCGAAGCGGGGGTTCACTTCGGGCATCAGACGAAGCGCTGGAATCCCAAGATGAAGGAATACATCTTCGGAGAGCGGAACGGGATTTACATCATCGATTTGCAGAAGACGCTGAAGATGTTCAAAGAGGCGTCGAAATTCGTCCAGGAACTGGCGGCCGACGGCAAAATTGTGCTGTTCGTGGGAACCAAGCGCCAGGCGCAGGATGCCATTGCCGAAGAGGCCACGAAGTGCGGCGGCTTTTACATCAACCAGCGCTGGCTGGGTGGCTTGCTCACCAATTGGGTCACTGTGCAGAAGTCGGTGAAGCGGCTGAAAGAGCTCGACGAGATGGCCACCGATGGCCGTTACGAGCTGCTGCCGAAAAAAGAAGTCATTAAGCTCGAACGCGAGCGCAAGCACTTGCAAGCCAACCTGGCGGGCATCAAGAACATGAGCCGGTTGCCCGATGCGGTGTTCGTCATCGACTCGAACAAGGAGCAGATTGCCGTGCGCGAGGCGCGCAAGCTGGGCATTCCGGTGGTCGCAGTCGTGGATACCAATTGCGATCCCAGCGAAGTGGATTATGTGATCCCCGGCAACGATGACGCGTTGCGCGCGATTCGCCTGTTCACTTCGAAGATTTCGGAGTCGATTGCAGAGGGTTCGCAGTTGATGACTGATAAGCAGGTTGCCGATATGACGGCAGCGACCGAGCAGGCGCAGGCGCGGGAAATGCAGCAGGCGGAAGATGCCGCGGCGGCGTTGGAAATTCGCGCGCAGGAAGCGGCGGCTGCTTCCGATCTGGCGGATATTGGCGAGGACATCAGCATGGAAGAAGTGCTGGGTCCGGCGGGACACAAGAAGCCGGTCGCCAACGAGGACGCCGATTTGCCGAAGGTCGAGAGCCAGACGGTTTAGTTAGTACCGAGTTGCGAGTACCGAGCACTTAGAAAAAACCGGGCATTCGAGATCAGACCCGCGCGGGTCAAAGGTTAGGAACTCCCGGCGCGGGTCAAAGTTTGTAAGGAGCGGTTGGCAGTTTCGGGTTTCCAGTTTCGAGTGGCCTGGGGCACGGATGGTTCACACTCGAAACTAGAAACCAGACACTGGAAACTCATTTATGAGCACTACTATGGCAAATATTTCCGCAGCGCAAGTGAAAGACCTCCGGGAAAAGACCGGAGCACCCATGATGGATTGCAAACAAGCCCTCACCGAAGCCAAGGGCGACATGGAGCAGGCGGTCGTGATCCTGCGCAAAAAGGGCGTATCGGTTGCTGCCAAGAAGGCGACGCGTGTGACCAGCGAAGGCGCGGTAACCAGCTACATTCATGCCGGCGGCAAGATTGGCGTGCTCGTCGAAGTGAATTGCGAGAGCGATTTTGTGGCGCGCACCGACGACTTCAAAGAACTGGTGCACGATATCGCCATGCACATCGCGGCCACCGATCCCAAGTATGTGCGTAAGGAAGATGTCACAGCGGCGGACTTTGCCCGTGAGAAGGATATTTTTTTGGCGCAGGCCGTCGCTTCGGGCAAGCCGCAGAATATAGCCGAGAAGATGGTCGCGGGCAAGATGGAGAAGTTCTACGAAGAAGTCTGCCTGCTCGAGCAGCCCTTTATTAAGGATCAGACTGTCTCCATCGCCCAGCTCATCGCGGCGAAGATCGGCAAGCTCGGCGAGAACATCAGCGTGCGGCGTTTCGCCCGCTTCAAGGTGGGCGATGCGGGCGAAACCATCGCCGTCACCAAGCCTACGGAACAAAGGGCGGAGTAGTTTCGGGCGCCCCATGCGGGGCGTTTTTTTGTAGCGCCGGCGTCTCGCCGGCAAGTTGCAAAAGCGCGGCGGTAACTTAAAGGTATGACTGCGGGCGCGGATGCGCCCACGATAGCCGGCGGGACGCCGGCGCTACTACGACGTCCGCTACTATGACGACTCCTGCCTTCAAACGCGTTCTGCTTAAGATTTCGGGTGAAGCCCTCGCCGCAAATCAGGGTTTCGGCGTCGATACGGCGCGCATCCACGAAGTGGCTGCCGAACTTGCCGATGTCCACAAACTCGGCGTGCAGTTGGCCATTGTTGTGGGCGGCGGAAATTTTTTCCGCGGTGTGGCCGATCAGGCTCGCGATATGGACCGCGTCTCCGCCGATCACATGGGCATGCTCGCCACCGTGATCAACGCGCTCGCGCTTCAGGATGCGCTGGAAAAACAAAAAGTCTACACCCGCGTGCAGACGGCGATTGAGATGAATCAGGTCGCCGAGCCTTTCATTCGCCGCCGCGCCATTCGCCATCTCGAAAAAGGGCGCGTGGTGATATTCGCAGGCGGGACGGGCAATCCTTATTTCTCGACCGATACCGCGGCCTCGTTGCGCGCCATGGAAATCAAAGCCGACGCAATTCTTAAAGCTACGAAAGTCGATGGAATCTACGACGCCGACCCCATGAAGGTGAAGGACGCCAAGAAATTCGCCGACATCACTTACATGGAGTGCCTGCGGCTGGGGCTCAAGGTAATGGACTCCACCGCGATCAGCTTGTGCAAAGACAATAACCTCCCCATCATCGTATTCAACCTGAATCAGCATGGAAATATCCGGCGCGTGCTCAGTGGGGAGAGGATTGGATCAAGAGTCGGGGCGTGACGAAGAGGCGTGGTGTATGAGCAATCGGAGTAAGGGCAGGGGATTATGGCACGGAAGCTTTGGACTTTGATTACGCTTAGTTCCTGGCAGCCTATGTCCCCTCCGAGACGATCACCGCCGAAAACTGTACCCACCGTCGTTTCCCTCCGTTTTCGCAAGTTACACCCTGAAAAACTCTCTAAGGGTGACTCTTAATATCTCAGTGAAAAAGGCCCCCCCAAAGTTTTAAATTCTCCAGGGACTTTCCTTCCCCAAAAATGAATCCGGGCGCCCCTACCCGCCCTAATCCGCATTAATCAAGTGCCTGCTCGCTGGGTCCTGGGTTTATAATTCGCGTTTTGACTCTCTACATACGGAGCTGAAATTATTATGCCCCCAGCCACCATGGCCTCAATTCCGGGCCTGAAAGAAACTTACGCACAACTGAAAACCCGCATGGAGAAAGCGGTCGAAGATTTCCGCAAGGCCATGGCCGCGACACGCACGGGACGTGCCTCGGTACACATGCTAGACGGCGTGAGCGTGGATTATTACGGATCACAGATGCCGCTGAATCAGATCGCGCAGGTTCATGCGCCCGAGCCGCAGATGATTACTGTGCAGCCCTTCGATCCCTCGCAGATCGGCTCGATTGAGAAGGCGATTCGCTCCGCCGAGCTTGGGCTCAATCCCATGAACGACGGCAAGATGGTCCGTGTTCCCGTGCCCGCGCTCACGGCAGAGCGCCGGCAGGATATGGTGAAGCATCTGCACAAAGTTCTCGAAGAGCACCGCACCGCCGTGCGCAACATCCGCCGCGACGGCAACGACGCCATCAAGAAGGCGATGAAAGACAAGAAGATTACGGAAGACGACGAGAAGAAGTCACTCGACGAAATTCAAAAGCTCACCGACGACGAAATCAAGAAGATGGAAGAGATGAGCAAGGGCAAGGAAAAGGAAGTGCTGGAGCTGAAGTAGCAAGACCTTTCTTTAGCGTTAAGGCGTAGCCCTCGAAACCGTCTCACGGGCATGCTTCTGTGCCAGCCCACATCCTCCAGAGGAACCTTATAATCAAACCTACGGCGAAGCAGCCAAGCGAATTGCCAACTACGCGGCAAACGCGGGCGAGGGTGCCCGCGCCACACAGGCGCGGATCAATGTGTTGACCTCAGAAAAACTTTCCGATCGGGGCAACTCCGCAGCGTTTTATTCCGTCTTGGTGGAGGTGGAGTCGGCCAAACCGATTCCGCAAAGCCGCCGTCAAGAGTGGCATCTTGGACGCTTTCCGTTTCTCTACGTATAATGATCGTTTTCCCACATCCCAGAGGCTGAGGTCGTAGCGATTCATTTTTGCTTTCATGCAGACATTGCTGTGCCTAAGAGCAACCGGGCCTTTTCTGGCGCCGCTCGCCTCTCATCTTCTTCATTTGCAAGTCTTGGCCGCGGAATGAGCCGAAACCTGAGAATGACGGCGTGGGCCCTGGGAATCGTGTTCGCGCTGCTTTCGGCCTCCGCGGCCTGGGCGCAGTCCGATGTGATCTCGGAAATAAACGTTCAGGGAAACCGCCGCATCCCCGCGGAAACCATTAAGGCACGCATCTTTACTCACGCCGGCGATATTTACGATCCCGCCGGGCTGGAGCGCGATTTTAACGCCTTGTGGAATACCGGCTACTTCGAGGACATTCGTTTCAGCCGGGAAGAAACTCCAAAAGGCTGGCGGCTGATTATTCAGGTGAAGGAAAAGCCGACCATCCGCGAAATCAACTATGTCGGCCTCAACGCCGTCTCGACCAGCGACGTGCTGGACCGCTTCAAAGAGGCGAAGGTTGGGCTATCGGTCGAAAGCCAGTACGACCCCACGAAGATCAAGAAGGCGGAAGTGGCAATTAAAGGCCTGCTGGCCGAGCATGGCCGGCAGTTTTCCACGATTCGCACCGAAATACGGCAGATTCCCCCGGCGGCTGTGGGTATCACGTTCGTGGTGAAGGAGGGCCCCAAGGTTAAAGTGGGCAAGATCAGGTTTGAGGGCAACAAGAACGTTCCCACGCGGGTCTTGCGCTATTCCATGAAAAACCTGCGGCCTATTGGCATTCCGCACTCCATCTTCCTGGAAGACATTTTCTCTCGCACTTATGACGCCACCAAGCTCGACGAAGATACCGAGCGCGTGCGCAACGAATATCAGAATCGCGGCTATTTCAAGGTCATCGTGAACCAGCCCAAGACGCAGACTCACGACACCGGCCATACCGGTCCGCATATTCCGCTGCTGCAAGGCGGCCCGGGAAAAGCCGTGGACATCACCATGCCGATCGAAGAAGGCGACCGGTATACCCTCGGCGGCATTACTTTCAAGAACAATAAAGCGGTGCAGAATGTGAAGGCGCTGCGCAATCTCTTTCCCATCAAGGATGGAGATATTTTCAGCAAAGAAAAAGTCGGCAAGGGCCTGGAGAACTTGCGCAAGGCTTACGGCCAGCTCGGCTACATCAACTTCACTTCGATTCCCGACACCCGATTCGACGACGAAAAGAAGACGATCTTTCTCGACGTGGATGTCGACGAAGGCAAGCAATTCTACGTGCGCCGCATTGAATTTCAGGGCAACACCACCACCCGCGACAAAGTGATCCGGCGCGAGATCGCCCTCGAAGAGGGCAACATCTACGACTCCCATCTCTGGGAACTGAGTTTGCTGCGCTTGAACCAACTGGGATACTTCGACCAGCTAAAGCCCGACGATCCCAATACCACCACCCGCGATCTCGACGAGAAGAACGGTTTCGTCGATCTCACGCTCAAGGTCCATGAAAAAGGCAAGAACAGCATCGGCCTGAACGGAGGCGTGAGCGGCCTGGAAGGCGCATTCGTGGGCATCAACTATTCCACAAACAACTTCCTGGGACTTGGGGAAACTCTGCAAGTTCAGGCCAGCCTTGGGAACCTGGCGCGCAGCCTCCGCTTTGGTTTTACCCAGCCCTACATGTTTGACCGTCCATTGCAGTTCGGCTTCAACGTGTATTTCAGCCGGGTTAATTACGACCAGGCGCGCCAACTTTCCATCTTTAGCGGCCAGAACGTGAACAACCTCTCGAGCGTGGTGTTGCAAAATTTGCAGAATTATTCGCAGTCGAGCGCCGGGTTCACCACCTCGCTAAGTTATCCTTTGCATCGTTCTTTCAAGCGCGTGGGCATCACGTATTCGTTTGACCGGTCGTCGCTGATCGCGCTGAGCACGGCGTCGAAGAACCTGTTCGAATATCTCGCCTTCCGCGGAATTTCCGGCCCCAACGCGCTCGAAGGAATTATCACCAGCAAGATCTTCCCGAACTTCTCCATGAACACGCTGGATAGCTCGATCTCGCCCCATTCCGGAAGACAGTTCACGTTGGGCGCGGAACTGGCCGGGTTGGGCGGCACGGTGCGTTCGATTCGGCCCATCGTGCAGTACAAGAAGTTCATTCCGGTGCAGAACCGGCACAACGCGATCGGCTTCAACGTGCAGGGTTCGTTTATAAGCGGCTTCGGAGGCCTGGTTGCGCCGCCATTCCAGCGCTCCTACATGGGCGGCGAGAACGATCTGCGCGGCTTCGACATTCGCTCCGTCTCGCCGGTTGCGTTCCTGCCCAGCGTTGGCTCGATTGTTCTCACCAGCCCCACGCAAGGTCCGATCCTCAAGGATCCGCAGAACAATCATGCGGGCTATGTGACCATTCCAATCCCCATCGATCAGATCGTTTTCCCCGGCGGCGATTTGAGCATTGTCACCAACATGGAGTACCGCATCACGATTTATGGCCCGGTTGCTTTGGCTCCGTTCGTCGATACTGGCATTGATCCGATCGTGCGGCCTTCGCAGTTGCAGATTGCCCAGCAGCAATATCTGAATGTGGTTGGTCAGCCGTTTGGCTGCCCGACCCTGACCCAGAGCGTCACCGCGAATACTTGCAGCGTGGGCAGCGTGTTAAATCCGCCGCCGGCGCAAAATCTGCAAGTGCTGGGCTCGACCAACTGGCGTCCGCGCATGTCCACCGGACTGGAACTGCAAATGTTTCTGCCGGTCATCAATGCGCCGTTTCGAATTTATTGGGCTTATAATCCGCTGCGCCTCGACAACCCGGCGACGCCGCCGATTCCGATTACGCCATCGATGTTCCCGCAGGTTTGCAATCCCAAGAGCGGCTGCCAGCTAACCGCAGCGGGCAACTACACATACAGCCTGGCGAAGCAACTCTATTCGCCGGACTTCCTGTTACGCGAACCGCGCAAGACCTTCCGCTTCACGGTGGCGACGACGTTCTAGAGGAAATAGCGGGTGTCTCGACGAATGGATGCGCTCACCGCTGGCGTAAGAAATCATGGATCACGAAGGCCGCCAGAGTACACGAAGGACCGTCGCACAAATCGTTCGCGTGACTTCGTGTCCTGTGGTTTTGAATTTGGGATATTACGAGAAGTGACGGGTTTGACGGCCACTTGGCATGCTCTCTATAATCGCAATGATCCACGCCATTGTAGAAAGCGGGCTGTAAGAAGCTGAGCCAGGCGGGACCGCATGCCGCAACCTCAGCCTGCGACGCTGACGGTCTGATGCGCTTTGTCTGATTTCGGCCCGGCGTTGCCTGAGGTGATCTGATTCTCGTTTCCCAGAAGCTTATATTCACCAGAAGCGTAATTCACATGGAAGCATAATTAACGGAACAATTGTTCCAAGGAGTTTAACCGATCCAATGACAAGCAAGTTTCTGCGGTTTCTTCTGGCTATTGCGGTTGTCTTGACGATTTCCGCATGGGCCCAAACCCCCGGCAAAGCGGCTCCCGCAAGCGCCGCCCCTTCTCCCGCGGCTCCGGGGACGCCCAACACGATCGCTACCGGCACTGGCACCAAGATCGGCACAATCAACATCGAGCAGGCCGTGATCGGCACTAACGAAGGCCAGCGCGACTTCGAAGGCCTGCGCAAAAAGCTGGAACCAAAGCAGAACGAATTAAAAGGCCAGAACGACGAACTGGAAGGCTTGCAAAAACAATTGCAGACGCAGGGCGACAAGCTCAATGAAGACGCGCGCGCCAGCCTGGTGAAGCAGATCGAGACGAAGAAGAAATCCTTCGATCGCGCCGTTCAAGACGCCCAGGAAGACGCGCAGAACCAGCAGAAAGAAATCTTCCAGCGAATTCTTCAGAAGATGGCGCCGTCAATCGTAAAGTACGCACAGGAGAGCGGCTTCGCCATGATCGTGGACACTTCAAATCCGTGGCCGCAAAGTCCCATCCTTTGGTATGGCGAGGGCGGAGACATCACCAAATCGGTGGTCGATATCTATAACACGCAGTCCGGCGTGCCCGCTCCAGCGGCCGCTGGAACGGCACCCAAGCCCGCGGCTCCGCGTTCGACAACTCCGAAGCCAAGCGCTCCCACTTCTACGGCGCCACCTAAATAATTCGTTCACGACACCGCTGGTGTTGTGAAAGTTCCCGAAGACCGCGTTGCGACGCGGTCTTTTTATTTGCCGCTTTTCTTTGCTGGGATCCATCCGGGTGAGCGCGTTCCGGTGTCATTAGCGATAACCGTGCATTGCGGAGGACACCATGTTTGACCGCACAATCAACTCTTCGTGGGACGAACGTTCGCGCTTTGGGTTAACCACCTTTACGTCGTTCACCCTGCAAGTCCTGGCCGTGGGCATCTTGCTGATCTTGCCGCTGCTGCATATGCCGAGCCTTCCGTTCGTGCGCCCGCTGTCGACGCCCATCAGCCTGGGCCGGCCGCTGAGCGAACCGATTGCGGTTAGAACTCGCGCCGGTGTAGCCAGAACTGAGAGCGATCCATCTGAGATTGTTTGGCGAGCCCCGTCACGGATTCCGGTCACTATCTCCGCAACCAGCGATGAAGCTCCGCCGGCAATCGGCGGAGGTGCCGCTGTAATTCCCGGCAGTGGAACGCAAGGAGACACTCGCGGCTTACCCAACCTTTTCTCCAATTCGGGCCCGATTCTACCCGCCTTGCGGCATTCGCCCACCGAGATTCGCCTTCGGATTTCACACATAAGCGAGGGAAATCTGATTCGCAAAGTGCAGCCTCTCTATCCTCCGCTGGCGCGAAGCGCTCGCATTCAGGGCACGGTCGTACTACAGGCGATCATCAGCAAACAAGGCAGCATCGAAAATCTTAAGGTCCTCTCGGGACATCCCATGCTTGTCTCCGCCGCAATCGATGCGGTTCGCCAGTGGCGCTATCAACCCTATATTTTGAACAACGAACCGGTCGAAGTGGAGACACAGGTCACGGTGAACTTTTCGCTGGCGGGGAATTGAAGTGAGTTTTCAGTTTCTAGTTTCTAGTTTCTAGTTTCCGGTTTCTAGTTTCTGGTTTCTGGTCTCTAGTTTCTGGTTTCTGGTCACTGCGTTAAGGGCTGAAGCCCGCGTCCTTGGCGGTCTTGGCGGCATTGCTAAAGCCGTGCCCTCCCACAGACCATTAGTGAGCTGGCTTCTGAACATTAGAAACTGGAAACTGGAAACCAGAAACTAGAAACTCGAAACAGAAACTGAAAACTGCGCCTGGGAGTAGCCCGAGCGTAACCTGAGCCTGGCTGCCGCAGCCGCTATAATCGAGCCACAGTGGCAACCACAGTCGAAACTCTGAGCCGCGTGGCAACTCGCCCTACCTGGGCGGAAGTCTCGCTCTCCGCTTTGCGTCAAAACTTCCGCACTGTGATAAGACATGCCGGCGCGGGAGTGACCGTGTGCGCGGTGGTGAAAGCCGATGCCTACGGCCACGGCGCCGTGGAATGCTCTCGCGCATTACGCGATGAAGGCGCGCGCTGGCTGGGCGTTACCTCGCTCGACGAGGCGATCCCATTGCGCGAGGCCGGCATCGAATCGCGAATTTTATTAATGACGGGTTTCTGGCGCGGCGAAGAAAACGAGATTGTCCGCCAGCGGCTCACACCGACCGTATGGGAACCCTGGCACATTGAATCTCTCGAGGCTGCCGCCGCTTCCACCGCATTTCGCCAGGGCGTGCATTTGAAAGTCGATACGGGCATGGGCCGCCTCGGTGTCTCGCTCGAGGAACTGCCAGCGGTGCTGAAGGCTCTGAGCGGGGCTCCGCATCTGGTCCTCGAGGGTCTCTCGACGCACCTTGCGTCTTCCGAAATCATGGATGCGCCTTCCGTTGCCGAGCAGGAGCGCCGCTTCGAGGAAGCGCAGCGCCTGGCGCACGCCGCCGGCCTCGATCCCATTTTTATTCACATGGCCAATACCAGCGCGCTAATCTCGCGCCGCGAAACCTGGAACAACATGGTTCGCCCCGGCGTCGCGCTTTATGGTTATTACCTGCCCTTCCAGCGCGCCGGCCGGGAAGTAAGCGGCGGTACGTTGCGGCTCACGGTGAAACCCGTGCTTACGTGGAAGACTCGCATTCTCTCGATGCGAAACTTTGCCGCCAATCAGCCGCTGGGCTACGGTGGAACCTATGTGACCAAAGCTCCCGCGCGGGTAGCCGTGCTGCCCGTGGGCTACGCCGACGGATACAATCGCCAGCTCTCGAATCGCGGCCGCGTGATTGTCCGCGACCACTATGCGCCGATCATTGGCAGCATTTCCATGGACCTGACGCTGGTGGATGTAACTGGCATCCCCGGCATTGCCGTCGGCGACGAAGTGATTTTGCTGGGCACAAGCGATGGCCTGAGCGTGGATGCGCTCGAGCATGCGCGCCTGGCCAACAGCTCGCCCTACGAGATTCTCTGCAACATCTCCAAGCGAGTGCCCAGAAAGTATGCGAGCTAGCAGCTTTGCCGGGTCGGGGAACCGCGATTATTCCCAGCTTTGGCGTTGTTTGGTTGCGGCGCTGCTCCGAAAGATTCAGCCTGAATTTATCCAGGGACAAAGACTCCAGCTTCCCGTATACTCTATCTAACTAACTGGTTAATTAGTGAATGGCGCACGCTTATCGATCTCGAAACGGCGCATCGCGGCTCGGCTCTCGGGGCCAGCCCGAGGAAAGCCGCGCTGCCATTCTCCATGCGGCGGCGCGGGAATTCGCCGAGAACGACATTGCCGGCGCTCGAACCAACGCCATTGCGCAGGCCGCGCACGTGAACAAAGCTTTGCTTTATTACTATTTTCAGGACAAGGAAACGCTTTATGGCGCAGTGCTCGATGAGGCTTTTGCGGGCATGAGAGCCACTGTGTTCCGGGCGCTCGATAGCGAGCTGCCGCCGCGCCGGAAGATCATGGCTTACGTGGGCGCGTATTTCGACTTCATTGCCTCGAACCAAATCTATCCCAAGCTGATGCAGCGCGAGATGATGCGCGCGCGTGAAGGCCAATCGGAACATATCGATCGGCTGGTCAAAACTTATTTTCGGCCGGTTTACCGGCGAATCGGGGAACTACTGCTGAAGGGAATTGCCGAAGGCGAATTCCGGCCGGTCGATCCCGTTCATTTTATTCCCTCCATGGTGGCGATGATTGTTTTCTATTTCAGCGGCGCGCCGGTCATGCGGCGGATTGTGCGCTTTAATCCGCTGACGCCGCAGCGCATCGCCGAACGCCGGGCGGCGGTCATGGATTTTATTTCCGCCGCGCTCTTCACGCCGGCAACTCCACCCATTCGCAATTCACGAGTACGCTTTGGCAAGTCAGGAGTGCGCCTATGAGCGCCCGCAACCGTTTCTTCATTCTTCTCGGCATCATTTTCGTGATTGCTTCCGTTTATTATTTTTTCTCCACGGATCACTCGGACGACCTCGTCCTTATCGGCACGGTCGATTCCAATCAGGTGATAGTTAGCGCGCAGGTCGAGGGCCGCATTCAGAAACTGCTGGTCGACGAGGGCACTCCGGTGAAGGCTGGAGATTTGATCGCAGTTCTCGATCCCTCCGAATTGCAGACGCAGGAAGCCGCGGCTGCCGCGAATATTGCGAGCCTGCAAAACAAGGTCGCCGAGATGGAGCATACGGAACAATCCACTTCCGGCTCGACCTCCAGCGACGTTGCCAATGCGCAGGCCAAGCTCGCCTCCGCCAAAGCGCAGCTTTTGCAAGCGAAGGCCGCGCTTGACCGTACGGAAAGCGACAGCCGCCGCATGATCGAACTCGCCAAGGCCGGCGTGCAGTCCGAGCAGGACCGCGTGCAGGCGGAAACGAATTTGCAGGCAGCCCAGGCCACCGTGCAGGCGCAGCAGGAGTTGGTGAACGCCGCGCAAGCGGATTTGAAATCCGCCGTCGCCCGCACCCAGCAAGCCAACGCCGCGAAGAGCACGGTGCAATCGACCGAAGCCGATCTTAAGAATGCCATTGCGCAGAAGAATCAGGCGGCCGTGCGCCTTGGTTACACCAACGTATACACGCCTGTAACGGGAACGGTTTCGGTTCGCGCGGCGCGGCAAGGCGAAGTGGTAAACATAGGCGCACCCATCGTAACCATCGTCGATCTCACTGACACCTGGGTCCGCGCGGCGATTCCGGAAACCTACGCCGATCACATCGGCTACGGCGACGTAATGCGTGTTCGTCTGCCGGGTGGGACGATCACGAACGGCAAAGTCTTTTTCAAGGGCGTGGAGGGCGACTTCGCGACTCAGCGCGACGTGAGCCGCCGCAAGCGCGATATCAAAACCATCATCCTGAAGGTCAGGCTCGACAATCCCAAAGGCGCGTTTGTGCCGGGAATGACGGCCGAAGTACTCGTGTCACCGGCACAGATGAAGGGCGAAGGAAATCCCCAGAGTGCGGCCGCAGCGGGGGCGCAATGATGGCCGAGCTTAAACAAAATTCAAATGGCGGCGAACCTGGCTCCGAGCTGGTTAACGCCATTGTGGTCGACCATATCGTCAAGAAATATGGCGACTTTACGGCGGTCGATAACGTTTCGTTCAGCGTGAAAGAGGGCGAGATATTCGGGCTGCTTGGGCCCAACGGAGCTGGCAAATCTACGCTGATTCGCATGATGACCACGCTGATCCCGATTACCGCCGGCCTCGCGCGCATCGCCGGGCATGACGTCTCCAAGGATCCGGATGCCGTACGCCGAACCATCGGAGTAATTCCGCAGGCGCTCACCAGCGATCTCGACCTTACCGTGGACGAAAACCTGAACATCTACGCCAAACTCTATGACGTGCCCGCGAAAGAGCGAAAGCGCTCGATCGAAGAATTGCTTGGCCTCGTGGATTTAACCAAGTGGCGCAACGCGCAGACGAAAACGCTCTCGGGCGGGATGCGGCGGCGTTTGGAAATTGCGCGCGGCCTGGTCCATCATCCGAAGATATTTTTTCTGGACGAACCGACTACGGGACTTGATCCCGTATCCCGCGTGGCCGTATGGGAAATGCTGGGCAACATCAAGAGCCAGCGCCAGCTCACAATTTTGATCACGACGCACTACATGGACGAGGCCGACCGGCTCTGCGACCGCATCGCCATTGTGGACCACGGCAAGCTGGTCGCGCTCGACGCACCCATGGCCCTGAAGGCGAGCGTGCCCGGATCGAACGTAATCGAAGCGCAATTCGAAAACCCTCCCGGCGATTGGGAGCAGCGCCTGCATACGCTTGACGAAGTCACTTCCGTGCAGCACGAGGGAGCGGGAATGTATCGAGTGCTCACCGGCAACGGCTCGCGCACGACCACTGAACTGGTTGAAATGGCCGTCGCGGCGGGGGTTGCGGTGAAATCGCTTTCCGTGCAAAACACGACTCTGGACGACGTGTTCGTTCACTACACAGGCCGTCAATTGCGCGACGAATTGCAGAAGGCGTATGCGTTCGTAATGCCGCAGCGCCCGGGATTACAGCCGTGAGCCAAATCTTATGAATCACATCATGGCCATCGTCGAACGCGAAATGCGCAAGTTCTTTCGGTCGCCGGCGCTTATGCTGGCGTCGATGATTTTTCCGCTGGTTCAGCTCGTCATTCTCGGCAACGCTTTCGGCGGCAAGATTCGCGACGCGCGTCTAGCCATCGTCGATCAGGATGGCGGCACGCAGGCGCTAAAGATTCGCGAGGCCTTCGATTCGGTGCGCGCCAATATTCGCACCTTCGTCCCGGTTTATTACACCGATCAGAAAAAGGCCGTGGAAGACGTTCGCAACGGCAAGCTCGATGGCGCGGTTATTATTCCGCCGCAATATTCGCGCCGCGTTTACGAAGAGAACCATCCGCAAATCGCAGTCGTAGTCGATAACAGCGACAACTTCATGAGTTCCGCGCTCGAATCGGAGCTGACCGACCTGGTCAACTCGCTGAACCAGCCCACCGTTGAGCCGCGCATCTTGCAACAAACCGCGCTCGAAATCGTCGAACTTTATCCTTATATCGAGTACATGAAATATCTGCTGCCCGGCTCGCTCGCGCTCGCGATGTTCGTCTCGGTGATGATCGGCGGCGGAATGCTTTATATCGACGACAAAGCGCGCGGCGTTCATGAAGGCTATCTGGTTACGCCCATCACCAAACTTGAACTCGTGCTGGGACTCAACCTGGCGGGCGCAATCAAAGCCGTGATGACGGGCGTGATTATTTGCGTGATCGGCTCGCTAATTTCGGGTGTGAGTACAATTTTCAGTCCGCTCACGATGGCCGGGCTTTTGGTTATGATCGTTCTGACCTCGCTGGCGTTCAACACCATGATGTTCCTGCTCATGGTGCGAATCGAAGATCCGCTGGTGCCGCGCGCCATGTTCGGCATTCTGAACACGCTGCTGTTTTTCCCCAGCGGATCGATCTATCCGATTCAGGCCTTTCCCAAGTGGTTGCGCGCGATTGCGAGAGTCGATCCGTTCACCTACGCCGTCGACGGCTTCAAATGCTTGTTGTTGAAAGAGACGACTTTAGCGGCAGTTTGGGGAGACATGCTGTTTCTCGGCATCTTCGCCACCGTGACGCTGGGCATCGCGATTCCGCTGTTCAAACGAACCCTCTGAAAGAATTGAGTAATTGGGTAATTTTCACTGCTTCAGGCGATTGATTGATGCCGCCGACCTCATGGCTTTCCAATTTCTCAATTACTAAATTTCCCAATTACTAAATTTCTGGCTCACTCAATTTCGCTCTTTCCGCCCGCGTCCGTTATGCTAGATACCGATGACCCTGCTCGACGCCAAAGAGTACCATCCGGAAAAAGAGCGGCAGAAAAAAGCCCGGCTCATTTCCGCAATTGTGTTGCTGCTGGTTCTCGCTGGGGTTGGATGGTTCAACCGTTTCTGGCCGCAAAAGCATATTGCCGATAAGTTCTTCTCGGCTTTGCAGAAACAGGACTTTGCCACCGCGTACGGAGTTTATTATCACGATCCCGATTGGAAGCAGCACCCGCAAAATCACGCGCAATATCCTTATAACGAGTTTTGGCAGGATTGGGGTCCGGGCGGACAGTGGGGCATCGTCAAGACATACAAGGTTTACGGCACGAGCAATTGTCCGGGCGGTGGGAGTGGAGTGGTGGTGGACTTAATCGTAAATGATCGCGCACAGCACGCGCAGGTGTACGTGGACAAAAGCGACAAGACGATCAGCTCGCCGCCTTGCGATCTGGAATTTCGCTAGGCCCATCCGAATCTTTTCCCAAATTTGCGAATTGCTCCAGCGCATTTGTAAGCGACGAATCGTCGCGCAACATTCACGCAAGTCTTGGATCGGTCAATCTGCCGCATCAGCCAGCACAGAACTTTCCCTGGCCCGATTTCCACGAAGATCTCCGACGCCCTCGGCAATCAACAGGCGCATGCACTGCTCCCATTTCACCGAGCCGGTCACCTGCGCAACCAGGGTTCTGACGCGCCCGAATTTCGTCGATTACCAAATGCGCTTCCACATTGCAGGCCACGGGATAAACCGGCTTATGCATTTTCAGCTTAACCAGGTCTGATTCCAACCGGTCTTGCGCAGGCTTCATCAACGAACAATGGAACGGCGCGCTTACAGGCAGCAACTTGGCGCGCTTCGCCCCACGCTCGCTGGCGAGCTTCGCTCCGCGCTCCACGGCCGCAGTGTTTCCGGAGATCACAATCTGTTCCGGAGAATTAATATTCGCGGGAGAGCAAACTTCGCCCTGCGCGGCGTCCCGGCAAATCTCGTCAACCTTCTCCTGAGTTCAAGCCCACGATTGCCGCCATCGCGCCCACGCCGACCGGGACCGCCTCCTGCATATACTTTCCGCGATTGCGTACGGTACGCACCGCGTCGGCAAAGCTCATCGTGCCAGAAGCCACATGTGCGGAATATTCTCCGAGACTGTGGCCCGCAACAAAACTTGGCCGGGGAATCTGCGATTGCAAAACTCGCAGCGCCGCAATCGAAACAGTGAGAATAGCGGGTTGCGTAATCTCGGTCAGCCGCAATTGTTCTTCCGGGCCCTCAAAGCAGACTTGCGACAATTTGTATCCCAACGCTTCGTCAGCTTCTGCAAACGTTTGCCGCGCGATGGAATATTTGTCGGCGAGATCTTTGCCCATGCCGACGGACTGCGATCCCTGGCCGGGAAAAATGAATGCGATCTTCGATGCGGCAGCCGGTGGGACATTCGACGCGCTCTGCAATGCGTCGACGCTGTGACCGTTTCCTGATTCTGTCATCATTTTGGTTTTGGCGGCCATGCGACAATTCTGTGCAAGAAGTTCAGCGAAGGTGCGAGTTCCACTTCCGCCGGCGCGGGATGAAGCGCAGAAAGCCCTTGCTCGATCGCATCATTGATGCGCCGCTCGGCGAACTCCGCGGCCACGCGCACCGCATTCTTGATCGCATTCGCGTTCGACGACCCATGCGTGATAATGCACACGCCCTTCACTCCCAACAGGGGCGCTCCGCCATATTCAGTGTGGTCGATGCGCTTCTTGAAATCGGAAAACGCGCTGCGCGAAAGCATATGCGCCAACCTGGCTGGTAATCGTCGGCTTTCAGCGATTCTTTCAGAACCGTTCGCACCAGGTTCGCCACGCCTTCGGAAATCTTAAGCGCCACGTTGCCCACGAACCCATCGGCCACAATCACGTCAACTTGGCCGTTAAACAAGTCGCGGCCTTCAACGTTGCCCACAAAATTCAAAGGCAATCGCTTCAACAAATGAAACGCTTCGCGGGTCAGCTCGTTGCCTTTGGTTTCTTCTTCGCCGATCGAGAGCAATCCCACCCGCGGCGATTTCACACTCCGAAAGCCGAACATCCGACTGCGTCCCGAACCATGCCTGCGTCCTAAACGTTGCTGCGTCCAAACATGGCGCCGTCCAAACATGCTGCGGAAATAAATCTCGCCCATCACAGCGAACTGTTCGAGATTATGCGGTTTGCAATCCACATTCGCGCCGACATCGAGCAAGATTGCCGCTGTTCCCGGAGCAGTAGGAAAAACCGCAGCCAGCGCGGGACGGTCAACGCCGTGCAGCGCGCCCAGCACCATTTTCGCCGTCGCCATCGCGGCGCCGGTATTGCCTGCCGTGACGAAGCCGGCGGCCTGCCCATCACGAACCAGGCGCACCCTACTCGCATGGACGAGTCGCGCTTGGCGCGCACCGCCTTCACCGCCTTATCTTCCATGGTGATGACTTCGCTGGCGTGGACAATTTCGAGAGGCAGGCGCGCGGCGGATGGATGACGGTCCAGTTCAGCCTTGATCGTCTCTTCCGGACCGACCAGCAGCACGCGCACGCCGTAGTTTCGCGCGGCATGGATCGCGCCTTCGATTTCAGGCTTTGGAGCCCGGTCCGAACCCATCGCATCCAGCGCAATTACGCTAGGCATGGTGGCAGGAAATTAGCTGGCTTCCTTCACTTCCACAACTTCGCGGCCTTTGTAGTACCCGCACTTGACGCAGGCGCGATGCGGCATTTTCTTCTCGTGGCAGTTGGGGCACTCCGACAGCGAGTGGCTCTTCAGCGCATCGTGCGCCCGCCGGGTCGAAGTGCGCTTCTGTGAATGTCTTCGTTTTGGATTGGGCATGGTTTATGAAAATTCCTCTCGCCGGAAGGCTTCGCCCGGCCTAAACTTTATATTGGCGTCATCCCGTGCGCAGCCGCTTTTAAGGCGAAGCGAGGGATCTCCCGAGTTACAGCTCGGACGTGCATACTCAGAAATCGATAATCTTCTTTCAAGAATTCCGATTCACAAATTCAAGAGCCAGCTCGCTAATGCGCCAGCTTGCTGCGGATTTCCTTCAGCGCCGCCCATCGCGGCTCTTCCATCTCAACCGCGCACGAACACTGTTCTAAATTCAAATTCTTGCCGCAATGCGGACAAAGCCCTTTGCAATCCTCGCGGCACGTCACCTTCAACGGCGCGGCCAGCAAAACCTGCTCCCGAACCACATCGTCGAGCGGAAGGCCTTCGCCTTCATAATAGCTGATTTCCGCCTCGGCATCGGTCACGGAAATCTCATCCCGCCCCGCATCCGCTCCCAGAGGGCGATACAACAGATCGAACTCCCGCTTCACATCTTGAGTAAGCGGTTCCAGGCAGCGCGCACAAGTTCGTTTCCAGACTGGTCGCAAGCCTGCCCTGAATTCGTATGTCTTGGATTATCTTGTGCTTGCCGTGATGCTCCTCGACCAGATCGGCCCGTCCGCTGGTCTCGATGGGCGTCGACGCTGGCGGTAATCCGTTCCCAGATCAATCACGCCCGGCGCGAACTTCTCCGTAAATTCTATAGGATGAAGTTCTAAATCTTTGATCTCGAAAAACATCGGAAACCTCCGCGCCCCGTCCAATTGCCGCCCCAGGCTCGCGGAAGCACGCCAGGAAGGCGCAAGTACCGCAAGGAGCAAGAGTTAAGCATAATGGTTGGAGAAAGTAGTGTCAAGGCCCCGGAAACGCCTTCCGTTGTGGTTATAATAGCTATCCTTCACCCGAACACCATATTGACATGATATAGTATCCATAGGTGAAGCATATGCCAGCACTTTACGTGGAAAATGTTCCCGAAGACCTCTACAGGCACTCCGCAAACGCGCCCGAGAGAACCGCAAATCGATTGCCGCGGAAGTCATTTCCCTGTTGGAGTGCAACATTCCTACGCCAAAAGAGTTGAGGGCCGGCGCGAATTCTACAAACGGACGGCGGCATTGCGCGCTCTCCGCCTGAAAGCCCCGGCCCTTTCCCCACCGCAGAAGAGATGATTCGCGAGGACCGGGATCGTTGACTTCACTTGTCCTCGACGCCAGCGTAGCGGTGAAGTGGGTATTCCGGCGGCGAAGAAAGCCTCACCCACGAATCCTTCCAACTGTTGAAACGCCACATGGAAGGAGACATCCGCTTCGTGGTTCCGGACGTGTTCTGGGCTGAAGTGGGAACGTTCTGTGGAAAGGGGTGCGCCGGAAAAGATGGAAAGTCAGTCGCGGAGCGGGTGCTGCGGAAATTATAAAGAGGAACTTCCTCACGTTTTCGTCCCTGGAATTGCTGCCGGAAGCCTTGAAATTGGCTTTGGCCTACGAGCGCAGCGTCTACGATTGCATCTATGTTGCCCTCGCCATTCAGTTCAGGACTGAGATGATCACCGCGGATGAACGGTTGGCCAACGCCCTCGCGGCGCGCCTTCCCGTAAAATGGTTGGGCGCGTTCGCGATGGGCGAGAATGACGGCGACCTTCAGAAGACAGAAATCAGTGGTTCGAAGACTACGTCCGGCCTCGTGGCGATTTTCATCACCCTGCGCGGGGTTCCTAGTTCGTCTTTGGGCTGCTTCCGGAACTTTCCTCAATCCCGACGAGGCCTTGCACTTCCGCCTGGCCAACCAACTCTCGCTGGCCTTGCTTACAAGGCAAAGCCTCACCGCGGCACATCCTCCTCTGTTCATTCTGCTTTCTCTATTATTGGCGCACGCTCGGAACTCCTCGGAACTCTGGCTGCGATTGCCCTCCGTGATCGCGGGCGCGGTTTTCTGCTGGATGTTTTACAAATGGTTAAGCAAAGCCACTGGCAACCTAGCAGGGCTCATCGGACTTCTCTTCGTCGCATTGCTTCCGCCCATCGTCCTGATCGCGGCCGAAATGCGGCAGTACTCTCTGTTCCTGGCATTTCTTGTCGCCGCTCTATATTTTCTGGACGAAGCTTTCGCGCAAAACTCGCAGAGTCGAATGGCGGCTTTTTCCCTATGCCTCTACCTCGCCATGCTGATTTCACTACTCGGCGTTCTTGTTCGCCGCGGCCCTCGGCATTTATGCATTGCTCAGAATTTTCAAGAGCATCCGCCAATCCGCCTAACAATGGTTATGGATGACCGGCCAACTCGGCGCGCTGGCCTCGCGGCGTTCTTATACAAGACTCATCTTTCGCAATTGAGTGAGGCGATTCCAGAACCGCGTGCAGGGAACTGGATGAGCGAGTATTATCTGCAGCCATCTTATTTGATCGCCGCACGATGATCCACTTTTATTCCTCGTGGGCCATAGCTTCGGAGTCTTTCAATATTTTTCGGGCAGCTGGCGGTGGGCGCGTGATGGGCGTGGTATTTCGTGGCAGTCGTAATTTGCTGTTGCGCGGCAAGGACTTCCGGGCTACCTACGAGTTCAGGAAATATGAACTTCTTCGCGGCCCCTGGGAATATTTCTACTTCTCCATTCGCGATCGCTGCCAGCGTCAGCCTGGCTCACTGTCTATCCTTACGGAGGCACTCGCCACATAAATTTTCTGATGTTCCGGCAATTACCGGCGTGAGCGTAACAATCGCCAGCCTGGCGTCAGATGGGGACGATAGATCTGAGGGAATGTTTAGCGCCTCGCGTGCATAAGAAGCTCCTCCGCGGGTTCGCCATCGCCATCTTCGTCTCGGGCCTGCATCGCCTTTGGAAAACCGCGCCAGCCCCGGATGACGCGCGCCGACCAGGACCGCGACGCACATGACGGATGCCATCAATTCCTCCGCCAGAATATTAAGCCGTCTGATCTCATATTCACCGATTACCAGACTGACCTCATTCTCGGCCACTACCTCTGCGACCAACATCCCATTGCGTTCGACCCACCGCCTCCTGGCTTCGAACAGTTTTCCTGTGCCGGTCATAAAATCGTTTCCACCGACTTCGTCGAATGGATGTTCACCTCGCAGAATTTCCCCGGCGATTGGCATCACCTGCAAGCGTCGTACAAACTCAAAGTAGGGAGAAACAGTCTGGGTAGCTCAGGCAGGCTGGGGACTAGATCGACCCGAAGATTTGCGAAGTCACATGGCGGAGTTAACGTGGCCTGCACTTCGAATCCTTCGGCAAGAACATAAAAATCTTCAAGATGACAGTGGCCAGCCCATGCTGGCGCCAAACCTCGTTGCCGCATCGCGACTGCTTTGCGCCCTTCGCGGTCAAAGGCTTTTCTAAATTACCCTAAAAGCAGCTCAACCCAAAATCGGCAACTCCCGAATTCTCTTCTTCGTTGCCGCATAAATCGCGTTGCACAAAGCCGGCGCCAGCGGCGGCACCGACGGCTCTCCAATCCCGGTCGGCGCTTCCGTGCTGGGTACGGCATAAACTTCCACCACCGGAGTTTCACTCCATACGCACCGGCGCATAGTCGTCGAAATTTCCCTGCACCACGCGCCCTTTCTCAATCGTGATCTTTGCCCGTAGCGCATTCGACAGCGCATAAACGATCTCCGCCCTGAATCTGCTGCTCCAAAATGCCGGATTCACTACCTGCCCGCAATCCACCGCCGCCACCACGCGATGCACGCGCGGCGCATCGTTCTCCATGCTGATCTCCACCACTTCGGCCATGTAAGAAGAAAAACATCCAAAGCAGGCGATCCCGCGAAAACGGCCGGCAGGCAACGGCTTGCCCCATCCCGCCTTGTCGGCCGCGAATTGCAGAACGCCGCGCATCCGCGCCGTATGCCACGTCGTCGTGAAATACTGGAATGTCCTGATCTTTATTTTCGCGCCAGCATGTGCAGCCGGTATTCCAGCGGATCTTTTCCCGCCGCCGCGCCAGCTCATCGATAAAACTCTCGCTCGCAAATCCCGCCTGCAGAGCATAAACCGAGCGCATCCAGCCCAGCGGCACTGGGGTTTCGGCGAGTACATACTCCAGCGAAACATTTGGCAGCGCCATAAATAAACGCCGCTTCATCCGGCAAATCGGGATCGATCCCGTTCGGTCCGCGGCTGCCCTTTCTGCCCGCTGATCGATGGCGCAACGATCCGATGGCGTGAATGCCACCGGCCATCCCGCTCCATCCAGCACCGCGCTCAACTGATGCAGGCTCGCCGGACGATATGTCGAAAACCGCATGTCATCTTCGCGAGTCCAAATCACTTTCACCGGCGCCGTCGATCGCTTTCGAAACCAGCGCCGCTTCCACGGCGTAATCATGCTCCAGCCGCCGCCCAAAGCCTCCGCCCATCAGCGTAACGTTCACCTTCACCTGATCCGGATCAAGCCCCACCGCCTGCGCCACCGAATCGCGGCAGTCCTGCGGCACCTGCGTTGGAGCCCATAACTCGCATGCTCGTTCCCGAATAGTCCGCCGTGCAGTTTCCCGGCTCCATCGGCGCATGCGCCATGAAGGGCAATCGATACTCCGCCGTAATCTTTCGCCCCGCGGCCTTTGAAACGTCGCCCACCGAATACAAACTCGCGCCCTTCTTCGCCGCCGCCTGCTTCAGCGACTCCATCACCGCCGCCGTATTCAGATCTTTATTCGGACCGTCATCCCAATTCACGTTCAGCACGCGCCGCCCTTCCATCGCACCCCAAACACTATCGGCTACCACCGCGACGGCCGCATCGCTCACCTTCCCCACATAACTCACGCCCGGAACTTTTCCGAGATTCTTTATCGTCAAAACTTGCCAGCTTCCCACCAATCGTCGGACATCGCGACAGCAGCGCATACTTCATCCCCGGCAACCGGAAGTCGATGCCGAACACGGCCTCGCCTTTCACCTTCGACGGCGTATCCACCCTCGGCAAACGCTGCCCGACAATTTTGTAATCCTTGCTTTGCTTCAGGGTCACATCGGTCGGGATCGGCAGCGTGGAGGCCTTCTCCACCAGTTCTCCATAAGTCATCTGCCGCTTCGATGCGGCATGCACAATGCTTCCACTCTGCGCGCTGCAAGACGATCGCGGAACTCCCCAGGTCAGCGCCGCCGCCGAAATCAGCATCTCGCGCGCCGCCGCTCCCGCCTTGCGCATCGGATCCCACGTGGTGCGCACGCTCGCGCTGCCGCCCGTAGTCTGATCTCCATATAAGGTGCTGGCGCCCGCCTGCTCGATCTCAATCTGCTTCCAGTCGGCTTCCAGTTCCTCCGCCAGAATCATGGGCAACGCCGTGCGTACGCCTTGCCCCATCTCCGATCGCGCCACGACAATTGTGATTTTGTTATCCGGCGTGATCCGCAAATACGCATTGGGAGAAAAACTGCTGGGGTTCCCTCGCTTTCCATGCGGCAGGTAGAAACCCACCACCAGCCCCGCTCCGGCAGCCACTCCAGCCACTACAAATTCGCGCCGGCTCAGAGGACTCATCGCGCACCCCTGCCGCGCAGAGGCCACTGCGCTCGCAGCTCGATGAATCGCTTTTCGAATCCGTTCATACGTTCCGCAGCGGCACAAGTTGCCGTTCATCGCCTGCGTAATCTGATCGTCGCTGGGATTCGGCGTCTTCGCCAGCAGCGCGGCCGCCGTCATAATCTGACCCGTCTGGCAATAACCGCATTGCGGAACTTCTTCGGCAATCCACGCCTGCTGCAGAACATGCAGACCGTTCGCCCCCAGCCCTTCGATAGTCGTGATGTTTTTCCCCGTGACCTGCGACACCGGAGTGGAGCACGACCGCACCGCCGCCCCGTCTACATGCACCGTGCAAGCCCCGCACAGTCCCGCTCCGCAGCCGAACTTCGTTCCTGTGAGCGCCAGCGTGTCCCGCAACACCCACAGCAGCGGGGTCTCGGGAACGACGTTCACTTTCTTCTCGGTGCCGTTTACCCGCAATCTGAGATCAGCCATAGGTTGCTTTAAAAGGCGGAGTCTTCCGTGGCAATATCCTACCCAACCCGGGCGGAAAGTGGAATGAGCAGCCTTCGACGCGCCTTAGCGCAGATCGCGGGCCGCTTAATGGCGGGATCCAGGTCGGTTGTTCTAACGAGCCAGTTCCTGCCCAAGAATAGTCGGATTGCTGGCGAAGGAAAGGCCGGTTTCGAGGTCGACGACGCGGTCGCGCACTAATTGCGCGATTTCACCGTCGAAGTGCTGCATACCTTCCGCGCTGGACATTTTATTGCGTCGAGCAGGGTTTTGCCGTCGCGCTCGCCTTTTTCTATAGATTCGCGGGTCCGCGCGGTGGCCTTAAGAATCTCGGCGACCGAAACGCGCCCGCTTCGGTCGGTTTTGGGCAACAAACGCTGGCAGATCACGTAGCGAAAAGATTTTGCGAAGCGGTCTCGGGCGCTGGCCTGCTCGCTGGGCGGAAACGAATTCACGATGCGCTCGACGCTTTTCGTCGCATCCATAGTGTTCAAACTCGAGAGCACGAGGTGCCCGGTCTCGGCGGCTTCGAGGACGATCTCGATAGTTTCGCGGTCGCGCATCTCTCCCACCAGAATCACTTTGGGCGCCTGGCGCAAAGCGGAGCGCAACGCATGCGCGAAGCTGGGAGTATCGCTGTGTAACTCGCGCTGATGAACCGTCGAGCATTTGTGGTTGTGCAGGAACTCGATGGGATCTTCGATAGTGATGATGTGGTAATTCCTCTCGCGATTGATACAGTCGAGCAGGGCGGCGAGCGTGGATGACTTGCCGGATCCCGCGGGACCGGTGACGAGAACGATTCCATCGCGCAGCTTGGCAACATCGCCGAGATGAGAGGGCAAACGAAGCGAGGCGAAATCGGGAATAGAAGTGGGAATGACGCGCATCACCACGGCGCAACTGCCACGCTGGATAAATATGTTTACGCGAAAGCGGGCCAGGCCTGGCAGGCTGTAGGAGACATCGCACGATCCGACTTCGCGCAGGCTGGCGACCGCCTGCTTGTTGTCGCCCAGCAGGTCGGCGGCGAGATGCCGGGTGTCGTCGGGAGTGAGGATGGCAAGGCCGGCCGCCTGAATAGGAATGAGCTGGCCGTAAACCTGAATTTGCGGCGGGCGTCCGGGAGAAAAAATCAGGTCGCTGATTTTGCTGTCGGCGCGGAGCATGGCTCCCAGCAGGGGGAGCGTGGCCAGTTTGCCGTCGCCGGAATGGCCTTCCAAAGAAACCGAAATTGCCGCGATGCCGGGTGTCGCCATTCCATCCTCATACCAGCCATAAATTTGCGAAATTGAACTTGCCGCAGGCGGGGAAAGACCTGCCTATTCCGCTATATCTTGTAGTCAATTTACAGCGGCGGTTCGAGGAAGATAAGTGACGGTTAGGTCATAGTCCTTGGTAACGCTATTGGCGGCGCGGAAGGAATACGCGGCGAGAAAGAAAGAAGAGCGGCCCGCGAGCCGCTCTTTAAATTACCGCTGAACCAGTTTACTGAGACTTCTTGGGCGGAGCCTTTTTCTTGCCGAAGCCGGTTTCCACGGAAGCGCCGATGCTGGCCAGCATCTGTTTGGCTACATCCGCATAGGAGCCAGTGGGTTGAAGTTCAAGATATTTTTGAAAGGCCTCCGCGGTGCCCGGGAGGCGCTACCATTTTGTCGCCTTGCAGAGTGGCTTTGCCGATCATGTTGACGCCCTTTTGATAGTACGCGTCCGCCTTGTTGGGATCGGCGGCGATGCACTTATCGAAGGCGGCAATGGCGTCGTCGACCTTGCCGGCGTTGGTCAATACCGCGCCAATATTGTAGTAATAGCCCGCCGCGTTTTCCGGATTCAGTTGCGCGGCCTGCGTGTAGGCTTTCACCGCGTCGTCGATCTTTCCGGACTTGGCGGCGGCGTCTCCCAGGTTGTTGTTGTAGGCGGCCAAGCGCTTGTTATCCTCGGGATCTTTCTTGGTACTGGCGTCGACGCTTTTTTGTTTAATGTCGATGGCCTTCTGGTAATCCGCGACCGCTTCCTGAAGGCGCTTGGATTTTTCCCCAGGATCGGTCTGTTTTAAAGCCGAGCCACGATAGGCGTCGGCGAGCATGGCCCAGATGACGTCGCGCGTGGCGTCGACCTGCGTTGCATCAGTGAGAGTGGTGATCGCAGTGTCGAAATCACCAGCTTTCATGGCGGTGCTGGCGGCGACAATTCTTTCGTTAAGATTCTTGACCGTGGTTTTTTCTTGTTCCTGCTTCTGAATTGCCTCTTGACGCTGTTTGAGTTGTTCCGGAGTCAGGCCCTGGCCTTGGGCGGATTTTTCCTGTTCTTTTTTGAGGTCGATATCCAGATTATTCTCGGCCAATTGAACCTGGAACCCGTTGACGTTGAAGAGTACCTTGTTCGCTTTGGCATCGTCGGCGTTTTGATACAAAGTGACGGTGTACTTGCCCGGAGAAAGACCGAGAGAGAAATACTCGCCCCTCTTGTTGGTCTTGAGAGTGTATCTCTGGCCGTTATCCTGGTTGACGTAAACAACGACGGCATCGGCGATAGGATTGCCCTGAACGTCTTTGCAAACGCCTTTCACGGTTCCTGAAGCCTGCGAGAAGACCGGAGGCACGCACAGTGCCAGCACTATTACGACAAAGACGGACACCGCGATCTGCTTTTTCATTTTGCCTCCCGGCGCGGAAAAAAATTTGTCGATGCATTCTCGAACGGCGAGTGAACGATCGTCGATTGAACGATCGTCGACTGAAAGATCGGCGATTGAAGGATGGCTCGCAGTTGCTCGCGTTCCCAGTCTGTCGGATTACGATTCAACAACGGCTTTCTCAGCATAAGGAATCGGGTCCGCGGCTCCGGCGGCGGCAAAGGCCCGCAACCGCAAGACGCAACTGTCACAGACGCCGCATGCCTGATCCTGGCGACTGTAGCATGACCAAGTTAAATCGAATGGCGCGGCCAGTTCAAGGCCCAGCCGAACTATTTCGGCTTTGCGCAGATGGATAAGCGGCGTAACTATTTCGATGTCTCCTTCTTTGGTGCCGGTTTTGATGACCTGGTTAAAGGCATCGTAATAGGCGGGGCGGCAATCGGGATAGCCGGAACTATCCTGCTCGACGGCGCCGATGAGGATTTTAGTGGCTCCCAGAACTTCGGCCCAACTCACGGCAGCGGACAGAAAATGCGCGTTGCGAAAAGGAACGTAGGTTACCGGAATGTCGAGACCTATGGCGTGGGATTCAGGTATGGCGATGTTTTCGTCGGTGAGCGCCGAACCGCCGATAGCGCGTAGTGCGTCGTTGCGAACGATAAGCTGATCTGGAATATTCAGGCGTTCGCAGATCGCCAGAAAAGATTGGCGTTCGCGCTCTTCCGTGCGCTGGCCGTAGCTGATATGCAGCGCGGCAGCGCTGTAATCGCGGACGGCCAGCGCCGCGCAGACGCAGGAATCCATGCCTCCGCTGAGGAGGACGATGGCGCGGGATTTTACCGGATAAGGCATTCATCTCCGTGCGAAGAATTGACGACTAATGATTGTTGATTGCTGATTGAAAACCATCGCGTATGCGCTTTTTAATCAGCAATCAACAATCACAATCAGCAATTCTTCAAACTCCCTTTACCGCCGGATCCCAGATGAACTTATGAATTTGCAGGCTCAGGCGGGCCGGAACATCGTCTTCGAGCATCCATTCGGCCAAGTCGCGGGGATCGAGCAGGCAGTGCGAACTGTCTCGCGATCCGGTGGCATCCTTGCGGAAGGCCGGCGAGAAAAGCACGGCGCGAACGCGATCTGCCAGCCGATATTCGCGAGTGAAGTCACGGGCGAATTCGTAATCGGCGCGTCCGCTCAACACAAACTTCACTTCATCCCGCACGGTCAGTGCATCCAGATTTTCCAGATGAAACGTATCCCCTTCGCCGGAGTGCGGGCACTTCACGTCGACGATCTTGACGACTTCGATTGGAACATTCTTCAAAGGCCGCTCTCCGCTGGTCTCGAGCAAAACCTCATATCGGCTATCGAGCAATTGGCTCCATCAAGGGCAGTAATTCGCGCTCTTGCAACATGGGCTCGCCGCCGGTGATTTCGACCAGGCCGCCATGGGGACTGAGTCGCCTCGACTTCCTGTAAGACGGCTTCGATCGACATTTTGCGGCCGCCCTGAAAGGTGTACTCGCTGTCGCACCAGGAGCAGCGCAGGTTGCAGCCGGTCAGCCGGACGAAAATGCACGGGAGTCCGGCATGGGTCGACTCGCCTTGCAACGATTTGTAGATTTCGGTTACTTGCATGTTCATGTAGCGCCGGCGTCCCGCCGGCCGGGTGACGCACGCTTCCCGTTAGAAAGCCGCCGAGACGGCGGCGCTACAACTCCGAATATTTTGCCGTGGTGGTGTCGGTTTCGAATACCGTCACGTCTTTCACGCGGACCCGGCCATTGGTCACGGTTTTCAGGCGCATATTCGATTCGTCGTAAAAATATTTGGCCAGATTCTCCGCCGACGGATTGATCACCGTGAAAGGCTCGATCTCATTGATCATCTGGTGATCGAGGCGGTCGATAACATGCCTCATGACTTCGCGCAGATCTTTGAAATCGAGCAGCAATCCAGCTTTATCCAATTCCGCCCCAGCCAGCGTGACCCTGATCTTGTAATTGTGGCCGTGCGGATTCTCGCACTTGCCTTTGTAGTTGCGCAGGTAATGCCCCGCGGCAAAAGTGTCGTCAACCGTCACTTCGAACATAAGTTCCTCGGCGAGCGGCTCCCGATACTGGCCGCACCGCATGGATCGCGAACACATATTGTACCGCGCTGTGGACGCTGGCAGCAGTTCAGACCGATAGGATCCGAGCTTGCGGACGGCCGAGGGGCGGCTGATACCTACATAAGCAATCCTGCTTGACGGCTTGTGGTTGCGGAATGTAGCTTGCCTATTCCACCTCTTGGAAGAGGATTACCTTATGGCGCGCCGGCTCTTGCGTTGTCTGCTGTTTGGCATTTTGATGATTCCCATCGGCCTCTCCGCTCAGAGCAAGCCTGAAGCGCCGGAGTTCGAGGTGAAGGAGCACTACACGAAGTACGAATACAGAATCGCCATGCGCGACGGCGTGCATCTGTTTACTTCGATTTACGTGCCGAAAGACAGCTCTCACGCTTATCCCTTTCTGATCAATCGAACCCCTTACAGCGTGGGGCCCTATGGAGTGGATTTGTATCGCAAGCAACTGGGGCCCTCGCCGGACTTCGACAAGGCGGGATACATCTTCGTATTTCAAGACGTCCGCGGGCGATATATGTCGGAGGGGACATTTGTCGAGATGCGTCCGCACATCGACAACAAGAAATCCAAGCAGGACGTAGACGACTCCAGCGATCTTTATGACACCATCGACTGGCTGCTCAAGAATGTGCCGAACAATAACGGCAACGCCGGAATCTGGGGAATTTCCTATCCCGGATTTTTCACCTCCGCGAGCATCATCGATTCGCATCCGGCGCTGAAAGCGGCTTCGCCCCAGGCTCCCATGACCAATTTGTTCATGGGAGATGACGGCTACCACGGCGGAGCTTTTATGCTGGATGCCAACTTCGGCTTTTACAGCTCATTCAAGCCGCAGGAAAATCCGCAGTTGCCGCCGAAAACCGCTGTGCCATTCGATTTCGGCACCAAAGACAGTTATGAGTTTTACCTGAATGCAGGACCGATCTCGAATCTAAGCAAATATCTTGAAGGCAAGAGCGCGCTGTGGGACGACCAGGTTCACCACGATACGTATGACGATTATTGGAAGGCGCGCAACCTCGCTCCGCACATGAAAAACATTCATTGCGCGGTGCTGACGGTAGGAGGATGGTTTGACGCCGAAGATCTGCAAGGGCCGTTCAGCACCTTCCACGCAATCGACCAAAACAACTCCGGAATTTTTAACGCGCTGGTGGTCGGGCCCTGGGTCCATGGAGGATGGGCGCGCTACGACGGCGGACACCTGGGACGAGTCGAGTTCGCTTCCAACACCGGCGAGTATTACAGGAAAAATATTTTGTTCCCGTTTTTCGAGCAGTATTTAAAGGGTAGTGCGGACGCGAAGCTGCCGAAGGCGTTTGTTTTTGAAACCGGCACAAGCGTGTGGCGGCGATATTCGGCATGGCCTCCGAAAGAGGCGGAGGCGAAAACGCTGTATTTCCGCGCTGGAGGCGGACTCTCGTTCGACATGCCCGGATCGGACACCTCCGCTTTCGACGAATACGTGAGCGATCCAGCCAAGCCCGTGCCGTTCGTAAATTACACGGCTACGCATGTGCCGCAGGAATATATGTTGTCGGATCAGCGCTTCGCCGACAGTCGCACAGACGTTCTGGTTTATGAAACTCCCGTGCTGCAAGAAGATGTGACAATCGCGGGACCAATCTCGCCCAAGCTTTTCGTCTCGACCACGGGAACTGATTCCGATTGGGACGTGAAAGTCATCGATGTGTACCCCACGGATTATCCCGACAGCAAGTTCGATGAACCGCGTCCTGAAGACAAAGGCAAGCCGCGCACAGACGTAGGGCCGCCTATGTTCGATATGGGCGGTTATCAGCAACTGGTGCGGGGAGAGCCGTTTCGCGGAAAATTTCGCCACAGCTTCGAAAAGCCCGAAGCGTTCACTCCTGGCAAGGTCGAAAAGATCGACTTCACCATGCAGGACGTCAACCATACGTTCCGGCGCGGCCATCGCATTATGGTGCAAGTGCAGAGTTCGTGGTTTCCGCTGACGGATCGAAATCCGCAGACATTTGTGAACATTCCCGATGCGAAGCCTTCGGATTTTGTGAAGGCAACCGAACGGGTGTATCGCGGCAGGGGGCAAGCTTCGGGTATCGTGGTGGGAGTAATGCCGGCGGCGGGGGCCGAAGAGCGGCGTTAGCAGAAAACCGTGCGGCTCGGGCCGAGCGAAGAAGTTTCGAGCTGCGCTCGATGGCCAGCGGGGGCGGCTGTCCCTGCATGGGCGCGCGGCCGCCCTACATGAACCTTCCGATAGCGTCCTGCGCTACAATAACGTCCATTCGCTTCGCAACTGCGTTCGACCCGCGCCAGCGGGAATTCTGCGAAGCTGCGCGAGGACTGATTTGTCATGAACGTCCTATTGCTTTCCATGCCCGATTCCTTCGAACACATGCCTCCGGCTGCGATCCGCATGCCGAATGGCGCTCTGACTTCGTTGGCGGGCAACGTCGATCCGCATCATCGTGTGGCCGTGGCCGATTTGATTCTTGTCGATCGCCGCGTTCGCGAAACTGTAATCAAGCTGGTGCGAGAACTCGATCCTGAAGTTGTGGGGCTCTCCATCATGACCTTTCAGCGACGCACTGCGGGGCGGATCATCGATTTAGTGCGCGCTCTGCGGCCAGGTGTAAAGATTGTGGTCGGCGGATACGATCCCAGTCTCGCGCCCGAAGCTTACGAAAATATGGGCGTGGATTATCTGGTGCGGAGCGAAGGAGAAGTTACTTTTCGCGAATTGTTACGCGCGATCGAGCGGGGCACAGGAGTCGAGAAGATCGCCGGTTTGTCATATCGAAGCGGCGAGGGATGGGCGCACAATCCGGGGCGTCCGCCGCACCGCCTCGAAGATAAGGAAATCCGCCTGCCCAGACGCGATACGCGCGTGCTGAAGGGATATACGCTGCTGGGGCGGCAAGTGGATGTGATCGAGACTTCGCGCGGGTGCACTTTCGATTGCAGTTTTTGCTCGATCATCGAGATGCGCGGGCGCAACTTTCATACTTATTCGTTCGACCGCGTGCTGGCCGATATCCGCGACGCGCGCGACCATGGGGCGAGAACTATTTTTCTGGTCGACGACAACATCACTTTGAACGTGCACCGCTTCGAGGCGCTCTGCGAGGCCATTATCGCAACCGGACTGCACACGCTGGATTATTTTGTGCAGGCGATGACCTCGGCAATTGCGAACCACGGCGAGACTCTTGCGCCCTTGATGCGGCGGGCCGGGTTCCGCTACGTTTTTCTTGGAATCGAAAATATCCTGGAAGGCGACCTCGAATTTCTAAAAGCTTCGGCGAAAAATACCGAGCGCACGAACGGACAAAACACCGGCAATGCCACTCTCAAAGCGATTGATTTTATTCGCCGCAATCAAATGTATGTGGTCGGCGGATTGATCGTTGGAAGCCCCGGCGACACGAACGAATCGATCGAAGCCAACCTTGAATTCGCGCGACGCTACGTCGATTGGCCCTATATCCAGCATCCCACGCCGTATCCGCGCACGCCGATGACGAAGGACTTCCGCGATCAGGGGCTGATCATGAACGAGCGGCTCGAGGAATACGACGGGACGACCGCCGTGGTGCGCACCGAGCATCTGCCCGCGGAAGAAGTCGAGTTTATGCGCTGGAAAGCGGAGCGCTGGATGAAGGTCCATCACGTTCCGGCGGCGCTGAGCCACGATCCCGGATTCGTGTTGTTTCGCGGCTGGAAGATGCTGCGGCATACTTTTCGCGGGAGTTCGATACGCTCGGCGCTGGGCTTGGAGAGCGAGAGGAAAGTTTTCGAGCGGTATCGGGAAATTCGCCGGGCCGAGCGGGAGTACGTGTGAGAAATCCCGCTTGCCTTCTTTCATGTTCCTTACTATAATGTAAGGAATCTTTATAATTGAAAGGAACGATATGGCTGCCGCGACTTTAACTTCAAAAGGGCAAATCACCATTCCAGCGCGAATTCGTCAGACGCTTGGCGTGGGAGCTGGAGACCGTATAGAGTTTGTGGAATTTGAAAAGGGGAAGGTTATCATGATCCCCGCGACACGGTCCGTCCGGGAATTGAACGGAATGTTTCGAGGCCGTCGAAGCAGACCCGTGACGATCGAGGAGATGGATGAAGCAATTGCCCGGGGAGCATCTGAATCCCGATGATTGGTCTCGATACGAACGTCGTGGTTCGCTATCTGACTCATGACGATCCAACCCAGACTGCAAAAGCGATCCAATTGTTCGCATCTTTCTCCCCAGATACTCCCGGATTTATTTCGTTGATCGTATTGGTAGAGTCGGTTTGGGTGCTTCAACGCTCCTTTGGATTTAATAGGGCCGAAATCACGCTGATGGTCGAAACCTTCTTACGGGGCCGAGAAATCATCGTAGAGCAGGCCGAATTGGTTTCCCAGGCGCTAAGAAGTTTTACTACGACCGGAGTAAGCTTTTCCGACTGCCTTATTGAGCGATGCGGCCACGCAGCGGAATGTGAGTACACAGCTACATTCGACAAGCGGGCCACAGCAGTGGGGATGAAACTGGTCTGAATGCAACCGAATCTTAGCCGGTTGCCTCGAAAAACGTCTCGACCACGCCGAGTTCCGTAGTCTTCTTGTAATTCGGCAGGCTCTCGATAAAGACGCGGCCGTATTGTTTTTTCAGGATGCGATTATCGAGCAGGACCAGCAAGCCGCGGTCATGCAGTGAGCGGATCAGTCGTCCAAAACCTTGTTTCAGCGTGATTACTGCCGCCGGCACCTGATATTGAAAGAACGCGTTGCCGCCATCCGCGTCGATAGCCTTCACTCGCGCGGCCACGACCGGATCGCTCGGCACCGCGAACGGCAGGCGGTCGATGATGACGCAGCTTAACTGTTCGCCTTGCACATCGACACCCTGCCAGAAGGAGGACGTCGCAAAAAGCACGGCATTCGGCGTAAGGCGAAACTCTTCGAGCAGAGCGCTTTTGGGAGCGTCACCCTGGCGAAGCATGGGGAAATCCAAATCGCCGAGCAGGCGCTGGTAAATATCGTTCATCTGCGCGTAACTGGTGAAAAGGACGAAGGCGCGGCCTCGCGTTATTTGCAGCAGACTACGAATTCGCTCGGCGGCTTTCGTGGTGAACTGCGGCGTACGCGCATCGGGCAAATCGGGCGGGACATAAAATAAAGCCTGTCTTTCATAATCGAAATGCGACGGCAGCACGGACTCGCGCGCGTGCGCCAGGCCGAGACGCTGCCGGATGTATTCAAAGCCGCCGCCAACGGCGAGTGTCGCTGACGTAAGCACTGCGCAATCGAGCTTCGACCAGAGGCATTCGCGAAGGATGGGGCCGACGTCGATGGGAGTGGCTTGAAGGAAGACGTTTTGCCGCCCGCGTGAAGTTTCGGCGCCTTTCTCGGAAGATCTCCGCGATGAATTCGATGCGCCCCTTCCGCCGCGCCGCTCGATCCAAAAAACCGTGTTGCGGTCCTCGGACTCCATGGCGAAGGCGAGTTGCATTTGCAGTTCCTGCGTGCGCCGCACGAAGTTGAAAACTTCTTCCGGCTTTTGCGGCAAGCCTTCGAGTTCTCCGGCCAAACGAGTCAGCGATTGATTCAGCGCGAGAAACTCATCGCCATTTTCTTCCAGGAATTCGCGCCGCGACTCAAACGCGAAGCGGCCGTCGCCTGGCGGCAGCAGGGAAAAAAAGAATTGAGATTTTTCCCGCAAACTCCCTAACGCGCCGGAAAGCGATGCCGAAAGCATGCGATTGTGTTGCAGCGAGGCTTCCACATCGCGCGCAAGGTCATCGACTCGCAGGTTGCTCACCGAGATTCCAAAATAGTTTCCCGCAATATCTTCAAGTTCGTGAGCTTCGTCAAAAATCACCGCCGCCGCATCGGGCAGAATGCCCACGTCGGGCACGCCCTCAGCTTGCAATTTGATGGCGAGATCGGCGAAGAAGAGATGATGGTTGACGATAATGATATCGCTCTCCATGCCGCGGCGGCGCATTTCGGTGATGAAGCAGCGCTCGAACTCGCTGCACTTTTGGCCGATGCAAGCGTCGGCGCGCGCATCCAGCTTGTGCCAGAGCGCGCTGGCTTCGGGGAGTTCAGCAAGTTCGGCGCGATCGCCGGTAGAGGTCATTTTCTCCCATGCCTGGATCGACTGATATTGCTCGATCTCTTCAAGGCCGCTCAGGACTGGCTGACTCGTGAGGTCGTACAGCTTTTTTCGGCAAAGATAATTGTTGCGGCCTTTCATGTAACAGACGGAAAGCCGACCGGGACTTTGCCCCGGCTGAACCCTTCGGCTTCGCTCAGGGCAGGCTTCCGAGGCGTCCGTCCCTTCACGATTTGCGAAGAGGGCTTGCTCAAGGAACGGAATATCTTTATAGAAAAGTTGCTCCTGAAGGTTCTTTGTTCCGGTTGAGATGATTACGCGCTTGCCTGAGCGGATCACCGGCAGCAGATAGGCGAGCGTTTTTCCCGTGCCAGTTCCGGCTTCCACGATTAAGTGGCGCTTTTCTTCCAGCGCCTTCTCGACCGCCTGTGCCATTTGCAACTGCCCTCGGCGGAATTCATAGGCAGGGTGTGTGTTGGCAAGCACTCCGCCGGGGGCGAAAAACTGGTGGAGCGAAGCGCCCTTGCCGCTAGGCGTGGAGCGCGAAGAAGTGGTCAAAGAGGCGGGTTGGGAGCTTAAAGCCACAGGAGTCACTATAATAAGGGTTCCAGAGCATCTCCATCGGCGTAGCTCGCATGGGTCTTGCGACCCAAGGACAGCCGGGGCCTGCCCTGAGCTTGCCGAAGGGGCGGCTGTCCCTACACAAGTCATTGACTCAACCCACTTACAACTCGACGAGCACTCTCGCCACTACCGCAGCCGGCGTTCCTACGCTGGCCATCGTGGGCCGGCCGAACGTAGGCAAATCCACGCTGTTCAACCGCATTGTAGGCTCGCGTCGTGCCATTGTTGGCGACGAGCCCGGCATTACGCGCGACCGGCTTTATGGCGATGCCGAGTGGCGGGGACGGCGCATTCGCATCATCGATACCGGCGGCATCATTCCGGAAGATAAAGATTTTATTCCGTCGGAAATTTTTCGGCAGGCGCGCGTGGCATTCGATGAAGCCGCCGCGATTGTGATGGTGGTCGATGGACGCGCTGAAATTGCCGCGCCCGATATCGAACTGGTTCAATTGCTGCGCAAGACTGGACGGCCTCTTTTCCTTGCGGTCAACAAGGCCGACTCCGAGAAGCAGGCGAACATCGTCGACGAGTTTCATCGGCTGGGAATCAAGAAAATGTTCGCGATTTCCGCCGAGCATGGTCGCGGGATCGACGATCTGCTGGACGCGGTGTTTGAGATTTTGCCTGCGACGGCACAAGACTTAAACACAGGGGACACGGAGGAAACACAGGGTAAAACACTTGAAGACGGCGACGAACCCGCTGACGAGCCCATTTACGAAACCAAGGTCGCCATCATCGGCCATCCGAACGTGGGCAAGTCCACGTTGCTGAATCGGCTTACTGGCGCCGATCGCGCGATTGTCTCGCCCATCCCCGGCACTACGCGCGATGCGGTCGACGAAATCGTCGAGCACGGTGGAAGGCGATTTCGTTTCATCGATACTGCCGGCATCCGCCGCAAAGGCAAGACTCATTTGATGGCGGAAAAGCTTTCGGTGGTGATGGCGCGCAAGCACCTCGAAGGCGCCGACATCGCGTTGCTTGTGATCGACGCGACCGAAGGAGTGAGCCAGCTCGATGCCGCTATTGCCGGCTACGCGCACGAGAGCGGACGCTCGATAATTATCGTGGTGAACAAGTGGGACCTGGTTATCGGTGGCGCGGCGAAGCCGGGCAGGCCCTCGAAGGCGATGCGCATGCGCGAAAGCAAGCGGCCGGGCGATCAACAGGCTTACGAGGAACGATTGCGCGACGACCTGAAATTCCTGAACTACGCGCCGATCGTTTTTATCTCGGCGCATACCGGCAAGGGCACGGAAAGAATTTTCCCGCTTCTCGAACAGGTTGCGACCGAGCGCCGCAAGCGAGTTTCCACGTCGGCGATGAACCGATTTATCGAAACGGTTGATTTCGAGCGGGCTTCGGTGCCGATGCGCTCGCGCGTGAAGATTCTTTATATGACGCAGGCTTCGGTGGCGCCGCCTACGTTTGTGCTCTTCACCAACCGCGCGGTGAAGCTGCATTTTTCTTATCAGCGATTTTTGGAGAATCAGATTCGCAAAGCATTTGGATTTTTGGGGACGCCGATTTGGATTAAGAATCGAGCGCGGAATTAACTTTCCCCGGCAACGGCTCACTCCGCTGCGCCCTCGCGATCCATAGTGAGCAGTCCAATTCGCTGCACACCGGCGTGATGAGCCAGGTCAATCACATCGGCGACGTATTGAAAATCAACGTCGGCATCGCCGCGAACGAAGGCTACTTTCTCGGCTCGGGTTAGATAAATCTTCGCCAGCCGCGACTCCAAATCTTCCCAGCGAACTTCTTCCTGATTGATTTTTACTGTTGGCGGCTGATCTTCTTTCGTCCACACAACTTGAATGACGACGGTGCGAGACTGTTGCTGTTCGGCACTCTGCTTTTGATCGGGTTGCGGGATCTGGGCGGTTTCTCCTTCCTCTTTGTCCATCGAAACCACGACCATGAATACGATGATCAGCGTCAGCAGCACATCGATCAGCGGCGTGACGTTGATCTCCGGACCGCGCACACCCCCGCCTGCCATTGAGAAAGACATGGAGTCCTCGTTTCTCTTTGCATGTTGGCGCGCGCGTCTGCAAGCATCAGACACCTCGGAGGCTGTGGGAGTTCCACAGGACACCAGGATTCCTCGCTTCGCTCGGAATGACAATTATTTTTGGGATTGTTGAGCGCTCGAAATGACAAATACTTTTTTGAGTTGTTGAGTGCTCGGAACGACAAGTATTTGTTTAAGTATTGGCGGGCGCCAGCTCGACGCGATTCATCCACGCGGCGAATTCGTTTAGGGCGAGTTCGCACTGAAGGCGATGGCGCTCTTTGCGGTCGCGGATTTTCTTTTCGAGCGGCGGCAGCAGATCGAACGTGATGTTGGCGGGTTGGAAGTTTTTCGCGTCCGCATGCGTCACGTAGTGGGTGAGCGATCCGAAAGCGGAGGCGCGCGGCGGCGTAACGGGCTCGTTTCCAAGGGCAAGGTCGGCGGCGTTGAGTCCCGCAATCAGGCCGGTCGCGATGGATTCGACGTAGCCTTCAACCCCGCAAATCTGTCCGGCAAATAAAATTCGCGGATGCGCCTTCATCTGTAGCGTATCGCGCAGAAGCGTAGGCGCGTTGATGTAGGTGTTGCGGTGAATCTGGCCGTAGCGCAGGAAGTGCGCATTTTCGAGGCCCGGAATCAGCCGCAGCACGCGAGCCTGATCGGCGAACATCAGATGATTTTGAAATCCGACCAGATTGTAGGAATCGGCGCGCAGGTTTTCCTGCCGCAATTGCACGACCGCATAGGGTCTGTGCCCTGTTCGCGGATCGATCAAGCCGACCGGCTTCATCGGACCGAAGCGCAGCGTGTCGCGGCCACGGCGGGCGATCTCTTCAATGGGCAGGCAGCTTTCGAAATAGTTTAGTTTTTCCCAATCGCGCTCTTCGACGGCCTTGGCAGCGAGAAGCGCGTCGTAGAAACGGTCGTATTCCTCGCGGCTCATGGGACAGTTGATGTAGTCCGCCGATCCTTTGTCATAGCGCGCCGCCATATAAACGCGCGACATATCGATGGAGTCCGCTTCAACGATTGGGCTGATGGAATCGTAGAAAAATAAACGAGGAGTGTTTTGGGCAGGGACGTTTTCTCCTCTGGAATCCGTTTGATCCGCCACACTCAGGCGCGAAATCTCATCGGCCAGCAATTCGGAGGTTAAAGGACCCGTCGCAATGATCGTGATCTCATTTTCCTCTTCGCCGATGGAAGTGACTTCCTCGCGGCGCACGTTTATCCGCGCCTCTCGTGAAATCGCCTCGGTTACTTTCGCCGCGAACGCTACCCGATCTACCGCCAGCGCGTGGCCGGCGGGAACCGAGCACTCGCGGGCAATTTCCAACAGGAGCGATCCGGCACGGCGCAATTCTTCTTTTAACAGCCAGGGCGCCGTGTTCTCGCTTTCCGATTTCAAGGAATTCGAGCAGACCAGTTCGGCGAAATCGGCGGTCTGATGGGCTGGCGTCGAGCGCACCAGGCGCATCTCGAATAATTCGACCGGCACTCCGCGACGGGCGCACTGCCAAGCGGCTTCGGAGCCCGCGAGTCCGGCTCCGATAATGCGAACGCGCGCCGTCATGAGTTTTTCTCCGCCAGCCGCCGCAGGCCGTCGCCCGTGAGCAAGACGCTTCGCCATGGATCGCGAAATTCCGCCCCCAAAAGCTTATAAAGCGCGATCGCATTCTCGTTCCAATCGAGCACCTCCCAGCGCATGGCACGGCGCTCTTCCCGCAGCGCGATGTCAGCCACAGCGGCCAACAGCGCCATTCCAATTCCCTTCCTGCGAAATTGCGGACGCACGAACATATCTTCGAGATACATGCCTGGACCCGCCCAGCTCGAATAGTAGCCAAAGAAAAGCGCGTAACCTGCGGCCTGACGATCCCACTCGGCAATGAGGGCGTGAAATTTTGGATCCGGCCCGAATCCATCGCGTGCCAGGTCAGCTTCCTCGATCACGCAGAGATGCAATTCATTCTCGAATTCGGCCAATTCGCGGATCAAGGTTCGCAGCAGCGACACATCGTCAATGGTAGCGGGACGGATGGAAAGCATGGAAGGTTGCGAAATTCGGCTCGATTACAGTGTATCGCGGAAGGGCAGACTGGCTTCGGGCCCGAAGTGGCCGACCGAGATCGTTGCCGGCAGTCGTTACTGGCGATTCGTCAATGCAGATCATTGAATTGACTGGCAGATCACTACTGCCAGATCGTTACTGGGCCAGCAGAGTGGACTGGCTGGCAACGCATATCCAACGTTCGTTCTTGCGTACCCAAGTATCGATGAAGCGCATGCGAAGCGAGTACGGCTTGCCGTTCTTGAGGCCGCTTCGCGGCAAATTCCGATCGCCACCGCAACCGTGCATAGACATGCACGCTCAGCGATTCGCCCACAACACGCGCGGGATGCAGCGAAGGCTGCTGCGCGTCGGCCAGATATTCCGCTTTGTTCATCAACCTGCCGTCATACTCGATGTAAACCAACTCCGGCCCCAGCAGCATTAGCAATGCGGCCCCATCTTTTTGCTGGATTGCCTGATTCCATGCGTTTTCGAGCGTCAGGATTCTGGATTCCTCGGCGGTTGGCTGCGCCACATCCTGGGCCGCGAACAGAGCGGATGTCAAGACCAGCAGCGAGAAAAAAACCAGCTTCCACATTCCAATTCCTTTGCGCTCCCGCGCGATAGCTCAGTGCAGAATGGGGGTTGCCTGCGCTCCGACGCATATCCACAATCCGGCGGTGAGCACCCATGTGTCTGTAAAACGGCCACGCCGAGCGTAAGCTTTGCCGTTTTCCACTCCTCTTACTTTGTAAGTTCCTACTACGATAGCGGTGTTGCCGAATAATTGGACACTCATTTGTTCCGGGACTATCTGCTCAATGTGCGCGCTGTTAGTTCTGACCCGTTCCAGATAAGCTGTCTTGGTTAACAACGATCCATCGAAATCGACGTAAACCAGAGAATTGTCGAATATGGCGGCGAGGGCCTTGATGTCGCCGCGTTCCTGCGCCTGATCCCATGCGTGCTCGAGGGCGAGGATATTCGACCTCGCGTTCGCAGCGGCATTCCCCTGCGCGGCGGACCAGCACGACGCGCAAAGCAAAACGATAACCACACCGATTGTCTTCATCGATAGGCCTTCCTGTGACATATCGGCAGAGCGGGTTTTTTCTGCAGCGGGAAATATCGCACCGGTAGGCAGTCAAACGGGGGCGCAGTTTACTCGCGACTCATCTATGATGAAGTCTTGGAATTGGCTCGGAGGATTTATGGCACGTATTGGGTTGATCGAAACGGAGGCGGCGTCCCCTGAGGTTCGCGAGATTTATGAGAAAACGCTTCGCGGCAAACCCGGCAATATCCAAAAAGCGCTCGCCCATCGTCCCGAGATGTTGAAGAATTTTCTCGTTTTCTACGCCAGCGTGGGGCGCTCGCTGGAAAAGAAGTTATACGAACTCGTCTACCTTCGCGTGTCCCTTATCAACGAATGCCGCTACTGCACGCAGCACCATGTCGCGTCCTCCAAGCGGGCCGGGCTGGTCGCCGACGATTGGGCGGCGCTAAAAGCGGGAAACTATTCGCGCTACACCGGGAAGGAAAGCGCCGCGCTGACCTATACGGAAAAATTGACCAGGGCGCCCCATGAAATTTCGCAGGCAGATTTCGACGAATTGAAGAAAAACTTTTCCGACCCCGAGATTGTCGATCTGCACATGCTGATTGGACTAGCCAACTTGACCAATCGAGTTACCGATCCGCTGGGACTGGAAGTGGAATTTCCGGAAGAAAACATCTAAAAGCCGCGACGGATTCGAGACTTAGCGGATATATTTTCGCGCTAATTTCGCCTGGATGACGGATTCCCGCCTTCGTAAGCGGAATCGGCTCTTGAGGTTAAAGTATTTCTCGCGCATCCCCTACGCGCCGCGTAACCCGTTCGCGATCCAGGTATTCCAGCAACGGGATCGCGTATTTGCGGGTCACTCCCGTCAACTCCTTAAAGTTCGCGACGTCAATTTTTGGCGCCTTCACTTTGTAGGCGGCCACTTGCCGCCGAAGCTGCTCCAGGGCGCTGCGATGAAAGACCAGCTCGTCGGAAATTTTGAATAACACTTTGTCGCGCAATAACAAGGTCACAATTTTTTGGGCTCGCGCTTTATCCACCTTCAGGCTCGCGAGAACCTCCGGCAATGCGGGAACCTTCAATCCCGCGGTAGCAAATGCGGTTTCGATCTTATTCTTCGATTCGGCTTCTTCGTCTTTCATCACCACGCCCTGACCGGGCATGCGCACTAAGTCTCCAATGGTCTCGATTTTGCGGTTACGCATCAATGTCGCCGAAACGAGTTCGAATACTTCCGGCGTGGCGTCGGCCTGGTCGCGCAGTTCCTCTTTGCCGATTCCCGCCACCAAAGGATTCTTTAGATGAAAAGTCCTCACCACGCTTAGGATTTTAGCTTCGAGGAGTTGCACAGCCTTGAAATCCAGAAATAGGTCGCCCGCGCGAACCACGGTCTGCATTTTTACGGCTTGCGACAGGCCGGACTCGATTAAATTCCTGGGGAGGCCAGTCTCGGCAACCAGTTGGGCGATCGAGATTCCCTGATGGTGCCGGCGGGCGATTCGTCCCTTAAGTACGGATTCAAGGTCACCCGCAAGCAGAAGATTGAGGAAGTCTTCTTGTGCGCGGACGCGGAAAATAGGCGCGGCGTCGAGTACGACTCCGCCGCCTATCGTTATTACCGGCGAGAACTGCCGGATGATGAAGCGGTCGCCGGGCAGCAGCAAGGCGGGCTCGGGTAATTTCAGGCGCGCAAATGACTCGTGACCGGATAGCAACTGGATGCGTCCGGCTGCGATCGTTCCCTGCTTTACATTAGTTACGCTGGCGGAATCCATAGGTTTGCCCCGTTGCAGAACTATCTCTGCCACGGTCTCCATGGTGTGCGAGTGAAAGTGGACGCGCGCGCGATCTTTCAGCGGATGCGGGGCGGAAGGCAACAGGCGCAGACGCACGTCCACACGGCTCGTGGCTCGAAATGTTGCGGGCGGCGCGAGCGTCATTCCGCGCGCCAGGTCGTCGGTGCTTGCCCCGGCCAGGTTGAGCGCGGTTCGTTGCCCCGCCACGGCCAGATCGGCCGAACGTCCATGCACGTGTATTCCGCGAACTCGAACCCGCCTTCCGGAAGGAAAGACTTCCATTTCGTCTTCTCGGCGAATCGTTCCAGCTATCAGCGTTCCCGTCACTACCGTTCCAAAGCCTTTCATGGTGAAGACGCGATCGATGGGCAAGCGCGCCAGCGCATGAGAATCGCGCGGCTGGATGTGAGCCGCCGCTGCCACCATGGTTCGCTTCAAGTCGTCCAATCCCGCGCCCGATAAAGAGCTGACGGCGACGATGGGGCTTGGGGCATCCAGAAATGTTCCGCGGAGAAAGTCTTCGACTTCCAGCCGAACCACGCCGAGCGTATCGGCATCGACGGCGTCAGACTTGGTAAGAACGGTAATGCCGCGCTGCACGCCGAGCAGTTGCAGGATTTCGAAATGCTCGCGCGTCTGTGGCTTGATTGCTTCATCCGCGGCGATTATCAGCAGAACGAGATCGATGCCGCCCACGCCGGCCAGCATATTGCGGACAAATCGCTCGTGCCCGGGAACATCGACGAAGCCGATGCGCAGGGTGTCGCCATTCGGCGCAGGCAAATCCATGTGGGCGAACCCCAGGTCGATGGTAATGCCGCGACGCTTCTCTTCTTCCAGGCGATCGGCGTCAATCCCGGTAAGCGCCTTGACCAGCGCGGTTTTCCCGTGATCGATGTGGCCGGCCGTTCCTACGATAATGGATTTCATCTGGCTGGCATCTTACCGGAAACCGCTCTCCGGTTAAAAACATCGGTGAAAATCAAACCTACCCAGCCGTGCCGGTAAATGCGACAATAGAGCTTCCCCATGACCACTTCCATGACCTCCGCCTTTTCTCCGGAGACCCTCCGGCAGCACGGCCTTACCGGGGAAGAATACGAAAAGATCAAGCAACTTCTCGGCTCCCGAGAACCCACACTCACCGAACTTGGCATTTTCAGCGTTATGTGGAGCGAGCACTGTTCTTATAAATCTTCACGTGTGCATCTGAAACGGCTGCCTACCCGCAGCAAGCGCGTCCTCCAGGGGCCGGGCGAAAATGCGGGCATCGTGGATGTCGGCGACGGCTGGGCATGTGCGTTCAAGATCGAATCGCATAATCATCCTTCTTTCATTGAGCCGTTTCAAGGCGCGACCACGGGCGTGGGCGGAATTCTGCGCGACATTTTTACCATGGGTGCGCGGCCGGTCGCGGTGATGGATTCGCTGAGATTCGGGCCGATTATGCCCGCTAAACATGGAGTCCCGGACGCCCTCGTCCGGGGTGAGAGTGGCATTGCGGCCGGGCTTCGGCCAGTCCGGGCGGACGAGGCGTCCGCCGCTCCGCGCAGCGCTTCCCAGGCCGAGATTCATCGCAACCATTCAATTCTCGAAGGCGTGGTCAGCGGAGTCGCCTCCTATGGCAATTGCTTCGGAGTGCCGAACCTGGGCGGCGAAACCAAGTTCGAACCGTGCTACTCGGGCAACCCATTAGTGAACGCATTCGCGATGGGGCTGGTTCGGAAGGACGAGATTTTTTATGCGCGCGCAGCCGGCGCAGGCAATCCGGTGATTTATGTTGGCGCGAAAACCGGGCGTGACGGCATTCACGGCGCGACGATGGCCAGCGAAGAATTCAGCGAAGGGTCGGAAGCGAAGCGGCCGAATGTGCAGGTAGGCGATCCCTTTCTCGAAAAACTGCTGCTCGAGGCCTGCCTGGAGGCGATGCAGACCGGCGCCATCGTTGGCATTCAGGATATGGGCGCAGCCGGCCTGACTTGCTCAACCTGCGAGATGGGCGGTCGCGGGGGCGTGGGCATTGAGATCGAACTTGATCGCGTTCCGCAGCGCGAAACCGGCATGACCGCATACGAAATCATGTTGAGCGAATCGCAGGAGCGCATGCTGCTGGTGGCTGAACAAGGCCGTGAGCACGAAGTTTTCCGCGTTTTTGAAAAGTGGGGACTTGATGCGGTTGAGGTCGGCAAGGTCACCAGCGGTAATCAATTGCGGGTGCTGCACCATGGCGAGCTTGTTGCCGAGATTCCGAACCAGGCATTAACGGATGATGCGCCGGTCTATAAGCGTCCGCTGGCAAGGTGGGAACCGCCGGTGCCGCGGGAGATGCCGGAGGGCGTAACACTCAATGCGCGTGCTGATTTTACGAAAGAACTGAAGCGGCTTCTGGCCAGCCCAAATATCTGCGGCAAGCGCTGGGTCTGGCAACAGTACGATCACATGGTGCAGACCAACACGGTCGAGGCGCCGGGAGCGGGCGACGCGGGCGTGATTCGCATCAAGAATTCGAATCCGGGCCAACAGGAGCGCGGGTTGGCGATGGCACTCGATGGCAACGGACGGTGGTGTTATCTCGATCCGCGGCTGGGTGCGATGCACGCCGTAGCCGAGGCCGCCCGCAAGGTCGCATGTTCGGGCGCGACGCCAGTGGGCGCAACGAATTGCCTGAATTTCGGCAATCCCGAGAAGCCGCATATCATGTGGCAGTTTTCGCAGGCGATCGATGGCATCACCAAAGCCTGCGAAGAGCTGGAGATTCCGATCACCGGCGGGAACGTCAGCTTCTACAACGAAACGCTCGGGGAAGGAATTTATCCCACGCCAGTTTTGGGAGTGGTGGGAACTTTGGACGACGTAAGCAAGACTGCGAAGATGAATTTCGCCGCCGCCGGACGAACGATTGTGCTCTTGCGAGCGGGCGAAGCCGCCGATAGCACCGATGTGGAAAGCGAATTCGGATCGTCGGAATACGCCAAGGAAATTCTCGGCGCGCTGTGGGGATATCCTCCGAACCTCAATCTCGAGAAGGAAGCCGCGCTGCAAAGGGCGATTGTTGAAATCATTCGGCAGGGATTAGTGGATTCTGTTCACGATTGCTCCGATGGTGGGTTGGCTGTGGCTTTGGCCGAGAAGACCTTCTTCAAAGGGGGGGGGGCGCGGGTGAATCTGGCGTCGAACGGGCTTCCGGAGGAGTTCGTATTGTTCGGCGAGGATGCAAGCCGGATTTTGCTCTCCTGCGACCGGGTGAACGTGGCGCGAATCCAACAGGTAGCGGAGAAGCATGGAATCGTCGCGGAGGTGATTGGAGAGACTATTCCCGGGCATTTGGAGATTGCGGTCGATGGACGGCAGGTTCTTTCCGCCGCAATTTCCGATTTGAATCACGCTTACGAGGATGCGTTGGAGTTGATTCTGCGGAGTGATTCGGAACTTGTGGCGGCTGAAGGGATCTGAGATATGCAGCGAGCTTCGCTCGCCGGACAGCCGAGGGCGGCTGCCCCTACATGGATGCGGAAAGCTGAATGTGAATTGCTAAGGGCTAACTACAAAATGCTGACTTCCGATAAATTTCACGACGAGTGCGGGGTGGTCGCAATCTTCGCTCACCCCGAGGCGGAGAAGCTTGCTTACCTCGGCCTGCACGCCTTGCAGCATCGCGGGCAGGAGTCGGCGGGGATCGTCACTTCCGACGGCCTGACTTCGCGCGTGCATAAGGCGATGGGGCTCGTCGCCGACATCTTCACCGAGGATGTTCTCTCAAAGATCCGCGGCACGCTTGCGATCGGCCACACGAGGTATTCAACTGCGGGCGATTCGGCGCTGCTGAATGCGCAGCCGATTTTGGTGCAGTCGAGTAAAGGCTCGATTGCGGTTGCGCACAATGGCAACCTCACCAATGCGGCGGAGATTCGCGGGCGGCTGGAGCGGCAGGGATCGATTTTTCAAACCAACAGCGATACCGAAGTAATCGTACATCTGGTCGCGCTTTCGCGGGAGCAGACCTTGCCCGAAGCGATTGCGGATGCGTTACGGCACGTGGAGGGGGCGTTTTCGCTGGTGGTGATGAGTCCCGACCGGATTATTGCGGCGCGCGATCCGCGCGGATTCCGGCCGCTCGCCATGGGGCGCATTCCCGCGCTGGGTGTCGAAAACAAAGAAGGCCAGAAGCGCGACACCATTGTTTTCGCCTCGGAGACTTGCGCCTTTGATCTGATCGGCGCCACTTACGAGCGCGACGTGAAGCCTGGCGAGTTAATCGTAGTGGGACCGGAGGGCATAACCTCGCGGTTCTATTCCGCGGCCGCGCCACAATCGAGCTGCATCTTCGAGCACGTGTATTTCTCGCGGCCTGACAGCATGGTTTTTGGCCGCGCGGTCCAGACCAGCCGCGAAGAATTAGGACGGCAGTTGGCCCGCGAAGCGCCGGTGGAAGCCGATCTGGTGGTTCCGGTGCCGGATTCCGGTGTGACCGCCGCTGTGGGATACGCGGCCGAGAGTGGAATTCCCTTTCGTTTTGGCTTGATCCGCAATCACTACGTGGGGCGAACGTTTATCGAGCCCAGCCAAAGCGTGCGCGATTTTGGCGTGAGGCTGAAGCTGAACACCGTGCGCTCGTTGCTGGAAGGCAAGCGCGTAGTGCTGATCGACGATTCGATTGTGCGCGGAACCACCAGCCGCAAGATCGTCCGCATGATTCGCAGCGCCGGCGCGAAAGAAGTTCACATGCGGATTTCGTGTCCGCCAACGATTTCGCCTTGCTACTACGGCGTGGATACGCCATCGAAGAATCAGCTTATCGGGGCGAATAAAACTGTCGACCAGATTCGCGAATATATCCGCGCCGACTCGCTAGCTTACCTATCTCTCGAAGGTCTCAAGAAAGCTTGCGGCGATGGCGAGAAGACCTCTTATTGCTCGGCTTGTTATACGGGAAATTATCCGACCACAGTGGTGGATGTGGAAGAAATTCAGCCGGCGGTTGTTCCGCGCTAGGCTCCGTTAGCTCTGAACTTTGGTTCAAATCGAAGCGGCGCTCGTGGAGGGGCGGACGCCTCGTCCCGCTGTCACCACGAGCTTTGCGGGATAAAGTTGTGGCGGCTGCTCCCCGGACGAGGGCGTGCGGGGCTCCATTGGCGCGGCTAGCGGGGCGTTCTCGCTAACGCAACGCGCGGAATCGATTGTAGATCCGGCCGCATCTGGACTTCTTTCCAGCCGCGTAACAAACCTATTACTCGCTCTGAGATCGTTCCACTAATTTCCATTACCAGCCAGCCGCCGGGTTTTAGCTCGGCGTGAGCTTGCGGGATCAGGCGCTCGATCACCTCCAATCCGCTGGGGCCGGCAAACACCGCGTTGCGCGGCTCGAACTTTCGGACTTCGAGCTGAACTTCATCTTCTTCGGATTCGCCGACATACGGCGGATTCGAGACGACGAAGTCAAGCGAGCCGTTGTCAAATCCCGCGAGTAGATCAGCCTCGATAAATTGAATACGAGACTCAAGCTGATGGCGAGCGGCATTGATGCGGGCAATTCCAAGTGCATCCGCGGAAATATCGCTGGCGAGAATTTCCGCGTGCGGCAGCTCTTTCGCCAGCGCCAATGCGATACAACCGGAGCCGGTGCCGACGTCGAGAATTCGGCTTCGGGCTTCAGGCTTCGGGCTTCCGAACGGTTTCTGATGGGAGTCGCGGGTTCCGGAAGCCGGAGACCCGGGGCGGGGAGCCGAATCTAGCAGTTCCAGCACAGTCTCAATCACGTGCTCCGTTTCCGGACGCGGAATCAAAACTGCGGGAGTGACGATAAGATCCATGCCCCAAAATTCCTGGTGGCCTGTGATGTATTGCGCGGGGACGCCGCGCGCGCGCTCGGCGAGTGCGCGATCATAGCGCGATTGTTCGTCATGGGTGAGTTCGCGCTCGGGATGCGCGAAGAGGTAGGCGCGGTCGCAGTCAAGAACAAAGCGCAGTAGTAACTCCGCGTTCATGCGGGGCGAAGGGACATCGGCAGACGCGAGAGCCGTTGTCGCGGAGTTAAGAGTTTGTTTTAACTGCACTCAGGTATTTCACCACAAGCGGCTTCCGGAATCCTTGGATATATAATCGCGAATGTCGCATATAGTGACCTGCTCGGCATCGTTTGAAGCGGTACATGGAAACGACCCAATACTTTCGCGAACAAGTTCTGAGAAAACGAACTTATCTCCGAATTGATTGGTGCGAAGGGTTCTCAGGCAGCCTATGGTTCGCCAGACGCAAAGCGATGGCCGCATTCGTTATTGGGGAAGAGTGCCGGAGTTCGGAAATCGCGCGCTTCGCGTCGTTACCCTGGCCGATGGGGAAACAGTCCAGAACGCTTTTTTCGATCGGGATTTCCGGGCTCCGCTGGAGGACAAACCGTGAAACTTAACTATGATCGGGAGACCGACTCGCTCTACATTGATTTGAACTCGCGCCCCAGCGCGGACTCTCGTGAAATACAGGAGGGGGTCGTGATTGATCTGGACGCGGGAGGCAAGATTGTGGGTATCGATATTCAGCACGCCTCGGAGATTATGGACTTGGGCACTCTGGAGGCGGAATCCCTGCCCGCCGTCGTTACGCAGGCTTCGCATAACCCGATTCGTCAGTCCGGCGGCTAGGCCGCGCGCGGATTGAGCCGGGCGATTTCCGAATTCAGCACGGTCGCGTACGCGACCCACGCCGCATAAGGAATGAACGCGTTTGCCGCGGCGCTGTCCACCTTCCGCGCGGCAGTCATATACGAAAAAATCATTCCTTCGAGTGCGATGCTGTCGGCGAGAGCGAGCGTTGGGCGATGCTCGCCGAAGAAGAGTTTGGACCATCTCGCGTTGGCGACGAGCTGCGACATCCAAAGCCGCAGCGCAGCGGTGCGGTGACGGGAGGGAGCTGCGCTCCAGATGCGCCATCCGGACCATGCCATCAGACAGTAAAGCGAAGTCCAGACAACAGGAATGATTTCTCGTGGCGGCGTGAAGCTCGGCTTCTCGAGATTGCGATACCACGCCTGGCGGCTGCCCTTGCGGCTGTAGCGCGATCCGTACCAAGCCGCGCCCGCAGTGGCAAGGCTGAACCCGGCGAGGGCCAGTAAAGAGCGGGTTTGCTTCATCGGACTGTTCGACATGTATTGCGTTGGCATGGTGGAGGTTCGGTGCTGGTTTGGTTGCCGCAGGTTGCCTAAGTTTCGATCCGCGTGCAACAAAAACCGGAAACGCTTCCTTGCATAGCGGTGAATCAGTCGCCGTTAGTCAGATCCGTTCTCCTTCTGCCTTTGTAATTCATAACAGAGGTAGATCATCTGGCCGATGTGGTGCTGCATGTGAGCTGCGCAAGCAATCACGATATCAAGGCGGTTTTTGGCATCGGCGCCTGTGCCGGAATATTCCGCAGACCAGTCGCCGGAAGATTGCGCGCGGATGGTTTTCAGAACTATTTTCACGGCGTCGTCGAAGTCCTTGAGCACTTCATCTTTCGACCGAGGGTTAGGACATTAAATTCGCGTGGGCGATCGCGGATGTAGCCGGTATTGGCGATCTGAGCGCCAATGTAGTAGTTCAAGTTTCCAGTGAGATGCAGAACGAGATGTCCAAAGCTGTTGCCATAGGGGAAAGGTTTTTGCCAGAGCTGCGCGTCGGTTAGAGGCACGGCAAGCTCGCGGATGCGGGCGGCGTTGCGAGGTAGCGATCAGTCAACGTTGCGGCGAGGGTCGATTGCAGGTCAGACATAGCTTCTGTTCGTAGATCCGGTTGAATCTACAACGTTCAACGACTATTTGACCACACTGACGGGGTTGGCGGGTTTAAGCAGTTGCGCGTGTGCGCTTTGGAATCGTGGCAACGACGCCAACGCTGCGATTCGGCGACTTCCGAAAGCACACACAGTAGCCGGGCTTCGTCCGGCGGACAGCCGAGGGCGGCTGTCCCTACACAATCTTAGACAACAGTTGTGGCTTCCTGCTTTAACTTTTCCGCTTGATAATGCGTGGTCAGGGCCTCGATCAGCGGCTGGAGCTTGCCGTCCATCACCTGTTCGAGCTGGTGAATGGTGAATCCGATGCGGTGGTCGGTGAGGCGGTTTTGCGGGAAGTTGTAAGTGCGAATTTTCTCGCTGCGGTCGCCGGAGCCGACCATGGCTTTGCGCTCTTTGGCTAAGGCCGATTGCTGCTTCTCCATTTCGATTTCGTAAAGGCGTGAGCGCAGCACGCGCATACCCTTTTCGCGGTTCTTGATTTGCGATTTTTCGTCCTGGCAACTGACGACCGTGTTGGTAGGAATATGCGTGATGCGCACCGCGGAATAGGTGGTGTTTACCGATTGGCCGCCGGGGCCGGAGGAACAGAAAGTGTCGATGCGCAGGTCTTTAGCCTCGATTTTGATGTCGACATCTTCGGCTTCGGGCAACACGGCGACCGTGACCGCCGAAGTGTGGACGCGTCCCTGCTGCTCGGTGGCGGGAACGCGCTGCACGCGATGGACACCGCTTTCATATTTAAGTTGGGAGAAAACGCGATTGCCCTCGATGATGGCGATGACTTCTTTCAGGCCGCCCGCCGAAGACTCCGAAGACGACAGCACTTCGACTTTCCAGCGCTGAGTCTCGGCGTAACGCGTGTACATGCGAAAGATTTCGGCGGCGAAGAGCGTGGCTTCGTCTCCGCCGGTACCGGCGCGAATTTCGAGAATGATGTTTTTTTCGTCGTTCGGATCTCTGGGCAGCAGCAGAACCTTTAATTCTTCTTCAATGCCGCTGACGCGCGGCTCCAGTCGGTTGAGTTCTTCCTGCGCGTAGGCGCGCATCTCAGGATCTTTTTCATCGACGAGCATGGCGCGGCTATCGGCGATGCCCTTTCTTAGATCCTTGAATTCTCGATATTTTTCGACGATGGGCGCGATTTCGCTGTGCGCCTTGGCGGTCTTCTGGTATTTCGCCGAGTCGTTGACAATATCCGGCGAAGCGAGAGCGTTGGTCAGCTCTTCGTAGCGGGCTTCGATTTGATCGAGGCGTTCGAACATTGTCAGTTCTCAGTTCTCAGTTCTCAGTTCTCAGTTCTCAGTTCTCAGTTCTCAGTTCTCAGTTCTCAGTGAGCGATTCTGAATTCTCGATTTCGGATTCGACATTTTTCGCACCTACGGGCAAAAATCAAAGGCAATTCTAAAAGATTTTATCTGAGAACTGAGAACTGAGAACCGGGAACTGAGAACTGGGTAGGGGCTACCCTAGGCAATCACCAACTCGCCGCCGTGATCTTTTTCGAGATCCATGGCGTGATCGAGCGCGGTAATGGCGCACTGGGCCATTTCGTCCGATGGCGGCTGCGTGGTGATGCGTTGTAGCCAGAGGCCGGGAGCGGTCATTAGTGCAAAGAGTGAGCCGCGGTGTTTGGCGGCGAAGCGGATGATTTCGTAGGACACGCCGGCGATCACGGGCAGCAGCGCGATGCGGCAGGCGAAGCGCGCCCAGAATGTGGTAAACGGAATCAGCATGTAGAAGCCGATCGAGATGAGCATCACGGTCATCAGGAAGCTGGTGCCACAGCGCGGATGGAATGTGGAATATTTTTGGACTTCCGCTGTTTCAAGCGTTTTGCCGTCTTCGAAGGCGAAAACAGTTTTGTGCTCGGCGCCGTGGTACTGGTAGACGCGGCGGATATCGGGAAATAACGAAACTCCCCAGATGAAGAGGAGAAATAAAATTAAGCGCACTGCGCCGTCGATCAGGTTAAATACGATCCGGCCACCCAGCGCGGGATTGGCTTTCTTGAGTTCCGTGGCCGCCAGAAGTGGAAGGTATTTATACATGAAGATGAAGAAGGAGAGAGAGATGATGACGTTGATCGCGGCCATCCAGCCGGTGATGGTGGCGGCTTTCTCGCGGGAGTTGGATTTGAGACCGGAGGCCAAGACCGTGGAGGGTTCCGCCTCGCTTCGCTTTGGCGGGACGGGCGAGGCGCCCGTCGCTACATGGTTCGAGGAAGCGGCTGTCTGTACTTGTTCTTCGTCGTTTTGCATTACTTCTTCGATGGCGACATTGGCGGAGAACCGCAGCGCCCGGTAGCCTAGGGTCATCGCATAGCCAAGCGTCATGACTCCGCGAACGACGGGCCACGCCATCCATTTATGCTTTTCCGAAGGACGGTCGAGTGGCTCCTGCATGGTGACCACTTCGCCGGAAGGTTTGCGGCACGCGATAGCCCAGGCATGGGGCGACCGCATCATCACGCCTTCGAGCACGGCCTGGCCGCCGACCAGGGTTTCTTCACCACTTTCGAGCGCGGGCAGAAGCTGCACGGCGACCATAAAACGCAAGAAATTTCGCAAGGAACGCACGGTGATTGGATGCTCCAGACGCCGGGAAAGGCTCTAAACACTAGGTTATCACAGGCGCACAAGAGGTTCGCGCGGAACAGGCTAAGCAGCGGACCTGGAAGCGTTCGTTCGATGGCGAATCCGCGGGACAATGATGGAATGTCCATTCCATATTCGCAAGCATCTTAAAGACAAATGAGAAGACTGGCTGAAACTTGCGAAGCGATTGCGGCGACGACGAAGAAATCGCTCAAAACCGGGATTGTTGCGGACTATCTGAAGTCATGTACCACCGATGAAGCCGCTCTGTCAGCGGTATTTCTCTCGGGACGGGCTTTTCCGGCGTGGGAAGAGACGACTTTGCAGGTGGGTGGCGCGCTTCTGTGGCGCGTGGTAGCAGAGCTGGCCGACCAGACCGAAGGCGCGCTGACCGCCGCTTACCGCAAGCACGGCGATTTAGGGGCTGTCGCTTCCGAGGTCTTGCCGGAGAAATCCGGAGAGGGCCTGAATGTTCTTGAGGTCAACAAGAAGTTTCGCGATATCGCGGCGGCGCGCGGCTCGGCGGCCAAGGCCGAAATGGTTCGCGATCTGCTGGGGAGCGTCACGCCGCTCGAAGCCAAATACATCGTGAAGATCATGACCGGCGATCTGCGGATTGGGCTGAAAGAAAGTCTGGTCGAGGACGCGATCACCAAGGCTTACGGCGGCACGCAGGCGGCGTGCTGAAACAAGTGCAGCGGGCGAACATGCTTTTGGGGGATATCGGCGAAACCCTTCGTCTCGCGGTTGAAGGCCGGCTTGCTGACGCGCGGATGCGAATGTTTCATCCTGTGGGATTCATGCTGGCAAGTCCAATTGAGTCCGCGGAGGAGGGATTGAGCTATTTCGCCGAGGCTGCGGTGGAAGACAAGTATGACGGGATTCGGGCGCAGGCACACGTTTCTAATGGTGAAGTGAAATTTTTCTCCCGCACGCGGGATGAGATTACGGAATCGTTTCCGGAGTTACCGGATGCGCTGGCGGGATTACGCGGGGATGCGATTCTGGATGGAGAGATTGTGGCGTGGGAGTATCCGGAAAATTCGGAGAAGACGCAGGTCGTAGTCGACGAGGCTTTCTCCGACGAAGGGGAAGAAAAAGCCACGGAATTAGGACAGGCGCGGCCCTTCACGGTATTGCAACAGCGGCTCGGGCGGAAAAAAGTAAGCGAGAAGCTGCTGCGGGAGGTTCCCGTAGCTTATCTCGCATTCGATGTTCTGTATGCGGGCGGCGAATTGATGATTGACCAGCCGCTGCACGAACGGGCACGCGTGCTGGACGAGCTGATGGGAGAGAAAAGCCTCTACCACAGGGGACACGGGGGAACACGGAGTAAAACAGAAGGGCAGGAAAAACTTAAATTCGACGAAGACGAGACACTACTTGCACACATCATCCGCGCGCCCGTATTTCGAGCTTCCTCCGGCGAGGAGTTGGAACTGTTGTTCGCGGCGGCGCAGGCGCGCGGCAACGAAGGCTTGATGATTAAAGATTTGACTTCGTCTTACACGCCCGGCAAGCGCGGCAAGTCGTGGCTGAAGATGAAGCGCGAATTGGCGACGCTCGACGTTGTCGTGACTGCCGTCGAGTACGGCCACGGCAAGCGCGTGAGCGTGCTCAGCGACTATACGTTCGCCGTATGGGACACGAATAAGGACCGCTTAGTGAATATCGGAAAGGCATACTCGGGCCTGACCGACGTTGAGATCGCCGAGATGACGCAGTGGTTTCTCGATCACACAATCGAAGATCAGGGCTTTCGGCGCACGGTTGAGCCGGCGATTGTGCTGGAAGTCGCCTTCAACAACATGATGCGGTCGGAGCGCCATGAAAGCGGGTACGCTCTGCGGTTTCCGAGAATTGTACGGCTGCGTCCAGACAAGACGGCAGAGGAAGCGGATACGATTGAGCGCGTAGGGGAGATTTTCCAGAAGCAGTTCCGTTGAATTCATAGATCAAATGCGGGGATCCTGAGTGAACCAGTGCAGCCTCCGCCAAGGGCGAGATTCTCCTAGTGCAGCACCGGAGTGGCCGAGGCAGCTATGCACACCCACGAACCGCCCCTGTTGACCCAGGTATCGACAAATCGATTTCGCCTAGCATAAGGCTTGCCGTTCTCAATGCCTTTTTCTCGGAAGATTCCAGTGGCAACCGCGGCATCGCCGAACACACGCACCAAGATCGACTCCGGCTCTGCCTGTTCTTCCTCAGAAGGCCCTGCCGCGCCCATTCCCGCAAGGAAAAAGGCTTTGGATTGCAAGCTGCCATCATCGTTAACAACTATTACAGATTCATGCAGGATCTCATCCAGGGCCTTTTTATCGCGAAACTTAAAGGCCCGGTTCCAGGCTTTCTCCATCGCAATTATCCTGGATTCGGCGGAACTGGCTTGGTCCTGGCCGATGAGCGACGCGACCAAGACGCAAATTAAGGCGCACAAGCGTAACGCATTCACGCCAGATCTCTGATTTCCAATCCCTTTGCGCTTCGAGGACATGAGGAGGTAATAAAATCTAATCGGCCTCGCGCCAAAAAAGATTAGGTAATCCATGAAAGCTGCTTTCGATGACCGCTCATCGTAAACGCGAGCTAATGTTAATGGCTGTGGTGGTGATGCCCCTGGATTTCGCCCACGGGAATCACGCATCCATGCGCCACCTCGCACTCCACGTGCTCGAACTGGATCGTGGTGTGGTCGATGTGGAAGCTGTGGTGCAGGCATTCCTTTACGTCGCGCAGGATTCGCTCGCTGGCAGAGGGCGGAATATCGGCGATCGAGATGTGGCAGGAGAGCGCGCGGGTTTCTGAACCGATGCTCCAGCAGTGCAGATCGTGCACATCGTTGACGCCTTCTACGGAGCGGATGGCGGTTTCGACCAGTTCGAGCTTCACGCCGCGCGGCGTGCCTTCGAGCAGGATATTCAGCGTTTCGCGCACGATTCCGAAGCCGGACCAGAGGATCAGCGCGCCGATTCCAAACGAAAGCGCGGAGTCAATCCAAACGGCGCCGGTGACCAGAATCGCCCAGCCACCGGCGATGACCGCCGCAGTCGATAGCGTATCGCCTACCTCATGCATCAGCGCGCTGCGGATGTTCACGTCGTTGCCGGAACTTCGGCCTGAACGATAGAGCAGCAATGCGATCACGCCGTTCATCACCACGCCCGCTCCTGCAACCCACATCATCACGCCGGCCTGAACGCGCTCGGGATGCTGCAAGCGGTGAAATGCCTCGTAAAAAATGAAAAACGAAACCGCGACCAGCGAGACGGCATTCACCAGCGCGGCCAGCACTCCCGCGCGATGGTAGCCGTATGTTTTTTTGGAATTGGCGGGCCGCGATTGCAAATAGACCGCAACCAGCGATAAAAGCAAAGCCAGAAAGTCGGAGAGATTGTGCCCCGCTTCGGAGAGCAACGCCAGCGAATGGGCGCGAACACCGGCCATGACCAGGAGCGCGATGTAGGCGAGCGTAACGCCGAGCGAGATTTTGAGCACTCGCTTGGGACCGCTGCCACCGTGCGCGTGGAGGTGCATTCTTTAAGTGTACGGACAGGGAGAGCGGGCTTCAAGCAGGAGTGGGTGTTCGTAGTTGGTGAGTTGCATGCACATAAAACACTCCGCAGTATGCCTGCAATGGAAGCAGGTTTGACGGATTGACAAGCTACTAAGGCGTGTCGGGCGGTAGTCCTAAACGAACTTTCATTGCCGGAAGCGACACTTGAAGCTTGGACGCGAGGCTCTGGGGGTCTCGTATGCCTGCGCTGACCAGGGAGCGGATCAAAGAGAGCGGCATCAAGATATCGGCTGCCATCCTGTTGGCGGCAGTTTCGTCTTTGCTGCTCAATCCGCTTCTGTACATAGCGTCATCCACCAGATCGCCGCTCTCCAGCTTGTGGCGATGCAAGATAAAATGAGCAATTTCATGCGCAACGGTAAAACGCTGGCGGACGGTCGAATGCAAGCTATTGACTGCGATACTGAAACCAGTGCGAGGTCCCCCGTTTACGGGGTCTCTAAAAATCTTGCCTGAGATTGAATCAGGGAGAACCATCGTCCAAACGTTAAGACCTAGATCGTTGGCAATTGCCACGACATCGACTGGGGCCTGAATTTGGTATTTCGCAATGATTTGTCCGGGGGTTTCAACTGGGCTTTCAACTAGCGTCGGCATCGTTGCCCTCCTCTCCAGGATACTTTTGTATGGGCGTAACCTGTTGATCTACAGATTCTAGGGGGGTGTCTGGTATCTCCCCTTGTATAACAGGCTTAGATGCAATTGCAACTGACTTCGGATCGGGGGCGGTAATCACTTGGTTTTGGATCACGTCTAAGAAATTGGCGTATCTCTCTAACCTCCGCACTAAAGCTACCATATCGGCACTGGCCGGATATTCCTTTAGTTTCAGCTTCATAGCTTCATCAACCTTCTTCGAAGCCATTTCCTTCACTGAATCTCGCAGTCCGATATAGCCCCAGACAGCGGCGACTCCAATAATTATGGCCAATACCGTCAGGAGCGCCGAAAGAGCTGCCAGTACTAATGTCAGCGCCGTTACTGGATCGATCATCACTGCTTCCGTGACGTGCTGGTAGATTCGTTCGCACATCGGCTGGCATGATACGCCGTCTACTGCAAACAAGCCAAGGACCAAACGATTTGGACCCAATTTCAAAACTGCATTCACTATGGACGTCTCCGGTCCAATGGATGCAGGCCAGGAGTCTCGGGCATCGAGCTTCGCTCGATGGACAGCCGAGGGCGGCTGTCCCTACATGCGCGGTCCCTCCTCAGCCCCTAGCGCTTGGAAAGAGTTTGCAGGTAACGGTCGTTGTAAACCGTGGTGGAGGTTTGCACGAAGTCGAGGATGCGGTGCATCTTCTCTCGCGATTCCCTGCTCATTTCCCTGAACTGGACCGCAACTCCCGAGCCAGGATGGATTCTGGCGACGGTGCCTTCAGCGAGGAGAGTTCCATCGTCGATGGAAAAGACGAGTTTGATCGTCGAGCCTGGGGTGAATAGAGCGCTGGTCTCGACATAACAGCCGCCCAGGCTAAGATCGACGAGGTTGCCAAACACCGGATCGCCGCTAGACTGCGCATATAGCTCGATGGTGAGGCGGCATTTCACTCGGGTGTGCAGCCGCTTGTCCTTCTGCACGGGTTGCTTCTGCTTTTCCAGGTACATACGGCGGTCGGCTTCGGCGAGTAAGGCTCGGCGTCGTTGCCATCCTCGCGGAGAGAGCGCAGACGCCAATGCTGAGAGAAAGAATATCGTCTCCACAGACTTCAATTCCGGCTTGCTTGGCGAGTTGCGTTAGTTGTGGGACTTGCTTGGCCGCAGCCTCGGCGGTCCAATCCCGGCGCAACAACCACAAATTCGTCGCCGCCCATGCGAGCGACATAGTCGTATTCGCGGCAACTGTGCTTTCAGAGCCTGAGCGAAAAGCCGCAGGACGCGGTTGCCTTCCAGATGCCCAAAGCGGTCATTGATCTGTTTGAAGCCATCCAGTCGCAGACCATGAAGTAGGGTGAAGGTTCTCGCGCTTGCAGCGGGCCAATTCGCGGTCAAGCTGCAGAAATAGCGAACGCGCGTTGGGCAGTCCGGTCAGGTAGTCGGTGGTGGCCGAATTTTCCGCTTGCTCGATATTTCAGAGCATTTTCAATGGCCAGCGCCATTTTTGAGCTGATGGCCAGCAGAATTCGCAGATGATCGGAGGTAAAGGAGTCGCGTTCCAGCTGTACAGCGTCAGCACCGCGACCACGCCGAAAGTCCCTCCAGCGGAACCGCAAGTGCCGAGCGCAGGGTACTGAATTGGTCGGGTCGTTCAGGTATCCGGGTTCGACCGAGGGATTGCCGTTGATGATCGGCTTCTTGTTTTGCGCAACCCAGCCGGAAAGTCCTTGCCCCAAGCGGAATTCTCAAGGAAGCGAACAGGCGGAAGTTGTCGCCGCTCACATACTCGGGGATCAATTCCGCGTCCGCGCCTGACGTAAATTGCGATCGCGTCGTAGGGCACAAGCCGTTTGAGTCTTTACCGAGAACACCGACAGAGTTTCGCCCAGACTCAGCGATGCGCCCAGGTCCTGGCTGAGTTCAAAAGCGATCTGCGCTTCCTGGCGCGCGGCCGCGATAGACGATAGAAAGTGTGGTCTCCTGGCCCGCTTCTTTCGCCACGTTGCTTTCAAAGCCAGCATCGGGCGCGCTGCCCCTTTCGACCTTCACTTCGGTCGAGAAGCTTGGATCGCTCCTGCCGTCCGAACTGTTGCAGCACCAGCTTTTCCAGACTCGCGATAGCGGTTCTGCAGAACTCTGACGACCTTCGGATCGAAGGCCTTGCCGGATTCCTCGGTCAAGTTGCTGGATTACCTCGTCCAGCGGCAACGCCTTGCGATACTGGCGGTCCGAGGCAAGCGCGTCCAGGTAATCGACCGCGGAAAGAATGCGCGCGCCAACCGGGATTTCTTCTTGTTTCAATCCAAAGGGATAGCCTGAACCATCCCACTTCTCGTGGTGGGCGCGTACGATCGGCACCACTGGGTAGGGAAAGCGAACGTGCTCCAGAATTTCAGCCCCCACCACAGGGTGAATTTTCATCTTCTCGAATTCTTCCGGGGTTAGCCGGCCGGGCTTCGAAATGATGTGCTCGGGAACGGCCAGCTTTCCAATGTCGTGCAGAAGCGAGGCGGCCTGCAGCGCTTCCAGTTCCGGCCCACTGAGGCCCATTTCCTTGGCCACTTCGATGGCGTAAATGCGGACTCTCTGCAGATGGTCGTGCGTGGTGTGATCTTTGGCTTCAATGGCCAGTGCCAGCGCTTCAATGGTGCGAATGTGGAGATCGGCCATCTCTTCGACGTGCCGTTTCTCGCCGTCGAGTTTGCCGAGATATAGCCGATAAGAGCGGTAGATCACATAAATGGCGGGGACGCATAACAGCGATGTTTCCCAGTTGAACCGTTGGCTGATCCAGCCGATGGTGCCGGCGATTCCCGCTCCGACGAGGTAGTACGGGAAAGACCAGAAGTAGCAATCCACCAGAATCCGGCGAAGCGGTTTCCCTTCGCTAAACGAAATTACTGCCGCCACGCACCCCGCGTTGACCATGAAATAGGTCGATGCCGCCAGGCAAAGTATGAGCGGGTGGCTGACGATGATCTCGTTCACCACGAAATTGTGATAGACGAGGTAGGCCATCGCCGTCGATAAAGCGCCGGCGCACACATTAAACGTGAGTTGGATCGCCGTTGGCCGGTGGGGGTACAGACTCTGGGCCAACATGGATATGGCCGCCAGCGCCAGGACCTCGGCGTAGCCCAGTTCTGCGATTCCCACGAGAATGAAAAGGAAGTTTACCGAAAGGGTCCCGTTGACGCCGGGCAGGGCTACTCGCAACCGCGAGGCCAGAATCGCGACGCCCAGGTAGCAAATGAACTCTGCAATATTCTTGCTGTTCTGGTGGATGGTTCCCTGAAGGAGACATGCCATCCCTGCCACAATCACCAGGCCGACGAAAACTCGGGCTCCGACGGGCAGAGCTCTCCACGAATGTGCGCTGGTCGACATTTGTCTAGGGATTCGCGCACGCGCTCTTCCCGGAGTAGCGTGCTCTCGCGTTCAAGGATAATCGTTAAGGTGCATAAACACAGCCACTTGCACGACGCTGAGCGAAACTTCGGTAACCCGTGAAGGACCCCGTTTGGCTCGGTAATGCTTTTTGAAACTCGTGCGATCGATTGCTTTTGCCGGATTTTATTTAGAATGGCTCGACTTGATCTCCGCTCTCTACAGTCTTTTCTATAGCGCCGCGCTGGCCGTGGGATTGCTTGTGAGCCTGCCGTATTGGCTGTTCCAGATGGCGCGCCATGGCAAGTACCATAACGGCCTCGCGGAACGCCTGGGGCAGGTTCCAGCGCGACTAACACTGCGCGACCAAAATCAGCCGACAATTTGGGTCCATGCCGTCTCCGTGGGCGAAGTGCTCGCGGTCGCGGGATTGGTGCGGGAACTTGGCCGGCGCCTGCCGCAATATAGAATTTTCGTTTCAGCCACCACCGATACCGGCCAACAATTGGCACGACGGCAGTTTGGCGAAGCCAATGTGTTTTATTTTCCGCTGGATTTTGCGTTCGCAACTCGGCCTTACCTGCGGGCGCTGCGTCCGCAACTCGTAGTAATTGCCGAAACCGAATTCTGGCCAAACTTTCTCAGGCTCGCTCATTCCGAGGGAGCGCGGATTGCGATAGTGAACGCCCGCATCTCGGACCGATCCTGGCCGAATTACCGGCGTTTTCGAAGCTTGCTTCGAAGGGTGCTGGCGTCTGTAGATTTATTTCTCGCCCAGACCCAGGCCGATGCCGCGCGACTGGCTGACATTGGCGCAATATCGGAGCGCGTGCGCGTCACTGGAAATCTTAAGTTCGACATTCCGGCGCTGGCCGCTCCCGAGGTTGTCCAGCGATTGCGTGCGGCGATCGCTCAGGCCGAGGCCGGTCCGGTCCTGGTTTGCGGCAGCACCGTGGAAGGCGAAGAAACTTTGCTGCTGGATGCGTTTAGGAACTTGCTGGCGCGGCATCCCAAAGCCGTGATGGTGCTTGCCCCGCGACGCCCAGAGCGTTTTCCCGCCGCGGTTGCGCTGCTTGAAAAGATGGGGATGCGCTTTCATCGGCGGTCGGTATGGAACGCCGAACCTTTGGTGGGGGGCGTATTCTTGCTGGATTCGATCGGAGAGTTGGCTGCTCTCTATGCCCTCGCCGACATCGCTTTTGTTGGGGGAAGCCTGGTGCCGCACGGCGGGCACAATATCATCGAACCCGCGCAATTTGGGGTCGCAATCGTAGTGGGGCATCATACCGAAAACTTCCGCGATATCGTCGGCGTGTTCGAGAGCCGGGATGCGGTTCGCATCGTTGGCCCAGCGGAATTGCCACTGGTCTTTCTCGAATTGCTGGCTAACGATGGCGCGCGAAAACTGCTTGGCCAGCGCGCGGCCGGGACTCTGCGCTCGCAAATGGGCGCAACCGCGCGAACCGCGGACGAGTTGCAACGATTGCTGGCGCAGCCATGAAATGGAATCCCTTGTCGGCCTTGTACGGTGCAGTTGTCGGGGGCCGCAATGCGCTTTATGACTCGCATCTGCTGCGCGCCCGCGCATTGCAAGGGCCAGTAATAAGCATAGGAAATATCTCGGCGGGCGGCGCGGGAAAAACTCCGTTCGTCATTCTGCTGGGCGAATTGCTGAAGGCTCGCGGCATCCGCTTCGACGTGCTGTCGCGCGGCTATGGCCGCGAGAGTCGCGGTGTATTGCTGGTCGATCCCGGCGGGCTGCCGAGAGATTTCGGCGATGAACCTCTGCTAATAGCTCGGCGGTTGTTGGTCCCGGTCGTGGTGGGTGAGGATCGTTACAAGGCCGGCCGTTTTGCCGAATCAAAGTTCGGTCCGCAAATTCACTTACTCGACGATGGCTTTCAACATCGCGGATTGGCCCGCGATTTCGACATTGTGCTGGTAACACCTGAGGATGCGCGCGACACGATGCTGCCTGTGGGGCGGCTGCGCGAGCCTGTGCTGGCCTTGCATCGGGCCGACGCCGTAGTGCTGGCCAGTGGCGCATCGCCGGAATCCTTTCCGCTGGTCGAGAAAACGATTTGGCGAGTGCGGCGCGGCATCGTCGTAGAAAATATCCCGCTGCGTCCAATGGTCTTTTGCGGTATTGCCCGTCCGCAGAATTTCCTGCTGCAATTACGCGCGGCGGGCGTCGATCCGGCCGCCGAGGCTTTCTTTCGCGATCATCATGCATACAACGAAAAAGATATCCGTGAGTTGCAACAACTCAAGCAGCGCAGCGAGGCCAGCGGCTTCGTCACCACCGAAAAAGATGCGGTGAATCTGGGCGGATATCTGGATGCCCTCGCGCCTTTGGCCGTGGTGCGGGTAAAGATGGAACTCACCGATGCGGCTAACGCCCTGGATACCATGTTGCGGGTGATCGAGGAAAGGCGGGCCGCTCGTGAGAAAATGCCGCAGATGAGCCCGCGGCAAAAGCGATGACCAAACACTTGAAGGAAGCCGACCGCCTTCGCAAACTCGTCGAAGCCTTTCCGAAAGTCACCATCACGGTGCTCGGCGATCTTGTAGCCGACGAATTCGTCTACGGCGAAATCTCGCGCGTGTCGCGGGAGGCTCCGGTGCTGATTCTGAAGCACCGCGAGCGCACCGTGGTTCCCGGCGGCGGCGCGAACGCGGTGAACAATCTGGCCGATCTCGGCGTGAACGTGCTCCCGGTGGGCGCGATTGGAGACGACGAGCCCGGCCGGATGCTGCTGAAATTCTTCCGCCATAAACGCATTCCAGTCAGCGGGGTTCTGAAGGATAAAAGTTATACGACGGTTACGAAGACTCGCATTCTCGCGGGCATGACGCACAACACGAGGCAACAGGTGGTGCGGGTGGATCGCGAACCGGAGCATCCCCCCAACCAGCATCTCACCCGCGAACTGTTTCTGGCGGCGCGTGAATATCTCCGCGCCTCGGATGCGCTGCTGGTATCCGATTACGGCTATGGATCGGCCACGCCTGCGATTGTGAATGCGTTGCGGCAGGCCGGCCGCAGGAAGATCGTCCTGGTGCCGCTGATCCTCGATTCGCGGTACAGATTGCTCGAATACTCCGGCGCAACCGCGGCAACTCCGAATGAACCTGAAGTGGAAGCGGCTCTCGGCGTTCGCATCGGGCAGGATTGGAATAAGCTGACGAAGGCCGGACAACAAATTATGGAACGCATCCAGCTGCAATCGTTGCTGATTACACGCGGGCGCGATGGCATGGTGGCCTTCGATCGGAAACTCGCTCCGGTGGATATTCCGATTTTTGGGTCGGATGAGGTTGCCGATGTGACCGGCGCCGGCGATACGGTGATTGCGGCCTTCAGCGCCGCCTTGGCAGCCGGCGCCACTACGGAAGAAGCGGCGCAGTTAGCCAACTATGCGGGAGGAATCGTGGTGATGAAGCGCGGCACCGCGACAGTTTCTCGCGAAGAATTATTGCGGGCGATCGACCAGGCTCCGCCTTCGGCCAGAACTCACTAATGGAACACTCACTGGAGAAATTCTCCGCCGGCAGCGACAAGATTGTCGATCGCGCTCAGCTCCGCGAACGGGTGGAGCAATGGCGAAGCGCGGGCGAGCGCATCGTGTTGGCGAATGGAAATTTCGATCTGCTGCACGTCGGCCATGTGCGCTATTTGCGAGGCGCGAAAGAGCTTGGCGGAAAACTGATTGTTGCGATTAACTCCGATGAATCGGTGCGGGCGCTCAAGGGTGAAGGCCGTCCGTTGATGCCGGCTGAAGAACGCGCCGAGATTGTTGCGGCGCTTGCCGACGTTAACGCGGTTGTTATCTTTCCCGAGCTCGATGTGCGCGCGCTGATTCGGGAGATTCATCCCGACATTCAGGCGAAGGGCACCGACTATACCGTAGATTCGGTGCCGGAGCGCGACGTGGTTTCGGAATATGGCGGCAAGGTTGAGATCGTCGGCGATCCGAAAGATCATTCGACCTCCGGGATTATTCGTGCGCGACTGAGGCCGAAGCCGTGAGTTTCGAGCCGGCTGGTCTCGACATTCCTTCCAATAAAAAACTCGACCGATTGCTGATCGTCCGTCTTAGCGCCATGGGAGACGTGATTCACACGCTGCCCGCGGTACAGGCGTTGCGAAACGCTTATCCCCAGGCGCATATCGGCTGGCTCATTGAGGAGCGCTGGGCAGAGTTGCTGTGCGCTCCAGGATCGCCACGGCGAGGCCGCCGTTCGGCGTCGCGTCCGTTGGTGGATGAGATTCACACCGTAAATTTGAAAGCGTGGAGAAAATCTTTCGCCGCGCTTCCAACTCTCCAGCGCGCCGCTACGGTTTGGAACGACGTTCGCGATGCGCATTACGATGTTGCGCTTGATTTGCAAGGGGCGATGCGATCGGCGCTGCTGGCGCGCTGGTCCGGGGCTCAGATTGCCTTTGGGGCGGCGGAGCCGCGCGAATCGCCGGCCAGTTTGTGGTACACGCGCAAGGCCGTTGGGCAAGGCCGGCATGTGATCGAGCAAACTTTTTCGGTAGCGGAGTCTTTCGTCGGACATAAGATGCCACTCCCGCAACCGGAACTGCCTCGCGATCCGAACGCTGAGGCGCGAATCGCGAAGCGTCTTCAGGAGTTACGCGTCGGCGAGTTTGCAATTCTGAATCCGGGAGCGGGTTGGGGAGCCAAGCGCTGGCCTGCGGAGCGCTACGGGGAGGTCGCGCGGAAGCTCTCGAATCGGGGGCTGCGCTCGATCCTCAATTATGGTCCCGGGGAAGAAGAGCTGGTACGCGCGGCCGAGAGTGCAAGCCACGGCACGGCGCGGGCCATGAGTTGCAGCATTTCGGAATTGATTGCGCTGACCCGCCGTGCGCGCCTTTTTGTTGGCGGCGATACCGGGCCTCTGCATCTGGCGGCGGCTTTGCGCGTGCCTGTTGTCGGAATTTACGGGCCAACCGATCCGGCTCGCAACGGGCCGTATGGAACGCGCAGCATTGTGTTGAGGAGTGCGCAGAGTGTTACGTCACACGCGCGCCGTGCGGCGGCGGATGAAGGATTGTTGGAGATTGGAAGCGACGAGGTAATCGAGGGGGCGAGCAAGTTGATGGCGCACCCCTCATAAGCTAACTGCATGGACCGCTGGTCACAAATCGCGCGCCGGATCCGGGTACCGCTCGGATTTATTTTCGCGGTGCTTTATTTCTGGCTGGCAAAGCCTTCGTGGAGATCCATGGCATTGGGCGGGATTGCAATTGTGGCGGGGCTTGTGATTCGCGCGCTGGCTTCGGGGTACGTGCGCAAGAACGAATCGCTGGCGATGTCAGGCCCTTATGCTTATACGCGAAATCCGCTCTATCTGGGGTCGCTTCTGATGGGGCTGGGATTCTGTGTTGCGGCGCGCAGTTGGTGGGTTGGGGTCGCTCTGATTGTGATGTTTTTCGCGATTTATCTTCCTGTGATCCGCGACGAAGAAACATTCCTGCGCCGGAAGTTTCCGGAGTTTGAGGAATACGCGCGGCGGGTGCCGAGGATGCTGCCGAGACTCACGGCACGGTCAGCTCAAGATCGAGCCGCAGGATTTTCTTTCGATTTGTATCTGAAACATCGCGAGTACAACGCGCTGCTGGGAGCGGCGGGGATGATCGCGGCGCTGATTGTCAAAATGCTGAGATTTCGCGGTTGAGTGAGTAGCTAAACTATTGGCATTTACACCAAGAGGCCTCGTTTAGATCCCAGAGTTGGGCTGTCAAATACAGCTCGCTGAGAAAGAGGCACACCTGGTCTGACCTGAAGTCCGAAAAGGCAAATCGAAAGGACTGCTGGGGTTTGCCGGCGCGATAGATTACCACGCGATGTTTTGCGTCAGTATTTAACGGGCTGATTTTCGCGCTCTTAGACTTGGGCCAGGGCAAAGTCCGCCGATCGTCAATTTTGAAAGACAGCGGCCCAGCTGCACAAAGTCCGGGCGCGCATCGCGTTGGGGATTCGGCGGAATTTGGGGCAACGCATAGGGAACCGCTGTGCGATTGTGCTAAGAGTGGTGTCCAGAAAAGAACCATAGTCCACGACAACAGGCAGAAACTCCTTGCGAGGCCGTTAGTGAGACATGCTTGCACGGGATCCTTCGCTTCCCTCAGGATGACAATGGCTGCGACGACAAAGGCTGCGACGACAAGGGCTGCGAGATTTATTTCTGCGCGACCAATTTCTTTGCCTGGCTCAACTCCGGCCTATTCGAGTTCGAGCCGTCGCAGACTTTCAACAAGAGGGCATAATACTCCGACGCATCGGCTTGCTTGCCGGCCGCTTCAGCCGCTTGGGCCGCGCCGTAGAGGCCGTCGAAGCGGTTGGGATTCAGCTTGAGATCGGTTTGATATTCCGCCAGTGCCTGTTGCGGACGCTTGGCCTCGAGCAGCATGTCGGCAATCATCTCGCGGGCGGGAATGCCCTCCGGTTCGTCACCCAGCGAATCTTCTTTATCGGCGATGGGCCGCAGAGCTTCGACGGCATCGTCCTCTTTACCCTCGGCGAACGCAAGCCAGGCCTGCGCCTCTTTGCGGTCGCCTTCGACCCCATCGGCAAAATCCGATTTCTCGGCGGCCAGCTTTTTGTGAATGCTGTCAATCGCGGCCACATCTTTGCGGACATCCTCCGGTTTCCGCAGATGCGCCGAGCCGATCGCGCGCGCCCAGTAGATCGTGGACTCCTCGGCCGTGCCTGTGACCTGGGTTGGCGCGAGCGCCGCCGCGGCCTGCCAGTCGTGCATCTCGATCGGATAAAGCGCAGTAAGGTGCGCCAGCGCCGCGGCGTGCGGATCAAACCCCTCGCCATACATATCGTCTTTCTTGTTGGGCATGGCGCGGATCTCTTCGATCAGCGCGCGCGCGTCGGCGTCGCGGCCGCTTTGCATATAGGCGTAGAAGAGAAAATCCATGGCGTGGAACTGATGGCCTTCGCCACCCATGTGCATCGCGGCGGTTTTACGCGTGGCCGCAATGGAGGCGAGGTTCGAATTGATGTCATCCTGCCACAGCCCCACGCGGGCAAAGATGTGCGACGGCATGTGCAGCGCGTGCGGCGCCGCGGGCGCAATCTGCGCGTAGCGGCGCGCGGCAGGCAGGCCCAGTTGCGCCAGTTGGGGCTTGTCATAGGCATGGATCAGATAATGCGCCACGCCGGGATGATCGGGTTCAGTGGCGAAAAGCTTCTCCAGAATCGCGGCCGCTTGCTTGCGATTGGCGAATGTGGCGTCGTCGTGCGGTCCGGAAGCGAGCAGCGACAGCGCGTAAAAGACAGCCGCTTCCCGATCCTCGGGATAACTTTCGTAAACTTTCTTCATCGCGTCAGAATAGGCCTTGGCGCGGGCGTCGTGGTTCATATTCTTCGAGTTGCCGTAGAAGTCGGAAATGGCGGCGATATAGGCTTTTTCGCGTGCGGTAGCCGGTCCGTCGGTGGTTTTCGCCTCATGAACTTCATCCAGGCCGTGCTGAATTACTTTGGCATCCGGCTGATTCCACAATTGATGCCACAGGCTCATGGCGATGCCCCAGTGCGCCATGGCGCAGTGCGGATCGTCCGCCGCAATTTGTTGGAACTCTTTTTGCGCTTCTTCGTACCAGAAAGAGTGGAGAAGGGCGACGCCGCGCTCGAATGGCTTCTGCACTTCAGGCGTGCACGATACGGGAAAGGTTACCGTTCCTAGTTGAGTGGCCGTCAGGTCTTCATGGTGATGATGGCCTTGCTCATCGTCGGCATGGGCAGTGCCGGAAATGACAGCGAAAACAAAAAGGGCCGGCGCAACAAACGAAAAGACCATCCGTGCAAGATGTTTCATGAGAACCCCGCTAAAAGGGGAGTTTAGCTGCGCCGCGGGCAGGGGTCAAACAAAGGCAAGGTCAAACTAGGGACATGGTGACAAGCCGCGGCCTTAGAATTCGCTAACCAATGTCGCGTCGGGCCGTCAAGTAATAGAATCTTTATATCTATGCGGATGCTTCTCGACATCTTCGCGCAAATCTTCCGCACCCTCTGGGCGCACAAGCTGCGCTCGTTCCTCACGATGTTTGGCATCGCATGGGGCGTAGGATCGCTGCTGCTGCTCGTAGGATTGGGCGAAGGCTTCCGTTCGGGAAACAAGCGCGAACTGGCGCAGTATGGCAAAGACATTATGTTTATCTACCCGGGGCGGGCCCCGGCGTTTCAGGGCAGCATGAATTCAGCGCGAAATTATTTGCTCACTTATCAGGATTACGCCGACATTCGCAAGGAGGCTCCGCATGTGCGCAATGCCTCTCCGGTCCTGATTCGCACGGATGTGCGCGCCGTGAGCGAATTTGCCAGCGCGAACGGCGAGATCGCAGGGGTCGAACCGCAGTTCAGCGAAATTCGCTACCTTCCGGTCAAGCAGGGCCGCTGGCTGAATAATCTTGACGAAAGTCAGCGGCGTAACGTGATCGTTCTGGGCGACGAACTGGTGAAGAATTTATTTCCCGGACGTCCCGCGGTGGGCGCGTCGATCATCTTAAATGACGTTAGTTTTGAGGTAATCGGAACGGTCGAGCGCGTAGGGCATGGCGACGACAACTCAACCAACATGCGCGGCTATTTGCCTTTTCATGTGATGGCGGAACTGTTTCCGCTCAAGGGCGAGAACCACGAGAATTCCATTTCGTTCATCAACTACCAGCCGCGCGTCACCGACGAACATTTAATTGCGCAGGACGAGGTCCGCAAGATTATCGCCCGCAATCATGGGTTCGATTATCACGATAAAGACGCGTTCGAAGGCTGGGATACGATTCAAAACTCGAAGGCTATCGGCGCCATCTTCGACGCCATGAATGTTTTTCTGGGTGCCGTAGGAATGGTGACTCTGGCTCTGGGCGCGATTGGCGTGATTAACATCATGCTGGTAACGGTGAGCGAGCGCACACGCGAGATCGGACTGCGCATGGCCCTCGGCGCGACTCGCCGCAGCATTCTGGCGCAATTTTTTCTGGAAGGCATCATTTTGACTCTGGTAAGCGGATTAATTGGCATGGGCTTCGCCGCGGGATTGATGGCGTTGTTGGGCACGCAGCAGGGGCCGGGAGGGTTCGACCCGCCACGGCTGGTTCCGTCTACGGCCACTCTCGCGATTGCCAGCCTGACGTTGGCGGGCGTAATCGCCGGACTTTATCCCGCGCGCAAAGCCGCCCTGTTGCAACCGGTGGAAGCGCTCCGGCAAGAGTAGCAGGTGCTGCGAGATTGCGGTTTGAAGTGGCACAGCTTCGAACCGCGCTGCACGAAGCATTAAGGCCAAGAAGTTGGCGGCGGCTTTTAGCTGCCCCATGTCCGGCCACGAGAAAGAAAGAAGAGAGAAATGTTTCGCGATCTATTGCAGGAGGCTTACGGCGCAATGCGGCACAATCGCCGCCGAACCGCTCTCACCATGCTGGGCATGGCGTGGGGCATCGCCACGGTTGTGATGCTGCTGGCATACGGCAACGGCTTCGGAAAAGCCTGCGAGGCGATCTTCGCCAACTTCGGCACCAAGCTTATGATCATCGTGCCGGGGCGCAGTTCGATGCAAGCGGGCGGCCAGAAGGCGGGAGCGCAGATCCGCTTTACGCTTGACGATATCGACACCCTTACCACCAACATCCCCCAGATTACGCATATCACTCCCTCGGTAGACAAGCAGTGCAACATTCAGTTCGACACACGAACTTACACCTTCGACGTGGATGGCGACTATCCCAACGTCGATGCCGTTCGCGCGCTGAAGCTTGGCTCGGGACGCTTCTTCAACATGCAGGACGAATTACAGCACTCCCGCGTCGCGGTGATCGGCTCCGAAGCGAAGCAGAAACTTTTTTCCGGACGCGACGCGGTTGGCGAATACATTCGTGTGGATGGCCTCAGCTTCCAGGTAATCGGCGTGCTCCGCGCGAAGATGCAGGAGGGCGACGACGATATCAACCGCGTTGCCTACGTCCCCTTCACGACGATGAGCGACATTAAGGATACGCATTATCTCGATTCCATCTGGTTCAACTACGAAACGCCGGAATACGACCGGCTCGAGCAATCGGCGAGACTGGTTCTTGCCGCCGATCATAAGTTCAATCCCACCGATCGGCGCGCGGTACGCATCTTCAACCTGATGGAGCAGGTGCATCAGTTCGAAATAATCACCATCGGCCTGAAAATCCTGCTGGGCTTCATCGGCACGCTCACGCTCGGGATTGGCGGGGTGGGCCTGATGAATATCATGCTGGTCTCCGTGACCCAGCGCACGCGCGAAATCGGGGTGGAAAAGGCATTGGGAGCGCGCAGCGGAGATATTCTCCTTCAGTTTCTGGCGGAGGCGCTCACCATTACTTTTCTAGGTGGAGTTCTCGGGATTATCCTGGCCTACGGTGTTTCGATTTCAGTGGGCAGGCTCACGCTTTATAGCGCCATCGCGAAAAACGCCGAGGCCGCAGACATTCGCTTGATTATTGCCCCCGGCACGCTGATCGCGGCGACGCTGATTCTCGCCATAGTCGGCTTGATCAGCGGAATGATTCCCGCTCTTCGCGCTTCGCGCCTCGATCCGATCGAAGCTCTGCGCTACGAATGAGCCGGTTGTGGCGGACCTGCCCTTCGTTTATCCTTGAACCCCACTAAGTTTTTCGCAGTTTCGCAGGGCGCCACCTTTCCTGGGATAGCCATGACTTTGAGCCGGTTCGTCACCAAGAACGCATTCCGCAACAAGCGCCGCAGCATTTTGACGGTCCTGAGCATCGCTTTTTCCCTGCTTTTGCTCACGCTTATGATGACCATCTGGCGGGCGTTTTATTTGAACGAGGGCAGCGCCGAGTCCGCCGAAAGGCTGGTGGTGCGGCACCGCGTGTCCCTCACTTTCGCCTTGCCCGGTTTTTACCGCGAGAAAATTCGCGCCGTGCCCGGAGTGGTCGCCGTAGCGCCGGTGTCGTGGTTTGGCGGCATCTATAAAGACCAGAAGCCGGAAAATTTTTTCGCGCAGTTTGGAACCGATCCCGAAGAATTCTTTAAAGTGTTTCGCGACATTCAGATGCCCGACGATCAGCGCCTCTCATGGCAGCGCGACCGCCAGGGAGTTATCGTCGACGACACGCTGGCCAAAAAGTACGGCTGGAAGCTCGGCGACCGCATTGTTTTGCGCGGAACGATTTATCCCGTCGACCTCGAACTCTACGTTAGAGGAATTTTCACTTCCTATCCTGACAACAAATCGGTCTACTTTAATACCAAGTATGTGGAGGAAGCGGTTTCGTTTTTCAAGGGCCAGGCGGGGACGTTCAGCATTCTCGCGGCGTCACCCGGCGACGTAAGCCGGATAGCGACTACTGTCGATGACATGTTTCGCAACTCGCCTCAGCCTACGAAAGCGGAGAGCGAAAAAGCCTTCGGCCTGGAATTTGTGGCAATGATGGGGAACGTGAAGGCGTTTATTCTGATGATCTGTTCGGCGGTGGTGTTTGCGACGCTTCTGGTCTCGGCGAATACCATGGCGATGTCGATTCGCGAACGCACGCGGGAAGTGGCTGTGCTCAAGACGCTGGGATTCACGCGCAACAGCATACTTGGTTTGTTCGTGAGCGAATCGGTGGCGCTGTCTCTGGCCGGGGGCCTTCTAGGCTTTGGGTTCGGCTGGTTGATGGTTTACGGCGCCACTCATTCCCCGCAGTTCATTTCTTTTTTTCCGATGAAAGTAACGCTGGGCATATGGGTTCTCGCCATGCTGACGGCGGGATTGGTGGGCCTGCTGAGTTCGGCTTTTCCCTCCTACCACGCTTCGAAGATAAATATTGTGGATGGCTTGCGCCACATCGGATGAGCCCGGTTGAACCATGACCTTGCGCAGTTTTGTGATTCGCAATACGTTTCGCAACAAGCGTCGCAGCCTGCTGACCATGGCGAGCATCGGTTTTTCTTTGCTGTTGCTCACGCTGATGATCAGTATCTGGCGCGCGTTCTACGTTGACGGAGTGGCTCCGGAAGCGGCGAAGCGGGTGATTACGCGTGACCGGGTTTCGCTGGCGTTCTTTCTTCCAGCCTATTACCGCGAAAAAATTCGCGCCCTTCCCGGCGTCGTCGCGATCGCGCCCCTCACCTGGTTTGGCGGTCGTTATAAGGATGATCGTCCGGAGAATTTTTTCGCGCAGTTGGCCACCGATCCGGACGAATACCTGAAAGTCGCGTCCGACAAAATCGTGCCCCCAGATCAGTTGCTGGCCTGGCAGCGGGACCGCGCCGGAGCCCTGGTGGACGTGACCCTCGCCGAAAAATACGGCTGGAAAATCGGCGAGAGAATTACGCTGCTGGGAACCATATTCCCGGTGAATCCGGAGTTGACGATTCGCGCGATTTACCATCGCGATCCGCCGCAAAATGCGCTGTATTTTAACGCCAAATATCTCGAAGAAGCGGTGCCGTGGTTCAAGGGGCAGGCCGGCTGGTATGGCGCGCAGCTGGCCTCGGCGGAAGATGTGGCGCGCGTCTCGACCCAAATCGACGATATGTTTCACAACTCGCCTTTGCAGACCAAAACAGAGAGCGAAAAGGCTTTTCAACTCGATTTCGTGGCCACCCTGGGCAACGTGAAGGCTTTTATTCTCGGCATCTGCGGAGCTGTCGTGTTTACGATTCTTCTGGTTTCGGCGAACACGATGGCCATGTCGGTTCGCAGCCGCACGCGCGAGGTAGCGGTGCTCAAGACTTTGGGGTTCACCGGCCAGCGCCTGCTCTCATTGTTTGTGGGCGAGGCCGTGGCTTTGGCGGTAGCCGGCGGGGCGCTGGGAGTACTGGCCGCTGTCCCGGTAATTCGAGGATTAACGCGGCGCTTCGTCGCGTTGGGAGTCCCGCTGAATATGAAAGTGACTCCGCAAACGGTAGGAATGGCTTTGCTCGTCGCGGCAATCGTTGGATTTGCCAGCGGCTATTTACCCGCGTACAAAGCGTCACGCATGAATATCGTGGAGGGGCTGCGGCATATTGGGTAGCGCCGCCGCCTCGGCGGCCGAAGTGGCAGCGAGTCGAGTGGCAGCGGCTGGAACGGCAACACATTGCGCAACTGGAGCGGCGACGGCCGGCAGGACGCCGGCGCTACATTCGACGCTACAGAGATCGAGATAATTTATGGCGATACCGATCAGTTATAACGTCAGAAACTTGAAGCTGCGCAAGGGGCTTACCATCATGACCGCGCTCGGCATCGCGCTGACGGTGACGACGGCAATTTTCCTCATGGCGCTCCTGGCGGGATTGCAGCGGGCATTCGTTTCCAGCGGCAACCCGAATAATGTGCTCGTGTTAAGAAAAGGATCGGAAGCCGAATTGTCCGGCGGCTTCGATGCGGCCCTGTTTCCCACGCTAAAAGTTCTTCCCGGCATCGCCAAAGACAGTCATGGCGATCCGATGGTTTCTGGCGAGTGGGTGGTGGTAATCGTGCTTCCACGCAAGGATGGCACGGGCGAAGTAAACGTAACGGTGCGCGGCATGATGCCCGACGGCCTCGAACTGCGCCCGAGCGCGAAGCTGATCGAAGGCCGCTGGTTCCAGCCCGGGCAGCGCGAAGTGGTCGTCAGCAAATCGATACGCGACCGCTTTTCTCACGCCAACATTGGCGACTCAATGGAATTTGGCAAAGGGTCGTGGAAGGTGGTCGGCGTCTTCGATGCCGGCGGCTCGGCGTATGAATCCGAAGTTTGGGGCGACGTAAATCAGATGGCCTCGGATTTCGACCGGCAGGGAGGATATTCTTCCGCATACTTGCGCGCCACCGATCCCATCGCGGCCGATGCGCTCAAGAATCGCGTCAGCGATGACCAGCGCCTGAAACTCGAAGGCGTTTTGGAAACCGATTATTACGCCAAGCAAACCAGTTCGGGCGCGCCCATCAAATATATTGGCATCGTGGTCGCGATCATTATGGCCATCGGGTCGAGCTTTGCCGCGATGAATACCATGTACGCCGCGGTCGCCTATCGCGGCCGCGAAATCGCGACCCTGCGCGTGCTGGGCTTTTCGCGTCCCGCAATTCTCACGTCGTTTGTGCTGGAATCGCTGATGCTGGCTCTGTTGGGAGCCTTCGCGGGAATTTTATTGATGCTGCCATTCAACGGGATGGAAACGGGCACGTCGAATGCGGTGACATTTAGCGAAGTAGTGTTTGCCTTGCGCATCACGCCACAGGTCGCTGGATACGCCATCCTTTTCGCCCTTATCATGGGATTGATTGGGGGATTCGCGCCCGCATGGCACGCTGCGCGGCAGAATATTCTGACGGCACTGCGAAGCTGAATATAGTTTTATAAGAACGAGTGGGCACAAAAGCGGCTTCCGGCGTCCGGTTTCGGGTCTGATAGTTTTGTGTTCCGGATGCCGAAAGCCGGTAGGCGAGAGCCGTTCGCCGGATGCCGCTTCAACACTTTATGCCGATTGACGCCAAACACGAGGACTTACAGAGCCTGCGCATCGATCGCACCGCGCGCACCAGTGGCGAGGGCGAGCCGCCCGCCTGGGCGCGGCGCTCTATTGTGATTGGAATCGTAGTCGTTGTCCTCCTCAGCCTGTCTGCGCTTGCCTACCGCCTGCTCTCGCGCGACGTGCCTGAGGTCGAAGTGACGCGCGCCTCCGCGCAAGGCAGCGATGTGGGCGGGACAGTGCTTTCCGCGACCGGCTACATCGTGGCCCATCACACGATCAATGTGAATTCCAAAGTTACCGGCCGCCTCGCGTGGATTGGCGTGGAAAAAGGCGACAAGGTTAAAGAAGGACAAGTTCTAGTACGGCTCGAAGATCAGGAATTCCGCGCATCGTATGAACAGGCGAAAGGCGCGCTCGACAATGCCCGGGCTTATCTTGACGAACTTGAGCATGGCTCCCGTCCGGAAGAAATTCAACAGGCGCAACACAATCTTGACGAAGCCCAAGCCACGCTGGTCAACGACAAGCTGACTTTGGATCGCACCAAAGAATTATCGGCCGCTGGCGTGGTTTCCCGCCAGGTGCTGGACGATGCCACGGCCAGGTTCGATTCCGACCAGCAACGTGTGAACTCCCTGGAAAAGGCTTTCCAGCTTATGAAGATCGGTCCGCGCGCGGAAGAAATCGCCCGCGCACGGGGATTGGTCGCGCAGGCGCAGGGACAACTCGACTACGCCAAATCTCAGCTCGACGCCACGGTAATTCGCGCGCCTGTAACGGGCACCATTCTCGACCGCACGGCCGAAAAAGGAGAACTGATTACGGCGCAGTTCGCCAGCGCGGCCGCCGGCGGCCCTCAGGGATCGGTCGTATCGCTCGCAGACTTAAACGATATTCAGGTCGAACTCGATATTGCGCAGTCCGATTTCGCGCGCCTCGGTCCAAAACAAAAAGGCATCGTTACTGTGGACGCGTATCCCGATCGCAAATATCAAGGGGAAATCGCGCAGATCTCGCCCGAAGCCAACCGGCAGAAGGCAACGGTGCAGGTGAAAGTGCAGGTGCTGAATCCCGATGAATATCTGCGGCCTGAGATGAACGCCACGGTAAAATTTCTGGCGGATGAACCAAAGGCCGGAGCTACGCAGCCAGCGGGAGCTTTCGTGCCGTCAACGGCGCTTCGCGACCACGAGGGTAAAAAAGTTGTATTTCTCGCCTTTAACGGCAAGGCTCACATGCGCGAGGTTCGCGTAATCAGCGAGCGCACTGACGGTTTCCTGGTGGATGGATTAGTCGGTGGCGAAAGCGTAATCAGCAAAGGCCCGCAAGACTTGAAGGACGGAGACTCAATCAAAATCCGGGGGCAATAACGAGGGGCAATCTTAACTATGAATACAGTCGCGGAAAACAAGGTCGCGGTCGGAACGAAAGTGGTGCAGGCGCGCAACGTCAGCAAGATTTTCAAGCGCGAAGCCTTTGAAGTGAAGGCGCTCGACGACGTTTCCATCGACATTGCGGCCGGCGAATTCCTGGCGCTGATGGGCCCTTCCGGGTCGGGAAAGACCACGCTGCTCAACATGATCGCGGCCATTGACCGGCCCACTTCCGGCGAATTGCTGGTGCAAAACCAGAATATTTTCCGTTTCGGCGATTCGCAGGCGGCGCACTGGCGCAACGAGCACATCGGCTACGTTTTCCAGACTTTTAATCTCATCCCCGTTCTCACCGCTTTTGAAAATGTGGAACTGCCGCTGCTATTGACGCGGCTGAACCAGCAACAGCGGCGCGAGCATGTGATGACCGCGTTGAAACTGGTGGGCCTGGACGATCGGGTCAACCATCTTCCGAAACAGCTCTCCGGCGGCCAGGAGCAACGCGTAGCCATCGCCCGCGCCATTGTGAGCGACCCGACATTGTTGTTGGCCGATGAACCCACGGGCGACCTCGACAGCCATTCCGCTACCGAGGTTTTGGAGATATTGAAGCGCCTGAACGAAGACTTTCATAAGACCATAGTTATGGTCACGCACGACCCGCATGCGGCTTCCTACGCTCACGTCACGCGGCATCTGGAAAAGGGAATGTTACTGCCGCCCGGGTAACAGCCTTAGTGGGAGGCTTCCGGCGCGGCGTCCAACCGCTTGAGGTGAGGATAGAATGCCGTCACTTCGAAGGGCATCTTCTCCGCCGCGGATTCCGGACGCACCGGCTTACTCTTGAGCATCTCGATTCGATCCGACCAGGGATCGACGGCAATCCGCGAACCAAGCGGCAGAGCCGCAATCTGATCCACGCGGTCCATTTGCAGCGGCTTGCCGGAATTGGCGAGCGCCTGCATTCCCACCAGATGGCTGCTGCCGAAATCGTTGCTGAATCGCCCATGCAGCAGATTGGGCAGTTGCGGAGACCTCGATTCAAGAGCCTTCAGAAAAAGTCCGGCATCGGCCAGTTGGTCTTTATATGGCGACTTCGAGAATAGCTCCAATCCTTTTTTGTCGGCAGCCGCTTCCTGCGCGGGATCGAAATGAAAGTTCAGGTTATTGAAGATTTGCAGATCGGAAAAAGGCAACGTCAGACCCGATAAATATGCCGCTCCCGTGGAGTGGCCCAAAACAATGTGGGCGAGTTCGTGTGCCAGCACGGCGGCAAGCGTCGCTTCGTCGGGCAATACGTCGAGAAGGCCGCGGCTCACAACAATCGTTCGCCCCATCACAAACGATTCCAACGGCGTGGTGAGCAGCACCCGGCAGCGAACCCCTGCGATGTCGAGATCGTTCGTTACCATCAGATTATTAACCACAGTCTGCAAGACCTGGTTGACTGCGCCATCGGGAGCCATAAGGCCGCCAACCTGCAAGCGCTCCACAATATTGTCTTCGGGCGTGTAGGTGGTCTGCCCCAGCGTGTTCGCGGGATTCATGTCCTGCGAAGCTTCGTGGCGCTTGGGGTCAACCCATTCCGGCGCGTCGGTGAGCGGCTTGGCGTACTCTCGGTGATCGCCCGCATGCGCCATATCGTAACCCCAGATTCGGGTTTGCGCTTTGAACCAGACGCCGTGACTCGACGGGTCGCGAGGATTTGATTCTTCGGTATAAACGTAAGCGGGCATCCACATGATGCCGAGAGTGTTTAGCCGCCAACTGTCGAAGTGGAAAGCGCGTTTGGAGAATTCTTTCGCCGTATACGTGCCGGTAAAACGAACGATGTTGAAGTCGCGGTCCTCCACCCAGATTCGTCCAACGTAGCCGCGATTCTGCGAGTTCTCGCGCGGCCGCACGTCGACGGCGACGCAACGCACCTCCCCAACAGTCTCCCGCCGGACGAATTCGAAATCGTAATTTTGCCGGTCGAGGTGGTCGAGGTCGGGAAACAATTCCTGCGCGAAACTGTCGGCGGCGAAAGGTTCCGCGCTCCTCGACAATTTCCTGCCCTTGCCCGGCTTCAAATGGTCTTGATCCGCAAATGTCAATGTCGCTGGAGCTTTGCCGGTGAGGTCGAGCCGGCTCAAAAAATAATCGTCACTTTTGGGAGTGGTACCGAGGATTGGATCGGGCTGCTCTTCCTGAAGATAGGTTTCCACGACCGGTTTAAAGTTGCGTACGAGCACAGTCACGCGGCGTTCCTGGCGGATCGCCGAATCGACAAATTCGTCGAAGGCAAGCACATTCTGCGCAGGAGTAGAGGGCGCCGGTTGCGCCCCAGCGGGAGACTGGGCTGAAGCATTTTGGCGGCCGCCAGCGCTACCGATCAATGCGCCAAGCAGCGCCGGGCCGAGCCAGATCGATATTCTCCGCGAAAACATGCGAAGTCTATTCTAAATGCTGCGGCGCAGGATGGAACCTCTTCCGGGCATATCTACTTCGCCGCTGCCATCTTCGCCGCAGTCATCGACCCGTTCGTTACCTCGGTGAGGAGGCGCATTGAGATGCTTACAGATTTATTTTCCGATGCAGAAGGTACTGAAGATCAGGTTCAGGATATCTTCGGTGGTGGTGGCGCCGGTGATGGCGTCGAGGGGACGAAGAGCGCTGTAGAGATCAAGTAGCAGCATCTCGTGCGGGACTTTTGCGGCCACTGCCTCTTCAGCAGCGGCGAGCGCGGCAAGCGATTCCTGCACCAGAGATTGATGGCGGACGTTGGTGAGAAATCCGGCCTCGGGATGCGCCGCAGCGTCGCCGGCAATGTGGCGCAGAATTGCGGCGCGTAGTTCGGCAATGCCTTCGCCGGTGACCGCCGAGGTGCGGATTCGGGCATGCAGGGCAAACGGGTTAGCCGCTAAAGACTGGCCTCCGGGCACAAGGTCACACTTGTTTTCCACTGCAAGCAACACCCGTGCTTCCGCCAGACGCAATAGGTCATCGTCTTCTTTCGAGCGCGGTTGCGATCCGTCGAGCACCACCAAAACCAAGTCAGCTTCGGCTAAAGCTTCTTTCGATTTGCGGATGCCAATGGATTCGGCCTCATCAAGAGCCTGACGGATTCCGGCCGTATCAACGAGTCGGACTGGAATGCCGCCAATGGCGACGGTTTCCGTGACTAGATCGCGAGTGGTGCCGGGAGTCGCCGTGACAATGGCACGCTCGCGCTCCACGAGGCGGTTGAACAAGCTCGATTTGCCCACATTCGGGCGGCCAACGATTGCGAGAGTCAAGCCTTCATGGACAATCTTGCCGTAAGAAAAAGTGGCAACGAGTTGCTCGAGCGGATCACGAACGGCAGCGATGCGCTGGAGAATGACGGCGTCGGGAAGAACGGAGACGTCGTCTTCGGCGAAATCGATTCCGGCTTCGAGCACGGCAATCAACCCGACCAACTTTTGTTTGACTGGCTGCAATCGCCCCGAGAGCGCGCCTTCGAGCTGCTGGGCCGCTATCTTGGCCTGGTAAAGGGTTTGCGAATCGATGAGATCGCGGACGGCTTCGGCCTGTGTAAGATCGATGCGTCCGTTGAGGAACGCGCGCATGGTGAACTCGCCGGGCTCGGCGAGGCGAGACCCTGCGGCGACGCAGAGTTCGACGATGTGGTGGAGGACCACGGGTGAGCCGTGCGCGGAAATTTCGATGATGTCGTCGGTGGTGTAGGAATGGGGTTTGGCGAAGTAGGTGACGACCACTTCGTCGATGCGACCCGAGTTTCCAGTTTCTGGTTTCCAGTTTCCGGCATTCGGTTCACTGGAAACTGGAAACTGGAAACTGGAAAGAGGCTTTGTATTGGGTTCTATCAGTTCGCCGAAAATTGCGCGGCCCGGTTCCAGGTCGTGTTTTAGGCGCAGCATCGGTTTTGCGATTTCAAGCGCTCTCGGTCCGGCGATGCGCACTACGCCGATTCCTCCGCGCCCGGGCGGAGTGGCTATGGCGACGATGGTGTCATCGGTGTTCACGGGGCGATTGTAGCGGTTAAACTAGGGTGACAACCAGCGCGGGCAAAATCTACGTGAGGGAAAAACAATTGACTGGAGCGCTGAAGCAAACGAAGCTGGAGCATGCGAAGCTCAAGCAAGCGAAAGAGAAGGGGCAACGATTGTCAGTCACCGACGAACTGGTAAAAGCCAACGAGCAATTCGTGAAAGAGTTTACGCTTGGCGATTTGGCCGTTCAGCCGCGGCGGCGCCTGGCTGTGCTCGCCTGCATGGACTCCAGAATTCTTTCGAACGCTGCCTGGGATTGAAGCCCGGCGACGCGCACATGATCCGCAATGCGGGCGGCATCGCAACGGAAGACGCGCTGCGCTCGCTGATCGTTTCCCATCATCTGCTCGACACGCAGGAGTTCATCATTATCAATCACACGGATTGCGGATTGCTCAAAGTGCGCGAGGAGGAACTCAAGAAAAAATTAAGCGACAAGATGGGAACCCCGTTCGGCGCGCCCGCGCATTTTCATGCGTTCGACGATCTCGAGGAGAATGTCAGGCAGCAAGTGGAACGCGTTAAAACCCATCCGTGGATTCCCAAGCACATTCCGGTGCGGGGATTTATTTACGATGTGAAGACCGGGAGCACTGAAGGAGGTATTGTAAGTTTCGGGGAAGGTCATGAGGAGTGCAGAGTCCTTATTTAAAACGGATCAAACGGCACAGCTGAAGCCGTGCCCTAAGACGAGCCATCAAATACCCTGAGCCCCGGCCAAAGCTAGTTTAAATATCGGTCATTGTTTTCGGCTCGACTAAGTCGCGCCCTTCCCAACCTACCTCGCCACAACCTTCTCAATCTCCGCCTTCAGTTGATCATAAGGCAGCGCCCCGGGATGATACATCGCGACCCTGCCGGCGCGATCCAGCAGCACTAACGTGGGCGTAGTCGAAGCGCCATATACATCGAAATCATACTTGCTGATAGGAACTGGCATATCCAGCAATCCGCCGTAAAAGCGGTGACGGACGGCATCAATGTAGGCGAGTTCATCGCTGGGCGAAGCATGTTCGACCTGTGCGGTGTAGCCGTAGAGCCGCGTGGGGCCAATCACGGTCAAGCCGCTGGCCGCGAATTCCGAACGCAGTTGCGTAATGATGGGCGCTTCAGCTTTGCAGTCTCCGCACCAGTGCGCCCAGAAAAACAGCAGCACGGGCGAGCCTTTCAGTTCCGCCAGCGTGGGAGGCTTTGAGCCAAGAAATTGTTCGCCTTTGAGCTGCGGCGCGGGGCGGCCTTGAAACGAGAGCAGGTTTAAATTTTTCTGAAGCCGCGCCCGGATCGAGGTATTGCCATAGACGCGAAGCGCCTTCTCGAGAACCGCCTCCGCCTGGGCCCGCTGGCCCTTTGCCGCGAGCACCTGCGACTGAACCTCAATGGCCGCGCCCAGCGCGATCGGCAAGTGCGGTTCGGAATCGAGTGGATGATGCGTAAGCTGCGCCAACGCGAGTTCCTGCGTCTCCTTGGCATAGGCCACGGCTTGATCGTAATTGTGCGTGGCTAAAGCGGCGCGGGCCATCCAGGAATAGGCCTCGATGTATTCCGGAGTTATTCCGCTTTGCGCGCGATACGCTCTTAGTTGCGAGTCGGCGGCGGTAAAGTTATTTTGCGCCAAATCCGTTCGGACGTCTTCCACAATGCCCGCAAACGCCGGAGTGGCCAGCGCAATCAAAATCAAGAACCAATGCAGGTGCGTGTGCTTCCTCATGTTCTATTTCATTCTATGATGATGTATCTTTGCGCGTTATCTTGGCAAATCGCGTAGTCCTCATCGCGGCGGCGAGGCTGGCCGCAACCCCATGAGACACAGTAACTTAAGTACCAGATTATAAAATTATCGTGGCAATTGCGGGGCAATTCTCTTACAATTTGGCTGCGTTTGACTTTAGAGTTTTTTCGCAGTACCCAGTTTCTCCGCTTAACCCAGCGCGTGACCTGCCTGCCGAAGAAGCCATCCAAAGTTTCAGCGCTACATCAACACAAAGGAACAAAGCAACACCATGGAAACAGGAACAGTGAAGTGGTTTAACGACGCCAAAGGCTATGGTTTTATCAGCCGCCAGAACGGCGAGGACGTATTTGTGCACTTCTCGGCCATTCAGGCGAGCGGATTCCGCAGCCTCCAGGAGGGTCAGCAGGTGCAGTTCGACGTGGTCAAAGGCCCCAAGGGCTGGCAGGCCGAGAACGTGAAGGGTGCATAAACCACTTCGCAGCTAACAATTCGAAAAAAGGCGGCCGAGGCTGGCCGCTTTTTGATTGTGACATCTCGGATTTAGTAATTGAGAAATTTAGTAATCGGCGAATTGAATTCACAGACTGCCGCTGATTTTCAATTACCCAATTACTCATTTCTTCATTTCTTCACGTCTCGAATCAGCACCACATCCGCGTCCGTATGTCCGCGCACCAGCGCCAACTGTTTTCCGTCGAACGACCAGTGGAAGTCGAAGATGCGCTCGGAAGTGAAGTCCGTAATTCGCCTGCCCTTGGATCCATCCAGCGGCTGTAGCCACAGGTTATCGACGCCGTTTTCGCGCGTTGGATAGACTACGCCTTTCCCATCTCGAGAAAAGTGCAGCGTGCCAAAGCGCGGGCGCTCGAATGCCACCAGCTTCGCAACCTTACCGGCATCCGTTTCCACCACCTCCAGCATTTCCTTGTGCTCTCCTTCATGGTTCAGCATGGGAAATGCTGCGAGTTTTCCATCCGGCGAGACATCAAAAATGCCGCTGCTTGGCGACTCGGAGATCACCTGCGGCGTGCCGCCATCAATCGGAACTTTGGCCAATTTTTCTATTCCGGCCTGCTCCATGTAAAACACCCACCTGCCGTCCGCCGAACACACGGGATTCACATCGAGCCTGCCATTCGTAATCTGCTTAAAATTGCTGCCGTCCACGCGCCAGATATTTTGCGCGCCATTTTCGAACTTCACAAACACGATTGAATCCGTCCGTCCGCAGGCCGACGGCGCGCCGCCCGAGTTCTGGCCGGGAATGACCGACTTGCTGCCCGAGGCGGGATCGATCAGGTTCAGCACGTTGCCCTCATCGGAAATCAACTGATTTTCGGCGGTCCAGGTAAAGTTAGTCTCTCCATCGGCCTTGGCGATTTCGCGGGCCTGCGCCGCTGTGCCTGTTGCCGGCATTGCCTCGAGATTCCAACGGTATTGGTTCTGCACGGTGGCGAGGACGTGTCCACTGTTTGCCACGCTGAGAGCGGAGTAGCTGTTGGTATCGCGAGTCACGGGAACATACTCGCCTTTGGGATAGGAAACGAAGACAATTTGCGTGCGCGCGAAATTCGAGCTTTGCTCCTTGCCCAGCACCAGCACGCCACTGCCATCGGGCAGCCACGACGGCTCATCGACAATGCGCTGGTTGCTGCCGTAGAAAGCCTGAGCCTGCCCGGTGCTCGCATCCACCGCCATCAAGCGGATCAATCCACTGGCAAAATCGAGCATTTCGCAAACAATTATCTTGCCATCGGGAGACCACGAGGGCTGGTATAGCCCGCCGTTGGTTCCGCCGGTGTTCAGGACTTTTTCGTCTCCGCTTTCGACCGAATGAATAATGAGCTGATACTTGCCCTTCTCCGGATTGTCATACCGCATGAAGGCGAACTTCTGGCCGTCGGGAGAAAAAGTAATGTTCGAATCCATGTCGCTGATAAGTTTTTGAGGCGTGCCGCCCAACAGCGGCGCGCGGTACAAAAATTTCAGCTCCGGATTGCCGGGATCGCTGCGCACGAAATAAAAATAATTGCCGTCCGGGGAAAAGCGCAGGCCGTTGTAATAAGCGTCGGCCGGCGGCTGCACCTGCACGTTGCTGTTTGTGGGCACATTCCTCAGCCACAGGCTGGCAAGGCCATTTTTTCTCGACATACAAAGAACGTACTGGCCATCGGGAGAAATAGCCGCTAATACCTCGTTGCCGGTATCCGTAACTTTAGTGAGGGAAATATTTTGGAACGGCGCAGCGTGGCTGCGAAAAAATATCGAGTAAGCCAAAATGCCCGCCAAAACCAGAGCGATGCCGGGCACTATCGCGCGAAACAGCGGCTTCGTCCGCAATTTCGGTTCTGCCACGGACCGGCTTTCGGCGGAGTCGGGAATGGCACTGGGAATAGCACGGATTCCCGACGATCCAGCGACTGGCCCGCGCGCCTCCAGTCGCTGAAAGTGAGCCGGAATTATTGGCGGCTGCTTTCCGGCCGGCGTCCGTGTCGCGCTTCAACCGCTTCAGATCGCCCCGCAGGTCGGCGGCAGATTGATAACGCAAGTCGCGGTCTTTTTCCAGAGCCTTGCAAATAGTCTCGTCAAGCTTTGGCGTGAGCGTCGAGTTCAAATGAGCAGCGGGGATGGGATCGAGTTCGAGAATCGCGTGAAAAACCACCGCCGAAGTCGCGCCGGAAAACGGGAGCTGGCCTGTGGCCATTTGATAGATCACAACGCCGAGCGAAAACAAATCCGTGCGCGGGTCGAGTTCCTCGCCGCGGGCCTGCTCGGGTGACATATAAGAGATCGTCCCGACTGTCGCCCCAGGGCTGGTAAGGTGCAACGGCCCTGGAGAATCCTGCGTGGCTCCGATCGTCTCCATCGCCATCTCTGGACGAGCCAGTTTGGCGAGGCCGAAATCGAGAATCTTTACCTGCCCGCGCTGGGTTATGAAAATGTTCGCCGGCTTGATATCGCGATGAATAATTCCCTTGGCGTGGGCGGCATCGAGCGCGTCGGCCAGTTGAATGGCCCAGTCCAGCAAGTGATCCAGCGGCATGGGCCCCGGACCCAGGCGGCGATCAAGCGTCGAACCTTCAAGTAGCTCCATGGCGATGAAGGTCTGCTCGCCATCGGCTTCCGTCGTGACTTTTTCTACCGCATAAATCGTGCAAATGTTGGGATGGTTCAGCGACGATGCGGTGCGCGCCTCAAACAGAAAACGCTCCAGCGCATTTTGATCTCGCGATAGCTGCGGCGGCAGAAATTTCAGAGCGACCCGGCGGCCCAGATCGAGATCCTGCGCTTCATAAACGATCCCCATGCCGCCGCTGCCAAGCTGGCCGGTGATGCGGTAATGCGAAATAGTTTGGCCGATCATAGGCTGGAAATTTTACGCTTGGATTTCCCGGAAATTCATCTTAGGAGGGATGCAGGAGCCAGTCAAACGGGGATGAGAGGAGCGGAGATTATGTCATTAATATTCGTTTGTCATTGCGAATATTTGTGTCATCCCGAATATTCGTTTTGTCATCCCGAGCGTAGCGAGGGACCTTGGTTTTGGCTGACGCCGTGGCGCTGCATGCAAACACCAAGGTCCCTCGCTGCGCTCGGGATGACACGTCTTAACTACGGATTGCAGTACTACCGATTGCAGTCGCTCTATATTGCAGTCGCTCTATATTGCAGCTAGATTGCCGCCGCCTGCTCGCGCCGCTTCGCTTGAATCTCGATAAAGACATTCACCAAAGAAACCGCTGCCGGCGTTACACCCGGAATGCGCGAAGCCTGCGCCAGCGTGCGCGGCTGCACGTGAGCTAGTTTTTCCTGCATCTCGCGCGAGAGGCCGCTGACCGAGCCATAGTCGAACCATCCCGGGATCGTCCGCTGCTCCGATTTCTTCATACGTTCTATCGCGCGCTGCTGTTGCAGCAGGTACCCCTCATACTTGATTTCCGTTTCGACGGACTTGAGTTCGTTGCGAATTTCGGAAGAAAGCGCAGCCGAAGGAGAACCAGCCACCGATTCGCCCGGATTCGCCGGTATTTTTTCTCGTTCAAAGAATGCTGGGTCGATCTCGCGCAAGATCGGCGACAGATATTCGATCTTAATTTCGGGCCGCTTCAGATATTGCGCGCACGTCGAACCCACCACCGATGTAGGGGCAACCGCCCACGGCTGTCCGGGCGAGCGCAGCTCGCCGGCATCTTCCGCATGCGAGGCATGCAATATCTCCCACATTCCCGCGGTAAGCTTCTGCTCCTCCAGCAATTTCTTCACCTTCAGCAGCCGTTCCTGCTTCGCCTGAAAATCGTTCCAGGCGTCGTCCGAGATCAATCCCACGCGGCGCCCGTACGGGGTCAGGCGGCGGTCCGCGTTGTCGATGCGAAGGTGCAGGCGAAACTCGGCGCGTGACGTGAACATGCGATAAGGTTCATTTGTACCCTTCGAAATCAGATCATCGATGAGGATCGCGGTATAGGCTTCGGTGCGGTCGAGAATCAGCGGCGGTTGCGCCTTTACCTGCAAAGCCGCATTGATTCCGGCCATCAAACCCTGGCACGCGGCTTCTTCGTATCCCGATGTGCCGTTGATTTGACCCGCCAGGAATAGTCCCGCAATCTTTTTCGTCTCCAGAGTGCGTTGAAGCTCGGTTGGATCGATCGAGTCGTATTCGATGGCGTAGCCGGGACGCAGCATCTCGGCATTTTCGAGCCCCGGAATCGACTTCAAAATTGCCAGCTGCACTTCCACCGGCAAGGACGTACTCAGGCCGTTGACGTAGATTTCGTGCGTGTTCAGGCCTTCCGGCTCGAGGTAAAGCTGGTGCGTCTCCTTATCGGGAAATTTGACGATCTTGTCTTCAATCGACGGGCAATAGCGCGGGCCGATGGATTGAATCTGTCCGCTATACATCGGCGAACGATGGACGTTTTCGCGAATGATGCGATGCGTTTCAGGCGTGGTCGCGGCAATGTAGCAAGGAACCTGTGACTCATGATGTGCCACGCGTCTGGTGCGAAAACTGAAAGGCGTAGGGTCGGCATCTCCTGGCTGCACGGTGAAGCGCGACCAATCGATGGAGCGCCCATCCAGTCGCGGCGGAGTTCCAGTCTTGAGGCGGCAGCCGCGCAGGCCGAGGTTCTTGAGCGCTTCGCCGAGCAGAATCGCGTTGGGCTCGCCGGAGCGTCCGGCGGGATACTGCTGCTCGCCACAGTGGATCAGCCCGTTGAGAAAAGTTCCGGTGGTGATGATGACCGCTTGCGCGCCTACGGTGCGACCGTCGCGCAGTTTGATTCCGAGAACGCGGGCCTGCGAGTTCTCAGCTCTCAGTTCTCGGTTCTCAGTAAGATCGTCCTCATTGGTCTGAGAACTGAGAACTGAGAACTGAGAACTGTCCACAATCAGTTCCGCCACTTCCGCCTGCTTGATCTTAAGATTCGGCTGCGACTCCAGAACTTCGCGCATTTTGAGGCGGTAGGCTTGCTTGTCGCATTGCGCGCGCGGCGACCATACGGCTGGGCCACGCGACGTATTCAGCAGGCGAAACTGAATGCCGACCGCATCCGTGATCTCGCCCATAATTCCCCCGAGCGCATCGACCTCGCGGACGAGATGTCCCTTGGCAATGCCGCCGATGGCGGGATTGCACGACATTTGCGCGATCAAGTCGACATTCAACGTGTAGAGTCCGGTCTTCAGTCCCATGCGCGCGGCAGCCATCGCAGCCTCGCATCCGGCATGACCGGCGCCGACCACCACTACGTCGAATTGTTCGGTGAAGGGCATTAAAGAAAAGTTTCTAGTTTCCGGTTTCTAGTTTTCAGTGTTTAATTTCTGATTCCTAGGGCCATAAGAAACTGGGTCACAGGAAAAAATGGCCTTCTGAACTGGAACTAGAAACTGGAAAACTGGAAACGCTCTTGCGGTCCATTCTAACAACTTACTTGGAGAGGCGGTCCCATCACTTGCCGACCTGCGGGCTCGACCTTATAGTATTGTCGTAGCGTAAGCGACCGGAGGCCATCATGAATACTGCGGAGTTTTTCGAGCAAATGGAAGCGTCGATCAACAAATACGATTTGCTGTGCCATCCTTTCTACAAGGCGTGGGCAGCAGGCGATCTCACGCGCGACGATTTGCGCGAGTACGCCCGCAACTACTACCACCATGTTGAGGCGTTTCCCAGCTACCTGGCCGAGCTTGCGTTGCGGCTGGAAGAAGGCGAACTACGCCGCGCCGTGCTGGCCAACATGTGTGATGAGAAAGGTACCGAGGACGCGACTGGAAAGGATTCCGTACCGCATTCGGAGTTGTGGCTGGATTTTGCCGAAGGCATGGGAGCGCAGCGCGATATGCATTGGCACCAACCGGTAGCCGAAGTGCGCGCGCTAATCCGCCACTTCCACGCAGTAGCCAGTGAAGGAACGCCCGAGGAAGCTTTGGCGGCGTTCTACGCCTACGAATCGCAGGTGCCGCGCGTAGCCAAAGAAAAAGAGCGCGGCTTGCGCGAGATGTATGGCGCGGACAATAAAACGTGCGGTTATTTTTCGCTGCACGCCACGGCGGATATTTATCACTCGAACGTCTGGTACAAACAGTTGGAGAAGCGGCTGGAGGCGAATCCAGAGGCTGCGCAAGCGGCATTGCAGACGGCTGAAAGCACAGCCAAGCTTCTCTGGCAGGCTTTGGATGGAATAGAAGCGGCACGGCGCACCTACGCGGCGTGATTCTGCTCTTTGGCATATAAAATCGGGCCGATGATTCCCCTTAGCGGGATCATTGGCTTTTTTTTCGACGACAAGGAACACATGGCCAAAGATATTCCAATCGGCGTCCGAGGCGAAGCGCAAGAAACAGTCGAGTTCAAACACACGCTGACCGCTTATCATGCCGAGTTGCCGCCGGTTTATTCCACGCCCGATATGATTCGATTAATGGAGACGGCTGCCTTTCACGCGCTTCAGCCCTACTGCGAAGGTGACGAGATAACTGTGGGAACTGCGATCAACATCGAGCATCGCGCCGCCAGCGGAATTGGCGCGCAGATAAAAGCCGAGGCAGTGCTCGAATCCTTCGACGGACGTTTCTATACGTTGCGCGTCACGGCGCGCGACGATGCGCAGGAAATCGGCCGCGGCACGGTGGCCCGCGCAGTCGTCAGCAAAAAAAGTTTGTCGAGAAGATGAAGGCGATCCGATAAAGCTTCCGTGATGCCCGCTCGTGACGCTACCCTCATAACAATGGCCGGTAGTGGCGCAGTTTGGCTCACGCCTTAGGTCGGTCGAACTGGAGAATCCTTCGCTGCGCCTGAACTGCGGCTACGCTCAGGATGACACTGTAATAGTTAAATTGCACTACCCCATGACCGATGAAGTTGCAATCCGTGACGTTGCAATCGAAGTCTGCGTCGATTCCGTCGCCTCGGCCCTGGCGGCCCAGCGCGGCGGGGCAACGCGCATCGAGTTATGCAGCGATCTCGCTGCGGGCGGCATCACTCCCAGCGCAGGACTCATCGAACTGGTGCGGTCGAAAATATCGATCCCGCTCCATGTAATGATTCGTCCGCGCGGCGGCGACTTCTTTTATTCGACGGACGAACTCGAAATCATGCGGCGCGATATCGTCGTCGCCAAGAATCTCGGCGCAAATGGCGTCGTCTTTGGCCTGCTGCACGCCGATGGCAGGGTAGACACAGACCGCAACCGCGAATTGGCAGACCTGGCGCGCCCACTGAAAGTCACGTTTCATCGTGCTTTCGACGTGTCCTCGGATCTTTCGCGCGCCCTCGAAGATGTTTGCTCGACCGGCGCCGAGCGCATCCTCACGTCAGGCAGAGAGCGGAAGGCCTCTCAGGGCGCTTCATTGATTTCCCAGTTGGTGAAAGTATCGCGCGGCCGTGTGCTCATCATGGCTTGCGGTGGCATCACGGACAAAAATGCCGCCAGCATCATCCAGCAAACGGGAGTAAGGGAAATTCATGTGGGATTGAGAACGCCCGTCGCGCCGCCTCGGTTCCCGCCGCGAATCTCGCTCGGAACGGATCCCGGTCGCGAATACCAGCGCTACGAAGTGCTCGAAGAAAACGTGCGAAGTTTGCGCGAGGCTTTGAACTCCAGTCAAACCAAAGCGGAAGCTAAAAACTGAACCGGAAATCGCCCATTCTGAATCGGCGTCATTTCCGACACCCACGGCCTTCTCCGTCCCGAGGCGGTCGAAGCCCTGCGCGGCTCCGACTTCATCATTCATGCGGGAGATATCGGTTCCGCGGAAATCCTGGATAAGCTTTCCGCAATCGCTCCTGTCACCGCCGTTCGCGGCAACATCGACAAAGAGGAATGGTCACGCAAGTTGCCGGAGACGGAAGTGTTCGAGGTCGGCGGCGTCTCCATCTATACCTTGCACGATCTGGCGCAATTGGATCTCAAGCCTCAGACCGCCGGCTTCGCTGTAGTCGTCAGCGGCCATACCCATGCTCCTAAGCAAGAAACGCGCAACGGGGTGCTGTATTTCAATCCCGGCAGCGCGGGGCCGAGGCGATTCAAGCTGCCGGTGAGCGTCGGCAAACTCATCGTGGAAGGCGGCGCAGTAAGCGGAGAACTCGTGCACTTGCTGTCCGTGAGCTAATCCGAGGCGCAATCCAGTTGGTTGTTACAATCGCCAATCAATGTCTCTTGATTTCGCATTGAGGCGCGGGCGGGAAAGTCTCGTGCCGCGCGGCTGACTCACTCCCACGGCGAGATCGAAACTCCTGTGTTCATGCCCGTCGGCACGGTAGCGACGGTTAAAAGCGTTCCGCAGGATATGCTCGAAGAGCTGGGCGTGCAGATTCTTCTCGGCAATACCTATCACCTCTATCTGCGGCCCGGAGTCGAAACCGTCCGCAATTTCGGCGGACTGCACGGCTTCATGTCGTGGCCGCGCGCGATCCTCACCGATTCTGGCGGCTTCCAGGTCTTCAGCCTTAACGATCTGCGAAAGGTCACCGAAGAAGGCGTTACGTTTCGCTCGCATCTGGACGGCTCTTCGCATTTCTTCAGCCCGGAAAGCGCCATGCAAGCGCAGATTGGGCTCGGCGCGGACATCATCATGGCGTTTGACGAGTGTACGGAGTATCCCGCCGATCGCGCCCGCACGAAGGCTTCGATGGAGTTGACGCTGCGCTGGGCGGAGCGGAGCAAGAAGTATTTCGAAGAGCACAAGCATGAAGTGCCCTGGACATCAGCAAATCAGGTCCCGCTTCGCTCGGAATGACAATGAGATCGGAACGACAGAAAAGGGATGAGCACGACAGGATGGAACAGAGAATCATGTAGGGACAGCCGCCCCCGGTGTCTCGAAAGGGCCACTGCGCTGATTCGGCACTGCGGCGAAACATCGAGCTTCGCTCGACCGGCACCGGGGGCGGCTGTCCCTACAGACCAGCTTGACTCAATCTCTTTTCGGCATCGTGCAGGGCGGCATGGACCTCGCACTCCGAAAAGAATCCGCCGAGCGGACGATCGAAATCGGCTTTCCCGGCTACGCCATCGGCGGCCTTAGCGTGGGCGAGCCGCGCGAGCGACCCGCGAAGTCGTCGAAGCCACGCTCGAACATCTTCCCGCAGGACAAGCCGCGCTATGTGATGGGCGTGGGCACGCCCGAGGAAATCGTCGAATACGCCAGGCTCGGCGTCGATATGATGGATTGCGTTCTGCCCACGCGCGCCGCGCGCCATGGGCTGCTATTCACCTCGGAGGGAAAAATCTCCATCAAGCAGGCGCGCTATGCCCAGGATCCCGGCCCGCTCGACCCCAATTGCGGCTGCCGGGTATGCCAGCGCTATTCCCGGGCATATTTGCGGCATCTTTATGCTTCCAATGAAGTGCTGGCGCAGGTCTTAAATACTCATCCACAACCTGAGTTTCTACCTTGACACTATGCGGCGGGTGCGTCATTCTATTCCACTTGGGGAAGAGTCCCGTTTTCTTTCTAGTGTCTGGTCTCGACCGAAACCGTTGACCTCTCTGGAAAGGCTCCCCGGATTCAAGCCTGAAAGGTAGTTGATCCGGCCGGAATCGAGCAGAACTCCCGTCGTGAAATGACAGGGCCGTGGCGCTGGTGGGTGTAGGCGCAGGTTCGCCGATTGGAGCGAAGTCAGGAAGTTGGCCGGCGAACATACACTATGAATATGCAATTCTTCTTAGCGATGCAGGCAGGTGGCGGAATGGGATGGCTGGGCGTTGCCCCGCTCATCTTTATCTTTGGCATCTTCTATTTCCTGCTGATTCTTCCGCAGCAGCGCCGCCAGAAGAAATGGACGGCCATGCTCGACTCGCTGAAGACGGGCGATAAGGTGACCACCAGCGGCGGCTTGCGGGGCACGATCATGGCGCTGAAAGACGATTCGATCCATCTGCGCGTTCCTCCCAACAACCTGGTGATGGAAGTGACCAAGGCTTCGGTGACACAGGTGACCACGCCGGAGGAAGAAGCGAAAAACAAGTAGCTGAGTCTTAACTTAAATTTTTTGGACACTGTTTTCATATGAACAAGAATCTTCTCTGGAAATTGTTGCTTATCCTCGGCATCCTGATCGTCTTCCTGTTCGGAATTTTCGGCATTCCGAAGAGTTTTTCCGGCCATGGTTTGCTCGAGAGCATGTCCAGCCGCATCCATCTGGGGCTCGATCTGCGCGGCGGAACGCACTTGATCTTACAAGTGCAGGTGAATGACGCGGTAAATGTCGATTCCGATAACGCGGTCGAAATCCTCAAAGAGCAACTCAACAAACGCAAGATTGATTTTGCGGAAATCTCCAAGCCCGATCCGGCCAACACTCCCGACAAAGTTGTGCTGAAGGCCGTTTCGCCGGATGGGCGCAAAGATTTGCTCGACATCGTTTCAGGAGCGCTGCCCGAGTACGACCTCAGTTCGCGGCGCGGACAATGTGTGGACTCTCACCATGAAGCCGCAGATGCTCAGTGATTTGAAGAACAAAGCGGTGACCCAGGCGATTGAGACCATCCGCAACCGAATCGATTCGCTGGGCGTGAGCGAACCGACCATTCAAGAGCACGGGCTTGGCCAGTATCAGATTCTGGTGCAGTTGCCGGGTGTGGACGATCCGGGGCGCGTGAAAGACATCATGCAGTCCACCGCCATGCTTGAAATCAAGCAGGTGCTGGGCGGACCTTATGCAAGCGAACAGGCAGCATTGCAGGAGAAGGGCGGAGTCTTGCCGCCGGATGCGATTCTCATGCCGGGACACGGCGCGCCGGGAGCGGGCGCGGGCGATCAATCCTGGTATTTGGTGTCGCGCGTGTCGGCGGTTCGCGGAAAAGATTTGCGCGATGCGCAACCCGGCACCGACCAGAATGGACAGCCGAATGTACGCTTTACCTTGACCGGTGAGGGCGGGCAGCGGTTCTTTAGCTTCACGTCCGCGCACGTGGGCGAGAGCCTGGGCGTGGTGCTCGACAACAAAGTGCAGGAAGTGGCGAATATTAAAGAAGCGATTCGCGACACTGGCGAGATCAGCGGCGGCAGCATGAGCCAGCAGCAAGCCAAAGATTTGTCGATGATCCTGCGCTCGGGCGCGCTCCCGGCGGGAATTAAGTATCTCGAAGAGCGCACGGTCGGGCCGTCGCTCGGGCACCGATCTGCACGCGGCCGGCGTGCGCGGCGTCCGGTTCAACTTCGTCCGGCGGCTCGCCGACCCCAAGCCGGACGACTACTACCGGGGCCTGGTCGACCTCGTGGCCGAGTTCGGCTGGCACATCGTCGTCTACTTCGAGGCCGCGGACCTCGCCGAGGCCCACTGGAACCTGTTCACCAGCCTGCCCACGCCCGTGATTGTGGACCATATGGGCAGGCCGGACGTGACACAGCCGGTGGACGGCCCGGAGTTCGCCCAGTTCCTGCGGCTGCTGACCGAGAACGAGAACGTCTGGTCCAAGGTGAGCGGGCCGGAACGGCTGTCGGTCTCCCGGACCCGGAATACGCCGACGTGGCCCCGTTCGCGCGCCGCCTGGTCGAGACGTTCCCGGACCAGGGTGCTGTGGGGCGCCGAACTGGCCACACCCGAACATGAAGACCCACATGCCCGACGACGGCGCGCTCGTCGACGTGATCCCGCGCATCGCCCGCACCGATGACCTGCAGCACCGGCTGCTGGTCGGCAACCCCATGCGGCTGTATTGGGAGGAGGCCTGATGGCGACCGATTACACCTCAGAGTTCGACGACATCCCTGGCACCCGCGTGTTCACCGCGCAGCGGGCCAAACAGGGCTTCAACCTGAACGAGTTCTGCATGAGCCTGATGAAGCCGGAGAACCGGGAGCGGTTCAAGGCCGACGAGCGCGCCTACCTGCACGAGTGGCCGATGACCGAGGGCCAGAAGCAGGCCGTGCTCGACCGGGATTACAACGCCATGCTCGACCAGGGCGGCAACATTTATTTCCTGGCCAAGATCTTCGCCACCGACGGGCTCAGCTACCTGCAGGCGGTGTCCACGATGACCGGCATGAAGATC
>CAVWJE010000016.1:0-286168 GCA_963755225.1 uncultured Acidobacteriota bacterium
TTTGCATCTACTGGTTCAGTTCGTGTTGTTGAAGGTGGCCTCGGCCTGTCCTTCGCGATTGCCACCAGAGAACTTGGTGGTCACCTGACCGAAGTTCGAGGCGTTGATGTTGGTAGTCGGGAACGGCGCCTGGGTGCGGTTAAACGCGTTGAAGTAATCCATGCGCAACGTCAGCGATAGGCCCTCGGTGAAATGGAACACCTTCTTGGCGCTCAGGTCCTCGACCGGATACCACGGACCGCGCACTGGAGCTGTAGGCGCGCTTGGCGTTGCCCAGCACATACTGGCTGCCGGTATTGGTCCAGGCGTTGGTGCTGAACAGCAGCGGAGCGGTCGCCAGCTTGCCTTCAAAGAAATTCGGAATCGTGCCGTAATGGCCCGACCACATGTGACATAGGGATTGAGGTTAGGCCGGTTGAGGCCGTTGATAAAGCTCTCACCGCTCTGCGTGATCGCCAGTGGTTGGGAGTTGTTGTAAGTGAGAATGGCAGCGATCTCCCAACCGCCAACCAGGTTGCCGGTCCGGCCGGTATTCAACCAGTGCTGGCCCGGTCCAAACGGAAGCTCATAGAGTACCGGCAAACTTGCTTTCAAACGAGCCGGTGCTGTCCAAAGCCCACTCCGCCGCTGGGTTATATTTGTTCTCCGCCGTGTTCATGTTGTCGTACAGCCTGGGCAGCTCAATATTGGCCAGGAAGTTGAGATTGTTGGTGAGGTGTTTATCGGCCTGCACCTGGAATGCGCTGAAGTACGTGGTCGCCGACTGGTCGTAGGCCCGCGATACGGTGGAGTATTGCGGATAGGGCTTCAGCGTCTGGTAGACCGTGGCGCCGCCGCCGAACTGCGTGGCAAAGCTCGGAAATGGAGCAGTAAAGCCAGCCGCTGCGGCTGCCGAGGAGTTGATATTGTCGGTAAGCAGCGATCCGTACGCCAACACCGACGGGTCCGGCTGTTCGATGGGGTTGATGTTGTAGCCCGACAGGTGCGTAACTCGGTTCCCGGTATAGTCAAATGTCAGCATCGTATGCCAGGGAATCTGACGCTGAACGCTCAAACTCCACATTTGCAGCATGGGAGCCTCGCCGTTATGAGCGTAGTCGAGATAGTAAATATTCTGGGCAACACCCAGTCCCGGGTTAAAGGGAGTGGGAGTCACGTTGGGAATCGGATTTACGGCGCCCGTGGCGGGGTTGGACCATTGGCCGTATGCGGACGTGTAGCCGCCAGTTGAGTCACCGTATAGCTGCCCCCCAGCAGTCCGGCCATGTTGATGGGGCCGTTCTCGCCTTCACCCTGCCCGTAAGCATTGTTGTAACCCAGGAAGGTAATGGTATATCCGGCCTGAACTACTGTGTTCTTGTCGAGGTTGTAGGCGAAGCCTACGCGCGGACCAAAGTTCCGGCCGTGAATGGCAATCCGGTTATAACCCGCGCAGCCCGGGCAGTTGCCATATTCGGTGGCCGCGCCGGGCAGGTTGCCGGCCATGGGATTCGGAGTAGCGGCGGCCAGGAATACGTTGTTATTCTGGGCCATGGTGTAGGGCAACATCAGGTCCCAGCGCAGACCGGCGTTCAACGTCAGCTTTTTTGTAATCTTGATGTCGTCCTGAAAGTATGCGGCGAACGCCTCTGTGTTGAACGCCGTTTTGGTTGCTGCCGTGCGAGTGGCGGAATCGGGCAGCCCAAGCAGGAAACTGGCAAAGCCGCTGCCCCATTGCGAGAAATTCGGATTGGTGGTATCGGGAACGACGTCTCAGCATGGCTGAAGCTGAAGTGGCCGCTGCTGTAATTGCTGAGGTGTTCGCGTAGTAATGGTGGAACTCGCCGCCGAAGTTTAATGTGTGGCGCCCCTTGTTCCACATCCAGTTGTTGAACAGGTTCCAGCCAATGTTATTCACGTAATACTGGACGAGATCGCTATTGCTGTTGCCAAAACCCGTGGGCGCTTCCTGGCCGTTGAAGCTGATGTACGGCATGGTGGTGCCGCTAGTATGCCACCGAAGGTCACGTCGATGTTGTCTCGGTAGTTCTGCAACTTGTCCTGCGCCGACAAACCGGCCGTCACCACAAGGTGGGCGACACGGTCTGGAATAATTCGCTAACCAGACGTTGGCGTTGTCAGGTCAGACTGCTCCACCACTAGGGGGTTGTTGCGGGCACAATCGGGGCGGTACCCTCCTCCTGCGGCTGGTAATAGTGGTTGCGCCACCAGGTAAAGGAGATGTTCTGGTTCTGCGAGATCTGGTGACTCAGCGTGATACCCCAGGCCCGGTTCTGGTACGGACGGATTTGATCGCCGGGCCTCGTTGTTCTGCAGGCCGTAATTGGTTCCCGTCGCGTTTGGAGCGGGAATATATTGCAGAAGCGTCTTCAGACAGCGGGTCGATGCGGTTGGGACAAATCACGTTGGGCTGATTGCCGCCGCAACCCATGAACTGCTGCCCGTTTGCGGATCGTAAATCGGAATCAGCGCGCCATTGGAATTGACAAAGTTGGTGAAGTCGCCGCCGACTTCTCGGCCGCCGTTGGAACCGAGCCGTAGCCGTCTGAGCCCTGATTCCAACTGTAAATGTCGACGCTGAAGAGGAAGAAGCTCCGGTTGTGGCCGTTGTAGAGCTTGGGCAGAACCACGGGACCGCCGACGGTGGCCGCCCCAGTCGGATTCGATATCTTGCCGGCGGAATCGGCTTGCCCGGCGCGTTGTAAGCTGGGGAAAAAACCATCCGAGTCAAAGCGCTGTTGCGGTCGATCAGAAAGCCATCGCCGTGCAGCTTGTTGGTGCCTTCACGCATGCCGTAATCGACCGCGCCCTGTACCATGCCGTATCGAGCCGAAAACAGATTACGGATGACGCGGAACTGGTCCACCATCTCGTACGGCGGATCCGAGTTGACGTCGGACGCCGTATCAATCTGCAGGCCGTTGTAATAATTGCCGGCCGAGTTGATCTGGCCGTGGCGCCGCCTTCCACAGCCACGGTGCCGTATTGACCGTTCCTCACGCCCGGCGCCAGCGTGGCAAAGCTGGTGATCTGGCGCATATAGCCGTTGATTTCGAGGGGCAGGTCGGTGACTTCAGCCGTCGGCAGCATGGAGTCAAGCTGCGGGTTGGTGGTGTCCAGTTCAAGCGCCCCTTCGGAGGACACGTGCACTGTCTGGGTGCTCGCACCGAGACTAAGCTTGATATTGAAGGTGGGCGTGGCGCCGATTTCGACCGCCACGTGAGTGGCGACAACTTCTGGAATCCCGTCGCCTCGACAGTAATGTCATAGGTCCCGGCCGCAGGGCGGCAGCATACACGCCGACCGACGAGGTAGCAAACTCCGCCCTGATTCCGGTCGCCTCGTTCGTAAACGTGACCTTTGCGCCTGCAATGGCCGCACCCGACGGATCGGTCACCGTGCCCGTGAGCCCGGTGTTTTGCTGGGCATGAAGTTTAAAAGCCACGACTGCCAACGTGAACACCAGCACCCACTTCAAGACAGCGAGCCAATCGGTGTTCGGTTCGCAGGTCTGATGTTTAGAATCGTTTGCGCGAATCATACTTGAGCCTCCAAATATGCAGAGCAACCAAGCGCACGCGTACCACGCACCGTAGAGCTCGGAGAAGCTCCGGCTTCCAAGGCAGATTCCAAGAAATCTGGTGAGAGTTTCTGAAATAGATACGACCGCGCCGAGGGCTTAACCCGGAAAGCAAAAATTCTTCGCTGTTCACGGCCCGTCTTGCTGCTTATAGAGATCTTTAAGATCAGTACGAAACCTATAGATGCTTCATTCGATCCGAGGGCTGTATTCGGAGCCGAGCCCTATCGCTGCTCATGTAGGCTTTACGCGGAACTCCTCCGGTGCTGCGGCATTTGCAGCTCATTGGTTGAAAACAAAGCGGAAAGGCCTCGCTGGGGATTGGTGACTCCACGATTCCGCATTCTGCGTTTTTCGCATTTTGAAAATCTCGTTCCGTTCGCCGAATGTTTTGCATGAGTTATTGGTTTAAAGTTGCATGAATATGATTTCATCCGGCTTTACGCTCACGACTTCGGACGAGATCGGGAGCGCCAAACTGGCACGACGCGGGGGCCATCCGACGGAGAAGCGCTTCAGGGGGTGATGGGGAGGCGCGCCGCGTCCTTTGCACTTGCGCGGATGGTACTGAGGAGATCGGAGGCGGACACGCCCTTCAAGAGGCGCGTTTGTATGAAGGGGAATCGCGAAGACTCAATGGAGAGGTCCGGCTGGTGCATGGCCACTAGAATGAAATGCGACGAGCGCGGCAGATCGGCGCAGGCAAGCAGGACCTGGCGACTGCACTGATTGAGCATATCCTCATCGATGATAACCACATCGAGAGCAGGCAATTTGAGGACGTCGAGCAGCCGCTGGCTGGAGGCGGGCGCAGAGAGCAGGTCCATGTCCTCCTGATTGTCGATGACGATGCTCCAGGCCATGCGGTCGAGCTCTGATGCCATGGCGAGGACGACGCGGATGAGAATCGAGGTTGTGGGCCCTGTGCCGGGGCTGGAAACGTTGATGGAAGCAACCGATTTCAGCGATGAATTAGATAAAGCCACGATCATCCTCTTTTAAAAAGAATCCATTGCAAGAATGGATGAGGCGGATCATAGCGAGTTCAAACCCAAAATGAATCCGCCGGAAGTAGGATTGCGGACGAGCGCAAGCCAGTAGTCTCAGTTGACGGTTACAGAGATCTGGGCGGTTTGCGAAATGTTGCCCGTTGATCCCGCGGCGGTGATGGTGAGTGTTCCAGTTTCAGTTTGAGGCGGAGTGGGGCCGCCACCTGAGCCACCACCTCCACACGCAATGAAGCCGGCCGTCACGGCAAGCAGGACGAGCAGAATGAAGAATTGCTGCAGGCGGGCGCGGCGAAGCAGCCGTCCACGGGATGCGCCGGTGAGCATAAGAAGGATTCCGGCGGGCGGCCAACAGAGGACTGCGTAAGCGGAGCCGCGATTGCGCCGGCTGGGCAGCGGACGCAGCGCAGCAATGGAGGACGGCGCCGTGATGGTGACTGAACCGGTGGCCGCGGTGTTGGAGCCATCGAGCGTAAGGCTGGCGGGACTGAAGCTGCAGGTGACGCCGGCGAGCGTGGAGCTGCAACTGAGAGAGACCGTGCCCTGATAGCCGCCGCTGGGCGTGGCGGTGAGCGATACGCTGGTGTTGGCGCCGGTGGCGAGCGTGACGCTGCTCTGGCTGGCGCTGAAGGAGTAAGTGGGCGTGGGCGGCGGCGACGATTCAGCTTCAGTAATATGGACGGGAACCACCTGCCACAACTGCGTGCTGTTTACGGGCACGATCCAATCGAGTGCGGTGCTGGAGGGAGATTGCTGCTGAATGACGCCGGAGCTGGTGGCGGCCAGAACCAGTCCGCTGGATTTGTTGACGATGGTGTAGTTGCCGCTGCCGGCGGTTACGAGATTCCACTCCTGGGCCGCGTCGCCCGATGAAGCGGAGTTGAGCACCACGGCGCTGCCCGAGTTGGTTGCGCCGGAGTTGTCGAGCACCTGCGCGGTTGCACCGGCGCTGACGTTGAGGTTGGCGATCTCGAGATAGCCGTCGCCGTTGCTCGAGATGGACCACTGCTGGGGGAGGCTGGCTCCGCCGTCAGTGGATGCGGTTCCGAGAGGTGTGCCGGAAGAGCCGGCGGAGCCAGCAGTGCCGAGAACCTGCCCGCTGGCGACGTTGACGAGCATGTACGCGAGCGACGAATCGAGTTTGCCGCCGAGGGCGTCAGCGCCGGCGAGGATGGCGGAGTAATTCTGAGCGGTGGATAAAGAAGTTCCGGTGGTATCGGCGTTATCGAAGAGGGTGAGGCCGTTCCAGACGAAGGTGCTGTCAGGGCGGCCGTCGCCATTGGTGAATCCGCCGCCCACGCTGGTGGTGTTGACTCCCTCCGCATCCCAATACTCCATGCCCATGCCGAGATGGTTGGGCAGGTTTTTGAGAACGCCATTGACATCGATGAGGAACTGGCGCTGGCCGGCGACAGTGGCCGGATACCAGGGATCGTTGGAATCGAAACCGTCCTCGTAGTGCTCGCCGACCTCGATGAGAAAGATGGGAACGCCGATGGAGTTGGCGGCAGTAGTGAGCACGGTCTGCTCGACGGGCTGATTGGAAGGATTGGAAGCGGAAGCCTGGGCAGCGGTGAGCGGGCCGTGGAAGAACGGGTAATAGCTCTGGCAGATGGCGTCGAAGGGGATGGAGTTGGATTGGGCTTCAGTGAAGAAGCTGGTGAGGTTCCACGCGGGGGTGAATGGATGCAGCGCAGCGGAGGCGGGATGGCGGGTCCGAGGGTGGTATCGGACGAAGCATCGAGGACGGCCTGCATGGCCTGCTGCTGGACGGCGGCGAAGGCGGCAAAGCTGGTTCCGGGCGAGGCGAGTGAGCCGAGGAAGCCAGTGTCAACTTCGTTGCCGATGGAGACCAGGTCGGGCATGGCGCCGGCGGTGCGGTAGGACTCGACCTCGGACTTGACGTAGCTGTAGACGGCGGTCTCAAGCTGGCTGAGATTGTCAGTCGACCATGCGCCCGGAACGGCCTGAGAAGAAGCGCCATCGTAGAAGAGGGTGAGCTCGACCGACATTCCGAGCTGCTTGGCGCGCAAGGCGAGATTGAGGTCGGCGGGATCGGTTTCAGCATAGCAGCCATTGCCGGAACAGGTGGCGGGGATGGCGCTTTTGCCGTTGAGGGTGAAGGTCTGGTAAGGCGGCGTGGAAGTGGGCCGGATGCGAATCATGTTGACGCCGTGATTCTTGAGCATGGCGAGGACATCGGCGGTCTGGCCCGCATCCTGCCACCAGGGAAGGTTGGCCGCGAGCCGGTCGGCCTCCTGTTTTTCGAGGAGGGCATTGTCAACGCCGCGGAAGAACGCGGGCCGCAGCAGCCACTGCTGGCTCTCGGTGGCAGCGGCTCCCAGGACGGTCTGGTCGAGCGTCGAGCCGGAGGTGGAAGCGCCGCCGGAAATTGTGCTTTTCTTCGCAGCCTTCGCGAGTCCTTCGCGGCCTTGGCGGTTAAAAGCTTTTGCTCTCGAAAGCAGGAGACTACCAAGGGCCTTTGCGGAAGGATGGCGCTCTGGCTGTTAGAATTAGCGTACGCGTTATCGCCGTGGTTTTAGTTCTGTTTTGAGGGAGAAATGCTTGCCGATAAAGTTTCTCGCGCTGCCGCTCGCGGCCTTAATTTGTCTAGGTTGTCTTTCTTTTCCATGCACGGCGCAGCAGTCTTCGTCGCCCGCTAATCCCGCCACACCGGCTGCACCCGCGACTCCGGCCGGTCAGGCTTCGACCACGAACAAAGAAACAGATAAAGATTCCGGACAAGGCGACAAAGATAAAGCCGCGCAAAATCCGCCTGCCCAGGGAAAGAACGGGGGCACCTCAACGGGGGGGACTTCCAACGACCGGCTTTTCTTTGCTCTGCCGAATTTCCTGACCCTTGAAAACGCCGGCCATGTGCCGCCGCTCACCTCGCAACAAAAGTTCAAGGCCGTCGCCCGGGGTGCGTTCGATAAGATTCAATTCGTGTGGTACGGGTTCTTGTCAGGTCTAAGCCAGGCGGAAAACAGCGAGCCCGGATATGGCCAGGGCGCGGAAGGTTATGCCAAGCGCTATGGGGCGGCCTTTGGCGACGGTACGATCGAGAACTTCATGACCGGCGCGGTATTCCCCTCTCTTCTGCATCAGGACCCGCGATTTTTTCAGTCCGAGAATGGCGGAGTCGCGCGCCGGACCGAATATGCAGTCAGCAGAATCTTTGTGACCCGATCCGACTCGGGCCGCTCCCAATTCAACTATTCCGAGATCGTTGGCAGCGCGTTGTCGGCGGCAATTTCCACCAACACGTATCATCCTCGCGCCTTCATTACGACCCGTTACGATCCGGCGACGAATATGTTGACCTACGTACACAATGCGTCGGACCGCACTTTGCCGAACACTCTGAGCGTCTGGGGAAGCCAGGTCGGCTATGACACGCTTACCATCGTGGTGAAAGAATTCTGGCCCGATGTCCATCGCAAGCTGAGCCACAAGCACCCCGCCGCGGCGAGTCAGTAAGGCGTCTTTCGAACCGGATGTTTTCCGACCGCACCAATTGGAAACTCGAGCGCAATCGCCTGACGCAGGCGATGGCCGAAGTTGCCGCCAGCGGCGCGCGAATATTGGACCTGACGCTTTCCAATCCCACCCGCGCGGGACTGCTCTATGACGAATCGCGGATTCTGCAATCGCTGGCCTCGCCGCGATCGATGGATTACGATCCGCAACCCAAAGGTTTGCTCAGCGCTCGCATGGCGGTTGCGGATTATTACCGTTCGCAGCATGCCATCGCCGATTTCGACCCAGAGCGGCTGATCCTTACTACCAGCACCAGCGAAGGCTATTCTTTCGTGTTTCGCCTGCTCTGCAATCCGGGCGATGAGTTGCTGGTGCCGAAGCCGAGTTATCCGCTCTTCGAATTTCTGGCTGATTTGCAGGACGTCAAGCTCGTACCTTATCCGCTAATTTACGACCACGGGTGGCAGATGGACTTTCCTTCACTGGCAAAAGCCGTCAGCAGCCGCACTCGAGGCGTGGTGGTGGTGCATCCGAATAATCCGACGGGATCGTTCGTAAAGCCGCATGAGTTGGAATTGCTGAATCGCTTTTGCCGCGAACACGGTCTTGCGGTGATTGCCGACGAAGTTTTTCTGGATTACGCACACGACCGGGCCCGCCGCGAGAGTTTTGCAGCGAATCGGGATGCGATCACTTTTACGCTGAGCGGGGTATCGAAGATTTCAGCCTTGCCGCAAATGAAAGTGGCATGGATCGCCACAAGTGGCCCGGCTGTTGAAGTGGTAGGGGCGCTGGCGCGGCTGGAAGTGATCGCCGACACTTTTCTGTCGATGAGCGCGCCAATTCAGTGGGCGCTGCCGGCGCTGCTTGAACAGCGGCATAGTATTCAGCGGCAATTGCTGGAACGTGTTCTCGCGAATCTAGCCGAACTAGGCCGGCAACTTGCGGGGCAAAAAGTTTGTGAGCGCTTAAGCGTGGAAGGTGGATGGTATGCAGTGCTGCGCGTTCCCGTAACCCAAACCGACGAGGAATTGGCGGTCGATCTGCTGCGCCGCAAGTCTGTGCTGGTGCATCCCGGACATTTTTATGATTTTGCGAGCGACGGGTATTTGGTGCTGAGCTTGATAACGCCGCAGGCTGAATTTGCGGAGGGTATCGGTCGCCTGTTTGAATTGATGATTGAAGATTGTTGATTGCTGATTAAAACCGGGTCCACTTGGGGTTTCAATCAGCAATCAGCAATCAGCAATTTCTTCATCGCTTCACCAACCACGGATTGCTCTCCCGCTCTTCTCCAATAGTCGTCAGCGGCCCATGTCCTGGCACTACGCGAGTATCATCCGGCAGCGCGAGCACCGTGCTATGCAGCGATCGCATGATCTTCTGCATCGATCCGCCGGGAAGATCGGTGCGGCCGATGGATCCGGCGAAAAGCGTGTCGCCTGCGATCAGCGTTTTCTCGGCAGGGAAGTAAAGGCAGATGCTGCCTTCGGTATGTCCCGGCGTATGCAGGATGTTTGCCTCATGCCCCCCGGCCTTTACCGTATCGCCAGTGGTCACCGTCTGGTCAATTTTGACAGCGCCCGGCGCAGGCACGCCGATCCATGTGGCCTGCTCGTCCAAAATTTTGAGCAGATCGTAATCGTTTTGGTTCAATAAGATCGGCGCTCCCGTGGCGGCGCGTAGCTTCATCGCGCCTCCCACGTGATCGATGTGAGCATGAGTGATGACGATCTGCTTGACTTGCAGGTTATGCTTGCGGAGAATCGCGAGCACGTCTTCGATGTCATCGCCGGGGTCGATAACCATCGCCTCGCGCGTTGTCTCGTCGCCGAGGATCGAGCAGTTGCATTGCAGCGGCCCGACCGGGAAAATTTCGTGGATCATGTGTTCATTGTATCGAGTACTGCGTGAGTGGACATGAGACGTCGGACATCAGACCTTGGACATCAGACCTTGGACATCAGAATTCGACCTCTCGTCGATTGCTCTTGTCGGCGAACGGCAACTAGCGAGACAATACGCCGACGCGCCGGAGGTTCCTGTGGCAGCCAAATACCGTCAGCATGGATATCAGGATCGCGACCGCGAGGCCAAGCCGCGCACCGAATCTGGCAAAGAGTTTGGCGAAAAACCTGCTCCCGTGCCGCTTGCGCGGCGCGACTACAGCATGGGACCAAAGCCGGTGAATATGCCGGGGACACGCTCCGTGTCACGCTGCGCCAATTGCGGAGCGGTGTTGGAGGATATACCGCCTACGGGACTGTGCCCCAAGTGCGGATTCGAATTGCATTCCTGCAAACAGTGTATGTATTTCGATCCCGGCAAGCGCTTCGAGTGTATGCAGCCAGTTCCGGTGCGCGTGGCGAAAAAAGATGCGCGCAACGACTGCACTTTTTACGAGATTCGCGTGGCGCGGGAAAAAGAAACTTCCACTCCCGCCAGCCTGCGGCCGAGCGACGCGCGGCAGGCATTCGAGAACCTGTTTAAGAAGTAGAGTAAGGAGCCGCACGTCAGCACGTCGTGTCTGCGCAGGAAGTTGTACAAAATGAACGAAACTCCCGCAAATGCACACAGGCAACAGGATCTGTATTTGGAAGGAGATGATTCAACTTAAGGTCGCAACAGCTTATATACGCCGTTACAGGGATTACCTCGGCATCTGGACGACCAGCCTTGGAACTCTGAGGGCCGTCGCCTCCAGTGGTGCCATTGCGGGCTGGGCTATCTGAAATCAATATGCGCTTGCATGGGGTCTAATTATCGCCGTGTCCCAGGTTACGGATGCTTTGAAGGATGTGTTTCCGTTCGTCAAGAAACACAGAGCCGCAAGCGCTCACACGATTCTACTGGGAACCCTTTTTATTGACGCTCAGCTGGAGTGGGAGAGTATCTTTACCGGACGGTACACGGATGACGAGATCATGAAGCGTCGGCATAAACTCATGAAGTTGCAGCACGATGCGGAGAGCACCAATTTTCCGGACGGGCTGGCAACCCAGGAAGGTCTTTTTGCTCAAGCACAACAGGAGGCCAAGGAGTATTTCAAAGCAACTTATGGAGTAGAATAGAACCGAGGATTTCATATGGAAGACAGGATTTCAAATAGGCGCGTAGGGGACAGCGCAATTATGCCGTCAGTAACCGTTCAGATTCCCATGCCTCCCGGCGTGGCGCCCCGCGCAGCCGGCAGCGGCTCCGTCGCAGCCCACGCAAGCGAATCCATCGGCGACTTCTGCCACGACCTAACTCGAACGTGTATTTCTTTAGGATTGTTCAGCGGGCCTTGGCGCGCTAGCTCTCATACCAGAGGATTTAACTCCGCATCCTCACTACGGTTTCTGCGTCGGCCGCAACAAAATCTCGCTCACAAACGATTGCGGACTCTGAGTCACCAGCATCGCCACGGCATGCGCCACGTCTTCCGGCTGAAGCATCTTTGCCGGATCCTTGCCGGCATGCGGACTCAATTCGGTATTGGTGGAACCGGGGCATATCACCGACACGCGGATGTTGTGGCCGCGAAGTTCCTCCGCCAAGGAGTAGCTTAGTCCGTTTAATCCCCATTTTGAGGCGGCATAGGCCGCGCCGTTCGGCAGCGCGTTCTTTCCGGCAAGCGACGAAATATTCACGATATGTCCGGCGCGGGCGCGGATCATCATGGGCGCAAAAGCTCGGATCATGTAATAGACTCCGCGCAGGTTCGTGTTCAGGATTTGCTCCCATGAGGCAGGCGGAAGCTGGTGCAAAGGCCCGCCGAATCCGCCGACGCCGGCATTGTTCACCAGAATATCCACGCGTCCAAGCGAGGCCTCGACTCGCTCGGCCGCAGTTTCGACGGTCTGGAGACTGGTCACGTCGCAAGGAACAACCTGAGCCGAGCCATCGGCCTGAAGAATATCTTGTGCGGTTGATTCTAAATGCGCCAGCGTTCGTCCGCACAAAACCACGGCCGCGCCTAAATGCGATAATTGCTGCGCGATCGCCGCTCCGATACCGCGGCCGGCGCCCGTAACCACCGCTACTTGTCCGGCGAGGGGGGCCGAGTTGACTGCTGTGGGTTCCATCGAATGAATGTCCTCCCGGCGGACGGGGCGTCCGCCGCTCTATTGCTTGTGCTTGCTCTATCGCTCTATCAAGATGAGGTGCTGACAACGGCGAAAAGGCTGCCATCTGCCGGGCACCGCTTGTGCATCTTATACAATTGGGACCGGTCGGCGAGGAAGCGCTTGCCTTCGGCGGGAGAGGTACTTATAATCCGGCAAACCACGGACGACGGGTTTGTTGCCTCTCATCCCTTAGGCAGCCCATCTTTTCGGGGAGCGTGCGGTCCAGTTGCTTCAGAACAATCGGAACAAAAGGATGGAAAGCGAATCTTTCCAAGCGGAAGCCGCCACAGATTCGTCGAAATTTATTTCCTGAAATTTTCAATGATCACAGGCCCAAGGAGCCATCACTGATGAAAAAGATTCTGGTCACGGTTGTGCTTGGAGTTGCTGCATTTGCAGCGGCACAGGACGCCGCGAAGCCGGCGCAACCCGCACAGGGCCAAGCAGCTCCGGCCCAACCCTCTTCCGCACCCTCTTCGGCACCCGCGTCGGCGCAAGCGCCCGCAAGTCCAGCCGCAGCTCCGGCTGCTCCGGCGCAGGCACCCGCTGCTGCGCCGGTTATTAAGGACCCCGCGGAGTACAACGCCTACGTCGGCGCCATCCAGCAAAAGGATCCCGCGGCCCAGATCAGCGGCCTCGAAGCCTTCATGACGCAGTATCCCAATAGCGTGATGAAGATCGCCGCTCTGCAAACGCTGATGCAGGATTATCAACAGACCAACAATCAGCAGAAGACCATCGATACCGCGACCAAACTGGTGGCGGCCGATTCCTGCAACGTTCGCGCGCTGGCCTTGCTGGCTTACATCGATCGCCTCAAGGCTCAAGGCGGCGACGCCAATGCTAAGCAGGACCTGGTGGACGCGAAAAAGTTCGGGCAATCCGGCCTCGATTGCGAACCGAAATTCACCAAGCCCGATGGCACGTCTGACGCCGACTTCCAGAAGATGAAGGGTCAGATGACCGGAATCTTCGATGCGGCCATCGGAATCTCCGCCATCACCGACAAGGACTACGCCACGGCTCGGAAAGATCTGCGCGCCGCCGCCGACAGCAGCCCCGACGAGCAAAAAGATTTTAGCGTCGTCTATCCCCTGGCGCTGGCTTATGCCGGTCCGACTCCGCCTGATCCGAGCGTGACTCCCGATCCGTTGGATGCGATCTGGTTCGCCGCGCGTGCCTCTTCGGTTGCGCCGAATCCGCAATATCAGGCACAAATCGAGAAATACGCCAAGGGCCAGTACATCAAGTATCACGGCGGCGACGACGGCTGGACCGACGTTCTGGCGCAGGCCAAGGCGAATCCCGACCCTCCCGCCGATTTCGCCATTAAACCGGCGCCCACTCCGGCTGAACAGGCGCACACCATGGTCGCCTCCACGACACCCGATAAGATGGACTTTGCCACGTGGCAGTTCGTCTTCACGAACGCGTCGAAAGACGATCAGGACACGGTTTGGAATGCCATTAAGGGCAAGGCTGTGCAGATGAATGGCACGGTGATCAGCGCGACGGCGACCGAATTCGATATCGCCGGAAGCTCCGACGACATCGACGCCAAGAAGGCGGACATCACTCTGACCTTTGAAGAGAAAGTTCCGCTACGGCTGATTCCGAAAGAGGGCGCCAGTCTGGACTTTCAGGGCGAACCCGCATCCTACACGTCAAGCCCTTTCATGATGACCATGGAAAAAGGCAAACTGCTGAAGGCGGCGGCTCCAACCCCCGCAAAGAGAACCACGCATAAACCAGCTGCCAAATAGGAAGTGGCCGGAATCGAGAACAAGGGCAGCCCGCGGGGGCTGCCCTTAACTTTTTAACGCCGGAATTACGCGCGCTGGATGCCGCTTTGCCGAACCGCTTTTTTCTCCAACCCCATAAGCCGTGCGCTGCGGGGCGGACGCTTGCTTCCATCCCGAAGCTGGCGCACGTCGATTTTCAGCTCGTCGATGGTTCGGCTAAGAGTATTGCGGTGCATCCCCAGTTCGCGGGCGGCGCGGCATTGATTACCTTTATTTTCCTGCAGGACGGTTAGGATAAAGCGTTTCTTGAATTCGCGCACGCCCTCCGAATAGAGGATGTTGCTTTTGTACATCTGTAAAACAAGCGCTTCCAGTTGATCTTTCACAGGGGGCTCTCTCTTTATCGATGAATGTCTAATCTTTTGCCGCTGCCACAGCGTTTTATTTCGGCCCTGAAGGCGAGCGGCGGTCCAAGTCCTTCGGGGCGCGGTGCAGAAAATCCAAACCCTCGTAAAACCGGGCGCGCAATTGCGACGGCGCCAGCCAAATTGCAGCCCTTCCCGCAACCAGGAAATAAGGCGCCATCTCCGATTTCTCCAGAAACTTCGAGGTCGGCGTAAACGCCGTCATTCCCATCAGCACTACCGCGACCACCAATGCGCCCTTTACCAGGCCCAGCAGCGCTCCCAGGAATCGGTCGAATCCGCTAAGCCCGGCGGCCTTCATCAATCTGCGCACGATCCTGCCCGCAATGCTGAACAGGATCAGCACCGCAAAAAAGATGATGAGGAAAGCGAGAATCTCGGCCAACCACTCCAGCTTCAAGAACGTCATCAGCCACTCCGCCAGGCGTTGATATCTCCAGGCGGCTACAAGATATCCGACGATCAATCCGGCCATACTGAAAGCTTCGGCGAAAAAGCCTTGTATGGCCGCCCATACCACATTCAAAGCTACAACCACGACAATCGCCCAATCTGCCGCGGTCATGCCACTCTCCTGCCCGCATCTGCGCGAGCCGATCTCTGTCCCTGGCTTTGCCGCAAAACCGGAACCGGCCTTGCGCGCCGCGCGAGCTTATACATCCAGTCTGTGTCCGGTCACCTGGAAATAAGCGTCGAGATATTTTTCGCTGGTCTTCGCCGCGACGTCGGACGGCAACTCCGGCGCAGGCGGCTGCTTGTTCCAACGAATCTGTTCCAGGTAGTCGCGCACGTATTGCTTGTCGTATGATTCCTGCGCGCGGCCCGGTTCGTATTTGTCGGCGGGCCAGAAGCGCGAGGAGTCCGGCGTGAGAACTTCGTCGGCCAAAGTGATTCCTTTGGCGGTGCGACCAAACTCAAATTTTGTGTCGGCAATGATAATGCCGCGCTGGCGCGCGTAAGTCGCGGCTTTCTTATAAATTCGCAAAGTCAACTCGCGAAGATAACTCGCGGATTCGGTTCCCACGATCTCGCACATCCGGGCAAAGGGAATGTTCTCGTCGTGCCCGTTAACCGCTTTCGTGGCAGGCGTGAAAATCGGCTCCGGAAAAGCTTCCGATTCGCGCAGGCCCGCAGGCAGTTGAATGCCGCACACTTTGCCCGAAGCTTGGTATTCCTTCCACGCCGATCCTGAAATATAGCCGCGCACAACGCACTCAACGGGGAACATCTCCGCGCGCTGCACGATCATCGAGCGGCCGCGAAGCTGATCGGCATACTTCTGCAAGGGCTGCGGGTAGTGCTCGACATCGGCCGTGATCAGGTGGTTCGGAACAATGTCCGAAAGGAAGTCGAACCAGAAAAGCGAAATCTGAGTTAGAACGCGCCCTTTTTGGGGAATGCCGGTGGCGAGCACATAGTCGAAGGCAGAGATGCGGTCGGTGGCGACAAAGAGCAGGCGTTCGTTATCCAACTGGTAAACGTCGCGAACTTTTCCGCTGGCGTGAAGGTGAAGGTCTGGAAAATCAGTTTGTAGGATGACGGGATCGAGAAGTTTTTGGCTCATGACGAAATTTTACAGTGTAAGGAGCGAGGCGTATTTTAGCCCCCCAGAAATATTTGTCAACGGCAGAGATTGGCGGGTACGAGTAGGCCCGTATCCTGTTGAGAAGGAAATATCTTGCCGCTCTCTTGGAGCGAGGCTGTGAACGCCAGCGAACATTAGGCATTAGGAGGTTGTGGAAAAGCTGAGGATGGCCGTGGATAACGCGGAAGTCGCAGGCCCTGCTCGACAAGAACGGGTTTGATGAAATAGAACCGATGAGATCACCTGACGAGATTTTGACAGGAGCATTCTTTTTACCGGAACTTCGAAGGCCACTTCCGCGCGCCGTGAAAGAGGCGCAGAATTTGGATTTCGTTATTGCGCACGCGGTAAGGGATAATATAAGGCGTTCCCGAAACCACCAATTCGCGCGTACCTGCGACCCTTCCGGGGCGGCCCAGCGCGGGATACCGCCGCAGCAGATTGACAGACTTGCGGACGGTTTGGACCATCCGGCCCGCAGCCTGTTGGTCGTCGCTGGCAATGTATTCCGCTTCGGCGTCTAGGTTCGCCAGCGCCCGCGCCAACCACCTAACGCGCACGCCGGTTTCGCTTCTTGCCGGTCCACTTCTTCATGCTCCGCTTCTTCATGCTCCATCTCTTCATGGTTCGCTGCACTTCTTGCGGGGTGGCGAACTCGCCGCGGTCGGCCTCGACTAATGCTTTGTGGATTTCTCCGAGTTGCCATTCGTTCAAAGTGACATATTCACGAATCGCTTCGGCCGCTATGAAAGAACGGCTTCGCTGCGTCGCCTTGGACAAGCGCTCAAGACGGCTTTTCAACTTGGAATCAAGACGCAGGGTAAGAACCGCAGATTCCGACATGGTATTGCCACTCCTGTACACATTCTACATCACATGTATACAAAGTAAGCAGAACAACTGCGCGAAGGTTTCGCCCCTCTAAGAACGGAAAGCCCATACCAATTATTTAGGCGGCGCCAAACCTCACCGAAACCAGCTTCGATACTCCCGGCTCCTGCATGGTCACGCCATAAAGCACCGGCGCGATGCTCATCGTTTTCTTGCTGTGCGTGATCAGGACGAACTGGGTTTTGATGCTCATCTCCTTCACCAGTTCGGTGAAGCGGCCGATGTTGGCTTCGTCCAGCGGCGCATCCACTTCGTCGAGGATGCAGAACGGGCTCGGCGTGAATTGGAAGATTCCCACCAGCAATGCCAGCGCGGTCAGCGCCTTTTCGCCGCCGGAGAGCAGCAGCACGCTTTGCAGCCGCTTGCCGGGAGGCGACGCGACCACGTCGATGCCGCTTTCCGCCGAGTTTTCTTCGTCGGTAAGCTTCATGAAAGCGTCGCCGCCGCCGAAGAGTTTCTTGAAGGTCGCACGGAAGTTGTCGTTAATTTTCGAGAACGCCTCCTGGAACTTCTCGCGGGAGACCTGATCGATCTCGCGAATTGTCGCGGTCGTATTCTCAATGGAAGAAATCAGATCCTTCCGCTGCCCGTCGAGGAATCCATGGCGCTCTGCCGTCTCTCGATATTCCTCCAGCGCCATCATATTCACTGGGCCCATCGCCTCAAGTTTGGCGCGCATCTCGCGGTAAGACTTATCGCGCGCTGCGAGTTCCTCTCCGGTGACCAGAACCAGCGCGGGCTCGGCCAACAATACAGCGCGTTCCACGCCAAGTTCGTTCAGGCAAGTTTCCGCCATGTGCATCGCGTCCGCTTCCAGCTTTGCAGCCGCCGCTTGCAACTCACCGCGCCGGTCGCGAGCCTGGTCGAGAAGCAGACGCGCGTTTCGCAGCAGGTCGTCGATCTCGGCCAGCCGCGCGCGCAATTGATCTTTCTCGAATTGCAGAAGACCCTCACGAGCCTGACCGGCATTGCGTTCCGCTTCGAAATCGGCGGATTGTTCTTCCAGTTGCAAGTTCTCGGCCTCGCGCCGCTGCTTTTCCGCTGCCGCGGCTTCTATCTGCGTAGTCAAGGCATAAAGGCGTTCGCCCATTTCGACCAGCAGCGAATCGATGCGCCCGAGCACCGCCGCCGCGGAGCGATGGCGCTCTTCCAGTGCGGCAACCCCGGCGGCGCGCTCCGAGCTGGCTTGCGCGGCTGACTCGCGACGCTCACGCAATGCAGCCAGCGATTCCTGCGCCGCCGCGATTTGTTGTTCCAACTGAAAGCCGACCTGTTCGAGCGCGGCGATCTCTTCTTGTCGCGCGGTAATCGTCGCCTGCTGGTCTGCCCGCTCGGATGCGAGGCGTTGCAATTCGGATTGCGCGACGCTCATGCGTTCGGTTACTCGGGCCATCTCCGAATCTAGTTGCCGCAACATGTGGCCCGATGTCATCGATTGATGCTCGGCCTCGCGCTTCTCGCCATCGAGCCGGTCCAGCAGGGAACTCAGCTCTTTGATTTCTCGGCCCAGAGTCAGCGCGCGCATTTCTTCATCGCGCAGAGCATGTTCCAGTTCTTCCAACTGGCGAAGAACTTCGCGCAGCTCACGCTTCATCGAAAGCGGCCCTTCGGAGCGCTGTTTGCCCCCGGTGACCGTCACGTTATGAAAACACTCTCCGGATTGCGACAAGAAAAACGCATCGGGATTTTCCAGCGCCAGCCCGCGCGCCGTATCGGAACCCGGAACGATGTAGCCGTCACGTAATTTTGGCAGAATCACTTCCAGCGATTTTCCGAATCCATCGAGCACGCGAATCGTATTTTTCAGCGGGACGATGGAAGCTGTCTCGGGCGCGCAGTGCGCCGCCTCATCGAGAATGAATGAAAACTTCGCCTGCGAATCTTCCGGATGGACCAGGAACGTCGCGCGTCCGTCAACATCACTGCGCAGCAGCCGAAGTCCTTCGTCGGCCGCGTCCCACGATTTCACAACGATGTAGTTCAGCTCGTCGCGCAGAAAATCTTCCACAACGCGCTCGAAGCGCGGCTCGACCTCGAGAAAGTCCGCGAGCACGCCCACTGGCGCAAGGCCGCCCTGCATCACGCCCGATTGAAAAAGCCGGCGAACCGACTCGGTGGAGTAGCCGTGCTCGGCGATCACCGCTTCGAGCGATCCCTTTTTGCCCAGAGCCGTGGCAAACTCCGCTCGCAGCAAATCGAGATGGGACTTGGCCCTGGTCTCTTCCTGGCGCTTCGACTCGATGAGGCGCCGCATCTGTCCGATCTCTTCCCCAATCCCTGAAACACGTTGGGTTACAGTTTCAAATTCCAAGGCAAGCTGTCCGCGCTGTCCACCGAAAGTTTCCACTTGAAGGTTCGCGTTCGAAATTTCAAGTTCGAGGCGACGCGCCTCGCGGTCCGCGCCAGCCATGCGTTCTTCCGCTTGCGCCAGTTGGTTGCGAAGCCGCGACAGCGACGACACTGTATCGAAGATCGCAACGCGGGATTCTTCCTGCTGGCGCTCAATTGCCGCCAGCGCGGCTGCGGCTGCGTGAGCCTCCTGTTGCGATAATGCAAGTTGCGCTTGCGCTGCGGCGAGATCGGCCGACGCAGACTCCAGCACCTGACGGTTGGAATCGCGTTCAGCCTCAAGAGATGCGAGCCGCTGTTGCGCCTGAATCAGTTCGGCTTCGGCGGCGGCCGATCGAGCCACCAGCTCCGCACAGCGCTCGTCGTTGTGATGGCGGCGCGCTTTTGCGCGATCGATTTCCATCGCCAGTTCGCTCAAGCGGTCGCGATTCTCGCGCAACTCGGCATCGATGGCGTAACCACGGTCGGTCGCTTCTCCGTGCTCCACTTCGAGTTGCTGCACCGCGTCGGTGCGGTGCTGCATGTTCTCGGCAAGGGCGTTCAGTTGAGAGTCGATTGCGGAACTTTCTTGTTCGATCGCGGTAAACTTGCTGGCGAGAACGATGCGCAATTCCGCGCGCATCTCGTCGCGCAGCCTGGCGTAGCGCTCGGCCTTCGACGCCTGCCGCTTCAGCGAATTCATTTGGCGCGTGACTTCGTCGAAAATATCGTTGATGCGCGCCAGATTCAGCCTGGCGTCTTCGAGGCGCGCTTCCGCGAGCCGCTTCTTGGTTTTGAATTTCGTGATTCCCGCGGCCTCTTCGAGAATCGCGCGGCGGTCGGTGGGACGGCTGCTCAGAATCTGCCCGATGCGTCCCTGCTCGATGAGCGCGTAGGTTTCCGGCCCAAGACCGGTGCCCATGAAAAGTTCCTGAATATCGCGCAGGCGACACAGCTTATTGTTAAGCAGATATTCGCTATCGCCCGAGCGAAACAGCCGCCGGGTGACGACGATTTCTCCCGCGTGAAACTGCTGTTGATTAAATTTGCGGCGGCGAATCTTGAGTACGACCTGCGGCGCGGCTATGAGGGACGCGGCATTGATGGGCGTGACCGTCGCCAGCGCGCCGGAAGGCATCGCGAACGCCGGCTCGTCATCCGGAAAAACGACTGCGATGGTCGTGATTTTCGAGCGCGGGATTTCAACTTCTTCGGTCCTCCCAGGCTGCGCATCTTCCACCGCGCGTTCCGTCTCTTCGGCCGCGCGGGCCCGAATCCCGGCTTCGTCCCAATCTTTATCTGGGTTATCGGAGTCTGGGTTATCGGAGCCTGCCTTTGCGCCGCTTTCACCCGCCGCATTCCTCAAAACGCTCGCGGCGCTCGGCAGTTCATCCTGAATGTCGATCTCGGTAGGCGCATCGGCATCGGCGGCGGGATACTCTTCCGGATCAATGAGGGTAAGGGTCACCTCGGCCATGCCAGTTGGCTTGCGGTCGCGCGTGCCGGCGAAGATTACGTCTTCCATGCGCGAGCCGCGCAGCGTCTTGGCCGATTGCTCGCCCAGCACCCACGAGATGGCGTCGGCAATATTCGATTTGCCGCAGCCGTTGGGACCGATGATGGCCGCGACCCCATCCCCGTTAAACTTGAGGTCAGTGCGGTCGCAAAACGATTTGAACCCGAGAATTTGTAGCCGCTTCAGTTTAAGCAACGTTGACTCCTTGGAGGAAACAGCCGCCAGTTACCGGTAGCCAATTGCCAGTTTTGCTGGACCCAGCCTGTTTACTATATGGATACATCCACTCGCGCAGATGCTCGATTAGTTCGATTCTTCGATCACTGCCGGCCTCGGCTGGAAAAGCGCGGACACAAATTTAAGCAACTGTAACGGTGAAATAGGGCCGGGGTCAAGCAATATAACACTATATATTGTATGACCTTAGGCGTGAGCGCGCTAGGTTGCACATGCATTGCAGCATTTTCGCATTTTACGGGTGTAGAAAGGACGAGGTGGGGAGAATCGCGGGAGCACAAGAATGGTACCGCTATACTGTCGCAAAAACAAACGAAAAGCTCTCAGGCTTCAAGTTCCACCCTACTGTCATACTGAGCGCAGTCGAAGTATCCCTATCAGCGTGGGTGACTTCCGATCTCGTCAGGGGTTTCGGCCAAGGAAGTACAGAATGGCGGGATGTTCGAGCGAACAGAGACCCTTGCCGGAATCCGTGAAATAGTACTAATTTTTCCGGTGCCGTAACACTGTGGCGGATCGCTTCTTTTTTCTCCGAGTTCAGGATTGTCCCGTCTGCCCCGGACTAGCGTGGCTACTTTTCGATTCTAATGTCTCGTGGGTGGAGGACCGTTAACTCGGGAATTTGTTTGAAATCATGTTTCTCGTCGAATGTCAAAATGTCGGCGATACCGTTGTTTTTCATAATGACGCTGTGAATGACGTCTCCGACTCCGGAGTGATACATGAGAATACCTTGTCTCACATGGAAGAAGAATTCCGCGAAGTCGTAGTCCTTCTGCGGACTCACTTCGATGATTTGTATCTTGAGGCCTTGCAGGCGCTTCTCGCTTACCAGTTGGCTTTCGATTTCTGCAACCGTACCAGGCTCCATCTTCCTGGCAGAAACCAAAATATTGACCATCTCAGTTATCGCCCACATCGATGTGCAGAGATGAGTGTTTCTGAAGTGGGGGAGACGGCCAAGGCGTCCGTGACCATCCTTCTCTTGCTCTCTTCGGCTTTGTCCAAACAGTAGTAAGCGATCAGGACATTGCTGTCGAGATAGATGCGCCTCATTTTGCTCTTGATTTCTTCTTCGCGCGCGGACCCGCAGATGCCCTTCTTTCGAAGGGCTTGATGGCTTTGATCGAAACAATTTCGCCCGATTTCGTTTCGAATTTGACGATGGCTGGCCGGATCACTACCTCGGTAGACCCAAATTTCATGTTCCCGTTAGCCATAAAGCTTATGTTCTCACCCGCGCAACCGGGACAGGCTAGTCCGACCTGAGCCTCGGCGCTCCAGTTCGAGCGAAGCTCGAATGCCGTTTCTAATCCTGTTCGCGATCCCGCCGCTTGCCGTAACGGAAAGCCAGTCCCACTCCAACCACCATAAACCCAACGGGCGGAATCAGCAGCACCAGCACCGCTCGGTTCAGCGCCTGCTGGGCTTCTTTGGGGGTTGCCTTCGCATTGGCGTTGCACATCGCGCAGCCTTGCCCGAATGCCGGCACCGCACAAATGCCCAGCACTGCCAGACAGGCAAGCGAACGAATTTTGCTAAATCTCCGCTTCATCTTTAGACCCGATTACTTTACGCCCAGATGAATGATGCGCACTGCGTCCGGAAAGAAAAACAGATACATAATGACGAATAATCCGACTACCGAAAGCACGATCATCCAACGCATGATCGCGGTTTCAAACTTCAAGTGCATGAAATAGCCAATGATCAGCGCCGACTTCACCACCGAAAGCAGCAGCAGCACCTGCAACATGCGCACCGGCTCGAAGATCTGCCGGTAGCCGAGCCAGACTTCAACGCCGGTCAAAAGCAGCAGCGCGCCCCATACCCAAAAATACTGCCCCTTGCTATCGTCGTGCTTCGCCAGATCGTGCATTGTATGTTCCTCTTATCTGTCATCCCGAGGCGGACGCTTTTTGTCCGACGAGGGACCTGGGCGAGCCGCGCGAATCCCCGGAGCCTGCCCTGAGAGAGCGCAAGCGACCGAAGGGCGCGTCTGGCTCGCTTCCTATTCCTCAAATCCGCGTCGACATCAAATACACCAGCGGGAAAATAAACATCCACACCAGATCCACAAAGTGCCAGTACAGCCCCGATACTTCAACATCGTGCGCGTCGTAAACCTTCGGCTTCAAAAACAGAATCACGCCCGCCACAATAAGCCCCACGAGCAGAGCGTGGATTCCGTAGTGAAAAACATTATCCGAAGGTATTAGAAAGTATCCGCCGAGCCAGCACAGGCCGAGAATCGGCAAGAACCATTTCCGCAACGCGACCACGCCCAAATAGATCACGCCGATGGTGACGTGAAGCATGTGCATCGCGGTCAAGCCAAAAAAAGTCGCCGCGAATTGCGGCACGCCCGACGAGATCGTAGCGTAATCGCCTTTGCCATGCTCCACCAATTTCGGGAACCCCGGCAGCGTCAGCCCCTCGTGGATCAGGTGCGTCCACTCCATTGCGTGCAGAACGATAAACGCGGTGCCAAAAAACATCGTTCCCAGAATCCAGTTGCGGGTCCACGCCCGGTCGCCGCGCTTCGCCGCCAAAACCGCCAGCACCATGGTCAGCGAACTTGAGAGCAGGCACGCCGTCATGATGGTGGCATTGATGATGCTCTCTTTGCCGAACGGAGTGGGCCACACCGTGTAAATGCGGTTGTAGCTGAAGGCAAACAGCAGCGCCCCGAACGTGAGCGAGTCCGAAGCCAGAAACAGCCACATGCCAACTTTTTTCGAGTAAGCCCCAAACAGCGGAGCCTCGAACTCGTCCGCGAGTCCATGCCCGGCAGCGGCGCTATGTTCCAGTGTGGCGTCAGCCATTCCTGAAATTCCCCTTTCTTCCAGCATCAGAATGCGGCGTCATCCCGAAGCGTCGCGTTTTCACCAGCGGCGCGAGGTATCTGCTGCGCGCAACACCATCGAGACGGCGCTATTTTACGAATGCAAGCAACGCAAACACATAAATCCACAGCGCCGCCATGAAGTGCCAATACCACGCGGCCACGTCAATCACAATCCTTCGACCCTCAACCGGCCGATGCAGCAGAGAAGTAGCGCCTGCCCACATCAATGCGATGATTCCACCCGCGAGATGTACGGCGTGCGCCGCAGTCAACAAATAAACGAACGAGCTGTTGGGATTGGTCGAAACCATGAATCCGCGCGCCTGCAACTCGCCCCAAGCCAGCCATTGCCCCACCAGAAACCCAAGGCCGAGGAGGATGGTCGCGCCCAGCCACGGAAAACTTCTTTCTTCTCCCAACGAAATTCCCGGAATCGACTTCACCTGGGCCAGCGCCGTCTTCCGCGCAATATCGCGGCGCGCGCCTTCCATCGTCAAGCTGCTGATCAACAGCAACGCGGTATTGATTCCCAGCAGCAGCCACGGCAACTGCACCGAACCCCAATCGCGAAAATAAGTTCGCGACGAGTCGTCGAAACTCGGTAAGCCTCGCCGTACCACGTACGCGCTGGTCAGCGAAACAAAAATCATGCTGACGGTCGCGATGGCGCAGATCATCCCCAGCCGCGCCCGCCGCAGTCGCCCGCTGTAGTCTGGAACGCCGCCAGGCAAACTCGAATCGGGATATCTTCCGTCGTCTCCGCCGCCACTCGGAGGCCCCGGCACATCTCCGCCGCGTCCCAATCCGCTTATCGGTGTACTCGGTGTATAAGTCGCCATACTGATTCGTATCAGGATATGCCTTCAGGCATATCGCAACGCCCGGACGGCCTTAGCCGCGCCTTCGGCGCTGTCTTAATGCGCTACTGCCCCCGTCGCCGGATCCGTCTGCATCACGAAATCCCGAGCCGCTCCCGGCACTCCATATTCATACGGACCGTGATGCACCACCGGCGTCACTCCTGCGAAATTGTCATGCGGCGGTGGAGTCGAGGTCGTCCACTCCAACGTCGTCGCTTCCCACGGATTGTCGCTGGCCTTCGGCCCTTTAAATATGCTCCAGAACAGATTGATCACAAAAATGAACTGCGCGGCAATCGTGATAATCGCGGCATAAGTCATGAACTGATGCAGCGGCATCAGCTTCGACAAATATGCCACTTCGGTGTATTGCGAATAGCGGCGCGTTCCCCCAGCGATTCCCAGGTAATGCATCGGCATGAAAATCGCGTAAGTGCCCGCGAGAGTGAGGAAGAAATGCACGCGTCCCCAGGTTTCATTCATCATCCGGCCGAACATTTTTGGGACCCAATAATAAGTCGCCGCAAACATTCCGAAGATCGCCGCCACCCCCATAATCAGGTGAAAATGCCCGACTACAAAATACGTATCGTGCAACTGAATGTCGAGCACCGGCTGCGCCAGGAAGGGCCCGCTCAATCCGCCGGAAACGAAGAGGGAAACGAATCCAATCGCGTAGAGCATCGGAGTCTGAAATCGAATCCGCGCCTTATACATGGTGCCGAGCCAGTTAAAAGTCTTGATCGCCGAGGGCACGCCAATGCACATGGTGAGCAGCGAAAACGCAAAAGCCGAATACGGGCTCATGCCGCTCATAAACATGTGATGGCCCCACACCATGAAACCGAAAAATCCAATCGCGAGCATGGCGTAAACCATCGCCTTGTAGCCGAAGATCGGCTTGCGCGAGAACGTCGATAAAACCTGCGACGCGACGCCCATGCCTGGCAGAATCGCGATATAGACCTCGGGATGTCCGAAGAACCAGAACAGATGCTGCCACAGCAGCGGCGACCCGCCTCTGTGCCCCATTTCCTGCCCGTTCACCATAATCAACGGGACATAAAAACTCGTGCCCAGGTTACGATCCATCAGCAGCAAAATTCCCGCCGAGAGCAGCACGCCGAAAGCCAGCAATCCCAGAATCGCCGTGATGAACCATGACCACACGGTCAGCGGCATGCGCATCATCGTCATGCCCTTGGCCCGCATGTCGAGCGTGGTCGTCAGGAAATTCAACGCGCCCATCAGCGACGCTAAACAGAAGATCGCGATGCTCGTGATCCACAAGTCCGCGCCCAATCCCTCGCCCGGGCCGGCCGATTGCACCGCGCTCAGCGGCGGATATCCCGTCCACCCATGTAGCGGCGCGCCGCCCGTAACGAAGAACGCCGCGAGCATTACCACGAACGCGACAAAAGTCGTCCAGAACGAAAGCATGTTCAGCACCGGAAACGCCATATCCGGCGCGCCGATCTGAATCGGCAGAAAATAATTTCCGAACCCGCCCTGCGGCGCCGTGGTCAGCACGAAAAAAACCATGATAGTGCCGTGCATGGTGAGCAGAGTGAGATAAGTTTCCGGCTTGATCTCGCCCACCAGCGGCAGATTCGCCAGCGGCCACACCAAATGGATGCGCATCAGCAGCGACAAAAACATTCCGACGAACACCGCCGTGAGCGCCAGAAAGAAATATTGAATGCCGATGACTTTGTGATCGAGGCTGAAAATATATTTTCGAATGAACCCTTGCGGGCCAGCGTGTGCGTGAGGGGTAACCGAGGTCGCCATTTATTGTTTCTCCGCCTCCCGTGCAATCATCCAGCGGTCGAAATCGTCCTGGCTGATGACGTGAACCATGCCATGCATCTTGTAGTGGCCGAGGCCGCAAAGTTCCGCGCAGGCAATTTCATATTCGCCAATCGCGGTGGGCTTAAAGTGCATGTGAATATTCAATCCCGGAACCGCATCCTGCTTGAAGCGCAGGTTGGGCACAAAAAAGCTGTGGATTACATCCACCGCGCGCAGGCTCAAATCAACTTCGCGGTCCACCGGCAGATACATTGTGCCGGTAACGATATCGTCTTTCGCCGCCGGATCGGAAGTATTCAGCCCCACTGCCGCCTCGCCGCCGGCCGACGGGTCCATCAACTTGACGCTGGTCGCCCCATATTTCCCATCCGGCCCCGGATAGCGGAAGTACCATGCGAACTGCATCCCCGTCACTTCCACCTGCACCGCGCCCGGACCCGCGCCCTCGAAGCGCTGGCTGGCCCACACCCGGCTGCCCATCAGATTTAATCCGACGAACAAAACGGTGGTCAGTATGGTCCAAACCACCTCCAGCTTCACGTTGCCGTGCGAATAGCTCACCGGAGGAGAGGAAGGTTGTTCGCGGTATCTCCACGCGAAATAGCCCAGCGAGAGTTGCGCCGCCAGAAAAATAATCCCCATCAAAACCAGGGTCAAGGTGAATTGACCGTCGATAAAGCCCGTGGCGGCTGAAGCTCCCACCGGAAGCCACCAGGTTTTAGCGACAAAAAAATAGGTGCTGGCAAAAGTAATCAGCCAGATAACAATCAGTAACGCGAGGCCCATTCTTCAGTCCTCCGACGCGAACCATGACACAAAACGATTTTCCCGTGACCGCTGTCGCGCCTCACAGCGCAAGTCATCAGTCGGCGGCGAGTTTACCACAGGTGTACGAGGATATTGCAACCGCGTTACAAGAAAAAAGTCGGCCGCGGATTTCACGGATCGCCACGGATAAACGAAAAACCGAAATAAATAAAAAAGATGTGTATTTTTGAATTACCCTGTGTTCCTCAGTGTCCCCTGTGGTAAAGATCTTGACTTTGAGTTCTGGATCGAACTCACCCTAACACCACATCCGCAAAAACAAACCGGTCTTGCACCACGGTCGCGCCCACCGACACCAGAATCTCTCCGCTAAACATCGGCCCCGCATAAACAAACGAATGAAACTCCCCACGTTCCCCGCACGGATCGACACCAGCCGGCAAATCCGCCAGCAGGACTTCATCCAACTCCCGCCCCGCAAACGACCGATCCAATTTCTGCGTATCGACGCAAGTCAACTTCGCCCGCACCCCAGCCGCGATCATCTTCCGCGCCAACTCGCGCGTCGGCAATCCCCACAGTGGAAAGATCGGCTCCAGGCCCGTATCTTTCATCTGCTTCTCGCGATAAGCCCGCACATCCTCAAGAAATAAATCCCCAAACGCCACCCCCTCAATCCCTTCCGCAACCGCCTTCGCGCAAGCCTCGCCCATCAATGATTCATACTGCTCATTCGAACATGGCCATGGCAAAGCCACCGGCCACAACGGAAGCCCCGCCGCATCAGCCTGCCGCTCAACCAATTCCCGCCGCACCGCATGCATTGCCACGCGATCCGCCTCGGAATTAAAAGTAGTCAACAGCCCCACCACTTCATATTCGCCACGCGACCGCAGCAGGTGCAGGCTCCAAGCACTATCCTTCCCGCTGCTCCACGACAAAAGAATTTCCTTCACCGGGCGCTCCTCTGTGCTCTATGTAGTAAGGATTTTAGTCCGCAGCGGCAAACAGAGGGTGCCCCATTTCTCGCGTCCTTTGCGAGAAGTGGGGATTCAGGCTGAGGTAATCTAGGACTCACGTAAAATCCTTCCATGCCACCCAAGCCCCAAGGCCACGAAACCCAATACATGAAGATGCAGAAAAACAACTGCTTCGTCTGCGGCCAGGACAATCCCGACGGCATGCGTCTCCAATTCATTCTCGATGAAGAACGCCAAACCTTCGTTTGCAACTTCACGCTGGGCGACCGCTACACCGGACCGCCCGGCCACTGCCACGGCGGCATCATTGCCAGCATCCTCGATGACGCCATGGGCAAGGTCAACAAGCTTCATCACGTCGTCGCGCTCACCAGAGAGATGACCGTCGAATATCTCAAGCCCGTCCCGCTGCACAAACCCCTTCGCGTCGAGGGACGCGAAATCGAAGTTCGCGGGATCAAACACATCAACGCCGCCGAAATCCTTAACGAAAAAGATGAAGTCCTCGCCCGCAGCCGCGGCGTCTTCATCGCCATCGACCCCGAAACAATGTTCGCCAAATATGTGGAACGCTAAAGATCAAACTAACTACGCGTGTCATCCTGAGCGAGGATTTTGCTTTGCGATAGCAAAGCAAAACCGCAGTCGAAGGATCCCTTTCATCTAAATCCAATGGCACCGGTCAAGGAATTCTCTGAACAGATTCTCGACCGCGCCGTACGTTAACCTTTCATCCCGGAGTTTTTTATGCCCTCAGATGCAAGCTCTCCCATAAAACACTCAATCGCTCCCTGGCTCTCCATCCCAAATGGTGCGATCGATTTCTACAAACGCGCATTCGACGCCAAAGAGGTCTACCACCACGATGACCCCAGCGGTGGCATTGTCGTTCGTCTCTCCGTGAACGGCGCGGAGTTCTGGCTAAGCCAGGAATCTCCAGACCACGCCAACTCAACTCCCGATCCCATCGGCGGTGGAACGGTTCGAATGATCCTGACCCTACCCAATCCCGACGAAGTCTTCGCCCGCGCGCTCCAGGCCGGCGCGACTGAAATCTTTCCCGTCGGCGAGGGCCACGGCTGGCGCTTAGGCCGCCTCGCCGACCCATTCGGCCTTCACTGGGAAATCGGTCATCCAATATAGTCGCCGGATCCCACTGACAAGGGCGACGACGAAGAACGTTCTGAAATGCGGGCACCCGTTCTTAATCACTCGCGCATTTGCAGTCTCCGAATGCCCCTCCGTATTGATTGTTGCTATACTGCGCCGTCAAGCCGCCCACATAAAACCGGAGGACTCCGTTGCGCCGACCGCTTTTGCATTCTCTCCTGCCGCTTCTTTGCCTGGTCTCCGCCACGGCCCAAACCGCCGAGCAACCCGCTCCTCCCCCGAAGCCCCTCTTTAATTTCCAGGAAGTCATGATTCCGGTGCGCGATGGCATTCACCTCCAAACCGTAATCCTCACTCCGGCCGATCAAGGTCAGCAAACTCCGCTGCCCATCCTGTTTCGCCGCACACCCTATGGCGTTCCTGAAAAATCTCCCACCGAGCTGCCCGCTTCGCAAAAAGAGCTTGCCAAGGACGGCTACATTATCGTCATTCAGAATCTGCGCGGCCGCTTCAAGTCCGAAGGCGTTTTCAAACTCTCCTCGCAGGTCGATTTGAACGATCCCAAAGCCACCAACGAAACCACCGACGCCTATGACTCCATCGACTGGCTCGTCAAAAACGTTCCGAACAACAACGGCAAAGTAGGAATGTACGGCGTCTCCTACGACGGACTAACTACCGCGCTCACGCTTCTTCATCCCCACCCCGCGCTCAAGGCCATCAGTGAGCAAGCCTCGCCCGTCGATCAATGGATGAACGACGACGATCATCGTTACGGCGCGTTGCGCGAAAGCTACGACTTCGAATATGCCGTCATGGAGCAAGCCGACAAAACCAAGAACACCCATTTTGATTTCGAAACCTACGATACTTTCGAGTGGTATCTCGATCTCGGCCCGCTCTCAAATATCAATGCGAAGTATCTTCACGGGTCAATTCCGTACTGGAACGAAACCATCGACCATCCTGATTACGACGATTTCTGGAAGAAGGAAGCGTGGGTGAATCAGCTTCACTCTTCAACCGTGCCCAACCTAAACGTTGCTGGATTTTGGGACCAGGAAGATCCCTGGGGACCATGGCAGATTTTCCGCCACGCCGAAGAGCACGATCCCGACCATACGAATTTCATCGTCGCCGGACCCTGGTATCACGGCGAATGGCAGACAGCAAAGGGCGATAGCATCGGCCTGATCCCATTCGGAGGCCATGAAACCTCCCGCGAATTCCGCGAGAACATCGAAGCCCCGTTCTTTCGCTACTACCTTCACGGCGAAGGCGAAAAACCGGCGTGGCAGGCCAGCACATTCCAGAGCGGATCAAACACCTGGCACACCTATGCCGCATGGCCTCCGCAACAATCCAAACCCACCAATCTTTATCTGCACGCGGATGGCACGTTGTCGTTCACCGCGCCGAACACCGCCGACTCCTATCGCCAATACGTCTCCGACCCTGCAAATCCCGTGCCCTATCGCCAGCGTCCCATCTCTCCTACTTATCCCGCCGGCGACTGGCGCACCTGGGAGGTCGCTGACCAGCGCTTCGTCGACAACCGCCCGGATGTTCTTACCTTCACCAGCGAACCGCTCGATCACGACCTGACCGTTACCGGCCCGCTGGCCGCCGATCTCTTCGCTTCAACCTCCGGCACCGACAGCGATTTCATCGTGAAGTTGATCGACGTCTACCCGCAAGACGCTCAGAGAAATGATTGGAAGGAAGACGACGGTCCCAAGCCCGGCCAATACGCGCAATCGTTGAACGGATACGAATTGCCCGTCGCCATGGAAGTGCGCCGCGGACGCTATCTGAAAAGCTTCGAGCAACCGCACCCGCTAAAGCCGAACAAACCGATCGAATGGAACATCCCGCTCCGCGATCACGATCACGTCTTTCTCAAAGGACATCGCATCATGGTGCAGATTCAATCCACCTGGTTCCCGGTAATTGACCGCAACCCGCAGAAGTTCGTCCCCAGCATCTACAAAGCCGCTGCCGGCGACTACGTTTCGGCCACGCAGCGCATCTACTGCTCGCACGAATTGCCGTCGCACGTGGTCCTGCCGGTGATGCCATAGGCAAAGGCGAGGAAGTGCGGCCCGTGTGGGGTCGGACACTCCTGTCGGACGCCTTTGAATGGGCCTTTGATTTTGAACTTCGTTACACCAACTCCGCGGATGTAGGAACAGCCGCCCTCGGCTGTCCGTGGGCAGCCCGGCATTTTTTGCAGATCAGATCGACGCGACGAACGCCACCACTCGGAAAGCCCCGTAGGGGCGTCAGATATTAGCCCCGGACGTAAGTCCGGGGTACACGAAGAAGAAGGGAACCGATCGTCCCCGAAGGGGACTGGGTAGCCCAACGAAACGAGCGCTCGTGGTTCCAATCTTCCCGCTCTCGTCTGCGGGGTACCGCGAATTATGAATGCCCTGTAAAATAAATGAAGGCAGGCCTTAATTGCCCCGCCCATCCTTCGCGCTTGCGAAAGGTACCCACGGTATCCACAACATGTCCCAAAATAACGGCAACACCACCAGCCTCCGCCTCAAGACCGGCCTCGCCGAAATGCTCAAAGGCGGCGTGATCATGGACGTCACCAACGCCGAGCAGGCCTCCATCGCCGAAAAAGCAGGAGCGGTCGCCGTCATGGCGCTCGAGCGAGTGCCTGCGCAGATCCGCGCTGAAGGCGGCGTCGCCCGCATGGCCTCGCCCAAAAAAATTCGCGAGATCATGGCCACCGTCTCCATCCCCGTCATGGCCAAGTGCCGCATTGGACATTTTGCCGAAGCCCAAATTCTCCAGGAACTCGGCGTCGACTACATTGACGAATCCGAAGTGCTCACGCCCGCCGACGAAGCTCACCACGTCGATAAGCATGCCTTCAAAGTTCCATTCGTTTGCGGCGCGCGCAATCTCGGAGAAGCTCTGCGCCGTATCGCCGAAGGCGCGGCCATGATCCGCACCAAAGGTGAGGCCGGTACCGGCGACGTAGTCCACGCCGTCAAGCACATCCGCCAGATCGTTCTTGAGATGCGCACCCTCACCGTCCTCGGCGAAGAAGAACTTTATGCGAAGGCCAAGGAGCACGGCGCGCCCTACGAACTGGTAAGAATGGTCGCGAAAACAGGGAAGCTGCCCGTGCCGAATTTCTCCGCCGGAGGGATCGCCACGCCGGCCGACGCCTGCCTGGTCATGCAGCTAGGCGCCGAAGCCGTCTTCGTAGGCAGCGGCATCTTCATGAAAGACAGCACCACCTTCGCCGACCCCGAAGAAGCCTCCAAGCGCGCCCGCGCCATCGTCAAAGCGGCCACCCACTTCAACGACCCTAAAGTATTACTTGAAGTCAGTGAAGATTTGACAGGAGCGATGAAAGGACTGGCTGTCGCGGGGCTGGATGAAGCGCAGATGTTGCAGACTAGGGGATGGTGAAGGGGAGAACACGGCGGCTAGAGTCCTGACCATGAGCTTGTTGACGAAGAAAACCCGGCAAAGAGCGAAAGAGGAAAAGGAAGCCGAGAAGACCAGGCGAAAACGCTGGGCACTGCCTCCATCTGACGGTAGGAAGATGGCGAAGAAGAAAGCAACAAAGAAGGGTGTCGCGACGCCGGTTTGGTTTGTTTCGGGAGGCCTTCCCGGTCTTGGACAACGCTGAACACCAGATTAGCGAATTCGCCCACTTATGCCTTTGAAGATTCCGGTTGGGCAGTGGATTTATTTGAGCAGAACCTTGCTTCACTTAGGAACATCAAACGCGTTAGGAGCAACTTATTTATGATCTGTCCTGTGCTAGATAGGAAGTGTAGGCAACTTGACGCGGTTAAAGCCGCGCACCACGACGAAGTTATGTCCCCGGAGGAGATGCGCTGTATGTGGGACGTTCAGGCCCACGCTAGCCACGGACACGACGACAAGCCATGCCCCGGAGATTGGGCGCAAATGTATAATTCGCCAACTGTCCTATAGGCACCGAACCCACTCCCATGTCTCGCAAAACCGGCGAGACATGGGGCAGCCCTTTTGGATCATTCATTTTGAACATTCCCCATTTCAAACATTCTCAATTTTGTTTGAGTCGTTGGCCAAGAGTTCCAGTCACGCCGCGGGCGTCCGGATGGTCATCACTAGAATGTCCGTATCGTTGATTCGGACTGGGCCTGCTTCGCCTGAGGAATACCAGCGAAAGCTGCTCCAGCGCCATTGTTCGGGCGAGGCCACCAGCCCGCGTTCTACGGGATTGCGATGAATGTAGCGCAGCTTTTCAATTCTCTTCTTCTCGGTCCAAACGTTGAAGTCATAGAAGCGCGCCTGCCAGAATCGGTGGGTTTTGATTGGATTACCGCAAGATGGGGTGCCCCATGTCTCGCTGGTTTTGCGAGACATGGGAACGATGCCCCCACCCTCAAAACTGCGAACCACTCCGAGCTTCAACGCCTGTATCGCGGTCGACAAAGTCGCCCGCTGCGGTTCGCTCACCAGCAAGTGGACGTGCTCCGGCATGACCACATATCCTAAAACTACGAGCCGATAGCGGCGGCGCACGCGCTCGAGGATTTGCAGAAACAAATCGCAACGAGCTGGGTCGGTAAACAGTGGTCTCCTCTGATAGCAACTGAATGTGAGGAAATGTAAGTCGCGTCCGCCGTAGAAGCGGTGCAGAGCTGCGGTCATTCCTCCAAAATAGGGAAACCAAATCGGAATGTCTGTGACGAGTGAACGATGAAGGATGTGGTTAAGCCTCCCATGTCTCGCGAAGCCAGCGAGACCCTTCGGCAAGCTTAGGGCAGGCTATGGGGCATCCCCATCTTCTAATCTAATGAATCTAGCGGAATGCGCGTCGATTCAAGAACCAACTCGTGTCACGGCCCGGACGGGACCAGAGTCTCCGGCTTGGCTCCATTAACTCCCAGCGCGTACTTAAACGAATACCAGGGGTCGGACTCCGACCGGAAAGTCATCTTTTGCGACGTGAGCGGTATCGTGCTGGAATTGCCGCGCGAAGACTGGACCGAAAATGAAGTCGTTCCAGAGGGCACTTGCACGGTTGGCTGATAGGGCACAACGCTCGTCCCGTGCTCGGAGTTGAAGACGATCTGCGGTTTGCTATTTACGACGTTGGCGGGAAGAGACAAAGATAGTTGAGGCACATGACTCGCCGGAGCCTGCGCTTGCACTGGGGGAGCCGACGCGCTCGATGTCATCACCGTAAGGAACGAAGGTAAACCAATCCCGAGATAGAAGACCTTCTTTAAGTCCACTTCTCCCCAAACTGCGGCGACAATGCCGCCACACACGGCAAAAATTGCCATAGCCAGCAGCACAGAGACGTGAACGTCCGTAGGTTTAATTTGATCCTGGCTCAGTCCAATGCCCAGCCTGAGAAGCGTTGGGAACATGCCACCAACCGCTCCCACGCACATAATCGCAAGCGAGGCTCGTTTTCCTACTGTATTTAGTTGTTGTGTGTCGCTACCCATATAGGTACCTCCGGCGCGCAAGAAGATGCAGAGTTATCGAGGCGGCAGAAATATACGGCACACTCGCTTATATGTCAACAGTAAAGGCGCACTAATGACACCGGGAATAGGCGGGTGGCCAGGTCTCGGGCGCTCACTCCCATGTCTCGCAAAACCAGCGAGACCCTTCGACTTCGCTCAGGGCAGGCTATGGGGCACCCCATTTCGCGAATATCGTTCCCGAATGTTATTTAAGCATCTCCTCCGATAGCAACTGAATGTGAGGAAATGTAAGTCGCGTCCGCCATAGTAGCGGCGCAGGGCTGTGGTCATTCCTCGAAGGTACGAAAAACAAATCGGATTGTCTGTAATAAGTGACCGTTGAAGGTTGTGGTTGCGCCTCCCATGTCTCCCAAAACCAGCGGGACATGGGCACTCTCAGCCCCCAACCACATATCCACCCGGAATAGACCAACAGATACTCTTACAACAGCATCTTAGTTGCGCGCACTTCTAACTAAGGAAATGGAGCATCGATATGAAGTCCGTGTCGTTGTTGGTGGTCATCTCATTTTGCAGCCTCGCATTCGCGAGCGACCCGCCTGTATGGAATCGTCCCACTTCCAACATAACTGTAGGATCCGCAGCCTATTATGATTGCCAAACCCCTTCATCCTTTAACTGGTACCGCCGCTTACATGAAGCTGTGGGTTAACGGCAACGCGGTGGCATTGAATCATAACCTCAACCGGCTGGGCGCCGTTATTCCGATGGCATCAGGCACTTACCCGGTTGTTTGCCAGTACAGCATTGATGGAACCACCGGAATCAATAGTTCCGCGCTGGAGATTACGTATGGCGATAGTTCGCTGGAATATCTTGACTTACAAAATACCAGCTGGACCGCGATCGCAGGGTGCAGCGGATCGGGTTGCGAGGGAATCGGCGTGAAATCGCAAAACACCTCGTCCGACACCTGGGACGGCACTGGCACTTCAAGGGAGTTCAGCGGCACCGATAACGGCACGACGAATGAAGATGAAGATTGGTACCAGAAACGAGCGGTGAATATGAGCTTGCCGGATGCGTGGATCTACGATTTTTGGCTGACGCAATCTACCGTCCCTCACGCTCTGGAGTTCGGTATTTCTGATTGCTATGAGAACTCCAATTCCCAATACATTAAATATCGCATGGCGTTTCAAGCGGATTACTTTGACAACCCGAGTGTATGGAAGGTCTTCAGTCCGACTGCGACTGACCAGGGAGGTAGTGCCGGCACATGGACTGCAACTAATCTGCAACCGCCGGACTTTACGACCGGCCCTAATAATGGGTTCACCCATGTGTTCTTTGCGGGCCATCCTTCGACCGACGGTGAAGGAAACCCGACTGTGGTCATTGATGCGATCCAAATTGGTGCGGGCTCGGGAACTTCTCCCGGCAACGCTGGTCAAATCGTTAATATAGCGGTCGACGCCTATACGGACGCAAGTGAAAACTGCGCCGCGGACCAAGGAGGGCAGTTCAATTTGCAGTCGGCCCAGCTCGATCTGGATACCACCTATACAAGCGATACATTTTGGATGGATGACGTGGCGTTTCATTTTCAGCCATAAGACGGAATGCCGGATGGCCGGATATCTGATGACAATCCCCATGTCTCGCAAAAGCGGCGAGACATGGGGCATCCCAGATTTCTCTCCCTTTCATCTCAGTCCCTCTCTGATACCTCTATTGTGATGGTACCGACAGGAATGTTGGGGAAGGCTCGGCCCGCCATTCGAGTTCAGCGTTTAATGGTTCACAGCGGGCTCGCCCGCAAGGTAAAAATCCATCGGGCTGACGGCAGGCGGCGTGCGTCCGAGCATGCGAATCATACCGACGATCTGCCCGCGATGCAGGGTGGAGTGTTCGAGCACGTGCCGCAGGATTTTCCAGCGCGGAAAGCGGCGCTCAATTTCTTCGGGAAGTTGCAGGTTCAGCTCAATCTGCAAACTGCTCTCTGAGTGGACTTCGAGCCATCGGTCGAAACCTTCCCAGATCTCAGGCCAGTTCTGCGTGAGCGCGTCAAGAGAATATTCCGGCGCCGGGCCCTGTGGCAGCCGCCAAATTCCCAGGTCTGGCGTGGTATGCAAACAGTCGAGCCAGACTCTCTCGCCGTCGTAGATATGGCTGAGAGTGGAGAGAATGCTGGTGTGCGAGATGCGGAAGTCGCGCTGCATCTGCTCGACCGTGAGAGCGGCGCAACCCTCGAGTAAATTCCGATTGGCCCACGCGGAGCGGCGCACATCCGCCAGAAGAAGTTGCTTCGCAAGCGACACGGAAAAAGTATATAGAGGTCGCGGTAGTTGACAACGGCCTGATTTCAGGCACAGAATAATCCGGTACTCGCTCAGCCCTCCTCATTGTGCTGTTTCGTCAGGGGCGTAAAGCCAAGGCCATCCCCCGTTCGCCTTCCTGTCGCAGAAAGCATTGAAAATTTGGGTCGATCTACCGGATTTCCTGATTGAAGGATGTCGACCTCATAGCTAAAAGGGAAACAACAATTTAGTTTGTCCGCTTTGTCCCCCCCAACAAACTGGCAGATCTCAGGCACCGCGTTGAGGTGCAGCTCATCTCGCGATGAGCTCAAAGAAAAATAAAAAAGGGAGGATCGAAATTGAAAAAACGAATTTTGCCACTGCTCGTATTTTTCCCAATTCTTGCTTTTGCTCAGACCTACACCTTCTCAACCATCGTGAAGTTCTCGAAGACATCACCAAGTCCTGCGAATCCTAATCAACTCGCCATCGATTCCGCAGGCAATCTCTATGGCACGTCGGTATACGGAGGAACATACGGCGGAGGATCTGTTTATAAGGTCACGCCCAAGGGCGTGCTCTCGGTGCTTTACAGCTTCCAGAATCTGGCCGATGGCGGATTCCCCTCCGGACCCGTGGTTCGCGACTCCGCCGGCAACCTGTACGGCGAAACCTATTCCGGAGGAACCTACAACTACGGCACTATCTTCAAAGTAAGTCCAGCGGGTAAAGAAACCGTTCTCTACAACTTCTCGCAAGAACTCTCTGTAGGAGGGGGGCTGGTTCGGGATTCCTCAGGAAATCTTTATGGGTACAACTTGAACGGCAACGGCAGCGTGTTCGAGTTCACCGCCGGTGGCACATACAAAACGCTCTACACATTCTGCTCTTTGAGCAATTGTGCGGATGGCGCCTCGCCCTTATATCGTCCGACATTGAAGGCGAATGGCGTGCTCTACGGGTTGACCGAGTACGGAGGGGATCTCTCTTGCGAAAGCGACGGCTGCGGCGTGGCCTTTGAATTGGATACGAGTGGAAATGAAATCGTGTTGCACACATTCACGGGCGGCAACGATGGAGAATATCCTTCGTCGGATTTGGCGCTCGATTCTGCCGGCAACTTGTATGGAGCCACCAGCTTTGGCGGCACGGGCGAATGGGGAGTGCTGTTCAAGATCAACTCCTCTGGAAAAGAGTCGATCGTTTATAACTTTTGCTCTCTGACAAATTGCGCCGACGGAGCTAGCCCCGGCGGTTATTTTGTAGTTTCCGCAGGAAATGTCTACGGCATCACCGCGGGAAACGGCAAGGCGCCGGAAATCTACGGGAACATCTTCGAAGTCACTGCCAAGGGCGCTGAATCCGTTCTTTACACCGCGACCGGACCGGCGGAGCTTGGTTCCGGCTTGGTGATGGATAAGGCTGGCGACCTTTACGGCACCACATGGGACGGCGGCCCAGCTCACACGGGCACAGTCTACAAGCTCACTAAGAACTGAACGCGTTCCTCCGCTTCTGCCGCAGCGGGTGGCGAGGTCTAAGGTAACGAATCCCATGTCTCGCAGAAGAAGCGAGACATGGGGCACCCAATTTGACAGCGTCCCAATTTCAGGCACACAATTATCCGGTAGTCTTTCAGCCCTCCTCTATTGTGCTGTTTCGTCACGGGCGTAAGCCCAAAGACGCGGGCCCATTCACAAAATCCCGCGTGAGCAAGTCCCCCCTCACGCTAATCTTGCGGAGGAAAAATGAAACGCATCAGCATTCTGTTGTTCGCGCTAGCCTGCGCGCTCGCACCCGCTGCGGCCGCCCAGACGGTCAAGACTCTTCTGTCTTTTAGCGGCACTGAGTCCATAGCCGCCCTCATCTTCGACTCGGCCGGCAATCTCTACGGCACCACTGGCGACCAGTACGAGCCGTCGTTGATCTCGGTCTGGGAACTCAGCCCAAACGCCGACGGAACGTGGACCGAAAATGTGCTTTGGACTTCCACCGGCGGCACCGAGCCTCTCAACATCAGGGCAGGTGTCATCTTCGATTCCAGCGGTAACCTCTACGGCACTTCGCTTTATGGCGGCGCCTTCGGCTGTGGCACCGTGTTCGAGCTGATCCACAACTCGGACGGGTCATGGACAGAAAGCAACATCAACGATTTCACCTGCACCAACGGATCGTTCGTGGGCGGCGGCCTTGTTTTCGACAAAGCCGGCAATCTTTACGGCACGACCGGCTTGGGCGGCACTTCCAACGTCGGCGTGGTCTTTCAGCTTGTGCCCAACGGCAATGGCACCTGGACCGAGAACGTGCTGCACAACTTTACCGGTGGAAGCGACGGCGGCTATCCCGGCCTTGGCGTCCTGGTTTTCGATTCCGCAGGCAACCTGTATGGAACCGCTGCGGGAGGCGCACTGGGCGACTGCGATGTCAACAACCCCGGCTGCGGCACGGTATTCAAAATGTCGCCCAAAGCCAACGGCACATGGTCTTTCAAAGTGCTTCACAGCTTTACCGGCGGCAACGACGGCGGAGTTCCCGTGTTCGGCCTTACTTTCGATAAGGCCGGCAATCTTTACAGCACGACCGACGTGGGCGGGCAGTATGGGTACGGGAACGTGTTGGAACTCGTTGCCCATTCCAATGGTGCGTATTCTGAGAGGGTGCTGCATCAATTTCGTGACGGCGGCGATGGAGCTGGCCCATTTGCAGGAGTCATCTTTGACGCTGCCGGCAATCTCTATGGCACGACGAGAAATGGTGGGGACAAGCAGTGCTTTAACTCTCCAGATGACGGCTGCGGTATCGTGTGGGAGCTGACGCCAAAGTCAAACGGCAGCTATACCGAACAGATACTGGTTCACTTCCACGGCACGCCCAACTCCACTCCCATCAACAATCTTGTGATGGATAGCATGGGCAATCTCTATGGCAGTGCCTCCAACTACAACACGTATTCCAGCGGTACGATTTACGAGGTGATCCGTTAGAAGCCGGCACGGGTCGCACAACCGGCCGGGCGGGCCCATCCTTTGCGGGTGGCCCGCCCGCGCGCTTTTCGTCGGACGCTTATTCGACGCGCATCTGATCGGTAATCCAGTTCACTTCCACGGTGCGCCCAACAACGGTCCTTACAACGATCTTGTAATGGACAGTCTGGGCAACCTCTATGGCACCGCCGCCGGATACAACACGGACTCCAGTGGCACGGTTTACGAAGTGATCCACTAGCAGGCTGCTGAAAAACTTCGGTCGGGCTGGTTTTGGGAAGGGCACGACGTTCAGTCGTGCCGTTAAGTCCTTTAAAGCTAGCCGCGCTTCAGCGCCCGAGGTTCGCTTTAGGTAGCCGAAATGAGTTTTTCAGCAGCCTGCTAGAACCCGGCGGCCAAATTTGCCGAACCCCATGTCTCGCAAAGACCGGCGAGACATGGGGTATTTAATTATGTCTTCCACAACCGGAGAGCTATAAGTTAAGACGATTCAATCATGCTTCCGGTACTGGTTTTCATCACCGGAATCTCAGTATCGTGAATCTTCACTATTTAGCGGGAACTACCTCACTCGATAGAAACCGACGAAAACTGCTCTCCTGCCACTGCTCAGGCGAAGCCACCAATCCTCGCACTACCGGAGTGCGATAGATATAGCGTAGCGTTTTCGATTCTCGTCTTCTCCCTCCATAAAGCGGCGTCCCCTACTACGTTCTCAAGTTTCATGAAACGAGAACGCTGCTTCTCGCACTATCTGGTAGCGAGCTATCCGGCGAGACCAAATAAATGGCCGAAGCTGCCTTGGAGGAGAATTTATGCAAAGCGCAAGGAAATCTTTGATTCGCGTCACGCTCTTGGTAACTATGGTTGGAATCGCCGGATCGCTGGCGGCGCAGGCAAATAAAGAAATCACCAGCCCGGCGGAGGTTAAAACCCGCCAGGCATGGGAAAAGACCATGCACCACACCCCCGCGCCCAAGGAAGGGTGCTTCAAGTCTGCCTATCCCAGTACAGAATGGGTCGAAGTGCAATGCGCTCCTCCGCCCAAATCGCATAATGTGCGGCCGCGGCGCATCACGAAAGAGGGTGGTACCGAAGCCGTCGGAGGTACTGGAACTGGCAGCAATGACCTGGTCGCTCTGGCTCCAACCGGGCATTTCTTCACGAATGTCGCCGGCAAGTTCCGCGTTGTGAATGGGGTTACAAGTGAGACAAACGTCCAGGTTCCCGCTTACCCACTCAGCGGCATCTCTGGTTCCAATGAATTCATGCTACAGATCAATACGAATTCGACTACTTACTCCAGTGCATGCGGCTCTTACTCGGACTGCGTACCATGGATACAGTATCTGATGTCCACAAACGATATTGCGGCGAGCGCAGACACCGGCAAATCGGTGGTATTTATCGAATACTGGCTGCTCAACTACGGCGGCATAGGCAAAACATCAGGCCCTTGTCCCACCGGCTTCAGTGACATTGAGCCGGATACAAAGGGCTATGACTGCGAGAATAACGGCGCGGCTACCGTCATCTATGACGGTCAAATTCCGATTACCGATCTGGACCAGCTCTCCATGTCCGCCTCTGCCGCGGCAGGCGGGAACGATGAAGCCACAGTCATCTATAAAGGTGTCGCTTATAAATCAGCCACGGTCCCTGACAGCTATACAAACATCTCCAGCGTTTGGAACCAGGCTGAATTCAACGTGCTGGGAAACTGGAACGGTTGGCAAGCCCAATTTAACGACGGAACAGTTCTGATCCTTGAATCCGACGTTACCGACGGCACAACGGCTAAGCCATCCTGTCAATACAATGCTGGCACCACGGGCGAATCGAACAATCTCAACTTCGTGCCCTCGACAAGTTCGCCGGTTTGCTGCCCGTACGGCGGAAGCAATCCTTCCATTGAGTTCATGGAAGTTTACGATACCCATCACAGTCACACTGCAAGCTGCGGCAGTTCGAGCATCACCGGCGAGCCGCACATCACCACCATCAACGACTACTACTACAACTTCCAGGGCGCGGGCGAGTTTATCGCTCTGCTCGATTCCGATGGAAGCGAAATCCAGACGCGTCAAACGCCGCTTTCGACTCTGGCGCCCGGCAACTATGACCCCGACAACAAAGACAACGACGGGCTCGTCAGTTGTTTGGCGATGAATACGGCAGTCGCCGCGCGGGTGGGAACGCATCGCGTTAGCTATGAGCCCAGCTTCAGCGAAGCCTACGGGAAGGGTCCATTCGATCTCCGCATCGACGGAAAAGTCACGACGCTCGCAGCGGAGGGCGTGGATCTGGGTGACGGCTCACAAGTGAAGAACTCCGCCGCCGGAGGGGGCATCGAAGTGGATTTCCGCGACGGAAAGATTCTGACTGCAATTCCTTCCGGAAGCTATGATTCCATGCAATTCCTCAACGTCCAGTTCGAAAATACCGGGCTTCTGGGCGATGGCGAGGGAGTTTCAGGAAGCGGAATCGCCGGCGTCGTTCCGAAGGGAAGCTGGCTGCCCGCTCTGCCGAGTGGAGCGTCGGTGGGTGCAATGCCTTCCGCCTTACACGAGCGGTACGAAACCCTCTACGGCAAATTTGGCAACGAATGGCGCGTAACCGGCAAGAACACGCTCTTCGACTATGCGCCGGGCAAATCAACCGCCTCCTTCACGAACACGAAGTGGCCGGTCGAGAATGCCAAGGCGTGTACGATTCCCAATCAAACCGTCGTCAAGCCGGTGAGCGCGAAGGTTGCCGAAGAAGCCTGCAAGTCGGTTTCCAACACAAAACTGCATGCCAGCTGTCTTTTCGATGTGCAAGCGACCGGTGACACCGGCTTTGCCGAGACTTACTTGGCCAGCGAGAGCGCTCATAAGATTTTGAGCGTCAAGCCAATTGACGTCCAGCGCGTCGTTCTGGAAGGCAAGAAGGAATAGGACAGACCCCGGACGAGGGCGTCCGGGGCTCCACAACGCTTCCGGGTTTTCTACAGAGGCATTGGCAAATGCGGCACGTCGCTGAATGGAGGGGCGGACGCCCTCGTCCGCCCGAGCGGCCTATTCCTTCCCTTCATACGCTCGCTGTAGTCCCGCCACGTCGATCTTGATCATTGCCATCATCGCCTTCATTACTCTCTGCGACTTTTCTGGATCTTTATCGCCCAGCCATTCCATCAGCGCCTTCGGAATGATCTGCCACGAAACCCCGAATTTATCTTTTAGCCAGCCGCACTGCATAGTTTCTCCGCCCGCCAGCAGTTTTTCCCACAGCTCGTCAACCTCCTGCTGATTTTCGCAATTTACGAAAAAAGAGATTGCCGGCGTGAACTTGAAGTGCGGGCCGCCGTTCAGCGCCATGAACGTCTGTCCCTCAATCACAAATGTTCCGGTCATCACCGACCCCTTGGGACCGGGGCCGGCATCTCCGTAACGGCGCACCTGCACAATTTTCGAGTCCTTGAAAACTGCCGTATAAAACTGCATCGCCTCTTCGGCATTGTTGTCGAACCACAAGAAAGGTGTGATCTTCTGCATTTATTTTCTCCGAGATTAAAGATGGGTTGCGGCGCATTCTACCGATGGCCTTTTGCGTCATCCCCAGGATGTCGCCCGGCGCTGCGCGATGTAAACAAAATGCACACAATCATGAAGGCCCCAATCGCTAAAGTCGAGGTGATTCGGCTTAAATTCAGCCCGCCATTCGCAACCGGTTTAGTCAGAGTATCGCCCAGCGTTGCCCCCAGCGGCCGGGTCAGGATGAATGCCGTCCAGAACAAAAGCGTGTGCGAAAGCTTCGTAAAGAAATAAGCGGCCGCTACAAGCGACAGCGCACCAATAAAGACCAGCGCACCGCGCTCATATCCCACTCCCTCCGTATCGGCAAGCCAATCGCCCAGCGCCGTGCCCAGCGTGTTCGAGAACAGGATCGTGAGCCAGTAAAACATTTCCACCTTCGGCGAAGTGATGTCGGCAAACGAAATCGTGCCAGCCGAAACCTTCCACAATGCCAGAACGATCAGAAGCAGCGCCAGTAGAATCAGCGACCCTCCAGCGTATCCCACGCCTAAAGACCGATCGGTAAAGTCAGCCATGGTTGTGCCCACAGTCGTGGTCGCCACAATCACAGTCCAATATAAGAAGCGGTGAAACGATTTCGCCTTGATCTGCGCGGTGACCGCAACCAGGAAGAACACCATAAAAATCGCGGTACTCAGCAGGTAGCCCAGGTTCATGGTCATGGAAAGCGCATCCCCGCCGGTCTCGCCCAGCGTGGTGGCGGCAATCTTAATGATCCAGAACGCAATCGCGACCTGGGGAACTTTGTTCGTGATCGCCCAACTTCGATTTTCAATCGTGTGGCTGCCGGCGTTTTGCGAAACCGAATCCGCTCCTCCGAATGCAAGTGCACCGCTTCTTGTAAGAGAGAAATCGCCATGATGCCCTATAACCCCTGAATTGGAATCGGAAAGCGAGATGCACTGTTAGTATATCGCCGGCTTTGTCCGGTAAAATCAGGCTGGACATCCGTTCTTCCCGCCAGCGTCATCCCGAAGTCCCGCGTTTTTACCGGCGGGGCGAGGGATCTCCGGCTTAACGGACCCGGACGGCCATCTGTTGTTGACGAACGAGTGAGACGGCCGCGCTCAACATGAAAATCGGAGTTCTTGCCCTGCAAGGCGATTTCGACGCTCACCGCCGCCGGCTTGAAGAGCTGGGCGCCGAGGTTGTGCTGGTCAAGAAGCCCGAGCAACTCGGGGAAATCGATGGCCTCGTCATCCCCGGCGGGGAATCAGGCACCTTTTTAAAGTTGTTGGGAGATCAAGGCTTCGAGAGGTTAAAGCATTTCGTCCGCTACAAGCCGACCTTTGGCACTTGCGCTGGAGCGATCTTGCTGGCAAAAGAAGTGGAAAATCCTAAACAAACCGGCCTCGGCGCAATCGACATCGCCATCCGCCGTAACGCCTACGGACGCCAGCTTGATAGCTCGATCCGCGAAGGAAAACTTCTATCGGCGCTCAATGACCGAGTTCCCGGCTCGCCGCTCGAAATGGTTTTCATCCGCGCTCCTAAAATCGAACGCGTCGGCGCAGGCGTTGAAATCATCGCGACCGAAGGCGACGAAACCGTCGCCGTCCGCCAGGGAAGTGCGATGGCCGCAACTTTTCACCCCGAACTCTCGGACGATACCCGTCTTCATCAGTTGTTCCTCGATCTGGTTTCCAGCACACCAAGTCTCAACCGATCTTAACTCTTCGCGTGCTTCCCGGCTCTTCTTGGCGCTCTTCGCGGTTAAAAGCTGTTCTCTTCTGTTCTCTTCGGCGCTCATTATTTCGCCGGCAGAAACTCAATCTTCACAGCGCGGTTCGCCGGCTTAAAGTCAAAGTCGGCCGTAACCAGCACGCGGTTATCTGCTCCAGCGAGGTCCACTCCGAACGCGTCCACGTAAGGAATGCCAGTCTGTACCTTAATCAAGGCCGCACGAACGGCCCGATCTCCGTCGGCAGGCACCACCTGGAAGCCAAATGCTCCCAGCCGGGAAAATACGCGCTCCATCTCATGCGGGCCATACAGTTTCCACGTAATTCCCGCAATTTCTCCCCAATGCAGCGCAGAAATCTCGGCCTCACAATTTCCCGCCAGATGCTCCTTGATGATTTCTTCAACACGCTCGGATCCGGCTTGATCGTGCAAATGACGCAATACTGCGCTGGAATCCAATACGTACGTTACCATCGTGCTTCCCGGCGCCACTCGCGCCTGAGTTTTTCCGTAAGATGGGCCTTTCCCTTCAACATGCCGCGGGTTTTGTCGACAAGGTCGGCCGTGATCGGCTGTAGAGTTATCTTCATCTTGTCATGCGTCACTGCAATCCGCGTTCCCGGTTTAATTCCAAGTGCGGAACGTATTTCGGCAGGGATAACAAACTGTCCCTTGGTGCTTACCCTCGTGATCTGAATAGGCATGTCTTACATTGTATCGCGGCGTAAGGCACAAAGAGAAGTCTGAAGTTTTTCTTGACATCCCGTTCGCGTAACTGTAGGGTTACGCATCATGCGTCACCGTTCGGTTACATATTCGCCGGAAGCGACTTTTCAGGCTCTCGCCGACCCTACCCGCCGGGCCGTCCTCGATCTGCTTCGCCGGGGCAGCCAGCCCGCAGGAGAAATCGCGCAGGCTTTTCCCGTTTCCCGTCCGGCCATCTCCAAGCACCTGCGCCTTCTGCGCCGGGCGCATTTGGTCCGCGAACATCGCGAAGGCCGCCACCGTGTCTATCGGCTCAATCCCGAACCGCTGCGCGCCGTCGATTCCTGGCTCGATCAATACCGCAACTTCTGGAAGATGAACCTCGCGAACTTAAAGAATTTTGTCGAAGCCGAATACGCCAAAGAAATTTCAGATCGATCCGCCGTCAGTCCGAATGCCAAAACTCGAAAAGGAGATCGCTAACATGAAATCGCTCTGCCTCGCTTTCTCGCTCTTGCTTCTAACCGCAACCGGTTTCGCGCAAACCGCCGCGCAAAAGTCCTTCGACCAGCTCAAATCGCTCGATGGAAGCTGGGAAGGGAAGAACAGTCAAGGCAAACCGGTGAACGTTTCCTTCCGCGATACCGCCGGAGGCTCCGCTCTGATGAGCGAAATCATGGGCCACGAAGACATGATTACGATGTTCACTCTCGACGGCCCGAACCGTTTGGTGCTCACTCACTATTGCACTGTCGGCAACCAGCCCCGCATGAACGGCAGCTTCTCGCCTGACGGCAAGACCGTCACCTTCGACTTTGTCGACGCCACCAATCTCGCCACTCCTAACGCCGGCCACATGCAGCGCGTGGTCTTCACCATCGTCGACGCCAACCATCACACCGAGGACTGGACTTTCGTCGATCACGACAAGCAGACCAAGGAGTTCTTCGACCTCGCGCGCAAAATGTAGCCGATAACTTTCAGGATCGGAAATTGTCGATCTACTCATTCAGGAGCGAACCATGTCTGAGCGAATCATGTCTACGACAAGAATTACCGAGGACCGCGATGCGGTCGTCAGCGAGATCGAAATCGCCGCGCCTCCGGAGCGCGTTTTTCGCGCGCTCACCACTCGCGAACAAGCATTGCAGTGGGGAACAAGCGACGCCTACCAGATGACGCTTTGGGAAATGGACGCGCGCCCCGGGGGAAAGTGGCGCTTTGTGTCCCAGGCGCGCACTGGTCCAGCCGCGGGCAAGAATCACGACCATCACGGCGAAATCGTCGAATTCGATCCTCCGCGCGTTCTTGCCTATTCATGGTTCTCCAACTGGCATCCCGATCCTTCGCATGCCACGAACGTTCGCTGGGAGTTGACTCCAACAAAAACTGGAACGCACCTGGTCGTCACCCATAGCGGTCTGGCCGCCTTGCCCGGCGCCTGTGAAGGATACAGCCAGGGCTGGCCCGGCTTGGTCGACCAATTGAAGAAATTCGCCGAGCGTAGTCAGTAAGCCGCTGAAGCTGCGAGTGGGTTTAGTTTTGAGAGGGTGGGAGTTTCCGTCATGCCGTGAATGCGCTGGAATTAGTAACCCGCTTTAGGGCCTGGGGCTGGTTTTCGCATTGATGCCGCGGGATCTTTTGCGCTTGGCCGTAACTGCCGTAATATCAACGCGGCTTCCCACGCAGGTAACCTCCGCCCGGTTACCCTTCGCTTTACCATAATTTACAAGCCTTTCGGGGCGGTCGGCGTTATAATCTCTTCATGCGTCGAGCATTTGCTCTCGCGACGTTGCTTCCGCTGCTAACGTTTTCCTTGTGGGCGCAGCACGGAGGCGGCCACGCATCCGCAGGCGGCCACTCCAGCTTCGGCGGCCACAGCGGCTTTAGCGGACACTCCAGTTTTTCTTCCGGCAGCATGCGTTCTGGCGCAGCGGTTTCTCCGCGCTCTTACGGCCACACCTACTCTTACAGCGGACCGCTGTCGTCTGCCTCGCGAAACTTCAATCGCGGCTTCAATAATCGCGGGTTTAATAATCGCGGCGTGGGCATCCGCCCTTACGGCTATCGCAATTGTTACGGCTATGGTTGCGGGTTGGGCTATGGATTGGGTTACGGCTATCCTTATCTCTATGGAGGAGTCGATCCTTATTGGTGGGGGGATAACGGCTCATCTTTCGACTACGACCAGCAATATCAAACTGGTTTAGCCAACGAGATGAACCAGCAAAGTCTTCAGGAACAAGACATGCGCCGCCAGCAAGAACAAGAGGAACAAGATCGCGCATATTACGATCAGAATACCTATGCCGCCGCGCCGCGTCCGCCGATGCGCCCCGCGCCGTCTTCGCAGTCCTCGGAAGCTCTACCAGCAACAGTTTTGGTTTTCCGCGATCAGCATAAAGAAGAAGTAACGAACTACGCCATCGTCGGCCAGACGCTGTGGAACTTCTCTGAGCAGCATGCCCGGAAAATTCCGCTCTCCGACCTCGACCTCGCGGCGACCACCAAAGCCAACGACGAGCGCGGCGTTGATTTCCGCATCCCGGGCTCACCCGAAGGCCAGTAAACGCGGCTTAAGAACCGCTCGTTGTTCGTTGACTCCGCGTGGGAACCGTGGTCTAATCCCAGCAGTTCTTGTCGCCATCCCCCGCCGACAGCCTAGGTTTAACCTCGCGCAGCGAGGCGGGCCCTTTCGCCATTGATAAAAATCCCTTGAGGGAGGAGTAAGTGAAAGGCGACATCGTTCTCCGCAGGATTCTTCCCGCTTTCTTTCTTGTGGCGTTATCTGCCTCGGCTTACGGCCAAACAAATGTCCCCCCCCCTTCCTGAACATCATTGACTTCAGCGGCGACACTACGGCACAGCCGTTAGTCTTAGTGATCGGGGGTGCCGGCTCCTCTACTCAAGGGATTGAAGTCACGAGTCAAACGACGGGGACGGGAGGCGGACTGTCTAGCACCCAACTTCAGCCTTCGGGACAAGGAGGCATTACACTGCTGCAGACCGGAGCTGCGACATCTTCGGCGGTGCAGGGATCTCCCATCTTCTCGATCTGTGGCCAACAACTCACGGGGACGGGGATGGGAACGTCGACCCCGGCATGCTGGAACTTGCAGGTAACCGGCACGGCAGGTCTGAATGGTCAAGACATTCTGCAGTTGTTTCGCACAACGGCAAGTACCGCCACCAATATCACACTTCAGGTCCCGGACGCGCTGAACATCGCAGCAGGCTCCATAGTGTCGGGCATAAACCACGCTGGGCAGCTAACAATAGGCGCGCTCCCCTCAGGGGACACGGATATCAGCTCGAAGGTTGTGACGGTAGTCGGGGGCTTCACCAGCAGCCTTAGTTCGACGGCGAAGGCCAACCCGTTACAGCTATTTCCCGGATGGCTGTCGAATCCAAACGTCGCAGCCACCGCGCTGGAAGGTGCCCTTCAAATCGGAATGATGGCCAAGGGCATGGGCAGTTCAAGTACCAACTACTTGCTCGCGTGTTACACGTCGGCGCAAACAGCAGTTCCATGCGGAACCCTTGCAAATCCACCTACGGCTCCGCTGCTCGGGGTTTACTCTCCGCTTGGTTGCAACGTTCTCACTGGCGCATGTAGCACAGGCGGCTCTGCAGCCATCATCGCCCCTCCTAGTCGCGCGTTTGTGGCGCAATCCGGTACTGTCGCAACCACATGGGGAGCTGGAAGTCCAGTTTGTCGGGACACCACTACGGGCAACGGCAGCTTCGCCGCTGTATCAACCACCGGCTCGTGCCCGCTTGGGCAGGCCGTAGGCGTCGCTGTGGGGGATGGATCGAGCACCATCACCCAACACCTCGTCGACTTGGATTTTGCGCCCCAAGGCACGACCAGCTCCGGAAACGCAACGACTTACGCTACCGCATCCGCCTCGCTGAATGCCGCCGCCGGCACGGTCACTTGCACTGACGGCTTGGGAAATATAACGACGACCAACTGCGCCGCAGTCTCGGCCTCGGGACAGGGCTGGCTTATGTTTCCGACGATTACGTATGTTCCCGTGAACCCCACCGCCGCTGCCCTCGTGACTACGGCCAATACTGTGCGCGTATTTCAGGTCGTGATTCCGACCAAAATCGTCGTCGGCCACGCAGACATGTTCGTCCAGGCCCTTTCGGTTTCCGCCACTCAGTCGGTGACTTTCGGCCTCTACGACGTCACCGGTGCCAAGGTCCTAGATGCCGGAACCTTTGACTGCTCTGCCGGAGGAACTACCGGAGCGAAACAGAATTCTACAACCTCTGCCACAATCCTTCCCGGCGTGTATTACTACGCCTGGGGCTCGACAGCGACCGACTGCACCACGAATTCTGTTCCGGGGGCGAGTAATGTGCAGGCTCTCCTGTCGTTGGGGGGAGCGAAAAGGTACGGGACCGTCACCGGCGCATCGCTAACGTCGGGCGTATTACCAAGCACGATAACGACCTCAAACATAAACAACTCAGGGACAGCGTTGCCGGTGACCGTCATTGAGCCGTAGGTTGCAACCGACGGGCCGGAGCGGTAGCCCCGACAGGATGGAATTATGAAATCACTGATTGCCTGCAAGTCAATTTGCACGGCGCTGGTGCTGTTGGCGGCGTCTGCCGTTAGCGCACCGGCGCAGATTGTCACCAATATCGCCTTCTTCGACACCACGAATGGCGCTGCTCCGGCTGGATCCTTGATACAGGGAACTGACGGCAAGCTTTACGGTACTACCAATGGCGGGGGTGAAAACGGCGCCGGAACAATCTTCAGTGTGACACCCGACGGAACTCTTACTGCGTTCTATAGTTTCTGCACGAAACCAAACTGTGCTGACGGCTTTGAGTCAATGGGTGCCCTTGCTCTGGGGACGGATGGTAACTTCTATGGAACAACCTTTGCTGGCGGCGCGGAGGGCTTTTGCAATAGCTTGAACGGCTGTGGCACGATCTTCAAGCTCACCCCCAATGGAGTTTTCACGGTTCTTCACCGCTTCAAAGGCCCCGACGGCGAGCAACCGGGAGGTGGTCTGGCTTTTGGCTCTGATGGGAACCTTTACGGAACAGCCGAAGGCGGCGGGGCCAACTCTTGTTTCTGTGGAACTGTGTTCAGGATCACTTCCGCCGGGGCGTTTACGGTACTTCATAGCTTCGATGGGAATGGTGCATTCCCTTCTGCGGCCTTGATTCAGGGTACGGACGGCAACTTTTACGGCACGACTTACGAGGGTGGGAACAGCGGTGCCTGTTTGGGAGGTTGCGGGGCGGTCTTCAAGGTAACGGCGGGAGGCGTATTCACCTTATTACACAGTTTAGATTTGACGGATGGCGAAGAACCTGCGGCTCCGCTGCTTCAGGCCAGCAATGGCATCTTTTACGGAACGACCTTTGAAGGCGGCAAGACCGGCCTCGGCGAGATATTCCGGATTAGTCCTGCCGGTACGTTCGCGCCGGTCCACAATTTTCATATCAATGACGGCGGCGCGGGGAACTCCTTGTCCGGGCTGATCCAGGCAACCGACGGGAATCTTTACGGCGCAAGTCCCGATGGCGGATTCAGCGCTGGCGAACTGTTTAAGCTTGCCTTGCCTGGCACCGTAACTAGTTTGTATAGCTTCAATCCCGCTAACTGCGGCGGAGGTTATACGGCTTTGTTCCAGGCCACAGATGGAAAGCTATACGGGAGCGATGGGTGCGCGCCGTCCGGCGCGATCTTTACCCTGGATATGGGCCTCGGCCCATTCGTCGCCTTTGTAATCCCCACAGGCAAGGCAGGCCAAAGCGCCCAGATTCTCGGCCAAGGTTTTACCGGTACGAGCAGCGTCACCTTCAATGGCGTGCAGGCAACCAGCTTCAAGGTGGTCAGCGACACATTCATGACGGCAGTCGTGCCAAGCGCCGCGACCACCGGGCCGGTGGTCGTCACAACGCCAGGCGGCGCTTTAACCAGCAATGTCAATTTCCGCATTGCCAAATGAGACAGCCGGTCAGTCTCAGCGGCTCTAAAAGGAGTTTCGCGATGTTAAAGCGTTCTCTCGGCATTCTCGCAGCAGCCGTCATCGTTTGTGGGGCCTGGCTACTGCTACCGCGCACCGCGACGCCGCAGCAGGGCTCCCCGAACGCTTTTATCGTCTCGCCAATGACTGTTCGGGTGGCCAGTGATTTCACCACCACCAGCACCTCCCTTACAACAATCACCGGACTCTCCTGGTCGCTGCCTTCCATCCCAGCGGCTCAGGCGTATTCCTTTCACTGCGCCGGCCTTTACTCCCAGGCAGCGACAACATCCATAGATACGTTCGGATTCCAGGTCACGGCCACCCCCAACAACTGGACGGTATTCGGAACCTCCAACAGCACCAACGTGAACTTCAAAATGGGAGCTATAGATGGCTCCACAACCGATCAGACCGGGACGACGGCAACAACTGTAGTATCCAACACCCCCACCGCCGGCGAGACCCTGCCGTGGACAATGTACGGCACCGTAGAGAACAAAGCCAACACCGCCGCCACCGTTAACATTATGGTAAAGATTGCCGGCACAAGTACCCTGACCGTCTACCGCGGATCATACTGCGCAATTACTCCGTAGCCCGCGCGGAGTGGTTTCCGGTGTGTGGGACTCGACTGCGAAGCTTCCTGTTTGCGATTATTCAGCGAAGAGCAGGCACGCCTTCCACTGCCTGTGAATAACTTGTCCTTCATTCACAGGCCTCTTTGCCGCTAGAATCCGGGCAGCTTACCGTAGAATTAAAACGAGCCCTATGCCCCAATTCGTCCACCTGCACCTCCATACCGATTACTCCATGCTCGACGGCGCATGCGACGTCGAAAAGCTTTGCCATCGCGTGCTGGAACTCGGCATGCCCGCCGTCGCCATGACCGACCACGGAAACATTTTCGGCGCAGTGCATTTCGTCAACGCCGCGCACAAGTCTGGCGTGAAGCCGATCGTCGGCTGCGAACTTTATATCTGCAAAAGAGACGATCACAACATCGACCGCACTCCTCCCGACGGCGATACTTACAACCATTTGCTCGTCCTCGCCGAGAACGAGGAGGGCTACCGCAATCTGGTGAAGATTACTTCCGAAGCCTCGCTGCACGGCTTCTATTACAAACCGCGCGTGAGCAAGAGATTTCTGGCCGAACATTCGCGCGGCCTGATTGGACTCTCGGGATGCCTGAAAGGTGAAGTGGCCGAGCGCCTCACGGAAGGGAACTACGAAGCCGCTCGGGTCGCCGCCGGAACCTACACAGATATTTTCGGTAAAGAAAACTTCTACCTCGAGATTCAGGATCAGGGCCTCGCGATGGAACACAAAATCCATCCCGGCCTTTTTCAGCTTGAAAAAGATTTAGGCCTGCCCCTGGTCGCAACCAACGACAGCCATTATCTCTGCGAAGACGATGCCCACGCGCAGGATGTGATGCTTTGCATCCAGATGGGCAAGTCGATTCGCGATACGCAGCGCATGAAGTTCGAAGGCAACCAGTTCTTCGTCAAGAGCCATGACGAGATGTATCGGGTATTTAAAGACTCGCCCGAAGTCCTCAGCCGCACCCTCGATATCGCCGAGCGTTGCAGCCTTAAGCTCGAAAAAGTTGCCACGCCGTTTCCGCAGTTTGAAGTTCCGGCCGGGTATACCATCGACAGCTACTTCGTTCACGTTTCCCGCGAAGGCTTCGCCCGCCGCATGGAGACGCTGCGGCCGCTGCACGAACAGGGCAGGCTGAAGCACTCAATCGCCGATTACGAGCAGCGCCTCGAGCGCGAGCTCGCCATCATTCAGCAGATGAAATTCCCCGGCTATTTTTTGATCGTCTGGGATTTTATCCGCTACGCTAAAGAGCATGACATTCCCGTCGGCCCCGGCCGCGGATCGGCTGCCGGCTCGCTCGTTTCCTACGCGCTCGGCATCACCGATATCGATCCCCTTCAGCACGAATTGCTCTTCGAGCGATTCCTGAATCCCGAGCGCGTTTCCATGCCCGATATCGACATCGATTTCTGCATGAACCGCCGCGGCGAAGTCATCAACTACGTCACCCAAAAATACGGCCGCGACAACGTCGCGCAGATCATCACCTTCGGCACTATGGCCGCCAAGGCCGCGATTAAAGACGTGGGGCGCGCAATGGACATTCCCTACGCCGATGTCGATCGCATCGCGAAGATGGTCCCTACGCAGCTCAACATCACGCTCGATCAGGCCATTGCTGATTCTCCGCAACTGCGGGAGGCCATGGAAAAAGATGGCCAGATCCGTGAGCTGATGGAGACTGCAAAGCGACTCGAAGGCATGGTGCGCAATTCCGGCGTACACGCCGCCGGAGTCGTAATTTCGCCGAAGCCTCTCACTGACCTCGTTCCGCTGCACAAGACGAAGAACGATGAAATCGTCACCGCCTTCGACATGGTCGCCATCGAGAAGATGGGCCTGCTGAAGATGGACTTTCTCGGCCTCACCACGCTGACGATTCTCACCGACGCGTTGAAATTAATCGCGCAGACGCGCGAAATCCCGATTACACTCGAAAACCTTCCGCTGGACGATGCCGAGACCTACCAAAAAGTCTTCCATAAGGGATTGACTTCCGGCGTGTTCCAGTTTGAATCCCACGGCATGAGGGACGTGCTTCGACGTTATCAGCCGAACTCGATCGAACATCTTACCGCCTTGAATGCGCTCTATCGCCCAGGGCCAATGGCAATGATTGACGACTTTATCGAGCGCAAACAAGGGCGGCGCAAGATTGAGTACGAACTGCCAGAGCTTAAGGAAATCCTGGAGGAGACGCTGGGCGTCTTCGTTTATCAGGAACAGGTGATGCAGGCAGCGAACAAGCTGGCGGGCTATTCGCTCGGCGAGGCGGACCTGCTGCGCCGCGCGATGGGCAAGAAGAAGGTCGAGGAAATGGCGGCACAGCGCGAACGCTTCGTCGAAGGCGCCGCGCAACGCAAATTTCCTCCGAAGAAAATCGAAAAGATTTTCGATCTCATGGCGCAGTTCGCCGGCTACGGATTCAACAAATCGCACTCCGCCGCCTACGCCCTGCTCGCCTATCACACCGCATATTTGAAAACGCACTATCCGGTCGAGTTCATGGCCGCCCTGCTGACCTCGGTCACCGGCAGCACCGACGATGTGGTGAAGTACATCAACGAATGCCGCGAGATGGGCATCACAGTAGCTGCGCCCGATATCAACGTCTCGGCCGCGAGCTTTACCCCGCAGGGCGAAGCAATTCGCTTCGGCCTGGCGGCAGTGAAAAATGTCGGCGGCAACGCGATTGAATCGATTGTCGCGGCGCGAAAGAAGCTCGGTAGCTTCAAATCCATCTACGAATTCTGCGAAAACGTCGATCTTCGCCTGCTCAACAAACGCGTGCTCGAATCCTTAATCAAGAGCGGCGCGATGGATTCCCTCGGCCGCCGCTCCCAACTCATGACGGTGCTCGACCGCGCCATGGAGCGCGCGCAAAAAACCCAGCGCGACGTTGAATCTGGCCAGCATGGCTTGTTCGGAGTCTTTCAGCAGGAAGAGACCGAAGCCAACAACGACAAGCTGCCCAACATCCCTGACTGGGATGAGCACGTACGCCTGACCGCCGAGAAAGAAATCCTCGGCTTCTTCATCACCGGCCATCCGCTGGAAAAATACAAAGACAAGCTCGAAGACCTTCAGGCGCTGCGCCTCGACGAGATCGCCGCGATGACCAAATCTACCGGCAAAGACGAAACCATCTCCACCGCCGGCATCATCGCGAACCTCCGCGTTCTCAAGTCCAAGCGCGGCGATTTCTACGCGCAGGCTACGCTCGAAGATATGTCCGGCTCGCTCGATATGATCGTTTTCCCCGAGGCCTACAAAAAGCTTGCGGAAAGGGTAAAACTCGAAGTCCCCGTGCTGGTCCGCGCCGGAGTCAGAATCGAAGAGGGAACAAATCCCAAAATTACGGCGGCTGAAATCATGCCCCTCGAAGACGCGAAAGTCCCGCTGCCGCGCGCCATCCGTATTCGCGTGCCTCTCGAAACCGCCGGCGAATCCACGGTTGACGACCTTCACGTTCTTTTCAAGGAACGCAAGGGCGAGGCGCGAGTGCTATTTGACGTGGAGCGCGCCGGAGATTTCATGGTAGTGATGGAAGCGCAAGGCTATAATGTTTTGCCGGATCGCAACTTCATCGCTCGCGTCGAACAACTCTGCGGCCGCGGCAGCGTGCGCGTGATCAATTGATCCGCGCCTTTACGCCGCAGATCGGGGCCTTTACGCTTCGTATCGGGGCATCGCTTTAGCGATGCCGAAAGAGTGCCTAACAAGGACCCGGCTTTAGCCGCTGTCCCAGCCACATCTACAACCATGGAAGCCAGCCAAAAAACGCAGCTCGAACTGGAACAAATCGAACGCCAGGTCGCTCTCCTCGAAGCCGCGCCCGGCCAGAACGACGGCACGCGCCGCCAGCTCGCCAATCTTCAAGAGCGCGTCCACACTCTTCGTCAGGAGCTAAAGGCATTGCAAACCGCCTGGCAAAAAACCGAACTCGCGCGACATCCGCAGCGCCCGCAAACTCTCGACTACATCGAGCGCCTCTTCACCGACTTCAGCGAGATTCACGGCGACCGCGGATTCGGCGACGACCCCGCCGTCATCTGTGGCATGGCCCGTTTCCACGGCGAAGAGGTTCTCGTTATCGGCACGCAAAAGGGCCGCGACATGAAGCAGCGCGTGCATCGCAATTTCGGGACGCCGCATCCCGAGGGCTACCGCAAAGCGCTGCGCATCATGCAACTCGCGGAAAAATTTCGCCGTCCCATTTTCACGCTGGTTGATACTGACGGCGCCTATCCCGGCATCCACGCGGAAGAGCGCGGCCAGGCCGAAGCCATCGCCTACAACCTGCGCGAAATGGCCCGCCTCGAGGTGCCCATCATCGCAACCGTCATTGGCGTCGGAGGCAGCGGCGGCGCGCTGGCAATCGCCGTCGCCGACCGCGTATTAATGATGGAGAATTCCATTTACTCCGTGATTTCGCCCGAAGGCTGCGCCGCCATCATGTGGCGCGACGCCACAAAAAAAGAATTGGCCGCCGAAGCCATGCGCATCACGGCCACCGATCTCAGCGAACTCGGCTGCATCGATGCCATCGTTCCCGAGCCCGAAGGCGGCGCCCACCGCGATCATGAAGCCGCCGCCAATCTTCTCGACATCAGCCTGCAAAAACATTTCTCCGAGTTAAAGAAACTCCCCACCGCTGATTTGCTCGTGTCACGATATAATAAATTCCGTACCATCGCTCAGTTCTTCAGGGCGGAGTAGCGGGCAAAACACTCACGATGTTGTCATCCCGAAAGCGGCGATAGCCGCGAGAGGGACCGTACGGCCTACTGCGCTATCGTTGCTGCGGATGGGAGCACCCATGCTGTATACGCAGGAGCGCTCCGGTCGGCCGCAATGTTAACTCCGAACATCGTAAGGTCCCTCCGAGAGCTATTGCTCTCGCCGGAATGACATCGAAAGTGAAAGTAATCCTCGTTGCCAATCAGGTTACCTATGGCTCCACGCGGGCAATTTGACAAACTAAGAGAGCCTTGCGGACGTATAATTATTAGTTCCTCATAAATCGATTTTCGACGGATGTTTTCCGCCAATAGATACAGGAAGGTGTTGGATGGCTACTACGGATCTTGCGCAGCAAGGCACGAGCGGGCAATTGCAGCGCAAGCGCATCGTCAACGACATGAGCATTCAGGTTGCAACCGTGAATGGCTCAGGCTCGCAAAGTTCGAACACGGTTCTGTTGCGCGCGATTTTTCAAATGGGCGTGCCGATTTCCGGCAAGAATCTTTTCCCCTCGAACATCGCCGGGCTGCCCACCTGGTATACGATTCGCGCCAACAAAGACGGCTACATCGGCCGCAAGAAAGAAATCGATTTTCTCGTAGCGATGAATGCCGAAACCACGCAGGATGACGTCATGTCTCTCGCCGCGGGCGCCTCCGTTCTCTACGACGAACCACTGGCGCTTGAAAAACTCCGCGGCGACTTGATTTTCTATTCCGTACCCTACGACAAAATCGTGGCCACCGTCTGCCCTGAGGCCAAGCTGCGCAAGCTCGTAAAAAACATGGTTTACGTGGGTGTGGTTGCGAATCTGCTCGAAATCGAAATGGGCGAGGTCGAAAAGGCGATCCGCAAGCAGTTCGCCAAGAAAGCGAAAGCCGCGAGCCTGAACCTTTCCGCCGCCCAGGCCGGCTTCGATCACGCCAAAGCCAACTTGCAAAAGCGTGGAGATTATTACATCGAGCGCATAAACAAGACCGCCGGCAAAATTATTATCGACGGCAACTCCGCCGCCGCTCTCGGCTGCATGTTCGCCGGATGCACCGTCGTTACCTGGTATCCCATCACCCCTTCGTCTTCGCTCGTCGAGACGATGATCGAATATATGAAGGAATACCGCATCGGCCCCGACGGCAAAGCCACGTTCGCCATCGTGCAGGCCGAAGACGAACTTGCGGCCATCGGCATGGTCATCGGCGCAGGCTGGGCGGGCGCGCGCAGCATGACCGCAACCGCCGGGCCCGGCATCTCTCTTATGTCGGAGTTCGCAGGCCTGGCTTATTATGCGGAAATTCCCGGCGTCATCTGGGACATCCAGCGCGTCGGCCCGTCTACCGGCCTTCCCACGCGAACTTCGCAAGGCGATATTCTTTCTACCGCGTTTCTCTCTCACGGCGACACCAAGCACATCATGCTGATTCCGTGCTCAGTGACCGAGTGCTTCAGCATGGCGGCCGACGCTTTCAATCTCGCCGAGCAGTTTCAGACGCTGGTCTTCGTCATGTCCGATCTCGATCTGGGCATGAACAATTGGATGTCTGATCCATTTGAATATCCCACCACGCCAATCAAGCGCGGCAAAGTGCTTGGCAGAGAAGACCTCGAGAAGCTCGGCGGCTTTGCCCGCTACAAAGATTTGGATGGCGACGGCGTCGGCTATCGCACTTTGCCCGGGACCGACCATCCTGGAGCCGCGTATTTTACTCGCGGCAGCGGTCACAACGATAAATCCAACTATAGCGAGCGCCCCGACGACTACGAAAAGAACATGGAACGCCTCAATCGCAAGTTTGAAACGGCGCGCTCCTTCGTGCCGCGCCCTGAAATCTTCAAGGGCGCAAATGCGAAAATTGGCATCATCGCCTACGGTACCTCGCACTGGGGCGTGAGCGAAAGCCGCGATCAATTGCGCGACGAATACGGCATTGAAACCGATTACCTGCGGCTGCGCGCATATCCATTTACCCGCGAAATCCACGACTTTATCGAGCACCACGAACGCGTATATGTGGTCGAGCAAAACCGCGACGCGCAAATGCTCAGCCTGCTGAAGCTCGACCTTAAACCGGAACTGATTGCGCGCCTGCGCAGCATCGCTCACCTCGATCGGACTGCCGCTCGACGCGCGCTCCGTCACCGACGAACTAAGCACCATGGAAGGGAAATGAAAAGGGAAGGGCACGAGTTTTACTCGTGCCGTTAAGGGCGACAATAAAGATCGCGGCTTTAGCCGCTGAGGGAAGCCAAGCACATGTCTACCACCGTTGAATCCGGATCCGCTGCACCGAAAACCAACCGCATCGGCCTCGCCGTCATCGACTACAAGGGCGGCAAAACCACGCTGTGCGCCGGTTGTGGCCACAACGCCATCTCCGAGCGCATCATCGAAGCCATGTATGAGATGGGCGTGCCACCCGAGCGCGTTGCCAAGCTGAGCGGAATCGGATGTTCCTCGAAGAGTCCCGCGTATTTCATGAATCGCTCGCACAGCTTTAATTCAGTTCACGGTCGCATGCCCTCCGTCGCCACCGGCGCCATGCTGGCCAATCGCAACCTGATTGCTCTCGGCGTCAGCGGCGATGGCGACACGGCTTCAATCGGCATCGGCCAGTTCATTCACCTCATGCGCCGCAATCTGCCCATCATCTACATCATCGAAGATAACGGCGTCTACGGCCTGACCAAGGGCCAGTTTTCGGCCACAGCCGATCTCGGTTCGAAACTGAAGATCCGGCGTGATCAACGATCTGCCGCCGATCGACACTTGCGGCCTCGCGATTCAACTGGGCGCAACTTTTGTCGCGCGCTCGTTCTCCGGCGACAAGCGCCAGCTGCAGCACCATGCTGAAAGCCGCCATCGCGCACAAAGGCACCGTCATGCTCGATGTGGTTTCGCCCTGCGTCACCTTCAACGATCACGAAGGATCAACCAAGTCCTACAAGTACGTGAAGGACCATGAAGAAACTTTGCAGGAGATGAGCTTCGTCCCGCACTTCGAAGAAATCGACGTGGAGTACGATCCCGGCACAACCGTCAACGTCACCATGCACGACGGCTCGCACCTGCGCCTGCGCAAGATCGAGGAAGATTACGATCCCACCGACCGTATCGCCGCCATGAAGCGCCTTAGCGAAGCCCACGACAAAGGCGAGGTGCTGACCGGAGTGTTCTACGTGAACACAAAAGCGCCCAGTTTCCTCGACATGCTGAACATGGTCGATCAGCCGCTGGCCACGCTGCCGGAGTCGCTGACGCGCCCCGGCAGGGAAGTGCTGAAGCCGCGATGGAAGAGTTGCGATAGCGGTAAATGGGATTTGTAGGCAGTAAACGCGGGTGTGATGTAAAGATGTTTAGCGGTAAGCGCGATTTGTATTCAGTGCCAACGCGATGTGCATTATAAACGCGATGTCATCCCGAGGAGAGCGCCAGCTCTCGGAGGGACCTTACGACAACCTGCATCTGCTGTGCAGTCGATAAGCGCGTACCCGCTGCATGCACCCTCGGCGGTCCCTCTCGCGGCTCCCGCCGCGTTCGGGAGTTCCAATTGCGAACAGAAAGAATTTTAAGACGCCTCTATGTGACATCCCGCACATACGCTTTACTACAAAGATGGCTAACCTGTCGATGTGCAGAAGACTTACTACGTCTACGTTCTGGCAAGTCAGAGGCGCGTGCTCTATGTCGGAATGACAAGCAACATCGAGCAGCGCATCTTCCAGCACAAGACACACGCATTCGGCGGCGGCTTCGCCGCAAGCTACAACATCACGACACTGGTTCACTTCGAACGCTATGGCGAGGCGCTCAAGGCGATTCGCCGCGAGAAGGAAATCAAAACCTGGCGTCGCGAGAAGAAAATCGCCCTGATCGAGTCAGCGAATCCAACCTGGCGCGACCTGAGCTATGGCTGGTATCAGAAACATCAGTTTCTGCCGGACAAAAGAGTGTCTTAACGGTTATCCATCTCGTGAGTATTTTCCAGCATTTATCAAAAGCTGTTTGAGAACAGCACAAGTTCTTGATCGTGGCGACGATGATCGAAATGACTATTATCGAAACGATGTCATTCCGAGGAGAGCGCCAGCTCTCGGAGGGACCTTACGGCAGCATGCATCTTCTGCGCGGTCGATAGGTGCGTATCCGATGCATGCTGCCTTGGCGATTCATCTTCACAGCAACGACAGTGCGATCCAACGTAAGGTCCCCTCGCGGCTGCCGCCGCTCTCGGGATGACAATTCCAAGTTTGAGAACAGCACAGTGGTGACCACTATCGAAACGATGTCATTCCGAGGAGAGCGCCAGCTCTCGGAGGGACCTTACGGCAGCATGCATCTTCTGCGCGGTCGATAGGTGCGTATCCGATGCATGGCCGCCTTGGCGGTTCCTCTTCGCAGCAACAATAATGCAACCCGACGTAAGGTCCCTCTCGCGGCTGCCGCCGCTCGGGATGACAGGGCTTTGAGCACTGCGGCTCACCTCGAACTCCCCGGCTGCAATCCCAGCCCCGCCCCATAATATTCCGCCAATGCATGCCGCTCGTCATCCGTTAACAAGGTGGAGATCACACGCATCGGCTCATTAATATCGTTGGCGCGACTTCGATCCGCAAACGCTTCGAGCTGGTCTAAGACATACGCCGAATTTTGTGTCGCCAGCGAGGGCGCTCCCGGCCGATACGCCAGCGGTCCATGACAGGCCTGGCAAGGCGGAATCCCGCGCTCCCCGTCGCCAAACGAAATCAGATGCGACGCAGCCGAGGCATGCCGCGAATCCGGCGCGGCCTCGGGAAATATTCGATTGTCCTGCGGGTCGCTAAACACAGGCAGCTTCGAGTAGTACGCCACGACGTCGGCTACGTCATGCGCCGACAACGATTCCGCAATCGGACCCATGGCACGGGAGATCCGCTTACGCATCCGAAAATCCTGCAACTGCTTCCAGATCGAAAGCTTGTCCATGCCCGCCAGATTCGGCGTGCCACCAACCGAACTGAATCCCTCGTCCCCGTGGCAATGCTCGCAGCGTTTCGCCAAAAGCATTCCGCGAAAAGCGTCGCCTGAAGAAGCCGCCGCAATTGTCTCCGGCGTCCACGCCACATCGGACGGAACGCGATCCGGCGCTTGATCGCGGGCAACGACAAAACGTGCGCTGGTTGCGAAAAAAAGCGCGATGATCGAAATCAATGCCCGGTAATCCTGCGCGGCGATATGACGCCGGTTATTCTGCCGCACAATTTCCCCTTTCGCCGGCCGAGAGGGCAGGGAATTGCTCCCGCGGTACCACTCTTAGTTCCGATCGCATGGCGTAATGCCCGGCGCCGCAAAACTCTCCGCACTTTGTCTTGTAATCGCCGGCATTGGCAAACTGAAGTTGCGCTTGGCTAATCGTTCCCGGCGACACTTTCACCGGGTAGTCCGTCCCGTTGAAAATGAGCGAATGCACGGCGTCGGCGCTGGTAATTCGCAGATGCACCGGAACTCCAGCGGGCACAAGAATGCAGTGAGGGACGAACAGGTATTGCTCGGCAATCATGCGAACCGTGACCGAACCATCCGCGTCCTGCTCGGTCCCAAGATTATTCTCGACGAATTCTCCCGCAACATGCAGCGACAGAGGGTCGATATGGCCGGACCCTCTCAGAAACCGCAGCAGGGGAAGATCGATTTGGTAATAGCGCGTGGCCGGAATCAGGCTCAGAAAAAACGCCGTGAGCAAAACCGTTCGCAGCTTTCGCCAGTTCACAGAAACGCTCGATCCTTCCGCTCCGCTTGTAGTAACGTGGAAGAGCGGCGCTTTAGCGCCGCGTAACTGAACAAATATTTTGGTTTTCAGCTCGACAAAAACGTGTCGTAAGCGTTATCAATCGTTATTAAAACCGCCGTCATCCCGACGAGAGCGAAGCTCTCGTCGGGGGGATTGTGACATCTTCTGTGCAACCGGCAAGAACATGCTTAATGCACGCAGCGTTGTCGTTCCTCTCCGTTGCAACGACGGTGCAAATTGTCGTAAGGTCCCTCTCGCGGCTAGCGCCGCGTTCGGGATGACATCACTGTGGTTCTAGTTCTTTCAGCACCGCGCTGCACCTCTCGCACACTGTAGGATATTCCTTATCCTCCCCCACTCGCGTCGAATAATTCCAGCAGCGCTCGCACTTCAACCCGTCCGCCTTCTTCACTTCAACGTGAATCGCTCCCGTGCCATTGCCGCTAGCTTGTTTCAACGTCACAGCCGACACGATAAACAGATAGCGAAGTTGATCCTTATAGCGTTCCAACACGGAGTACGCCGGATCAGCCGTACTAATCGTCAGTTGCGCCTCCAGCGGCTTGCCGATCAGCTTCTCGTTTCGCGCCCTATCGAGAGCTTTCATCACCTCGTCGCGTATAGCTAGCAATGCAGTCCAATCCTTTTTCTGTTGCGGATCTTCGACCGCAACACCTTTTCCGAGCAAGTCTTCAGAAGATGGAAACAGCGCTAAGTGGACGCTCGCAGTTCGGTCAGCAACTTTCGGCAGGTGACCCCATACTTCTTCCGCCGTAAAGCTCATAATCGGCGCAAGCAAGCGGACAAGGGCTTCTCCGATGTGCCAGATGGCAGTCTGAGCCGACCGACGCGCGTGCGACTTCGGTGCGGAGATATACAGCCGGTCCTTCAGCACATCGAAGTAAAAAGCGCTGAGTTCCGCCACGCAATAATGATTCACCCGATGATAAATCCGGTGAAAGGCGAATTCGTCGTACCAGTGCTTAACGTCGGCCGCCAGCGTCGCCGTGACGCGAAGCATGTACTGATCGATGCCCTCCAGCTTCTCAAACGGAACGGCGTCGGCTTGCGGATCGAAATCATAAAGATTGCTGAGAACGTAGCGAAATAAATTATTTCAAATCGTGCGGTACGTTTCCGCCACAGTTAGCATCAGCCGCTCGGAACCCACCACGTCTTCGCGGAAATCCACCGACGCCACCCACAGCCGCACAATCTCTCCGCCCAACCGATTCGCGATGTCCACAGGGTCCACGTCGTTGCCCCGCGATTTCGACATGGCCTGGCCTTTTTCGTCCAGTGTCCATCCCGGCGTGACCACGCCCTTGTACGGCGGAGTTCCATGCGTACCCATCGCGCACAGCAGGGAAGACTGAAACCATCCGCGATACTGATCGCCGCCCTCAAGATATAAATCAGACGGCCACGGATAAGCCGGCTCATCATCGACGAGCGCCAGATAGCTCGCGCCCGATTCCAGCCACACATCGAAAATATCGGTCTCTTTTTCAAAACTCGTTCCGCCGCAATGCGGACACTTCGTCCCCTCGGGCAGAATCGTATCCGACTCCGGCGTAAACCACGCATCGGCTCCCGATCGCCGAAACAACTCAACCACTTTCCGATTCACATTATGATCGTTCAGCGGCTTGCCGCAACCCTCGCAAAGAAAAACCGCGATCGGCACGCCCCACACCCGTTGCCGCGAGATGCACCAATCCGGCCGCGTCGCGATCATGTTTGACAAACGTTCCTCGCCCCACGCCGGATCCCACTTCACATGCTTGATTTCTTCGAGAGTGGTCCTGCGCAGAGTGTCGTCCGTGGAAGATTTCCCGCCTGGCATCGGCGTCTCCATCGAGATAAACCACTGCTCCGTCGCGCGAAAAATCACCGGATTACGGCAGCGCCAGCAATGCGGATAAGAGTGTTCCGTCTTCTCCGCGTGCAGCAGCGCGCCCCGGCTCTTCACCAAATCGATGATCGGCTGGTTCGCTTCCCACACGCGCTTGCCGGTATATTCCGAGAGCCCGTTCCGCAGGATTCCTTTTTCGTCCACATTGCTGGTTGCATCCAGCCCATATTTCACTCCGGTGATAAAATCCTCCGCGCCGTGCGAAGGCGCAGTGTGGACCACGCCGGTTCCCGTGTCCATCGTGACGTAATCCGCCAGCACGCCGAGGATTTTTCGATCCAGAAATGGATGTCGAAAGTTCAGCCGCTCCATCTTCCGTCCAGGAAAATGCGCCAGCTCGCGCGCGTCGGCCAGCCCGCATTTCTCCGCAACGTCTTTCGCCAGCTTTGCCGCTACGACATAAACTTCGCCGCCTGGGGTGCCCCACGTCTCGCTTCCTTTGCGAGACGTGGAACCTCCAGCGCCACATACTCCTCATCCGGATGAAACGCCACCGCCATCGACGCCGGCAGAGTCCACGGAGTAGTCGTCCAGATAATCGTCGAAACTTTTTTCCCCGCCAACGCCGAATCAATTTTCGCCGGATCGTCAATCAGCCCATACTTTACCCATACCGTAGGACTCGTATGGTTCTCGTATTCAACCTCAGCTTCAGCCAGCGCCGTCTCGTCGTGCATGCACCAATAAACCGCGCGCAGGCCCTTGTAGACGAACCCCTTTTCATAGAAAGAAAAGAACGTCGAAAGCACCACCGACTCGTACTGCGGATTCATCGTCGCGTAAGGACGATCAAAACGCCCGAACACTCCAATGCGTTTGAATTGCTGCCGCTGTAAGTCGAGGAACTTTTGAGCGTACTTGCGGCATTCCGCGCGTACGTCCGTGGGCCGCATCTGCAACTTCTTGCCGCCCAATTCCTTATCGACCTTGATCTCGATCGGCAGCCCGTGGCAATCCCACCCCGGCACATACGGAGCGTCGAATCCCGCCATCGTCTTCGACTTGACGATAAAGTCCTTTAGACATTTGTTCAGCGCCGTGCCCATATGAATCGGCCCGCTGGTATATGGCGGCCCATCGTGCAAAATATAGGTGGGCGCGCCCTTGCGAGCCTCGCGAATGCGCTCGTAAATGCGGGTTTCCTCCCACTTTGCGAGCATTTTCGGCTCGTTCTGAGGCAGGTTCGCCTTCATCGGAAAGGCAGTCTTCGGCAAATTAATGGTGGCTTTCAGTTCGAACGGCACCCGGTAAGTTTCTCCAATTGTGTGAATCTTTTCATTATAGGGGATGGGCGATTCCATGACGATATCCGCCATCACCGCCCATGTAGCGACGGCCGCCCTCGGCCGTCGGTCGAGCGCAACTCGACTTGTTCTTTTTCCGAACATTAACCCTGCCGATTCTGAGAATGTCACCGAAATTGCCCGGGGAACCTCCTAAATACACTTCGTAAACCTACTATTAAGAGGTACAATTTCAGCAGGGAAGTCTCGGTTCGGGAGCTTTGTTCCGTCGCGGCCTCCACGCCAGATTTTTGAACTAGGACAAAAACTAGCAGACGTAAACGGGCAACTCGTTGCCGCGACTCTTCATCTGTGTATCAGGGCGTCGCCAGATCGGCCGATGAGTTAGCCCATTTCCACTGAAATCATACGGAACATCGAACCGGGGAATCATGGGATCCGCAGAAGTTAATCCGAACCTGAATTCGCCTTCCGGCAGCGACCCGGAACTTCATCTCCTGTTAGCTCCAGACACATTTGAGCCGCTTTGGAAGTCGCTTTTCCGCGGGCTCGACGAATTTTTCTTTCCCAAGAAACTCCCGCCGCTCAAGCTCGAGTCGAAGCCTATCCCGGTCAAGGATATTTGGGGCTTTTATAACTACAAAAGGAACGGTGCCCTGGGCTCGACGGTCGCCCACGTCATCGTTATCGCGCTAATCATCGGCGGCACCATCTTTGCGCGGCGTCTTGTAACCAAGGTCGAAGCCAAGCCCACCACAACTATTGCGCTGGTCGACCCCGGCGAGTACGTTCTAAAGCCCGCGAAAACCCAGGCCGGCGGTGGCGGTGGCGGCGGAGATCGCGACGTCATCAAAGCGTCCCAGGGACGCTTGCCAAAATTCTCCATGCAGCAGATCACCCCGCCCACGGTAATCATCCGCAATCAAAATCCCAAGCTGGCCGTTGAGCCGACGGTCGTTGTTCCGCCCGATATCAAAGTGGCCATGAACAACATGCCTAATCTGGGCGACCCAAAATCGTCGGCCATTATTCCTTCGAATGGCACTGGATCGGGCGCGGGCATCGGTTCGGGCTCGGGCGGCGGCGTTGGTTCTGGAACCGGCCCCGGCGTTGGCCCCGGTGAGGGTGGAGGCATGGGCGGCGGCATCTTCCGCGTCGGCGCCGGCGTCAGCCCGCCCCGCGCCATCAATCAGCCCGAGGCCGAATTTTCCGAGGAAGCCCGCAAAGCCCGCTATCAAGGAACTTGCCTAGTGGGAATGGTGGTCGGCACTGACGGCATCCCGCGCAATGTTCGAATTCTCAGCTCTCTGGGTATGGGCCTCGACGAGAAAGCCGTCGAAGTCGCCAAGAAATACCGCTTCGAGCCCGCCATGAAAGACGGACATCCTGTAGCCGTAGAGATCGCCGTCGAAGTCGACTTCCATTTGTACTGAGTTGGAGCGGCGGACGCCCTCGTCCGCCCAGCGCTTTTCAATTTAAGCGCTTTCAATTTGAAAACGATGTCATCCCGACGAGAGCGCCAGCTCTCGGAGAGACCTTACGGCAACCTGCATCTTCTGTGCAGTCGATAAGCCCGTATCCGATGCATGCACCCTTGGCGGTCCCTCTCGGCAGCAACGATGGCGCAATCCGACGTAAGGTCCCTCTCGCGGCTGCCGCCGCTCTCGGGATGACAAGGGCTTGAGTTCAGTTTGAGAACAGCACAGTCGTAACGATTATCGAACCATTGTCATCCCGACGAGAGCCCCAGCTCCCGGAGGGACCTTACGGCAGCGTTCTCCGTTCGTGCAACCGACAAGCGCGCCCCAATGTATCTAGTCTTTGGCGTTTTCTTACTCACCTGAACATCTTCCTCCTGCTGAAAGCGCCCTAACGCCAAACTGTCCTTCAACCCTTCCTCACCACCGCCAAATGCAGCCGCACCCTCACTTCAAATCCCAGCCTTTCATACAACTGAATCGCCCTCGCATTATCTTCCCGCACATGAAGAAACGGGGTCTCACCGCGCTCGATAATGCGCCGCATCACCTCCGTCATTAATCGTCCGGCATAGCCCTTTCCCAAATGTTGCGGATGCGTGCAAACTGCGCTCACCTCGGTAAAGCCTGGCACTTTCATTCGCTCGCCAGCCATAGCGACAAGCCTTCCATCGCGGCGAATTCCCAGGTATGTGCCCAGCTCATGCGTTCGTTTGCCGAACGGACCCGGCTTGGTCAACGCAGTCAGCGCAATCATCTCAGGCGAGTCCGCAACTCCTAGCTCAGTAATCTTCGTATGCTCCTTCCCGCGAACTCCATGTAGGGAGAGCCGCTCCCGGCTGTCCGCCGGTCCAAGCCCGGCTTGGCTGCCACTTCTATAAACCATTTGCAATAGCGGAGCCTTCGCCACAAGAGTCCATCCCTCGCGCTCCTCGTAAGGCTCATCGAGAAAAAGTCCCGCAGTTCCGCGATGGCCCAGCAATCCCGCGAGCGATTCATAGCCCTCGGCTGAAGCCTCGCGGAACCCTCCGAGCGAAGTAACCTCCGGCATAAACCTGCGAGCTTCGCCAAAAGATTCGGCAAACTCGGTTTGACGCGTCGTCAGCGCGCTCCAAATAATATTGTCGAGTCGATGCATGGACCGTGAGATATGGTCTTTGATTTGACGTCGCGAGAGAAGCTACGACACATTAATTGTCAGCGCGGAGGATGGCTATCCGAAACTTGCGTCCAAACCGGGTTTCTGAAGAGTGGCGTTTATCAATGTCGCGGCAGCGAGAAATACGCCGCCTTCGGGTGACCAGAGTCAGGAATTGGCCTTTCTTTGCGACCTTCGCGAGTCCTTAGCGTCCTTTGCGGTCAAAAGCTTTTACTTCCGAAAATTAGGACACCGCCAGAAATAATTCGCGGTTGACTCAGATGTGAGTTAGTGCTAATTTTTCGTCCATCAAGAATTTCCCCCCAGGGTCCCCGAAGTTAGACTGTCAAAGTAAGCAGCGCTCCCGTTCCCAATAAGACGCACGTCGGCCCCTAGTCGATTTCACTAAGGAGTTCTCACAATGAGCCGCCCGCGAACCGTCCACCTGATTTCGCTTATTGTTGCCGCTGTATTAACCGTCGGCGGTGTCATGGCCCAGCAGGTGAACCAGCCAAGTCGCCGCCATATTTCCGCCGGCGGATTTCTGCCAGGCAGCAATATGTCGAGCAACATGTCAGACGAGCCGTTCACTGGAAGCCCGCTGTTCTTGCCGGTTGAGACCTACAGCTCCGGCGGATCGCAAATACCCGCGGTTGCGGTCGGCGATTTGAACGGTGACGGCAACCCAGACCTCATAGTAGCGAATTCCTGCGCGTCGTGCGCCAGCGGTTCTTTTCCGACTACCGATGGTGTGCTGGGAGTGTTGCTTGGCAATGGCAACGGCACATTCCGTCCCGCTGTAATCTACGACTCCGGCGGAGTCGCTCCCACGTCCGTTGCAATACAAGATCTGAATGGCGATGGCAGGCTGGACCTGGCCATATCGAATGAATGCAACCCCACGGATTGCGACTACGGCACGGTGACTGTGCTTCTCGGCAAGGGCGACAGCACGTTTGAGCCCGCCATGACCTACAAATCGGGCGGCTTTGAGCGCGGGCCCGAGGATGCCGTGGCGCCGTCAATCGCGATTGGAGACGTGAACGGCGACGGCAAGCCTGATCTCGTCGTGACTAGCGAGTGCGCCGGACGTAACACGGGTGACGCCATTTGTCCGCAGGGGGCAGTGAGTGTGCTGCTGGGCAATGGCGACGGCACATTTCAGCCGGCCGCGGTGTACTCCGCAGGCGGAGACTGGACCAGTTCGCTCGCGCTCGGAGATGTCAACGGGGACGGCAAGCCGGATATCGTCGTTGCCAATTGTGGTCCTCAGTATGGCAGCGGCTGCGGATCGGGGATTGTGGAGATTCTCCTGAATAACGGAGACGGTACGTTTCGTACAGCGGGCTCATATAACTCGGGCGGAATCGGCGCCTCTTCAGTGGCGCTTGCCAACCTTCAAGGTAATGGCAAGTTGGATATTTTGGTCGCGAATTTGTGCGCTGGCAGCAACCCGGCGTGCCTGGGAAACGGCCTCGCTGAAGGATCGGTCGGAGTTCTTTCCGGCAATGGGGATGGCACATTTCAACCGGCTATATCTTATGAGTCGGGGGAAAACGGGGCCCATTCCGTGGCGGTCGCAGATGTGAACGGTGACGGCAGGCTCGACTTGCTGGTTTCAGGTTGCAACCTTCATACCGGTTGTGGGCCGGCGGCAGTTAGTGTTTTCCTGGGCAACGGAAGCGGCACATTTCAGCAGCCTCCCACAGTCTTTGGCGCGGGTACCGGCGCCAGCTTTTTCTTGCCTCTCGCAGTGGCAGACTTTAACGGGGATGGCAGGCCTGACTTGGCGGTTGGCAGCGCCTCAACCGTCGGCGTGCTGTTAAACGATGCCGACCGGTGACGTCAATTCCGCGGCTTTATCGGTCAACTCAAGGAGTAAGAGTATCAATGTCCGATAACATGTATTATGTAAAGTGACATAGTTTCCGTCACGAAATCACTTCCACCGCCCCCGCTGGCGCGATCCGCATAATACCCCGATCCAGCGTAGCCAGCTGCCCCCGGTTCCGAATCGCAAGCGCGACCAGATACGCATCGGTAATCTGCTGGTGCCCCGTTAGCTGCGTTTCGATTTTGCCCAGCGCCTCAGGCAGCGGAATGGAATCGGGCCAAAACCGATGTCCAGGAAGTTCAAGATTGCGGCCCAAAACCTCTAGCGCTCCGTCAATCGTCAAAGCACGCTTTGAAAACCCGGGATTCGAAAGTATTCGTACCAGAGCTGTCTGCGTTATAGGGCATGTTGCCCATCCACCCTTGCCGCGTTGCGCGAACCATCGGCTGGCTCTCTCGTTGGCCAAATGCTCCGGCCAAGCCAGCGCTATGAGCACATTGGCGTCGAGCAGATAAACCGGCACTAGCTCTCGTCCTCCAGCAGGCGCTTCACCTCTTCGATGGAAATTTTCTTTCCGCCCTTTGGCAAGTCCACTCTCCAGAAACCATTCACCATCTTCAACGGCACCGGAGCGCTGGCACCCTTTCGTACCAGCTCCGAAGCGGCCTTGCCCAACGCCAGAGATCTCGCCTCGGAATATTCGCGGAGGATTTTCAGGGCATCATCATCGAGATTCAAAGTGGTGCGCATGATGACAGTATGATGTCACCGATGGGCCCGTGATGTCAATTTGAATAATTCGTCATCACTGCGGCATCGAGGCGCTGGAAATGAGGGCCGTCGTCGGATGAAAAGTCCGTGCCGGATTGGAGCTGGGCAATTAAGTAACTGGGGACGGAGAACTGAAAACCGGGAACCGGGAACTCTGAATCGTCTTTACATCTTATACTTGCCCAAATCCTCGTCGTTCAGCCCTTCCAGGTATTTGCGCAATTCTTCGGCCGTAACCCGGTCCGACATGTTAGCCGCCTGCTTGGAATTCTTCAGCACAATTTCGTCCACAAAAATCGGACAGTCCACTCGCAACGCCAGCGCCAGCGCATCCGAGGGACGAGAGTCGACGCTCACCACCTCGCCGCCCCGCTCCAGCCAGATCACCGCATAAAAAGTATCCTCGCGCAGCTCCGTCACCACCACCTTGTGAACCTGCGTCTCGAGGCCGGTCAGCACATTCTTGATCAGATCGTGCGTCATCGGCCGCGGCGTCGACACCTTCTCCATCTCCAGCGCAATCGCGTTCGCCTCATACACCCCCACCCAGATCGGCAGCACGCTCTCCCCCGCCACATCCTTCAAAATCACAATCGGCATATTACTCACCGGATCCATTAAAAGGCCGCGGATGGTCATTTCTACTTCCATGGGAGACTCCTTACGCTACGAGCCGCTTCGCCACTCCTTCACCACGACCCGGTTATTTCAGCCCGAACGGCTTCTTCGCTTTTTATACCACTAATTCGCCGACCAGGGAGTTGGGAAAGCTGGTTGTCACCTTCACTTGGACGTAGATTCCTATCGTGGGAGTTGTCGATTGAGTTGGTACGCCCGGAACGGTGAAGTTCAGAGTCTTGTTTTGGCTGGTGCGCCCGATCCATTGGCTGCGCGCTTCGTTTCTCGCTTCAACCATTACTTGCAGGGTTTTCCCAATGTATTTCTTGTAGCGGGTGATCTGTATCTCTTTTTGCCTGGACATCAAGACCTCAAGGCGCCGGGACTTCTCTTGATCCGGTATGGCGTCGTCCAGCGACAACGACGGGGTGTTCGGGCGCGGAGAATACTTGAATGTGAAGACGCCGTCATAGCCAACTTCGTCAAGCAGGCTCAATGTGTCGGCGAAGTCTTGTTCGGTTTCTCCGGGGAAGCCGACGATCATATCGCTGGTAATGCTGATATCGCGCTTGGCGGATTTAATCCATGAGATGCGCTCGAGATATTGATCGCGCGTGTAGAGGCGCTGCATGGCGTTGAGTATGCGATCCGATCCTGTTTGTACGGGGAGGTGAACGTGGTCGCAGAGCGCGGGGACGGCGTCGATGGCGTCGACGATATCTCGTCCGAAATCGCGGGGATGCGAAGTGGTGAAGCGCACGCGCTTGATCCCAGGGACTTCGCCAACGGCGGCGAGCAATTCCGCGAAGGTCCGCTTCCCTGCTGCGTCCTTATAAGAATTCACGTTCTGGCCGAGCAACTGAATTTCGGTGTAGCCGAGATCGGCCATCTGGCGTGCTTCGGCGAGCACCGACTCCGATGTGCGGCTGCGTTCTTTGCCTCGCGTGAACGGGACTACGCAATAGGCGCAGAACTTGTCGCAGCCTTCGATGATGGTGATGTAGCCGCGATGGGGATTGGTGCGGGCGGTGAATTCGGTTTCGAAACACTCGTCGGTTTCGCGATCGTCGAGGCCGGTGATTCTGACGAGGCTCCCGGCTTGCGGCTTGCGGGAGCCGGCTTCGGGCTCCGGGCTTCGGCCCTCCAGTTCGGTCAGCATTTGCGGGAGGTTGCGGTAGCTGGCCGATCCGCATACTAACGAGACGTGCGGGGCGCGCTCGAAAATCTTTTCGCCTTCCTGCTGGGCCACGCAACCGAGGACTCCGAACTTCTTGCCTTGAGCGAGGAGCTTTTTATAGTCCTGCAAACGATGGAAAACTTTCTGCTCGGCCTTATCGCGGATCGAGCAGGTGTTGTAAAGAATCAGGTCGGCTTGCTCGACCGTTTCTACCTGGCGATATCCCTCGTGGATGAGCGTTCCAATGACTTTTTCGGAGTCATGGAGGTTCATCTGGCAGCCGAAGGTTTCGAGGTAGAAAGTTTTGTTTGAGTCCACGCCCATATCTAAGCCAGTATAAGCGATGCTCTGCTTGCTCAGATACTGGCCGGTTGAGTCAAAGGAGCATTTTAATGTAATATACAACTATAGGTATACACGTATAAGCAGGTCCCACAGGGCGGGGACTTAGAATTGATTCGGCAGCGTCTGGCGGGAGCCGAGCGACTGCATCGAGAAAGGCAGAATTGAGCATGAAAGCGACCAAGAGCGCCAAGGCCTCCAGAATTCGCAGCGAAAAAAGCAGCGGAAATATTTTTGCCGATCTCGGACTTCCCCACCCCGAGCAGGAACTTCTAAAGTCGCGACTGACGCTGCAAATTTACCGGCTGATTAAGGCTCGGGGTCTTAAGCAGGTCGAAGCGGGAAAGATTCTCGGCATCAAGCAGCCGCACGTCTCAGCGCTCATGCGCAACCGTTCGGGATCGTTTTCTGTCGAACGACTGATGGAGTTTCTTACCGCGTTGGGACAGGATGTGGAGATTGTTGTTAGGCCCACGCGTAAGCAGCATGGGGAGCTGTCGGTGGTGGCGTGAGCGCGCGTTTGTGGAGTCTCACCCTTCGCAAAGTGCGCGAAGGATGGGGCACCCGGCATCGCATGGGTGCTGTCGGCGAAATGCATAGATTCTTCGTTGGGAGTTCCACGCTTGGGCGTGGAACTCCGCTGCCTCAGGATGATAGAGGGTTGCGGGATCGAGATGTTGAGGCAAGGTGGCCCCATTTGCATCGGCGTTTGTGGAATCCACTTCTCGCAAAAAGCGCGAGAAATGGGGCATCCTGTGTTGCGGGTTGTCGGCCGTCAAAGGCAGGTTCCTCACTGGGCTTGCAGGCCCGGTTCGGAATGACAAATTCTGTGTATAAGACGAATGCTAGATCTCGGGGGCTGAAGCCAGATTCAGAATGCGGAACTTAACGCGGCGCTGAAGCGCCGCTCTTCCATGGTTTGCGCAGGCGTCTGTGGCGGGAATTCGTGGAAGGCGTCCCTCAGGGGCTGAAGCCCGCACTTTTTCTTTAGCCTAAGGGCACGACTAAAGCCGTGTCCTTCCCGAACCACATTTTTGCGTCGGTGTTTGTGGATCCCACTTCTCGCAAAAAAACGCGAGAAATGGGGCACCCTGTGTTGCGCGTCTGTCGGCTGGTAACAGCAGGTGCGCCTGGTTCGGAATGACAAAACGCTGGGGACAGGCTGTGGTCCGGCGGAGGGCTGAGGGCGTGCCCTTCTCGACTTGTTCCGCAGAAAGCGGTTGTGGCGGCACGGCTGAAGCCGTGCCCTGACACGAACCCAGCCCATCTTGCCCGATTTGAGGTGTGGGCTGAGGCCCGTGCTATCAATACGGCCCTTTCGACACCGCGCTGAAGCGCTACTCCCACCAAAGTTTGGTCCGCCCAAAGGCTGTTCCATTTGGCCGGCGAGTTATCGGCACGACTGAACGTCGTGCCCTTCCCAATTCTTTGAAGTTCAGCCGAACAGCAGGTTCCTCACCGGGCTGACGCCCGGTTCGGAATGACAAAACGCTGGGACAGGCTGTGGTCCGTCGGATGGCTGAGAGCGCTCCCCTCCCGATTGTTCCGCAAAGGCGGCTTTAGGCGGCACGGCTGAAGCCGTGCCCTGAATACGAAGCAACCCGTCGTGGCCAATTTGAGGCGCGTGGGCTGAAGCCCGTGCTACCAGTACGGCCCTCTGCACGCAGCGCTGAAGCTCTGCTCCACCCAAGGGCTGTCCATTTAGCGGGCGAATTATTGGCACGACTGAACGTCGTGCCCTTCCCGGTTGTTCCACGGAAGCGGCTTTGGTGGCACGGCTGAAGCCGTGCCCTGATACGGGTTCGGCCTCTGGGCCGAGTTTGAGAGGTGGGGCTGAAGCCCTGTTACTAACATGTGCGGGCTTGACGCGGCGCTAAAGCGCCGCTCTTCCACGGGTGAGCGGGCGTCGTCGACGGAATTCCTGAGGTGCGTCCCTCAGGGGCTGAAGCCCGCATTTTTCTTGCGCTTAACGGCACGACTGAACGTCGTGCCCTTCCCGGTTGTTCCACGGAAGCGGCCTCAACGGCACGGCTAAAGCCGTGCCCTGATACTCGGCTTAACGCAGCGCTGGAGCGCTGCGCCGCCTGAGGGGAATCTTACGGCGCGACTGAAGTCGTGCCCTTCCCGAGCGTTTCCCTTCCTGAAGCTTCCTTCCGACCGGTGTGGAATCACCCCCGGTTCTTCAGCGGGCTAGGAAACCAAGGTCCCTCGCTTTGCTCGGGATGACAATCGGAAAATGGTCTAACTTTAGCCGCGCTGGGGGCAGATGGAGCAGCGGTGGCCGAGGTGTTTGCTGCGGCAGCGGCGCGGGGCGCCTTTGCGGAGGCGGACGGAGAGGCAGGAATCCAGGAGGCACCAGGATTCGCGATATTTTTCGAATTCGGCGCGGGACTGGCGGCGGGTGGTGGGATAGAAGCGGATGCCTTTACGCGCGCCGATGGCCTGGATGGGGATGATATACCAGAGATTTTCGGGGACGATGTAGGCGACGAAGAAGTCGATTTCTTTGCTGGTGTAGACGCGGCCGTTGGCTCCGGTGGTTTTGACGCGGTAGCGGTTCTCGGCATAGCCCGTGGCGGATTTTACTTGTACGCGAAGGAATCCGCGATTGAGTTCGACGACGGAGTCGTAGCGGTCGCTGTCTCCCCAGGGGAGGAGGACGGTGAAGCCGAGATGGGTGGCGCGGGCGAGGAAGGCGGCTTCGGCGGCTTCTCCGCGACGCTTGCGGGTGGGCGTGGCGATGGCGTGGATGGTAATGGGGGCGTGAGGCCGCGGATTATTGGGAGTGGTTGGCATAAGAAAGCTGGGGGACACCTGGGGAAGCACGGATCGAATCCTCCATCGCGAAAAGCAGGTTTCTCGACTTCGCGAAATCGCCCGAAAACGGGCAATTCCGCTTCGCTCGAAATGACAGTGTTGAGGTTAGTCAGTTTTCTTAGATCCTCTAAAAGGAAAACGGCGCGGACCGGATGGTCTGCGCCGTGGTTTTTATCTCTAGAACCATTATATCATATTGCAAAGGTAAATGGGACATTCTCGGACAATTATATCTTCAAGCGAATCAGCGGTTTGATCAAAAAAGAGGGGGTTTGGGGGCTTGACAGGGTTTTAGAGTCAGTTCGTATCGTCCCCTTAGGGGGACCTGTTGTTTATTCCTTTAGCTATTCCAGCGCTGAAGGGCTGGGCTAATTTATTGCGTCGCTAGGCGACTTCGGACACATTCTCGGCACGTGGTTCTGCGGTCTCTGAAAGCGTTTCTGGAAACGATGGTTGAACTCCCAAAGTCTGATGCAACTTTCAGCTCCTCATTGTGGCGGGTCCAGCAGGTTATGCAGGCGGCCGAGGGCGGTGGAGGGTTGCGCGAGTTGTTTGGCGACCATCGTCGCGGGCGCGGTTGGCACTGGGACCGACGCGGGGCCGGCATTGGAGCCATCGCCGTAGAGGTTGGCGATGTTTGGTCCGAGGGGCGGGGCGGCGGCATCGCGGGCGGTGAGAGTGCCGATGTTGAAGAATAAATTCAGGGTGGAGATCACCGAGGTGTGATCGAAGGGCGTGCCGGTGCTTGGCTTGTTCGGAATAAAGTTCGGCGGACGGAAGGCGCTTTGCGATTGGCTCGATGAGACGACCCAGGGAGAAATAATAATTGCGGGCACGCGCGGCCCGAAAAGTTGCGTGGGAAACGGTTTGTAGGGCGGAGTCCAGGCGACGGGAGGCAAGGTGGGGCCGCCGGGAGCGACGGCAGCGGGCGGCACGACGTGATCGTAGCAGCCGCCGTGCTCGTCGTAGATGACGATGAGCATGATGTTTTTGTTAGTCCAGTAAGCGCTTTTGCGAATTGCGTTGTAGACGTTGGCCAGCAGGATTTCGCCGAAGATCATATCGCTTGGAGGGTGATTGTCGTTTTCCAGCAAATTCAAGGGAGCGGGATAGTTCTTATAGCGCGGCTCGATGAATGAGTATCGCGGCAGAGTGCCGGCGGCGACATCGTCGAGGAAAGTTGGAGTGATCGTGGGGCCGATGCTGTTGTTATCGAAGTTGCAAATGAGGCCGGGATTATTTTTATCCGCCTGATAAGAGTAGTAGTTGAGCAAAGAGGCGAGGGGAGCGTCGTGAAAATAAATTTTCCAGTTTGCGGGCGAGGGAGTTTTGCCGGCATCGAGCAGTTGAAACGTGGATCCGAAGTTGGGGACGGATACGTTGAGGATGTATTGGAAGTCGTCGACGTATCCGCCAGCCGTGGCCGAGTGCAGGAACATGCGGTTGGGATAAGTTTGCGTGGGGCAGGAACCGAACCATGAATCGCTGATGGCGAATGCCTGCGCGAGAGCGCTGGTAACGGGCAATTGCGGGTTCGCTCCGGCGGTGGTGAAGTAATTCATGATGTCCTGGGCCGAGCCCGCGTTGGCGCGAGGCAGCGCTGGGTATGCGATGTGCGGCGAGGTTTTGATATCGGGATACTGGCCGGCTGCGGCCATGTAATCGAGCACGAAGCCGCTCAGGGATTGCGATCCGGTGCCGGAGGTGTTGCCCCAGATTTGCAAATTCATGTCCTCAAAAGATTCGCCGGGATCGGAGGGAGGCATGAGCGTGGTTGTGGGATTATTGGCGATCGTGATCTTATTACCCGAAGAATCGAGATTGAACTCGTTGCCTTGAAGTCCCTCGAAATTGGCGCTATAGGGATACAACATGCCGAGGACATTATCGAAGGAGCGATTTTCGAGCATCAGGACTACGAAGTTGGTGATTGGGGGCAAGCCTGGCATGAGAGATCCTTATAAGTGATCGATAAGAGTAGGTGTTGAGCGCGCATTAGAATGCGCTGGACTTACTTGCATTCGTACTTCTTGTCGAGCGGTACAACCTTAACACTTACTTTGTCTTTGTCCACCGCGAAAATCAGATAATGATAGAAGCCGCCGTCGTTCGATTTGAGCGGCGCGCCCGCGCCTCCGGAGACCAGGTAGGAAGGCTCTTTGCCGGGATCGGTGCGCTCGGGAGGAGCGCAGAACTTCTGGCTGCCTTTACCCTGGGCGTTGTAGTACATGTGTTGGTGGCCAGCCACCACATAAGAGAGGTTGGGATAGTCTTCGAATAGCTTCTTTAGCTTGGTTACATTTGCTTCGCAGAGTTGATCCTTCCCTTTATAGCCTTCGATCGGGCGGTGCATGAACAGGAAGATATGAGCCTTGTTGTCTTTCTTGGCGGCTTTCAGTTCCTCTTCCAGAAGGTCCATCTGTTTTTTGCCGATGTATCCGGGAGGTTTGTCGTCGCCGGAGAATAGGCTGCAATTGCACTTATCGCCGGAGGGCGTGGCCTCGTCGGTATCGAGCGCGATAAATCGCGAATTGCCGTAATCGAACCAGCCATAAGGCGCGTCCTGGGCGGTGTCTTCGAGATATAGCTTCATTAGTTTGTCGTCGGGACAATTCTCGTGGTTATTCATCTCATGATTGCCAGGAGCGTTGTAAACGGCTGCGCCTCCGGTGGCGGCTAGGGCGAGAAAGGCTTCATACTCCTTCTTCACAGTTTCGGGCGAGTCGGGATTCTTGCCGTAAACAATGTCGCCGGTCCAGAGCACAAATGCGGGTTTATCCGTGGCGATATCCTGGAATATTTGTTTGACCGCGTCGGTTGGAGTTGGGGTGGGATCTTTCGGGCGATTGTCGCCGGTGATTATAAACGTAAAGTGGTCGGGGTCGGCTGGGGCAGATGGAGGTGGCGTGTCTTTCAGAGGCTTGAGGGGCGGCATCTTATCATCGGCCGCGGTTGCGATTGCGGCCAGGGAGACGGCGAGAAACAATCCTGCGGCGAAGAGTTTCATCGAGGCGACCTCCAAAGATCAGACGAAATCTAGCAGACTGGAAGCACGTGTCAAGAGGAAATTAAAGGGTTCGAGGCCCCGGCAATGCCTAGCAGGCGGCTGAAAAACTCATTTCGCCTACCTAAAGCGAACTTCGGGCGCTGAAGCGCGGCTAGTTTTAAAGCACTTAACGGCACGACTGAACGTCGTGCCCTTCCCAAAACCAGCCCGACCGAAGTTTTTCAGCAGCCTGCTAGACGCCATCGAGCCGAAGACAGCGCATCGGCTTCGTGAAGTGAATGATGAAGGGAATAATCTTGAGCGAAAGTCGTGCCCTTCCCTGTCGAATTAATTCTGATCGCCGCCGCCGTGCTTGCTTTTGCAGACTTTGCAGTAGGTGGGCGGCAAGCTATTGTCGACTCGGTGCTTCGCGGGTTTTACGGTTCGCAGGTAAGCGAAAATTGCTTTGAGATCGTCATCGGTCAGGTTTTGAAATTGTCCGAAGGGCATGACGGAATTCAGTTTGCGCGCGCCCACGTAGCCGGTTCGAATGACTTTCACGAAAGCCGTCTCATCGTAGTAGCCGATGCCGGATGGGTCGGGCGAGATATTCGCGCTGGTCGCCTCTCCCCACGGGCCTTTCAGCGTATCGCCACCGCCGAAGTCGATGGTGTCGACGACACGATGGCAGCCGCAACCAACGTTTACCAGATATTTTCCGGTGGCCAGGCGATCTGTTGGATCGGGACCATACACAGCGCTGGTCACCGGTTCAGGCGCGCTGCGGACGAGGTAATTTACGGGAAAATTCACCCGCATGGGCGGAACAGAGTTTCTTACGGCAGCAATCGAACGCAGATACACCACCACGGAAGCCACATCCTCGTCGGAAAGACTTTTGTATTCCGAATAGGGCATCATGGGAAAAAGAGCGCTGCCATCGTGCTTGATGCCTTCGCGAATAGCCCGTGAAAGTTGGTCATCGGTCCAGTTACCCGCTCCGGTTTCGGGATCGGGAGTGATGTTCGGAACAGTTGCGAAACCGGGGAACCCTTGGACCAATCCATCCAAAGACTGTCCCGCAAACTCCATTCCCGTTATCATTGGCGCCCCGTGCCTGATCCAATCTTTGGAGGAATGGCAGTTCTCGCAGCCCAGGACACCGAGGGTCAGGTAGCGTCCGCGCGCCAGGCGCTCCGGAGTTCGTTCAAACTTTCGGTCAGTCGTGGCGCGCTTTCGCGGTCCGATAAAAGGACGCCAGCCGATGGTCAGCGTTATCCCCGCGATGATTGCCAGAAGAAGTACCGGCAGACCGATGCGAAGAATCTTCCCTGCCCTCTTCATTTGATACACCCTCGGCTTTTGATTCGCTCAGAAAAGCTGAAGCGTTACGGAGTGAAAACTATTTCTTTTTCTGCTTTTTCGCTGGAGTTTTTTTCTTAGCGGGAACTGCCTTCTTGGCGCGAGGCTTGGGCGCAGGTTTAGTCGCCGGCTTTTTTGCGGATTTGGCTGCGGGTTTTGCCGGCGCGGAAACTTTGGCTGGCGAGGGCTTCGCTTTCGCGGCCGGCTTCGTCGGCTCTGGAACCGCGATTGGGGCCGCGGCCGCAGAGGGTGCCGCAGCTTTCCCTTTACCCTTTTTGCCTGCGGGCACGGCTGCGGGTGCAGCAGCAGTTATTGCGGCCGCTTTTGCGCCACGACCGCGTCGCGGAGGCGGAGGGGGCGGAGGCGGAGGCGGCGCGAAGGGCTTCAGGAATTTCAAAGTCTCTGTGCGCGAGCGCAGCTTGCCATCCAGCAGCAGCATGAAGACGTCATTTGCGATCTTTGGATACTCCGGCAATTGCGGAGTGATGAGCAGTTCGGTCATCTCGGGCAATGGAATGCGTTGCTGCACCTGCCGCCACTTCGTCAGATAATTTTTGATCTTCTGGGCCACGGTTTGATGGCGCGCGGTGACGGCCAGGAACAAAACCATCTCGGGTCGCGCGGAGGACAACAGGTTCCAGGTGCGCGACGGCGTGGCGGCTTCCTTGCCGGTGAGCCGCTTGGCCAGGTCTTTGGCGTGGTCTTCGATGTCGCGCCAGGCTTCGACTAAATCTTTGCGTGGAATTTGGCGCCGCAGATCGGAGATATCTTTTTCGGAAAGCCGCGCCGTGAGGAAGTGCATCACCGCCGCGGAGGGATCGACGGTATAGCCGAGATCGACCAGTTGCTGGCGAGTCTTCATTAAGAGCGCCAAGCCGTTGGTATCCACTTTGGCCGAGGACCAGTGAGCGTGAAGCACTTTTAGAAAGTCTTCTTTTTCGAGCGCGTGAATTACTTTGAGCGGATCGTCTTCGTGCGCGAGTTGAGCGATCTCGTGACCGATGGCGCTGCGGGAAATGTGCTCGATATATTTATTTTCCCTGGCGGCATCGAAGCGCTGCTGAGTTCGTTCCTCAAGCGGCCAGTGAAAGCGGGCGGCAAAGCGCGTGGCGCGAATCAAGCGCGAGGGATCTTCCACGAAGGAATAATTGTGCAGGATGCGCAGCAGCTTGGCTTCGATATCGGCTACGCCGTTGAACGGATCAAGCAGCAAGCCGCGCGAACCCTCATTCAGCGAGAGCGCCATAGCGTTGACGGTGAAGTCGCGGCGGCGAAGATCTTCCTGAATGCTGGCAGGCGTAACTACGGGCGGCTTGCCGATCTTCTCGTAATTCTCGGCGCGGGCCATGCCAATTTCGGCGCGGACGTTGCCCGGCAGCACCAGAAAAAGGGTGCGGACATCTTCTTCGTGGCCGGCGATCTGCGCCCCGGCGCGTTCGAAATCCTTTTGCAGCTTGAGGGGATTGCCCTGAACGGTGAAATCGAGGTCGCGGATAGTGAAGCCGCTGATGATATCGCGAATTGCGCCGCCGGTGAGATAGAGAGTAACGCCCGCCGCGCGGGCTACATCCTGAACCAGGTTGACGCCTTTCAACTGATCCGGCGTCAACCGGATCTCCATCGTGTAAATGTAATCAGCCATTCGTCTTTAAGAAAGCTAAGTTACGTCAGACGGCATCACTCTTGGGCGGAATTTGCCGATAAGTTGCAGTTTTCCACAACATTTCCACAACGATTCGCCTGCCTAAACCAATGCACTGCGTTGAATGGATCACAACGCATTCAATACAAAACACTTATACAGAGTTGAGCGGGGCCGAAGCAACTTAAAGGAATAACACAACGTTTACAATTTGGCTACTGCCAACGTGGATTCCCGGCATTTTTCGGAAATCAGTGCGAGAATTGGTTCGGGCTTCGGGAGACGGACGTCCGGAATCGGGCTTCGGGAGTCGGGCTTCGGGCTTAGGTTTGACGGTTTACCGAGGACTTTAGATCTGAGGCGCAGCGCCAGAAGGTGCGATTGAAGACTTGGGGTGTGTGGTATGCCTGAAAGGCATACCCTGATACGGACCGCGAAATACGGATCGCGAACACGGTGCGAATACGGATTGCGAGTTTTCAGCAAACTGGTTGGCCGAAGCCCGATAGCCAAAGCCCGATAGCGGAAGCCCGAAGCCCGAACTTATGCCTTCGACCCATAAGAAAGTGATCGTTCGCAAGATGGACCGGGATTCGGTCTCGGGCTACGTTTCGCCCGCGCAGTTCGTCAACGAGGGCAAACTCGAATTGCTGAATACTTCGGGCACAGTGGTCGCAATCGAATTGCGGGAGATTAAGGGCGTCTATTTTGTGCGCGAGTTCGGCGATTCGGAGTCGCTGACGCGCAAGACGTTTACTTCGCGTCCGCGGTCGGAGGGATTATGGGTTCGCTTGCGATTTAAAGACAACGAGATTCTTGAAGGGCTCATGCCGTCCGATCTCACGCAGAACCTGCCGGAAGGCTATTTGGTGAACCCTCCAGACCAGCGGTCGAATACGCAGAGGATTTTCGTTCCGCGATCAGCATTGGAGTCGCTAACCGTTCTGGCTGTGATAGGCGCTTCACGAAGGCCACGCCGCGGCCCGACGGACGATCAGCGGCAGGTGCCGATGTTCGAGGAGTAGGTGCGCTTGGCTAAGTCGATGGCATGTGAAATCTGCCGGAACTTGATTACGCGCCTTTTCAAGAATATGCTACTGGAAGATGCTGACCCGCTGCTACGCAGACAACTATCGTTGCCTTTCAAGCTTCGATCTTCAGCTTGAGCCTCTTACGGTTCTTTTAGGGCCGAACGGTTCAGGCAAATCCACTCTTCTCGATTTGATTGCCCATTTGCGCGACTTTATCCTCGGACGTGAATCCTCTGCCAAGCTGTTTCCTTCTGAGACTCTAACGCGATGGGATCAGCGTAGGGAGCAGACATTTGAACTGGCCGTCCGACTCGACCGCGGAAACTACCTCTATAGGCTGCGCATAAGCCATAGGCCGGAGCAGGAACTCAACAAGGTTATCGAGGAAAAGCTTTCCGTAGATGCGCAACCGCTTTTTGTCTCCACTGATCAGCAAACGCTCGTATACAACGACAGGAACAATCCGGGATTGCAGCTGCAGCCTGACTGGCATATTTCGGGCATTTCGCGCGTCCACGAGAGGCCGGATAATACTAAATTGTGGGCCTTTCGACGGTTCATCGAGGGCATGCTCGTGCTTGCTCCCAACCCCGCCGCCGTTACGGCCGTTGCCGCTGGGAAGCTGCCCGTGACATTGCCCAAACCGGACTGTTCGGACTTCGCAGCTTGGCTTCGTTACGTTTCAAATTCTGTAGCATTGGCTAGACAGGAGATGGAGCAGAATCTGAAGACTGAGCTTCCCGGCTTCCGGGTATTCCAGGCCGAGCGTTCAGGTGATGCCGAAATATTGCAATGCATCTTCCAGTCAGGTTCGATTATTAAACAGTTCCGCCTTGACGAACTCTCCTCGGGGCAGGTTGCCCTCATCATCTTGGAAACGGCGATTGCTGTGGTCGGTCAACAGCGTGGCGCGCTGCTGCTGGATGAACCGAGCAATTTTCTTGGCCTCAGCGAGATCCATCCTCTGCTAACCCGGTCCCCAAGACGCGGCGCTCGAAGGTCGCTACCAAGTCATTCTCTCCGCTCACCATCCAGTGGCAGTGAACTTTCTTGCGGCTGCACACGGCTTGTGGTTAGAGCGCGAACCGATTGGTCCGACACGCGTTAGCAGGATTCATGCAGATCGGGACATTGCGGAGGGCAAGGCCGGAGTGTCAGTTTCTGATCTCGTTGCACGGGGCTGGCTATCTGGTTTAGGTGCGAATTTTCCGGATGCTACGGCCAAGCCATAAGCTTTCTCCCGGGTGCGCCGATCGATGAGTCGTGTTTGCAGAATTGTCGTTGTTTGTGAGGATTGGCGTCAGTCAGCGTTCGCCCGCGGCTTTCTCGGACGAGCGGGTGTCGACAGTCGGAGTATCGATGAAAGACGTAATCCGGGCGGCTCCGGACACGACTGGGTCAAAGGAAAGTTCGTCGCTGAAGTTGCTAACCTTTTGCGATTCTCTGAGGGCTGGGGCGCTCTCGGGCTCCTTGATGAGGATGGGACTGGCATCGCGACGCGGGATCAAGAAATTTCAGAACTGCTCCGAGAGCGGGGACTTCCAGAAATTGCCGCTACTGATGGCCGCTGCCTTCTCCTGCCCACGAGAAATATTGAAACTTGGCTCTACTGGCTCACGACCCGGCGGAACGGCGCCGCTATAGCGGTCGATGAAACTACTGATTACAAGAGAAACGGGCCCCCGCGTGGAACAAGTCGTATCGAAAATTCCGACGCGAAGCCGTCGGGAGAGTTCTTGCACAGCCTCGATCATAGCGCCCCACCCTCTGGATGCCCTTCGATGTTAAGGCGTGCTTTGTCCGATCTTCGGCTCTTTCTCAACGCTGTTCGGCGATGAATCGCACGAGTGAGATCATTGTTGACATAAAAATGACAAACGAGTGCGGGTAGTATGCAGTATTGTTGTGTAGACTCGTTGGGTGAGTTGGCGCGACTGACGCTGGAATTCGGCTGGAATAATGGTTTCTCCAGGTTTTGTCCGAGTCCACATTTATCCTAACTTCCCCGACGTAATGCGAAGAGAAGGATTCCCATTGAATCGTCGTCCCAAGTATGACTAGACTTTCAAAACGGCTGTAGATCGATTCCGTCACCTGCTTAAGAAAAAAACCGATGAAGATTTCCCTTCCATTCCGGGTATGGTTCGCCGCCTTTACGCTGTATTCGATTTGCGCGGCCAACGCATTCGCCGCCACTTCATCGACTCCTCATTATGTGGTTACGAATGACGATTCCTTTATTATTGGCGCCACTGGAGTCAGCTTTTATGCGGTAGGCGCGACCGGCCAACTGACGCTGCAACAGCAGGTTCTGACCGGCGGCGCGGGCATCGGTGGCGGCTACTTTGCGCCGAACCGGGTTGTGGCGCTCGATAGCGGAAGCGCGCAGTGCGTATATGCCTCCGAAGCTTTCACCGGCGATGTTGTGGGAATTTCCGTCAGCACGCTAACGGTCGGGGGCAGCGCTTTCGGTTCGCCCACCGACGCCGGGACTTCCAACGGAATTGGCCTCGCGGTGAACAGCCAATATCTCTACGCCAGCTTTACGGATTCCAGCACCATCGGCACGTTCCAGGTTCAGTCCGGATGCGGCCTGTCTTTTGTCAACGACGTTTCAGTGCTGGGCCTGCAAGGCGGCGTGATCAGCGGCATGGCGATTCACGGCGACATGCTCGTCGCCACCTATAATGATGGGTCGATCGAATCGTTCAATATATCGTCGGGCGTGCCGGTGTCGAACGGCGACAAACAGAACTCGAGCGCGTATGTCAGTTCGCAGGGCGCGACTTATCCTAATGGCATTGATATTACAGAAGACGGTCATTTCGCGATTTTCGGCGATACAGCCTCGCAGACGGTAGTGGAAGTCTCCGATATTTCTTCCGGCCTGCTGACCAAAACGATTGCCTACACGCTGGCGCCCACGCGGAATTCCAGCAACGTGAAGCTCAGCCCCGACGAAACTCTTCTTTACATCAGTAATTCGCAGGGAGATGGAATCACGGCGGCTACCTTCGATGCAAGCACGGGGAAATTATCTGGAGTATGCGCGTCGCCGGCTCTCAGGAATTACGTCTCGTCGTTTTCCTATCTAGGTTCGTTGGCGTTGGAAAATAATTCCGGCAATGGCGGAGTGCTGTACGCCGCGGAGTTTGGCACGCAGTCGGGGATTGCCATGGTTCAAGTGGGATCGTCGGGAGGCAAATGCACGCTGACGGAACTCTCCACTTCGCCGGTTAGCGATCCCTATAGCTTGTGGCTGTTGTCGATTGCGGGATTTCCGCCGCGGCCGTTTTAGGGATGGGATCGAACCCATCGTGACGAAGTGGAGTCGCGATTGGGCGAATTATCGTACGAATGCAAGCTAAACCTCAGCGGCTGAAAGCCGCGTCGATTCTGGGGGACTGGCGGCACGAGTAGAACTCGTGCCCTTCCCGGTCGTTCCATGATCGGCAGTTTTTTTCGTATTTCGGTTTAGCCAAGAACAAAACGAACAGGGAGTTATTCATGGGTCCGTTGTCCAAATATTTGCCGATCGCCGCAATGTTCGGATTTTCGTTGCAGCTATGCGTGGCGCAATGTCCGCCGCGGCCAGCGCCGAACACCGTCCTCAATGACGCGCCGAGCATTTATTCGCAGAACGGCGTATTGACCGCCGGCCTGACCCTGGGTTATTCGGTCGATACCAGCGGCTACACGCATTATTGCTATCAGTACATAACGCCCACCGGGGTGGCCGAGGCTCCGACGCTCCGGCTTAACCCCGGCGACCAACTGCTATTGAGCGTTACCGACGCAATTCCGAGCACGGCGACCGAGAGCAAGAGCGCGATGCACAATATGGCTCCGGCAGTCGGCACGACGACGTGCGGAGATGGCGGCGCGGCCACGCTGCAATCGACGAACGTTCACTTTCACGGCATGAGCGTTCCACCGGTCTGCCATCAGGATGACGTGATCAACACGCTGATTCAGCCGGGAGCAAACGGCGCCTTCCAATTCAACATGACGATTCCTGCCACACAGCCGCCGGGGCTGTACTGGTATCACCCGCACGTGCACGGCTTTACGGAGTTTCAGGTGAATGGCGGCGCAGCGGGCGCGATGATCGTCGAGGGGATGGAAAAATATCGTCCGGAGGTCACGGGATTGGTGGAGCGCGTTTTTGTGATTCGCCAGGAATATCTCGTGCCGTGGGTGCCGGGACCTTACCAACTCACGATCAACTTCGAGAATGCCGGCATTATCGAAGGGCCAACTCCTTACATTCAAATGAAGCCGGGAGAGAAGCAGTTTTGGCGCGTCGCCAACGCCACGCTTCAGGACTTCATGCCGATTCAGTTGTGGTTCAACGGCGTGCCGCAGCAACTTGAGTTGATTGCACTGGATGGATATCCGCTGCCCGCGCCACGGTTTCAGAATACAATCCTGATTCCTCCCGCAGGCCGCGCGGAATTTATTGTGCAAGCGCCGACCGCGCCGATCAGCGCCGTTCTCGAGACGCTGCCCTACAACACCGGCCCTACGGGCAATGCCGACGTGCAAACGCTGATCGCCACTGTTCAACTCGTCACTGGCAGCAATGCTGCGAAGGAATCGCCGCAACAGGAAGCCAGGCCGGTCGCGCAGCAAGCAAAACCAGCTACCGTGCCGGCTTCCGCTTCAACGCCGCCGCTCAAATTTGCAGGGCTCAGAGATGTAACACCGACCGCGACGCGCAAGCTTTTCTTCTCCGAAGAGTTCGGTGGAACCAACGGTCCGATTCAGTTCTATATTACGGTGGATGGGCAACCGCAGCGGGTCTTTAATCCCAATGAAAAGCCGGCGATCACCACGAAAGTCGGAGCCGTTGAGGATTGGACCATCGAGAACCATGCGCTGGAAACCCACGATTTCCACATCCATCAAATCCACTTCATGGTGCTCGAAGTGAATGGGCAGCCGGTCGCGAACCAGGATATGCGCGACACCATTGAAATTCCTTACTGGACGGGCAAAGGGCCGTATCCAAGCGTGAAATTGCGGATGGATTTTCGCGATCCAACCATCGCCGGCACGTTCTTATTTCATTGCCACATCCTGTTGCACGAGGATCTCGGCATGATGCACAAGATTCTGGTCGAGCCCTAGCGGGTAGTGTCCTAAGTTTGGAAGCAGGAGCCTTTAACCGCAAAGGGCGCTAAGGACGCGCGAAGGTCGCGAAGAAAAGCTCGATGCGGCAACCGCTGAGACGGGCATGCTCAGAATGGTGTAATCGCAGGAACTCGATGCTTTGAAGTCAGGATCCTTTCGATTTTCTCTCCTTTTCGCGCGCCACTTCACGCTATAATCGAAGGACCGTGCCCAAGTACTCCATCGTCGTCCCTCTACACAATGAGCAGGAGAACGTCACCGATCTCTACGATCGGCTTAAGGCAGTGATGGAGGCCGCCGGCGAGACTTTTGAAATTGTGCTGGTGGACGATGGCTCGAGTGACCACACTTTCGCGATGCTGCGCGAGATCGCGGCGGTCGATAGCCGCGTGACGGTGGTAAAACTTCGGCGGAATTTTGGGCAGACTGCCGGATTGGCGGCCGGGTTCGACCACGCGCGCGGGGAATACATCATCGCGATGGATGGCGATTTGCAACACGATCCCGCCGACATTCCGATGTTCCTGGAAAAAATTGCGGCCGGATATGACATTGTCAGCGGCTGGCGCAAGGTGCGCATCGATAATTTCTGGATGCGCCGAATTCCTTCCCGCATCGCGAACTGGCTGATGGCGAAATTGAGCGGAGTCGAGATTCACGACTTCGGGACGACCTTCAAGGCGTATCGCCGCGAGATTCTGGAGCAGGTGCCGCTGTATGGCGAGCTGCACCGTTTTATTCCGGCGCTGGCGTCGTGGTATGGCGCGTCGATTTGCGAAGTGCCCATCCGCAACGTGAATCGTGAGCGCGGCGCATCGCACTACGGCATCTCGCGGACTTTCCGTGTTTTCTTCGATCTCATCACGATTCGGTTTCTGCTGCGCTACTTGTCGCGTCCGCTGCACTTTTTTGGAACCTTCGGTCTGCTTAGTTTGCTGGGCGGGAGCGGGATCGTAGCGTGGCTGGGGGTAGAGAAATTTCTGCGGCATGTTCACATCATGGCTTCGCACGGGCCTTTGATGATGCTCGCTTTAGGCTTGCTGCTGGGGGGATTGAATCTTCTCGCCATTGGATTGCTCGGCGAGATGCAGGTGCGCCATTACCACGAGCCGCGGCACCGTGCGCCCTACTCTGTTGATCGCGTTCTGCGCTCGCAGAACGAAGAGCACAGCGTGTCTGAGTAACTTCCAGCAACGCTAAGCTCTGATTAAATCCTCCAGCTTGTCATCCCGAGTGCGGCGATAGCCGCGAGAGGGACCTTATGTGGGATTGCGGCGTCGTTGCTGCTGCGAGGGAATGCCCGTGCTGCATGCGCCGTGATGCGGTCTTGTCGGCGGCTGTGCTGATGGTGGGCGTCGTAAGGTCCCTCCGAGAGCTGAGGCTCTCGTCGGGATGACATGGTTCTTAATAACCGCTCAAACACTCGAATACTGTGCTGTTCTCAAAGCACTTACAGGCGAAAAGCAGGTTTCTCGACTTCGCGAAATCGCCCGCAAACGGGCGATTTCACTTCGCTCGAAATGACAAAACTAAATCAAAATCTCCTCGACCGCTCGAAATGACAAAGTCTGAGAATGACAAAGTTGGCAACGACAAAGTCGAGAGTGTTCCTAACGGCTGCTGGGCCAGCTATCGAATAGCGTTGCTGCATTCACCGAGCCGAGTCCGGTAGCCAGGTCGTAGCCGATAGTCGCAGGATAAGCCGGTTCGCCTTGCGACGTTGAGGTGGAAAGCTCCCCGATGATTCCCTTCCCGGTTCCGAAGCAATCGTACGAAACGCCATTCTTGTTTTCGCCGCAGGGAATGTCCATATCGCCGCGCGTAATGTCGTTGAAGACGCATGAAGGATCAGGCAGCTTGCCGGTAATCTGGCTGGCATTGCATGCCGCCGTGCCTTTTCGTTGAAACTGCTTTGCGGCCAGCGCGTAGTAGACGTAATTGGCGTTTCCCTGCTTGCCGTGCTTTTGATCGATTAGGGCTTGTATGCCCGCCATTGCAGGGGAAGAAAACGAAGTGCCGCCGCCGCCCAGAAAGATCGCGTCTTTGTAGGGCGTGCAGTCGGTGCCGCCGAATCGTTTATCGGAGAAGCACTCGACATAGAAACTTCCCCACGCGCCATTGGACGCGAAGAATGAAAGATCGGGCTGATCGCGCAGCCCATCCTGCGGTATGCCGGGAACGCCGGCTTGCCACGACGGCTTGGGATTTCCCTTGCAGCTTCCGCTCACGACGCCCGGAATCGATGCCTTTCCGGTGAAGCATGTGCTTGGTCCGCCGCTGCCGGCAACGTCGAAAACAAATTGGCTGCCCAGCTTTGTATTGCAAAAACCATCCGGGCCGTAGGAGTGGTCGGTGTTGCCGATCAACGGATCGCTGTAAATCAACTCGCTGGTGCAGCCATCGTTCCACGGAATCTCGGGAATATAGGATCGCGCCGAGGCCAGAGTCATGGGATCGTTCTTCGCGCTCCAGTAATCGCTGAGCGGAATTCCGTTGGCATCGGAGTTATATTGCGCCATGAAATCGGTGCCGCCCACATCTACGGCGTAGGCCGACGCGGTGTTGTCTCCGCTGTTGATGCCCAGAATCGAATAGAAAGGCCGCTCGACTGGAGCGCATTCGTCCGCTCCGGTGTCTCCCTGCGCGATGAAGAATGTAACGCCGAGCGCGGTGGCCATCTGCTCTTCGCGATTCTCGAGCGCAATCTCGGCGTGGCCGGTTACGGTCTCGCACAGCCCGTAGCTGTCGGAAATAATATCGGGCGGAGCGGTTTCGAGCAGGCCAATAATTGCCCGGTCAAGTCCCGAGCTGGTTCTGGTGTCAGGGCAGGCTACGAGCTCGATGTTCGCATCGGGCGCAGGTGCGCTCGACCACTCCACGTCGAGCGCGGCTTCGATCTCGTCGCCATTCGCACCGGGGTTTCCGCACTTGGGATAAACCTGCTTGAAGTTGCCCTGCGTGAATTGGCCCAGACCGAAGGTGTCGCGGAAAGTGGACCAATCGCTGGGGTGAGCCAGATTCGTATCCTCAATGAGCGCGATGGTAACGCCTTTGCCGGTGAAACCGCGGCGCCATAGCGGAAGCACGTTGTAGATTGTGGCGAAGTCGTAGGGGGAAACAGTGTGATAGGTGAATCCCTCAAAATTCACGTTGAAGCGCGGCTGCCAGGTCTGGGTCGCGCGATCGTAGGCCACAGGGCCTTGAATAACCGCCCGCGAGCGGGGAAAGAAATCGTGCAGCGAAGCCACGCCTGCAATGGCAGTCGCCAGCGCCGCCGGGATTTGCGGATCGCGAATGTTGGCCACATGCTTTTCGCCATTGGGCAAAACCAGATTATGAATTTCGGTGTGGAAGGCTTCGCGAATCTGCGCGGCGCTGCCCGAGAAATCGATCACTAAACCGTTCTTGTAGACCTCGTTCACCGTGAAACCATGCCCCTCCAGCCAATGCCGGATGCTCTCGAGATCTTGCGGCGCAAGTCCGAACTCCGTGCCGAGTTGTTGCGCCGTGAGCCAGCGATGATATTGCGGCGAATCGGGGTTATGCATTTCGTCGATGAGTTTCGCGAGGGCCGCCTCGCTCTCGGGAGACGCCTTCAAGCCGAGCAGTAAGTGATCGAAGCGCAAATCATCGGCGACCGGGCCGCGGTCGTTGGCAGCTTTCAGCGCGGCCGGTGGAGTGTTTCCTGAAAGCGTGGCCAGTTGCGATTCGTCAATCGGCTCTGTGATTACCCGCTTCGGCGTCTGCGCATGAGCCGAAATTGAGATCAGGCAGAAAGCCAAAGACGCAAGCAGGAGAACGTGGAAGCGACGGCGCATGGTAAACCTCGGATTAGGCAATCTTCGGGTTGCAAGTTGGTTACGAGTCTGGCACAGCAGAAGACATAGCTTGCTCGAACGCCGCAATGGTAGCGGGATTTGGCTCGGGCGGTCAAGCGGGCAGCGGCGCGGGGGTAGTGGTGCGCTTTGGCTTACGCGGCAGGCCGGTTAAGCGGGAGATCCTTCGCTCCGCCTGAAAGGCGGCTTCGCTCAGGATGACAAAGTCGTATAGGCGCCAAGCTGCGACGGTACTACTGGGCGCTATTCCTCAACCCCCGCCGGGCGCTCGATGGCTGGCACGCGGGCTTCTCGTCGTATAATGTGCCCTTTGGCCCTTAGGAGAGTTTTGCCATCATGGCACAAACCACGCAATACGAATTGCAACTTGCGCGCCGCATGTCGCGGCTCGGTACCGAAACCGCCTTCGAGGTTTTAAACAAAGCTCGGGCGCTCGAGCGTCAGGGCAAGAGCATTATTCATCTGGAGATTGGCGAGCCCGATTTCGATACGCCCGCCAATGTGATCGAGGCGGGCGTCGACGCATTGCACAAAGGCTGGACCCACTACGGCCCATCGGCCGGCTTACCCGAGCTGCGCCAGACCATCGCCGACTACGTGAGCCGCACTCGCGGAGTGAAAGTCGCCGCCGAGGAAGTGGTGGTTGTGCCCGGGGGCAAGCCGATTATTTTCTTTACGATTCTGAGTTTGATTGATGAAGGCGATGAGGTAATTTATCCGAATCCCGGCTTCCCCATCTACGAATCCATGATTCACTACGTGGGGGGCAAAGCGGTGCCGCTGCACCTGCGCGAGGAACGAGATTTCTCGGTGGATGTGAACGAACTCAAAGGGCTCATCACGGATCGCACGAAGCTGATCATTCTGAATTCGCCGCACAATCCGACGGGCGGAGTGATGAAGCGCGGCGAGGTCGAGCAGGTCGCGAAGGCTATTGGAGACCGCAACATCCTGGTGCTGTCCGACGAAATTTACAGCCGGCTTCTCTTTGAAGGCGAACACTTCTCGATTATGTCGGTGCCGGGAATGCAGGAGCGGACCATACTGCTCGATGGCTTCTCGAAAACCTATGCCATGACTGGATGGCGCATGGGCTATGGCGTAATGCGGGCCGATTTGGCGGCGCACATTACGCGATTGATGACGAACTCGAACTCGTGTACAGCGAGTTTTACTCAGATGGCAGGGATCGAGGCGCTGCGCGGAGATCAATCTTCGGTCGATCGCATGTGCGCCGAGTTCAAGGGCCGCCGCGATGTATTCGTCGCGGGCTTGAATAAGATCAAGGGATTTTCGTGCCGCATGCCAAAGGGCGCGTTCTACGTGTTTCCTAATATTACGAAAACCGGATGGAAGTCCAAGCCGCTTGCCGATGCGTTGCTGGAGCAAGCGGGCGTGGCGGCGCTGTCGGGCACGGCATTCGGCGATTTTGGCGAAGGCTATCTTCGCTTCAGCGTGGCTAACTCGCTGGAAAACTTGCAGCAGGCACTCGACCGCATCGACCAGTGGACGCGAACGAATCTATAACCGCACGTTTATACAACCGCGCTTTTTTCTCGTGAACAACCTTGTTCGTTTTTTGTAACGCCTGAACAAAATTTCTTGACGCTTCCCTTCGCACGAATAAAATGGCGCGGTTCCGGGACAGCAACATCGAAGTCCCGGTTCTCAACCGGAGCCCCCATATGTTATCGAAGTTGCAGCTTTCGGGAATTACCTTATTACTCGCCCTCTCACCCGCGGTTGCCCAGATCTCCGCCGTGCCCGCGGCAACTTCAACCCCCAACACAATCGCTCCGCGCCAACACGCGCCCAGAAAGGTCTACGGACTTGTTCCGCCGCATGTCGAGGGCAACGTCACGGTTTCAGACAGTACCAACTGGAGCGGATACGCGGTGACCGGCTCGTCATTTACCAGCGCGAAAGGATCGTGGACCGTCCCTTCGGTCAATTGCACCACCACGCCAAACACCTACGCGGCGTTCTGGGTGGGCATTGACGGATGGAGTTCCAGCAGCGTGGAGCAGACCGGAACGGACTCCGATTGCGACGGCAAGAGTCCTTCGTATTACGCCTGGTATGAGTTCTATCCCAACCCGTCGGAACTCATCTCAAGCATTACAGTATCGCCGGGCAATAAAATGTCGGCGTCGGTCACCTACAGCGGATCGGAATTCACCATTACGATTACCAACGAAACTACCGGCAAGTCGTACAGCAAGAGCAGCAAGGTTTCCGGAGCGAAGCGCTCGTCAGCCGAGTGGATTGCGGAGGCTCCCTGCTGCACGAACAGCGGAGGCATTCTGCCGCTGGCCGATTTCGGCACGGTGGATTTCGGCGAGGATTATACCGGCGTCGGCAGCACCAATGACGCGACGGACTCCTCTGTCTCAGGACCAATCGGCGACTTCGGCACGGCGATAAACGAGGCCATCATGGTCAGCACCAAGGGCGCGGACGAAGCGGTGCCGTCGTCGCTTTCGTCGGACGGGACCAGCTTCACGGTGAAATGGGACTCGGAGTAAAAGCGGGATGGAAGTCGATAGGAACTCCTTAACCCTCGTTAACTATGGAATCCCCGCCCAGAGCAAATCTGGCGGGGATTTTCCTCTTGATTAGGCGTCGTTTGATTTCAGCGGAATACTTTTTATGATCCGTTGGTATTTTCGGGAAAACTCTGACTAACGTCGACTTTTGTCATTTCGAGCGAAGCGGAGTTGCCCGTCTACGGGCGATTTCGCGAAGTCGAGAAACCTGCTTTTCGTGCCGCCGAAGCGCCCTCTATTTGAGCGCTGACAACTTAAAAACATGTCATCCCTCCGAGAGGGACAGCCCTCGGAGAGACCTTACGACAGCAGTCGTCGTCCGCGCAGCATGCGTATCCGAGATGGACAGCTTTGGCGGTTCCCCTCCGCAGCAACAATCATGCAATCTGACGTAAGGTCCCTCCCGCGGCTACCGCCGCGCTCGGGATGACCGGGGGTTGAGTTGCATTCATGATCAGCACACTTCTTGCCGCAGGTGCCTGCTTGGCCACGGCTTGATGGCACATAATGGGCGTTTTCTATTCAGTACCGGCAGCAAATCGCGCAAGGCGCGCAACCTGAAGGAAAATCTAAACTGCGTGGTATGCACCGAGCATGCGCATGAAGCGGTAATCGTTGAGGGCGTCGCGGAAATCGCCGACGTGGCCGCGCGCAGGAAGTTTCTTCCCGCGTACGAGCGCAAGTACAAGTTCGACATGAAGGGTATGGAGCAGGATATTCTCGCCATGAAAGAACCGGTCTTCGCCGTGCTGCCGCGCGTTGTGTTCGGTCTTTGGGAGGAAAAGTTTGTGGAGAAGAGCACGCGGTGGAAGTTCTGAGATTGTCTGTCCCTTGGCCGCGCGACGTTTCCTATCTTTTCAATTCCCTTATCGGCGAGTCCAGGCAAGCGTATGAACTGTTCTGCGAGGAGCCAAGGCACCGCCTTTTTCAGCGAAACTGGTCCGCTTATGATATTTTCGATGGTCGGCGTTGCAAGTGCATGGGCGAGGAAGTTATTGGAAAGCTCGTTGCGAGTGCTGAAGGCGGCCCGCAGGGGCTGAAGCGCGCGGTTCGTTTGAGAACCGTTGCGGCACGACCGAGGTCGTGCCCTTCCCAAAACTAAGCCCGAATTGGAGTTGTCAGCCTGCTGGGTTTTCATACTTTATGATCAAACAATTCCGTATCTTTGCCACTTGCGATATTGGAAGAGAAGCCATCGACCTGCTGCGCAATCGCGGCTATGAGGTGGAAGTTTATCCTCAGCCGGAGGCGCCGCCGAAAAGTCTGATTATCGAGAAGGTGAAGTCCGGCGTCGATGGATTAATCACTACTTTGCGCGATCCTATTGACGCCGAGATTTTCGAGGCGGGCGGGAATACGTTGAAAGTTGTGGCGCAGGATGCGGTCGGCTTCGACAATATCAAACGCGCCGACGCCAACCGGTACAAGATCCCCTTCACGCACACCGCCGACGTTCTCACCGAGGCCACGGCGGAGTTCGCCTTCTTCATGCTCGGAATGCTGGCGCGCAAGATGTGGCCGGCGGAGCACCTGACGCGCGAAAACAACTGGGGATACTGGCATCCTTATTTGCCGTTTCTTGGCGACGAAGTGACCGGCAAGACGATCGCCATCATCGGCACGGGCCGCATCGGACTGGCCATGATCAAGAAATGCGCCGGGTTCGATATGAATATGTTGTGCTACGACCCGGCGTATGAAAATCACAATTACATCAATGCGATTCAGGAAACGGTGGATCTGCGGCAGGCGCGCGGCATTTCCAAAGAAAAGAACTGGATCAAGTATGTGAATTTTGAAGAGGCGCTGCGCGAAGCCGATTTCGTTAGCGTGCATGTGCCGCTGATTCGGCCCGGCGAAAGCGATACGCCCACTTATCACTTATTCAACGAGCGAACGCTGAAGCTGATGAAGCCCACCGCGTATCTGGTGAATGATTCGCGCGGTCCGGTTATCGATGAATCTGCGCTGGTGAAGGCTCTGCGCGAAAATTGGATTGCCGGGGCTGCGCTCGACGTCTACGAAAAAGAGCCTCTGCCCGCCGATTCGCCGCTGCGCGATCCGGGAATCGCCGACCGGCTTCGACTTATGCCGCACTTCGCCAGCGCCGCCCGCATCACGCGGCTCTCACCCGATCCCAGCAAAGGCATGGCGGGACGCTGCGTCCAGGGACTGATCGATGTTCTGGAAAATAACTATGGCGGCGATATTACGAAGATGCCTTACGTCGTAAACAAAGAGGCATTTGCGAAATAACTGAAAGCTGTCGTCATCCGCGGAGCGCGTTTACGCGAACATTGTTTGCGGGAACATCTGCTGCTGGCAAAAGATATTTCTCCGGTCGAGCTAAAGTGAACGCATCCTACAGGGAAGCGGTGGTTGATTCGCCAACATTCGTTATAGGATTCGTTCATGAGCATCACTGTTGATATAGTCGCCCCCATTTCTAAACTGCGGCAACCATTCCGGCAACGTACAACTGCGCTGAGTATTGCGATTGTTTGCGTCGCCAGCGTCTTCCTGGTTACAGCGCACGCTCTGGCAGAAGTCCAACGGGGAACGCTGGTGCAGGATGAAACCATCCGCGTAGCTCCCAGCGCCGACGCGGCGAAGCTCGGCGAAGCGGGACGCGGCAAAGAAGTGATCATCATCGAAAACACGCATGACTGGGTCCACGTGCAGGTGATTCTGAGTTTGCCGAGCCAGGAAGAGGGCGCGACGGAAGAGGAACAAGAAGGCAAGACCATCAGCGGATGGGTCTCGGCCAAGGGCCTGGTAAGCACCACCACGCAAGACGGCGACAAGATAATTTTTGGCGAAGCTGCCGATTCCGAGGATCAGGCGAGCCGGCGCCGTGGGCGCCGCGATGCCGCGGGGGATGCGATGCGGCTTTACTATCGCGTTTACGACTTGATGCCCGCCTCGCCTCTGGCCGCCGAAGCCCTGTATCGCTCCGCCGACGTGCGCTGGCAAATGGAACGCACTGATGTGATGACCCGCCCCTCCGCCCGCCAGCGCGACCCTAATTTGCGCGGACAAATGAATGAGCAATGGATGAAGCTGGTGATGAAGAAATATCCCGGCACAAAGTGGGCTGACCTGGCCGCATTCCGCCTGATTGAAAATAAATTATGCGGTGAGTGGGAGGGTTTGGCGAAGTGTCCGGAGAAAGAAACCGAGATCTACGAAACTTATGCCAAGGAACATCCGCAATCTCCCGCCGCGCCCGAGGCGCTCTATAACGCTGCCTGGCGGCTCTCGGCGCTGATCGAGATTTACCGTACTGAGCCCAACCAGAAAAAATCCGCCGAATCGAAAGACCGGGCGCTTGCGGCGGCGCAGAAAATCATCAGTCAGTATGGGCAAAGCGATTGGGCGCTACGCGCGGAGCGGCTGGTTTTCTACATTCAACAGGGGATTCCGACCTACGGGAATGCCAGCGACTAAGCGTCATGCCATAAGTGCGCCAAAGCCGGACCGCAGATATTCTCAGAGGCTCAAGCCGCGTAATTGTTAGCTTGGACGGCACAACGGAGGGCGCTGAAAAAGATATGCGTTCGAAAAGCCGACCTCGGGCGCTAAAGCGCAGTCGCATTTTCGGCGAGTTTACGGCACGAGTGGAACTCGTGCCCTTCCCATAACCGCCCGAAACGCGACGCTTCCAACAACTTCAGAAGGTCGTGCCTTTCCCGAAACCATTTACAAGATAGCCTTCCGTAACCTCTTCGCAACACTTTTCTGCGATACTGTTGGCTTCTTTCTGGAGGAAGATTGAACGACTACCTGCTCTCACTGATCCTTGGAATTGTGGAAGGTCTCACGGAGTTTCTGCCGGTCAGTTCAACCGCGCACTTGCGGCTGTCTGAAGTGCTGTTGCATATCAGCCTGTCGGATGGCTATTGGAAGATGTATTCCATCGTGATTCAACTCGGCGCGATCCTTTGCCTGCCGGTGTATTTCCGCGCGCGCATCGCGAAGTTTCTTTCCACATTTCCGCGCGGCGAACGCGGAGACCGGACGCCGCTCACGCATCCTCTGGGATTGGTGATGGTCGCGTTTGTGGTTACCGCAATCCCGTCTTTTCTGCTGACCAAGGTGATCGGCAAACACCTGGAAAGCCTGACCATCATAGGCTGGTCGCTGGTGATTGGCGGCATCGTCATGTGGATTGTCGACGCGATGAATGCAAGAGCGGAAGCTGCGGGGCCGTCCGCTCCCGAAACCCGAATTCACACCTGGAGGATGGAGAGCATGAGCCTGGGCCAATCGATTTGGATTGGGTTCTGCCAGATTTTCTCGGGAGTATTTCCAGGCACATCGCGATCGATGTCGACCATTGCCGGCGGCCAGATCGTCGGAATGTCTCGCGCATCCGCGCTCGAATTCTCATTCTTCTTGTCGATTCCAACCATGGTCGCAGCCACGGGATATACGTTGTTTAAATCGCTCCGAGGCAAAGGCGAGAACCCGATTGGGGTTTCGCAGATCGACGCGCACGGATGGATCGTTCTCGCCATCGGCTTTGTAGTTTCCTACATCGTCGCCTACGCGTCGGTGGCATGGTTCATGGCTTACGTGCGCAAGCACGGGTTCGTGCCGTTCGCTATTTACCGGCTGGTGGTTGGGGCGCTGGTGCTGGTGTTTGCGGCGAGGCTGGCGGGATAAATTACCGCGAACGTCGGAGGAGAACCGAAAGAGCCAGACCAGCGGCTTGGGTGACGGATCAGAAGTTTGCGTTCGCGGTGGCGAATGAGACAGGGCGAACTTCTCGTTCAATAGTCCGAGAGAGCTTGTCTTGCGCTACTTCCAGATCGTATGCCGACTGAAGATTCAGCCAAAAGCCCGCGCTAGTGTTGAAATAACGCGCCAGGCGCAGGGCTGTATCTGGAGTAATGCCCCGGCGCTCGTGGACGATCTCGGAAATCCGAGTGACAGGAACTCGGAGATCGAGCGCCAGCCGGTTCATGCTGAGTTTGAAAGGTTCCATGAAATCCGCGCGAAGTATTTCGCCGGGATGGATCGATTGGAGTAGTTTTTGAGATTTAGCCACAACTAATACCCCGGACCGATGAGTCTTTCGACCGATTATCTTTCATGCCTGGACGCCGTTAGTGAGAGTCAACAATCTCAACATCTTGTGCGTTACCGTCGCTCCAGATAAAGCAGAGACGCCATTGATCGTTGATACGAATGCAGTGCTGCCCTCTTCGATTGCCGCGTAGGGCCTCCAGCCGATTGCCCGGCGGCGCCATTAAATCGCGCAGTTCCAGAGCACTCGCCAACTGTCGAAGTTTACGGCGCGCGATTCGCTCAATAGCCTGAAAGCGCCGGCTGAAAAGCCGATTGTGAAGCCGCTCAGTCTCCGCGCAGCGAAAAGACTTGATCACAAAATGAAGCGTATTCTGTCTAGAGTATAACGTCAATCGTTAAACAACAAAAGACAATTCGACACAAACTCGCTTGCTATAATTCACAGTTCTCAACTTTTACCTGCTAGACGAGAAGAATTCATGCCACCATTCGTAGTATCCGCCACTGAACCGCCAATAAAGACACGCACCGAATCCGACAGCATGGGAAAAATTGACGTCCCGGCAAGCGTCTATTGGGGCGCGCAAACGCAGCGCTCGCTGCTGCACTTCAATATTGGGCGCGACACCATGCCGCCGGAGCTGATTCACGCCTTTGGCGTTCTGAAGAAAGCGTGCGCGCTGGTGAATCAGGATCTGGGCAAACTGCCTGCGGATAAGGCCAAGCTGATCGTCGAGGCGGCCGACGAAGTGATTGCGGGCAAGCTTGACGACCAGTTTCCGTTGCGCGTATGGCAGACGGGCAGCGGCACGCAGACCAACATGAACGTGAATGAAGTCATCTCGAACCGCGCGATTGAGATTGCCGGCGGCGAACTGGGGTCGAAGAAGCCGGTGCATCCCAACGACGACGTGAATATGTCGCAGTCGTCGAACGACACGTTTCCGGCGGCCATGCACATTGCGGCAGCGGATCGAGTGAAGAACCATTTGATCCCGGCAATTAAGAGCGTGCGAGATGCGATTGCCGCCAAGGCTAAAGAATTTCATGACGTGGTAAAGATTGGCCGCACGCATTTGCAGGATGCCGTGCCGCTCACTTTCGGCCAGGAATTCGGCGGATGGGCGGCTCTGCTGGAGCGCGACATTCAGCGTCTGGAGCAGGTGCTGGAAGGACTTTACGATCTGGCGATCGGCGGAACGGCGGTGGGCACGGGATTGAACACGCATCCTGAGTTTGCTGAGCGCGCCGCAAAGAAGATCGCCGAACTTACGGGACTTCCCTTCCGCTCGCACGGCAACAAGTTTGCCGCGCTTTCGGCGCACGATGAGATCGTTTTCGCGCAGGGTGCGATGGAGACGCTGGCCGCGTCCCTGATGAAAATCTCGAACGACATCCGCTGGCTGGCTTCCGGGCCGCGCTGCGGGCTGGGAGAAATTTCGATCCCGGAGAATGAGCCGGGGTCTTCGATCATGCCGGGCAAGGTGAATCCCACGCAGTGCGAGGCGATGACGATGGTCTGCGTACAGGTTCACGGCGCGACTGCGGCTGTAGGCTTCGCCGGCTCACAGGGAAATTTCGAACTTAATGTTTACAAGCCGGTGATCATTTACAACTTTCTGCATTCGGTCACATTGATTGCCGACGCCTGCCACGGATATGTCGAGTACATGATCAAGGGCATCGAAGTCGATCGCGCTAAAGTGGACTGGTACGTGAAGAATTCGCTGATGCTGGTGACGGCTGCTGGCTCCGAAAGTAGGTTACGACAAGGCCGCGCAGATCGCACACACCGCGCATGTGGAGCATAGCAGTTTGCGCGAGGCGGCAGTTGAAGCTGGGGTATCTTACGGGCGAGGAGTTTGATGTGTTGGTGAGGCCGGAGAGGATGACGAGACCGTAGGGGGGGGTCGAGAATAAACTTCGCCTTGGTTACGCGATGGTCCCGCGCGGATGAATGAGGTGCCGCTCTGCGCTTCTCTCTGGGGTGCGATGCAAGCTAGCGAGTACGTTCCGTCTGTCCGGAATTTCCCGCGAATTGTCTGAGTTTCTCAGCATGCCTTTAACCGGAGCTCGCCGGGGGAACGAATCTATCAGACTTCAAGACCTCTATGTATTGAGCCGCGATCGAAGTGGGGGTGATTCCCTCGAATAACACGCGATAAATCTTGGAGAACCCTTCTAGATAGCGCTTGTTTTGGCACTGAACTCGCGGTATTCGATCTCCGAGACTGAGTCGACGTTGAGCCATCGGTTTCGATCGTTGTGAACCGCTGTTCGCTCGTCACGACTCGAAGTGCTGCGCACTGCTAGCAATGGGGAGCGTTGCTCCACGCGAGATCCTCACTCCGCTAAGCGCGCGGCTTTCGGGATCACGCCTTCTGGAGGAGGACAAAGATTTGCCGATTGCGGAACCCCCGGCTATAGAACTGCCTACCGTCATGCCAAATCCTCACAGTTCGGCCAGTGGTATACCTTGGCGTCCCGAAGCCCCGCGTTTTCTCCAGCGGGGCGAGGGATCCGGCGTGCAGCGGCTCAACTTTATCCACAGGCGCCGCTGTCCGCTCACCACAGACTCGAAGGGCTGGGCACCGCTAGCAATGGGGAGCCTTAAGCTCCACGCGAGATCCCTCACTCCGCTGAAGGGCGCGGAGTTTCGGGATGACGCCTTCTGGAAGAGGATAAGGTTGCCGATTGCGGAAACCAAGGCTGTTTTCACGTTTACATCATGACAAACCGGCCCCGGTCGCACGTCTTATATACGGGCGTGACGGGCGATCTTAGCCACCGCGTGTTTCAGCACAAGAACAAACTTGTCCCTGGTTTTACCAGCCGATACAACTTAACGCGATTGTTGTTTTACGAGTGTTTCTTCTTTCCAGATGCGGCCATTGACCGGGAAAAGGAGATCAAGGGCTGGCGACGAGGCAAAAAGATAAAGCTGATTGAGTCAATGAATCCGCATTGGGACGATTTGGCTGAACGATGGAGCGACATTTACAAACCCCTGCGGTTGGGTGATCCACGGGAGATCCCCCTCGGCAAGCTCAGGGCAGGCTCTCGCCCCGCTGGACAAAACGCGGGGCTTCCGAATGACGCCTCTAGATAGACTTCTGCGGTCTGCCATTTACCCACGATTCGTTTTGGGCTAGATTGATTTCTTTCGGCGTGGTAGTGATCACGAGCACGCTCACCAATACCAAAACCGTACCCACCACAGTCCGAGCGCCAAGCGCTTCGCCGCCGAAGAAGTATCCAAGCACCACAGCGATTACTGGATTCACATACGCGTAGGTGCCGACCTTCGTGGGCGACTCGTGGTGGATGAGCCAGACATAGGCTGTGAAGGCGACGATGGAGCCGGCGACGATCAGGTAGAGCAGCGCGAGCCATGCTCCGGTCGACACTTGCCGCGCATGAAAGCCGTGGAACTCGCCGAACATGGCTGCGGCGACGATGAGAAGAATTCCGCCGACCAGCATTTGGGATCCCGAGCTCATGATTTTTGATTGCGGCAAAGTTAGCTTGCGGGAGAGAACCGAGGCCAGTGACCAACTGATCGCGGCCACCACCAAGGCGAGCGCGCCCGACCTTTCGATGGGAGCGTCGCCAAAGCTTACGGAACGGCTAACCAGGACCGCTACTCCGGCGAGACCGACGACGAGCGCGATTGCCAAGCGCAATGTGAGCCGCTGCGAGCGCAAGATGAGGATTTCGGCGAGCGCGGTGAAGACTGGAATGGTCGCCAGCATGACCGCCGTAATTCCGGAGGGGACGTGCTGCTCGGCCCAGAAGACCAATCCGTAGTCCACTAAAAAGATGAGCACCGCCAGCAAAGTTGCGGATGCCCATTCGCGGCGGGTAGGCGAAGCGGTGCCGGTGGCGCGCATCCAAGCGTAGAGCACAATGCCGGCGGCGACGAATCGCATTCCAGCTAACAAGAGCGGCGGCACCTCGCGCACACCGATGCGGATCGCAAGAAACGTCGATCCCCACAGAAAATAGATTATTGCGAAGGCCAGCAGGGTCTTCCAGCGAGGCGGGCGTGAGATTGCTTTCATGTAATCCGATTACGGTCAGTACGCTTAGCAGGCTGCTGAAAAACTCATTTCGGCTACCTAAAGCGAACCTCGGTCGCTGAAGCGCGGCTAGTTTTAAAGGACTTAACGGCACGACTGAACGTCGTGCCCTTCCCAAAACCAGCCCGACCGAAGTTTTTCAGCAGCCTGTTAGAGCATCGGTGAGCCGTTATGGAGGCAACTTTTGCTATCAAAACTTTTTATAGAAGAGATTCCCTTGGGAGCACATGCGCAGCGCTGTGCCCCCAAACGCCTCGCTGCGCCTGGCTGGACCCCTCGGCTTTGCTCGGGGCAGGCTCCCGAGGCGGCCGTCCCCACATGGGTTGTGGTGGTGCGGGCAGGAAGCAGGTTCCTCCACTGCGCCGTCCCCTTCGCTTCGCTCAGGTGCCAACTCCGGTCGGAATGACAGATTTTTTATTAGTTCCCTTTGCTCAGGGACGAATCCGGTCAGAATGACAAGTTTTTTAGCCTGTCTAGTAGGCCCAGCGCAGAAGCGATGCGCCTACTGTGAAACCTGCGCCGACTGAAGCCATCAGCACCAGGCTTCCCTTCTTGAGTTTGCCTTCTTCGATCGCCGTACTCATAGCCAGCGGAATCGTGCCTGCGGTGGTGTTGCCATAGTGATCGATGTTTACGATGACGCTCTCCGGTCGGAAGCCGAGGCGCTCCGCGGTGGCATTGATGATGCGCAGGTTGGCTTGATGCGGAATGAATGCGTCGATATCGGAACCCTTCAGACCGTTGCGTTCGAGCAGCTTCAGGCAGGCTTCGGTCTGCTTGCGAACGGCGAATTTGAAAACCTGCTGGCCGTCCTGGTGGACGTAATGCATTTTCTTGTCGATGGTCTCGTGCGACGAAGGATTCAGGCTGCCACCGGCGGGCATATTCAGGAAGCATCCGCCCGATCCGTCAACTTCGTGGATGAAATCGATCAAACCGAGGCCATCTTCATCGGCAGCCTCAAGAATCACGGCTCCCGCTCCATCGCCGAAGATCACGCAGGTGGCGCGGTCGCTGTAATCGATAATCGATGACATCACGTCGGCGCCAATTACGAGAACCCGTTTGTGAGCGCCCGAAGCGATGAACTGGGCCCCAGTTTGCACGGCGTAGAGGAATGCGGAGCAAGCGGCGGAGAGATCGAATCCCCAGACGCCCTGCGCGCCGAGCTTATGCTGCACCAGGCATGCGGTTGACGGAAAAAACATGTCAGGCGTGACGGTGCCAACGATAATGGCGTCCATGTCGTTCGGCGTGAGGCCGCGCTGGGCGAGTGCTTTTTTCGCGGCTTCGACCGCGAGATCGCTGGTGGCTACTCCCTTGTCGACGATATGACGCTCGCGAATGCCCACGCGGGCGAGAATCCAGTCGTTGGTGGTGTCCACCATTTTTTCCAGGTCGGCGTTGGTTAGGAGGCGAGGCGGCACGTAGGTGCCGAGGGCGCTGATTTTTACCTTTGCGCGCAGGCGCTGGGTCGATTCGTTCAATGAAAGCTCCTGGAGAAATGAATCCAGTATTCTGAACGATTGAGGCCGGAATGTCTAACGCTGAAGATGACGGGCGTGGTTCTGGTGTTGTGCGGTCTCAGTTTTGGCCGCTGCGCTAGAGGACGGTTTGGTGAAAACTCGAATCTGCGACGTGCGCCTAAAGGCGCAGATGAAAAGGCCCCCGCTTGCGGTATGCCTGAAGGCATACCCTGATACGAATCCCAAGTTTTTCACCGAACTGCGAAGCCTTATCCGCAACCGATCAAGCCGCGCGAAATTCTTTTTCGTGCTGCATCCACTCGCGGATGAAGTCGGGGCAGGCAACAATGCCGAAATCGCGGCCTTCTCCGCCACTGAGATAGGCGAGGGCAACGCGATCCAACTCTTCCAGTTTCGTGAGTTCGAGCAGCGGCCACAATCCGCAGTCAATCGCCGAGGCGACAAGTTGATCGAGATACGAAAGATGACCTTGAGCCAGACGGCCCGAGACTCGAATGGTGACGCTTGGGGAAGTTGGCTTCGGCGGAAGACTGCGCATGATTTCTCCTCTACCTCTCGGAATTTTTAAGCAGTATGTTCATTGGACGACACGGAGGCGAGTTTCTTGCACAAAGACTTGTAAAGAGTGTGTAAAGGTTTGAAGTCCGGAGGGGAATCTTGAAAATAAAGTGGGCGGACGGGCGTCCAGCCAATGACGGGGGCAAGAATTAAGTCAGGCACCGGGATCCCACTGCACACGCAAGAGCCCGTTACCGTTGCTTCCTTCCGGACCTGGCGGGGTTGGCGAGAATGCGTCGCGTGAGGCCGATGCCTGACCTGATTCATCATAACAAAGAAGCGGCGGATGATGGCCGAAGTCGCGGCGGCTTCACCGACAAGAATTGGCTTAAAATGCGCGGTGACTTTCGGTGCAAGAAATCGGCGGCAACGCTTTCTTCTTTAGGGAAATTGTCGAACAATAGAAGAGCCGAATCGTTTCATCCGTATTACCGCACCTTCAGGGACGATTTGGTCGCGTCAACGCCCATTGAAGTCGATGTCCTCGTCCCATCCACAATCCGGCGTAATTCCTCTCTCACAGGCTATCGAGAAATATTTCAACCTGTCCCTGTATTTTCTTGTGGTGATGGCTTTCGGCACGCTTGCCAGCACTGGCGGACTTGATCTTGCGACGATTCTTTTGGTGGGAGCGGCGCTGGCGGCGCGCGGGTATCTGTTTGCCAAACGTCGAACTGTCCTGATCCCAATGCGCTGGAGCACGCCGGTCAGCATTGGGTATTTTCTTTTCTATGCGGCCGATTATCTTTTTCTGTCGCGTGGATTTTTATTGGCTACGGTGCATTTAGTTCTATTCGCCGTGGTTCTGCGCACTTTTTCCCTGCGCCGTGAGCGCGATTACATCATGCTCGCCATTCTGGCTTTCCTGATGGTGCTGGCATCGGCGGTGCTCACGGTCGATAGCGTCTTTCTTTTCTTTTTCGCCGGATTTGTCCTTATGGCGGTAGCCACATTCATCCTGATGGAGATGCGGCGATCGGGGCGAAGCGCGCAATTCCAGGCTCGCCATTCGAGCGACGCGCACGAGCACCGGCATCTGGCCTTCTCCTTGATGCGGTTCGCGCCGGTTCTTCTGTCGATGATACTCGCCGGCGCGGCAGCCGTATTTTTTCTTCTGCCCCGAATGTCGACCGGCTATCTCGGCGGCTATTCGTTTGGAACGGATTACTCCACCGGCTTTAGCGACCGGGTGCAGTTGGGCGGGATCGGGCAGATTCAGCAGTCGGACGCGGTGGTGATGCACATTCAGATCGACGGCGACCGGCATGGCCAGTACGCATTGCACTGGCGCGGATTGTCTTTGGCGGAGTTCGACGGGAAAAATTGGTCCAATCCGCGCAAGTCGTATATGTTGCCGCGCGAGGCCGACGGAAGTTTTCAGGTGCCGCTGTTTTCTCAGGGATCGGCGCCCGCAGCGCATCTCGCCGAGGCGGGAGAGTCCCGGCACACCATCATTCATTACCGCGTGTTGATGGAGCCGATCGGCACCAACATTTTCTTCGTGGCTCCCTGGGCGCGCCGGGTGAGTGGAGCTTATCGCGGTTTGGGAATCGACGGCGGCGGCGCGATTTCCAACCTCGACAATCAGCGCGCGGTGAGCGTCTACGAGGCCGATTCGGATATTTCCAGTGCTCCGCCGAAGTTGCTCGAGCGCGCCGCAACCGATGCTCCGCCTTTCACTTTCGGCTACCTGCAACTGCCGGCGATTGATTCCCGGATTCCTCGGCTGGCGGCGGAAGTCACGGCTTCGGCTGCGAATAACTACGACAAAGCAATCGCACTCGAAGCATATTTAAAGACCCACTACGGATATACATTGCAGTTGCCGCGCACGCCTGTGGCCGATCCGCTGGCCAACTTTCTCTTCGAACGCAAACAAGGCCACTGCGAATACTTTGCGTCGTCGATGGCGGTGATGTTGCGGACTTTGCAGATTCCGGCGCGCGTGGTGAATGGCTTCCGCAGCTCCGAGTTTAACGACATTACCGGCAATTATGTAGTGCGCGCCAGGGACGCGCATGCCTGGGTGGAGGCTTACTTCCCCGGCTACGGCTGGATCACCTTCGATCCCACTCCCGGCGGGGCAATCGCTTCGCCGCAAGGGTGGGGACGAGCCATGCTCTATCTCGACGCCGCGTCGTCGTTTTGGCGGGAATGGGTAATAAGCTATGACGCGTCGCATCAGTACATTCTGGGCCGCGCCGTGACGACCGGAAGCAGAAGTTCCTGGGAGCGGGCGCGGCTGTGGGGTAAGTTTCAATACACGTCTTTAATGAGCTGGGCTCGCAGGAAACAGCGAGCCGCAGAGCACGCGCCGCAATGGTGGGTGACGATTGTGGGAGCGGTGGCGCTTCTTCTGGCAGGACTGGGAAATGCGGGGCGGATTGTTCGGATGATGCGGGCAAGGCGATTGCAGGCGCATCCGGAGCGCTCGCCGAACGAAGCCGCCACTATTTGGTACGAGCGTATGGCGCTGCACCTGGCGCGGCGTGGATTGCAAAAATCGGCGACCCAGACGGCATACGAGTTTGCCGGACTCATCGAGGACGCGAAACTTCGTTCGCAAGTCGAGCGATTTACCAGGGCCTACGAATCGGCACGATTCGGCAATTCCGCCGACGATGCCGTGCGCTTGCGCCAGTTGTGCGACGAAGTTGGAGCCGGAGCGGCGGCGCTCTCCGGCTCATTGCGGCGACGCAATGTTTCAATGCGGAGTCGGTGAAGGGCGCGTGAGCGGCGTACCGCCGGCGATAGAATTGTGGAAGCCGAAGTAAGTCAGATCACTCGGGCCATATGCTTAACGCCGTCTTGCTCAGAATCTGCCGCTGCAATTCCTGGCTGAGCGGCAGAGAGCGAAATTCGTCCAGATTCTTTTTAACGTCCGGCACACCCGGGCCGGGCCAGTCCGTTCCGAACAGCGTCTTGTGCGCTATCTCTTCGAGGCGCGGAAAATACTTGAGCAAAGTTTTCGGCGGAATTCCGCTGATATCGAGATAGACGTTGGGATGGCGGCGGATCAGGAAGAAGGCTGTCTGCATCCACAGCGGGCGCCCGCCATGCGCCAGCAGAATCTTTAGCTTGGGAAAATCGACGGCCACATCGTCCACATACATGGGATCGCCGTATTTGTTCCGCGCTCCGGGAAAAATCGACGTTCCCGTGTGGAACATCACCGGCACGCCGTTGGCTTCGGCCGCGCGATAAATGATTTCCAGTTCCTTCACGCCGTGAAGATAGTCGTTGGGAAACAAAAGTTGATGCGGCGGATGAATTTTGATCATGCGGATTCCCAAGCGCAGGATCTGTTCCATATCGGCAAGAACGTTCGTGGTGTGCCGCGGGTGCAGGCTGCCGCACGATAGCAGGCGCTTGGGATTTTCTTTCACGTAATCGGCGATGAACTGATTCACGCCGTTGGTGAATCCGATGACCTCGGGCGCGACGTAGTTGATTAGCACCGCGCGGTCGATGCCACATGCGTCCAGATAATTAAGGAAAGCCTTGGGTGAGCGGCAGAATTCGCTGATCTGCTCGAAGTTCGGACGCTTTTGTTTCATGAGTTCAAGCGCGTGCGGCTTGAACATCTCCATCGGCTGAATGTGAATGTGGCAGTCGGTGATCATGAATTGGGTTAGTTTGCGGCCGCAGCCAATATAGCGCGTTTCGTGAAAACGCGAATCATCTCCCGGCGGTATTCGGGCGTGAGAGCCGAAGTAGTGAGGGGCTTGGCCGTACGCGCTGCCATATCGCCGACCAACTCTGCGAGACTTTCGTCGATAGTCCGGCCGATCAGCATTTCTCCCGCACGAGACACCAGCAGGGGCGCGGGATTCACCGCCGTCATCGCCACGCGCGCGTCAGCTATATGTCCGTTAGAACGCTTCATTACGACTGCGACTCCCGCCAGAGGATAGTCGATCGAACCGCGAACTCGCAGCTTGCGATATACTCCGCGATAATCGCGCGAGCTCGGCGGGCAGAAAAATACGCGTCACGAATTCGTTCGGAAGCAGCCTGCGGTAATTTTCTCCATCGCCGGTGTAGAACTCGCGAAGCGGAACTGCGACGGTTGCCGCTCGCGCTCGCAATTTCAATGTTCCGCATTCAGGCAGAGCAGCGCGGGCGGCGTGTCTCCGGAGAACGCCGCCCAGCATTTCGTTCCACCTGGGGCGACGTGGCAAAGATTGCCGTCCTTCTTGATGCAAAAGCCGCATCCCTTGCGCCAGGTCAGCGATTGGTTATACCAGAGGCAGCGCGTGTCGAGACAAATGTTGCCGCCGAGCGTGCCCATGTTGCGCAGCACTGGCGAAGCTACGGTTACGGCCGCCTCGGTGAGCACCGGAAAGTGTTCGCGTAAATAAACCGACTTCTCGATCGCACTGAGCGTGGTCAGCGCGCCGATTTCGACCGCGCCATCGGCTTGAGGCCGAATTCCGCGCAAGTCGCTAACGGCGCGCAGATCGAGCACATATTCCGGCTCGAAGAGTTTTTGCCGCATCGAAGGAACCAGATCGGTTCCACCCGCGAGCACGCGAATGTTCCCCGCGTGTTTCGCGAGAAGCGCAACCGCCTCCTGGCTTTCCCGCGGTCGGAGCAGCCTGAATTGCGGAAGGCTCAATCCGCACCTCCCGCCGGCGCCGGTGCGTCTCGGCGAGCGGGATCGAGCGCGTGCCGCTCGGGACCTTTGCCCTTGAAACAAAGCGACCCGCCGTGCTCGCGAAAACGAACCGGCGAAGTGGGATCTACGTTCTCGGTCAAATTCAGCTTTTTCTCTTTTCGTTTCGCGCGCAGCGCCGCCAGAACGCGCTCCGGCGTAAATGGCGATTCATGCAGGCGCACGCCGACCGCATCGTAAATGGCATTCGAAATCGCGGGAATCGTCGCCGCCAACGAACCCTCACTGCATTCTTTCGCGCCGAACGGACCTTCGGGATCGATGCTCTCGACAATGATGGGCTCGATCTCCGGCGATTCGACCGACGACGGGCTGCGGTATTCCAGCATTCCGGCATTCATCAACATGCCGTCTTTCCAGACCATTTCTTCCGTCAAGGCCTGGCCCATGCCCATCCAGACGGAACCGATAATCTGGCCTTCGACTGAAACCGGGTTCAGCGCGCGCCCGCAATCGTGCGCCGCCCAAACTTTGTGGACAGTCACTTCGCCAGTTTCCTCATCGACGCTCACTTCGGCAACCTGCGCCGAGTAGGAATAGGCGGGCGATGGCCCCACGCCTCCGCCTTTGTGCCGGCCGCCACGCGCCTCCGGCGGCGGAGCATATGAGCCCGTGCCCGTAAGCGTGCCATGAAAGTCGATTGCCGCGACCACGGCCTCCTCGAATGTCATCCGGTCTTTCGGACCTTCTTCTTTTCGTTTCTGCTGCAACGAGCCGCGCAGAATCTGGCCTTCGACGTGGCCGGAGACGGAAGCCGAGCTTTGCTCGGCTGGACGGGCGAGGGCGGCCGTCCCTACATGGCCATTTTTCCGGGTCACAGTGTCGTCGCGGAAAATTAGTTCCTCCGCCGCGCAGTTCATCTTTTTCGCGGCCGCGGCTGCGATTCGAGTCTTGACGTCGGCCGCCGCGCGCAGCGTCGCGTTCCCCGCCATGAAAGTCACGCGGCTGGAATAGGATCCGATATCGATGGGAGTAAGGTCGGTATCGGCGGCGATCACGCGCACGCGAGTGAGCGAGCAGCCCAGAACCTCGGCGGCAATTTGCGCCGTCATCGTGTCCGATCCCTGGCCGATTTCCGATGCGCCGGTGTAGACCACGACGCCACCATCGCGGTCAATCTTGATGTTGACGGTTGAATGCGGCATGTCGGACCGAATAATCGAATTCGCCGCGCCGCTCACGTAGTGGCTGCATGCGATGCCCAGGCCGCGCCCTCTCGGCAGCTTGCCTTTGCGATTCTTCCAGCCTGAGCGCTCGACCGTTTTTTCAATGCACTCGGGCAATCCATAACTTTGCACGCGCAGACCGTTTACCGTGATGCATGGCGGCTTGAGCAGATTGCGCTGGCGAATCTCCGCCGGGTCCATGCCAATCATCGCGGCGAGTTCGTCGAGTTGCGACTCGAATGCGAAGCGAACGTTTACCGTGCCGTGGCCGCGCATCGCTCCGCAGGCCGGCTTATTGGTGAGCACGCGATATCCGTCATATTGAATGTTCGGAATATCGTAGAGCGCGCCCAGCAGCGCGCCGGAATAAAGAATGGTGACGACGCCGTAAGAGCAATAGGCGCCGCCATCCTGCACTACCCGCGCCTTGACCGAGGTAATGCTGCCGTCGTTTCTGATACCGGTCTTGAGATCGATGATCGTTCGCGGACGTCCGCGGTGCGCCCAGAATACTTCTTCGCGCGTGTAAGTAATTTTCACCGGCGCCAACGCCTTGCGGGCCGCGACGGCAGCGATGATCTCGAGCGGAATCACTTCGCTCTTACCGCCGAACCCGCCGCCGACCAGCGGTTTGATCACGCGAATCTGCTGCATCGGCATTTCCAGCACGAGAGATAGCTTGTGCTGCAAGTAATACGGCACTTGCGTGGAAGACCATACCGTGAGGCGCCCGAGCTTGCCGGTATGCGGATCGAGTTCGAAGGAAGCCAGCGTGGAATGCGGCTCCATCGCAGCATGAGTCACCTCACCGGCGATGAAGCGCGCTTCGGCCACATGATCGGCCTCGACAAATCCTTTGTCAGGATCGCCGAACGCGTGGTGATAATCTTTTTCCAGATTGTTCGGCTTGTTGTCGTGGATAAGATCGGCCTGCGCCTTCATCGATTCTTCGGGATCGAAATACGAAGGCAGAACTTCGTACTCCACATCGATGAGTTCCGCCGCTTTTTCGGCGATGGATTCGGAGACGGCAACCACGCAGGCCACGTTGTCGCCGACGTAGCGAACCTTGTCGATCGCGAGCGCATGTTCGTCGTGGCCAACGGGAAGAATGCCGTAAGGATTAGGGGCGTCCTTGCCAATGACCACGGTCACAACGCCTTCGATCGCTTCAGCGCGGCTGGTATCGATGCTCTTGATGCGCGCATGCGGAAAAGGCGAGTGGAGAATCTTTCCGATCAGCATGCCGGGTGCGGTGAGGTCGTCAGTATACTTGCCCGCGCCGGTAGTTTTCTCCGCCGCGTCGACCATGGCGGTGGGCTTGCCGATGATGGAAAAATCGCTCATTCTATTTCCCGGCACTCGCTAGTTGGGAGTCTTCGCTGTCCCGCTGCTCCGCCGCAATCGCCGACCGGATCGCCTCATACATCTGGTTATAACCGGTGCAGCGGCAAAGATTACCGCTCAACGCCATGCGAACGTCGGCGTCCGACGGATCGGGATTCTCCGCCATCAGCGATTTCACCGTCATGATGAACCCCGGAGTGCAGAATCCGCACTGCGCGCCGCCCCAGTCGCCGTACGCTTTTTGAATCGCGGCCAGGCTGCCGTGTTCGCTTACGCCTTCGACGGTTGTGATCTCTTGTTCTTGACAACTGGCAGCCAACAGAACGCACGACATCATGGCGACGCCATCGACCAGCACCGTGCAGGCGCCGCAGGAGGATTCGTCGCAACCGCGCTTCGAGCCGGTGAGCTGCAAATCCTGGCGCAACACGTCCAGCAGCAATGCGCTCGGTTCGATGGCAAGCTCGCGCCTGCGACCGTTCACTCTGAGTTCGATGAGTTCTTTTTTCATAAGCAGCTTCTAGCTGCTAGCTTCTAGCCAAATCCGAAACTTAGACACCCCCACCGCTCGCCAGCAGCAATTCAGCGGAGACTTTCAGTACGTCGGAACTGTCTGATCCACCTGCCGCGACCACGCGTCGATTCCACCGCGCATCGACTGAGCTTTCTCAAAGCCTTGCTGCCGCAGCCAGGCCGTCACATTCAGCGAGCGGACGCCGTGATGGCAAATCACCACGATGTGATCGTCCGGGTCTAACTCCTGATTCGCGCGTGACGGAACGTCGCCCATGGGAAGCAACTTCGCGCCTTCTAGGTGCGCGGTCTCAAACTCCCAAGTCTCACGTACGTCGAGCAAAGTGAACTGCTCGCCAGAATCTATCTTGCGCTTCACTTCGTCGGGATTAATTTCGTAGTCCATGAAATCGCGATTGCGAATATCGTTTCCGTCCGGGCGCTACTTCCCTGCCCACCTCGGCTGGCGCTTTTCCATGAACGCGCTGATCCCTTCCTGGGCGTCTGTTGTTTTCATTAATTCTTCCAGGTAAATCTTTTCGGCACGGGCCAGGCCTTTGTCGAAGTGCATCGCATCCCATGCGTAGACGGCTTTCTTCGTGATGGCGAGCGCAGCCGGACTGAGCCTGCTCAGTTCCCGTACGGTTTGATTGACTGCTGATGCCACCTCTTCATCTTTAACGGCGCGATTCGCCAATCCTATTTCGGCCGCCTGAGTGCCGCTGATCGTCCGTCCGGTAAGAATAAGTTCCGCAGCTCGCTTCTGCCCTACCAGCGCGGCGAGGGCCGTACACGCGACCGGCGGATAACAAGCCAGCTTGATTTCTGGAAATCCCCACTGCGCTGAAGCGGCGGTATAAACCATATCGCAAACCATCGCCAGTTCTGCGCCGCCACCCAGGCAATGTCCGTGCACGGCTGCGATCGTCACTTTCTTGCTGGCAACCAGAGCACGAATCACTGTATGAAACTTGTGGAGCATCGTGTCGACTTTGTCTGGGGTGTGCGCCGCTACATCGACTCCAGCAGAAAATGCTTTACCCTCGCCGTTGATGACGATAACCGAAATATCAGGTCGCGATTCGATCTCCGCCAGAGTCTGCGCCAATTCTTCCATCATCGGAATGTCGATGACGTTTAGTGGAGGATTGTGGAGAGTTATGCGCGCCGTGGGCGGCTCGATGCAAACCAGCGTTCGGGCGGAAACGGTGTCGATCGATGTGAGCACAGAACTCAAGGCTAAACCTCAGCGGCTAAAGCCGCGCCCTTCCCAAAGACCCATCGCAGCGGTAATGAGGCAAACCGCACGGGAGCGTTCATAAATTAATCGCCGACTTCCTGACTTCGCCAATACTCGCCAGCGGGTCGCGCGCGCCCGTTTTTTCGGCGATCCACTTTTTCTCGGTCCCGATAATGTCGAGCAGCAGCTTCTTATTCTCGGCGGAAGGCATGTACTCCTTCACATGCTCGGCATAGGGGCGATCGTCGAGCGGTTCGCCGGTTTGCGCGTGAAACTTCTGTCCAGCCCACTTTCCGATCTCGCGATTGAATTTAATGTGCGGGGCATATAACTTCGGCTGGCCCGGCTTTAGATAACTGTTGAAGCGCTGGATCAAGCCGGCAACTTCGTCGCGGTAAAGATTGCGGTTGTAGTCGTTCAGATCATCGAGGTCCGGAGCCTTATCGTTTTTCGGTTCGTCGTAGCGGCCCTTCACTCCCCAAACGTAAGCCCAGTGAGCCGACGAGGAATGATCGGTACCAAAAAGATCGTACGAGCTGGAAATCCACTTGTTGAGATATTTCTGGATCAGCCAGCCCGGAATCACGCCCGCTTCCACAATGCGCCGCAACCCGTCGTTGCCCGTGCCCATATGGAAAGCCTCTTCTCGCAGCATGTAGGACATCGACCGGCCAAGCGGAGCGAAGGCGGAATACTTCAACATCTGCAACTGGAATTTTCCATCACGATCGACGAAGTCGGTGTAGGTGAAAAAATCCATCCAGTTGTCGACCTCGACGTTAAATGCGCCCAGCAGGCGCTTGTTGTCGAAGGCACGGCGCTCCAGCATTTTCTGCGCCTCGACTTTTCCGGAATAGCCGAAGTGGTCGACCAGCAACGCGCACATTTGCCAGCCGTGGCGCATTTCTTCGATCATCACACGGGTGATGGCGCGGCGATCCCAATCGGTGGGCGCATTTTCCAACAGATTACGCTGCTGCTCCACGCTGGCGAATTCGGTATCGCCCTGATACACGATCATGTTCATGAGCGCGTCGCGCATCTGCTGAGTCGGCATCTGGCGCAGATTTTCCCACTTGCGCCGGCCTTTGTAGGAACCGAACTCAATCTCTTCCGTATCGATCGCTCCGTAGAGCGTATCGAAATGAAAAGCTTCAATGTCGTCGGTGTTGACGCCAATATCCTTGCGCCAATCGTTGAACATGCCAATCCAATCGCTAAAGGTTCCGATTTTTGCAACTTTACCGGGCATAAGTATGAACTCCTCACTACAATGATGCTTTGCGTTCAGCAACTGGCATTTAGCATCCAGCCAGCACATCGATTATTGATCTGAATGCTGGGTGCTGAATGCCGAGTGCTTTGCCATCCGCTTCCTACCCCATATTCAGCCAAACCGTTTTCATTTCCGTGTAATGCTCGATTGCGTGCGCGCCAAGCTCACGGCCAAAGCCTGAACTTTTGTATCCGCCGAAGGGCATTGACGCGTCCATCAATCCGTAGGTGTTGATCCATACCGTACCGGCTTTCAGACGGCGCGAGACGCTGTGCGCTTTCTTTACGTCGCGCGTCCAGACTGCCGCGGCCAAGCCGTAAGGATTGTTATTCGCCTGCTCGATCACCTCGTCGACGTCATCGAACGTCAAAACCGATAGCACGGGACCAAAGATTTCTTCGCGCGCGATTGTCATATCGTTCTTCACGTCGCCAAAGATCGTAGGCTCGATGAAAAAACCGTTGCCGCCGTCTACCGACACTCGATTGCCTCCAGCCACGAGCTTCGCGCCATCCTTTTTGCCCGCTTCGATGTAGTCGAGCACAGTCTTCATCTGATCCTGGCTGACGATGGCTCCCATGCGCGTCTTCGGATCAAGCGGATCGGCTGGCCGCATTTTTGCCGCTCTCGCCGCCAGTTTTTCGGTGAATTCGTCTTTCACTTTGCTTTCCAAAAACAGACGCGAGCCCGCGTTACAGACCTCGCCTTTGCCGTAGAAAATTCCGGTAATCGCGCCTTTTACCGCGTTGTCGATATCGGAATCGGCGAACACGATGTTCGGAGATTTTCCGCCGAGTTCAAGCGTGATGCGCTTTACGGTATCGGCCGCGCTGCGCATAATCTCCTGGCCCACCGCGGTCGATCCCGTGAAAGCGATTTTGTCGATGCCGGGATGCTTCACCATGGCGCTGCCCACTGCTCCGGGACCGGTCACAATGTTGATAACGCCCGCCGGCACGCCCGCTTCCATCGCCAATTCTCCGAATCGCAATGTGCTGAGCGAAGTTTGGCTGGCCGGCTTCCAGACGATCGTATTCCCGCAGGCCAGAGCCGGACCAAGTTTCCACGACGCAAGCAGCAGCGGAAAGTTCCACGGAACGATCATTCCTACGACGCCCACAGGTTCGCGCAGCGTGTAGGTAAATGCTGTTTCGAGCGTATTGACGGTTTCGCCGTGAATTTTTGTCGCCAGCCCCGCGTAGTAACGCAGAACGTCAACGACCATTGGCATATCGACGTACCGCGACTCGAAAATCGGCTTGCCATTGTCGAGCGTTTCGAGTTCGGCAAATTCGTCGATATTGTTTTCCAGCAAGTCGGCAAGCTTCCAGATCAATCGCCCGCGCTCGCTGGCCGACATTTTTCGCCAAACACCATTGCGGTCTTCAAGAGCGCGGCGCGCGGCTTCGACGGCCAGATCGACATCGGCGCTCGATCCCTCCGCGATCTGCGTCAAGACCTCGCCAGTGGCCGGATTGATGGTGTCAAACTTCTTCGCACCATCGACCATTTGCCATCGATGAGCAGTTGGCCGGGTTCGAGTTTTACTTTGGCTGCAAGCATTTATTTCGCCTTGAACTCCGCGGGACGCTTCTCGACATACGCAGCCAAACCTTCCTTCGCGTCCTCGCTCTGGAAAAGTATCTGCTGATTTTCGCGCTCCACCGCCAGTGCGGATTCCATTGGAATCTCCCAGCCGGTTTGCACCGCGCGCTTGATGCGGCCCACAGCCTTGGCCGCTTTGTTTGGCGGACAGAACTGTTTCGCGTATTCGATCATGTTGTCCATGAATCCGTCGCGCTCATAAATGTCGTTGATGATGCCCAACTCTTGCGCTTCTTCAAACGAAAAAGTGTTGCCGGTGACCATCAGCTCGATCGCCTTGCTCTTGCCTACAAGGCGCGAGAGCCGCTGCGTGCCGCCGGTGCCGGGCAGCACGCCGAGATTCACTTCCGGCAATCCGATCTTGCCCGCATCTTTGCGCGCGATGCGAATGTCGGCTGCCATCGCGATTTCCAGGCCTCCGCCAACGCAGTGGCCGTTGATGGCCGCAATCACCAGCTTCGGCGTGTGCTCCAGGCGCAGCAGCATTTCGTTGGCATGCAGGCAGAAGTAATACTTGAAGGTCGGATCGACGCTCGACAGCATCTTGATATTGGCGCCAGCGGAGAAAAACTTATCGCCCGCGCCGGTGAGCAGAATCACATAAACGTCATTTTCCATGCGCGCCCGCAGGATCGCTTCATCGAGCTGGCGATTCATTTCATAGGTATAAGTGTTGGCCGGGGGATCGCACATCTCGATGATCGCTACGCCGCCATCCCTGCGGTAGTTGACTAGCTGCTTGGTGGTTTCGCCGGTGGCCGGCTGCAATGTGGTTGCCATATGATAGCTCCTTATGTTCGTCGATGTTCTCGTAATCTGTTCTCTAGTTATCTTACCGAAATTATGCGCTTTTCGGCGAATGAACTGCTTGTCATTCCGAGCGAGCGAGAATCTGGTTCCACGCCCCTCAACGCGTCCTTGCGCGCGGCGATCCTTCATTACGCCGCGCAAAAAAATGTCGCTCATCTCTCCCGCGAGTTGTTCGGCATCCGCATCGATGCGCGGGTTGTGCCAGGTATAAATCCAGTTCATCATGCCAAACAAACTCAGCACCGCTATGCGAGTAGAAAACTGCAATTCCCGCTCGCGCTTCAATTCCTCGAGCAGACCGACGCATATGCGGTAATACTGGCGCTTGATGGCAGCCACTTCGGAAGCAAAGCCGTTCTTCAGCGCGTCAGCCTCGTGCGAAAGCACCTTCATGCCTGCCTGGTTATCCAGAAAATATTCCAGATGATTGAGAATGAAGATGCGAATCCGCTCGTTCGGGATCGCTCACGCCATCCAATCGCGACTTCAGGCGCTCCACAATCGTGCTGAACGTATGCTTCTGGATCAGGAAGAGCAAGTCGCTCTTTGGATCGAAAATAGTAATAGAGTCCCGCCAGCGACATGCCGCTGGCGCGCGAAAGATCGCGCATGGAAGCGCCTTCATATCCTTTCTCGCAGAAAACGTCCGTGGCATGAACGAGAATTTCGGCCAGCCGCTGGTCGAAGCGTGTGGCGGAGGATTCGCGGCGCGATGCCGGCGGCCGGAATTCTCGCGGACGTGGAGGGACTGGCCATGATTCGCGTAAGGCGTTAATTCGAACGTTCGTTCGAGAATAGATATAAGGGAATTGCGCTTCAAATCGCAACTCGGCTGGAAATGTCAGTTCCTTATATCGGCCAGCAATCGTTCGATTTCGGCTTTCACGTCGCCGGTAAGCGGCAGAAACGGCAGCCGGGCGGGGCCGCCGAAGTATCCGTTGAAATCCATGCCGTGCTTCACGCCGGGAACTCCCAGTTCGCCGACAACCCGTTGCGCGGCCTGAGCGATGCGCTCCTGTTTCAGCTTCGCCAATTCGGCGTCGCCTTCTTTCCAGGCTGCGTAGATTTCGTAGCAGGAGGTCGGCGCGGGACAGGCGAACGCCAGAATCGCCCCCACCGCTCCGGCATCGAGCGAAGCGTGAAGCTTGTTGGCCGCGCCAACCAGCACCTGGAATCCGACCTCTTTTTGCCGTGTTTTCATTTTGCCAACCATTGTCACCGCAGACGAAGAAGGCTTATGTGGCGAGGAATGATCTGCGCCCGCCAGTGCGCCTACCTGCACCAATTCCCCGCCGCCATTCGAGCCCGATGCGAGCCGCCGTGAGCATGCGCGGCGTTACCGCTTCAAATGTTTCCGTCACCGTCGCCGCGCGTTCGACATGGCGCGTGCCTTCCACCATCCTGCGAACTTTTTCCACGTCGCCGCTGGATTCTTTAATTCCGATCAGGTTGGGATGCTCCGCCAGTTCGATCGACCAACTCCGCTGGAATGTCGTATCCCGTAGCTTGAGGAAAGTTATAGATCATCACCGGCAGAGGCGAGCGATCGGCTACCGTGCGGTAAAAGGCCAAAATATTCGGCGGCTGCATCTGCTTCTTGTAGTAGTGCGGCGTCCGCACCATGGCAATGTCGTACCCGAGTTCGGCGGCATAGTCCGTGAGACGAAGCGTTTCGATGGCCGATTCCGCTCCGGTGCCGGCAATCAGCACTTTGTTCGGGGCAGCCGCTTCGCGCGCGGTTTTCAATACATCGCGCCGTTCTTGATCGGAGAGCATAACGGCTTCGCCGGTAGAGCCGAGCACAACAATCCCGGCGCAAGGGGTGCGCGAATAGCGCTCGACGTTACTCTCCAGCTTTTTGAAATAAATGTTGCCGTCGGGATAAAACGGCGTGGTAATGGGAGGGAAAATTCCGTGAAGGAGCATGACGCGTTTAGCGTATCACTTCCGGGGCGGAGTAAGCAGAGGGATAACTTCGCGCTTGTTGCGGCGGTAGACACGAAAATCTTCGTCGACCGTGACGACGGTGTGACGGGGGTAGAGTTCACTCATGCGAATCAGGCAGAGATCGGCCAGGTCGGGATGCCGATCGGCATAGCGAGTGGCAAGATCGTAAAGTTGTTCTCGATGGCTGTCGCAGTCGAACGCAAGACGACATACGTTGTCTCTCAACATCGCCAAAACTTGTTCACTTGATTGCAAATGGAACGCCGTTTCAGCTAGGACTGCCTCGCAAGTCAGGACGGGCCATTCGATTTGCTCGGATATCTCCAGCACCCACTTATGATACTGATCTCTCTCACGTCCAAGAGCCACCAGGAGGCCAGTGTCTGCGATGGCGTTCATCCGCGCGAAAATCCCTTGCGCGAGGAAACATCCCGTGGGCCACCCTTAATTATTCCTGCGTATCTCCTCCAAGCCTGATTTGCATCGGGCTCAAGAGCAACCTCAAGCGACTGACGGACGACGCGTCCCATTGGAATGCCGGTACGGCGCGATTTTTCGCGGAGCCGGTCCAGAAGTTCTTCCGGAAGACGAATTGATAGTGTGTTACTCATACGGGAAAAGTGTAACACACCATCGGAACATCCACAACCTGAGACTACGCGCGCAGGGTTTACTTCATTGCCACTCTCTCCGCGTGCAACTGCTGCAACGCCCTGATATTCAATTCTCCGCGCTGCAAGGCCGCAATCCCTTCGGCAGCCGCGCGCGCGGCTGAAAGCGTAGTGATCGTGGGAATGCGCGCCATCACTGCGGCGCGCCGGATCGCTTTTTCGTCGAACCACGGCTCCGGTCCCGTGGGCGTATTCACGATGAGATGAATGCGCTGGCCCTTGATGAAATCGACCACGTTGGGACGGCCTTCTTTTACTTTGTAGACGCGCTCGACCTTCATGCCTGCGGCTTCAATCACGTCGGCAGTTCCCGAGGTGGCTACCAGCTTGAATCCCATGTGTACGAACTTGCGCGCGACTTCGGCAACGTGGCGCTTATCATGATCGGTGACGCTGATGAAGACAGTGCCCTCGGTCGGCAACTTCTGTCCTGCGGCAAGCTGGGCCTTGGCGAAAGCCTCGCCGAAACTGTCGCCCACGCCCATTACTTCGCCGGTGGATTTCATCTCGGGTCCGAGCACCGTGTCGACGCCGGGAAATTTATTCCAGGGGAATACGGGAGACTTCACGTAATAGTGGCTGCCAGTGCCGAGATCGGAGCGGCGATCGATATTTTCCGGTAAAAATTCCCGCAGCTTGCGGCCCGTCATCAAGCGCGCCGCAATCTTTGCCATCGGAACGCCGGTAGCTTTGGAAACGTACGGTACGGTGCGGGAAGCTCGAGGGTTCACTTCGAGCACATAAACTTTTCCGCCTTCCGAGCCATTGGGAGGGGTGCTACCGTCGCCGCGGGGGATGGCGAACTGAATATTCATCAGGCCGATTACTTTTAAAGCACGCGCAAGCTTGAAAGTGTAATCGCGCATGCGATCCATAAGAGCCGGCGGGATATCAACCGCCGGCAGCACGCACGAAGAATCGCCGGAGTGAATTCCAGCCTCCTCGATGTGCTGCATGATCCCGCCGATCACCACATCTTCGCCGTCGGAAAGCGCATCCACATCCACTTCAATCGCGTCTTCGAGAAAGTGATCGATCAGCACCGGACGATCGTGCGAATATTCGACTGCCTCTTTCATGTAGCGGATTACCGATTCCTCATCGTGGGCGATGACCATGGCGCGCCCGCCTAACACATAGGAAGGCCGCACCAGCACCGGATAGCCAATGCTCTTCGCTCCGGCGATAGCTTCTTCAATCGAAGTCGCCATCACTCCCGGGGCTTGCGGGATGTCCAAATCCTGCAAAAGTTTATTGAAGTGCTTGCGGTCTTCAGCAAGATCAATCGACTCGGGCGAGGTGCCGATAATATTCACGCCCGCGGCCTTCAGCGGCAGAGCAAGGTTGAGCGGGGTCTGACCGCCGAACTGAACAATCACGCCTACGGGCGCGCCTTTTGAAATCTCGTGCTGATAAATCGCCCACACGTCTTCGAAGGTCAGCGGCTCGAAGTAGAGGCGGTCGCTGGTGTCGTAGTCGGTCGAGACGGTCTCGGGATTGCAATTGATCATGATCGTCTCGTAGCCATCTTCGTGCAGCGCGAAGGAAGCGTGGCAACAGCAGTAATCGAACTCGATTCCCTGCCCGATGCGGTTTGGGCCGCTGCCCAAAATAATGATTTTCTTCTTGTCGGTCGGCGCGGCCTCGTCCTCGTCTTCGTACGTTGAATAAAGGTAGGGCGTGAAGCTCTCGAACTCAGCGGCGCAAGTATCGACGCGCTTGTAGACGGGCATTGCGCCGTGCTTCCTGCGCAGGTGGCGGATTTTTTCCTGGCCTTCGAGGCGCCATATGCTCGCGAGGCGTCCGTCGGAAAATCCCATGCGCTTGGCTTCGCGCACCACTTCGCCGGGAACCGACTCAATCGGATGCTTCTCCAACTCAAGCTGCATGTCGTTAATTTCTTTGAGCTGGTAAAGAAACCACGGATCCATAGAAGTCATTTTTGCGACTTGCTTCACCGTGTGCCCCTGGCGCAGGGCGTATTGGATATATGCAAGGCGCTCGGGATGCGGTGTGACCAGCCGCTGCGTAAGTATCTTCGGCTCGATCTTGTCGGCGCCGGGGCGCTTTCCGGTGTCGAGCGAGCGGATACCTTTCATCAGGGCTTCTTTGAAGGTTCGGCCAATGGCCATTACTTCGCCGACAGATTTCATCTGCGGACCGAGCGTATCGTCGGCGCCGGGAAATTTTTCAAATTGCCACTTGGGAATTTTCACGACCACATAATCGAGCGTCGGCTCGAAACATGCGGGAGTTTTACGAGTGATATCGTTGGGAATTTCGTCAAGCGTATAGCCGATGGCAAGCTTTGCGGCGATCTTCGCAATTGGGAATCCTGTGGCCTTCGAGGCCAGCGCAGAAGAGCGCGAGACACGCGGATTCATCTCGATGACAACCATGCGGCCGGTCTCGGGATTCACGCCGAATTGAATGTTCGATCCGCCGGTATCGACGCCGATTTCGCGAATCACCGCGATCGACGCATCGCGCATGGCTTGGTATTCGCGGTCGGTAAGCGTTTGAGCGGGAGCGACCGTGATTGAATCGCCGGTGTGTACGCCCATGGGATCGAAGTTTTCGATCGAACAAATGATGATGACGTTGTCTTTGGTGTCACGCATCACTTCAAGTTCAAATTCTTTCCATCCGAGGACGGACTCTTCAATCAGCGCCTCGTGCACCGGAGAAAAATCGAGGCCGCGGCTGAGTACGTCAACCATTTCCTCGCGATTGTAAGCAATGCCTCCGCCTGAACCGCCGAGGGTGAACGAAGGACGCACGATCACGGGAAAGCCGATTTTGCCGGCAAACTCCAAACCGTCTTTTGTGTTGTTCACCAGTGCCGACTTGGGCACGTCGAGGCCGATCTTTTGCATCGCGTCTTTGAAAAAGAGACGGTCTTCGGCTTTCTTAATGGCCGCGACATTCGCGCCGATCAGATGCACATCATATTTTTCAAGAACGCCGCCGTCGGAAAGCTCGATGGCCAGATTCAGAGCAGTCTGTCCGCCGACGGTAGGCAACACGGCGAAACCCGCGCCCGGTGCCATTTCCCGCTCGATGCGAATGATCTCCTCCAGATATTCGAGCGTGAGCGGCTCGATGTAGGTGCGGTCGGCAATCTCCGGATCGGTCATGATCGTCGCCGGATTCGAGTTGGCGAGCACGACTTCATAGCCCTCAGACTTGAGCGCCTTGCAAGCCTGCGTGCCGGAATAATCGAACTCCGCCGATTGCCCGATGATGATGGGCCCGGAGCCGAGGATCAGGATTTTCGAGATGTCAGTGCGTTTGGGCATTAGTTTGTTTCTATTCTTAAGTCTGTCATCCCGACCAAGAATAACGATCAGCGAAGCCGATCATTCTCCACGTGGAGGAACCTGCTGTTGCCTTCCGCAGCATCGAAGCCAGAAGCAAACAGCAGATCCCTCGACTGCGAAGATCGTTCGCTTCGCACACGATCTTCTTCGCTCGGGATGACAGAGTTTTTCAGGCTGACTGCTTTCTTTCGGGTTCGAACTGATGCCGCAAGTACCAGTCCGCAGCCAAATCTTCGTACGTTGGATTACGCTGCGCGATCAACCAGTCTTTTTTCGTCCGGTTCCAGCGCTTCAACTGCTCTTCGCGGTCGATTGCTTGGTTCACCTCGTCAAACGACTCGTAATAAACCAGCCGGTGGCACTTGTATTGCCGCGTGAAACCTGCAATCAGATCGTTCTTATGCTCAAACACACGGCGATGCAGATTGTTTGTCATTCCGATATACAACGTGCGCGATTTGCTTGCGACCATGTACACGCTGTAATTGTGTTCTTTCATGCTGCTCACCTACTCTGTCATCCCGACCAAGGATAACGATCAGCGAAGCTGATCGTTATCGCGTGGAGGGACCTGCTTTCCACTGGCAGCGCATGAGCTACAAGCAAACAGCAGGTCCCTCGACTGCGAAGATCGTTCGCTTCGCGGACGATCTTCTTCGCTCGGGATGACAGAGTTAATTTCATCTCGTCATGACGACACAAGATGTTCGTATCTCATCCTTTCCACTCCTCCATCATCTTCACGAAATCTTTGAACAGATAATGCGAATCGTGCGGGCCCGGGGCGGCTTCGGGGTGATACTGCACGGTGAACAGCGGCAGGTTGCGATGCCGCAGGCCTTCCAGCGTTTGATCGTTCAAATCAATGTGAGTGAGTTCCACTTCGCTTTGCGCGAGTGAATCCGGGTCGACGGCGAAGTTGTGGTTATGCGCGGTGATCTCGATCTTGCCCGTCTGCAACTGCTTCACGGGATGATTCCCGCCGTGATGCCCGAACTTTAGCTTGAAAGTCTTTCCACCGAGAGCGATGCCGGTAAGTTGATGGCCCAGGCAAATGCCGAAGATCGGCGTGCGGCCCATGAGCCGTCGAATGCTATCGACGGCATAGGTACAAGGTTCAGGATCGCCAGGACCGTTCGACAAAAAAACTCCGTCGGGCTTTAACGCGAGAACATCTTCCGAAGGCGTTTGCGCCGGGACCACAGTAACGCGGCAGCCTTCGCCGCGTAACTTCCGCAAAATGTTTTGCTTGATTCCGAAATCATAAGCCACCACATTAAAGCGGGGAGGCTCGTCTTTAACTCCAACTTGGGCCACGGGTTCGTGAGAGCGTTCGCCGACTTCCCACACATAAGGCCGCTTCGTGCTGACTTCTTTGGCGAGATCGGTGCCGTCCATCTTTGGGATCGCGTTTGCCTTGGCGATTAACTTTTCCGCGTCATTCTCGATAGTCGAGACCACGCCGCGCATGACACCGTGATCGCGGAGATGCCGCACCAGAGCGCGCGTATCGATATCCGACAAAACGGGCACTTTGAACTGTTCGAGATACTCTTCGGCTACCTGCTGCGAGCGCCAGTTCGAACTTACTTTCGAAAACTCGCGCACAATCAGGCCTTCGATCCACGGACGCGTGGCTTCGTTGTCTTCCTGGTTGGTGCCGTAGTTGCCGATCTGAGGATTGGTCAGGACAACGATCTGCCCAGAGTACGATGGGTCGGTGAAAATTTCCTGGTAGCCGGTGATGGAAGTATTAAAAACGACTTCGCCGTAGCATTCGCCTTTGGCGCCGTAGCCTTTGCCTCGGAAGACTCGACCGTCTTCGAGCGCAAGCGTAGCCTGCATTCTCGCTCCAGTGTGTGGATTTTCAGGATTTTATCAGGGAACGGCGCGCGTACCAAGCACGGAAAGCGGCGCGGGGTGTGGAAATCTCACTTACCTCTGCCGTCGGGTTGGGTGAGTGCTGTATGAAGAAAACGCTGAACCTCAGCGGCTTAAATCCGCGTCGCCACTGCAATACTTACGGCACGAGTAAAACTCGTGCCCTTCCCGTCTGTACCAGAACTGCCAGTCTCTAACGGAAAGCCGATCTTGCACGACAGGTTCATGGCACAACGGATGGCAGAATGTAGTCCGTAGCTTTCATACACTAACTTCCCGTGGCGGGCGATCGCTACGCTGCCGATCTTTTTAAAATCCCCGGAGCGGATTGCCGCGGAGAGGTCTGTGAGCGGTTTGGTCGCGAGTCCCGCCGACTGTGCGGTCGCGATGGACCATTCATCATTCCGGTTTTCCGGAAGGCCATCGAGGCCGGTGGTTTGAGCGACGGAAAATTTGAGGCAGCCCGGAAGTGTAGACAGGACACACAAAATGATCCAAGCGCGCATTCAAGAATCCTCCATTCCGTCTGACGAACGAGAAGATAAAAAGGTAGGAGAAATCCGGCTTAACGTACTCTGCCGAGCTTATCCATCGGCCAGTATCCAAATACGGCTTTGCCGTAGATGAAGCTTTGATTCACCGCGCCGAAGTCCCGGCTGTCGTTCGACATCGAACGGTGATCGCCGAGCACGTAGTAACAATTGGGCGGAACGATTAATTCGGGGTAGGTCCGCGTGTCTTCGTAGGCCGGCGGAACGTAGTCTTCGTCCAGTTCATGGCCGTTCACGTAAACCTGACCGCCATCGATGCGGATTCGGTCGCCGGCCACTCCGATTACGCGCTTGATATAGCTCTTCGAAGGATCGCGCGGGTAGCGGAAGACCACGATATCGCCGCGCGAAATTGGCTCCAGGCGATAGACAAATTTATTGACGAAGATGCGCTCCTGGTCGGCGAGCGATGGCATCATGCTGGTGCCTTCAACTTTTACCGGCTGGTAAATGAACACGATGATGAAAGCCGAGATGCCAAGGGAAAGAATGAGATCGCGCAGCCAAATGGTCAGCGCGGGACGGAGGCGCACTGTGGGCTCAACCGGTTGCGTAACGGGAGCCGGCAGTGCTTCTTGATTTGGGGTGTCCCCGATGGGCGTATCTGGCATGTGCTTTCTTATTGTATACAGTTCACATCTCTCGGCGGAAAGGAGTTGCGCGCGGCGAAGGAAACCCTCGCGGCGTCTACCGATCAAACTGAAAGCAGGTTAGAATATTCACCAGGAGATTCGCATGACGCAGCCCCGCCCTTTACAAAATAAACACCTCCGCCGCGCTTTCAGCCTGATTTTTCTTTTTGCGGTGACCCTCAGCATGACTTCTCTTTGGGCCGCGCCGCAGGAAGAGGAGGGATCGGGCATTCCAGCCTACAATGCGGGACCTCCGGCGAAGGGCACAAAACTTCCTCCGGTTCTCACCAAGGACCAACTGTGGGGTGCGGACGCGCAATATCCCTTTCAGGCGCACGCTTACGAATTGGCGGCGAAGATTCCCAACGTACTTCATCAGCAGCCCTGTTATTGCTACTGCGACCGGATGGGCCACAACAGCCTGCATAGCTGCTTTGAAAATACTCATGGCGCCCGCTGCGCCACCTGCCTGAAAGAGCTTTACTACTCTTACCAGGAAAACAAGAAGGGCCGCACCGCAGCGCAGATTCGCGCCGGCATTATCAAGGGCGATTGGAAGCAGATCGACTTGCAGACAGCGGCGGCTATTAATTAGCCGCCCAGCATCGGGTTGTCGGTAGTACCTCAGTTTGAATTTCCGGGTTACTAATTTGGCGTCATCCTGTCTCTAACGACGCTGCCTCCTGTCAAGCGAATTTAGGCGAGACTTCTCCGCCGACGCTTTTGCTTTTAAAAAAAGCGCCATTTCGCTCTGTTGGAAGCCTTTGATTTTGACTTTACAGACCAAAGCTCGTCACTCATTTTCAATCTCGCAGTGGAACCCAATCAGGTCCCACCATCCATCTCTTCGGCACTTGCGCCCACGATTGCTCAGTTCGATCTCCCCGACTTTTCAGGGAGGCAGGCTGCCCACTCAAGCGCTCGGCTCGTTACTCGCCGGCCACAGAATGACTCGGGCTCGCCTGCATGACGGCCTGACTCAGTTGCGCATAGGTCCACTGCTCGCGCAACATCAGGTACAACCGCGTGGCCAATTTTCTGGCCACGGCCACCTTGGCGACGCTGCGATTTTTGCGCGCCGCCAATCTGCGATAGAAGCGCTTCAGCTGCGGATCGTAGCGCGCCGCCGTCTGTCCCGCCTCCACCAGCAAAAAGCGCAGAAACGAACTGCCCTGTTTGCTGATCCTGCCCAGCCGCTGTTTTCCGCCGCTGGAATCCTCGCTCGGAATCAACCCGAAATAACTCCCCACTTGCTTCGGCGATCCGAATCGTTCCGCCGGTCCCAGCGTCAGCACCATGGCCAACGCCGTCACCGACCCCACTCCCGGATGCGTCATCAACCGCACCGCATCCGGCCTCTGGCGCGCTTCTTCGGCCACTCGCCGGTCCAACTCGCCGATCTCCGCTTCCAGTCCGTCCAGCGCTTCCAGCAACTTCTTGCGCCGCTCGGCCGCGTACGGCAGCAAGGGCAACTGCTCCAACTCCGTGCGCCCCGCCTTGGTCCACAGCTTGTGTTTTTTCTGGATGCCGCAGCTCAGCGCCATCGCCTGCAGTTGATTCTTCGTCCGTGTCCGCGACTGCACCTGCTTGTGGCGATGCACCAGCAACTGCCGCACATCCCGCACCTCCAGGCTTGGCACCCAGATCCGCGGAAACCGCTTCTCCATCAGCAGCCGCAGCAGATGTTCCGCGTCCCGCCGGTCCGTCTTCTGCTTGCGCACCGCCGATGCCCGCACCTTCGCCGCATCGCCGAACCACAGTTCGATGCCCGTCTCTTCCAACAGCCGCTCGAACCACGGATAGTGCCCGCAAGCCTCCATCCCCACCCGCACTTCCCGGCCCGCCAGCGAGCGGTAAAACTGCTCGGCCTCGGCACAGTGCTGCAACCGCTTCTCTTCGATCTCTCCCGTTAAGTTGTCAAAGATCGCGATCTGCTGAAACCCAGGATGAAAATCACAGCCTATAATCAGCATGACGTTGGCTCCTCTCAGTGAGCCTTGGTCTTGTTTTGTCGCAACCAATCTACTCCCTGCGACCAGCCAACGTCGTTATGCAATCAAGCGAAGCCGTTTTTCAGGCGGAGCCAAAGCCTGCCCTGAGCCTGCCGAAGGGGATCCCATTCTAGCCACTATTTGGAGGAGATCCCTCACGCGGCTGAGGTACGCCGCGTCTCGGGATGACGACCGTCGTATGGAATAGAGCCAAACTGCACCACTACCCATTGTTCTCCCGAATTGCTCTAAACCCGCCCTTTGAGTGATACTTGGGTGTTCGCTCTCTCTCAATGAGAGAGCCAAGGAGTCCCCCATTACACCGAGCACAGGAAAAATTCTTCACATGGCTCAAAAAGCTTCCCCCAAGAAATCCTCCGTAAGCGACGATCCGCGCGTGGCTCAGGCTTTGCAGAACTATGAAGCAGGACTGCGCGCCCTACAGGAGCATAAGTTTGACAAGGCCAAGCCGCTGTTCCAGAAAGTGCTGGCTGGACCGAGCAGGGATCTGACCGATCGGGCCGCCATTCATCTCAGCATTTGCAACCAGCATTTGGAGCGCACGGCGAGCACGCAATTTAAGAGCGTGGAGGAACATTACGACTACGCCGTCTCTCTTATGAATGTTGGGGATTACGTCACGGCCCGCGAGCATCTCGAAAAACTGATCAAGCAGGCTCCAAAGACCGATTTCGTCATTTACGGCCTGGCTGCGCTGGATTGCCTCACCGGCCACGTGGAAGATTCGCTTCGCCATTTGGATGAAGCGCTGCGCATGAATGCCAGCCTGCGGTTTCAGGCGCGCAATGACTCCGACTTCCACAATCTGGCGGAAGACCCGCGCTTTACAGAATTGCTATATCCCGATCCCGGCACCGACATGGTTTCGCCGGAAAGCTCCTACGGAGAGGACGAGCCTTATTAACGCCTCCGTGACCGGTTGGTCAGGCGTTTTCGCGAGATTCTCCGATGGGAACTGAACCCGCCGATCTTCTGATGCCGAAGCAAGTAATGCCGAAGCAGATAATACCGAAGCAGGCAACGCTGGAGAAAGTAACGCTGGAAAAAGCCTCGCGGGAGCGAGGACTGCGCGTGGTTGCCATTGGCGGCGGCACCGGACTCTCCACCCTGCTGAAGGGCTTGAAGAGTTTTGCTTTAACGCCCGCCGAAATGCTCGATGCGCCGCCGGAATCGCCGGTAATTCACGACCTTTGCGCGGTGGTCACGGTCAGCGATGACGGCGGTTCCAGCGGGCGCCTCCGCAAAGAACTTAACATGCTTCCCCCCGGCGACATCCGCAATTGCATTGTCGCGTTGAGCGAGGATGAAGCTTTGCTCTCGCGGCTTTTTCGGCATCGATTCGCCAAGGGTTCCGGCCTCGAGGGTCACAGCTTCGGCAATTTGTTCCTGGCGGCGCTTACCGACATCACGCAGGATTTCTCCGATGCGGTGCGGTTCGCCTCCGAGATTTTAGTCACGCGCGGCCACATCTATCCCTCGACTACATCCAACATCGAACTCGAGGCGTTGATGGAAGACGGCAGCCGCGTTCGCGGAGAAACAAAAATCACCGCCAGTAAAGTTCGTATTCACGAAGTGTTTCTCGTACCGCCCAATGTGGAGCCTCTGCCGCAAACGCTGGAAGCCATTGCGAGCGCCGACATCATTAGTATCGGGCCCGGTTCCCTTTTTACCAGCCTTATTCCCAACTTGCTGGTGCACGACATCGGCGACGCCATCGTTCATTCGCCGGCCACCAAGGTTTACATCTGCAATCTGATGACTCAGGCAAACGAGAGCCTGGGCCTCACCGCCGCCGACCACATCCGCGCCCTCAATCGCCACGCTCACCAGCAGCTTTTTGACTATGCGCTGATTAACCGCACTCCCGTCTCCGACGAACTGAAGGCCAAGTACGCGCATGAAGGCGCATGCCAAATCGTCGCCGATCTGGATGCGATCGAGGCTTTAGGAGTGATTCCGATTTTTGGGGATTATCTGGAAGAGGAAGGCGTCGCGCGCCACAATACCGCGCGCGTGGCGAGTGATCTGCTGCAAATTGCCACGTTAGAGAATGGAGCGCGCAAGGGCCGCTCGGCCGGAAAATCTTAGCCGCCTATACCATGCGCCGCTTCGGTAATGGCTTGGTTTGAAAAGCGTTTTCGAAGAGCGGTCTTATCGCACGAGAACTCGTCCTGAGCTCGCCGAAGGGAATCTGCCGGGCTCCGGGCAAAACAGATTCCTCACCGGCAAACAACGCCGGTTCGGAATGACAAAATTCACTTAGCAATGCCGCCGCTTCCCTGCGTGCGCGCAAGCCACTAGAATGACGAATATGAAACGCATGGGAACGGGCAGGAAAATCGGGTCACAAACGATTGTTTGTTTGCTGCTGGTTTTGGCACTGGTGGAGCTTTCGGCGGCGCAGAAAGATCGGAATCCAGATCCTACGGCGGTCCTGAATTTTCTCATCATCAAAGACGACAACGGGAAACCGATTCGCAGCGCGGCTGTAATCATGCATCCCGTGAATCCAAACGGGACGCAGAGCCGGGGCGGCCTTGAACTGAAGACCGACGCCGATGGCAAGGCGAATTTCGACGACGTTCCCTACGGCAAACTGCGAGTGCAAGTGCTGGCTTCCGGATTTCAGACTTTCGGCGAAGATTACGACATCGATCATGCCAAGATGGATTTCACCATCAAGCTGAAGCGGCCCCAGGGACAGTACTCAATCTACGAGTCGCATCCACAGGAGCAATCGAACGAAAAGAAGGACGACAAAACGGCGCCGCCCGATCCGAACACCAAGCCGCAGTAGCGGACATCAGATTAGGGGTTCCTGTCAGAAGCGGTCGTTGGTATTGATGTTGAAACCGAGGATGGCGTTCACTTCCACCGGCTGAACCCCGCGCATGGCCGGCCGGAATTTCCAACTCGGCAGCGCGGAGATTATCTTCGCGGTCATGTCGGCGGGACCAGGCTCCAGAACTTGAGGATTTCTGACGTTGCCCGAGGCGTCAAGCCTGCATTTGATGACGACGCGCGCGCGGGGAAGATCCGAGGGCAGATTGTTGCGAATGCCTTGCGGACCGGTGAGCGACCCGCTATGCGCCGCAGCCGAATTTGGATTGAGTTCGGCGAATTGCATCACCACCGTGCCGATTGAAGTGTCCACGTATACGGTGTAATTGTCGCCGGGAAGCTTGCCGTAGAAATCGAATGCGCCGCCGGACCGCGACGTGGCGACGACCGTGATAGCCGGGCCCTGCTGTTCCTTGAGCGATGTGCGTCCGGGAAGATTGGGGCCATTGCCGCCGCCTGCGTCGGCGAAGCTGGGCAAGTTGACGACGGTGCTGCCGCCGCGAACGTCGACTCCGGGCACCGCGGGAGAACCGGTAGCCGCGCTGCCTGCGCCACCGGGGCCGGGCGTAGGAGAAATACCCACGCGCGCATTGGGCTCGAAGCCGCTTCCTGTTCCAGTCTTGCCTACGCCGGAGCCTTCGCCAATCATGCCGCTGCCGGGCCCGCTGCCATGACCGATGCCGGTGTTGCCACCGGAACCGCCGATGCCGGGCTTGTCGCCACCCGATGGCGACATGGCCAGCGAGCCCTTCACGTCGCTGGCGGGCTTGCCCACGTCCGAGCCGGGCTGCGCGGATAAAACTACTCCGGAATTGTCGCGCGTAGCGGCTGCCGATTTTGGCGGAGCGAGAACCGAGCCTGCATCGCCGGGACCGCCAAGTCCGACGCCTGTTCTGCCCGAGCCGGAAAGGCCTGCGCCAGAACCGACAGAGGGCGGCGGGGGAACAATGTTGCTGGCAAGACTATCACTCAGGCCGCTCGGGCTTCCGCTTCGCGTTGCTCCATTGGTGCCCGAGCCATTTACCGATGGCGGTGGAGGAATAACATTTGAAGCGAGCGACTTGCGGCGCGCTCCGGATGACGTTCCGTTGAAGCTTCCATTTTGAACGCCTGCCGCCGATGGTGGCGGCGGGATTACGTTGGCTGTGAGCGCCGAGTTCGATCCGCCTGAGGCGTTGCGAGATGTCGAGGAGACTCCGTCGGAGGAAACGTTCGGCGGAGGCGGCACCACGTCCTGCGTGCCGAAAAGCTTTCCAACGATGCTGCTGAGAAGCGATCCGCTAGCGGCTTGCGTGGGCGGAGGAGGAATTACAGTCGGCCCAGAGCCAGTGGCGCTGCCGCTTTCCAGCCGCCGCAAATCGTGCGTGGAGTCGGCGGAAGGCGGCGGAGCGATCACCGACGGCGCGGGCATGTTGAGTTTGGCTTCACGCGCGGCCTCGCGCTCAGGCGCCGAAACCGGAGGTGGCACGACTGCGACGTTGTTCATCTGCACGCGGGTTCGAGAAACTTCGCGGCCCACCGGCGCAGGCGCGGGTGGAATAATTGCGCCGCTCAGGGCCGGCGCCGAGCGCGCCTCATCGCGCGAGACGCGCGTCGACGCGGGCGCAATCACGTTGGAATTCAAAGAGGGTGCGGTCAACGCGCGGTCACGCGAAACGTTCGGAGCGGGAGCGATGATGCGCGATTCAAGAACGGGCGCGTACAAAGTGTGATCCGAACGTACGGTGGGCGTAGGCGGAACGATGGCCGCATTCAGAGATGGAGTATTGCGAGATCGATCTGCTGCAACATTGGGAGCCGGGGGTATAACTGAGTCGAGCGTGACGCCGCGGCGCGACTGCTCGCGGCTGATATTTTCCGGAGCGGGAGCGATCACATTCGCGGCAAGGCTCGGCGCGGTGAGCGAAGAATGCAATCCCTCGGCCGGAGGCGGCGGGATCGCGCTCTTGAAGGCCAGCAGGTTCGCAACCGCGCTCTTCGAAGGCGGCAGCTTGAGATTCGGAGCGTCAACGATCTGCGACGCCAACGAAGTGCCGCGCGCTACGTGAATAGTCTGCGTACGGTGATGCGCTTCCTGTCCGCCGGCGCGGCCTGAGACTCCCGATTGAGAGCCGCCGAGATCCTGCGTCTGAGGCAGTTCGTCGCCGGAGTAATAAATCACTTCATAGGGACGAACCTTGGGTGCGGCATAGGGACGCAAGCGGTCAATTTGCTTCGGCAGAACCAGGATCGCGAACAACAACAACAACTGCATCAGGAGCGACGCGGCCATGCCTCGATAAGGCATCAGCGTGTCGGGAGCTTCTCCCGCCAGCCGCGGACGCGAGCGGCTGAACGCAGGTTTGATCGATGTGGCAAATTCCTGCAAGCGTGGAGTCCACTCGACCAGCAGTTTGGGCGCATCGTGACGCTGGATGATCCTGATCTCTTCGAGTTGGAGAGTCTGCGTCAAACGAGTATGTGATTTCCGCTTCGGTTGAGGGCTTGGGGGGGAAAGCTTGTTGACAGTCTCCTACATCTTGAGCTTGATTTCAATATGGTCGCCCACCGCGGTGCCGGTGCCCGCCACAGTGTGGCTGGGTAACTCAAGAACTGAGGCCGCCTGCATGCGAATGGGGGAAAAACGCCATGGTTTTAGGTTGGGCTCGAGGTGCACAACCATCCCAGCGCGGTCTAAATAGACTACGTCAATGGGGAAGGTCATAGCAAGAGTATGAACGCCTCTACAGGGGCGAATCCACAGGCCGTAACCGTTACCGAAGTCACCTGCGGATATTCCCAGAAGGCCGCGCAGGCGGGACCAGTGAGTATCGGCGATGGCGAGGTGCGTGGCGAGGGAGATTTGGCGGGTTTGGTTGAAGGCTTGGGCGCGTGGAGTGAGCGGGGACATATTTTCAGAACGTTCTGTTGCGGGCCTCAACCTGCTTTTCGCGCCAGAGGATTTAATCAGAGTTTCCCTAAAGCGCGGTTATAAATTTAGAGGAGTTATCGGCACGAGTGGAACTCGTGCGCTTCCCATTCAGCCAAGGTGGGCCTTGTCGCAACCCTTAAACCTGCTGGATCTACACCAACCGTCCGGTCACTTGGCCACTAACGATCGATAAGCCTGAATCAGCGCCGGACCGACAGTGACGAACAGGAACGGCACCAGAATAAACAAGACCAGAGGGGGAACCATCTTAATCGTCGTCTTCGCGGCCTTCTCTTCGGCGCGCTGGCGGCGGGCGGTGCGCAGCGAATCGGAGTGAACGCGTAAAGCCTGCGCGACGCTGGTGCCGAAACGATCGGTCTGGATAAGCGTTCCCACGAGTGAGCGAATGTCGTCTACTCCGGTGCGGTCCACCAGATTGCGCAGGGCTTCGGCGCGGGGCTTTCCGGCGCGCATTTCGAGATTGACCAGATGAAATTCGTCGCTGAGGTCGGGATGCGCGTGATGCAAGTCCTTGCCGACGCGCATGAGGGCCTGATCGAGCGCGAGGCCGGCTTCGACGCAAATTACGGTGAGGTCGAGAGCGTCGGGAAGCGCAAGGCGGATGCGCTGCTGGCGGTCTTTGATCATGCGCTTCAGAAAAAAACGCGGCAGGAAAAATCCGAGAGCCGGAACGCAAACCAGCAGCGACAGGCTGTTGAAACCGGAAAACGCTACGACTCCGAGAAAACCCAGGAACGCCAGCAGCAGGCGCGCGCCGAAGTAATAGCTGACATGCCGGGGCTCGCGCAATCCCGCTTGAATGAGCCACGTGCCGGTGCGAGAAACGTCGGAGGGAGATAGTGGAATGGCTTTGCTGATGGGGTCGAGGGCCTGCTCGATTCGATCCCGCACCTTCATCGCGGGTTTTTCCGGAGCCTGTGTAATCTGGCTTCCCAGGGCGCGCAAACGCGCTCCCAGCACGGAACTAGGCGTGACCACCGCCGCGCCAAAGGCAAAAACCACCAGCACGACGGTTACGAATACGACGATGGTTAGAATCAGCAGGGGCATTCTTATACCTGAATCTTGATGATTTTCCGGATCACGAAATAGCCGATGGTTTGCAATGCAATACTGACCACCAGCAGCGTGTGCCCAATCGGATCGTAAAACAGCGGACGGACAAACTCGGGACTAAAGACTAAGAGAATAGCCACCACAGTCGGCGGCATACCCATCAACAACGCCATGGTGAGACGGCCTTGTGCGGTATGCACCTTGACCTGGCGCTGAATTTTAAAGCGCTCGCGAATCATGTAAGAAAGATTCCCGAGAATTTCGGCGATATTGCCTCCGGTTTCCCGTTGCAGCATCACCGCCGTGACGAAGAACTTCACGTCCACCAAAGGAACGCGCTCCGTGAAATTCATCAGAGCATCGCGCACCGGCATGCCGAATTTCTGCTCCTCGAAAAGCTGGCGAAATTCGCTGGCGAGGGGTTCCGGCACTTCGGTGGAGATCATTTCGAGAGCAGTGGTGAAGGCGTGTCCGGCTCGCACGGCGCGGGCCAGGGTGTCGATGGCGTCGGGAAAGAGCTCCTCGATTTTCTCGAAGCGCTTTTGGCGGCGATAGGACACCACCGAATAAGGAAGAAAGCCTCCGATGATGAGCGCCGCCCAGGCGATGGCTGGATTCCTGGCAAAGATCAGCGCCGCCGCGCCGGCGACGAGGCCGCAAAGCACGCAGAGAAGAAGAAAGTTGCCGGCGCGAACTTTCATTCCCGCCTGCGAGAGCGCCTCTTGCATGGCGGAAACGCGGGCGGAACGGCGAAGCAGCGTATCGAAGATGGAAATCCGGCTTAATTGTTCGTCGCGCAGGAGGGCAATGTCGGCGGCGGGGTTGCGCTCCGGCGCCTTTTGCACGCTCGCCAGGCGGTCTTTGATGAGGCGCGCCTGCGCGTTCCGCTGGTCGAGCAGCGATCCCACGGCAAAAGCCACGAGGGCTACGACGAGGAAGACGAGTAAGGCGATGAAGGCTGTCATAGGTGAATGTTTAAAGTGGTTCTTCGAACTTCGGACTCCAGACCTCAGGCCTTGGCCATCGGACTTCAGTATCCCTCAGGGGCTAAAGCCCGCGTATTTGGCGGCCCTCGGCGGCACGGCTAAAGCCGTGCCCTTCCCAAGAACACTTTCCAAGACCCCCCAAGACCCCTGCCAAACCTCTTCCAAGACCATTTTTGCGATAGCTCTGATTTCTGATTTCGGACCTCGAACTCCGGATCTGACTTCTGACTTCTGACCTCGGACTTCTGACCTCGGACTTCCAATCTCAGACTTCGGTTCTTGAATCGAATAATGCGGCGCGCAGCCTCGCGCCATAGGAGGCCAGGCGCTCGGCAAATTGAGGACGAATTCCCGTGGCGCGGAAAGCGCCCCGAACTTTCCCGGCCTCGTCGATGCCGCGGCGGTCGAATACGAAAATATCCTGCATGGTGATGATGTCGCCCTCCATGCCGGTTACCTCGGAAATCGAAATCACTTTTCGGGTGCCGTCGGACAGGCGCGCAACCTGCACAACCGCGTGAATGGCGGAGGCGATCTGGTGGCGTACCGCGCGTTCGGGGATATTCAGATTCGCCATTGAAACCATATTCTCCACGCGAGAAAGAGCATCGCGAACGGAATTGGCGTGGACCGTGGTGAGGGAGCCTTCGTGGCCCGTATTCATGGCCTGCAACATGTCGAACGCTTCTTCGCCGCGAACCTCGCCGACGATGATGCGGTCGGGACGCATACGCAGGCAGTTGATGACCAATTGGCGTTGCCGCACCGCGCCCTTGCCTTCAATGTTGGGGGCGCGCGTCTCGAGCCGGACCACATGCTCCTGCTTGAGTTGCAATTCGGCGGCGTCTTCAACGGTTACGATGCGCTCCACGTTCGGAATATAACCGGAGAGAACGTTGAGCAAAGTTGTTTTGCCGGCTCCGGTACCTCCGGAGATCAGCAGATTCAAACGTCCTTTCACCATGGTCGAGAGCAGTTCGAGCATGGCTTCGGTGAGCGTGTGGTTCTCGATCATGTTGCGCGCGGTTACGGGATCGCGGCCAAAGCGGCGAATCGACAGGCAGGCGCCGTCCAGCGCCAGCGGGGGAATGATGGCGTTCACGCGTGAGCCGTCGGCGAGGCGGGCATCGACCATCGGGGACGATTCGTCTACGCGGCGGCCCACGCGGGAGACGATGCGCTCGATGATCTGCATCAGATGCTGATTGTCCTTGAACGACAGGCCGGTTAGTTCCAGCTTGCCCCCGCGCTCGATATAAACCTTGTCGTAGCGATTCACCAGAATGTCGGAGATGGTGTGGTCTTTAAGCAAGGGCTCGAGCGGACCCAGGCCAAAAATTTCGTCGAGAATTTCGCGAGAGAGCCGCTCGCGCTCGGCGAAGCTCAAAGGGATGGCTTCGTTGTTGACCGAGTTTCGGATTACGACGAGAACTTCTTCGCGGGCCGAGTCGCCTTTAGACCGGCCGAGCTTTTCGAGATCGAGCCGGTCGAGTATTTTACGATGCAGGTCGGCTTTTACCTGCTGGTACTCGCTGTGCTCGAAAGTCTGCAAATTCGCCATGAATGGTTACACAATCTTAAACCGTCTTGAATAGCGACCAGTGGGCGCGTTTTTGATCTGCATCGTTTCGAGTCAGTTCCTGCGCCAGGCCGGAGAAGCAGCGGGCAATCTCGGTATGGCTTTGCTCCATCACCGGCGTGCCCCGGTCGATCGCCGATGAAATGGCAAAATATTGGTTGGGCACGCGCCACACTAATTTCACTCCGGCCGCAGTCTCGGCATCCGCCTCGCTGAAGCCGGGCACCTTGCGGAAACGGTTCAGGACCAGGCGCAGGCGTTCGCGATTGCCGGTTTCACCAAGGTATTGCTGGACGCGCGCCGCGCTCCACAACGAAGCCACGTCGGTGCAGGCGACCAGCAATACGCATTCGGAGAGATTCGCCACCAGGCGGCTGACGGCATCCAGACGCGAGGAGTTATCCACGACTACATAGCGATAGTGAGCCACCAGCATATCGAACAGGCGGACAAATTCCGCGGTCGAGGGTTCGATTGCAGCCGGCGCGTTGGCTCCGGCCAGCACCTGCAAGCCTCCGCTATGGCGGGTCATAAAACTTTCCAGCAGCGAACTATCCATGCGGTGCAGATTGCGCGTGGCGTCGGTCAGGGTGAACAACGGCTTGACGTTTAAGTGCAGCGCGGTGTGGCCCAAAGGCGCAAGATCGATCAGCGCCGTGTTGCCATACGCGGATTGCAAGGCCAGCGCCAGGTTTACGGCTACGGTGGTCGCTCCGCTGCCGCCTTTGGCGTTGACCACGCTAAATACCTTGCCGCGCGGACCTTCTTTCTGAACCCGGCGCTGCGCCGTCGTAAGCCGGACGAAAGCTTCCAGAAGATCGGTGGTGGTGGTAGGGCGCTCGATGAACTCGCGCGCCCCGGCCCGCATCGCGCTCACGATCATCTGAGGTTGATTCAGGGTTCCAATGGCGAACACGGCCGTTTCGGGCAGTTCCTGGTGAAGCAGTTCGATGGTCCGCATGGCCAGCGTGGCATTCTCGCCGGGAATGTCGACCAGTAAAACGTCGGGACTGGCGTTCTGTATGCGGCGCGCGACAGGATCGGAAACCGCGACCGGGAACGTGGCGCAGGTATGAACCGTACGCGCCACACTAGTGCCGTCTACCAGCACCTGAAGCACAGTGCGCTGCTCATTATCCGCCGCCACAATTACGACTGAAAGCTCGGGCATATCCCACGCCTACTCCACATAGGCCCTTCCATTATCTCTGTTTCCACGCGGCGCGCCAAACCGAATCATTCCTACGGGATTACTTCCCCGCAGGTTTTTTCCCATCGAACTTGTCGTTATTAATGAACGGTTGAGGATTCTTCGGTCCGGGCGGAGGTTCGGCATTGGGGGAGATCCGATGAACGGTGCATAAAACCATCAGTTCAGAGTTGCTCTTTTGAATGCTCTTGCTTTTGAAAAAAGCGCCCAGGATTGGAATATCTCCGAGGCCAGGAACTTTATTCCAAATGTCGGTAACGCGATTGTCGATCAGGCCGGCGATCACAAAGCTTTGGCCATCGCGCAGTTCGAATTCGGTTTCGGCTTTGCGGGTGCTCAAGGCTGGGATGGTGAAACCGGAGATCGTCAGGGCATCGGCAAAGTCCAGCGTGCTGACTTCCGGGGCCACCGTAAGGTGAATGTTGCCGTTGGGCATGATTACGGGAGTGAAATCGAGCTTTACGCCGAACTCTTTAAACGAGATGGTCACGGCGGTGAATCCCTGGCCCGGTTGCACGATTGGGAACGGAAATTGGCCGCCGGCAAGGAAGCTCGCCTTCTTTCCGTTGACGGCAATCAGATTCGGTTCAGCCAGAATCTGCAGCAGGTTCTTGGTTTGCAGAGCTTCGATCACTGCCCCAAAATGAATATCAGGACGGAACAAGAAAAGATTCAAAGCGTTGCTAATGGTTTGCGTGCTGGAAAAAGGTCCGCCTGTCCCTGGGTCTGGGTAATGGTCGAGGCGCCAAAGCCGCCATACTGGCCGGTCGTAGGTGGTCCCAATGGTGTTTCCCGCGCCGGTGGAAAAAAAGTTCGCTCCAAGCTGGGTGAGCGCCGTGCGGTCAACTTCAGCGAATTTTACTTCGAGCAGAACTTCCTGCGCGCCGACGGGGCCGAAGGTAAGAACATTGACCACGTTCTTCGAATACGCGGAAGCCAGTTCTCCGGCGCGCTTGGCAACATCCTCGGTAGTCACGTGGCCCGAGAGGACGATCGCAGAGCGCGAAGGCGTAACCGTAATTTGCTCTTCGGGAAAGACGCGCTGTTCTTCGTCGGAGGCAGCGCTAACGTCCACATCCACGCGCAGATCAAAACTGCGCGAGCGTTCGTTTTCATCCCAGATAAGCAGCGACACTTCACCCGGGGAACGGCCATGCACCAGAATTTGTGTGGGAGTGACCACGGTAGCGAAGGCTACGCTAGGATCGGTAACCGAGATTCGTTTAAGCCGCTCGGTGGTATTGATGAGCAGCGATTTATCCACCATCACGCGCAGAGGCGCCGAACCGGCGGTCGATTGCGCGGGAGCATTCGATTGAGTGGCGTCCGGCGCCGCGGGTTGTTGTTGGGGCGCGGCGTCTTGAGGCCGGGTCTCGCCGTGCGCGAGTTTCGGTTGTGCGAATAGGGGCAACAAAAACGGCAAAGCGAGCGCCAGAAGTGTCCTGCGAACCTTCATCGTGGGATTTCTCTCCAATTGAGGAAACCTGTTATGCCCAGTATTGAACTGCCATGTATTGAACGCGTGCGCCGAAACTTCTCTCCGGCTATTTGGAATCCTGACAACCTTCTTCCGTGCACTTGACGACATCCGGCTTCTTATCACCTTGATAAACCTCTACGCTGAGAACCGATGGAGGGGGAGGCGCTTGCTCGACTTTTTTCTGCTTTACCGGGTGTATTACTTTCGGCGGCGGGGGCACCGGAGTTCCGCCCTTATACAAACCCTTGGCGTTGGCGGCGTCGACGGAGTCCTCATGAGTGTCGAGAGGATTTCTCAATACCAACTGGATTTTACCTTCCGCGCTGGCCAGGGTGAGTCGTTCGGCATCCTCGGGGGAAGTAAGGAGGGTGATCACGGGAGTGTTCTGCGCATCGCCGGCCGCATTGTGTTCGAGGGTGTGGCCGGACGCAATTACGGCGACATTCTGTAGGACTGTGGTGGTTTGATTTTCGGTGCTTCCGTTGGGAGTTCCGGTCAGAAGCACATCGACGCGAGTGCCGGGGCCGACGAAACCTGCGACCGAAACCACTTCATTCACGCGCACGGAAACGGCACGCATTCCGCGGGGGATCAGAGATGGCAAGCCCGAGCCGGCATTTTCGGGAGCCAGCTTGCTGGGCAGAATAAATTCGCCCTTGGTGATGGGAATAATCACGCCGCGATCCAGCACCTGAGACTTTTTGCCGAAATAACCCGGCGGCAGGGCGGCTGAGGGAAATCGAACGATGCGCACATCGCGCTCTTCGACTCTTCCGCCCACTTGAATATCGTCGGCGGCCACGATTACATCCGCGCCCGGCTCGTTGCTGGACGAGCCTCTCCCTTGGAGATTTTTGTAGACGAGCAGGCTGACCACGGCCCCCAGGGCCAGGGCCAGAGTTCCGATCATCAGCAAACGGCTGCGGTTCATAATGCTCCGGAGTGCTCCGTCAAGGACGGGCAACGACGATTATTCCCGCGATCATCCAGCGAGACTTGCCTTTCAACACGTTTACGCCGTGGGAATTTCTTTATTGAATCGAACTGGCGACGTTGGAGAAAACGTTGTTCGCATTGGAGCCGATCAACCGGATCGTTCCGACTACGATCACAAGGATCACGGCCAGCATGACGGCATATTCCGCGATGTCCTGCCCCTCATCCTCGCGCCACAATCTCCAAAAATGATGCATGGTTCCCGTCCTCCTGAAACAAGATCAAACGTTTGAAACAACTTCCGAAGCAGTCCAAGGCACAGAACCCTTTTGGGCACGCTCATCCCGTTACACTGCGCTGCTGGGAGATTTGTTCTACCACATAATACCCTGCAAAATGCCTTGCGGGGGGTAATTTTCTCGCATCCCAAGGTAACCATCAGCGGGCGTGCCTTGCCATGAGATTTTGCCAGGCAGATATCGCGAGACTGCCCCCACGCGCCCAAAATTAGAATCGTTGGGGACAGAACGCAAGATTAGAAGGATTGCCTGATCGTCCCGATAAGCAACGGCCCATTCCGGCGCGCTTTGCAACCCCGCGGCCAGGGCCGAATCGCGCGGCACCAGCACCGTCTGAATGTTCCATTGCTTCAGGGTTTGCCGCCAATTGCCTTCAAACTGATAGGTTTGGGCAAACTGGTGCAAAAGCTTTTCTCCGTAGAGATCGGCGCGGCCATCAATGAAGACGCGATGGGAAGGATATAGTTTCCAAATCAGATATCCGCCCCAGTCGTAATGGTTGAAGATATTGCCCGCAAGCGAATGTGTTTGCAGGAATTTAACCGCGCGAACCGGAAAGCGTTGCATTTCGACTTGCGGCCGGGAGTGGATCACCGCGGCGACATGAACGGTCGCGAAGGCGGCCATCGCCAGGCAAAGCCCCGAGTTCAGCGCCGTTCGGAAAGCCGAATGACGCGCTCGAACCCCTGATCGCGGCCATTCCGGCACTCGTTTTGCGATGATCGGCACGGCAATCAAAACGAACAGCGGTATCATCCGGATCGAAACCAGCGCGGCGTAAAGGCTAATTACGAGGAGCAGAATGTCGCGCGGACGCGCATGGCGGCGCGACCAGCCGAGTGCGGCCAGCGTGATGACGATAAGTACGAGAAAAGGCCAGTACTCAGGACGATGAAAATCGGGCGAGGCCCATTCCTGGATATAGCTCCGCATCGCCGGCGATCGCAGAGTCTCAATCGGATACCAGAACATGCGCAGGCCGTTGGGGTTCAAGGGCACGAGGAGAAGATCGAAAAACAATGTCAGGACCGCTGGGCGAAGGTAAGTTTTCGCAGACTTTAAATGTCCCAGGCGGTATTCGATCCATCCAGCGACGATGAACAGCGCCGACAAAACCAGTCCCAGGGCGAATCCCGCGTGCAGGTTCACCCACAGGAGAGTGAGTGGAAGCGTCCACCAAAGCAATCTGGGATTTTCTTCTGATCTTTCTAAAATCAGCAGCCAAAGACTGGTCAACAGCAACGAAAGCACTTGCGGACGCACGTCCCAAACCGGCATCGTCGCCCAGGCGCCGGCTAACGTGGCGACGCCGGCAATATAAAGAGCCTGGCCGCAACGCAGATACAGAAAGAAAAATGCCGCGCATAGCACGGCGGCGAAGATCACGATCAAATCGCCGGATCCAGTTTTCTGCTCCGTTTCGTACAAAAAGAGATCGGAAAGCCATTCGTGCGCGACCCAGCGTTCTCCGGCGCGCGTATACGAAAACGGATCCGTGCGGGGAACGCTCTTGTGCTGGGCAATGTATTCGCCGGTAGCAAGGTGCCACCAGAGGTCGGGGTCCGTAATATTGCGCGCCGCCAGTGCGAACAGGCCGATAAAAACGATGGCCAGAAAAGTTCGATTCGAGCCGGACACTTTTCCCGCAGCCAGCCATTTCATAAAATGCACGGGAGCGAACGTTTTATGGACGCGGTACAATCACGGTCCACCGTGGCCACCAATGAAAAACAATTCGAGCCCGCGCGCGGTCTGGCTCGCCGCCGCATTCTTCCACTGGTTATCGCCGCGACCTTGTGGCTAAACTTTCTATTCTTCATCGACTTTTGGAAAGGGATGAAGCGAGGATACACGGACTTCTCCGTCTTTTACACCGCCGCAACAATTTTGCGCGAAGGCCGCGGACATCAACTATATGACCGCCAGGTGCAATACGAGGTGCAGGAAGATTTTGCCGGACACCTTCCCTTCCGGCGCGGTCCGCTACCTTATATTCACCCGCCGTTTGAGGCGCTGATCTTCATTCCTTTTAGCTTGTTGCCCTACAGAACGGCATTCGTGGCATGGGACGTATTGACCCTGGGTATGCTCTTTGGAGTGGCTTCGGTGTTGCGCCGTTCGGTCGAAGTGCTGAACAGGATGCCGGCGTGGAAATTCGTAATCGTGAGTCTATCTTTCTTTCCAGTTTTCTCCTGTTTCCTTCAAGGCCAGGATTCGATTTTGCTGCTGCTGTTCTGCGCGCTTGCCTTCAGCGCAATGAAAAAAGGAGCGGATGCGCTCGGCGGCTGCTGGTTCGGCCTGGCGGCCTTAAAGTTTCAATTTATCGTTCCCATCGTATTGCTCTTTTTCATCTGGAAGCGGCGGCGGGTAGCGCTCGGCTTCGGAGCGGTCGCGGCGCTTCTCGGCTTGATATCGCTTGGGCTGGTCGGCATGAAGCCGATGCTCGACTATCCCAGATATGCGCTGCAAGTCGTAAGCGCACCTCACCTCGGCGGCGTCCCTAGAAGCCTTCTGCCCAATCTGCATGGCTTGGCGATGGGATGGCCTGGGCCGTTTTCGGGCGCGCTTGGAATAGGTTTAGCGGCGGTGGGATCTATCGCGCTCTTCGCGTTCGCGGCAGTCAAAGGGCATGCGCCCGCGCAGGCGGGAAATTTGGAGCTGCAATTTTCCCTCGCCATTGTCGTGGCGGGATTGGTGGGGTGGCAAACCAATGCGCACGATCTCAGCTTGCTCGTGCTCCCAATAGCTTATCTGGCGAACTACTGTTATCGGCACCCGTATTATCTGGACCCGTATTATCTGGACCAGGAAAATCGCGAAGCGGCGTTTGCGAATCGCCTTTTACTTCCCGCGTTGCCGCTCGTGATCGGTCCGCTGTGGATGGTGCTTTGGCTCGGAATCGGCATGGTAAATCTGATGGCAATTCCAATGGCATGGTGGGCCTGGAAAATTGGCGAGGAAATTGTCCGCGCTCCGCAGGCTCCGACTCCGATTGCAGCGCCCGTCCTCTCGAACGCCGGACCGCAATTTCAATGACCATCACTACGGCAAAGTCCCAATCCCTCGTGCAGGCTCGTTCGGTCGTCGTGTTGGCGTTAGCGGCACTGGCCGCCGCCAGCATGTGGTTTTACGTCAGCCGGGTTCTGGTCGGCTATCAGATTACCGAGGCGAGAGAGCATCGTCGGCCGCGCGGAAATTTGTCCGATCTGTATCCGCGCTGGCTGGGCGCGCGCGAACTATTGCTCCACCACCGGAATCCATATGGCGACGATGTCACGCGCGAAATTCAGGAGGGCTATTACGGGCGCGCGCTCGATCCATCCCGGCCGGACGATCCTAAAGACGAGGAGCGCTTCGCGTATCCCGTATATGTAGTATTTCTGCTGGCGCCCTCAATCGGCCTGCCCTTCCACGGCGTACAAATATGTTTTCATTGGCTGCTGTTGGGATTAACGCTGGTAAGCGTTGGATTGTGGTTGTACGTCGTTCGGTGGCGCATAACGTGGGATCAAACCGCGGTTGCAGTATTACTGACGCTGGGAAGCATTCCCGCGGTGCAAGGAATCAAGCTGCAACAATTGAGCCTGTTGGTAGCGGCATTGCTGGCGGGATCAGCCGCATGCGTGGCCGGCGGACTCTTATTTTGCGGCGGCGCGCTGCTGGCTTTGGCAACGATTAAACCGCAATTGGCGTGGCCGTTGGTCGCATGGTTTTTCTTGTGGGTGGCGAGCGACTGGCAGTCGCGACGCAGGTTAGCCATTGGTTTTGCGTTAATGATGACCATTTTGCTGGGCGGAGCCGAGATCGTTCTGCCCGGCTGGTGGCGCATGTTTATCGACGCGATTGGAAACTACCATCGCTACACGCAGAATCGCTCGGTGCTGGATGTGCTGATTCCCTGGCCGCCGGCGGCAAGGCTCCTGGCAATATTGGCCGTGCTGGTCACGGCGGCGCTGCTGTGGCGTTTGCGCCACCAGCCGGCTGATCGCCGGGAGTTCGGACTGACGGCCGCTTTGGTGATGGCGCTGACGGTACTCGTTGTACCCATGTATGGGCCCTACAATCAGCTATTGCTGCTTCCCGCGATTTTCGTTTTGTATCGGGACCGGTCATTTTTTCTCGGGGGCTCGCGCGGATCCCGCTTTGTTTATTCGGTGGGATGTTTGGCGGTGCTATGGCCGTGGCTGGCAAGCCTGGCACTAAGCGCGATTCTGCTGCTTGTTTCGCGCTCCGCCGCGATCAATGGATGGGCGTGGCCTCTGTATTCGACTTTTGCGACGCCGGTCCTGATTTTCGCTTTGATTTATATGGATGTGCGGAGATTGAGCGCTTAACGGGGACGTGACAATATTCGCGGCACGAGCGATTAGCGAGAAGGCGTGAACCACGAAGTACACGAAGGATCACGAAGGTTTTACTTACCTGCTTTTTTCCTTCGTATACCTTCGTGCCCTTCGTGGTTGCAGATTTTCGGCATTCGCTCGGATCGCGAATTCTCCTCCCAAAAGAGCCGCGCTGATATTATGAATGCGGACGCGGCATAAGATGAAGTCGCGCCCCATAATCCGTCGCAACATCATCCATGGTCCTGAATTCCATACGAACTCCGAAAAGTTCCGGCTCCGGCGTTTTTCCTGCGCTGATTTTCGTGCAGGGGAACGAGCAACGCAACATCGTACTTAACCGTACCCCATTTAGCGTTGGCCGCAAGGTCGATAAAGATCTGGTGATTGCCGATCCCCGCGTATCGCGCGACCATGCCCTCATCGAGCTCGAAGAGGGCGGATTTTTTCTCCTCGACCAGGGCAGCAAGCACGGCACTTTTATCAATGGCGAACGCATCCAGCGGCAACGACTGGAGCGCAATGACCGGCTGGAGTTCGGCGCGCGCGATTCCACTTATGTCATCTTCAATCCCGCGACCAAGACTTCGAACACGGCTCGCGACTTCCTCAGCCAGATTTCCGGAATTCAGATCTCGCAGGAGTCCAACGATCTGGAAAAGTTGACGCTTTTTTTGGAAGCGGCGCGCAAGCTGAATACGGCGGGTGTGCTCGACGAAATTCTGATGACCATGCTCGAAGTCACGCTGCGCCTCACCCGCGCCGAGCGCGGTTATGTGTTCATGAAAGACGAAGAGGGCAACCTGCGGCTGGCCGCGGGGCGAAACAGCAAAGGCGAGGCGCTGCTCGACGACAAGACCATTTCCCACTCGGCCCTGGAAGAGTCGCTGCGCTCGAACTCGGAGTTTCTGCTCACCGACACTGGAAGCTCGATGGATCTCGCCGCGCGGCAGAGCATTGTGGCTTACGACCTGCGCACCGTGATTTGCATTCCTCTGCGCAAGCGGCAGGTGCAGGCCACGCGCGACCAGCAAACTCCCGCGCCGGGCGCGGCTTCCGAAGTGACAGGAGTTCTTTACGTCGATTCGCGTTTCGCCTCGCGCGAATTTTCCGGCGTGGGCCACGACATTCTGCGGGCCATCGCGACGGAAGCGGCGTCGCTGATCGAGAATGCTCGTCTGGTGCAAGCCGAGGAGGAATCGCGGCGCTACCAGCAGGAACTCACCATCGCGGCCAGCATTCAACAGCGGCTCATGCAGGTAAAAATTCCGGAGGTTCCGTTTGCCAAGCTGCGCGGGAAAAATTTATCCTGTAAAGAAATCGGCGGGGATTTTTTCGACGCGGTGAATACGAAGGAAGGTCTCGCGGTCGTGTTGGCCGATGTGAGCGGCAAGGGAGTTTCCGCGGCGCTGCTGGCCTCCACTTTGCAGGGGATGATTTATTCGCACCTGAGTTCGGGCATGGCGTTGCTGGAAGTGGTTTCGGCGGTAAATCGTTTCTTCACCGAAAAGCTGGTAGGCGAAAAATATGCCACTGTACTTCTGGCGCGCCTGCGCAAGGATGGCGATCTCGAATACGTGAATTGCGGCCATGTGCAGCCGCTGCTGGTTTGCGGGGGCGAGGTGATGCGTCCACCGCACGGCAATGTGCCTGTCGGATTGCTGCCCGATGCCACGTTTGAAAGCGCGCGCTGCCAGATGAACTCTGGCGACCGATTCATCCTGGTGACCGACGGGGTAACCGAAGCCGAAAACGCGATGGGCGATTTCTTCGAGGATTCGCGACTGGAAAGCGCTGCGGCCAAAACCCCGACGCTGGAAGGAATTTTCTCCGCAGTATCGGAGTTCTGCGCGGGCAATCCGCTAAATGACGATTGCACGGTTGTGGAGATTGTTTATTCGACGCCCGCGGAGGCATGAGGCTTTGAGATCGCGCGAACTTCCCAGAGCCGTTTCCAGATAGTTTCCGGTTAGCGGTCGTTGCTTCCCTGCTGTTCCCGCTCTACACGCTATAATTACGCGCACTCATGTCCCTTACCTCCGGCGAAAAACTCGGCCCTTATGAGATCCAGGCGGCCCTTGGAGCGGGCGGCATGGGAGAGGTGTATCGGGCCCGCGATACGCGCCTCGACCGGACCGTGGCAATCAAAGTCCTGCCCCACCATCTTTCTTCCAATCCCGACCTGAAGCAGCGCTTTGAACGCGAAGCGCGAGCCATTTCTTCCTTGAATCATCCGCGAATTTGCACGTTGCACGATATCGGCCATCAGGACGGGATCGATTTTCTCGTAATGGAGTGTCTGGAGGGTGAGTCGCTGGCCGAGCGGCTGCGCAAAGGTCCGCTATCGCTAAAGGAAACGCTGAAGATTGGGATCGAAATTTGCGAGGCGCTGGAGGCTGCCCAGCGCGCGGGTATTGTTCATCGCGATTTGAAGCCGGGCAACGTGATGCTGACAAAAAACGGCGCGAAGTTGATGGACTTCGGGCTGGCAAAAACGGCGGGAAGAGGTGCGGGACAGGCCGCGAGCGCCCCGTTGTTATCCGCCGCGCAGACGATGAGCGAGGCCACGCCTCTGGCGCCGCTGACCAGCGCCGGAATGGTGATTGGCACAATGCAATACATGGCGCCGGAGCAGATCGAGGGCAAGGAAGCGGATGCGCGCTCCGATTTATTTGCGCTGGGCTCGGTGCTCTATGAAATGGCCACCGGCAAGCGTCCGTTTGAGGGCAAGAGCCAGATCAGCGTGGCCAGCGCGATTTTGGAAAAAGAACCGGAGCCGATGAGAGCACTCAAGCCGCTAATGCCTGCGGCGTTTGAGCGCGTGGTGAGTTCATGCCTGGCGAAGAATCCTGATGATCGTTTTCAGAACGCGCACGATGTCAGGCTCGACCTGGAATGGATTGCCGAAGAGCTTCCCCAACTCACGGCGCAGCATCCCGCGCAGGCTGAAAGATCACGCTACAAGATTCTGCCCTGGGCTATTACCGCGGCTGTAGTGCTTCTGGCTGCGGGAGCGATATTTCTGGCGCAGCGCGCTAAACCCGCTCCAAAGTATACGAGTGTGACCTTTCGCGAGGGGACGCTTACGGGAGCGCGCTTCTCTCGCGACGGTCAGACAATCGTCTTCAGCGGGCATTGGGAAGGCGAGCCGGCGCAGATGTCGGTTACGCACGTGGGCAGTCCGGAGTCGCGGTCGATGGGCATTCCCGGGGCGGAGGTCTCCGCAATCTCATCTTCCGACGAGCTGGCGATTTTTCTCGGTTGTGAAGAAAATTTCTTTCTCAATTGTGGCGGCACGCTGGCGACCGTGAGTCTGGGCGGAGGCTCTCCGCGCACTCTGGCCGAGCACGTGGCGCAAGCCGATTGGCATCCCGACGGCAAACGCATGATCCTCTCGGTCAACGCGCCCGACGGCCCCCGGCTGGAATTTCCTCCCGGCCATGTGATCTACCAGCAAAGCGCGGGATGGCTCGGGCATCCGCGGTTTTCTCCGGATGGAAGCATGATCGCTTTCGAGAACCACTCCATTGCGGGAAACGACGACGGCCAGGTTGATCTGCTGGATAGGAATGGAAAGCACTCCGTGATTTTCAAGAGTTCCAGCGTGGAAGGCCTGGCGTGGAGTCCGGATGGAAAAGAATTGTGGTTTGCCGCGACCGAGGCCGGCGGGTGGGCCGACACACTCTTTGCGGTTCGACCGGGCGGCAAGCCGAGAGTTGTGCTGACTTCGCCGTCGATCCGCCTGTACGACATTTCGAAAGACGGCTTGGTGCTTCTGTCCCACGAAAGCTGGCGGCGGCAGCTTGTCGGTTTGTTCCCCGGAGACAAGGCCGATCATTCCTACTCATGGAACGACGATACGCAGCCGACTGCGATCACCACGGATGGCAAGCTGATCTCGTTCTACGAGTCTGGAGAGCTTTATGCAATTGCGGGCGACTACCAGTCTTACTACCGCCCCACCGATGGCTCGCCCGCGGTTCGGTTAGGGATCGGGGCCCCGGCAATTTCGCCGGACGGCAAGTGGGTAGTTCTAGGCTCGAATCAGGGCAATTCGAAAGCGACCGCTCCAGCTTCAGCCGCTCGGTCCGGGTGAGCCCAGGGATCTTCGACCCCCGGACTCATCGCCTTCAATAGGGTTCGCTGGTCCGATGACAACCGCCAAATCGTTTACGAAGCCCAGACCGAACAGGGCAACTGGAACGCTTACCGGCAGATGATCGCAAGTGGACCGCCGGTCTTGCTAATGGGGAATATTCGGGACTCGTATCCCGCGCTCTCCGGCGACGGAAAGATGGCTGCGTTGCGCAAGGAACACGATGGAATCTACCTATGCTCGGCGAGTGGAGGCCAACCGGTGAAGCTGAAAGGCGCTGCTGAGGACGAGTTCCCCATTCGTTTCGCGGAAGGCGGAAAGTCCCTGCTGGTCGCAGACCCAACCGGCCGTCAACTCGTGCTCACTCTTATTGACGTGGCCAGCGGCCGCCGCCAAGTCTGGAAACGCCTCGACAGCGAATCCCGCGCCGATCAGCTTTTTGTCACAACTCCCGATCTGAAATATTATGCGTATCCGCTTCCGAGGTACTCATCGGTTCTTTACACCGTGGAAAATCTGCGTTGAGAAGCGGCCTTAGGCCTTAGGTTCGCGAAGACTCCTCTTCCGTGGCCTGTTGCACCGCAGCGAACGGGGTCTTCTATATGGGGTCTTCACATTGCGTGCGACAATTTTGGGGTCGAAGCGAATGTCCTGGTGAAAAATCTTTCACACTATGCGAGTCGGGGATGCAGGTATATAGTGCCTTTCCCAAGGGGCATCTAATGAATCTGCCGACGAACAAACTTATTTTAAACAGGGCGGTCTGCATCTTTGTATTCTGCCTGGCGTTGGCGACTGCTCTACCTGCACAGACCTTTACCCGAGTGCATGGCTTCGACTTAACCGACGGCCAAAATCCCTTAGGCCTGGCTCAGGGGACTGACGGCAACTTGTACGGAATCACCGAGCATGGCGGCGCCAACGGGTACGGAAGCATTTTCCGGAGCACCACGCTTGGTCGTCTGACTACGCTTCACAGTTTCTGCTCGGGAGCTTGCCTCGACGGCGCCTATCCGATCGGCGCCCCAATCCAATCCACCGACGGCAGCTTCTACGGCGTCACAAACGGCGGCGAGACCGGAGGCCAAGGCACCGTATTCAAGATGACGCCCAGCGGCGCGCTAAGCACGCTGTATACGTTTTGCAGCAGCGGCTATCCCCGGGTGTCCTGATGGTATCGGTCCATTTGCCGGCCTCGTGGAAGCCACCAACGGCAGCTTCTATGGGACTACGCAACTCGGCGGCGCCAACAACTATGGGACAGTCTTCAAGATTACATCCAGCGGCAACCTGACGACGCTACACAGCTTCGAGGGCACGGACGGCTCCGGGCCCTTAGCGGCGCTGGTGCAGGCGAGCGATGGAAACCTGTATGGAACCACGGAGCAGGATGGAGCCCGCGGTGCCGGCACAATCTTCAAAATCACCCCCGGTGGCAAACTGACAACCATCTACAACTTTTGCTCGCTAAGCGGTTGTACTGATGGCGAGTATCCGCAGGCCGCCCTGATACAGGCAACCGACGGGAACCTTTATGGGACCACGGGTAGCCCCTCGGGGGTTGGTTATGGAAACGTCTTCAAGATTACTCTTGGTGGCGCCCTCACCACCCTCCACAACTTCTGCTCAGCGACGAACTGCGCCGATGGCGCCTACCCAGACTCGCCATTGATACAGGCCAATGATGGGAACTTCTACGGCACGACGTCCGGCCTTTACACCGGCTCAATCTTTGAAATAACACCCGATGGAGCCCTAACCACGCTTTACACAGTCTGCCTGCAAAGTGGTTGTTTGGACGGCGACCATCCTGACGCATTGATGCTGCATACGAACGGGATTCTCTATGGGGCAACCGTGAGTGGCGGGGTTCCCGATTCATGCAGCGGTTTCGGTTGTGGAATCCTCTTCAGCGTCACCAACAACCTAAAGCCGTTTGTCGAGACAATGCTCAACTCCGGCAAGGTTGGGGCGGTCGTGACGATCCTCGGCACGAATCTAACGGGCACAACCGCCGTTAAGTTCAACCAGGCCCCGGCCAGCTTCACCGTTCTTTCGAGCGCCCAAATACGCGCAACCGTACCCGTTGGGGCGACCACCGGGACGCTTCAAGTGGTGACGCCGGGCGGCACTCTGGAGAGCATCACGGCATTCACGGTAACGCCGTGACCGCGCCTACTCCACCACCACGCTGTAATCCTCACCCTCCCAGCGGTTTTCCTGCGGCCAGTAGAACGTGAAGACGGCATGGCTGCCGGAAGGCAACGAGGCGGTCGGCAGATCGAGGATGTAAGTATCCAGGCCGGTATCGCGCGTATCGGTATCGTGCGAAGATTTCCATCCGTCGATGCTCCAGTGAACCCGCGCGGGAGTGAGCAGCACAATGCGGAGCTTTTTATTGCGAGGCAGCGAACGGGTCTTGTTATTAAAGCGCCAGCCGAAAATCTGGCGCACCGGTTTCTCCACGAGATAGCGCTGCACGGTTTGCGGAGGCTGGTCGAAAATCCTGCCATCGCGCAAGGAGCGGCGCAGCTTCACGTATTCGGAATGCGCCCACACCAGCGGACAAGCCGAGCCGGAAGGCTTGCCGCGAAATAGTTCGGGGCCGGGAAGATCGTCTGCGTCCCAGACCTGCTCCGGCAACAGACGGCCATGACCGGCGGGACACTGCTCTATCATCGAGAGCAATGCCTCGGCTTCTTTTGCGTGGCCGGCAGCCAGCTCATAATGCGCGCGTTCGCCCGCCAAAAGGGGCCAGAGGCGGCCAATCCCGCTGCCATCGAATGGCGAACCGTCTTTGTGCTCACCGTAGCCATCGCCGTTGTAGCGGTACCAGCAGGGCCCTTGCGGCAGTTGCACCTTCAGCAGCGCGTCGATGACCTTAATCGTATTGAGAATCCGCGGGTCGTCGGGCGCGCGCAATCCGAAGCGCACCAGCGCCAGCGAATCGGGGCTAATGATGTGAAAGGCGCGCTCCATGTCTTGGCCGGGGTTTTGGCCGGGCGGGCGATTCTTGATGGGTACGAAACCCTGCGTGGGAGAGGCCGCGCCATCGCTATCGGGAGGGGCGATGCGGACATAGTAGCCATCGACTCCGATTTGCTGCGCAAGATCGCCGCCCGTGGCGTAAACCCAGCGCTCGATGTTGTCATTCCAGGCATCCGCTGCGTCGCGCATGAAGGCCGCTTCGTCGCGGTGTCCGGTGAGTTCGGCGATTTCGGCCGCAGCCAGCAAAGCGGCGATTTCGGCGGCCAGGGTAAACGGAGAATAGCCGCCATCTTCCTCCCAACGATCCTGCTGCGTGACCGGGCCGTTGCGCAGAATAAAACTCACGGCTTTGCGAACCATCTGCCACCAGCGATCCAGCTTGCCCAGGTCCCTGGCCTGTTCCCTTCGAAGCAAATCGAGCAACAGGATGGGAAAAGCGGTTTCATCCATCTGGATTCCGCTCCAGTAGGGCGTGCCATCGAGCCAGAGATTTTGCGCCCAATTGCCTGCGGCCTCCTGCGTCGACTCCAGATAGCGAAGCACTCGCACGGCGTCGCTGGCGGCGCCCGCGGCCAGCAACGCGCCCGCAGTTTCGACCAGGTCGCGCGGCCACACCAGATGATATCCACCGAGATCCTCGTCGCCTTTACTGAAGCCCCAGGGAATCGAAAGGCTGGCAATGATGCCGCCCAGAAAATCCTTCGATTCGTGAGTGCGCAGAACCGAAGTGGAAGAGCGATAGAGGTCGAATTCGCGCGGAGGCTCGTCGAGCTTGAGCAGCGTGTCCTGCCAATTCTTCCAGTGGAAAACGTAGTGCCGCCGAAGCTCGTCGTAATCTTCCAATAAAGTCGAACGGACCTGTTGTCCGGCCTCGCTCCACTTCGCGCCAAATCCAAGGGCAAGTACGAACTCTCCGTTACAGGCTGCTAGATCGATTTCTCCGGTGCACGCGATATTGCCGTTTTCCGCGCGCTCGTATTCCCACTGCATTTGAAAGTGCGCGGAAAGATCCTGCCATCCGTCGGAGACGCCGACAAATCCCACCGACATTTTTTTCCACGGAGCGGAAGAACCCAGCGCCAACGCCGAGCCGTCGCGCTCCGCCAGAAACATTGGAAGACCTTTATAGTCGCCGACCCAACCCGTGTTGTGATAGCCGAAGTTTGCCAGATGGGGCGACAGCAGGGCGTAGAGACGATAATCGGAGAGCTGGCCCTGAAGCGCTTCGAAGCGGACCTTTTGGATTACGACGTTCCGGTATGGATCGGTGAGAATTTCTTTGAAAATTCGGTAACGCCCGCCGAGTTCCGTATTTGTTAAATCAAAAACCGGGACGCCGGGTTCTATCGGCTGGTTTTCGAACGCGCAATGACGCTTTTCTTCCGAGAAAAACGATTGCCCATCGGTAATCAGAAAACCAAGATCGCGCGTGCACGCATGATCGACGCGCGGGAAATACACTTCGTTCAGAATTCCGTGGCTCAAGGTAAACCAGACCTTGCTATGCTGGTTCAACGCGGTGCCGGCGCCACTCTTGGCGCTTGAAGTCCAACGCGGCGGGATGCCGGGCCAGCCTGGCGCGTAACGCGGAGAATCGCTCATGAAGTTTCGTCCTCGGTCGTTAAATGGGTTTAGACAGTAGTTAAATGTTTTTAGAGATGAGTGATATCAGGCTGGGAAACACTCCAACATAAGAATACGATGGTCGCAGTGCACATTAGTCGCATCCAAGCTGGGACTATAAAAAGTAATCTTGCGCCGGCTTGGAACGCAAGCTAGAGTAACTCGAAACTTCATGCCCAGACTCACCCGATTTCGCGACGCCATGCTAACCAGCGCTGTAATCTTTGGTATCGTAACAGCCGGTATCGTAACAGCCCTGGGCATGGCTGGAGCAAGTTCGGCCTCGGCAGCGGTTCCACCCGATGTGACCATGCCAACCGCATTGGATCGCGGATTTCTGGGCCTTTACAACCTCGATTTTGTTGGCGCGCAGAAGGACTTTACGACCTGGGAGGCGCAGCATCCGGAGGATCCAGTCGGCCCTGTGAGCCAGGCGGCAGGATATCTTTTCTCCGAGTTCAACCGCCTTGGGGTGCTCGAAGGGCAGTTCTACGAGAGTGACGAATCCTTCACCGCGCGCTCGAAGGTTAGCCCCGATCCGGTTGTGCATAAGGAGTTTGAAGCCGCAATCGAAAATGCCGAACGCCTCGCTAAAATTCGACTGGCCGCGAATTCCAAGGATCAGAATGCGTTGTTTGCCATGACGATGTCGTCAGGCCTGCAAGCGGACTATGCCGCGCTTATCGAGAAGAAGAACATCGCCTCGCTGCACTACACGAAAGAGGCGTCAATTTGGGCACAGCAGCTTCTTGCGATTTGCAATAACTGCTACGATGCTCAGCTCGCAACCGGGTTCAGCAAATATATTATCGGCAGCATGTCGGCGCCGGTGCGCTGGCTTTTGCGCATGGGCGGCCTGCCGGGCGATAAGCAGGCTGGCATCGCCGACCTTCAGTTGACCGCCGATCATGGCCACTATCTCGCGCCCTTCGCGCGCATCCTGCTGGCGATTGCGTATGTCCGCGATAAAGATAAAGCGCGAGCTTTGCAACTGCTTGTGGCCCTGCGCACGGAGTTCCCCGGCAACACTTTATTCCCCCGTGAGATTGGGCGGTTGGAAGCTGCGCGCTGACGTTTTCTTAAGGGACTCGACGAAGAGCGTGGACCACGAAGGGCGCGAAGTATCACGAAGGCTCTTGCTCACCCATTCTCCTTCGTGCACTTCGTGGTTGAAAAGTTCTTAGCTCAACCCCTAAGCCTCTGAGTCCCATTCATCAGAAATTTACTCGCTTGTAACCCTCCTGTAACATAGCGCCGATAGAAACGAGCATGCCTATTTCTAGGAGGAATCATCGATCCATGCGCAAATTGACGCTGGTCCTGTTGTGCTCTCTTCTCGCGCTGCCGCTGGCGGCGCAAACCACTTTAAACGGAGCGGGCGCCACATTTCCCAACCCCATCTATTCGAAGTGGTTCAGCGAATACCACAAGCTGCACTCGGACGTTCAGATCAACTATCAGTCGATTGGCAGCGGCGGCGGCATTCGGCAGGTGACGGAGGGCACGGTAGATTTTGGGGCCAGCGACATGCCCATGACCGACGGACAACTCGCGGAAGCGCAAAGCAAATTGAAGACCAGGATTCTGAATCTGCCGACCGTGCTGGGCGCGGTTGTGCCGGCCTACAATATCCCGGGAGTCACCGGCGAGGTGAAATTTACTCCCGACGCGCTGGCGGGAATCTACCTGGGAAAAATCACGAAGTGGAATGACAAAGCTATAACGAGCGTAAATCCTGGCGTGAATTTTCCCGACAAGGACATCATTGTTGTGCATCGTTCGGATGGCAGCGGCACCACTTTCATCTTCACCGATTATCTCTCGAAGGTTAGCTCCGATTGGAAAAATCAGGTTGGGAGCAGCACGTCTGTCAAATGGCCGATTGGGCTGGGTGGAAAAGGCAACGAAGGCGTTGCGGGATCGATTCGCCAGTTGCAAGGCGCGATTGGATACGTGGAACTGATATATGCCGCGCAAAACAATATTCCTTACGGCAGCGTTAGAAACTCGGCTGGCGCATTTTTAAAAGCAACGCTTGAGGGCGTAACCGCGGCTGCGGCATCGGCGCCGAAAATGCCGGCGGATTTCCGCGTTTCAATCACCAATGCGCCCGGGAAAGACGCGTATCCGATTTCGAGCTTCACCTGGCTGCTGATTCCGCAACAATCGAAAGATGCCGCGAAAGGAAAAATCCTCGCCGACTTTTTGAATTGGATGGTAGCCGACGGGCAGAAGATGACCAATGCACTTTCCTACGCTTCGCTGCCTGACAGCGTTGTGCAGAAAGAAAAAGACGTGATCAAGCAGGTCAAGTAAACGTTCTGCTGATCAACTAGCGAGAGCACGACTTGCATCCTTTGCGGGCTTGTCGTAGCCTAGCAGGTGAAATTGCTCCCCGTCCGACATGCCCGCAAGGGCCTCGGTCGGGGTTAGTTATTTGTGACCACTTCTCCCACCTCGCTCGTAGAGCCAGCGATCAAGCGTGATCCTGGATTCTGATCGACCGCAGAATGTATGACGCTTGCATCGATCCCAAGGATTGGCTGATCTGCAATGGATTGGCGTCGGCAGTTTCGGCAGTAAGTTACACCAGCGAAGGGGGTCGGACATTCCTCCTCAGTTTGCTTTATACTAAGGGCATTGTCGGCGCCACCGCCGGCGATGCTCGACTCGCAGACTAAACCTGTAAGACCCTCGCAATGGCTCGTCTTTCGCTGGAAAATCCTGAGTACTATCTCAACCGCGATACCTCCTGGCTCGCGTTCAACAAGCGTGTGCTTGAAGAAGCCGAAGATACGGGCAACCCGCTGCTCGAGCGCCTGAAATTTCTGGCGATCTCGGCCAGCAATCTGGACGAGTTTTTCGAAATTCGCGTGGCCGCCATGATGCAGCAGATCGAGGACGGCTATAACGACGCCGCTCCCGATGGCTTGACCCTGGTGGAAAAGCGCGATCTGCTGGCGCAATTGACTCACGACTTTGTAGACGACCAATACGCCTGCTGGAACGCGTTGCGGCCAGCCCTGGCGGAGCATGGCATCCGCTTGCTGGCGCTGCACGAGCTGGACGCCGCGGCGCGGCGGTTTGTGGACGAATACTGCGAGAAGGAACTCGATCCGCTGCTGACTCCTGTGACCGTCGATCCCACGCATCCCTTTCCGCGCGTGATCAATAAAGCTCTCTGCCTGGGATTGCTGCTGCGCCGGCGGCGGCGCTCGGCGCTCACTTATACGGGAGTGGTCTCCGTTCCGCGGACCCTGCCGCGTTTAGTTCGGCTGCCTTCCGAGACCACCACCGATTTTATTTTTCTCGCCGATCTGGTCGCGCATCACGCGCAGAACATGTATCGCGGTTACGACATCGTTTCCTCCGCGCCATTCCGCGTCACGCGCAACAGCAATCTTTATTTGCAGGAAGAGGAGGCGCGCAACCTGCTCGAATCGGTGCGCACGGAGCTGCACAACCGCCGTAAAGGCGACGCTGTGCGGATGGAGATCGAGGCTGACGCGGACCCCGAAATCATCGAGCGCCTGCGAACGGTTTTTGAACTCGACCCCTGGCAGGTCTTTCCGGTGAACGGCCCGGTCAACCTATCGCGACTGTTCAACGTTTATGAGCAGACGCAGCGGCCCGATCTTAAGTACCGCAACTTCGTTCCGCGCGAGTTGCGGCTCACCGCAAAATCGCAGAATCTTTTCGAGGAGCTTCGCCGGCACGACATTTTGCTGCACCATCCCTATGACTCCTACGACGCGGTGATCTCATTCATCGAATCCGCGGCGGAAGACGATCAGGTGCTTTCGATCAAGCAGACGCTCTACCGCACCAATGAGCATTCGCTGATCGTCCCTTCGCTGATCGACGCGGCCTCGCGCAAGGAAGTGACCGCGGTGGTCGAATTGAAGGCGCGCTTCGATGAAGCCCACAACATCCGCTGGGCGCGCGATATGGAAGACGCCGGCGTGCAGGTTTTTCACGGGCTGGTCGGCTTGAAGACGCACTGCAAACTTTCGCTGCTGGTGCGGCGCGATCCCGATGGCGTGCCCCGCAGCTACGCGCATATTGGCACCGGCAACTACAACGCTACGACCGCGCGCATCTATACCGATCTTAGTTTGTTCACCGCCAACCCCGAAGTTACCCGCGCGGTGCACGATGTTTTTAGTTTCCTCACCGCGTATGCGGAGAATCCTTCTTACGAGCCGCTGCTTGTGGCCCCGCTCGATCTTGCCGAGAAAACAATCGCGCTGATCGATCGCGAGGCTGAGCATGCAAGCCGCGGCCGAACTGGGCGAATCATCGCAAAGATGAACGCCCTGCTCGATAAGAACGTCATACAGGCGTTGTACCGCGCTTCGCAAGCTGGGGTTGAGATCGACCTGATCGTGCGCGGAATCTGCGCCCTGCGTCCGGGAGTGCGCGGTCTCAGCGACCGCATTAAAGTTCGCAGCATCGTGGGACGGTTCCTCGAGCACAGCCGCATCTACTATTTTGGAAACGACGGAGACGAGGAAATCTACATAGGCAGCGCGGACTGGATGCCGCGCAACCTCTATGAGCGGGTCGAGGTTTTAGTTCCCTTGCGAGATGAGTTGTTGCGCCAGCGGGTGCACCACGAAATTCTTGACGCATACGTGGCCGATAATCGCAAAGCGCGCATCTTACTGCGCGACGCCACCTATATTCGCGCGTGGCAACCGGCGCGCGGCAAGCGCAATCGCAGGCCGCCGACCGGGGCTGCGGCCTTCAACGCGCAGGATTTTCTCATTGGCGTGGCGGAAGGAAAGTCCGCAGAACCTCCTTCAGTTCCCCTAAAGAGACGAAAAACTCCAGTGGTAAAGGAACGATAATTCGCAATGACCATTTATTTCTTGCGCCACGCCAGTGCCGGTGAACATTTTATAAATCCCAAGAAAGACGAAAAGCGCGCGCTCGACAAGGAAGGCATCGAGCAGTGCGGATATGTGGGCCGGGCGCTGGCGGCGATCGAGGCGCAGGTCGACGTCATTATTTCCAGCCCGTTGAAGCGCGCCACCCAGACAGCCTCGCTCGTGGGAAATGAAATGGGTTATGAAGGCAAACTGCAAACCGAAAATGCGCTGCGCCCCGGCGCGACCTTCGCCGACTTCCGAAAAATGCTGGAGAAGTACTCCGCTCAGGAATCGATCATGGTCGTGGGACACAACCCCAACCTCAGCCAGTTTCTGGGCGCGGCGATCAGCGAGTCGGGCTGCGAAGCTTCCGTGGAATTGAAAAAGGGCGCGGTGGCGAGAGTGGAGATGCGCCGCAACACCGGCACTATGCTGTGGTGTTTCACGCCCAAAGTGTTACGCACGCTCTACACGGCGGCGGTGGAAAGCTCACGGCCGAATACCTCGCGGAAATAAGCGGCGTCCTTTTCAATCGCCCACAATTCCAGATCCACTCCCATCCTTCGCCGCGGAACCAGCGCCAGATGCACCGTTCCAGCTCTCTGGCTGACGCGCACCTTCTCCACGGCTCGGCTGCGCCCAAGATTCAAGGCGCGCGCCAGGCGCAGCAGTATGATGGCCTTCTGCACGCCGGCACGATCCGCGGGATCGATGGCTTTTATCGCGGGCTCCTCGATTCCGGGGCGCGACTTGCCCAAATAGCGCGCAACCGCGGCAATCAGGCGGCGCTGTTGCGGGGTATAACCCAGAATCTCCGAATTGGAAATGATGTAGTGAGTATGCCGGTGGTGGCCGTTGCGATTGACGTAATCTCCCACTTCATAAAGCATGGCCGCGGCCGACAGCCACTCGCGAAATTCCGGCTGCAATCGGTGAACCGAACGCAGCGCCGAGAACAGGAACATTGCCGATTCGCGCACGTCGAGGGCGTGCTTCATATCCACTCCGTAATGCTCGACCGCGCGAGTGATGGAATCCCATCGTTCCGATTCGATTTGTTTTCCGGAGCGCGTGCTGCGGTCATGCTCGGCCGCCATCTGCGCCAGCAAGCCGTCGCGCAGGCCCAGCGCGGAGTAGCGGAATCCTTTGAGATGGCAGCGCTCCAGCAGTTCGTGGTAGACCATTGCGCCCGCCACAATGATTTCGGCGCGCCGCAGGCCAATGCCCTGAATTTGCCGCCGCTCATCCACCGGAAGGCGGGCGATCCGCTTCGCCATGCGCGCCATTTCGAGAGCTGAGACGACCATGCGCTGCTGCCGCCGATTTTTGCGGAGATGGCTGGCGGTAGCGGCGAGCGCGGCTGCCGTTCCAGAAGTAGCGATTACATTCTTGAGCCTGGCTGCGACAATGCGCGGAGCGATGCGCTTCACCTCGCGGGCGATGAAGCCTTGCAGCCGCTTGATTTCGCCTTTGCGGGGCGGATCGTGCCGCAGAAATTCGTCGGTAAGCCGCACCGCGCCGAGCGGAAGGCTCACCGTGTCGCGGATCTGGCCGCGCACCGAAATGGTCAGTTCGCAACTGCCGCCGCCGAGGTCGATCATGAGCGTGGGCGCGTGGTTTATCCGAAGATTAGAAACCAGGCCCAGGTGAATCAGGCGGCCTTCCTCCAGGCCGGAGATGATTTCAACGGTCCAGCCGGTGGCGGAACGCACCCACTCCAGAAACGCCTGCGAGTTGCGGGCGTCGCGCAGGGCGCTGGTGGCGACCACCCGCACAGGGTCGGTGACCACCTGCTGCGTGGCGCGATGAAAACGCCGCAACACCTTTACCGTGTCGGCGATCGATTCGGGAGTGAGAAAGCCGGAGCGAAATACTCCTTCACCCAAACGCGTGACTTCGCGGTCTTCATGGACGGAACGCAGGCGGCCCCGCGTAAGACGTGCAATTTTCAGACGGACGGAATTGGAACCGATGTCTACTGCGGCAAAGGTCGGCATGAGGTAAGGCCAACAGTTTACATGCCGGGCGAGGGTTGGTCATTACTGTGTAGTCATCACCGGCCTTCTAATCAACGCCGGCAATGCAAAATCGCGCGACCACGAAGGGCGCTACGGTACACGAAGGATCTCCCCCTTAATCGGCCTAACGCGTGAGCCAGACTGCCCCACTACCCGCCTTTATGAGCCTGTCGGTTCAAAGCAGGAGATGAAATTTCACTCGAGAATGCGGGATCAAGTAAAAGGCAAAATCTTCACCAGAGGCGATATGGAGGAAATTGTTTTGCATTTACGGATTATGCGGCCGGACTTATCGAATGAGTCGTTTTCTCAACGGTTCCAGCGGAAGCTTTGGAAAGCGGTCTGTTCTCCTCGGACGGTTTAGCGCGCAACTGGCCGAGAATCGCGACGGCATGGCGGTACTTGGCTCCGGTTACGTTTTGCAATTCGGCGGCCAGCGCCGATTCGGATGCGGTGCCCATCTTCTCGCCAGCCGTCTGTGAAAGCGTGAACCAGTCGTGCCAGTCGCCCAGCGCATCCTGGATGCGCTTGATGTGGGAGATAAGTTTCTGAGCCTCGGCGTCCGGTTTATTCTTACCCGGATCCGCGAACTCGGCGGTGTAGCGGGCGCGCTTGCTGAGAATGCGATAACGGTGCAGCAAAGCTTCGGTAACCGGCTCAGTTTCTCTTTGCAGAGGAAGCAACGTTTCTCGCGCGACTGTCAGAGGATCTCGGCCGGCTTTCGGATCAAACTCTTTACCGGCGCGGAGCAGCCGCTTTCGCGTTTCACGAACGGTTTTGCCGTCCACTAATTTGCACAGCTTATCTTCCTGGCGCTGACGAAGTTCGATGAGATGATTGACAAGTTGAGTCTTGCGCCTGGGTTCCCGCACAACCTTCAACCTGCGCAATGCCGCCAACTGCACGTCAAGGTCGCGAACCTTGCCCGCGCGCTTGCGGATCTTTCCCAGCATTTTCAAAAGCTTTTTCTGCCCGCGAGCGGGTTTGGAGGAAAGGTCGCCAAGCAATACTTGCAAGCGGCGCGTCCCGGTGCGGAAGCGGTGAATATTTTCCGCGCGCGGCTTATCGGAAAGCTTGAGCAAGTCGCGTTCAAGCTTTTGGAAAACCGCCCGGCTACGTTTCGGCGCGATGGGCATCAGATCGATCCTGGAAATAAGAACTGGATTGAACCGGGAGATGAAAATACAGCCTCGCCCGAGAAAAGGCAACCCGAAAAGCTTGGTCTTTTTAACATCCTGTTAACAACCGTCTGTTACGGTGAAGCCGCATGGCATTTTCCGCTTTACCAGCTCCCGATATGCCTGGTCCGCAACCCGCTGAATTGACGAACGTTAGCTTCGCGTCAAAGGGGAAAAAAGGCGCGAAACCCCTTCTGCCTGCCGAAACCGGCGAATTGGGCGATTCCATCTTCAAGTTTGCCATGCTTTTGTGCGGCCTGGCCGTTTTGGCGATGCTGGTGTTGATTGTCTATGAATTGATAGTTCGCTCCGGCCCTTCATGGCATGCGTTCGGATTCAAGTTCTTCGGTGGCAGCAATTGGGACCCGGTGAACGAGCAATTCGGAGCGCTGCCCTTCGTCTACGGGACCCTGGTATCCTCTTTTCTCGCGTTGCTGATCGCCGTGCCTTTGTCGGTGGGAGTTGCAGTGTTCACCACCGAAATGTGCCCTCCGTTTCTGCGGGGGCCGCTTTCGTTTTTCGTGGAATTGCTGGCGGCGATTCCCAGCGTGGTCTACGGATTGTGGGCGATCTTTGTGCTGGTGCCGATTCTCAGCAACTATGTTGAACCTTTCCTGTCTCGCACGTTAGGCTGGACCGGGTTTTTCGACGGACCGCCTTATGGCATCAGCATGCTGGCTGCGGGAATCATCCTGGCAATCATGATTATTCCCATCATTTCTTCGATCACCCGCGAAGTGCTGATGGTGGTGCCGCAGCATCAGCGCGAGGGAGTGCTGGCGCTTGGCGCAACGCGCTGGGAGATGATTCGCATGGGCGTGCTGCGCAATGCGCGCGCCGGAATCATGGGCGGCATCATTCTTGGACTCGGACGCGCTCTGGGCGAAACTATGGCTGTAACCATGGTGATCGGAAATCGGCCGGAGATTGCGAAATCGCTCTTTGCGCCGGGATACACCATGGCTAGCGTGCTGGCGAACGAATTCAGCGAGGCCACTGGAGACGTTTATCTTTCGGCTTTGATCGAAATCGGCCTGGCTCTCTTTCTGGTTACGATTGTCGTGAATGCTTTGGCGAGATTGCTGGTATGGACGGTCACCCGCGGCCAGCCTGCGAGGGCCGGTGCCTGAGCTTACGCCAAACTCTTCGAATGGAAACGATGCCGGCGCAGCGCGGCAGTCGCAGAACGTCCCGCCCATCGCCCTGAGCCGCCGTATCGTCGATCATGTGATGACCGGCGCGGCGGTGCTCACTGTTATTCTTGTGCTGGCTCCTCTGTTCGCAATCTTCGCCTACCTCGTCTACCGCGGGATCGGTTCCATCAATTGGGCTTTTCTCACGCAGACTCCCAAGCCGGTGGGCGAAGCGGGCGGCGGAATGGCCAACGCTATCGTAGGATCGGCGTTCATTCTGGCTATCGCCAGCGTTATCGGCGTCCCCGTAGGAGTGGGCGCTGGCATCTACCTTGCGGAGTTTGGCCGCAACCGCTTCGGCGATACGATCCGCTTCGTTGCCGACGTTTTGAACGGCGTTCCTTCGATCGTGGTGGGCATCGTGGCCTATGCCTTGGTCGTTCTTTCGCAGAGACATTTCTCGGCGCTGGCGGGCGGAGTTGCGCTGGCGATTATGATGATCCCCACGATCACTCGCACCACCGAAGAGATGCTTTTGCTGGTGCCCCAGGCGCTGCGCGAAGCCGCTTACGGATTGGGTATTTCCCGCTGGCGCACCACGCTTTCCATCACTCTGCGCACCGCAACCTCGGGCGTGATTACCGGAATCATGCTGGCATTTGCCCGTGTGGCGGGCGAAACCGCGCCGCTGTTGTTCACCGCTTTCGGCAATCAATTCTGGAATCTGAAAATCAACCAGCCGACCGCCGCGCTTCCGCTCCAGATTTTTACGTATGCCATTTCTCCCTACGACGAATGGCACCGGCAGGCATGGGCCGGAGCGCTCGTGCTGATCGTACTCATCGTTACCGCAGTCGCGGCCGTGCGCTTCGCCGTTCGCCGTGGTACCTTCGGAGCGGCATAGCTTATGGGTGTTGGAATTCAGGTCGACAATCTAAATGCCTGGTACGGCAAAACGCAGGCGTTATACGACATTCGTTTGACTGTCGCCGCCAATCATGCGACCGCATTGATTGGACCCTCGGGCTGCGGAAAGTCTACGTTCATTCGCTGCCTGAACCGCATGCACGAGACGATTCCCGAAGCGCGCGTGACTGGCAGCGTTCGCATCGGAGAAATCAACGCTTACAACGGCACTTCGGCCACGCAACTTCGCCGACGGGTAGGGATGGTGTTTCAGAAGGCGAACCCGTTTCCTACGATGTCGATCTATGACAACGTAGCCTCCGGCCTGAAGCTGAATGGTTTTCACGATCGCACCAAAATGGATGAGATCGTGCAGCGGTCGCTCGATTCGGCGGCGCTGTGGAGCGAAGTAAAAGATCAGGTTCACAAGAAATCGGGCGCAAGCCTTTCCGGCGGGCAGCAGCAGCGGCTTTGTATCGCGCGCGCGCTCGCGGTTGAGCCCGAAGTTTTGCTGATGGATGAGCCTTGCTCTGCGCTCGATCCCATCTCGACGGGAAAGATCGAAGAGCTGATTTTTCAATTGAAAGAACGTTATACGATAGTGATTGTGACCCACAATATGCAGCAGGCGGCGCGGGTCGCGGAGTTCACCGGATTTTTTCTGCTGGGTAAGATGGTGGAGTTCGACAAGACGGAAAAAATCTTCACCAAGCCGTCGGATAAGAAGACGGAAGACTACATCACCGGCAGATTCGGGTAAGCGGGATGTTTGCACCCGCGAACATGTTTTGAAAGCAAAGAGTTTTGAGAGTAAAAGAGTCTTGAAAGGGCGCGGCTTCAGCCGCGCCGTTAAGACGGAAACTCAATCGCGGCTTCAGCCGCTGAGGGACAGAAGAGGTTCGTACAAATGCGCACGCGCTTTCAGCAAGGGCTCGACGATCTGCGCCAGAAATTGCTCCGCATGGGCGGACTGGCGGAGCAGGCAGTCGACCGCGCCCGCCAGGCCTATATCGATCGCGACCTCAATCGCTGCCATCTGGTTCTCGAAGGCGAGAGCCTGATTAACACTTCGGAGCGCGAGATTGACGAAGCCGCGTTCGATCTGCTCGCCATGCAACAGCCCATGGCGGTCGATCTCCGCTTCATTCTCGCAGTAACAAAAATCAATTCCGATCTTGAACGCGTGGGCGATCAGGCGGTCAACATCGCCGAGCGCGTCATGGATATGGTCGACCTTCCCGCCGTTGAATTGCCGGTCGATATTGCGCGCATGGGCGCTGCCGTAAGCGCCATGGTCCGGCGCTCGCTCGAAGCCTTCATCGAAGGCAAAGCCGAACTTGCGCAGGCGGTGCTTGAGATGGATAACGTGGTCGATCGCATGAAGGACGACGCTTTTATCCAACTGGTCAAAATGATGAACCAGCGGCCCGACGTAGTGCGGCAGGCGCTCGATGCGCTGCTGGTTGCGCGTAATCTTGAGCGCGTCGCCGACCACGCCACCAACATTGCGGAAGACGTAATCTTCTGGGTGCAGGGCGCCGACGTTCGTCACAATGTGAGCGCGGAGCATTCCGAATCTGCGCCAAGTCCTGAAGGTTCCACGCGCGCCTCCGGGGTGTGACCGAATAAGGCTGGAATCTCCCGCGGACCGTGGCTGTCCCTCTTGAAATGCGCTTCGTGTACTTTACTGCCCCTCGTGGTCCAGGATTTTTTTCGCAGCCATTGCTCACCGATCAGATTGCGCTGTTTACTCCGATGTTGCAGACTAGAGCCTCGGAGGCCTCGTGAGTAGATTAGCCCGCTTAATTTTCGTGATGGCATTTCTAGTGGCTCAGATCGGACTTGAAGGCCAGGATGCGAAGTCGAATAGTTCTTCCATCCCGCTTCCAACCAGCAAGATGTTGACCGTGCCTTCTCCGGGACGGCTTGCGAGCACCAACGGTTTCGCAGCCAGCATAGCGCTTACTCCCGACGGTCGCTATGCGGCACTCCTCAACGACGGTTACGGAACGCAGGAAACCACGGGAACGCAATCGATCGCGGTGCTCGATCTCAAAACCAATCAACTCGCGGATTATCCTGACAAACGCTTCGGCGCAGACGCGCACCAGAGTTTTTTCCTCGGCCTGGTGTTCGGCTCAGACAGTAAGCATCTCTACGCATCGGTTGGATCGATCACCGATCCGACGGGAGAAAAGGCAGGCGACATCGGCAACGGAATCGCTGTGTACAAGTTCGCCGAAGGTAAGGTCACTCCCGAACGAGTCATCGCGATAGAGCCGCAGGAATTGGCGCCCGGAAAAAAGGTCGCCGTTGAGTTGCAAAAGACTCCGCGCGGAACCGCCATTCCTTATCCTGCCGGATTGGCGCTGATTTCCTCGCGCGGCAACGACAAACTCCTGATCGCCGACAATCTTTCCGACAACGTTGTGCTTCTCGATGTCACCACCGGGAAAATTCTTCAACGCTTCGACCTCAGCACCGGCGATCTGGTTCCGTCTTCTTTTCCATATACCGTCGTGGCCACGCGCGATGGCCGCCGCGCCTGGTGCAGCTTGTGGAACGCATCCCAGGTTGCGGAACTGGATTTGGAAAGCGGAAAAGTTGTCCGCTGGATAAAGTTGAAAGAACCGGACGATCCCATCGCTCCCGGCTCTCATCCAACGGCTCTTTTGTTGAGTCCCGATGAGAGGTTGCTCTATGTGGCCCTTTCGAACGCAGATGCCGTAGCTGTCGTCTCGACCCAAAGCGGAGAGATTCAATCGTTTCTGAAAGTGGCAGTCCGCAGTCAACAATATGCCGGCTCTTATCCCAGCGCTCTCGCGCGAAGCACCGATGGCAAACGATTGTTCGTCGCGGACTCGTCGAGCAATGCGATTGCGGTTTTTGATGTCTTGCAGCTGGACGCAGGTTCTGCTTCATTAAATTCTGATTCGTCGGATTCTGGTTTATCCCCCGTCTCAAGCAGGTCGATTCCGGCGATGGGCTTCATTCCTACCGACTGGTACCCCAGCGCGCTCGCGGTTCGCGGCGACGATCTTCTGATCGCTACTGCCAAAGGCCAGGGCACAGGCCCGAACATGGGCGTGGGAAAAACCGCATACGAAATCAAACGCCACGATCATCCTTACATCCCGACTTTGTTGCATGGATCGATTGCCCGCCTGAGCGTTTCCCAAACCCTTCCCAAGCTCGAAGAGCTTACCCGCGTCGTCGAACAGGACAATTTACTGCACTCCAATCCCGGAACGATTCAATTTGCCGGCGGCAAGAATCCCATCAAGCACGTCATTTACGTCATTAAGGAAAATCGCACTTACGATCAAATTCTCGGCGATCTCAAGTCCGGCGAAAAGGCGGTTGGCAACGGCGATCCGTCGCTCACCATGTATGGCGCCGATATCACGCCCAACGAGCACAAGCTGGCATTGCAGTTCGGCGTGCTCGATAATTTTTACGACAGCGGAGAGGTTTCTGGCGACGGCCATCTGTGGTCAACCGCGGCCATCACCAGCGATTACAACGAAAAGACATGGCAAATCGCCTATCGCGGCAAAGAGCGCACTTACGATTTTCAAGGCGCGGTGGCCGGAGAATATCCGCTCGAGCACAAGCAGTCGGATATCGACGATCCCGGCACCGGTTTTCTTTGGGATAACCTCGCCCAGCACGGCATGAGCTATCGCGATTACGGCGAATATGTGAGTGCGGCATGGTGCAACAAAATTCGCAAGGCCGCTACGCCAATGCAGGGCACGCCTTCTGGGCTGGAAGCTCGTTGTCCGCAGACAGAATTGCATCGCGGCGACGATCTGCCGTCGAATATCGGCGATCCGCACGGCGCGCCCAGCCCGTGGCCATGGGCCGTTCCGTTATTCGCGCGAGTGAAGCCCACCAAGGCGGTATTGCGCGACCACTTCGATCCGCTCTATCCCGATTTCAATACGGATTATCCCGACCAGCTTCGGCTCGACGAATTCATGAACGAGTTCGCCGCCTACGTGCGTGCGCGCGACTCGAACGAGAGTGCCGATTTTCAGTTACCGGCGTTCGTTTTGCTTTATCTTCCTGACGATCACACCGGAGGCACGCGGCCCGAACGTCCGCGCCCGCAAGCTTCGGTGGCTGACAACGATCTTGCCGTAGGCCGCCTGGTCGAGGGGGTTTCTCACAGTCCTTACTGGGACGACACGGCAATTTTCATTCTCGAAGACGATGCGCAAAATGGCGCCGATCATGTCGATGCTCACCGGTCAACCGCTTTCGTGGTCAGCAAATATTCGCCGGGCGGCGCCGCGGCGCCTTATGTCGACCACCGTTTCTACACCACCGTCAACCTGATTCATACGATGGAGATGCTGCTCGGCCTGCCGCCCATGAACCAGAACGACGCCTACGCTCCTGCGATGGGACCGCTTTTCTCAGCTCCGGGCAATCAGCCCGCGTTTGACGCAGACTACCGCAATCTCAAGAACGGCCTCATTTATGAAACGAACAAGCGCGATGCCGCGGGCGCGAACGAATCGGCGAAGATGGATTTCTCCCGGCCCGATGCCGCAGGCGCGGAGCGTTTGAATCGAGTCCTCTGGCGCGACCAGAAAGGCGATTTGCCGGCTCCCGCGCCTAGACACACGGTGTTTCCGGCGGGAAGGGATTAAATATTGCGCGCAGAAGTCTGACTTGCATTCCGGGAGTTCCCCGAAACGGGAGCTTCAGAACCGCGCCTGCTATCAACTTTTGATTGAAATTCTCGTCGCAAACTGCCAATAACCCGGGATGGATACACCCATGAAGTAATCGCTACTTCGCGCCGATAGATCACAGGTGAGCGCCGTTATGCCCGATCTTCGCAGTCCGGTGATGATTCTGGTTGAAGCTTCGTGGCAAGATTCAACCGGCAAATGGCAAACGATTTCCGCGCGCGTCGAGGATAAGTCGGTGGGCGGCGCTTGTATCCGCGTTAAGACGCCTATCATTCTGGGATCGAAGATTAGAATTCAATGGCGCTACGAGCGATTTTCGGGAATCGTCAAGTACTGCCGCGCCGAGGGAAAAGAATATCTGATCGGTATTCAGCGCGATAGGGCCGATCCTGCTCCTCCGGAACTTACCGATCCGCCACAACCGCGAGATATGCGAATCGACTATCCGGCGGTTGAGGCTGGGACAGATTCTCAAGCCAGCCTGAACGGAGGCCCGGCTGCAAGTGATTTGAAAGGCCCTCGGCAACTGGAAAATTCTCCGCCAGTTCGGCCTTCGCCCGCGGCCCCATCCCGCGTGGGTCGCGAAAGAAGCCGAAAGACCGCGCCGGGTACGAAGAAGACCCGCAAGGCCGAACAAACGCTCAAGAGGCATACCAGCGAAGAGAAGCCTCTACCGCGAGGGGGCTCCTCGGCCGAACCGCCTCGGAAGCAAAAAGAAACGGACGCCGAAAGGAAACCTATGCGAAGCAAATGGCTTGAACTGCCCGGCTGGCTCAGCAAGTCGGACAGCGCAAACGAAGATACGGCGGATCCCCTCAGCGACGATGGAAACCGAATGAACGAGATCGACAAGGAGAGTCCTATGCCCGATTTTAGCTCACGCGTGAAGAAGCACATCGCCCAGTCCGAACCCGAGCCGGAAGCCGTCGCGGCCGTCCAGGTCGAACTGTTGCCCAGCGAGGAGATTTTTCTTGCCGCCGGAATCGTCAATCCGCCCAAGGGATACGGGGTTCAGAAAGTGGTCGATATGCTCAACAGCGAACATATCCGCGGGCTTCCGAAGGACATGAAAAGGGTCGCAGTACTCATGGCCCTGGATGCCGCCGGAGTACCGCTGGAGCAGGTTCGCCAGGATGCAACAGCCCGCCAGGAGGCTCTCGATTCGTACGAGTCCGCGCAAAAAAAACAAGCCGAGGCGGAATGGGATCGAATGGCGGAAGAAATCGTGCAGATCAAGGCCGAGTTGGAGCGCGTGGAGGCCCATTACATGGCCCGCATCAGCCGCAATTTGGATGGGGTCTCCCGCGACAAGGCTCGATTCTCCGCCTGGGCAACGGCTAAGCGGCAGGAAACCCTAAATATGTCCGAAGCCGTGGAACTCTGCCTGAAACCGGTCGCGCAAGATCCGTTGGCCCCGCCGGTTTCTCCAGTTGCGGTCGCAATGGAACCGTTGGCTCAAACACCCGCCGAGATGCCGAACGCTTCGGACTCACGGGCACCCCAGGGTAAAGCTGCCGCCGCCGCCGCGACATCTTGAGATCGCCGGTTTCAAAAGGGTCTTGAAGGTCAGCGAAATTCCTGTTCTTCGCTCCCAAATGGATTCCTTCGTGTACCTTAATGCCCTTCGTGGTTCAAGTTCCTCATCGCCGATTCGCGAACGGACGCAACACTCACAAGCCTAAGCCTCCATCGACGGCCAAAATCTGCCCGGTGATGAATTGAGGCGCAGTCGCGAAAAAGAGCACCGCGGCTGCAATCTCATCGCCGCGCCCGTTCCGCTGCATGGGTGTTTGCCGGGCCATGCGCTTGAGAAAATCCCGACCCGATTTTTCTCCCAGATCGATCATGCCGGGCGCGACCGCGTTCACGGCAATTTCCGGCGCCAGAGCTTTCGCCATTACTTTGGTCAGCATGTGCAGCGCCGCTTTTGAAGAGCAGTAATGGGCGTTGGCGGCCCACGGGCGCAATCCTCCGAGCGAACCCATGTGAATAATTTTGGCTTCGTGTATGGCGGTCTTCGATCCAGTTTTCTTCGATGCGGTCTTCTTCGATCCGGTATTGCGGCGCATCCATTTAAGTGCTTCACGCGAGACCAAAAACGGTCCGCGGGTGTTCGAGGCAAAGATCGCATCCCATTGCCGGAGCGTGAGCCGCTCGAACTCGGCGGAGTCGTAATTCGCGGCATTGTTGACGAGAATGTCGATGCGGCCAAGTTCGCGTCCGGCTTCCTTTATCATCGATTTGACGCTGGCTTCGTCGGTAATGTCGCAGCGTAGCGCGAAGGCACGCACGCCGAAGCTTGATAGATCTACGACCGTTTGCTGCGCTTCACGCGCGGAATTACGGAAAGTGATGGCTACATCGGCGCCGGCCTCGGCCAGGGCTAGCGCGGAGTGGCGTCCCAGGCGTTTGGCGCCGCCGGTGATGAGGCAGGTTTTTCCACGCAGAGGTCGATAATCGGGAGCGGGCATTCCGGGATTTTACTCCCGCCGCGATCTCCTGGAGTGGAACCAGCGATTTTGCGCGCTGGAACATTACCTCCTTTTTTCTTGCAAGATGACTAGGCACTGGCGGAGAATCCAGCCGTGCCGGAGCCGCGCCAGGTCGTGGTTTACTCTCGCAAAGGCTGTCACCTCTGCGAAGTCGTAAAAGAGAGCCTCGCCAAGCTTGCGCGCCGCGGCGGATTTACCTGGCACGAAGTGGACGTGGATGCCGACAGCGAATTGCGGCGTCAGTTCAACGACGAAGTTCCGGTCGTCTTCATCGACGGGCGAAAAGCCTTCAAATATCGCATGGACGAAAAAGAATTTCTGCGGAAGCTGGCCAGCTAGAGTCGGTTGTTCCGGTAATAATATTACTTGGCAAAATGGTTAGCCCATTCGCTTGAGAACCACAAAAGGCGATAGCCCAGCGGTGATTATAGGCTGTGCAAAGCACAGCCAACGGCTTTCGGCTAACCTAAGCCCCGTCAGATCGCAACTAGCGGTGCCTCTGAGTTGTCGCGGGAAGCTACGGTAAGCCTCTGATGCAGCTTCACCCTATTCTCTCCTCATGAAGCGGCTTCTTTTGGAGCCGCGCGCTCTGCCCCCACACGGCTTCTCTCTTTGGCAGCGGCCTTGGGCGGCGCGACGATATGCGGGGCTGGCAACAGAGCCTGAGGTTTCTCGGTCGCGACGGCAACCCCAGCTTTAGCTTTCGCGTTTTTTTTACCAGCCCGCTTTTTCTTGGCCTTTGCTGCATCTGCTCCGGCCGCTGCCTTCTCTAGAAAATCTTCGTCGTACCAGTTACGCAAGCCAAAACTCCCATTCTTTAGTCGGTGAAATTTCCCCTGAGCGCCAGTATTCTTCGCGAGAGAGAGGCACAGTAAACGCAGCTTGTCATTTTCTTTCCACCCCATTAGATCGAAATCGAAACCGCCAGCGGCCAATGCACGCAGAATCTCATCGGGCTGGCAAGCCTGTTTACGCATTGCCAAGTACTCAGCGGCGGATGTTGCTAGACCCTTGCCATAGAATTGATCAGCGCGCACCGACCCACCACTGTCGGCATCATCCTCCGCGTAGAGGGGAGTTTGGTCGGACATCTTTAAGAGCATATTAATCGTGCGCTTAGTGTCAGCAACCGCTCGCAATTGCTCGTTTAATTTCTGCTGAAGGGCCGTGATTGCTGGTGCCAAGTGATCTGCCATGTCTAACCTCCAAGTTGCAAGAAAAGTGTACCACAGCGAGTCAAACGGTCTTGAAGGTCGCACTCTCCCAAGGCATCTGAGTTATTTCATAACGGTGGCCATTGCCCTTGCCTTAATTTTATGCAGAATGATGATTTCGTGGTGTAGAATGTCTGTCAGTACAGAGGTCGCCATGAACGAGTACACGCGGACTGAGATACGAAGATTTAAGCCTGAGATCCGGCGGTTGATTGAACAGGCTGGGAAACGGCGGGACACACAGGCGTTTGTCAAATGGCTACAAGATCATGCGGACAGCTTGCCGCTCGCGAGACAAGCGGAAATCATTGCAGAGTTTAAGCGAATTGTTGCCGCCGAGTCCGCGAAGGCCCCACGGAAGCGGTAACGCGACCGGACGTTGCTTCGGAGCCGCCGACCGCGTCTTTGTCCTTAATTCCAGCCTCTTCAACTTCCTGAATCACGTTGTCGATGAAGGTCTTCATCCGAAGGCTTGGCTTCCTTTGTGCGTGTGCGCTCGTTCGTGCTTTATTCGTGCGTTCCATGTCACCATTGTACTCGGAAAGTTCTAGAAAGTTCGGGAAACTTTATAGCAACCATTGGCGAACCCGGCGAACGTTCTCCAAAAAGGCTAGCAAATCTTAGCCAGTCAAGGGTTTACGGGCAGGCGGTCTTTTGCTGGGTTTGCCAGTGGTTACCATCGAGTTTCCCGAACTTTCTAGCACTTCCGAGTACAATCTAGGCACACAAAAAGGCCGGCTAGGTTTTAGCCCGCATTCCTCGTTTCAGTCTCTACAGCAGGTGCTTTATGAACAACCGCACTTCAGCGCCCGCCCGCCACTTCTGAAGTCGCCAGCGGGTTTTCCCGTAACTCTCTCTAAAGTCGCGCCATTCCAAAATGCCTCAATAATCATCCGGATCCGTCAGCGGATCCGTGTCCTCGATGAAGTACTTCGCGTCCCGCGGACTCGGAACCGTCTGATAGACGCGCGGCACCTGCTTGAGATTGAAGAACTCGCTCAGGTCGCCGCTGGCGCGCGCATCCGCGAAGTTTAGCGAACCTTCGGCGATGCCGAAGTTGTGTTCCACGAAGCGCAGGAAGGTGCCGAAGTCCATGCGGTTATTGTCGATATAGTCTGCGTTGGTGTATGCGGAGACGACCATAAACGGTACCCGAAATCCATACTGGAAATCGCCTTCGTCGCCCGCCAGGATGGTTGGAGGCTCGTGATCGTACCAGCCTCCCCAATCGTCCCAGGTAATGACGATGGCAGTATTGTTCCAATAAGTTTCGCCATCCTTGCACTTTTTATTGTTGCCGACGGCATTGACAATCGCCGCCACCCAGGCAGGGCCGCCGCCGGTGTTGCTGTTGGCGTGGTCGGAATTTTTTCCCGTTGGCGTAACCCAGCTCACGCCCGCCAGCTTGCAGTCGCTGATATCGGTCAATACCTGCGAAGGTTTGATGACCACGTTAACCCAGTCGGGCCCGGTGCAGGTTCCACCGGAAGGTTCGCTGGGCACGCAAATGTGATCGATCGCGTTGGGCGCGGTCACAATTGAGGCGGCGCCGGGTGTGTAGTACTTCCAGGTGACGTCGATACCCTCAAGCAGATCGGACAGCGTTTCGTGCTCGAAGCAGGGATAAATATCGCCCGTCCGGCCATTCGCTTCGATCGTGTTCACATGAATCGTCGAGGGAGCGATGCAACCCGCAATCGGGTTGTTGGCGTCGGGAAACATGTTGCTGTCTGCGAAGGTTCCGGCCGCGTCGTCAGCCGCGCTGGGAGCCGACGTTCCTCCGAAAAGAAATTGGTGCGAAGGGAACGTAGGCCCTTGATTGGTCTGAAACATGTAGTTTGCCCAGCCATAGGAAGTGGCAAGCGTGAGGTAGGGATTCAGAATCGAAGTGGAGTTGTCCACATATTTGTAATGAGGATGCGTGGCGCAAGTCCCCGTGCAGTCGGTTTCGGCGGCGCCATCCATGCGGCACACGCCTTGCGAATCGATGTCGCACGTGGTGAGAAAACCGGCGTGCGAGTGGCTGACGTCGTAATCGTTGGCGAGCGCGATGCTCTCCGGCTGGGTTATGCCGGTGGAAGATGTTTTATCCAGCCAGTTGCCGGTGAGAATGTCGTATTGCGTATCGCCTGGCGTTGAACTGCACAAGGCGCTTTTTCCGAAGGGAGCGCTGCACAAGCCCTGGAACATGTTATCGGGCGTGCGGTTTTCCTGAATGACAATGATGATGTGCTCAAAATTCGAAATCTGGGCGTGGGCAGCAATGCTCACGCACACGATTAGCGGAACCAGACCCTTGGCCAGATGCATTGTTGCCTCCGTAGCTTGTGACGAAGCTGAGCATGGAACTTGATCCGTGAGCCAAAACAAACAACTGAGCTGGATCAAAACAAGTAGACAAATACTTCAGAAATGCAATTACTAAACATAGTTACGAAACCTACTTTCGCAACAAGGGGAGGGTTTCTCGCAGTGAGGGGGGATTATAGCGAGGAGCGGAGTGGCCGTCCAGCGGCCTTTTTCGCCCCAATGGCAGGACTATGGAATCTCGGTTTTCTGCTCCTCTGGAAAGCGGAAATCGAAGACGCCAATTCGCTCCGCAACCTCAGTACTCGTCCGGATCGGTGGCCGGCGTGGTGTCGTTGATGAAGTAATTCGCGTCGAGCCTAGTCGGAATCGTCCGGAATGGCCGAGGAACCAGTTGCAGATTGAAAAACTCGGTCATGTCGGTGGTGGACCGCGCATCGGCGAAGCCCAGCGCGCCTTCGGCGATGCCGTAATTCTGTTCGATGAAGCGCAGAATGGTGCCGAAATCCATGCGTGTGTTGTCCACATACTTGGGTGGCGTGTAAGCCGATACCACAATGAACGGGACGCGGAAGCCATACTGATAGTCGCCCTGCGCTCCCGGCAGAAACGTCGGCGCCTCGTGATCGTACCAGCCGCCCCAGTCGTCCCAGGTAATGATGATGGCGGTGTTATCCCAATAAACTTCTCCGTCGGCGCAAGGCGGGTTGTTGCCGATGGCATTGACCACTGACGCCACCCATGACGGCCCGCCTCCGGTGTTGCTCTTGGGATGATCCGAGTTCTGCCCGGTAGGAATCACCCAGTTGACCTCGGACAAATTACATTGCGCGATATCGGTTAATACCTGTGCGGGTTTTTGAACCACGTAATTGACCCAGTCGCTTCCCGTGCATATCCCCCCGGTTGGGGCGCTGGGCACGCAGATGTGGTCAATCGCATTGGGGGCGGTCCAGATCGAGCCCGGACCGGATGTGTAATATTTCCAACTGATATCCAGGGAGTCGAAAAGGTCTGTCATGGTTTCATGTTCCATGCAGGGATAGATCGACTCTGTTTCGCCTCTTGTCGTGATCACCTTGACGAACACTCCCTCCGCCGCGATGCAGCCGGCGTCGGGCGTGTAGTAAGGAGTCATGTTTTCCGCCGCGAAGGTGCCAACCGCGTCGTCGTCCGCGCTGGGCGCCGAAGTGCCTCCAAAAATAAACTGGTGGGCGGGAAAACTCGGCCCCTGGTTGGTTTGAAACATGTAATTTCCCCATCCATACTCCGTGGCCAGCGAAAGATAGGGGTTCATGATTCCTTTGGCATTGGCCACATAGTGGTAGGCGAAACGCGGAGGACACGTGCCGGTGCAGGTATCTTCGGCCGCGCCATCCATTCTGCAAATGCCGGGCCCCGACGGGTCACAGCTTGTAGTAAACGCCAAATGGGTGTGGCTGGGGTCGTAGCCATTGTCGAGAGCAACGCCGGTGGGCTGAGTCGTTCCGGTGGAAGACGTTTTATCGAGCCAGTTGGCGGTTAGAATGTCGTACTGCGAGCCCGTTGGTGTGGTGCTGCACGAGGCGCTCGTTCCAAAGGGCGGCATGCACAATCCCTGGAAAAGATTGTCGGGCGTGCGGTTTTCCTGGAAGACGATGATGACGTGCTGGAAGCTCGAGATCTGGGCATTTCCGGCGATGGCGCAGAACAAAACGGCGCAAAATAAATGAAGAACAAAAGAAACTTTCGCGGACGGGTTCATTCTCATCTCCATTACATGAAGGGTCTTGCACCAACGTGGTGGCGGTTGGCTAAGGCGGCTCGATGCGGAAAACAACTGGGGAAAAGCATCCCAGAGAATGCGCCACTCGGGGGAGACTTCTGGCGGCGCAAAACATTGTAGCTGCATTGAGCCAAATCGCGTAACAAAAAGTTTGGCTTCGGCGGGAGTCCAACTGGCCGCTTCCCGCGCCGGACGCGGCATCCGGCGGGGTACGCTTTCGGCTACAATCGGTGCCGTCATGTTGCGCACGGAACTCTACTCCAATCCCGACAACGTCTTTGTGCACGACGCGGTTCTCGCCTCGTGCCGGCGGCATGGGGAAAAAACGGCGCTGGTCGATACGTCATGCGGAAGGCGGCTGACTTACGCCCAATACGCAGAGACGGTAGAAGCGCTGGCTCGTGGGCTGGTTGGCGCGGGCGTGCGGCCGGGAGAAATAATCGGCATTTTTCTGGCCAATTCCTGGGAATTTTGCGTCGCTTATCACGCGGCGACTTTGGCGGGCGCGATTCCCACATTGTTGAATCCAACTTATCGCGAGCGCGAGGTGCGGTATCAACTGAACAATTCGAACGCGGTTTTCCTCATTACCGATGGGGACAATATTGACGGGATTAATCTTTCCGGCTTGCCGGATTTGCGGCGGATATTCTGTACCCGCCACTCAGCGGGCGGTAGTGAGCTGTTTTCCGGCTTGGTGAACCTGACGCCCGCGCCGCTGCCTCACTCTGAAGGCGACTCGAAAGAAACGCTTGCGGCGCTGCCATATTCGAGCGGCACGACCGGCCTGCCCAAAGGCGTCATGCTCTCGCATTCCAACCTGGTGTCGAACGTTTATCAACTCCTCGGGCCGGGAGCCGTGACTCTGACCGCTGCGGACAACATTCTTTGCTTTTTGCCGCTCTATCACATTTATGGATTGAACGTGATCGCCACTCCCGCGCTGATGGTGGGCGCCACGCTGGTGCTGATGCCACGCTTCCATGTGGGGCAACTGGCCTCGCTCCTGATGGAGGAATCGATCACCATGATGCCGCTGGTGCCACCGGCGATGAACGCTCTGTGCCAGGCCGCCGAGGCTGGGCAATTTCCTAAAGATCATAAAGTGCAATGGGTGAAGTCTGGAGCCGCGCCACTGGCGCCGGATTTGCCTCGAAGGTTCACCGCCCTGACCGGCATTCCAGTGCGCCAGGGTTATGGCATGACGGAGGCTTCGCCGGTAACCCATGTTGGCTATCTCGAGCCAGAGCTTTACCGGCCGGATTCCATTGGGCGTCCGGTGGCGCAAACGGACTGCCGACTTCTGGGTGAGGAACTTGGCGTTAGCTCAAGGGACGCCACCGAGGTTGCCAGCGGCGAGCCGGGAGAACTGGTCATGCGCGGGCCGCAATTCATGCTGGGTTACTGGAAAGAACCGGAGGCGACAGCGGCGGTGCTGCGCGACGGCTGGTATTGGTCGGGAGATATTGCCACGCGCGATGCCGAAGGCTTCTATCGAATCGTCGACCGGCGTAAAGAAATGATTAAGTACAAAGGCTTCTCGGTCGCGCCTGCGGAAGTAGAGGCGGTGTTGCTTGAGCATCCGGCGGTGCGGGAATGCGGCGTGGTCGGCCGGGGCGACGCCGATGCAGGGGAGGTTCCGGTGGCTTTCGTTACGCTGCGCGAGGGGTTTGCGAACGGAAAAAAGATGGAAGAAGAGTTGTGCTCTTTTGTCGCCGACCGCTTGACGCATTACAAGCAGCCGCGCGAAGTGCATTTCGTCGACTCCGTCCCCAGGACGGCCTCAGGAAAGATTTTACGGCGCGAGTTGCGGCAGTTGCTGCGCTAGCGGCGAAACAAGCTGCCGATAATCTGGGGAGAGTTGGGCAGGGCACGAATTTATTCGTGCCACTAAGTCGTCGTTAACGCTTCGCTTCAGCGCCCGAGGAGCGCTCCTGGGATCTGCGGCGAGTTTTTCCGCGGCCAATGTTTCGACTTCAGAGTTCGAGCAATCCAAGAAAGCGATTGCCTCTATCGCTTTTCCCGTTCGTCGCTCATTCCTATTGTCCCTCTACTTGCGATAGTATCTCTGCCTCATGTTCCGAATCCTGCTTCTATTCTTGCGGCGGCTGTGGCTGCCGTTAGTTGTATTTGCTGGATTTAGCCTGGTTTGCGTTTTGGTATACCGGCGACTGGAGGGGCTCGCGTGGCAGGATGCCCTCTTCTGGATGATCCAGCCCCATGCCATCGACGCCAAGCGTGTGCGCAACGCGACCAAGTTATTCTCATTGTTTGTCTATGCGGGGGTTTTCGCCTTTCAACTTTGGGTCGCCGAGCGCGTGGCGGTCACGATTTTCAACCGGCAAGGAATGGAGGCCTGGCGAACCATGGTCAACGACGTTACCGTCGAAAAACTTAACGATCACTTCATCATCTGCGGCTACGGGCAGGTCGGTCGAACCGTAGTCGATCAACTCAACCGGCTAAAAATTCCCTTTGTGCTGATCGAGAGCAACGAAGGGCTCTACCGCGAATTGCTGAAGGATAAAATCCTAAGCATTCAAGGCGATGCCAAGCGGCATGACGTGCTGCGCTCTGCCGGAATCGAGCGCGCGCGTGGGGTCTGCATTGTGATCGACAACGACGCCGATAACCTCTACATCACCGTAACGGCCAAGGCGCTGAATCCGAAGGCGCGCATCATCACGCGTGCCGGACAATCCCGCTATGCGCAAGCCATGCGCAATTCGGGCGCAGACGAAGTCATCATCCCGGAATACGAAGGCGGGCTGATGACCGGACGCATGATCGCCAAGTTCTATCCCGGCGCCCACCCGAATTTGGAGTAAGACGATTTTATTCCCTGGAAGGCTGTCATCCCGAAACGCGGCGTACTTCAGCCGCGCGAGGGATCTTAAATTGATGATAGCTAGACGGGAGACGCCGGGGTTTAGGATTATTGGTGAAGCGCTACTACTTCCCGCTCTCGGCTGGAAGTTTCTGCTTCGACAAAAAGCTCCAGATCGCTTCGTTGGCGTTCACCGCGTTGCTGACCTTGCCCACTTCTTTTTCGCTGCTATATTGTTCGCCGCCGGGCCACGTGTGGCCGCCGTTCTTAACCTCGTAGAGTGTGACTTCGGCATTCTCCTGGCATCCGCTAAAAGTAAGAGTTTTGGTTTCTTTGGCATTCTTGTCTTTATCTTTATCCAGAGCGGGCAGCTTGCCCTGCTCCGGTTTCTCGCCACAGCGGTCGAATTTCGCCCAGGTCTTGGCGCTCTCTTCCGCGGATAGAACGTGAAAGCGCCCCGGCTTATATTCGCCGCCGCTATAAGGGACCACGGGATCTTCGGTGCCGGCAATGAACAGCGCAGGCACGGGGCGTGACGGCAGGCAGATCATGGTTTTAGGCAGCGCCGCACTTACCACGGCGATGGCTGCGATGCGGTCCGCGGTGGTGCAGGCAGCGCGAAGTGTCATAAAGCCGCCATCTCCCAGGCCAGCGGCGTATACGCGATGGTTATCGACCGAAAATTTCAAGGCAAGCGCATCCAGCATCTGACCGAGAAAAGCTACGTCGTCGGCAGGCTCGGAGCGAGTGGTATTTTCGTCTGGATTCTGGCCGCCTCGCTGCCCTCCGGGGTATCCGCCGCCTGGGTAGCCGCCTCCACCTCCGCCCGGATAGCCGCCCCCGCCTCCGGGATATCCTCCCCCACCCATTCCTCGCCGCCCATATCGCCGCGGTCCCATGTCTGAGGACTGTTCCGGGCGCACGCCGATATTCCACTGCCCGCGAGCAGATAAGGGATAAACGGCGATCACTCCGTTCTTTTCCGCAAACTGGCTAAAGTGGGTGAGCCGGGCGATATCGTCGGTATCCTGATTTTGTCCGTGCAGCAGAATCACTACCGGATAATGTTGCGCTTTGTCATAGCCCTGCGGAAGATGTACGACGTAGGTGCGGGAAACGTCATTGACGTCGACTTTTTCCTGAGTTTCCTGGGCGTGAACGGGAGAGATGGTCAGAAGAAGCCAGGCGCTGAACATAATCACATGTGCCCACGCTAAATGAGAGGTCAAGCCGGTCGTCATCACTTTGGAGTTCATATTGTTTTGTATGTTCGAGATAAATATCTAGCGTTAGCTGACCATTACACGTCGATTGTCATCCTGAGCGCAGACGTTTTTCAGCGCAGCGAAGGATCTCCCGCTTAATCGTCATGACGCGTGAGCCAAACTGCACAACTACCAGCCAAAACTGAACACCGCCCGTTTTGGCGTTATGTGCGTAAGAATCGGTAGTTTAAGTTAAGGTTGCTAGGCCTGTGGCGCGAGTTTTGCAAAGATTTGTAAGCGATATGCGACCGCGGCTCGAAACCGCGAACTTTTCCTTGCGTAATGACGTATCCATGGTACGACGCTTCTATTGAAGCGATGAAAGACCTGGAGGGCGTATGGACGGCAACTTCGTAGGACTGGCAGCGGTAATGATGAGCCTTGGCATTCCCATGGCGGCGATGTATACATTTTTTCGCGTGCGCCGGTTGCGCAGCGAGGAGCGATTGGCAGCGATTGCCCGCGGCGTCGACGTTCCGATGCAGCCGGAACTCTCGGAGGCGGCGCGCTCCCGGCGGTCGGGTATCCTTCTGGTCGCAGGAGCAATTGGGTACATCGTCACATTCGTTCTGATCGGACGCGAAGAGCCCGGAGCAATGGTCGCGGCCACGTTCGGGGTCATTCCACTCGCGATCGGACTCGGCTTCTTCGTAGATCACGCTCTGATCCGTCGCGACGCGCGCGTTCAGTAAGTGTTCGGCGAACTACGAGCCGGCGATAAACTTATACTGGGCGTCGTTCAAAGGAACGACGCTCAACCGCCCCTGCCGCACCAGAGCCGAGTCGGCGAAGAGGTGACTCGCCTTCACCTCAGCGAGCGTCACCGGCTTCGAGAGCGGCTTGCCAGCTTTGATCTTCACCTGAGGATTCTTCACGTCGGCCGCGTCCACCGATACGACCGTTGCCGTGCCTACCGCGCTTTTCTCCTCGCCCGTGTGATAGATAACGAGTTTTTCGCCCGGCTTCATCCCGCGCAGATTCTTCACCGCAGCAGGATTGGTCACGCCATCCCAAATGGTAGTGGTTTCGCTTTGCAAGTTCGCGAAGGAATAAACGCTAGGCTCGGTTTTGAGGAGATAGTTCATGCGCAAGATTTTACTAGCAACGCCGCATTCCCCGCGATCTCTTAGTAGGTTGGAAAAAATCTGATTTGAGAACGCTTTTGAGAGGGCGCATCATTGCAAGCTTAGTCGAGCCGCCATCGCATAGGCTTTGCGGAACCAGACTCGCTCCCGCCGCTTCTGATAGCCCGGCATGGTCGCGCGTTTATCGAGAATCTTTTGCACCCACAGCCGCGCCTCATCCTTGCGCCCCTGCGCCTGCAAGAATTGCGCGTAGTTGTAATATGTCTCCGAGCTGGTGGAAATCTTTGTAGCCTGTTCGAAGAGCCTGGCGGCTTTCTCCGGCTGCCCGGTCTGCGCGCAGGCGTGCGCCAGCAGCCCGATTCCGCGGTAAAAGTCGTAGGCCGGATCCGCCGTAATCGCTCGTTCGAGGTCCGGCGCTGCCGCGGCAAAATCGCCCAACTCAATCTCGGCTACCCCGCGCCGGTAAAATGGATCGATTGAATCCGACCGCTGCGCAATCGAGCGGTCATAACATCCCCGCGCTTTGGCAAAATCTCCGTCGTCCAAATAAAGCAATCCCAACTCTTCATAATTCCCCGCCGAAGGATTATCGAGAATCGCGGCCTCCAGCTCTCTAATCCTCCTGCGCCGCGGAAATGTCTGGAATGAGCCGCGCAGCAAGCTGGCATCGGGAATTACCTCGGCTGCGATATAAACCACGGCCCCTATCCAACCGAGAAAAAGAATGATGAATATCCAATAGGTGTCGGGACGGCGGCGGATAAAATGCACAATCGCGAACCCTTGCAGCAGAAATCCCCACCAGTGCGCGAACAGGAAAAGTAGCCCCATGCGAAGGGAAATATAGCACGCGGGCTCCGGGACGCGGGCTTCGGGCTTCGGCTTTCGGGCTTCGGCGAAAAACCAGGTCCCCGCCATACAAAACATTCTTCCTGTGACGGATGTCACAAACAGTTTTACTGGCGCGGAGGTACGCTGCGAGCATGAGTGGAACTTATAGAGATCTCGAAGCATGGCAGTCTGCGCGAAGGCTGGTGTTTGAGATTTATCGAAGTACGACAGATTTCCCACGAGAAGAAATGTTTGGGCTCAAAAGTCAGTTACGAAGAGCCGCAGTGTCAGTGGCCAGCAACATCGCGGAAGGCAAAGGGACGTTTCTCCGATCGCGAACTCGGCCAATTTCTCTCTATCGCACGAGGCTCGATATTCGAAATTGAAACGCAAATCGTCATTGCGCTGGATTTGGAATTTCTCACTTCATCTCAAGCCGAAAATCCTTGCAGCGATGTGGCGAGGTAGGTCGCCTGCTAAACGGTCTCATCAAAGCTGTCCGCACACCGGCAGCGTAGAGCCGGGCTTTCGGGCTTCGGCTTTCGGGCTTCGGGCTTCGGCCACCCGCCTCCACACCTATGTAAGAATGAAAAGATGGACGAGACCCTTACGCGGAAGCCTGAGGCCCGAAGCCTGAAGCCCGCCCTTACGCCGAAGCCTGAGGCCCGAAGCCCGAAGCCCACCTTTACGCCGAAGCCTGAGGCCCGAGGCCCGAAGCCCGCCTTTACGCCCATTCGCCTGATCGCTTCCGACATCGACGGAACCCTTCTGAATCCAGAATTCAAAATCTCAGAAAGGGATCTGCTCGCGTTGAGGCAAGCCCACGCCGCAGGCATCGAAATCGTTCTCGTCACTGGACGCCGCCACACTTTCGCGCTTCCCATCGCGCAGCAACTCGGTTTCGATCTCTGGCTCATCAGTTCCAACGGCGCGGTCACGCGATCGCTCAGCGGCGAAACTTTTCATCGCGACATGATGCCCCGCGGCACTTGCCGAGAGCTGTGCGGAGCGATGCAAGAATTCCGCGGAAACACCGTTCTTACTTTTGACAAGGAAACAAAAGGTGCGATCGTACTCGAGCATCTGGAACAGTTGAACCTCAGCATCCGCCGCTGGCTGGAAAAGAATATGGCTTATATCGAGTTCGTTGTGCCCATCGAAAACGCGCTCACCAGCGATCCCGTGCAAGCAATGTTTTGCGGTTCGATGGACCGCATGCGCCATGCCCTGCTCGCGCTCGAAGCCAGCGGAATTGGCAACCGCGTTACCGTGCTGCGCACCGAATATCCGGAGCGCGATCTCTCGATGATCGATGTTCTGAACACAGGCTGCTCCAAGGGCCACGCTCTCGAGCGCTGGGCCGCCCATCGCGGTTTCGCGCGTGAGCAGGTCATGGCCATCGGTGACAATCATAACGATGTGGAAATGCTTGAGTTTGCCGGCTATCCGGTTATCATGGGGAATGCCTGCGAGGAGCTGCGCGGGCGCGGTTGGCGGATTACTCTCGGCAATCATGCCTGCGGCGTAGCCGCGGCGGTAGACGAGGTATTGCGCACTTAGCGGCTTGCCGAATGCGCAACTTTAGAGAGGCTGAAAAGCTCTTGATCCGTATCTTTGGAGTCGGTATCTCTTGATCAGTATCAGGGTATGCCCTCAGGCATATCGCAAAGTGCCACTTTTTCAATCGCGCCTTCAGGCGCTGAATTCGACCCTGTCGGGCTAGAATTGTCGAAATGAAGAAAACGACCAAGTTCGGACGCTGGGCCGCCGCAATCACGCTGCTGATTGCGTTCGCGCTTCCCTGCCACGCCTCCGACCTGGCCGTTCTGCGCAACGGATTCTCCATTCGCCATGAGCGCCGGAAAGAAATCGGAACCGTGACGCGTCTCTATATCGACCGAAACGATTCCAGCTTCGTTGACATTCCCACCGCCGAAATCGATCACTTCGAATCGCTGCCACCTGACTTAGCCGCTCTTGAACCGAAGAAGGACGAGGCTTCCGTGCGGCCGCTGCTGCAACCCTCAACCAGGCATATCGAGCAGCCAATCGACCTCAACGAAGTGGTGAAGGCCGCCAGCGGAACTTATAGTCTTGATCCTGATCTGGTGAATAGCGTGATTCGCGCCGAGAGCGGATTCAACGTGAAAGCCGTCTCTCCCAAGGGCGCGCAGGGACTGATGCAACTCATGCCGAAAACCGCTTCGCAGCTCGGCGTGCAGAACGCGTTCGACGCTAAGGCCAACGTAGAGGGCGGCACTCGCTATCTGCGGGAATTGCTGGAGCGCTACAACTTCGACCTCATCAAAGCTCTGGCCGCCTACAACGCCGGCCCGCAGCGCGTCGAGCAATATGGCGGTGTGCCCCCTTACTACGAAACCAAAGCCTACGTGGCGCGCATTGTCCGCGACTTCAACAAAAAGAAACTCGCCGCCAAGACCCCGTCGCAACCGGCAGCTCGAAAAAGCGTTCCCAGCAAAGCTTCTGCCGCCAGTTCTTCCTCCCCAAAAGCTCGCAAGCCCCGCACGCAGACTCAGGCCAAAGCGAATCCATCTCCAGCTATCGCCGCCAACTGACTTTAATTTCTCTCTCCGCTCAAAGCCCTAAAAAAGATTTCGCCGCTGTACTTCGTGTACCTTCGTGACCTTAGTGGTTAAGTTTTTTCCAAGCCGACTCGCCACGCCCCACGTTTGACCCTCCGACCACACTCGTTTACCTTGAGAGTGCCGTTTCCGCTTCGCGAGGCGAGGGCCGCGGCGCAATCTTCTCCCCTTCATGGATAAAAAGCGTATTCTGGCCAGCGCCGTCGTATTCCTTATCCTGGCCCTTCTTGTTTACCTGCAATATCGCCACTGGCAGAGCTTCGATTGGGGAACGTTCTGGAGCCAAATCCATCGCATAAAAAAAGTTCATGTGCTGCATGGAATCGCCCTGGTGTATGCGGCGTACGTGCTGCGCGCTCTGCGCTGGAAGCTTTTTCTGAAGCCGGTTCGTCCCAAAATAAAAGTAATCGAAATGGTGCCGCCAATGGTGATTGGGTTTACAGGCTTGGCGCTGCTGGGGCGCGCTGGCGAGTTCATCCGTCCTTATCTGGTGGCGCGGCGAGCCAACCTACCGTTTTCCTCGCAGTTGGCGGTGTGGGCAGTGGAGCGAACGTTCGATATAGGCGCGTTCGCGTTCCTGATCGTTCTGGCGATTTTCCTGCCGAGCGCGCTGCAATCGATTCCGCACCCTGAGTATTACCGCCAGTTTCGCGATGCCGGATTCGTCCTGATTCTCGGGGTTAGCGTAGCTGCGGCGGGCGCGGTGCTAATCAGCCGCAGCGGCGAAACCATCGCAAAGTGGATTGAGAACCGATTCTCTCATCTATCTTCTGGATTCGGACACCGCCTGGCGCAAAAGGTACGTGAGTTCGGCGCGGGATTGAACACGATTCACGGGCCCTGGTCGTTGTTGTCGCTGGCGCTGTTGTCGGTCGTAATTTGGTATGTCACGGCGCTGGCGTATCAAGAGGTGACGCACTCTTACGGCGTGGCGGCGCTGGAGATTCCCGTTTCGCAGCTTCTGATTCTGATGGGCGCCAGCATGGCGGGATCGATGTTGCAACTGCCGGCGGTAGGCGGCGGCTCTCAGATGGCAACGATCGCGACGCTGTCAAGCGTCTTCGACGTTCCACCGGAGATGGCCGCTAGTTGCGGGATTCTGTTGTGGCTCGTCACGTTCGCCGCGGTCGTTCCGGTGGGGTTGGCCCTGGCGCACCGGGAAAGATTGTCGTTGCGGAAGCTATCAGCGGAAAGCCATCGGGCAGAGGAAGCGGGGATGGGTGCACCGCACTAGCCCCCGACTCGCACAATTGGCAGCCGTAATCCAGGCAGAACTCGCACTGGCCGAACCGTCTAACCGATCCGTTACTTGCCACATGTTCCTGTTCACCTGCGCCGGTGCATTTTGAGCCCTGGCAGCATCTAAACAAATATAGGGAGGTGCGTATGCCCGATATTACCGTTCCGCTGATGCTCAGCGAGGAGGAGAAAGAGTTGTTGTTTGAGATTCTTGAGGAACGCCATCGAGCGCTCCTTCACGAAATCTGGCACACCGACCATCGCGACTTTAAGGTTTCTTTGCAAAAAAAAGAGAGGGTTTTAGAGTCGCTGTTGAGTCGATTCGCTCTGCACGCGTAGCACGCTTGCATCTCACGCCCGGAAGCCGATGCGGACCGCGGGCTCCTTCGATCATAGGGCAGCCCAGCAAACACTTAGGTACCGGCTTCCCGTGTGAGAGCTAATCCCCTGTTACAATTTCCGTATCAAATTCTGATCCCCATTTTGGCCCGGCAGTTCGTTTCGAAATAACTCAGCGCCATGAAATGTCCTTTTTGCGGATTTGCCAACGACAAAGTCGTCGATTCGCGCGAGAGTAAAGAGGCGGAATCCATTCGCCGACGCCGCGAATGCCTGAAATGTGGCAAGCGCTTCACCACCTACGAGCGCATCGACGAGATTCCCTATATGGTGGTCAAAAAAGACGGCCGCCGGGAAAAGTTCGACCGCCAAAAGGTTTTGAACGGCCTGTTGCGCGCCTGCGAGAAGCGCCCGGTGCCGATCAGCAAGCTGGAACAGATCGTGAACGAGGCCGAATCGTTTGTCATCGAATCCCAGGAGCGGGAGCGCAAAACCAGCGAACTGGGCGAACTCATCATGAACCGCCTGCGCCGCTATGACAAAGTGGCCTACGTCCGCTTCGCTTCGGTTTACCTCGACTTCAAAGACGTAAACGAGTTCATGAATGAGTTGAGAGATTTGGTGAAAGGCAAAGAACCCGTGGAGGTTCGCGCGAAGAAAAGTGTCTAGCGAGATTCGCGAGCGATGGCATTGTGCGCTGCCCGTCCCGGAGGGGCGACCGATAATAGCCCAGCGCTTCAGCGCTGGGAAGATAAACGAAAAATGAAACAAGTCCCGTTAGGGACGGCGCAATCTTAACCACGGCCCCTTACGTTTCGCGAGACAGGTTGAATATGAGCCACAAAATAACTCTAATCCCCGGCGATGGCATTGGCCCCGAGGTCACCAAAGCAACGGTCCGCATCCTCGAAGCTACCGGCGTAAAATTCGACTGGGAAACTTTCGCGGTTGGCGCCGACGCCTTCGAAAAGCACGGGGAATACATTCCAAAAGAAGTAATCGAGTCGATTGAGCGCACACGCGTCGCTTTGAAAGGTCCGGTGACCACGCCGATTGGCGGCGGCTTTTCCAGCATCAACGTTGCGCTGCGCCAGAAATTCGAACTCTACGCCAATTTCCGCCCGATCAGAAATCTTCCCCACATTCCCACGCGCTATCCCGACGTCGATCTCATCATCGTTCGCGAAAATACAGAGAGCCTTTACTCCGGCCTCGAGCACGAGGTCGTCCCCGGCGTGGTTGAAAGCCTGAAGATCATCACCGAAAAAGCCTCGACCAGAATCGCGAAATTCGCATTCGAATATGCCCGCAAGAATCAGCGCAAGAAAATTCACGCCATTCACAAGGCCAACATCATGAAACTTTCGGATGGCCTTTTTCTGCGCTGCTGCCGCACCGTCGCCAAAGGCTTTCCCGAGATCACCTACGGCGAGCACATTGTCGATAACACCTGCATGCAGCTTGTCATGAATCCCTACCAATACGACATGCTGGTCATGGAAAATCTTTACGGCGACATTATTTCGGATTTGTGCGCGGCATTCGTCGGCGGCCTGGGATTCGTGCCCAGCGCCAATCTCGGCGACCATTGCGCGATTTTCGAAGCGGTGCATGGCTCCGCGCCCGATATCGCGGGAAAAAATCTCGCCAACCCTACGGCGCTACTGCGCTCTTCCCTGCTCATGCTGCGCCATCTCGGCGAGTTCCACGCGTCAACCCAGATTCGCAACGCTTTGGAAAAGGTTTATCGCCATCCGGAAAAACTGACCAAGGATATTGGCGGCCACTCGGGCACCTCCGAATTCGCCGATTCCGTAATCGAGGAAATGGAAAAAGCAAACGCCGCGCCCGCCGCTGTACACTAGACAGCATCTCATCTCAGGCTTGGAGCCTCACCGGTCACTGAGGCGAAAGGGGCGTTATGAAAACTAGATTGCTCACAGGTGTGTTTATGGGTCTCGCGTGCATGTTCCTGGCGGGAACAGCGCTGGCGCAGGGCGGAGAACTCGTAGCAGCCGAATACGGCTCCGGCGGGCATCGCGTCGATGTAACTCAACAGGTGCGATCTTTCATGCACGATGGCGTTCTGCGCTTCGACGTAACCGACCAGACTTTTGGCGCCGATCCGGCGCGCGGTCACGTCAAGGATTTGTATATTCGCATTCGCCATTGGGATGGCAACGTGGAAGAGTTTCATTTCCCGGAGTACGCCCACGTGAATCTGATCCTCGATCCGGAACACGGATATGAATATCACGATCAGGCATTTCATATCATGCGCGCTTTTTACGGCGGCAATGGCCATTTCGTCGACGTCACCGAACAGTTGCGCGGCATGAAACGCGATGGCAGATTATTCCTCATGGTCGACAACCGAACCATGGGCGTCGATCCTGACCCCGCGGTGCATAAAGTTCTGCGCGTCCTCTATTTTGTCGGCGGCCAGCGCAAGCAGATCGTAGTGCAGGAGCACACCGAGTTGCGGCTGCCGTAAGAACGGGCTTCGGGCTTCGGCGGTCGGGCTTCGGCGACACACTTGAGCTTTTAACTGCGTGAACGATTCGCCGAAGCCTGAAGCCGAAGCCTTCACTACCGCCGAAGCCCAACTACCGAAGCCCAACTACCGAAGCCCAACTACATTCCGCCATTGACTCTGGCCGCGGATGGGAGTAAATTCGCCGGTTCCGGGGAAATCAGGGGGATGTTGAAGACAACGCGCCGTGTGGGAGTAGTGCTATTTCAGCTTGGCGGGCCCGATACGCTGGCTGCGATTGAGCCTTTCCTTTTTAATCTTTTCTGCGACCCCGATATTATCGACTTCCCTTTCGCCCGCATCGGACGCAAGCCCCTCGCTAAGCTGATTTCCACCACTCGCGCCCGCAAGGTGCAGCACCACTACGCGACCATCGGCGGCGGCTCTCCCATTCGCCATTTTACCGAGCGGCAGGCGGTCGCGCTCGAAACCGAACTTGGAACTCACGGCATCGACGCTCGCTGCTTCGTTGCCATGCGCTACTGGCACCCTTTCACGAGCGAGGCCATCGAGCGGGTTCTGGCCGCGGGATGCGACGAGGTGGTTCTGCTTCCCTTGTATCCGCAATATTCTTCCACCACGACCGGTTCGAGCTTGAACGAATGGCAGCGCCTGTTTCGCGGCCACGCTCCGGTACGCAACGTAAGTTCGTTCTACCGGCATCCCATGTATTTGGACGCGCTGATCGAAAAAATCGAAGAAGCGCTTTCGCGCTTTCCGGTGCCCGCGCGAGCCGAACTTGTCTTCAGCGCCCATAGCGTTCCCATGTCCGTGATTGCCAAAGGCGACCCTTACCAGCGCCAGATCGAAGAGACCGTCGAGTTGTTAATGCAACGCGGCCGCTGGCCGAATCGTCATCGCCTTTGTTATCAAAGCAAAGTGGGCGCAAGTAAATGGCTGCAACCTTCGCTGCATCGAACCCTGCGAGATCTTGCCGCGGAAAAAGCGCGCGAAGTTTGCGTGGTGCCGGTGGCGTTCGTTTCCGATCACGTAGAGACGCTGGGCGAGATCAATCACGAAGCGCGGGAAGAAGCGCGCCGCCTGGGCATTCGTCAGTTTGAAATGAGCGCGGGACTTAACGATTCTCCCAAATTTATTTCGGCGCTGGGGCAGTTGGTGCGCGAGACCCTGCGCGATGCGGTTCCCTCGCGCGCCGGCATTCATCAAGGGAGGCAAGTGGCGTTGCCGCAAGCGCTGGCCGCCACTGCGGACTGAGTACTACTTCATAGCAGGAGGGCAGTTATGGCGGTACCGGGCGGCGATCCACCGATCCTAAATCCGAATCCCAATCCTGAGGCGGCGCAGCCCGCGCCGCGCAGCGCCGTCGATGCCACCAAGGCCGACGCTACGAAATATGTCGGCACACCCGCTGTCGGCACTTCCAAGGCCGCGGCTTCCGCTGGACTTTCTTCAGCCGGTCCCTCGAACACCGACGTTGACCGCCGCCGCCGGCGGCTCGTATGGGTTGGCGTTACCGCATTTCTTACCGCATGGTTCCTGGCTTTTTTCCGTTTCTTTCTTCCTCGCACTCTTTTCGAGCCCAATACAGTTTTCAAGATCGGCTATCCCTCCGAGTTTGCTTTAGGAGTCGATACTAAGTTTCAGCAGAAATACCGCATCTGGGTGGATCGCACGCCGGATCGCGTTTTCGTGATCTACGCGCGCTGCACGCATCTCGGCTGCACCCCTGATTGGAAGCCCAGCGAAAACAAATTCAAGTGCCCCTGCCACGGCAGCGGCTACGACAGCGAAGGAATTAATTTCGAAGGCCCGGCGCCGCGCCCCATGGATCGCGCCAAGGTAGAACTTGCTCCGGACGGCCAAATCATTGTGGACACCTCGCGGCTTTATCAATGGCCGAAAGGGCAGCCAACGCATTTTAACGATCCAGGGGCGTTCTTAACCGGAGTCTGATGTAGCGCCGGCGTCCGCCGGCTTTCGTAGCGGAGCTGTAACGGTCGGCTCAACACTTCACCGACCAGCAAAACGCAAGAGACACTTATGGCTGACGAAAATATTCCGAACGGCAAGAACGGCAAAGTGGGATTAGTCGACCGCGTCAAAGAAGATATTCAGGCGATGAAGGTCGACATCCCCAGCAAGGCCAAAGAGCAAATCGAGGGCCTGAAAGATCCCACCAAGACTCAGGTCTATACTTCGATCTTCCGTCACAAGCACGACGATACGCCGCGCAATCGCGCGCTGGGCGTGCTCTCTAACGTCTTCCTGCATTTGCATCCCGCGAAGATTAATCGCGATGCGGTGCGCTACAGCTACACCTGGGGAATGGGCGGCATCACTTTTTTTCTGTTCATCATCCTCACTTACACCGGCGTGCTGCTGATGTTTTATTACCATCCCAGCAAAGTGCAGGCGTTTCGCGATGTTCTCTACCTCGAGCACGACGTTCCTTTTGGAAAGATTCTGCGCAACATGCACCGCTGGGCCGCTCACTTGATGGTGATCGGCGTGTGGCTGCACATGTTCCGCGTGTTTCTCACCGGCTCATATAAAAAGCCGCGCGAATTTAATTGGAACATCGGCGTGCTGCTTTTGGTCTTCACTCTATTGCTTTCGTTCACGGGATACTTGCTGCCTGACGATCAACTTGGATTCTGGGCCGTGACTGTCGGCACGAACATGGCGCGCGCCACTCCGCTGCTCGGCCACGAAGGCCCGTTCGGTTCGATGCTCGGCATGACGCCATATAACGACGTCCGCTTCGGCCTGTTCGGCGGCTCGATCGTGGATGCAAATGCATTACTTCGCTCCTACATCTGGCATTGCATCGGAATCCCGATTGTCGCGTCGATTCTGATGATCGTGCATTTCTGGCGCGTGAGTAAAGATGGAGGGATTTCCGGCCCGGCCCCAGTGATGCTGGAAGCCGAAGCGGATAAGCCGCGCCGCGGCCCGAAAGCCGCGGGAGAGTAACAAGGCCCGTCTCTCTGAGCGAGTTTTTTTCGGACGAAATGTCTGAGTGAGTTCTAGCGATATTTTTGATTTTAGAGACAGTTGAACCCGATTGCGTAATTAAAAGATGATGTCATTCCGAACCGGTCTGGAAGACCGGTGAGGAGCCTGCTGTTCGCTTGCAACTGCCGAAAAGCAGGTTCCTCACCCGCGCTTCGCGCGTTCGGAATGACAAGGTTAGTGAAGAACTAATGCGAGAATAACTATGGACTGGCGACAACTTTGGGAAATTTGCTCGGCTCCGGACAACGTGCCGATCGTCGGCTTGATTCCGCTCCTTGCGTTCTACATTTACCTCGCCTGGAAGCAAGCCCACGCCAATGACCTACTCATCGAGCAACTCGAAGGCGACGCCGCCCTCGCCAAGACCCATCACCGCAAGACCTGGCCCTTCAAGCAGGGCTGGCAAAAAGAAGTCCACGTCTGGCCGTTTCTGTTGCGCATCGAATTTCTCGCCGCCATCATCGTCACCATCATTCTGATGGTCTGGTCGATCACCCTTAACGCTCCGCTCGAAGAGCCCGCCAATCCCAACCTGACCATGAATCCCGCGAAAGCTCCGTGGTATTTCCTCGGACTTCAGGAGATGCTCGTCTATTTTGATCCGTGGATCGCAGGCGTAGTCATGCCCACGATGATCATTGTCGGCCTGATGGTCATTCCTTATATCGATACCAATCCGCTGGGCAGCGGCTATTACACCTGGAAGCAGCGCAAATTTTCCATCGCCACTTTTTTGTTCGGCTTCATCATTCTTTGGGTCGCGATGATCATCATCGGAACGTTTATTCGCGGCCCTGGCTGGCAATGGTTTTGGCCGGGGCAAACCTGGGATCACAACCGGCTGATCTACGAGGTGAACCGCGACTTGCCCGATATTTTTGGCATCGCCTCGAACTTTGGCAAGGCCATCTTCGGCGCAATCGTGGTCGGCGGCTATTACGCGCTCGGCGGATTCATCGTATATTCGCTCTTCCGCCGTTACATGGCGAAAAGATTTCAAGCGCATGAGCCTGCTGCAATTTGGCCTCACGCAGTTTTTATTGCTCACCATGGTCGCGCTCCCGTTAAAGATGGCCTGCGCCTGTTGTGGCATATCAAGTACGTTTGGATTACGCCTTGGTTCAACATTTGAAGAAGCGTCGCTAGTCGTTGGTCGTTAGCATTCGTCAGTCGTTGGTCATTCGAATTATCAAATGGCGATGTCATTCCGAACCCGGTCTAAAAGACCGGTGAGGAACCTGCTTCGCTCGCGCCGGCGAAAAGCAGATTCCTCACCCGCGCCTCGCGCGCGTTCGGAATGACAAAAGAGACAAAGAAAGAGATAGCTTCGGAGGAAGCAGTGCCTGAACAACCCACCCCGAGCAGGATCCGATCACAAGCAAATCGTACGCCGCATATTACCTGATTGCGACGGTGATTCTGATGGCGACGTTGTTCTGGGCCTTGTGGGACGAGGCGTGGGGCCAGCGTCCGTGGAAGGCCTTTCAGGAGCAGTGGAAAGATCCGTTACTCAGCCTTTCTAAACACCGCGCACTCGAAATCGGCTACCACCGAGAAAGACGTCGAGCAAAATCCGGACTACGCCGCGCTCAAGCAAACCTACGAAAAGGCTTATCAGGGCTCCAAGCCGCAGGCCGAAGACGCCCGCAAGCGTCTCGACGATGCCAGCGCCCGTCTGCTCGCCGTGCAGGGCGTCTTTACCGATCGCCGCGCTTACGTAAACGCACTCACTTACGAATTCGAAACCAGCACCAGCGCTTCCGCCAAAGCCAGCAAGCAAAAAGAAATCGACAAATATAAGAGCGAACGAGCCACCGTTAAATTCCCCGATGGGCACAAAGAACAATTCACGTTTCCCCAGACTCGAAGAAAGATACAACGAAATCCGCGACGAGCGCACGAAGCTGAGCCTTGAGCTTGGCGACGTATTAAAGCCAGTCACCGCCGCCCGCGCGAAGATGGATGAATACATCACCGACCACATGGTCAATCTCACGCCGCAGCAGATCGACGGATTGAAAAAGCGCGCGACCGAGTGGGATCCCGCAATCGTGCAGATCAACGTGGCCGACGCCAACATCGTAGACCGCTGCGAATCCTGCCACATGAATACGCGCGAGCCCATCAAGATTACCGCCGCGGCCATGACTGCCAAGGGCGAGAAGAAGCCGGACGAATACGCGCACACTTTTATCAGCCATACTCAGCCCGAGCTGTTGAGCATTCACGATCCCGAAAAGTTCGGTTGCTCGCCCTGCCATCAAGGCAATGGCCGCGCCACCACCAGCGTCGAGAAGGCGCACGGAAATTACGAACACTGGCTCTGGCCGCTGTTTCCCAAAGAAAACGCGCAGGCCGGATGCCAGAATTGCCACGCCGCCGATATGGAACTGGTCAGCGGCGATATGCAGTTCCAAACCATCAACGATGGCAAGGATCTATATCGCCAGCGCGGATGCATGGGCTGCCATCGCTATGAGGGTTACGATAAAGAACCCGAAGACCTGAACGCAATCAGCCAGCAGATCAAGCAAATCGAAACGCAAAAGAAAGACAACATCAAGCAAACCGCATATCTGATGAAACAGGCCGACTCGGCTGAGTCGAACGACGAAGCGAATCGCTTGAACACGCAGGCGGTCGACTTGCGCGTGGCAAACAGCAAGCTGGATGGCCGTTTGCAGCAACTCGACTTTCAATCGCACAGCCTGATGCAGGACATGAAAAAGGTCGGGCCAAATTTAAAAGACGCGCGCCTCAAACTGAACAAGAATTGGATTCCGGTCTGGCTGAAGAAGCCCACCGATTTTCGTCCCACGACCAAGATGCCGAATTTCCGCCTGAATGATCATCAAATCCAGGCAATCTCGGCTTACATCTGGCAATCGGCGCTCACAGATCCTCTTCCCAAGCACAAACCCGGCAACGCCGCGCACGGAAAAGAATTATTTGAAACTCGCGGTTGCATGGCCTGCCATTCCATTGGCGAAGGCGATCAGATGCAGGGTGGCACCTTCGCGGCGAATCTTTCGCGCGTAGGCGAAAAGGCCAACTACGATTACCTCGTCCGCTGGATTCACAATGCGCGTGAGCGCACGCGTCCGTATTGCCCTTACGAAAAGAAAGATATCGGTCCCGAAGATTACGCCAAGAAGGGCCTGCCTTATCAGTTCGATCTCGACCACAGCCAGTGCCCCAACGACGGCCACGAACTGCAAGTGCAGAACATGACGGTAATGCCCAGCCTGCGTCTGGCTCCGGAAGATGCCGAAGATATCGCAACATATTTAATGACGCAGAAAAAACAGGAGCCGTCGTCTTACGCAGACGCTTCTTTCATGGACGATCCGAACCTGAAAGACGAAGGCAAAAAGTGGGTGCGCCATTTCGGATGCTCCGGCTGTCATGAAATCGCCGGCTTTGAGGACGAAGGCCGCATCGGCACCGAGCTTACGTTCGAGGGCAGCAAACCCATCGAGCGCCTCGATTTCGCTCTGTTCACCGAAACCGCGCAGCGCGGCGGCAAGGATGCCGAGCCGATCAAAAACAAAGAAGACCTCGCCCGCCTGCCCGACGGCCCCGCCACCCAGCCCTGGTACGATCTCAAGGGTTTCTTCGAGCACAAACTCGCCGAGCCGAACATTTACGATCAAGGCAAAGTAAGAAGCGAGACCGAAGCCCTGCGCATGCCGAACGTGCATCTCACCAGGGATCAGGTACTCGATCTCACCACCTTCCTGATGGGCAGCGAAGAGACTTCCCTCCCCGGCACATATCAATACAAGCCGGGCGACGCGCGCCATGATATTCAAGAAGGCTGGTGGATCGTTAAGAAATACAACTGCATGGGCTGCCATCAATTCATCCCCGGCCAGCAAACTATTTTGATGGGATTGAAGCAGTATCAGGATAATCAGGAGCAACTACCGCCGAAACTTTTGACCGAAGGCGCGCGCGTCGATCCCGAGTGGCTGCGCAAATTTCTCTCGAATCCCGCGCTCAGCACTACAGATATGAACCGTAACGGCGTGCGGCCTTATTTGAAAGTGCGCATGCCCACGTTCTCGTTCTCCGATAACGAACTGCGAAAACTCGTGCGCTTCTTCCAGGCGCTGTCGCAGCAACCCATGCCCTATATTCCCGAGCAAATGCCGGTTCTCACAACCAAAGAAAACGACATGGCGCGCAGCTTATTCTCGAGCACCGCCGCGCCGTGCCTGAAGTGCCACGCGACGGGCGACCCGGCGCACGACAAAATCGCGACCGCACCCAACTTTTTGCTCGCGAAAGAGCGCCTGAAGCCGGATTGGGTCGAGCGCTGGATCACCGATCCGCAAGCCGTGAGTCCCGGTACGTCCATGCCCAGCGGCCTGTTCAAACAGGAGAACAATCAATGGGTATTCGCCGGGCCCACGCCGCCCTCGTTCCAGGGCTATGAGGGAGACCATCGCAAACTGCTCACCGATTACATTTTTCAGTTGACGCCGGAAGAACAGAGAAAGGTAGCGTCGTCGATGCCCCACGCGAAGACGGCAGTGAAAACACCTATGTGGGGACAGCCGCCCTCGGCTGTCCGGTCGAGCGAAGCTCGACCGTCTCAGCCCGTAACCGGCGGTTCGCGGTAGAATGTTTGGTTCGGCGAATATTTTTCTATGTCATCCCGAGCGCAGCGAGGGACCCTGGTTTTCTGTCCGCAGCGCACATCTGCCCATGCGAAAACCAGGATTCCTCGCTGCGCTCGGAATGACAAGAGTTTTTTAGCTATTCAACTCACGAAAGAAGGACATCATGAATAAGAAAACCGCCTGGAGAATCGCAATAGGCACGCTCGCCTTATCCGGCTTGCTGTTGACCGCCGGTTGCAACAAAAATACCGAGCAATCGAGCAATACCTCCGCCGAGAAGGAAGCTGCGACCGCTCCGGCCGCCACCCCCATCGATCCCTCCACCGTTGGCACCGTGTCGGGTCAGGCAAAACTGGATGGCATTGCGCCCAAGCCGGCCAAAATCGATATGACCCAGGATCCCGCGTGCAAAGGCACGAATGAATCCGAGAATGTCGTCGTCGACAATGGCGAACTCGCCAACGTTTTCGTCTATATCAAAGACGGACTCGGCAATCGCACCTTCGATGTCCCCAAAGACCCGGTCGTCCTCGACCAGAGCGGATGCAAATATCACCCGCACGTCCTCGGCGTCATGGCGGGACAGACGGTTGAAATTAAGAACGACGATATGACCACGCACAACATTCACCCCACCCCGAAGGACAATCGCGAGTGGAACGAGTCGCAGCCGCCATCTTCGCCCGCCATCGAAAAGAACTTCGCCCGCGAAGAAATCATGCTGCCCGTGAAGTGCAACCAGCATCCCTGGATGAAGATGTATATCAACGTGGTAAAGAACCCGTTCTACGCGGTCACCGACAAATCCGGAAAGTATGAAATTAAGGGCCTGCCGCCGGGCGACTACACGATTGCGTTTGTCCACGAAAAACTTGGCGAGCAGGATCAAAAGATAACCGTCGCTCCGAAGGATTTCGAAAACCGTCGATCAGACCTTCCATCAGGCGGAGTAAGCGCTCGACCGCGAAACGGCTTTGAAAAGGCGCGACTTCAAGTCGCGCCGCAAAGCCCGAATCACCATCGACATTGGCTTCAGCCGCCTCAGAGAGTCCTATCGCCGCGGCTCCCCTCTGCTAAAATGACTCGTTCATCGAATCGTTCAGGAGCATTTGATCTGAGAGCCGGTCCCGCAACTTACAATCGAGCGCATCACGCCTTCGCTGTATTCGTGGCGTGCGCCACGCTTGTCGTGATAACGGCAGGCGCCCTCGTCACCAGCAATGACGCTGGCTTGTCCGTGCCCGACTGGCCGACATCTTTCGGCTATCTGGTAAAGGTTCCTCACTTCGTGGGCGGCGTGCGCTACGAGTGGGGCCATCGTATGGTTGCCGGCACGCTGGTAACGCTCACCTTAACCATCGCGCTCTGGACTTTCCTCGTCGAACGGCGTCGCTGGCTGCGCTGGCTTGCGGTAGGCGCATTCTGCACCGTGATCGCGCAAGCAATCCTCGGCGGTCTCACCGTTCTCTTATTCCAGCCTCCATGGGTTTCCACCGCCCACGCCACGGTGGCGCAAACTTTTTTCTGCATCGCAGTGTCCATCGCACTTTTCACCGGACGTAAATGGGTCGAGCGGCAACCACCCGTCGAGTTCGATTCGCGCCACCCCAGCCTTTTCACGCTTACCCTGTTTTCCATCTTCGTGCTCTACGTGCAACTGATTCTCGGGGGAATGTTTCGTCATCATGGAATGAGCTGGTGGCCGCATGTTCTGAATGCCGTCACCGTGTCGTTCGTCCTGGCGTGGACCGCCGTCCGCGCGATTTCGATTTATTCGAATATTCCAGCGGTCCGCCGTCCGGCAATCGTAATGCTGTCACTGTTGATCGCCCAGCTCTGCCTCGGTTTCACCGCCTTCGTCACCCGCATTGCGTGGGGCAGAAACGCGGCTCAGCCGGAGCTCCCCATGGTCGCCGCCACAGTGGCGCACGTTGCGGTTGGAGCGTTGCTGCTGGCCACAACGGTAGTTCTGGCGATTGAAGTATGGCGGCATGTTCCGGCGGCCATTAAAGAAAGCGCGCCTCAAACTCACGGCGACGTTTCTGCGCTAACGTCGTAAACTGGTAAGAGCTTTTCTCAGGACCTCTCTTGGTAACGAAAGTATCCGCCATCGCCGACGCTGCTCCGGAAGCCCCGCCTTCCGCCACCTCCGTCATTTCCGTCGAAAATCTCGTGCATCGTTATGGTGACCGGACTGCGTTAAACGGCGTCTCGTTCAGCGTGCGCCGGGCGGAACTGTTCGGTCTGCTCGGCCCCAACGGCAGCGGCAAGACCACGTTATTCCGAATTCTCTCCACGCTCATGGTTCCCAGCGGAGGCCGCGCCACCATCATGGGCTGCAACGCCGCGCGTGAACCGGCGCGTTTGCGGCGCCAAATTGGCGTGGTGTTTCAAGCGCAAAGCGTCGATCTAAAACTCACTGCCTACGAAAATCTTTGGCATCAAGGACACCTCTACGGCCTGCGCGGCTCCTCGCTAAAGAAACGTATTCGCGAAATTCTCTCGCGCGTCGGACTGGCTGATCGCGCTAAAGAGCTTGTCGAAACTTTTTCCGGCGGCATGCAGCGGCGCATCGAACTGGCCAAAGGGTTGTTGCATCACCCCGGAGTTCTGTTGCTCGACGAACCCACGACCGGCCTCGATCCGGGCGCCCGGCGCGATCTTTGGCAGTATCTGCAAATTCTGCGCGACGAAGAAAACGTCTCGGTGCTGGTGACCACGCACCTCATGGAAGAGGCCGAACGCTGCGACCGATTGGCAATCATGAACGAAGGCAATTTAGTCGCTCTGGGAACGCCGGCGGAATTAAAAGCCGAAATCGGCGGCGACGTAGTGCTTCTCGACGCCGTCCACGATGCCGGAGTGCTGGCCGAGCGCATCCGCGCCCGCTTCCACGTTGATACCACGGTCCTGGAAAATCAAGTGCGCATCGAGCGTGAGGCGGCGCATCGCTTCGTAACCGAGGTGGTCGAGGCTTTTCCCGGAGAGATCGAGGCTCTCTCGGTAAGCAAGCCTGCCCTCGAAGATGTTTTCATCCGGCGCACCGGACACAAGTTCTGGAGCGAGGCTAACCAAGAGAAAATACAGGATCAATGAGGCAGCCGTGAAGAAAACAAAATTAGAAACTGCGAAGAGGCTGGCGACCGCACACTCTGGTGTGGAACCAAATCTAAAGAGTATCCACCTCATCGAGCCCAGCAATGAGCAGGATCCGAACGACCCAATCAAGCTCCTCGAAGTTGTAGAAGGCACTATCGAGCGCGGAATCGAACCGATTGCATTTAGCGCGGATCCGGCACATGACATTGAGTATCCCTCGGTCGTGGTTGAGGTATCCCCAAAGGAGTACGAAATAATTCGCAAGAATAATGGCCAACTGGGCTTCGAAGATTGGACGACAGGAGCGGAGTTGCTGGCGCGATGAAAAGCATGCCAGATACAAGCAACGATTGGGCGCGTGCCTATGCGAAACAGGCGCTCTCAGACCTTGATGCGCGCGAGGCTCTTGTTCGCGCGGGGGCACTGAAATGCCACCGTCTTCATTTCCTCCAAATGGCTGCGGAGAAGGCATGTAAGGCTCATCTGATTGTGAAGAATCCTCACAGTAAACTTAAGAGGAGCCATGCTGTTGTGGAAGGTATCCTCCCAATCATCGCGCGTCAATTCTATCCATTGGAAAACGACAATAATGCCATTGCCCAGTGGGAAATCGTCCAGATACGGGCGCTGTCTCACGAAATAGAAGCGCTCGCCCCAGCCTGCGATCACGGCGATTCACGCAAAGACAACACCGAATATCCGTGGGAGGACGGAACGGGGCAAATACGCGTCCCTTGCGAGTACAATTTCCCCAACCTCGACGATGGGAACAGGACAATCGTTCGCGTCATCCGGCTGATTAGGAAAGCCGCGGAATCGTATGGCTCGTAGATCGCACCCAACACTGAAGGAGGTAGCTTGCCACTCATGATGCTCGTTCTTTCTCTCGCCCTTGCGATTATTCCCCTGCTCGGCGTCGTCTGGATCTTCATCAGCGGCATGATCATCATCGTGCCGCCCTCGGCAACCGTCGACGGATTGTTCATGACTTTGATCCTGCTCGCTTTGTCGGGAACATTTCTGTTAAACGCGTATTGGGAAATGCGCGACCGGGGAATGATCGGCAAGAAGAAAGCCCTGGTTCCCGCGGCTAAAACTCCCGCATCCAAAGCTCCGGCGGTGAAAGCGAGTTAAGCTCATGGCTACTCAAAGCGCTGCATTGTCGAGACCGGCTGCGGCTCAATCCGCGGGCCTATTGCTGCCCGCGTTTACTCTGTGGTGGCGCGAGATTGTCCGCTTCTACCGGCAGAAGTCGCGAGTGGTGGGGGTGCTCGCCTCGCCGCTGGTGTTCTGGGTTGTGATCGGCGCCGGCTTCGGCACCTCGTTCCGCTCCGGCGCCGGCCAGGGCGAACAGAACTATCTGGATTACTTTTATCCCGGCGCGCTCATCATGATCGTTCTGTTTACCTCGATCTTCGCCATGATGTCGCTCATTGAAGACCGCAAGGAAGGATTCTTGCTCTCGGTGATGGTCGCGCCCGTGCCGCGCTCCGCGATCGTCCTCGGCAAAGTCCTCGGCGGCACTACGCTTGCCGCAGTGCAGGGACTGATCTTCCTCATCTTCGCGCCTTTCGCAGGCGTTCATTTCGATGCCATGCAACTCTTTCTGGTCACGCTCGTCGTATTTCTGGTTTCCTTCGCGCTTACCGCACTCGGCTTCGCCATCGCCTGGCCAATGGATTCCACACAGGCCTTCCACGGCATCATCAATCTTTTCCTGATTCCGCTGTGGCTCTTGTCGGGCGCCATGTTCCCGCTGGCGCGCGCCTCTGGCTGGATTCGCGTCGTGATGTATATGAATCCGCTTACCTATGGAGTTGAGGCGCTGCGTGCCCTGCTGTATCCGGGAAGCACGGCCACTTTTCCGCTGCCCTCGGCCATTGCCACATTGCTATTGTTTTCGCTGGTCATGTTCGGTTTCGCTTTCCTTATGGCAAACCGCCGCACCACGAGGCCCGCGGCCTAGTCGGCTGGAAGCTGATTGCTCAAAAATATGATCCCCGAACAATACGAGTACTTCCCGGCCTTAATTGCCAGCCTGAACGGAGCCAGCGCCGTTCTGCTGACGGTGGGCCGAGGCCTGATCATGCGCGGAAAGGTCGCCGCGCACCGCGCCTGCATGATTGCCGCGGTCGTCTCTTCCGCGCTCTTTCTGGCTTGCTATTTATATTTTCACTACCGCGTAGGGGACATCCGTTTTCTCGGCGACCACTTCTGGCATGTAATTTACCTGATCGTCCTGATCCCGCATGTGACGCTGGCTATTGTTATCGTTCCAATGGTGATCATCACTCTAAGCCGGGGCTTGCGTGGCCGTTACGATAAGCATCGCGCAATCGCGCGCTGGACGTGGCCCCTATGGATGTACGTCAGCATCACCGGCGTGATCGTATACTTCATGCTGTATCAGTGGTTCCCGCATAGTTAGAAGCGTTTATGATTATCGATTGCTGATTGACGATTAAGTCGGCGGCAGCGAGCGTTTGCTCTTCAATCAACAATCAGAAATCAACAATCAGAAATAGATTCCCCTATGTCGATCGTAAAATTGAAAATCGATGTGTCCGGCAGCGTCGGCGACGAAGCCTGGCGTGAGATCAAGCAGTTCGATCAAATCCAATCTGCCCACTTCGGCCCGCAATTCGGCAGTGGCGGAACTTCCGCAGGCAACGTCGCCTCGGCTCCCGCTGGGCCGCCGAGTGAAGCGAGACGGAGCCCGTACCCCAAGGGCAGCTGGATCGGAGCCGAAATCAACCTTCAGACTCCGCTCCTCGCTCAATACGCTGTCTCGCATTATCTCGAGCAGGAACGCGTGCTCGACGCCGACGTCGTAGAATAGTTAGTAGCGGAGCAGCTTCGGGCGGCATTTCTTCGCGACCTTCGCGCCATTTCTTCGCGGCCTTCGCGGTTAAATGCTTCGAAAGCTCTTAACCGCAAAGCGCGCTAAGGTAAGCGCAAAGGACACAAAGAAAGCCAAACTGTGTCATTGCCAAGTACTCATGAGATTTTTTGATTCTGAAGGTTTTCTCTGTGTCTCTGTGACTCTGTGGTGAAAACGCTCTTCCCATGTCTGCAATCCCAAATTCAGCGCCGCCCGCCGCAACCCGCAAGCCCGGCATGAGCCGCGCCCAGAAACTTCTCTTCTTTCTCACCGCCTGGCTGATCTGCCTGATGCCGTTCCTTTTCTGGTGGAACACCTGGTTCGGCCGCAAGCTCTCCGACCAGCAATTGAACGCCTATTTACACGACACGAAAAAGCCGCGCCACATTCAGCAGGCTCTTGTGCAAGTCGGCGAGAGAATTACCCGTCACGATCCAATCGCCAAACAGTGGTATCCGGAGTCTCGTGCAACTCGCGTCCGATCCCGTGGAAGAAGTGCGCAACACCGATGCATGGGTGATGGGCGAGGATACTTCCGGCGCGGGCTTTCACGAAACTCTGCTGAAGATGCTCTCCGATTCCTCGCCGATGGTTCGCGGCAACGCCGCGCTCTCGCTGGTCCGCTTCGGAGATGCCGCTGGCCGTCCGCAGATCCTCGCTCTGCTGCAACCCGCGCAAATTATTTCGCCAGAGTCCGGCCGCATCCTCGATGCCGATCGAGCCGGGACAGCTATTCACCAAAATGGTTTGGTCGCAAAAATCGCGCCCACTACACCCGCCAACTCCGCCCATCCGCAAACCGTCGAACTGCGCTCGCCCATCCCCGGCCGCATCCGCTTCGTTATGGCCACTGGAGCCAGCGTCGCCTCCGGAGCCGAAGTCGCCGTGGTTGATCCCGCGGCCGATCAGGTCTGGGAAGCCCTGCGCGCCCTTTATCTCATCGGCCAACTCGACGATCTGCCCGCCATCCGTCCCTACGAGCGCGACCTGCCGGATGTTTCCACGGACATCCGCCGGCAGGCGAGAGAGACGGAGGACGCAATCAGAAAGCGCACAGGATCCTAAACTCCGGCTTCCGCTATCCCTTAGACCCTGTCATTTCGAGTGGTTTAAGCATTGTCATTTCGACCGGAGCATTCCGTTCCCGCAGGGAACGGAAGCGAAGTGGAGAAACCTGCTTTTCCTACGCGATGCGAAAACCTCAACCCGCCGCTTCCCCCACCAGCCTCTCCACTTCTTTCCAAGCCCCTGACCTCGGGTCCACCAAATCAAAATGTCCCGCTCCCGCGATCTCTCCCAGGCACACGTTCTCTTTCATCTTGGTCTTCGCGCCAACATAGTCGCGGCTGAACATGGGCGGAACAGTATCGTCCGTTGCTCCATGCACCATAAACTGCCGCGCCGAAATCGCCAGATTCATCGGATCGGCCTCCCGGTAATGGTCCGGCACTTCGCCCGGCGTGCCGCCGAGGAACTCCACGACCGCGTCGTTGCTCAAGTGCAGGGCATACGCGCGATGCAAATCAACCACTCCCGCCAGGGACACAACCGCTTTCACGCCCGCCTCATGCGCCGCCAGACATAACGCAAGCTGGCCTCCGGCTGAATGCCCGATCGCCAGCATCCGCCCAGGGTCGAATCCGTATTTCCCCGAATTTTGCTTGAGAAACTGATACCCAGCCCGCACATCCTCAAACGTTCCCGGCCATCCTCCGCCCGCATTTCCCACCCGGCGGTATTCCAGATTCGCGGTCGCAATTCCTTTCCCCGCTAGCGCGGCACACAGATGCCCCATGTAGGCCAGGTCATACTTTGCCCGCCAATACCCGCCGTGAATCACAATCGCCAGCGGAAGCGGCCCCTTTTGTTTCGGCAGCCGTAAATCTGCAAACTGATTGCCATCGCTGCCGTAGGCCGCTCGCGCGTCCGCCGGAGGCGGAGCCAAATCCAAAATATTTTCTTCCGACGTCACTGTTCACTCTCGATTTCGCAACATTAGTCTCGTCACGAATATACACGCTTGAATTAACGCGCAGATCAGGACCTCTACGATGTATTAAGATGCATCTGAACGGCGAGGAATTTCGACGGAATGCAGACGGATCCCCTGCGCTTCCCCGCCACACCCATCGCCTTGAAGATGGCTGTGGCCATCGGCATCGGCATGTTGGTGGGGATGGAGCGAGAATGGTCGAACAAAGACGTAGGCGTTCGTACCTTCGCCATCGTTTCCCTGCTCGGCATGCTCGCTTCGCTGATCGGACAAAGCGTCGCTATCGCGGCGTTGGCCGGAGTGTTCCTGCTGATCGTTGCCATGAACGCGCGCAGCCTTCTTTCCGACCGCTCGCTCGAGATCACCACTTCCGCCGCCTTGATTCTGAACTATCTGCTCGGCATGCTCGTCGGTCTCGGTCATATCTTCACTCCCGTCGCGGCGGCGATTGTAATGACCATGCTTCTCGCCTGGAAAACCGAACTCAGCCGCTTTGCAGGCGGCTTGCAGCCCTCGGAAATTCGCAGCGCGGTCTTGCTCGGCCTGATCGGCTTTGTGATCTATCCGGTGCTCCCCAACCGCTATCTCGATCCCTGGCAACTCTTCAATCCTCGCGATGCTTGGATCAGCGTCATCGCCATCGCCGGAATCGGATTCGTGAATTACGTCTTTCTCCGCGTTTACAGAACACGCGGTCTTTATCTGGGCGCGGTCTTCGGCGGATTAGTGAATAGCAGCGCCACGGTCGCGGAATTGACTGCCCGACTGCGGGAAACCGGAATGGTCGGCAGGACAACCACCCTCTGCCTGTTGACCACTATTGCCATGTTCGCTAGAAATTTCATTCTGGCGACCATTTTTTCTCCGGCCTCACTTACGGCAACCCTGGCGCCGCTGCTCGCGATGACGGTAGTTGCAGGCATCTGGATTTGGCGGGACCGCCGAATCGAAGAACCGATTCCCGGCACCCTCCAACTCGCCTCGCCGGTTTCGCTCACAAAAGTGCTATGGTTCGGCACGATCTTCGTTTGTATTCAAGTTCTGGGAACCTTGCTCACGAGATATTTCGGCAATTACGGCATGCTGGCAACCGGCATTTTCGGCGGACTGGTCAGCAGCGCCAGCACCACCGCCGCTGCCGCCACCATGGCAATGCACGGCAAGATAACCGCAGCCCTCGCCGGCAGCGCGACCGTGCTCACTTCCCTGGCCAGCGCTGCCGTGAACCTGCCCATCGTCTGGCGAACCACCAAAGACAAAGCTGCGCTCAAAGGCCTTGCCTTCAAGATGGCCACCGTTATAGGAACGGGGGTTGCAGCCGTCACAATCGACCGGGTCTTTCAGTTCTCCGAGTTGCTCCTGCGGAAGTGACAGCTCCCGCCCATTTCCAATCTCTTGCGCACCCTCTGTGTTTCCCTGCCCCGTGGAAAAACTTCCCCGTTTTCTTAATCCGTTCAAATCCGTACCAATCCGTGGCAAAATGTTTTTCTTCCCGGTGTCAAATTTCATTTCTCTCCCGAACAAAACTCCGCTATCCTCTACCCGGATGACATCGCTGCCTCTTTCCGAACTGATCGGCGCCACCGTCTATGACCCGTCTGGCGCGGCGACCGGACGCGTACGCGAGGTCACGCTAGCCCCTCAGGAAGATCGCAGCCGCATCGCATCGTTCATCGTTAAGACTAAATCCGGAAATCGCGTGCTTCCCTTCTCCGCAGTTTCCGTCATTGACGTGAATATTCACACCTCCACCGGCACTTCGGACTGGCCCGCCGCGAACGGCGCCGAGGGACTTTTCCTGCTCGAACGCGATCTTTTGGATCAGCAAGTCATCGATGTTCACGGACGCAAGGTTGTGCGCGTTAACGATGTCGATTTGCAAATCGACTCTCTCACTGACGCAACCGGGGCGCACGCGGTGCTGCGCGTTCAGTCTGTCGATATCGGCGCCCGCGGCGCTCTTCGCCGCCTGCTTCGCGGCTTGGCCCCGCGGGCCGCTCTGGACCTGCTGCTTCAGAAAATTCCGCCCCGCACCATCCCGTGGAGTTTTGTCGACCTCATCGAGACCGATCCCGCGCGCCGCATCAAACTCAAAATCTCTCATGACGGCCTGGCCAAGCTCCATCCCGCCGACATCGCCGACATTGTCGAACGAGCTCGCGCCCGACGAGCGCGAGGCTGTATTCAACACACTCGATGAGGATGTTGCCGCCGAAACTCTGGAAGAAGTCGATCCCAGGGTCCAGAAGTCGATTGTCGAATCGCTGGACTCCGAACGCGCCGCCGATATCGTCGCGGAGATGGACCCCGACGCCGCCGCCGATCTTCTCGGCGATTTATCGCAAGACCGCACCGAGCAAATCCTCGTTCAGATGGAGCCCGAAGCCAGCCAGGAGGTCGTGGAACTCCTCGAGCACCGCGAAGAGACCGCCGCCGGCCGCATGACCACCGAGTTCCTTGCCCTGCCCGTAAATGCCACGGTCGAGAATGCCATCGGCGTCATGCGCGCATTCGAAGGCGGTGTCGAATCCGTCAGCACAATTTACCTGGTCGACTCGCACGGCACTTTGTCCGGCGCCGTTCCATTAATAAAACTCGTCTTGGCGCAGCCCGGAACTCCCATGCTTTCTCTGACGCAAGAACCTCTCGTCTCCGCGCAGGAAAATACGCGCGACGACAAGGTTGCGGAACTTTTCGACAAGTACAACCTCGTTACCCTGCCCGTGATCGACGCGCACAACAAACTCGTTGGCGTCGTCACCTCCGACGATGTGATCAGCATGCTCCGCCACAAACTGTAAAGCAGTTCCTCCGTGGTCCTCTGTATCCTCTGTGTTTAAGCTTTTGTTCTTGCTCTTTCCCCCGATCCGACTAAATCTTGAGCGAGTGATCCCTCCGCAACTCGGTATAATCATCACTTCTCAGGAGACCCCTTTGCCCTTCGACGACCTCCGCCAATGGATCGCTGCGCTGGATCGCGCCGGCGAACTGAAGCGCATTCAAACTGAAGTCGATCCCATCCTCGAAATCGCCGAAATTACCGACCGGGTGTGCAAAGGCGCCGGCCTCTTCTCAAACCAAGTAGCGACGGCCGCCTCGGCCGTCCAGCCAAGCGAAGCGAGGCGGAACCCTCAACAAAAACCCGGCGGCCCAGCCCTTCTCTTTCAAAACATAAAGGGCTATCCCAACTCCCAACTTCTGATCAATCAGTTCGGCTCCGACGCTCGCATGAAACTCGCCCTTGGCGTCAAGTCATTCGATGAATTCGCCGACCGCATCAAGATGTTCCTCGAAGTGAAATCCCCCCAGGGCTTCCTCGATAAACTGAAAATGCTGCCGCTCTTGACGGAAGCCGGAAAATTCTTCCCCAAGACAGTCCCCACCGGCCCCTGTAAAGAAGTAATCAAACACGACAATTTTTCCTTGTTTGACTTCCCTATCCTGCAATGCTGGCCGCAAGATGCCGGCCGCTTCATCACGCTCCCCTGCGTCATCACGCGCGATCCAAAATCCGGCAAACGAAACCTGGGAATGTACCGGCTCCAGGTCTACGACGCCACTACCCTTGGCTTCCATGCTCAACGCCAGAAAGTAGCTGCCGAACATTTTCGTCAAGCCCTAAGAAATGCCGGAAGCGGAACTGCCGAAACCACCACTAAAAAGGGTGCCCCACTTCTCGCATCTTTTGCGAGAAGTGGGAACGATGCAGCCGTAGATCTAATGGCCCGCACCTCCGGAGGCCAAGTTCTCTCCGACAAAAATCATCCCTCCGGCCGCATGGAAGTCGCCGTAGCAATCGGCACCGACCCGGCCGTAACCTTCTCCGCCATCGTCCCCGCTCCTCCGGATGTCGAGGAGTATTTAATCGCCGGCTTCCTACGCGCCGCCCCGGTCGAACTCGTGAAGTGCGAAACGGTCGATCTGGAAGTTCCAGCCTCCAGCGAGATCGTTCTGGAAGGCTATGTCAACCTCGACGAACTTCGCACAGAGGGCCCCTTCGGCGACCACACCGGCTTCTACTCGCTCGAAGATCTCTATCCCGTCTTCCACGTGCAATGCATCACGCACCGCAAAGATCCCATCTACGCCACCACCATCGTCGGCAAACCGCCGATGGAGGACGCATACATGGGCAAGGCCGTCGAACGCGTCTTCCTTCCTCTGATGCGCCTCACCATTCCTGAATTGATCGACATCAATCTACCGATCGAAGGCGTGTTTCATAATTTAATGATCGTCTCGATCCGTAAATCCTATCCTGGCCAGGCCCGTAAAGTGATGAATGCCATCTGGTCGCTCGGCCAGGCCATGTTCACGAAAGTCATCATCGTCGTCGACGAAGATGTAGACGTGCAGGATCTCGCCGAGGTGACGCTGAAAGTTCTCAACCACATCGACCCCGAGCGCGATATCCAGTTCACGCTGGGCCCCGTCGACTCGCTCGACCACGCCAGCCCGCCTCGCCAACTACGGCTCGAAAATGGGCGTCGACGCGACGCGGAAGTGGGCGACCGAAGGCTTTACGCGGCCGTGGCCCGATGAAATTGTGATGGACGCCAAGACTAAGGCGTTGGTCGATGGAAAGTGGAAGGCGCTGGCGAAGGAGCTAGGAATTTAGGTCGTGTGGAATGGCCACTCCTGTCCGAGCCGGTTTTCGGCGTCAATGATTGGTGATGCATGAATATCCGTCTCTGTCAGTCACTGCCCTATTTTGCGGATGGGCAAGTCTTTCCATCTCGGGAATATCCCAAAGAACGGCTTTTGATTTAGGCTACCGCGGAATATGGCCGGAACTGTATTCGGAGCGTTGCGGTAGAGCACTACCATTGTGGCAAGCTTCTGATACCCGAGCCCGAATTTAGAATTGACGCCCTTGCAGACAAGTTCCATTCGCTCCTTGTCATCTCTCTCGAAGAAACTTGAGTTCTCATGGAGAGGTCGTTCGGCCTTTGAGTGTACGTGACCAGTGAAGGCTTCTATTCCTCGTTCGCTGATTGGGTAGAAAGCTTCCTCGCAGATGCTCGGTGCAAGTAAAAACTCCGAAAACGTTCCGACGAAGCTTTGAGCTGCAAAATCGCGCTCTTTACAGAACTGGTTCCCAGTCCCAATGAAGTCATCGACATAGATGAGGGCCCCGACCCCGACTTCATTCATGGTTTTGTTCAGTCGCAGCGAGTCGCGCGCGTCCACAAATTTGCAGCCCAATCGCTCCAATCCCGCCGAGTCTCGGAGCAGGTTCAGCATCACAGGGCTGCTACTGCCAGCGTCGTGAACCTGCACATAAATAAGCTTTTTAGGCGGTAGTCCCGCCGCGAGCAGTCGTTTCATCAGCGCAGCGTTCTGTTTAACTAGGATCTCACGAGTCTGTGATTCAGAAATGTAGATGACCTTTTCAAGCATGGCCGCGGCTAGCGTGCGGTCTTGTTTTTCGAATTGCTTAATCCACCTGCTAGCCGATAGATAAGTGAGAGGTTTCGGCTTGTAATCGTGAAACCGCAATGCGGCCAATACGCTCTGCATCGTCAGCCACATAGTCAATCGTGTGGCGCCTCTGGGTCTTCTTCTCCTGCAAGGGCTTGTTCCAAGCTCTTGCAATATTCCTGCACGTCGCGAAGCGCTTTTCGCAGACTTTGCCGCTCTTCATCATCGGTGGTGTATTTCAGCTTAAACCGGCGGAGTTGCGCAATGAATCCATCACAGGCGGCAAGAGCACTCTGAACGCGCTTTTTCTCGACAACGAATTCGTCGAAGCCTTCCCGCGTTTCTAGCTTAGGATTAAGGAAGAACTCCTCCAGCCTGCGAACGACTTTGGCCCGGGTGGCTGGCTCGTCTTCCGTGAGGTCGTAACTCTCCATGATTCGACGGAAGTGGATAACGCTCTTGATCTTACGTTCGCGATATTTTTCAACGAGTTTGTCTGTGGCCCGATCTCGCCCGAGTTTCTCTACGGTCGGTATCGTCTCGAGTGCCAGATCAATCACAGGGAGTGCTTCAATCCAGAAATTTGAAGGAATTCTGGTTTTCGGATCCGGATCGAGCGACAGCTCCTGAAAACGTTCCGGAAACGCAAGAAGCTTCTTGCAGCGTTCGATCTGGGGTTCGCTAAGCCCAGTCAGCTTCGATAGCGCCTTATTGTCTCTTTCCTCAAGCTCCTCCATAACAATTTTCAGGCTTAGGGCTGTAGGCATGAGTTCCCAGGCTTCTCTAAAATTGTGTATGGAGAACATGTAAAGCAGCCCGGCAATCTTGGTTGGCGGCTCCACAACATTGGCCGGTAGCTTTAGTTCGGCCCCGTCTTTTCCCTTATGACCCTCTTTTTTTAACTCAAGGACGCAACGATACCTCCGCTCGCCGTCGAGAATAGAAAATTTTGCCTGCCCTTTAGCTTGATAGACAGTAATCGGAACCAACACGCCATGCTCGGCGATATTCTTTTTAAGCTCCAACAGTTGATCCACGTCGAACAGATGTCGGGGGTTATTGCTGCTCGGCTTTATCTCCTCGGGGATTAAGTGACGCAGCTCTCCGGCAGGAATGACCTGAGGAATCATGTGTTGCAAGGGCTTCAATGTCGGCATTGCGGTGTGCCTTCAGATATTTGAAATTAACAGCTCGTTCGTCAATGCCCTGTGAGCGGCAAATCCTGCGATGTGCCGCCGCACGGAAACGACTTCGTGCGAAAATCCCCTACGAAGAACATCCGCCTCGTCGGACTCGGCATAGCTCACAACAAAGGTTATACGCGCTGCGTCGAGTCGTTCCATCCACGATCGCAGTCGTGAAATATCCTGATGGGTAAATGTGCTCGGGTCATATTCGCGAAATATGCGTCTCGCGCGGACGGCGAAGGGGGGATCCATATAAACAAGATCGCCCTTCGCCGTCTGCGCCAAGACCTTCTCGAAGTCGCCGTTGACGAGGCGGGCGCTGCGGAGTCGGTGGCTGCACCCTCGAAAGTTCTCATCTTTCGGCAGATTGCCGCAACGATTGCCGCTGTATGGAACGTTGAATTGCCCGAGGAGGTTAGTACGGTAAATACCGTTGAAACAAAACCGGTTTAAGTAGATGAACCGTGCTGCACGCGCGGCAGGAGTCAAGGTCGCGATATTGACTGCGCGGAGACGGGCGTATTCCTGCCTGTTTCCGGGATTCAGAGCCCTCAACGCTTTCAGCACGGCGTCGATTCGGTACTTGACCTCAACGTAAGTGGCGATGAGCTCTGGGTTCAGGTCCCCAAGAATTGCTTTCGGTGGCTTGAGAGCAAAAAACAGGCACGCTGAACCGGCAAAAGGCTCAACGTAGCGCTGGTGCTTTTTCCTCCAAAAGCCTCGTAAGATCGGCAGCAGGCTGCGCTTGCTACCCGCCCATCGCAAGAAAGGCGTTGCGTCCTTCGTCCGGGTTTCGCTTATAGTCTGCGCCATTTCGCACGGCGACTCATCATACCGTAAACTAGGCATGGGGACACTTCCTATAAACAAACGGGCAGCCATCAGGCAGTTCAAGCATCCCACGAACAAAGGCCGTGTGACCGTACCGCACCCGAAAAGGGACATACCGATCGGCACCCTGAAGAGCATCGAGAGGCAAGCCGTAATCAAGCTGCGATGATGCTGCCGTTTCAAGCGGAGCGAAATTATGGACTACATTGCCTGTCTCCACAAAAATCGGGATTCTGATTTCGGAGTAAGCTTCCCGGACTTTCCTGGCTGCATTACCGCCGGCAAGACTCTGGACGAGGCGCACCGTATGGCCTCCGAAGCGCTCGCGCTTCACATTGCGGGCATGGTCGAAGACGGCGACATCATCCCCACCCCCTCGGCATTGGACGACTTGGTCGACGATCCCGCAAGAAAAGATGCTGTGGCGTTCCTTGTCCATGTCGAGCCCCACACCGACCGCACCGTTCGCATCAACATCACTGCGCGCGAGAAGCAACTCGAAAGAATCAATCAACTGGCAAATTAGGCGGGAACGACCCGCTCGGCCTACATGGTGCATTCCGCCATCAACCTTTCCGGGGCAAGAACCAGGCGCGCCAGATCGAGCAAGCGGCCGACGGGAAGCCATGGCACACAAGCGCAGGACCGGGCCCGAGACTAGGAGCGAGGCATGGCCAACTCGCAGAAACAGAGAAAGATATTCGCCATCCCTCCCGGAGAAATCCTGAAGACTGAATTCATGGACCCCATGGGAGTGAGCGCCTATGCGCTCGCCAAGGCTCTGCACTTCTCCGGCATTTACGAAGTCGTGCGCGGAGAGCGCGCCATCAGTGCCGACACTGCGCTCCGCCTCGGAAGGTATTTCGGTTTGCCAGCCCAGTTCTGGCTCAATCTTCAAAACGATTATGACCTTCGCATTGCCTCCCGCAACGGCGCCGCGGAAAAAGTTAAACCAAGAGCGCAATCCTCGCCTCTGGCCTCTGCGGCTCGATAACACCGCAGCTCTCCGTGACCGAGAGTGCCAAGGTATAGTCTTTGCGAGACCCACGATTCTCCGTCTAGCCCAAACTTTACTTCGCCGCAATCACGTCATAAGGCCGCATCATCTCGTTGTCTTCATGTTCGAGGATGTGGCAATGCCAAACGTAGCGGCCGGTGTATCCCTCGAAGCGGATGATGATGCGAGTCACCATCGCGGGTTCGGCCCGGACCGTATCTTTCCATCCCGCTTCGCTGGGGTCGGGAGGGACCGCTAGGCCGAAGTATTTCAGCTTGCCGGTCGCCCAATAGGCTGCGGGATCGATGCTACGGCGATCAAGAATTTGGAAGCGAACCAGGTGCAGATGAATCGGATGCGAGTCGTCGGTCAGATTGATGAAACTCCATATCTCCGTGGAGTCGAGAACTGGATTTTCGGTGACCGGCATATTCCAGTGAGTATTGTTCAGCAGCATTGTGACGGGGCGCTGCACCAGATCGTCAACCTCAACCAGGGTTAGCTCGCGAGTTTTAACCGCGGCGGCTTCGGGGATTTTCTGCATTGGCCGCAACGTCGAGGGCACGACCGCCGCTCCGCGCGTCGCTTTTTTCGAATTTTTGGCGGACACATTCTGATCGTTCTTATCGTTTTGCCGCACGCGAAATTGCATTACGTTGAAGCCGTCGTTCTTAAGAACAATTCGCTCCCCAGCGCGGCCAGAAAAATCGACGATGAGGTCGGCCCGCTCTGCCGGCGCTAAGACGATTCGCTGGAGTTCAACCGGCGCAGAGAGCAAGCCCTGGTCCGTGCCAATCTGGTGAAAACCTCCTCCGTTGGAAAGCGACAAATGAAAGAAGCGGCCATTGGCGCCGTTCAGCACGCGGAAGCGATAGGCGCGCGCCTCGACTTCGAGATACGGAAACACCTTCCCGTTGACCAGCAGCGCGTCCCCGAAAACTTCCGGCGTCCACGGCGAGTTCGGTTTCCCAGACACCGGATAATTCAACTGGCTTTCGAGATCGAAGATTCGGTCGTATAAAACCAGCGGGATTTCATATTTTCCCCGAGGCAAGTTCAGCGAATCTTCGAATTCATCCCTCACCAGATAGACGCCAAGCAATCCAGCGAAAATATTCAGCCGGTTAATCCCCAGCGCATGATCGTGGTACCACAGCATCGCCGCATCCTGCCGGTTGGGATAATAATAGGTCGCGGACTTGCCCGGAACGTACCACTTATCGGGATAGCCATCGCTATCGGCCGGCGCTTTCGCTCCGTGCAGATGTACCACAGCCCGCACTTCAGGCTTGTCCGCCTCCGCGCCGTGGATGGTGTGATCTATAGGCAGAAAATGTTGGGTTGGAAGTTCGTTGGCCCACTCCACCAAAATTCCTTCGCCGCTTCTCACTTCAAAGGTCGGTCCCGGCGAACTCGACCCGTAGGCCCACAGGCGCGTCGGCTTCAAGTCGCGGTGGAGTCTGCTTTCGATTGGCCGCATCGGAATTCTGTAATAAGGCAACTTCAACGCCGCGTTCTCAGGGCTGGGACGATGATCGACGGGTTGCGCGATTTCCGGTATCGGAAGGGGATCAACAAACTGCGCCAGCGCAGCGGCATTCAAGTTGGTGCGAAATTTAGGCGCGGGCTGTTGCGCAGGACGAACCCCTTGCGGCAATGCCAGAGTCGCGGTCAGCATTCCGCCGCGCTGAAGAAACGCTCGTCGAGTCAGCGACACTTATGGTTCACTCCTTCGATGACATTGCAACTTAAGCAATCGTTCTCGTTCAGCAGGGGAGATCCCTCGTCCCGCTGGTGAAAGCGCGGGACTTCGGGATGACGCCAACGGGCTATGAGATCCCCGAGTTCTGAGGCGCACTACTCGCGATCCCAAAACCTGCACTGCAAGCATAGTAAACGGGCATGCGAAGGTCTAGTTCGCATGCCCGTCGTTTACCAGTAAGGCGTAATCCGCCCTCTACGGTTCTTTCTCGCCGGTCGTCGGATTCAAGAACAGCGTCCCATTGGGTCGGATCTTCATGAAGTTGAACATCTGAGCGATGGAGTTGGAAATAGCGTCGAACGAGCCCTGGCCGATGCGTTCGCCGCCGAGCCAATTGTCTTCGATGAAATGGATTACCGAAGTCTGATCGGTTACCGTATGGTCGACAAAATTCAGCCGTGCCCACGGCGAGATAACCAGCATCGGCAATCTAGGACCATATCCGCAGCGGCCCAGCGCGTGAGGATTGGCCGTGGGATTATAGCCCGGCAGCGACATTGCAGCCGTACCGCAAGCCCCCGGACCGGTGAGGGCGTCGGAGGGTCCGGTTGACGTATTCACAATCGGCCCCATCTGGTGGTCGTACCATCCATCGGAATCGTCATACATGATTACTACTGCGGTGCTGCTCCAGGTCGGAAGCGATTCCAGCAGGTTGATCGTGTTTACGACGAACGTTTGTTCGTCCAGAGGATCGGAGTATCCCGCGTGAGCGTCCTGATACGACGGAGCTTTCAGGAAGCTGACTGCGGGAAGATTTCCGCCCGCCGCGGCTTCATAGAAATCCTGAATGTCGTATTGATGATTCGCGGGTCCGGGATTGCCGATTTCCAACAGCGAAGCCGGCCGGGTATGAGCCGGGTTCGCCGTCGATGGCCAATACGCAAACAGCGAATGGTGCGGCGTGTAATCGTTCTCCGTGACGCCCGTGATCGCTGAGGTAGTGCTGCGCGAACATCCCGTGGTACCGTTGAAATTCACAAGGGACAAGTTAAAGCCGCCCATAAAACCGCCCCAGGTTACGCCGGCATTCGAGAGAAGCGTTCCAATGTTCTGGCTTCCCATCGTTCCCTGCGCTCGAGTCGACGAAGAGCAAACGTCGCCGATCGGGTCGGCGTCGCCAATCATGGTCAACGAGCCGTCTGGACCGCCGTTCACTTCATCTCCGGTGCCGTTCAGCGTGGCGACAACGCCATTGGTTTGGCCCGACACAAGATTGATTACGCCCGGCGTCGATGGGCCGAACGTACTGCCGAACGAATTGTCGTTCAGCGCGAAGAATTGCGCGTAGTTCCACATTGCAGTTACGGTGTTTCCATCGTAGTAGCCCATGACCAACCCGTTTGTCTGCGACGGGCCGGAACCAGATGGCGGAGGGCCGGCAGTGCCCGTATAGAGCGGAAACAGATCCATCAGACCCATGTCGAAGGCCTGCTGCTCCGGAGTGTAAGAATGGTCCTGGTCGGCGGTGTAGGCTTGCGAAGGATCAAGCCGAAAAGGATTCGTGGCGCCGGCGCCGTTCGCAGGGTTGAGGTTCGGGTTTGCGTTCAACAGGGCATTGCCCAGTCCATTTACCGTAGGCGTATTCGGCGCCGCTCTGAATTTGCTTTCGCCCGGAGGATTAGTGGCGTTGGGATAGGTTCCAAAATAGTGGTCGAACGAAACGTTCTCGTTAAAAATTACAACCAGATGCTGAATCGGAGTTGCGGTCGCCGGATGTTTCCTGCCTTGCCTTACCGGTTTTGAGGCCGCGAAAGCGGGCGCGGCGGTTGGTCCCACGGCAATGGTCAGCGCCAGCAGCAGTGCCATCGTCCTCCTGGGGGCTTCTGAGATCTTCAGTCGATCGAGCATAATTCTTTTCCTCCGCCCTGATGAGCAAACGCCGGGTTTTTTGACGAGAAAGTTGGGGCTGTTGCACGGGCTTAAAAAATATACCTTCCGAATATTTCAAATTTGTTGCCCGATTGTTAAAAGAAGGTTAATTGGCGGGTGCTTGCAGCGCGCGATCTGCGGCAAACAAAAAGACGCCCTGCTCTTGGATTTCCTCGCAAGGCAGGGCAAGAAGGGAGGTTGCGGAATACATTTGCCGCGACTGTTGGGCGGCAAACTCTAAATTCCGGCTACTAAATCCAGGCTGCTAAATCCAAGCAATTAAATCCAAGGTTCGACTTCGACCGTGTGTTGGCCGTAGGCGTCGGTGACGACAACGTCGGCCGGAGGATCGGCAAGGCGCTGTCCCGTCGACCAGCTCGTCGAATTGTAAGTCACCAGCGGATTGAAAATTCCGCTTGGAGGTTTTTCCAGGAGTTCGAATTCGTGCAGTCCCCGCCCCGGCTCAAAGTAAATACTGTAGCCCGAGGTTGGGTAGTAGCAGGTTGCGATCAGCATAATGACCGCCGCCGGACCTTCGTCAAAGACGCGGGCAAATGCTTTATATTCGATATCCCCTCCCCGGCTTAGCGGCGGGGAGAGTGGCATCGGTTGTGCTCCCATGTTCGTTCTCCTTTCCTGCGTTTTCGTTCCTGACTTTGCGTTCCTGAGTCGCCTTTGTAGACCCGGGCCATGGACGAGTCAAGAAAATTGCGTTGGCCCAGCCGCACAGAGCGAATAGATCAAGCCCATCTTGGGACTCCGGAGAGCGCGTGCCGGACTCAACACCCAGTGCTCCATGCGATCCCTTCCCTTTCGGTATACTAGAACTGCATGCCGGTCCTGAAAAACATCGCCGCCATCGCCAAAGGCATGAGCATCACCTTCATGGAGATGTTCAAGCCCACGACCGTGGAAAATTATCCCGACGGCAAGGGTCCGTTGCGCGGAGCGCGCATTGAAGCCCGTTTCCGCGGCGCGCACGTTTTGCAGCGCGACGAGAACGGCCTGGAAAAATGCGTCGCCTGTTTTCTCTGCGCGGCCAATTGTCCCTCCAATTGCATCTATATCGAGGCGGCCGACAACACCGAAAAGAACCGCGTCAGCGGCGCCGAGCGCTACGCCAAGGTCTACAACATCGATTACAACCGCTGCATTTTTTGCGGATACTGCGTAGAGGCTTGCCCCACCGACGCCATCACGCACGGGCACGGATTTGAGCTGGCGACGTTCAACGCCAGCACTTTGGTTTACCGCAAGGAGCAAATGCTGGCCGCCCGGCCAGCGCATATGGGAGCGAATGTAGTATTCAATCAGGCCGACGTGGATGGCGGCGCTCCCAAGGAGATGGTTGCGGGGAGTTAAGCTCGAAAAGAGTTCGAAATCACACGCCGGTCCTTGGGGGCCGGCGTTTGTACTTGCAGTTTCAGTACCGGGAAGCTTCTACAGATGGTTCGGGAAGGGCACGACGTTCAGTCGTGCCGTCAAGGGACAACAAATGACGCGGGCTTTAGCCCCTGAGTTGCTTATGACTCCGCGTCGGATTATCAATGAAATGACTTCCTAATATTTGCCGCCGAGTACCGGGCGAAGACAAAGCTAAGGGCTAAAGGCTAAGACTTAAAGGCTAAGAGCTAAAGGCTAAGAGCTAAGAGCTAAGAGCTAAGAGCTAAGAGCTGCAACGATGGCTGACTTCCTACAGACCGTAAAGGACCGCGTCGTCGTTTACGACGGCGCAATGGGCACCAACATTCAGTCGCGCAATCCCACCCTCGACGATTATTGGGGCAAGGAGAATTGCAGCGAAGTGTTGGTGTTGAGCCGTCCTGACATTATTCGGGATATTCACGCCGATTTTTTCGGCGTTGGATGCGACATCGTCGAAACCAACACCTTCGGCGGGTCGCGCATTGTGCTGGCGGAATTTGAACTGGCTGACCGCGTGCGCGAGATCAACGTAAAAGCCGCGCAACTGGCGCGGGAAGTGGCGCGGGAATTCTCCACTAAGGCACGTCCGAGATTTGTCGCGGGGTCCATGGGGCCGACAACCAAACTGCCGTCGCTCGGACACATCGGCTTCGAGGCTATGGCTGCGGCCTATGAAGAACAAGCGTCGGCGTTGATTGAAGGCGGAGTCGATCTGCTGCTCATCGAGACCTGCCAGGATCTATTGCAGGCGAAAATCGCAACCATCGGCGTGCTCGATGCCATGAAAAAAGCCGGCAAGCGCCTGCCCGTTGCCGTGCAAGTCACGCTGCAGGAAAGCGGCACGATGCTGCTGGGCACGGAAATTGGAGCGGCTCTGACCGCGCTCGAACCGTTCGATGTGGACATCCTCGGCCTGAACTGCGCGACCGGGCCCAAGGAGATGAACGATGCGGTCCGCTATCTCGCGCTGAACTCCACAAAGGAAATCTCCGTCCTCCCGAATGCCGGCCTTCCCCACAACGAAGGCGGGCATGCCGTCTACAAACTGACACCCGGGGAGTTGGCGGATTTTCACAAACATTTTGTCGTCGATTACGGCGTGCGCATTGTTGGCGGCTGCTGCGGCACCACGCCAGCTCACCTGAAAGCCGTGGTGGACGCGGTTTTCCGCGCGGAACCGGCTCGGCGTGAGGTTAAGCGCGTGGGCGCAGCCTCGAGCGCCTACACCACCGTTCCTCTCGACCTCGAGCCGAAACCCCTGATCGTCGCCGAGGAATTGAATACGACGACGAGGGTGGAACATTTTCGGGACCTGGTGCGAGGGAAAAAGTACGACGACATTTTGGCGCTGGCTAAGAAATTGGTAAATGACGGGTCGCATATGCTCGATTTGTGCTGCGCGATAGTCGGCGAGGATGAAAAAGGTTACATCTCGTCAATTCTTGAAAGAATTGCGACTCGGGTTCCGGCCCCAATCCTGGTCGATTCCACCGAGGCGGACGTGGTGGAAGAGGCGCTGAAACGGATTCCAGGGCGGGCCATTATTAATTCGATCAATTTGGAAGATGGAGAGAAGCGCACGTCACTGGTGCTGCCGATGGCGAAACGGTATGGCGCGGCGGTGATTGCCCTGACCATCGATGAAGACGGAATGGCGCTGACGGCGGAAAAGAAGGCCGAAATTGCCCGCCGGATTTTCGATCTGGCAACGAAAAAGTATGGGCTGGATGGAACGGATCTGATTTTCGACGCCCTCACTTTGCCCATCTCGACCGGGCAGGATGAATACCGGAGCGCTGGGATCGAGACCTTGAAGGCCGTGGAAAAGATCAAGAAAGAACTGCCTGACGTTAAAACGATTCTCGGGGTAAGCAATATTTCGTTCGGGCTAAATGCCTATCCGCGGCGGGTGCTGAATTCTGTTTTTATGCACGAGGCCGTCAACCGCGGGCTGGATATGGCCATCGTGAATTACACGAAGATTTATCCGCTGTATAAGATTCCGCAGGAAGAAGTGGATCTGGCGCGCAAGTTGATTTTCCGCGACGAATCCAATGGCGATCCGCTGCAAAACTACATGAATCATTTCGCCGGGATAAAGGGCAAGCCGGCGGCGTCGACGACCGCGCATGTGGATTCATTGTCGGTCGAGGACAAACTCAAGTTCGCCATCATCAACGGAGAGAAATCCGTCGGCGAAGGTGCGGGCAAGAAATCGCTGGAGGAATTGCTGGAAGAGGCTCTGGCAAATTACTCCGCTCTGGAATTAATCAATACGGTTTTGCTCGACGGGATGAAAACCGTAGGCGATTTATTTGGCGCGCGCAAAATGCAATTACCTTCCGTCCTGGATTCGGCCGGAGTGATGAAGCAGGCCGTCGCATATCTCGAGCCAAAGATGGAGAAGAAAGAGGGCGGGTCGCAGAAAGGCACCATTGTGCTGGCAACGGTGAAGGGCGATGTCCACGACATCGGGAAAAATCTGGTGGATATTATTTTGTCGAACAACGGCTTCAAGGTCGTAAATCTCGGCATCAAGCAGCCGGGTGACAAGATCATCGGCGCGGCGCAGGAGCACGGCGCGGACGCGATCGGATTGAGCGGGCTGCTGGTGAAATCGACCCTGGAAATGAAGTACGTTATCCAGGATTTGCAGCGGCAGAAACTGGAGTTTCCCGTGATTTGCGGCGGAGCCGCTCTCACCCGCAAATATGTGGAAGACGATTTGCGGCGCGAGTACGCAAACGCCGTGTTTTATGCCGAAGATGCTTTTGCGGGACTGCATGTGATGGAAGATTTGGTCACCGAGAATGGAGCGCGAGAAACGCGGCTGCGCGATGGGCGGACCGTGAAAGAGTACGCGAAGGCCGCGGCGGTGGATGAGGAAACCGGCCCGGTGTTTGCGGAGCGGAGCGCTGCGGTAACGGACGCCCCGAATATTCCCGAGCCTCCGTTCTGGGGTGTGCGAGTGAAGCGTTACGATGTCCGCGAGGTTTTTCCATACATCAACGAGACTGCGTTGTTTAAGAATCAGTGGCAGTTGAAGACGGCATCGCAGGCAGATTATGTGCGGCTCGTCGAGGACAAATTTCGCCCAATCAAGCGGAGGTTGGAAGAGGAAGTTGCCGCGACAGAGCTGTTTGACCCAAAAGTTGTGTACGGATATTTTCCCTGCCAGAGCGATGGAAACGATGTGGTGGTGTATGAAGCCGCGGGAACAACAGCAGGTGCCCCGACTTCGCAGGCCGATCCTTCGGACCGTACCGCTGCGGGCGGGATGACAGGAACGGCAGAACGCGAGTTGTTGCGATTTACTTTTCCCCGGCAGCGCGAGGGCCGGCGGCTGTGTATATCCGATTTCTTTGCTGCGAAGGCATCGGGCAAGATGGACGTGATCGGTTTTTCGCTGGTCACGATTGGCGCAAAGGCATCGGTTGAAACCCAAAAGTTGTTCGAGGGCGGGGAGTATACAAAATATTTGTATTTGCACGGGCTGAGCGTGGAGACTGCCGAAGCGCTGGCGGAGTTGCATCACAAGACAATGCGCGAGGAGCTGAGCATCGCCGCCGAGGACGCGCCTGCGATTCGCGATTTGTTCCACCAGAAATATCGCGGCTCGAGATATTCGTTTGGATATCCTGCATGCCCGAACCTGGAGGATCAAACGAAATTATTTACACTGCTCAAGCCTGAGGAGAACGTTGGGGTGCGGTTGACTTCGGGCTTTTTGCTGGAGCCGGAGCAGAGCACCTCGGCGCTAATAGTCCATCATCCGGGCGCGAAGTATTTTGTGGTTTAGGCGGCGGGGACGGAGCCTCGGCGGCCTTGCGGATTGCGTCGCGGCACCGCGGATCCTTCGACTGCGCATGATCGTCTGTCAGACGATTCGTTGCTCGTGCGCGCCGTCGAAACGGCCAGCCTCCGCCGCTCCCATTACGGTCGCGGCGCACACTGCCATCGAGAGATAGAAAACTCCAAACCAGCGCTCCTGCCAGTTCGGCAACACCATGAAATGCAGCAAGACATACGCGAGTGTCACGGCAAACAGTCCCCGCATGCGTTTCACAACCAGGCCGGCCATCCCCAGCATTAGAAACGGCAGGAAGAAACTCTCCATCATTAGCGTGATTCCAGATCGAAACGCCGAAATATAACCGCTTGCCGTCCAGTGCATGGTCATCTCTCCGGGCGTAATTGGAACTCCCGAAAAATTGCGGTAGTAAAGCATTCCGATCCCATAATCTCCGGCGAAGTGGTTGATGCATAAGACCGACGCAACCGCCAGCATTCCCAGCACCGCAGCCTCCCACCAATCGACGCGACGCTCCAGCCAACACACCGCCAGCACCGGCCCCGCAAGCGCTACAAAGTCAGTGCGGAAATAAATGGATGCCAAAAGCAAAACGATCCCGGGCAACAGCCGCCGCTTCTCAAAGATCAAATACAACGAGGCGAATGCCACCAGCGTAGCCAGCGGATCGGCCGTGGTTTCCCGTCCCATACTCATCAGGGGCGGCGTAATCATAAGTAAAGTCGAAAACCCCAGCGTAAGCCACGGGCTCATGTATTTTCCCAACCACACAAAAACCAGGATTCCCAAAAGAAAATAGGGCGCCAAGGAAAGAAGAAGACCGGCTCGCACCAGGCCCAGCCCGGTTTTGCTCACCAGCCAAAGCGTCTGATTGTATAAAGGACGAATCGCAAACAGCGGCAGAAATTCCGCAAACGCTCCAGAGTTCGCGGCGCGTTGCTGGCGGGACTTGTTCTGGTCATCGGGCGCATCGGCTCTGTGCCCCAGCAAGTTGTCGCGATCGGCTGCTGGAACGAATCGCCGCACTTCGGCATAGACCCGCTGGTGAATTCGCGCCGGGTCGCGTTCCTCCATGAGCAGCGCATTGCCCATGTATTGAATCGAATCCATACTGTAGATCGGTTTGCGATAAAGGCGCACGGAAGCGCCGCCAAGCAAACAAACGTATGCAAGCGAAATCGCCAATCGCGTTCTCCGGCTGCGGCGTCGCGACTGCACCAGGACAGGCCGCGCAGTCGGAGTTGAAATCGTAACGCTGCCAACTTTATGCATCGGGACCTCGGTTTTTTGATTCGCTGGTTTCGATTCGCGGTTAGTCTCTCACACATAAAAGCGGGCGCGTATGGGTACGTAGGAAGTGGTGTCCTAATCTCGATTGGGCTTCTTTTCGCGACCTTTGCGAGTCCTTCGCGTCCTTTGCGGTTAAGAGCTTTTGCTTTCCGAAGTAGGACACTGGCAGGTAGTAAGCCCTTTTTGACCGGTGTCGGATGCGAGATTCACCTTTCACTCCCTCTGGAATGTAGTAAAGCAGAATCGTCTTGCCCACATGGTCCACCGGCTGATAGCGATCGAGCCAGAAGAAAGAGTCGGCCGGGTAAGGGCTATGAAACACTTCCCCGAGCCGCGCCCGCAGACTGATGGCGAACCAACCCGTTACCGGTTGGTGAGGCTCGGGAACTTTAAACTCCGGCAGCCGCATCTTACTCACATCCGCGCTGGTCCAAAGCGCGAGGCTAACATGTGAAATATGCCTCGCGCGCAGCTCCCGCGACAAACGAAACAAATCCTGGCCGCAGTCAAGATCGCAGCCTCCGATCAAAACTTTCCCAGGATCTTTCTCCGCGAACTCGTTGAAGTAAGCCAGGTAATCGCCGCTCGCGCGCAGCGATGAAACGCCTTGCCAAAGCAGCAACACCACTAGCAACAATCTTCCCCACGTTCTTCCACGCCCTTGCAGATGCCAAAGATAGGAGCAGCCGCATCCGGCCACAATCGCCAGCAGCGGGTACACCACCAGCACGTGCCGCACTCCGGCATTCAGCGAGACTGGCATCGTCACCAGCAAAATTGCGAGGACGCACGCCGCCGGCGCCATCGCGGCCCAGCGTTTTTCCCGAGCCAATCGCTTAAAGGAAACCAAGCCGACGGCTACGAGCAGAAGGAACGGAATCGGCGACTTAAGCGCCAGCACGACCAGAAAAAAATACCAATAACCACCCGGCTTCGTTCGGCCGAGCAGATAGGCCGAGGGATGCGCCTTGTTCATAACCCACGCGATCGCCATCCCCCGAATCAGCGCCGGCGCGGGCACCGCCGGATTTGCCCGTATGAAGTCACGGCTGATTCTTCCCACGAACGCTGGAAAATGTTGAAACGAGGGCATGGAATCCGGCGAAAGTTGCATGCTCTGCTGCACACGCCCTATGGCAAACCCATAGCCCGCCCACAGCAGCGCCATTGCAATCGCAACAGCTGCGGCTATTTGCTTCGCCGAGCGCTTGTAATTTTTAGCATCCGGCATTTTCCTCGAGACCACCAATTTCAGAACAACAATGCTGGCTCCGCATGCCGGAAGGAAAAGATAGGTCGTGGCTTTTGCCAGGATCGCTAGACCTATGGCGAGTCCCAGCCATACCGTCGATCTCCAGTCGATCTTCTTGAGCCACAACACGAACGCCCAGCACCCCAACGCCTGGGTGCATCCGGCCACGATGTCGGTATAAGCAATGCTCGAAAACGCCAGCACCGGCGGGACCGTTGTGAAAAGCCCGACTGCCACGGCGGCCGCGAAATCTCCGAACTCTCGTCTCGTCCAAAAAAAGACGACCGCGCATCCCAACAGAAAAAACGGAATAACCCCAACCCGCGCCAGCATAAGATTTCGCGAGTATTTTCCCGAGCGATTGAGAATGGCGTTTCCCACGGTGCAGGCGTCGTGAGCGTCGGATAACGGCAGAATTGGAAGGCGCGCTCCCGCCAGATAAAGCGGAACGCCAATGAAGATGCGGGTCAGCGGTGGGTGGACAGGATCGAGGGTGTAGGTGCCCTTGTCCAACAGTTCGATCGCCGCCGCGACGTGATACGGCTCATCGAATGCTTGCGCCGTGTTCGAGTAGCTCGAAACAATGCGGACAACAGCGATCACAGCCAGCAGAACGGCAGCCGCGCCGCTCCAGCGAAATTTACGAACTTGATTGTTCACACGGTCGTAGTCGCGAAGGGAGGGCATTGAAAAGCTATCTTGTAATGAACTTGCGCAGTGCGCCTGCCGATACCTCAGAGGCTAAAGCCCCGCGTCCTTGGCGCGCTCGTGGCGGCACGGCTGAAGCCGTGCCCTTCCCAAGCCGTTAATGGGCACTCGTGCAGTTTGGCCTTTACACGAATTTGTCATCCTGAGCGAAGCCGCTTTTCAGTCGGAGCGAAGGATCTCCCGCCTAACCGGCCTGACGAGTACGCGAGACTGCACCACTACCTATGAGCCAGCTTCCCAATACTCGCGAAAAATGCATTGTCCCGTTTCAAAAATATCGATACCGATGCCCGCGTCGAATCATCGGCTTCTCGAAGAACCGCCAGGATAGCGTCGCAATCGCCAGCGTGAGCATAACCGCCGCGAATGCGCCGCCCGCATAGGCGATTTCCGGGTGCCTGGGAATCGTCCCGTAGAGCAGCCGTCTTCCCGCCTGGATAAGGGGATAGTGCAACAGATAAGTGCAATACGCCAGCGTGCCCAGACGCATCAGCCCGGCGTTGCATAACAATCCGTGCCAAACTCCGGCGGATGAACTCACGGCGGCCAGCAGACAATATGCATAAAAAAGAGCAAGCCACGAGTAGCCCCAGGTTGTCATCGCCAAAGACAGCGGCTCGTAGTGCGTGTAGTTGATGAAGACGACGCCGGGGAAAAGAATTCCTCCCGCCGCCCACAACAGCCGGCGGCGCGCCTTGAGTTGATTCCAAAATCCGGGACGCCGCACCAGATAGGCGCTCAATGCTCCCATACAACGAGAGTCGGGCCGGCACGGCATCAGCGCGAAAGCCGCGAAGTCGCCGTGAACCAGCACATGCCGCATCAGCAACCGCAAAAACGGCGCTCCCGCAATCATTGCCAGCAATCCCAAAACCAGCTTCTGGCCGTGAATTTTGCGCATCACGAACGGAATCACAAGATAAAACTGTTCTTCGACCGCCAGCGACCAGGTCACCAGCATCGCGGTGGAACCGAACCAACCCACATGCACCATGAAAAAATTCTGGGTGAAGGTCAGGTAGGCGAACCACGGGATCGAGAGCGGCGATGCGTCTCCGAAGGCGCCAGGAATGAATCGCAGCGGCAGATGGCGCAGCAGAAAAAATCCGGTGACTGCGAAATACAACGGAAGAATACGGTAGGCACGCCGCGCGTAGAAGGTCGAGTAATAATGCGGAGACTCGCGCGCATCGAGCAGTATCCCGCCAATCAGAAATCCCGAGAGCACGAAGAACAAGTCGACCCCGCTGCCTGAAAGCCGTCCGACGGATAAGAGGTGATTTACGAACGGGGAACTCGATTGCAGTCCGAAAATTCCATGCCGCATCAATACCAGCAGAATCGCTATGCCGCGAAGCCCGTCGAGGGCCGGGATGCGGAGAGACCAGTCCGGCGCGGTCTTAGTTCCGAACGACGAATGGGCAACCTCAGCCGGCGCTGCCACCGTTAAAGTAGCCACACTCCTCCCAAGCTTTTAGATTTATTTGCGCACCATATTAGCAGAACGCCAATGCTCAATTAGTTGCCTTCTTCGCTACCACAAAACTGCCTTACAATCTTTTCGTGCCCGTTTTTCACAATCTGCGCGTCACCCTCGAAATGATTAAGTGGGAGCACTCGATCTTCGCGCTCCCATTCGCTATTTGCGGAGCGATGCTCGCCGCCTCGGGAATTCCGACCATTCACCAGCTTCTCTGGATCGTGGTCGCCATGGTCTCTGCCCGCAGCGCGGCGATGGCCTTCAACCGATTGGTGGACGCTTCCATTGACGCCGCCAACCCCCGCACGCGCGCCCGCGCTCTTCCCGCCGGTCATCTTTCGCCTTCGTTCGTCGCTACGTTTGTCATCGTCTCGTGCGCCATTTTTATTCTCGCCGCCGCGCAACTGAATCGGCTTACCCTTTGGCTCTCGCCCGTTGCCCTGGCCGTGCTTCTGCTTTATTCATATACAAAAAGATTCACACGCTGGTCGCACCTTGTACTGGGATTCGCACTCGGCATCGCTCCCTCCGCTGCCTGGATCGCGGTCCGCGGAAATCTCGATCCTCGCATTCTGTTGCTCACTGCCGCCGTCACTTTCTGGGTCGCAGGCTTCGACATCCTCTATGCCTGCCAGGATTTTGATTTTGATCGCGACGCGGGATTGCATTCCATCCCATGCCGGGTCGGAATTCCACGCGCTCTCTGGATCGCGCGCGCTTTGCATGTGGTTATGCTTCTTCTGTTGATCGCGCTCCTCCCTGCCTTCGCTCTGGGTAAGTTCGCGCTCGCGGGAATCTTCGCCGTTGCATTGCTTCTAATCTATGAACACTCCCTCGTAAAATCCGACGATCTCTCCAAACTCAACGCCGCCTTCTTTACCATGAACGGCGTAGTCTCGGTCGTGTTCGCCGCATTCGTGGCTGCGGATATTCTCGTGCGGAAGTAGGAAGCGGAACGAAACCAATCAAGGGCGGCCGCTGCACTCGGAGTTGCGTCGCCAGCTCACACCAGCAAGGCGTCGACGCTATTGTCTGGCTTACTTCGCGCAATGTTGCGGTTTCGCTCATTCCCCAACGCGATCTGATCGCCCGCCTCCTGTTCAGGAGTAAACTATTCCCCGCAACCGCGCCACACTCAAAATCAACGCAAAGGAATCACATGACAGCGCGACCGGCCGTATGTGTAGCGACGGCACTCATCCTTCTTTCAATGTTCTGCGGGCCAGCTACCGCCCAATCCCAGTCTCCTGCTTCCTCGCCGAATGCCGCGCTTTCGCCGGGCCTCGATACTCGATTTATCCTCACCACCGCCGATCCCTGCGTCGATTTCGCCAAGTACGCCTGCGGCAATTTTCGAAGTTGTATCCCATTCCGAATGATCGTTCTGGATACGGCACCGGCGCCATCGTAGCCGAGCACACGGAATTTGTTTTGCATGCCATGCTCGAAACCGCCGCTGCCGGCGGCGCAAAACGCACGGCCAATGAACAAAAAATCGGCGACTTCTACGCATCCTGCATCGACACAGCGGCGATCGATCGGAACCGATTGAAACCTCTGCAACCCGAACTCGACCGCATCGCGGCCCTCGCCAGCAAAGATCAGTTGCCCGAGCTGTTTGCCCACTACCAGCTGATCAACGACACAGCCTGGTTCAACTTGAGCGAACAACAGGATTTCAAAGACGCCCGCAAGCAGATTGCGGTCGTCGATCAAGCCGGTCTCGGATTGCCTGAGCGCGACTACTATTTCCGCACCGGCGACGCCGCCGAAAAGACTCGCATTCAATATGTGCAGCACATCACGAACATCCTCAAACTCATGGGCGAGCCCGATGGCAAGGCCGCTTCCGACGCGCAGAAGATCATGCAACTGGAAACCGCTCTCGCCAAAGTCTCCATGGATATCACTTCGCAACGCGATCCAAAAAACATCTATCACCTCATGCCGGTATCGCGAGCTCGCCACCCTGGCGCCGGGAATCGCCTGGGATCGATTACTCAAAGCGGTGGGCACTCCGCCGCTTTCCGAGTTAAATGTGACCAATCCCGGTTTCTTTAAAGGCATGAACGCGCTGCTGGCTTCCACCGATCTGGAAACCGTGAAAACTTATTTGCGCTGGCAATTGATCCACGCCAGCCCCGGTCTGGTTCTGCCCCAGGCTTTCGACGACGAAATCTTTGACTTTTATCGCCGCAAGCTTGCCGGCCAACCGGAACAACGCGCCCGCTGGAAACGCTGCGTGCAAGCAGACGGATGGAGCCATGGGCGAGGCTCTCGGGCAGGTCTATGTCGCCCAGGAATTTCCTCCCTCCAGCAAACAAGCCACGGTTCAGATGGTGCATGACATCGAAGCCGCCATGAATCAGGAAATCGACACTCTTACCTGGATGGGCCCAGCCACAAAAACCAGAGCCAAAGAAAAACTGCACGCTGTCGCCGATAAGATCGGCTATCCGGACCACTGGCGCGATTATTCCAAACTCACTGTCGTGCGTGGAGACGCGTTCGGCAACTCGCAGCGCGCGGTTGAGTTTGAGAATCGCCGGCTGTTCGCCAAGATCGGACAGCCCGTCGATCGCGGCGAATGGGGCATGAGCCCGGCGACCGTCGACGCCTATTACAACGCGAGCATGAACGACATTAACTTTCCGGCCGGCATTCTCCAGTCACCGTTTTACGATCCGCACGCAACCGACGCTGAAAACTACGGCCACGGCGGAGCCATTGTTGGCCATGAACTGACCCACGGCTTTGACGATCAGGGCCGCCAGTTCGATGCCAACGGCAATCTCGACGACTGGTGGACGGCCGAGGACGCTAAGAAGTTCGACGAGATGACCGACTGCGAAGTGAAGGAATACGGCAACTTCGTCGTGGTGGATGATGTGAAGGTGAATGGAAAGCTGACGTTGGGCGAGAATACCGCCGATAATGGCGGCCTTCGGCTCGCCTATATCGCGTTCCTTGCCGACGCCAGCCGGAAGAATGTCGACCTCAACAGCAAGCAGGACGGCTACACTCCTGCGCAGCAGTTTTTCCTGGGACACGGGCAGAACTGGTGCGGCGACACTCGTCCCGAACAGCTTCGCCTTCAGGTGCAGACCGATCCCCATTCGCCCCGTCAATTCCGCATCAACGGCGTCGTGCAGAATATGCCCGAGTTCGGCCAGGCCTTCGGCTGCAAAACCGGCCAGCCCATGATGCCGGCGAACGCGTGCCATGTCTGGTGAACATGTGGGTAAAACAAGTGTGGTAAAAAACGTCTGGTAAAGGCCGACTAAAGCGACGCAAAAATAAAACCGGCGTCCCCACCCCCTGCGGTGGAAACGCCGGTTTCCTCATTCCCTCGCGGTGACCGGAGGGCTTGAAGACTCCGACCAGAAGCCTCACAGTCCTGATCTGTCCCCAATCCTGCCCGAATCCACCCTTTCTCTTGTCAATCCCATGTCTAAAATTTGTAAAATCTATGAATTTTGTAAAATCTATGTGCGAGGATGGGAAAGACTGAAACCGGAGAAATTGAACGAAGAGTTATCCGCAACCGGCTTGTCCGCGTGAAAGTATTTTCGGTAGGCGGCGATCCAATCGGTAGAGATATCGCGTTGTGCGGTAGACAGGTCCACATCGCCGCGGCACACCATCTGACGCAAGCGGTCCTCCAACTGATCTTTTACGTGAGCGTTCCACAAAGTATTTTGGTAGGGCTCAGGCCAGAGATTACGAATATCGGTGGCGCCTCCAAGCTCCGGCGTAATCAGATAGTCCACCTCGTACGCATCCGGTTGTAGCTGCGTGACCCCATACTCTTCAAACACCTTGCGCTTGAGCGAAACCGGAACCGCGGAAATCGGGCGCTGGGCTGCCGCCCCGCAGACCTCGCTTTCTGTAACCGGAACTGTCGCCCCGGGAGTGAGTCTCAAGTCTGGTTCTTCGCGCCCCACAAACGCCAATGTGTTTTGTGATCGTTCTCCGTTTCGGCGCAGCCCTACGGTGAGCAGCATTAAGATCGCGATTGCGGCACCGGCAAAAATCGCGGACCGGCGATGCTGAAAAATAACCTTCCACGAGCCTCGCAGCCATCCGTTTACCAGCCATCCGTCTCCCAGCCATGCCTGTTCCCGTTCCTTCAGCGCTACTTCCGCCAGTCGCGCTCTGAGCAGCGCCCGTGGTCCGTCGCCACATTGCAATGCGGCTTCCCACGTTTTTTTATGAGCTTTCCCAAAGCCAGAGAGCGTATTCTCCAGCTCTTTAAGCCGTGCCTCGCATCGTTGGCAGCGTCGCAAATGGCCGCGAACCCGATCTGCGGAACCAGCCTCCAAAGCGCCGTCCTCGAGCAGCAACAGCTCCTCATCGGCCACATGAAGATTTTCTTTCCTCATGCTTAACCTCCATCCACTCGCGCCAGTTTTTCCAGCGACCGAGCCAGGCATGCCGCAACCGACCCCAGAGAAATCCCCAGCGCCTGTGCAATTTCACGGTAGCGAAGCCCTTCGGCGCGCATGTAAAGACAGCTTTGATCCCGCTCCGGCAGCGCATTTACAACTGCTTGCAACCGCCGCCGTCTTTGCATGATCCGGAGTTGTTCCTCCGGATCCAGTCTCCCGCCGATGCACTGCTCCGGCGCCATCTCGTCAAATTCTACGATCCGCCGCAGAAGTAACTGATTGGCGGCGCGCTGTTTCAAAGCCAGATTTCGGGCAACGCGAAAAATCCAGCCGCGAAGATTCTGACGCGATTTTCCACGCCGCAAGTGCTGGAACAGCAGCAGAAACGATTCCTGAACGATTTCTTCTCCGTCGTGCGCCGATAAGCCCAGGGCCAGCAGATATCGCAGCACCCGGTCGCGCAGTTCCTCGAATAATTCCACCACTACGATCTCGGGAGCGGAAAGAGCGTGCGAGTCCGCATCAACCGGACTGGTCAGCGGCCACGAGAGAATCGAATCGGAAGAAAACGACAAACCGGAGCACCTCTGCGTCAGGAGTACGGGGAAGTTGAGCTTAACATATCTTTTTGCGGCTGTTTCCAATCAACCCATTACCGAATCGCAAAAAATTACCCTGAACAAATTTCACCCAAAAAGAATATTCAACAGTAGTGCTCTGCCTTACCCGATCCACGAGAAGCTCATAAAAAGAAATCAAACATCGCAAAGTACCAACGTAACTTCTGCTGGATACCCCCTCGCAGGAAACTGAAGAGACGGCAGTCGGGCAAGAGATCAAAGATTAATCATGCAATGTGTTAACCGCAATTTCGCCGTTTTCTTATTGCTGGTTTTCCGGTTCTTCGCTCTTCCCGCGCTGGCGCAGAGCAACACGGGAGAATTGCGCCTTACCGTCACCGATCCCGCCGGATTGGGCCTAACGAGCACGGTTGGATTGATCAGCGAAGGCAACGAGTATCGCCACACATTCACGACGGATGATCAGGGCAATCTTGACGCCAAGCGCCTGCCCTATGGCATCTACGTGGTGCAAGTTCAAGCACAGGGCTTTGCTGAAGTTTCCCAGTCGGTCGAAATACGTTCCGCGCTTCCCCTGGACAGCACGATTCGACTGAAAGTGGCTTCAGTTTCCGAATCGCTGAAGGTGAGCGCGCCCGCCACATTGGTCGACCCTTATCGAGCCGGTTCGGTAAATGAGATTGGTTTGGAGACGATTCAGGATCGGCCGACGGCCCTGCCCGGCCGCTCCATGCAAGACCTGGTGAACTCCGAGCCCGGCTGGCTCTACGAAGGAAATGCGGTTCTGCACCCGCGCGGCTCCGAATATCAAACTCAATTCGTGGTCGATGGCATTCCGCTCACCGACAATCGTTCGCCCAGCTTCGGCCCGGAACCTGCCGAAGCCGATGACATCGAATCCATCAAGATTTATACCGCCGGCATTCCTGCGGAATTTGGCAGGAAGATGGGCGGCGTGGTTGAGGTCAACACTCTCAAAGATCAGGACCCGGGATTTCACGGGCAGCTCACTCTTTTCGGCGGGACCTACGATACTGCCGGGATTAGCACCCAGGACCAGTACACATGGGGCAAGAATACGTTTGGCCTTAGCGCCTCCGGCAACATGACGGACCACTATCTGAACCCCGTGGTGCCTCAGAATTACACCAACAACGGCACCATCGCTAATTTTTCGATGAGCTATGAGCGCGATCTCACGCCGAAAGACCGCCTGACCATGATCGTCCGGCACGAACTCGCGCGCTATCAAATCCCCAACGAACTGGTGCAGCAGAATGGAGCCTTTGTGCCGAACTCGGATAACACAGTCGGCTGCCCGCCCGGTCCCGCGCCGCCAGCCGACTGCGTATTCATCCCCGGAGGGCAGCTACAGACGGGCGACAACTTTGAAACAATGGGCAGCATCTCCTACCAGCACATTTTTTCCTCCGATGCGATCGGCTCGCTGCACGGCATGGCCCGCGATAATTCCACAGATTTTTCTTCCAACCCGGCGTCATGGCCACTGATTGCCACCCAGCATAACGACTTCAAGGAGATTTATTTCAACGGCAGCGCCTCGGTTCATCATGCCAGGCAGGAATTCAAGACTGGCGTCGAATCCGATGCGATCTTCCTGCACGAAAACACCAGCTATGTGATGCCCGATTGCACCGACCCTTCCGACCCCCAATGTCCTATCAATATCGGGATTCTAGACGCCGGCGCGACAACATTCGCCTTTACCGCCAGCCGTCCAGATCTCGAACAATCGGCCTATGTTCAGGATGCCATCCGGCTGGGCAACTGGTCGGTGAATGCGGGGCTCCGCTGGGACCACTACCAGTTGCTGGTAAACCAGAACGCGGTGAGCCCGCGTATCTCCATCTCGCGCTACCTTCCTTCGTTCGGCATAAATATTCACGGCTCCTACGACCGCATCTTCCAGACGCCGTCCTTCGAAAATATCTTATTGGCCAGTTCTCCCGCCGCGGAGGCCCTGGATACGAGTGTTTCCGCCGTACAATTGCCAGTCCAGCCCTCGCACGGAAACTATTATGAATTGGGCGCAACGAAAGCGTTCTTCGGGAGACTGCGGCTGGATACGAACGTGTTTCGGCGCAGCGTAAATAACTACGCCGACGACTCTCAAATTCTGAGTACAGGCATCAGTTTTCCCATTGCATTTGATCACGCCATTCTCTACGGCGCCGAAGCTAAGTTCGAAGTGTTGCGCTGGGGTCGCTTTTCCGGCTTCGCCAGCTACTCCTATATCGTGGGCAATGTGTGGAATCCGGTGACCGGCGGCCTGTTTCTTGGGGACGATGCCACCAGTGCGATCACTCAAACCACCGGCCATTTTCCCGACTCGCAGGACCAGCGGAACACTGTGCGCGCCCGCGTCCGCTATCAGGTCGCACCGCGTTTGTGGTTCGCCGTTGGAGCCGACTTCAATAGCGGACTGCCGTTTGAAGCGGATTTAACTCCGCAGCAGTACGCCACGGAATACGGTCAAGTGGTGGTAAATCATCTCAACTTCAGTCTCGGACGCATCAATCCTTATTTCACGCAGAATGTTTCGATGGGCGTCGATCTCTACCAGCACGAAAAACGCTCGTTACGCTTGCAGGCGGATGTCCAGAATCTTAGTAACACACTCGAAGTAATCGATTTCGGAGGACTGTTTTCCGGCAACGCGCTGGGCCCCTCGCGCCAATACACCTTCCGCGTGGTCTCGACATTTTAAAAGCGCGTCGAATTCAATTAGGACAGCCGCCCTCGGCTGTCCGATGGGCGCAGCCCATGGCTTGCCCGCCGGGCGCCAGCCCGGCATTATTCTCGTCATCCTGAGCGCAGCCCTCGGTTTGTCATCCTGAGCAAAGCCGTTTCTCAGGCGCAGCGAAGGATCTCCCGCTTAATCGGCGCAGCGCAAGCCAAACTGCACCGCTACAGATCTTTCCTTAACGTCTTTTCACTCTCATCGCGTTTCTGGTAGTGTTTTGAGTTCGCTTGAAACTTCGCTGGAAAAGGATGGCAGCGTGCTTGTCGGAGTTCCGAAGGAGAGTTATCCCGGAGAGCGCAGGGTTGCGCTGGTGCCCGCGGTTGTTCCGCTGCTGGCGAAATCTGGAATCGAAGTGGTGGTTGAGACCGGGGGCCGGGGAGCAGGCTGGTTATTCCGATTCGTCTTACGCCGAGAAAGGCGCAAAAATTCTCGCGAGTCGCGAGGCTGTATTTAGCGCGGCGGATGCCGTTGTTCAGGTGCTTTGTTATGGCTCCAACGACGTAACCGGCAAAGCCGATCTTCCTCTCTTGCGGCGCGATCAGTTGCTGATTGGGTTTCTGCGTCCCTTCGGCTCGGCGGAAGTTATGGGGGAAATTGCCGCCGCCGGGGTGACTTCGTTTTCGGTGGAACTGGTTCCCCGCACTACACGCGCGCAGAGCATGGACGCGCTCTCGTCCATGGGAACGATCTGCGGCTATAAAGCGGTGCTGCTGGCGGCTGAAACGTCGATCCGAATTTTTCCCATGATGACTACCGCCGCGGGCACCATCACGCCGGCGCGCGTGTTTGTGATCGGCGCCGGAGTTGCGGGATTGCAAGCCATTTCAACTGCGCGGCGCCTGGGCGCTGTGGCGTCGGCTTATGACATGCGTGCCGCCTCGAAGGAGCAGGTGCAGAGCCTCGGCGGCCGCTTCGTCGAGTTGCCGATTGAAGCCAAAGATGCGCAGGACGCGCGCGGCTACGGCACCGCGCAAGACGAAACTTTCTACGCGCGCCAACGTGAGCTTCTCACGCGAGTGGTTGCGGAAAGCGACGTGGTCATCACTGCGGCGGTGATTCCCGGGAAAAAATCTCCGGTGCTGATTACCGCTGAGATGGTAAGAGGAATGGCGCCCGGTTCGGTGATTGTCGATCTCGCTTCTGAGCGCGGCGGAAACTGCGAGCTTACCCGCACCGGCGAAACCATATACGAACATGGCGTCACCATTATCGGAGCCATCAACCTGGCGAGCAGTGTTCCCTACCATGCCAGCCAGATGTATGCGCGCAATGTGGCCACGTTCCTCGCCTACATGGGGAAGGATGGCAAGCTGCAATTAAACCCGCAGGATGAAATTATCCGCGAGACGATGGTGACGCGCGGCGGCGAGATTGTGAACGCGAGAGTGCGGGAATTTTTCAAAATGCCGGTGCTGGCGACCGTTGGCGAATGAAGAATTCTCAAGCAGTGTCATTCTGAGCGAAGCCGTCGCAAAGCGACCTTCGGCGCAGTCGAAGGACCCCTTCGCTCACTCGATTATTCGCATGGAGGCAAGTTGTTCTTACGTTGCTGTGCGAACGCCTTTTGGCGGCAATGGTGCTGATGAATGAAAGGCATTCTTCGACTTCGTGCCGCCCCCGCTGCGCGGAGCCGTCCCTCCGCTCAGAATGACACCGTCAAGGTTAGGGGAACCAGGAACTGAGAACCGAGAACTGAGAACTGAGAACTGACATGAATTCAAACCTGATCGACGCGCTCTTTATCTTCATGCTGGCCTGCTTCATCGGCTTCGAAGTCATCCGCCACGTTTCCCCTTTGCTGCACACTCCGCTGATGTCCCTGACGAACGCTCTGGACGCCATCGCCGTGGTCGGCGCGATTGTGCTGGTCGGCGAACGTAAGAGCGAGTTCGCTACTGTGCTGGGCGTAATCGCCATCGTCGCCGCAACCAGCAACGTGGTTGGAGGATTTCTCATTACCGACCGCATGCTCAAGATGTTCAAATCCAGCCGTCCGGCAAAAAACCCGGGTGCGAAGTAATGAATCCGGACTTCGCTGGAAGCCAATACGTGATCGAGATTATCTATCTCATCGCCAGCGCTCTCTTCATTTTCTCGCTGAAGTGGATGAGTTCGCCGGCCACGGCGCGTCACGGAATCTGGGCCGGAGAAATCGGCATGGTGCTGGCCATCGCCGGCACGCTGCTGCGCCATGGCATCGTCGATTGGAAATGGATCATCATCGCGCTGGTGCTCGGCAGCGGCATCGGCATTCCGCTGGGCATGGTGCAGATGACCGCGGTTCCGCAGCGGACCGCATTGAGCCATGCCTTCGGAGCATTATGCGTCACTCTGGTGGGCACCGCCGAATTCTATCTGCGCACGCCAAACGTTCCCAAATTCATGATGTCCGTGCTTTCGATGGAAGTCATCCTCGGAGGGCTCACTTTCACCGGCAGTCTGATGGCGGCGGGAAAACTGCAAGAGGTTCTTCCGCAGCGGCCCATCACTTATAAAGGACAGAACCTCGTCAACTTTCTGCTGCTCGGTGTTGCGATCGTCAGCGCGGTTTACTTGGTTCTTCATCCGGAGGCGAAGCAATTCTTTCCGCTGATCGTTGGCATTTCGCTGATCTTCGGAGTTTTGCTGATTATTCCTATCGGCGGGGCCGACATGCCAACCGTAATTTCTCTGCTCAACGGATACGCCGGACTATCGGCTGCGGCGATGGGATTTGTACTTGACAGCAAGTTGCTGATCATTGCGGGCGCTCTCGACGGTTCGTCTGGACTGATTCTTTCGGTCATCATGTCGAAAGCGATGAACCGTTCGTTCGCTAACGTTCTGTTCGGAGCATTTGGGCAAGTGCAGGCCGCAGCCGCTGGCGGCGCGGAAGCTAAGCCTGTGCACAGCGCGACCGCCGAGGAGGCCGCGGCGATCCTGGTTGCCGCAAACAAAGTGGTGATCGTTCCCGGCTACGGGATGGCTGTGGCACAGGCCCAGCATAAAGTCCGCGAACTCTATGACGTCCTCACGAAAAAAGGCGTCGAAGTTCGCTTCGCGATTCATCCCGTTGCCGGGCGCATGCCCGGCCACATGAATGTGCTGCTTGCCGAGGCTGACATTCCCTACGACCGTCTCGTCGAAATGGAAGAAATCAATGGCGACTTCCCGCAAACCGATGTCGCACTCGTCATCGGCGCCAACGACGTCACAAACCCCGCCGCCCGCAGCGACCAATCCAGCCCCATCTTCGGCATGCCCATTCTCGACGTCGATAAAGCGCACACTGTGATGGTGATCAAACGCAGCATGAGTCCGGGCTTCGCGGGCATCGATAATCCGCTCTACTATCTCAACAACAACCTCATGCTCTTCGGCGACGCAAAGAAGTTTGTTGGCGATATTGTGAGGGAGTTGAGCGGGGGACATTAAGGTCGGAGCGTTTGTTAAGGGCACCCGGTAGTGACTCAGTTTGAATTCTATACAAATGATTATGGGTCATCCCGAAGCGCGGCGTTCTTCAGCCGCGAGAGGGATCTCCGGCGAATCCCGAGTCGGCCGAGATCCTTCGCTCCGCCTGAAAAACGGCTTCGCTTGATTGCATAACGACGTTGGCTGGTCGCAGGGAGTAGATTGGTTGCGACAAAACAAGACCAAGGCTCACTGAGAGGAGCCAACGTCATGCTGATTATAGGCTGTGATTTTCATCCTGGGTTTCAGCAGATCGCGATCTTTGACAACTTAACGGGAGAGATCGAAGAGAAGCGGTTGCAGCACAGTGCCGAGGCCGAGCAGTTTTACCGCTCGCTGGCGGGCCGGGAAGTGCGGGTGGGGATGGAGGCTTGCGGGCACTATCCGTGGTTCGAGCGGTTGTTGGAAGAGACGGGCATCGAACTGTGGTTCGGCGATGCGGCGAAGGTGCGGGCATCGGCGGTACGCAAGCAGAAGACGGACCGGCGGGACGCGGAACATCTGCTGCGGCTGCTGATGGAGAAGCGGTTTCCGCGGATCTGGGTGCCAAGCCTGGAGGTGCGGGATGTGCGGCAGTTGCTGGTGCATCGCCACAAGCAGGTGCAGTCGCGGACGCGGACGAAGAATCAACTGCAGGCGATGGCGCTGAGCTGCGGCATCCAGAAAAAACACAAGCTGTGGACCAAGGCGGGGCGCACGGAGTTGGAGCAGTTGCCCTTGCTGCCGTACGCGGCCGAGCGGCGCAAGAAGTTGCTGGAAACGCTGGACGGACTGGAAGCGGAGATCGGCGAGTTGGACCGGCGAGTGGCCGAAGAAGCGCGCCAGAGGCCGGATGCGGTGCGGTTGATGACGCATCCGGGAGTGGGGTCGGTGACGGCGTTGGCCATGGTGCTGACGCTGGGACCGGCGGAACGATTCGGATCGCCGAAGCAAGTGGGGAGTTATTTCGGGTTGATTCCGAGCGAGGATTCCAGCGGCGGAAAACAGCGGCTGGGCAGGATCAGCAAACAGGGCAGTTCGTTTCTGCGCTTTTTGCTGGTGGAGGCGGGACAGACGGCGGCGCGCTACGATCCGCAGCTGAAGCGCTTCTATCGCAGATTGGCGGCGCGCAAAAATCGCAGCGTCGCCAAGGTGGCCGTGGCCAGAAAATTGGCCACGCGGTTGTACCTGATGTTGCGCGAGCAGTGGACCTATGCGCAACTGAGTCAGGCCGTCATGCAGGCGAGCCCGAGTCATTCTGTGGCCGGCGAGTAACGAGCCGAGCGCTTGAGTGGGCAGCCTGCCTCCCTGAAAAGTCGGGGAGATCGAACTGAGCAATCGTGGGCGCAAGTGCCGAAGAGATGGATGGTGGGGCCTGATTGGGTTCCACTGCGAGATTGAAAATGAGTGACGAGCTTTGGTCTGTAAAGTCAAAATCAAAGGCTTCCTAACAGAGCGAAATGGCGCTTTTTTTAAAAGCAAAAGCGTCGGCGGAGAAGTCTCGCCTAAATTCGCTTGACAGGAGGCAGCGTCGTTAGAGACAGGATGACGCCGAATTAGTAACTTGGAAATTCAACCTGAGGCACCACCGGAGCGCCGTCAGTGATAACGTGCTATCACACAGTGTGATAGCATGATATCAGTGAGGATAAAGAAATGGCTCAGCTTTTAGTCCGCAATCTTGAAAACTCGGTGAAATCCCGCCTCCAGCGCCGTGCCAAGCGCAATGGCCGCAGCATGGAAGAAGAGGTGCGCGATATTCTGCGGGCCGCCGTCCATAGCGAGGAAAACCGCCCCAAGGGCGGATTTGGGACCGAAATCTCCAAGCTCTTCTCGAAGATCGGTCTGGAGTCGCCGATTCCCGAACTGCGCGGCTACGAAATCAAGCCTCCGACGTTCGACGAATGATCATTCTCGATACGAATGTAATTTCGGAATTAATGCTGCTTACGCCGGAAAAGAACGTGGTTCTGTGGCTTGATCGGCAAGCCTGGCCGTCCCTTTGGACGACGTCCGTAACAGTTTTTGAAATTCGTGTAGGCATCGAAATCATGGCTCACGGAAAGTGGCGGATCGATCTTTCGCGGGCCTTTGAAGAAATTTTGGTTCGCATGAACCAACAAATTGTTTCCTTCGATCGCGAAGCAGCGGAGCAGGCAAGTTCGCTAACTGCATCGAGGAAAGAGCGAGGCCGCCCCCGCGAATTGCGGGATACCATGATTGCGGGAATTGCCCTATCACAACGTGCAACCTTGGCAACGCGCAAGGTCCGCGATTTCGATGACATTTCAGCGACCGTCGTAAATCCGTGGACGGCGTAAACCTGATTGAGCGGCACACGCGTGATATTCTATTTACTCCAGCTGCGTACCGTTTTGGCGGAAATTCCCCGCAGTTTCAGGATCGAAGTTTCCTGAACAAGCTTCCCCGCAGGCTCAGAAAATGAAGCCCGCAAAACGAAGCCCAGAAAAAGAGAAATTCGAAATCATGCTTTCAGTCAGCAATGTTTCCATGCGCTACGGCGCCAAAATTCTGTTCGATGAAGTCTCGGTAGCCTTCACGCCGGGCAAACGTTATGGCCTCACCGGGCCTAACGGCGCGGGCAAGTCCACGTTCATGAATCTCTTGAGCGGCGAACTCGACCCGCAAAAAGGAACGGTCGTGCGTCCCCGCAAGCTCGGCGTTTTAAGTCAGGACCAATATGCCTTCGATGCGTTCACCGCCATCGACACCGTGATCATGGGCAATAAGCGGCTCTGGGCGGCGATGCAGGAGCGCGACGCCATTTATTCCAAAGCTGATATGACCGACGAAGACGGCATGAAGCTGGGCGAACTCGAAGGCATTGTCGGCGAAGAGGACGGCTACACCGCCGAGAGCGACGCCGCCATTCTGCTCGACGGCCTCGATATTCCCGAAGAAGTGCACTCCCGAAAAATGTCGGAACTGCAAGGCGGACAAAAAGTTCGCGTGCTGCTGGCACAGGCGCTGTTCGGGCATCCGCAGGCGTTGCTGCTTGACGAACCTACGAACAACCTCGATTTGGATTCAATCCACTGGTTGCAAGGATTCTTAAATGCCTACGACGGCGTGGTCATCGCCATCTCGCACGACCGGCACTTTCTCAACAGCATCTGTACGCACATCGCCGACATCGATTACGAGACGATCATCACTTACACGGGATCGTACGACGACATGGTCCTGGCCAAAACCCAAATCCGTTCGCAGATCGAATCGCAGAACGCCCAGCGCGAAAAGAAAATTTCGCAATTGAATGAATTTATCGCGCGCTTCGCTGCCGGCACGCGATCGAGCCAGGTGCAGTCGCGGCGCAAAGAAGTCGAGCGCTTGCAGGTGACGGAGCTGGCCAGGTCGAACATCGCGCGGCCTTACATTAAGTTCGAGCAGAAGCGGCCTTCGGGTAAGCATATTCTGGAGGTCGAGCGCTTGAGCAAGGCCTACGACGAGAAGCGGGTGATTCGAGATTTTACCGCGAGCATTACGCGAGGAGAACGAATTGCCCTCATGGGACGCAACGGCGCCGGCAAGACCACGCTGGTGAACGCCCTTCTTGCAAACTCGCCCACCACGCCCGAAGCCGAGTTGCGCAAGACCAGCGGATACGACGGCGCATTCGTCGATTCTGGAAAAGTGACTTGGGGACACGAAGCTTCGATCGGATATTTCGCTCAGGATCATCGCAGTCTCATCGAGGGCGGTACAACGGTCCTGGAGTGGCTGCATCAGTGGAATCCCGCGGCTGTTGGCGAAGAAATTCGAGGGCTGCTTGGGCAGATGCTTTTTCAGCGCGATGAGGCGACGAAATCGACCAACGTTCTTTCCGGCGGCGAGGCGGCCCGGCTGCTTTTCTGCAAGCTGATGCTGCAAAAGCCAAACGTTCTCGTTCTTGACGAACCCACGAACCACCTCGACCTGGAAGCGATCAATGCCTTGAATATTTCCTTGCAGCGTTATCAAGGCACTGTGTTTCTGGTAAGCCACGATCACGATCTGATCGACGAAGTCGCGACGCGGATCTGGCATTTCGAAAGCGATCATCGGATTACGGATTTCAAGGGCACTTACGAGGAGTATCAGGCCGCAGTGCCGGCATAGAGTTCTGACGTCATGCTGAGCGAAGACGAAGCATCCCTACCGTCGAGTCGAAAGCCCTCAGCAAAGTGATCTCCCGCGGAATGACCAGGTGAACGGCAGGGATACTTCGACGTCGAGGTTAGGATCGCTTCGCGATCCCAATCTCTCCGCTCAGTATGACAAATAACTCAGCGCAGCAAAAACTGCACCATTTTCGCTGCATGTAAATTAACTTGGTTCTCCACAGCTTTCCACAGGTGTTTACTGTTGCGTTTAGGGCTGCAACTTACGGATAATGGCGGCGGAACGTTTTGATTGCCGGGGGCGCATGCAAGACGTTGAGTATCGTTGTGTATAGTCGCGCTGATCTACTTCGAATTCTTCACGTTACGCCGCGCCAGTTATCCAACTGGGAGCGCGCGGGGCTGATTGCGGCCTCGACCACATACTGCTTTTCCGACCTGCTGAAGATCAAGAAGATTCGCGACCTGTGCGCCATGCGGGTTCGGCCCACCGTGATCCGCGAGTCTCTGGAAGCGATGCAGAAGCAGGCTTCGGGCATGGGAAATCCGCTGATCGATGCCGGAGTTTCCTCCACGAATAAACACCGCGTCGCGTTCCGCCACGAAGGCCGGCTGCTGGAGCCGATTGCGGGACAATTTGTGATGGACTTCTCCTCGCGCGAAAAAGTGGTGACCAGCACTCCCGTTCCCTCGCCCGGACCGACTCCGCGAGAGAACGATGCGGCGGTATGGTTCGCTCACGGCATCGCTCTGGAAGAAAATCCTGCGACGCAAACCGAAGCGCTGGCGGCCTACCTTAAAGTGCTGGATTTCGATCCGAGCCATGCGGCGGCTCACATTAACCTGGGCACGCTTTATTACAACCGGCAGGATTTCGTGCTCGCTGAAAAACATTACCGCGCGGCTCTGCAATCGGACCCGCGCTATGCCCTGGCCTATTTCGACTTAGGCAATGTTTTGGACGAAACCGGTCGCGTGCAGGAAGCGATTCAAACCTATAAGACGGCGATTCAGCTAGCTCCCACCTACGCCGACGCGCACTATAATCTCGCCCTCGCCTACGAAAAAACCCGCGAGCCCCGCAAGGCGCTCAAGCACTGGCAGGCCTACATCAAGCTCGACACCACGGGGCCGTGGTCGGTACACGCTCGGAATCAGATTCAGCGCATTTTGCAGGCGGATACGCTGAAACTGGTCCACACGCGGCGCCTGTAGCAAAGATTATGTACAGCCGCCCCTTCGACAAGCTCAGGGCAGGCTCTCGGCTGTCCAGTCGAGCGAAGCTCGACGCGCCTTCCCCGCCCCCGCGCTTCCGCTGAGATCCAAACAGAATCTCCGAACGCGCTCCTTCTCGAACCAAAATCTGCAATTGCATTTGCCGACGACTTGAGATAAAAAGGCTGCTCCCAAGGTGCAGGAAAACTAACCTGCGGCGAGACTGGCGAGTCCATCCCTTCCCTCCGACTCTTCGGTCTCGAGAGGCGCAGCTATCTCCAACTGAAGGTGTCGAACCATGAGATCTCTCTCTTCGCCTGCTTCCCAAAGAATACTCTGCATGATTTTTCTCGCTGCGAGTTTCGCCGTTGCATCGTCGCAGCTGACTTGCGCGCAAGAGCAAGCCCTTGCCGCGCCTTCGCCCTCGTCCCAGCCTTTGATCACGCAGCCGGTGGACGAATCGCGGCTCACCGTGCTGAAGGGGAATACGCATCCTTTGGCGCGTCCGCAATTCGACCTGGGTAGCGCACCCCCAACGCTTCCCATGCAGCGAATGTTGCTGGTGCTGAAGCGTAGCCAGCGGCAGGAAGCCGCGCTGCGACTTCTACTCGATACCCAGCAAGCCAAGTCTTCTCCGAGCTATCACAAGTGGCTCACGCCGAAGCAATTCGGCAAACAATTCGGCCCCACCGACGCCGACATTCAGACGATTACAACTTGGCTGCAATCGCACGGCTTCCAGGTTGGTTCGACCAAAGGCCGCACTGTGCTGGAATTTTCCGGCTCCGCCGCCCAGGTGCAGGAAGCCTTCCACACCGCGATTCATAAATATGTGGTGAATGAAGAGCAGCACTGGGCAAATTCAACCGATCCGTCGATTCCGACGGCGCTAGCGCCCGCGGTGGCGGGAGTGCTGACGCTGCATAATTTCCTGAAGAAGCCGCAGATACATTTGGCAAAACAGCCCGTTGCGGCCAAAATCGTTCCCGGCAAAAAGCCGCAAGTCACATTCCCGGCGCAGAATGGCCAGCCCATTACCTACGCACTGGCTCCGCAGGACTACGCAACGATTTACAACATCAATCCCCCCTACAACACCGGCGTAACCGGCGGAGGGGTGACGATTGGAGTAATTGGGCGCAGCAATCTTTATAACGGCGGCGAGGATGTCAGCGATTTTCGCAGCTATGCGTTTAATTTGTGCTGCGGCAATTTTACTGTTGTCGTGAACGGACCCGATCCCGGCGACTTGGGGGCAGACGAGGAAGGCGAGGCTACTCTAGATTCCACCTGGTCAGGCGCAATCGCCTACAACGCAAGCGTAGAATTCGTTGTCTCGGCCTCCACAAACACGTCGGATGGAATCGACCTTTCCGAGATATACATTATCGAGAACAATCTCACCAGCATCATGACTGAAAGTTTCAGCGGCTGCGAACTGCTCGCGACGGATGCAGAGCTTTCCGGGACCTATGCACTGGCCGAGCAAGCGGCAGCCCAGGGCATTACTTACTTCGTTTCCACCGGCGACGATGGAGCCGAGGGGTGCGACGACCCCTCGTCGCCACCAGCTACGCATCCGGTATCCCTCAACATGCTGGCTTCCACGCCGTTCGACATAGGGGTGGGCGGCACAATGTTCAATGAGAACGGCGACGATGCCAAGTACTGGGGGAGCGAGGCACCCGTTGAGGAGTCGGCAATTTCATATATTCCGGAAGATGTGTGGAATGAAAGCAGCGCCACGGAAGGACTGTGGGCGGGAAGCGGCGGCGCCAGCGCCGGAAACCTTGCGGCAGGAGGAACCACTGGCGGCGTGCCGAAGCCCACATGGCAATCGGGCGTGACAGGAATACCTTCCGACGGGGTGCGCGATTTGCCGGACGTTTCTCTGACGGCGGCAAGTCATGACCCTTACCTCTTATGTCTCGAGGGCTCGTGCCAGCCCAATAGTCAGGGAGAGATTTCTATCTATTTTGTGAGCGGGACTTCCGCCGCCGCGCCATCATTTGCTGGAATTATGGGGCTGGTAGATCAGCAGATGGCGAACCTGAATCCGACCCTGGGCCCCCGGCAAGGCCATGCGGGTTACGTCTTGTATCGGCTTGCAGCTTCTGAGAATGCGACGTTATCGCAGTGCAACGCGTCCAACACTACCCTTCCGGCTACTACATGCATTTTTAACGATGTAACAATCGGCAATAATGCGGTACCGGGCGAACTCAATTATGGCACGACCAGCGCCGACTATCAGGCTGGCACGGGCTACGATATGGCGACGGGCCTAGGCTCGGTCAATGTGGCAAACCTGGTTACCCAGTGGAACACGGTCAGCTTCAACCCGACGACTACGACATTGTCGCTGGGCGCTTCCGCCATCCCACACGGTTCACCCATGCCATTCACGGTCACAGTAAAGCCCAGCAGCGGCAGCGGTGTTCCCAGTGGCGATGTTTCCCTAATCGCAGTGACGGCGCCAAACGGAGTGGACGGCGTATTTTTCACTGTAGGTTCCTGGACTCTCAACGGGGGTTCGGTTTCATCAAGCGCAGATACAATTCCAGGCGGCAATGTTCTGATGAGCGCCTACTACGCGGGTGATACGACGTTTGCCCCAAGTTCTTCCGCATTTTCGGACTACTTTACCGTAACCCCAGAGCCGAGCACGACCACACTGTCCGTGCTCACCTTTACCTCGAACGGCACTCAGCTGAACTTCACCGGCGGACCTTTCGGAAGTTTCGTCTACCTGCGCGCCGATGTGGCTGGATTGTCGGGACATGGGACGCCGACGGGATACGTCACGTTTTACGACAATACTTTCCCGCTGGGGAATGTCTACGAATTGAACGGCGGCGATCAAATTAATAACGGGAGCTATACAGCAACTCCGAACGGGATAGTTTTCGACACTGGCAACCATAGCATCTCCGCTAGTTATAGCGGCGACACCAGTTTCAATGGAAGCAATAGCGCGCAATCGATAAGCTTTACGATCCAGCCGGGATTCTTCGCCGCGGTTCCCTCCAATAATTCCACCGTAATTATCTCGACCCCGGGCGGTTCGGGATCAAGTTCGGTTTCCGTGTCGTCTTCCACGGGGTTCAGTGGAACCGTTTCTCTGGCCTGCTCTGGGCTCCCAACCGGCGCCGCCTGCCTCTTTAGCCCTTCCTCGATTATTACTCCGGGCACGTACGCCACCAGTTCATCTGCGATTACGGTGACAACCGCCGCTGCGACCGCTCTATTAAAAATTCCGCGGCACAACTATCTGGCGCGTTGGCTGGCTGCTGAAAGCTTCGTTTTCTTTTCGGTCGTCTTGCTGGGCTGCTCGCGTAGACGCAGGAATCTTCCGTTGCTCCTGATGATGCTGGCCATCATCGCGTCCGTCCCAGCTTGCGGAGGAGGAGGGGGCAGCAGCACTCCACCTCCAATTACCAAGCCGGCGACTCCGACTGGAACCTACAATGTGACAGTTAGCGCGACCAGCGGTTCCTCCACATCGACGACCGGTTTCACATTAATTGTGCAATAGCCAGATGCAGGGAGTTTGTGTCAGTTGTGACAATGCGAGGTCGACCCTTTCCTTGGTGTAGGATTTACTCGCGCTAATTCATCCAACATGAAACTTTCCGCCATCGCCTTCGCTCTGCACGCTCGTCTGGAGAACGGCTCCGCCGATGCCGAAGTCACCGGCCTCAACGGAATCGAGCAGGCTGGGCCCGGGGAACTCACTTTCGTCGCGAATTCAAAATATGCCGCGGCGGCTCGCGTAACCAGGGCAGCAGCCGTCATCGTTGCCGAGGATTTTCCTGCGATTCCCGCCCCCACGCTTCGCGTGGAAGACCCTTATCTTAGTTTCGCGCAAGCGCTTGAATTGTTTCATCTGCCTCTCCACTATGCCCCCTCGGTTCATCCCACGGCAATTATTCATCCTTCGGCGACAATTGGGCGCGACGCTCACATCGGTCCCTACGTCGTCATCGATGAAGATGTCGAGATCGGCGACCGTGCCGTGCTGTTAGCCCATGTTGTGATCTATCGCGGCGTGAAGATTGGAAATAATTTCTTTTCTCACTCGAACGTCGTGGTCCGCGAAAATTGCCGCATCGGCAACAATGTGCTGCTGCAAAATGGCGTGGTCATCGGCTCCGATGGATTCGGCTTCGCAAAAACGAAAGCTGGACGCTGGCACAAGATTCCGCAGCCCGCTCCTGTCGTGATTGAGGACGACGTGGAAATCCAGGCGAACTCCTGCATCGACCGCGCCAGCGTAGGCGAAACTCGCATCCGCCGCGGCGTGAAGGTCGACAACCTCGTCCAGGTCGGCCACGGATCGCAAGTAGGCGAAGACGCATTGCTCTGCTCACAGGTCGGCCTCGCCGGCTCGACGGACATTGGAAAGCGCGTGATTCTGACGGGACAAGTCGGCGTCGTCGGCCATTGCAAAATCGGCGATGACGCGATTGTCACCCCGCAGAGCGGTGTCGCCAATGATGTTGCCGCAGGAGCGCTGGTAAGCGGCGCGCCGGCCGTCGATCACAAGCTATGGTTGAAATATTCCGCGATCCTGCCGAAGTTGCCGGAGATGGCGCGGGCGTTGCGTGCGAAGTTGCGGAAGGAGTAGCGAAAGCCGCGTCCGGGGCTTAATTCGCAGCAGCGCCGGAGCCACGATCTTTCTCAGGCAGTCCACTTTCGATTACCGCTCTGACTTTTTCCATTAAACATTCGCGGCTGCCGAAATCGTTTGGTTCGATCGGCGGATGAAAAATTACGGTCGCGGCGCCAGGCTTGATGGCGAATCTTCCCTTCGGCATTAGATGATGCGTGCCGTTAATCGTGATCGGAACCACCGGAACGCCGCACTCCATCGCAAGATAGAACGGTCCCTTTTTAAAAGGGAGCAGCTTGCCGTCGAAGGAGCGATGGCCTTCCACATAGATGGTCATGTTCAATCCCTGCTGCTGCGTGACCTGCTTTGCGATTCGCACCGACTCGATTCCGGCGTCGCGATTGCCGCGATCCACCGGCACGAACGACCCCATCTTCATGGCGCGCCCGAGAATTGGATAGCCGATTAATTCTTTTTTCACCATGACGGACGTTCGCCGCGGAATCAGCGGAATCGTGATCGGAGGATCCAGGTTCGACACATGGTTCGACATAAAGATGTAAGTGCGCGCGGGATCGAGTTTGTCGAGCCCGAGGGTTTGAACGCGCACGCCGGCGAGGCGGACGCCGTTCCATGCGCCAAACATGAACATCCGGTATAGGAAGCTAACGTCGCCCGTAATCATGGTCCACGGAAAACCCAGGAGCGCGGCGATGGGCGCGGCGACACACCAAAAGCCGAGCATGGCGAGAGTGCGGATCATTTTAGTGAATTAGGAGAGTCAGTTTGTCCGACCGGCGAATGCTCAAATGATGGCACCTCCGCCTCGCCTTTCAGCCATGCAGCGCGCCGCTTGCGTTGTGCTGCTGAAACATTTTCCATATCTTTCAGTTCGTAAGAACTTTCCTCCCGGCCTCCAACTTTCCACTTGAGTTCTCGCTCGGCGCCGCGACGCGCGCGAATCTTTAGAGTGAGGGAGTCGCCGGGCGAAAGTCGAGCCATCTCCTCTGACGATTCTTGTCCGGCCCGCGCGCCGTTGATTTCCAGAATCGTATCGCCCGCTTGCAGACCGGATTTTTCGGCGTCGCCGGCGGGTGTTACATCCGTTACCGTCATCGGGCCGTCGAAGTTTCGCGAGGCCGCGAATCCGGCGTCGGCAATCGTATTCTTCCCTTCCACCAAACGCAGGCCAACTTCGCGAAAGAAATCGTTCCAGGGGATTTCGTCGGTGCCCGCTACATATTTCGCGAAGAACCATTTCAGATCGGCATGGCTAACGGCCTCCGCGGCCTTTTGCACGCCCTCCGAATCGGGGAAGAATCGGCCCTGCCTGGCATAGTTCTGATTCATCCACTGAAAAACTTCACGCAGCGACGCTTGCCCATGACTGGCTTCGCGCACAGCAAGGTCAAGCATGATGCCGAGCAGTTCGCCTTTGTTGTAATACGAGATGCTGCGCTCCGGGCGGCGATAATACGCGTAACCTTCAAGCCAGGCGTCGAGGCTCGATTCTTCCGCGGACTGCGTAAGGTGCGCGGGACGGCGCTCCAGTTCGCCGATGCCGGCGGCCAGATCGCGCTCAAACTGGCGCTCGTCGAGTAATGCGGCGCGTAGCTGGATGAAATCCGCCGCGGTGCTGGTGCAGCCCTCGCTAAACCACAGAGCGCGCATGTAATTCTCTTTCGTGTAATCCACGGGCTCGAGCGTCTGCGGACGAATTCGCTTCACGTTCCAGAGATGAAAAAACTCGTGAGCCGTCACCGAAGCCAGCGAATCGGGAGCTTTGGCGATGACATCGGCATTCAAAGAAATCGCAGTAGAATAAGAATGCTCCATGCCGCCGCCCGCAGATCCTCGCGGGAAATGATAGATGAACATGTAGCGTTCAAACGGGCGGTCCCCCATCCACGACGTAGCGGCGGCAATGATTTTATGCAGCGGCGCGGTAATTTTCTGCATGTCGTAGTCGGCTGGGTCTGCATCAACCACGACTCGGTAATGACCGCCGCCTTCGTCGAAATCGGATTCCTGGAATTCCCCGATCTCCACCGGAGAATCGACGGCACGATCGTAGTTGTCGGCGACGAAAGAGTCTGCCGTAGCCAGCATTGGCGTGGCAACATGCCATGCCGAAGGCACGGAAGCAAATCGAATACTCACTGGAGAATCTCGCGCGTCCACGGGATACATTAAGACCTGTGCGAGATTGAAAAACGCGTGGTGGGAATTTAATTGGGCTCCGAAGGGCCCCGGAGAATCGACGTAAATTTGATATTCGATGACGGCTCCGTTCTGAGCACCCGTGATCCGCCAGCGGCTCTTATCTAACTTGCGCAAGGGGAGCGGAGCGCCGGCGCGGTCTTTCGCGCGCACCCAATTCACGTACTGCGAAAAGTCGCGCACTTGATAAAGCGCGTTCCACACCGGAAGCTGGACTTCGCGTTGCGCAACTCCTGGCGGCAGAGTGATGAGCACTTCGACCAGATGCCGGTCAGTATCCGCCAGTGAAACCGCGTAATGGATTGCCGCCGATTGGCTTTGCGCAACGGAAGTTACTGCAATCCATGCGAATAGAAACAAAACAAGCGAGCCGTAACAGCACGGGCGCGGCAAGGCTCTTCTCATTGCCTGCCCGCGGCATTCGCCGAAGTGCTGGCATCCTTCTCGGCCAAAGCTCGCAGCCGCGCGGGCAACTTTTCGTAAATTCCACCGAAACCGCCGTTAGAAAGAATCGCTACGACATCGCCGGGACGCATTTCGGTCGCAATAGATTGGACGATCTGCTCGCTGTCCGCGAACAAACGCGCCGGCCGTCCGTGGCTTTGAATCTCCGCTGCCAGTTCCGGCAGATTCAGTCGCTCGTTTTCCGGGATCGCGTCGGAACGGAATACGCCGGCGACGATCACTTCGTCGGCCAAAGCGAGGCTCCGCGCCAAATCATGTTGCAATACGCGCCGACGCAGCGTATTCGAGCGCGGCTCCAGAATAGCCCAGAGGCGTCCCTGCGAATAGCGCGCCCGAAGCGCTCGAAGCGTGCCTGCAATCGCGGTGGGATGATGCGCGAAGTCGTCGATAATCGTGATGCCATTCACCTGCGCCTTCACTTCGAGGCGCCGCTTCACGCTCTTGAAAGTTTCAAGCGCTGCCGCAATGTCTTCTTTGGAAATCCCATAGGCCGCGGCCATCGCGGCTGCCGCGGTAGCATTCCAAACGTTGTATTCGCCGGCCAGCGAAAATTCCAGGTCGGCCCAGTGAGCGCGATTGTGCGAAACCGACCACGAGGTTTTCTCCGCCCCGAATTTCACGTTCCCGATGCGCCACGCGGCGCGCTCGCCGGTCCCGTAACGCTCGACCGGGCAGAATGCCTTCGCCAAACACCGCTCCAAACTTTTCCTCTCCCCGCTTGTGATCTCGCCGCTTGTGCTTTCTACGCTTGCGCTTTCAGAGGCGCCAGTCGCCGCTCCATCGAATGCGACGATTCTTCCCGTGCGCGGGATGAGATTGACCAGGCGCTTAAACGCAATTTCGACCGCATCGAGGTCTTTATAAATATCCGCATGATCGAACTCAACCGAAGTGAGAATTACTGAGTTCGGAAAATAGTGCAGGAACTTCGGCCCTTTATCGAAGAACGCGGTATCGTACTCGTCGCCCTCCAAAATGAAATGTTTGCCTTGGCCCAGATGAAAGCTGGAACCAAAGTTTTCCGCGAGGCCGCCGATCAGAAATGACGGCTGCATCCCCGCCGTGTGAAAAATCCAGGCCAGCATCGAAGTAGTGGTAGTCTTGCCGTGAGTTCCCGCGACGACCAGCACTTCCCTGCCTTGCAGAAATTCCTCATGCAGCAACTGCGGTAGAGAGCGAAACGGAATGCGGCGATCGAGCGCCTGTTCAAGCTCGAGATTGCCGCGCGAAATGGCATTGCCGACTACGATCAAATCGGGCTGAGGCTCGAGGTTGCGCTCGTCGAACGGGAGAACGGCAATTCCCAGCTCGGCGAGAAAATCTGACATTGGCGGATACGCGGCCGCGTCCGAGCCAGTCACGCGAAATCCGCGCTGCTGGAGCATTCCGGCGAGCGAGGCCATCGCAGTGCCGCAGACGCCGATCAGATGAATGTGCTTGCTAGCGTTCATGAATGGCTTCCCAGCGCATCTACTCGATTACCGCCCCCTCAAGAATTTTTAAACTGACGCGCTCGCCGTGCACCGTCAATTCAGCATGAACTCCGATTGGAAGCGTAATATTTCCCGAGGTCACGTGCCCCGAATGGACACCGTAGGCAACCGGTATGCCCAGGTCGCCAATGACCCGCTTCACTAATTCCTGCAAAGTGTAGCCCTGATTCGCCGTTTGCACGCAATCGATCATTTCTCCGAATACGATGCCGCGCACGCCGGCAAACTTTCCCGCCAACTTTAACTGCATCAGCATGCGATCGATCTGAAACGGTTTCGCCGCCACATCCTCGAGAAACAAAATTGTTCCCCCAGTTTTTATTTCATACCGGGTTCCGAGAGACGCGACCAGAATCGAAAGGCAGCCCCCATAAAGAATACCCTCGGCAGAACCGTCGGCCAAACCCATGGCTCCGGAATCGGCGTCCAGATTGATTTCCCAGGCCGCACGCCGGGTAAGCGCCGATTCCCACGAAGGCATGTCTATACCGTTGTCGTGCGCCCAATCTTTCGCGATCATGGGACCATGAAACGTCACCAGGCCGGCGGCGTCGAAAAAATAAGTAAGCAGCGAAGTGAGGTCGCTGTAGCCGACGAAAATCTTGGGATGCGCCTTGATCTTTTCGATGTCCAATTTGTCGAGCAGATAGTTCGATCCGTAGCCCCCGCGCGCGCACACGATTGCCCGCACGTCGTCGCGAAGAAACATTTCTTCCAATTCGCGCGCGCGGCGCTCGGCGGAGCCGGCAAAATACAAGTCTTGCTCGAAGATGGAATCGAAATAAAACGTGCGATAACCGGCCCGCCGGAGCGCCTCGCATCCTGCATCAACCAACGCCCGCTTTACGTTGCTGGCGGGCGCGGCGATGCCGATGGTGTCGCCCGGCCGAAGGGCAGGCGGCTTTACGCGCGGGATCGTGAGGGCAACCATTGGGAAGAAATCTTTGTGAAGCAAATCACTTTTAAGGCGGCGCCGTAACCCATGAAACAAATTTGATTGTCAGGTCAAGAAAAACTCGCCGCGGCACACCAGGCGCGCTGGGCCCCGAAGAAACACATCCTTGTTTTCGCAACGAACCGTTTGCGTTCCTCCCGGAGCATGCACGCGAACCGGGGACTGCGCTTTCCCCGCCGCCATCGCGGCTACGGCCGATGCGCAGGAACCAGTTCCCGAAGAGCGAGTCTCGCCCGCGCCCCGTTCGTAGAACAGCGCCCGCACATCGTGCGGACCGTCAACCACAACCAGTTCAACGTTCACGCCGTGCTTGAAATGCGAACTACCCTGAATCGCGACCGCCTGTTCCCGCCAGTCACCGGCAAATTCCGGAACTAATAAAACATAATGAGGATTCCCCATCGAAACCGGAGTTCCTCGAACCTCGCAACGATGAACCTCGCCAATATCCAACACGAGGCTGAACTCTGCGCCCACCGCGGCCTCGCCCATTGCGGTCTCAAACTCGTATTCGGGTTCGGTGCGCGCCGTCAGCACGCAGGTTTTGATGCCAGCACCGGTCTGGATCGTTATTGTTTCTTTCTTCCCTTCCGCGCAAACGTATGCGGCGACGCAGCGGGTGCCGTTGCCTGATATTTCCGCTTCCGAACCATCGGCATTGATCAGGCGAATTTCCACGTCGGCCGTAGCGTGGGCTTGCATCCACTCCACCCCATCGGCGCCCACGCCTTCGTGCCGGTCGCAGATTCTTCGCGTGAATGCCGGCATATCATCCACCGCCACAATACCTTCGATTCGCCGAACATCGATCAAAAGGAAATCGTTTCCGCAGGCGCTGGCTTTCACGAACGGAATCGCCACTCGAGGGCTCACTCCAACTCCACCGGGCCCAACGAAGTTGCGCTAGCCAGCACGCTCGAAGCCCTCAGTTCCCGCAGCAGTAGTCTCTGGTCGCGGTTGCATCCGCTTACGTCGAACTGCACGCGGACATGCTGGCTGGTGCTTCCGCTCAAAATATTTTGCATCATGCGATGCGCGGGCTCGAGGATGCGGTTCACTTCCTGGCTGATTTGTTCCACGCTGGGGCCGGTGACTTCGTAGCTGAACAGAAGCGTCTTTAAGTTAAAAGTCTGTTCGATATGGCCGAGAACAAAAAGCGCCGCTAGTACAACCGCGGTGGCGAAGAACGCGGTTAGATAAAGACCGCCTCCGGTGGCCATGCCGACCGACGCGACTACAAATAAAGTAGAGGCGGTAGTCAGGCCCGTGGTGAGGCCGCGAGTGTGCAAAATGGAACCCGCTCCAATGAAGCCAATGCCCGGAATAATCTGCGCCGAAATGCGGGTGTGGTCGCCGAGATATCTTACGGCCAGCGCATCGGACAGGATCGTGAACATCGCGGCCCCAAAGCAGATAAACATATTGGTGCGCAGGCCCGCGGGGCGGTGGCGCAATTCCCGCTCGAGCCCAATCACGCCCCCTAGAATGGCCGCAAGCACGAGTCTCGCCAGCGACGACCCAACCAGGCCGCTCGCCATCTCTTTGTGGAGCAAGTCAATTGTGCTTTGCCAGTTCATTAGGCCCGATTAGATCGAACTTGCCGGATGGCCGGATTTTATCATCGCAAGATTCCCTCTCCGCGCGCGCCGCGTTAACCCACATGATTACCGTGGCGCCCGTTTACTAATGTCCCGGAGTCCGTCCTTGAAAGATTGCGGCAGGCGGCTGGCCGGTGGTGTGAATCTCGACCAACGCTTTCAAGTGATGATCTTCCGCGGTCTTCCACACGGGATCGCCCTCGAATCCGATGACGTACTCGGCGTAAGCCGCGGGATTCGCCAAGGCCCGCTCCCACAAGCCGCCGGGATCGGAAGGCTGTTTCCACACTCGATGGTTGCCTTCATTAATATCGCGTTTGAGGGGAACTCCTAACTTCTCTAAAATTTCCACGTGTTGTCCGAGATACATCAACAGAGTGGAATCGGGCGGTAATGATTTGATCCACTGCTGCATCTGCGCGTCGAGCGCGACTCGCGAACGCCCGTTCGCCGAAGCTTCGCGATAGCAAATTGGATCGGCGCGCCAGATCATTCCATAACTCACCCCAACCACGGCCACAAGGCTCGATAGTGCCGCCGCATTTTCCCAGCGGCGCCGCGAAAGCAAGCTGGGAATTTTGAAGACGGCTTGCGCGATCAGGAAAATTCCCTGCGGCACGAACACCGCAAACGCCGGCAGCAGTTGCAACCCGTAGCGCGCGTTGTAGAGCGAAAACGGCCACCATGAAGAAAGAAAAATCGGAACGCTGCCGTAGGCCACGGATAACGCATAGAAAGGAAGCGGCGACCAGAGGAAAAGCAGCACCCGGTTTCTGGGACGAAAGGCCGCTGCGGCGCTGCCCAGCAAGGCGAGAATGAGCCACAAGCGCCCCGGCCAGTCGGATGCGGCTACATTAAGTTCAGCGGCTTTAAGAAAATATGAACCGGCCGCGGACAGGTTCCCTTTTGCCGGATTTACGGTCGCAGTCTTCAAGGTGATCGCTTGCGCGGAATATGGGCCGTTGGCGAATTCGAGGGGATTACGATAAACCGCCGCGTTATAGGCGAACCAAAGAACGGGACCCGCTGCGGCAATCAGAACAAATTTGGCAATGTCTATTCGCCTCACTGCACTCTTGGCGGCGCGGCTTAAGTGCACTGCGGCGACCGCCAGCACAGCCGCAAGAAACCATCCGTCGTAGCGGGTTAAACACGCAGCCGCGAGACACAAACCGCATCTCGTCAAAGAGTGCGCCGCCCTTGCCCCACCTTGCGCAAACTCCGCGAAATGAACGATCGCCCACACAAAAAACCCAAGATAGAGCGACTCCCCCATTGCAGTGGCTTGCATGTAGATCAGATTGGGATTCGCGGCATACATAAGTGCCGCGAGCCACGGCATGAGGACGGCCATCGGATTGGGATTCGCTTCGCCAAGGACGGCCGCCTGGCTTGGAGTCCAAACGATTCGCGCCAGTCGAAAAATCCCCAGCGTGCCGACAATGAAAGCCGCCATCGACGGAATCGAGCCTCCAGAGCCGCTTTGCCACATCTGTTTCGACATGATGAACGGCATGATCAACAGATGCGGGAGCGGAAGCCAGACTGTGCCGAGCTGTAAGAGCCCGGGAGTTCTCGAGTCGAAGACGCGGCGGGCGATGTTGATGTGCGCCACAGCGTCGCCGTAGAGCAGCACGTCGCCGTTGCGGTAATAGAAGAGAAAAGAAAACACCGAAACGAAAATTGCCAGCCAGAGCAGGCGCACCGTCTCGGTTTCAGGATGCGGCTTCGGCGGCGGCGATTTTGTTTTCATTCGGAGTGAGGTGCGCCTGAGCCTGATTCTTATCCTGGATTCGCAGGGTATGCCTTTACAGGTTGCGAAAACTCTGGCTTGGAACCGCTTTGAAAGGGCGCGACTTCAAGTCGCGCCGTTAAAGTCTAATCAAATCAACTGCGGCTTCAGCCGCCGCACGGGCCATCCCCCTCGCGAATGACTTTCTCCGCAACCTCCTTATTTCTTTGCCTTCACATACTTTCCGATAATCAGTTTCAGCTTGTTTCGCGTGGCGGCGGGAACTGTTTTTATGTCGGTCTGAATCGCATGGGCCAGCGCCGAGCCGCATCCGCACGAGCGATCCCTGGGCATGGCCGCTATTGTCTCGCGCACCACTTTGGTGGCATTCTCGGCGTTCTTGACCAGCACTGCAACAATTTGATCCACGGTGACCGAATCGTGATGCGGGTGCCAGCAATCGTAGTCCGTCACCATGGCAGCAGTGACGTAACAAATCTCGGCTTCGCGCGCCAGCTTGGCTTCTTGCAGATTGGTCATGCCGATCACGTCCATGCCGAGGTTGCGATAAACGTTCGATTCGGCTTTGGTCGAAAATTGCGGACCCTCCATGCATAAATAAGTTCCGCCGCGCTTGGCGGCGACGCCAACTTTCTTGCAAGCCGAGTGAACCACCCCGGCCAGCTCGCCGCAGACCGGATCGGCGAAGGCGATGTGCGCGACAATTCCGCCGCCGAAGAAGGTATCGATGCGATGGCGCGTGCGATCGAAAAATTGATCGGGAATCACGAACTCCAGGGGCTTGTGCTCTTCTTTCAGCGATCCTACCGCCGAGACGGAAAGAATTCTTTCGACCCCCAACTGTTTGAAGCCGTGAATGTTGGCGCGAAAATTCAATTCGCTCGGCAGAATTCGATGGCCGCGGCCGTGGCGCGTAAGGAACGCGACTTTGCGGCCTTCCAGCATGCCGCACACGTAAACGTCAGAAGGCGCGCCGAAAGGCGTTTTCACGCGTACTTCTTTCACTTTGGTCAGTCCGGGCATGGCGTATAGCCCGCTGCCGCCAATAATTCCGATCTCCGCTTGAGCCATCCATCCTCCAAAAAGTTCGCGTCCACAGACCATTTCCCGGGTCGCGGCCAAACTCGCGATTATACAGGAAGCGTTGTGAGACTCCGCCGCGCCAATCAAATGATGGTTAGCTAATATAACTCCGCGAGGTGACGCTCTCGCCGGGATAACAACTCACACCCTTGTCATCCCGAACGCGGCGACAGCCGCGAGAGGAACCTTACGTGAGATTGCGGCATCGTTGCTGCTTGCGAGAAACGCCCATGCTGCATGCGGTGTCCCGGTCTTGTCGGCACCCATGCTGATGTCAGCCGTCGTAAGGTCCCTCCGAGAGCTGGCGCTCTCGTCGGGATGACATGGTTTTGATCACAAATGAACACTCGAATACTGTGCTGTTCTCAAATAAGTACTTCGAGCGAGCACTTTGCTGTTCTCAACTCACTGGCTTGTCATCCCGAACGCGGCGACAGCCGCGAGAGGGACCTTACGTGAGATTGCGGCATCGTTGCTGCTTGCGAGAAACGCCCATGCTGCATGCGGTGTCCCGGTCTTGTCGGCACCCATGCTGATGTCAGCCGTCGTAAGGTCCCTCCGAGAGCTGGCGCTCTCGTCGGGATGACATGGTTTTGATAGCGAATGAACACTCGAACACTGTGCCGTTCTCAAACGAGTACTTCAAGCGAGTACTGTGCTGTTCTGAACCAGAACTCACCGGCTTGTCATCCCGAGCGCGGCGATAGCCGCGAGAGGGACCTTACGTGGGATTGCGGCATCGTTGCCGCTGCGAGGAAACGCCCACGCTGCATGCGGTGTCCCGGTCTTGTCGGCAGCCTGTGCGGATGCTGTCCGTCGTAAGGTCCCGACGAGAGCTAACGCTCTCGTCGGGATGACATCTCACCGGCTTGTCAATGCGCCGTGATGCGGCCAACGAAATCAATGCGCCTGCTTGGGAGCGCCGAATACCTCATTCTCCAAAATCTCGGTGGTCGCTGGAGCAAGGCTCTCGCTCGCAAAAACAATATCGCCACGCTGATGAATGACGATGGAACCCTCTTCGGTAGTCCACATGTGGCGGCCATTTAGGCCAGGATGATCGTCTGCCTCGCCATCACTCGAATCCCCCTCGGCAGGCAACGCTTCCCCAACTTCAACCTTCTTATACCGCTGCTTGAGCGATTGCGCGTAAAGCCCGGCGAACTCGGAAGCTTTGTCCGCGCTCGACCATCGCGACACATACAACAATCCCAGCCGCGAAGTCACAGTGAGATTCGCGCTCGACTCGCCCTTGGGCAAAGCCGCGTAGTAATAGCCGCCTCGCCACGCAGGATACATTTCATCCGCAACTTTCTTTCCAGCGTATTGCTCAAGCAACACCGCAACGTCGAATTCGCCCATCGCTCCGATATCGAACTTCACGTAGTTCTTAAAGTCGTGCTTGAAATCCGGCACCGGCATGGGATCGATCGTCTCGCCTGAAAGGTAAGTCTCCGGCTGCATGATTTGCCGCGTGGTGTGCGGAGGATTGGCCAGGACGCCCGCAAACGCCTTCTCCTTGCCGCCTTTCTGCATCAGCGCCACTTCAAACTTCAGTCCGTAACTGTAGGGGAAGGTGAGCGACTCGCGCAGAAAGATTGGCGCGTCTTTGAAAACCGTCGAGTCGTCGGTGCCATTCGCCATCTGCGATTCCATAGTCTCGACCAGATCGGGGGAGTCGACAATCAATCGTCCCACCGGAGCGAGTTCATATTCGAGCATCATCGCCTCGGCCTGGCCTTCAACCACAGCCTCGCGAGCGTCGTCCATTTCGTCGTTTTCAATGTCGGCGGGAGTTGGATTTTTTCTAATCTCGCCTAAATCTTTCTCGCCCTTCTTCATCCATTTATCGAGGTTGACCGCCTGGTCTTGCAGCGCGTGGGTCAACTCGTGAGCCATCACCGGCTCCTGCTGCTCCATCGGAACCCAATCGAGCAGGTTCACGGTTTTAGTCTTGGGATCGTAATAGCCGGCGACTTGCTCGCGCAGCAGCGATACCAAAAGCTTTTCTAGATCGAAGTCTCGCGGCAGCAGGCCGAATTTTTTCAGAACAAGTTCCGACCGTTGCAGGCGCTTCACGTCTTCGTCCTTCATGTGCTTGGTCAAATAGGCTTCCACTTCGTCGCGGCTGGTGAGGCGGCGCTTCACCTCTTTCTTAATGGGAAGCCCGCTATGTTTGCTGTCGAATCCGAGAATTTCGTCGATCGAGTGAAATAGTTCCTCCGCCTCGCGCGGCGTAATTTTCACGTCCTCCTTGGGCTGCGCGGCTTTTGTAGCGCCGGCGTCCTCGCCGGCTGATTTTTGATCCTGTGTGGGAGGCGCACTCCCTTCGGCTCCGCTCAGGGCAGGCTTGTCCGCCTGCTTTTGATCTTGCTGAGTCGCAGGCGGCGTGGCCTGATCCTGAGCCGACGAGCGCGGCCCCAAATCCAAATAGCAGCACAACCGCGAAAATCGTCCCCAGAACCCTCTCGCCACGCAACTGAACTGTATTCATTAGCAACGAGTCTATCCTGTTTGCCTATACTCTCTTCAAGAGCAAACATTCAAGGAAAGACCGATGACTACAAAGCCAGATGTGAATCTCTGGACCTCCGCCGATCACGCTCACGAGTACCTGGAGCGCGCCGATTCTATTCCCCACCGCACCGAAGGCGAAGCGGCGCTTCTGGAATTCATTCCCGCGGAGACGCGGAGAATTCTTGACCTCGGAACCGGTAGCGGGCGGCTGCTGGGTTTGGTGATGGCTGAATTAGCCGCGCGCGAAAACGGGCGCAACTCAAAAGTTGAAGCTGTGGCTGTTGATTTTTCCCCGCCATGCTCGAAGCGGCTCGCAAACGCTTCGCGCAAGATTCGTCGGTCAACGTAGTCGCGTCACAACCTCGACCAACCGCTCCGGAGTTGGGCAGTTTCGATGCGGTGGTTTCGAGCTTCGCGATTCATCATCTCGCGCACGAGCGCAAGCGTGCTCTGTATCGCGAGATATTCGCGCTGCTCAATCCCAACGGCATATTCTGCAACTTCGAGCATGTGGCATCGCCCACTCCGCGGTTGCATCAAGAATTCCTGCGTATGATCGATAAAACGCCCGAGACGGAAGATCCCTCGAACAAGTTGCTGGATGTGGAAACGCAGTTGCAATGGCTGCGCGAGATCGGCTTCGCCGACGTGGACTGCCACTGGAAGTGGCGCGAGTTTGCCCTGCTGAGCGGCAGTAAACCCTGAGCGACTGTCATCCTGAGCGACTGTCATCCTGATCACTTGTCATTCTGAGCGGAGCACGTATCTTCGCATCGCGAAGATGCATGCGGAGTCGAAGAATCCCTTTTCAGCTCCGATTGCCCGAAGCTCCTACGGGCGTCCTCGCGCAGAATTGCGAACTAAAATGGCGGGGACAATGCTTGGCGGCTCTTCTGCTGATCCACAGGACTGCAAAAATTCCGCCTCTCACTACGACATTGCCGAACCCTACGCGATTCTATTCGCCACCCAATCCGCCGCTTCCCTCGTCCCGAGCGCCCCGCCAATATCGTGCGTCATTCTTTTCTGCCGCACCGCTTCGAGCACTGCGGCTTCAATCTTCTCTGCTTCCCGCGTCAGCCCCAGATGCGCCAGCATCATCGCCGAAGTCAGAATCGCGCCAAACGGGTTCGCCACATTCTTCCCCGCGATCGGCGGAGCCGAGCCATGCACCGGCTCGAACATCGACGTTTTTCCTGGATGAATATTGCCGCTCGCCGCCATGCCCAGCCCGCCCTGCAATCCCGCGGCGAGATCGGTGATGATGTCGCCAAACATATTATTTGTCACGATCGACGTCGAACTGCCGCGGATCGCGCACCATCTGCATGCAAAGCGCGTCCACGTACATGTGCTGCGCCGGCGATCTGCGGATACTCGCTGCCCACTTCCTTGAAAACGCGCTGCCACAGCCCTCCGGCGTGGGTCATGGCGTTGGATTTGTCGCACATCAGAACGTTGCTGCGCGGCGAGCCATCGAGCTTGCGTGGCGTTCGCAATATTCAAACGCATAGCGAATGATGCGCTCGACGCCCTTGCGCGTGTTGATGTCTTCCTGAATCGCGATTTCATCCGCCGTGCCGCGCTTGAAGACTCCGCCAGCGTCGGTATAAACGCCCTCGGTATTTTCGCGGATCACGACGAAGTCAACATCTTTCGGCTCGATCGCCCTTCAGCGGACACAGCGACGCATCGAGCAGCCGCACCGGGCGCACGTTGGCGTATAGATCCATCTGGAAGCGCATGCCGAGGAGAATCTCTTTGGCATGGATATTGGTTTCACGCGCGGGATCGCCGAAGGCGCCGACCAGGATCGCATCAAAATCGCGCTCCAGCATGGCGAAGCCGTCAGGAGGAACCGTTACTACCGTCGCGCAGATAGCGGTCGGCGCCCCAATCGAATTCGCTCAGTTCAACGTCGGCGCCCGAAGCTTGGATGAGCTTTACGCGCCTGAGGAATAACTTCTTGGCCAATGCCATCTCCTGGGATGATCGCGATGCGTTTCCGGGAAGGATTTTGCGAGTCCACGGGAGAAAAGTTATCACAAAGCGGAGCGTAACAACTGCCGATTGCGGCTCATGGCTAGTGTCCTGATCTCAATTAGCTTTTCTTCGTGACCTTCGCGAGCCCTTCGGGTCCTTTGCGGTCAAAAGCTTTTGCTCCCGAAATTGGCACCCACTACCCAGTTGAGTGCACCATGAATCGCGGCCGCGTTCGTTATAATCAATAGTCCATGGCCCGCACTCCACTTCAAGAGGCACTTCTAGCGCAGCCCGGCGACCGCTTGCAGCCGCTGGCTTCCGCCGACTATCGCGGAGCCCAAACTGCCGCGCGCTTCGGGGATCCGCAAGAGGAGTTTTCCACGCTCCGGGGCGGTTGTGGCGTCTACGATTTCGGCTTTCGCGGCTGGCTTTCGATTACCGGTGGCGACCGCGTGCGCTGGCTGAACGGCATGGTTACGAATAATATTCGCGATCTTGCGGTGGGCCGCGGGGTTTACGCGTTTCTGCTCAATCCCCAGGGCCGGATTCTTGGCGACATGAATGTCTATAATCTGGGCGAGAGGCTGGCGCTGGAAACGGACCGCAGCCAGCTCGAAAAGATTATGGCGACTTTCGACCACTTCATCATCATGGACGACGTGGAAGTGGCCAACGTGCGCGAGACTCATACCTCGCTCGGCCTGGCGGGAGCGCAGTCTCGCGCGATTTTGAACGGGGCGGGAATCGAAGTTCCGGAAATGCGCCCGTTGCACGCGATTACACCGCGATGCAGTTGCGACTGCGGTTGCGTGGAATGCACGGTGATGCGGGACGAAGACGCTCTTGGGGAAATGTATGAAGTATGCCTCGCTCCGAAGGACGTTTATAAGACGTGGCAGGCGCTAGTGGCCGCGGGGGCGATGCCGGTAGGCAGCGAGGCCGTGGAAGCGCGGCGAATCGCCGCAGGGGTTCCGCTTTACGGCGTCGACATTCGCGAGCGCGACCTTCCGCAGGAAACCGAGCAGGCGCGCGCCCTCAATTTTAATAAGGGATGCTATGTGGGGCAGGAAATTGTGGAGCGAATTCGGTCTCGCGGGAACGTGCATCGCAAGTTCACCGGCTTTGCGATAGACGGCGAAGTTGGAATCGCATCGGGAAGCAAGATTGTATCCGGCGAAAAAGAAGTGGGTGAGATTACCAGCGTTGCGGTGTTGCGCGCAACTACTGGGGCGCGAACGATTGCATTGGGATACATTCGGCGGGAAATTGGAACGCCAGGCCGGGAAGTGACAGTCGGAGGCATCAAGGCTACCGTGGTTTCGTTGCCATTCGAGATTTCGCGGCAGGATATTGACGATGCCGTGCTGCATGTGCCGTGATGCGGTCTTGTCGGGGGCTGTACTGGCGTTGAGCGTCGTAAGGTCCCTCCAAGAGCTGACGCTCTCATCGGGATGACATCTCACCGGCTGGTCGTCCCGAGCGCGGCGATAGCCGCAAGAGGGAGGTGGAGTTCCCTCATGTGGCTGAATCGTCTCACGAAATCGTTTCCACGAAATAATTCTAAGAATAAGTTCAAGAAAGAGATGCTATGGCTGAGAAGAAACAAGAATCCGGTTTCACCGTAACCGATCGGCGATTGTTTACCGAAGACGGCGAGTTGCGCAAAGAAGCTTCCGAGCAGGCGGAAGCGCCAAAGGCTGCGGCTACACCCGAGCCGGTGCCGACGGCTCCAAAGGAAACTACCGCCGCCACCCCGGTTACGCAGTTCCCCCCCGCCGCCAACGAAAATGCGGATCAGATGCCACCTGCTCCCACCGCGGCCGAACAACAAGCCCAGGCCGATGCCTACCAGAAATCCTCCAAAGACCTCGATTCGCGCGTGGAACTGAGCGGGCGCTCGGCAAAAGAATTCGAGATGACCTTCGAGCGCTTCCTGGCTTCCCTCTACATGACCGCCATGCTTCAACTCGGATTGATGCATCAGCAGGGCGAACAGCCCCGCGTGGATATTATCGGAGCGCGCCAGACCATCGACACGCTGGCGCTGCTCGCGGAAAAGACCAGGAGCAATCTCACTTCCACGGAAGAAACGTTTCTGCAAAATAGCCTCTACGAAGTGCGCATGGCTTACGTGGAAGTGACTAATGCGCTGTCGCGCCCTCCGCAACCCGGAGCGGCCACGGGAACCGGCGGACGATGAGGCTTTGCGATAAGCGTTTCCGCAGGCAGGCTCGCGCATGAAGGCCACACTCACGGTGCTGGGCAGCGGCACTTCGATGGGGGTGCCGACTCTGGGTTGCGACTGCGCCGTCTGCCATTCCAGCGATCCGCATGACCGCCGCACCCGTCCCTCGGTGATGATCGAGTACGCGGGCAAGGTGGTGCTCATCGATACCGCGCCCGATTTCTACGCGCAGGCTATTCGCGAGCGCATCGCGCGAGTGGACGCGGTTTTTTATACCCACACTCATGCCGACCATATCCTGGGCATTGACGATCTGCGTCCCTTCAGCTATCGCCACAAGCCGGCGAAGCTGCCGCTTTACATGCGTCCCGACGCTGCCGCGTTCTTGCGCAAAATGTTCAGCTACATTTTTGACGCAGACTACAAATTCGGCGGCTTGCCGCAACTGGAGTTACGGCCGATCGATGGGCCAGTTGAGCTTTTCGGGGCGCGCTTCGAGCCGGTACGGTTAATTCACGGCGAAGCGGAGATTTGCGGTTTCCGCTTCGGATCCGCCGCCTACCTCACCGACCATAGCGAGATTCCTCAGGCGTCCCTTCGGCAAGTGGAAGGCCTGGACGTCATCTTTCTGGACGCGCTGCGGCACAAGCCTCATCCCACACACTCCACGGTTGAAAATTCGCTGCGAATTGTAAGCCAGGTAAAAGCCAGGCGGGGATTCTTCACCCACATTTGCCACGATCTGCCGCACGAGGCCACCAACGCGTCGCTGCCGCCGCATGTGCGCCTGGCTTATGACGGAATGAAGGTGGAGTTTGAGATTTGAAAGCGGGAGGACTTCGGACCCTGGACTTCAGACCTCAGACGTTGGACGTCCGACTTCAGACTTCGGTCCTCAGACTTGGGACGTCAGCCTCGCGTCGTCGGACTCGGACTGAGGCCGATGGGCACGGAGTTCGAGCCAGCCTAGTGGGCACTGCAGACGTATCAAGTCCGAGGTCCAAGGTCCGCGGTCCGGGGTCCGAAGTCTGAAGTCTGAGTTCTAAGGTCCGCAGTCCGATGGCGTTTTCAAAAAGCATGCAGGTTTTCCACAAACTCGAAGACATTCCCGCGGAGTTCGGCCCTTCGCTGGTGAGCGTGGGAAATTTTGATGGGGTACACCGTGCGCATGCTCACGTACTGGGCGAAATCGTAGCGCGCGCGCGGCAGGGCGGCGCAAAGAGCGTGGCGGTTACGTTTGAACCGCATCCTACCCGCATTCTGCGCCCGGATTCGGGATTGAAGCTCATCACTCCGGCGCCCGAAAAATTGCGCTTGCTTGAATCGACCGGAATCGACGCGGTGCTCATGCTGCCGTTTGGCCGCGATGTTTCGCTGATGACCCCGCGGCAGTTTGCCGAAAGGATTCTGAGAAAAAAGCTGCATGCGCGCGAAGTGCACGAAGGCTTCAACTTTCGTTTTGGGCACAAGGCTGCGGGCGACATGAATCTGCTGGCGCATTTTGGGCAGGAAATGGGTTTCGAGGTCAAAGTCTACTCCGAGGAAACGTTGCGCGGCGAGCCGGTTTCGAGCAGCCGGATCCGGAAGCTGATCGGCGAAGGCCGGGTGAGCCGCGCAAGGCATTTGCTGGCGCGGCCGTTCTGCATTCTGGGCGTCCCCGGACGCGGGCGCGGGCTGGGCTCGAAATACACTGTGCCGACCATTAATCTGGCGCGCTATGAAGAGCTGGTGCCAAAAGATGGCGTCTACATCACCTGCACTCGCGTGGGCGGGGAGCGTTTCGATTCGGTGACAAACGTGGGCAATCGTCCAACCTTTGGAGCGGATTCCTTTGCCATCGAAACCCACCTGCTGAACTTTCACCCTATCGAGCTGACGCCGGAGAGCGAAGTCGAAATCTGCTTTCTGGACCGGTTGCGGGACGAAATTAAATTTCCCTCGGTCGACGCGCTGCGCGAGCAGATTGCGCGCGACGTCAAGAAGACCCGAAGATATTTTCATTTGCTGCGGCGTACCCTTAAGGTTTTGTTGTGACCCGAACTCATCGCTGGAGGCCATAAGCTAGGGGGCAACGACGAGAAGGTGATTGTAGTTACCGCGGTTGTGCTTATCCTGCTCGTCGCAATTGAAGTTTCAAAACAGCACCTACGTCCCGACGATCCAGGATCGCTCGCCATTTAGTGCCCTCCCTTGCCCCGACCCCGCGTCATACTTGTCACGGCGAGTTTCTGTAGCACGAGGAATCCTAATGTTTTGGCGCAACGGGACCGGTGCACTGTTGGCGGTGATTTGCGTTTTGACCGGCGTATCGCAGGACGGCGCAGACAGGGCTGTCACCCTCGCTGTAGTCATGGATTCGGCAACGAAGGCTGAGAGGGAGCCTCTTCGCGCCTATCTTGCGCAAGCGATGAAGCGGCCTGTGCGAATTGCCGCTCCCGACACTTATCGCGAAACCGTCACCCATTTAGGCGACGGCTCCTACGATTTTGCCTGCCTGGGCGCGCTGATGTATATCCGGGCGCGCCAGCAATTCGGGGTGATTCCGCTCGTCCGGCGGGCTATTGATTTGCATTATCACACGGTGTTTATTACCCAGGTCGGTTCGTCAATTCATTCCATTAACGACCTGCGGGGAAGGCAGTTCGCATTTGGCGATGTTGATTCGACCAGCGCTCATCTGATCGCCGAATACGAACTCAAGCGGGCCGGAGTCAATCCTGAAATCGACCTTCAGCTGCGCTACAGCGGCAGCCATCCCGCCACCGCGGCACTGGTGGCGGCCGGGGCGGTCGATGCCGGAGCGATCGACGAAACGGTATTCAGGTTTCTCATCGGCAGCGGCAAACTTGACGGCGCCAAAGTCCGGGTCTTCTATACCTCTCAGCCTTATGTCGACTATGTATATGTGGCCCGTAAAGACTTGCCGGTGGCGGAGCAGGAAGCCTTTGGCCGCGCTCTTCTCGACCTGAACAAAGATCGCAACGATCCCGCCTTGAAGATTCTGCGTGCCAAACATTTTGTGATTGCCAACGACCGGGAGTATGACAGCATGCGTCAGATTGCGCATGAACTGAAAATGTTTTGAGCTACACGACTTTGTCATCCTGAGCGAAGCCGCTTTTCAGATGGGATGAGACGGCTGGTCTCGCGGAACGAGCATATGATGCTGTCCGCAACGCACTCGAAGTGCAAAAGGAGACCAGCCATGAAGAACAATAGCAAAAACAACCTGCGAAAGTCGCAACCGGAACACACCGTGGGAGTGGATTTGGGAGACCGTTTCAGCCACTACTGCGTGTTGAACCGCGATGGAGAAGTGATGGAAGAAGGCCGGATACGGACCTGCGAGGAAGGCTTTCGGCAACACTTTGAAGGCGAAGCGCGGCAGCGCGTGGTCATGGAAACCGGGACGCACTCGCCCTGGATCAGCCGTCTGTTGCAGAGTTTAGGCCACGAGGTGATCGTGGCCAACGCGCGCAAGTTGCGGGCGATCAGTCAAAACGAATCCAAAAACGACCGCCAGGATGCGGAGATGCTGGCGCGGCTCGGCTATAGCGACCCGAGATTATTGCGGCCCATCCGGCATCGCAGCGCGGAGCGGCAACGCGATTTGAATCTGTTGCGCGCGCGGGACACATTGGTGCGGGCGCGCACCATGCTGATCAACGCGGCGCGCGGATTGGTCAAGAGCGCGGGCGGACGTTTGCCGGCAGCCTCGTCGGGAAGCTTTGCCGCCAAGGTGGCGACCGCAGTGCCGGCCGAGTTAGCCGCGGCCACGCAACCATTGTTGGAGCAGATCACCAGCTTGACGGCACAGATCCGGGGGCTGGACGGGGCCATCGAAAAACTCGCGCAGCGTTATCCGGAGATCCATATTTTACGCACCGTGCCCGGAGTAGGACCGGTGATCGCAGCCGCCTATGTCCTGACCCTGGACGGCGTAGATGCGGTGCAGCACAGCCGGTCGGTGGGCGCATTTCTGGGCTTGCGTCCGCGGCAGGGCCAGTCGGGCGACAGCGATCCGGAACTCAACATCAGCAAGACGGGAAACATTTACCTGCGCCGTCTGCTGGTGCAAGCGGCCCACTATGTGCTGGGACGATTCGGGCCGGACTCGGCGCTGCGCCGTTGGGGACTGAAGCTGGCCGGGGGAGGACAACGCGCCAAAAAACGCGCGCTGGTGGCAGTGGCCCGTAAACTCGCGGTGCTGCTGCATCACCTGTGGCGGACGGGACAGAGCTATCGGCCCTTTCCCGACGCTATCTCAATCCCGGAACCTGCGGCCGCATCGTAAGAACAGAGTTTTTTGTTTGCCGCGTCATTTTGCCTTGCGGCAATCGGCGAAGTTTGCAGTGCAGCAGAAGTTTTTTTACGCAACCCAGCTCTTACACAGGAGTCAGCCACGGTTTTGTTAAGTTCATTGCCAATCCGAGTTCCGGCGACTGCGAGCTACGCCTCGGCCCTCCAAGGCCGGTTTTCAGATAGCAGCGCCACTTCATCACCAGCGGACACCAACATGCACCGCGCCCCACACCGGGCGCACTCGAGTGCGGATAGAAGCCCCGCGATGAATGAACCCGCGAACCAAAACCCAACCAAAACCCTCCATCAAAGGAAAATCAACCCCCAAATCTTTTCCCTTGACCCACACCAGCCGTCTCATAGAAGGCGGAGCGAAAGCCTGCCCTGAGCGAAGCCGAAGGGGATCTCCCGCTTAACCGGCCTACCGCTTACGCCAAAGCGCACCACTAACGATCTCCGGGCCTTTTCCAAACCACCTTCAATCATTGACTCAGCGGCGAACCCAGCGGATCGGCCGCGCTAATGCGGCAAATATCCTGACTCCATAGGCAATTTGTTATCCACGCGGACAACATTGATCGTATTGTCAACTGCGCGCACATCCACTAGACCGATGGCGGAAGGGTTGGATTGTACGATCTTTAGCACATCGGCGTCGGAATCCGCTACGAGAATGGAATCCTTGTGAGCGGCAATCAAAGCTTTCCACGCGTCGTCACTCATCTTGTTGAGGCGCTCCAGCGTTTCGGTTTCCCCGGCTGAATCTTTGTGCAGCACGAGTATTACGGGCTTGCCATCCGACCACTTTTTAATTTCAGAGCGAAAAATCTTCGACAAGTGGGCCGCCGTAACATTGCCAACGCTGTTTTCTTTGTTGACCACCACCGCCATGTGGTGGGCGAAACACGGAGTAAGAAACGCCAGCAAGAACGCGGAAAGCGAGACAACCCGCCGAAATCTCATAAGCACATCCAGTCTGTGGGCCGTTTATTGGAACTATCATACGAGGCTAACCGGAAATTATGCATCGATAAGTAAAAACATTGTCAAACCCTTGGGCGTACCAAGTCAGCAAACATCCAGCCTCCGAACCGCCAACATTTAACATGAACGAATCCTGATATAGATAATTCGCGAGGCTCACCATTTCAGATAACAATCCACCGGGGCTACCCAGGAATCCGCTGCGGGGCTATCTGTTTATTGCCTCGGCGGCATTTCTTTGGGGAGTTTCCGCCACCTTGGGCCGCGCTGTCTTTACCGGCAAACTGGGGTTCGGCACTGGCAGCCTGCGTCCCATCGATCCCCTGATCCTTTCGCAAACGCGAACCACATTCTCTTTGCTGGTGCTGTTGCCGGTTTTGTTCGCCTTCCGCGGATGGCAGCGGATCAAGCTTCCCGCGCGCGATCTGGCTTACTGTTTCTTGCTGGGCACTTTAGGCGTAGCCGTTTCCAACTATTTTTATTATCTGGCGATCCAGCGGACGAATGTGGCGATTGCCATCGTTGTGCAATACACCGCTCCGGTCTGGGTGCTGTTCTATGTTGTGGCCCGCGGGCAGCAGAAACTTACTTTTCAAAAACTTGCCGCCGTAGGTTTGGCCGTCACCGGAATTGCATTGGTAATCGATCTCCTCCACGCGCGCTCCGCTTCCGGCATCGGCCTCGACGCGTGGGGTATTTTTGCCGCCCTGCTCGCGTCATTTTCTTTTGCCTTCTATAACGTTGCCGGGCACGGAATTCTTATCCGTTATGATCGCTGGCGCGTGCTGGTTTGGACTCTGGCCGCAGCCGCGGCATTCTGGCTGATCGTCAACCCTCCATGGAAGATCGTGGCGGCGCACTATTCTCCGGCGCAGTGGCTGTTTCTATTTGTGTTCTCGATCATCTCCGTCCTGGGCGCTTTCTCGCTCTATTTTCTCGGACTGCAATACCTCGAGCCCACCCGCGCCATCATTGTCAGTTGCCTGGAGCCCGTTTTTTCGATCCTGCTCGCGGGAATTTTGTTGGGAGAAATGATTCGTCCCACTCAGGCTGTAGGAATTGCCTTTGTGCTCGCGGCTATTGTGATGGTGCAGCGACCAGATCGGAAAAATAGTGAAGATGTTCTCATTGTCGATCCCATCGATTGAAGGCGGATGGATTGAAGAGGTCGGATTGAAGATGGCGGACTGAAGAGGTCGGAAAGCTCGCCGAAGGAACCGATTGCCCGGCGCCGCGCTTCATCGGGAGAAACCTTCGGCAGCCGCGCCGGACGCGTGAAGTTCTTCGCTCGAGTTCTTCGCTTACGATTCGACGTATTCGATTTGTGTCGTGATCTTCGCGGCTTTTTGCAGCATCGCCGAGACCGAACAGTATTTTTCTTTCGACAGGCGAACCGCATCCTCCACAGCCTTGTGAGAAACCTTGCCGCCTACGCGATAAATCAGTTTTATCTCCGTATAAACCGATGGCGGAGTCGACGCACGCTCGGCTTCCGCGCGCACCTCGAAACTGGTGAAGGATTCGCGCTTTTTTTCCAGGATTGAAACCACATCATAGCCGGTGCAACCGCATAATCCGATGAGAACAAGTTCCATGGGACTGTTGCCCGCGGCCTTGTCGCCGTCAATAACGATCGGGTGTCCGCTGCTGGCGACTCCATCGAAACGCTGCTTCTCGATCCAGGTAGTGCGCGCTTCCGTCATGACGGCTCCTATCACAAACTCACCTACGGTTATCTGTACTCGGCTCGGGATGAATCAATACCCGAAACAACTCCGGCGCGGCTTGTTTGAATTGAATTTCGAGTTCCGTCTGAATGTCGTGAACCCGGGCAAGCGAAAGATCGTCGGCGAAAGTGCAATGGCAGGATACATACAGCCGTCCGCGCACCTTCTTGATGTGAACGTCGTGCATGTCCACGATCTCGGGAAACTGTTTCGCGAGCGCTTTTAATCTGCGCTCGAGATCGGCGTCGCGCACCAATTCGTCGCCGGTTTCGATGGTGGCAGGCTCGCTTTCGATGTGGGTAAGAATTTCCGCAATCTCCTGCATTTCGCGCCGCATGTCGGCTTCGAGTTCGGTGACACGATCGTGGGCGCTCTTAAGGGGCATGCGCTCGTCCAGTTCAACGTGCTGCTCGACGTGCAGTTTGCCCGCGAGATCCTGCACGCTGATGTCGTGAACGTTGAGATTGTGGCGCGTCGCGACGGCGCGAATTCGATCGAAGATATTTTCCGAGCGCTCGGCGCGAGGCAGCGGTTGAACCGTAACGTCCGCGTCGGGCAGAATTTTGTGGACCGCCGCGGTCACCGCCTCGACTAATTGTTCCGACCGTTGAAACGTCACGGTTCGCGCGAGTCCGACCGCCAGATCGGCGAAATAGCGATTGCCCGCGCGGCGAATGCGGACGCGCCCTATTTCCAGGACTCCATCCACGTGCGAAACCGCCTCCGTAATTTGCGCACGCACGCCCGCGGGCGCGGCGTCTAGCAACGCGTCCACCGTCCGCCGCGCCAGGCGCCAACTCACCGAGACGATTACGCCGGCCACAAATAAAGCTGCGATAGGATCGGCCAGACGAAGCCAGTCGAGATGGTACATGCGGCCGACTAAGATGAGCGCGAGCCCGAGCACCACCACCCCTGCCGACCACACGTCAGTCGAGAAGTGCAGGGCGTCGGCTTCGAGAGCCTGGCTCTGATACTTCGTGGCGATGCGGCCAAGTTCGCGAGATCGCCAAAAGTCGATCGCCATCGAGATCAGCATCACGGCAAAAGCCCAGATGGAAGGTTCCACTTCCACGCGGCGAAAGAACAGGCGCACGACCGCTTCGTAAATAACCAATGCGCAAGTGACCAGCAGCAGTCCGGTTTCGACGAAGGCGGAAAAATTTTCGACTTTGCCATGGCCGTATTGGTGGTCGGCGTCGGCGGGCTTGTCGGAAACTCCAACCGAAAAATAAGTGAGTGACGCCGCGATCAGATCGAGCGCCGAGTGCGCAGCCTCCGAGAGAATTCCCAGGCTGCCTGTCGTAACCCCAACCATAATTTTTCCGCCCGTAATAAGCAGCGCGGCGATAACCGAATGGCCGGCTACCGCGCGTTTCTCCGCGCGCATCCCGTCAGGCGAGTAAAGGGCCGAAGTCCCGGACATGTTGCGATTATCGGCGATAACTCCGGATTGCGCCAACGAAGAAAGGTGTTCCAGTGCCGTGAGAGGACCTTATATAGGATTGCGGCGTCGATGCTGCTGCGACGAACGCCAATGATGCGTGCGCCGTCACGCGCTCTCATCGGCATCTGTCCCGATATTGGCTGTCGTAAGGTTCCTCCGAGAGCTGATGCTCCCGTCGGGATGACAACTCACAGCCGTGTCAACCCGAGCGCGGCGATAGTCCGATGCACAACTCGGAAATTGCTGCTTCTCTTATTTGACTCCCGTTTCACCGCCAGCCTAAGATGCACGCTGAATCTGCTCACGAAATCCGCATCCCTTCGTCTGAGGGAACTGGGAGTTCATCGATGAAACGGTGTTCATATTTGCCAGCCTTTGCGATCCTGCTCTTGGCGATGCCGGCTTTCGCGCAGAATAGCGAAATTAGTCCCAATGAGAATCTGGTCGCCGAGGGAATTCCCAAGATTCCAGCCTCTCTCGCCGAAAGCGTCGGACGCTACTCCGAGTTCCGCGCCGCCAGCTTTGCCAGTTGGAATCCTGAGCGCCGGGAAATGTTGGTGCAAACTCGTTTTGCGGATACCTCGCAGGTTCACCAGGTTAAATTTCCCGGCGGCGCGCGCACCCAGCTTACATTTTTTCCGGACGCCATTTCCGGCGGCGTGGCGTATCAGCCGGTCGATGGCAAATCGTTTGTCTTCTTGAAAGACATTGGCGGCGGCGAGTTTTTTCAGCTTTACCGCTATGACTTTTCCGACGGCAATGTAACTCTGCTCACGGATGGAAAGTCCCGCAACACCAGCCCGCACTGGTCGTATCAGGGCGACCGCATTGCCTTCGGATCGACCCACCGCAGCGGCAACGATGTCGATATCTGGGTGGTGAATGCGAATGATGCCAGCAGCGCCCGCATGGTCGCGCAGATGGAGGGCGGCGGCTGGGGCGTTGCCGATTGGTCGCCCGACGGCAAGCAGTTACTGATTGAGAATTATGTTTCAGCCGCGGAGAGTTATGTGTGGCTGGTCGATATTGCATCTGGCAAGAAGGAGTTGATTACGCCAAAAGGCGGCGATACGGTAGCTCGCGGCAACGCGCGCTTTGCCAAGGATGGCAACGGCATTTACATGACGAGCGATCAAGATTCCGAGTTTCAACGCCTGGTCTACATGGATTTGAGCACCCACAAAATCACCGTGCTCACCCCTGCGCTCAATTGGGATGTAGACGAGATCGATCTTTCGAAAGACGGCCGCTGGATCGCATTTGCAGCCAATGAAGATGGCATCGGCAAGCTGCATGCGCTCGACACTAAAAGCGACAAAGAAATTGCATTGCCGAAACTGCCGGTGGGCGTGATTGAGAGTCTCAAGTGGCGCAACAATAGCCGCGAGCTGGGTTTTTCTTTAAGCACGGCCAGCCAGCCTTACGATGCCTATTCGCTCGACGTGGCTTCCGGCAAGATCGAGCGCTGGACCTTTAGCGAAACTGGCGGCCTGAATACATCTGGATTCGCCGAGCCGCAATTGATTCACTGGAAGTCATGGGACGACCGGCCGATTTCCGCGTTCCTCTACAAGGCTCCGGCGAAGTTCTCTGGCAAGCGGCCGGTGATTATTGATATTCACGGCGGGCCGGAGGGTCAGGTGCGTCCTGATTTTTTGGGGCGTGACAACTATTACCTCAACGAGTTGGGCATTGCCATAATCTATCCCAACGTGCGCGGCTCGACCGGATACGGCAAGACGTTTCAGAAGCTCGATAACGGATTTCTTCGCGAAGGATCCTATAAGGACATCCATTCCCTGCTCGATTGGATTCAAACCCAGCCCGATCTCGATGCGGGAAAAGTCATGATTACCGGCGGCAGCTACGGCGGTTTCATGACGCTGGCGGTCGCGACAAATTATAACGACCGCATCTGCTGCTCGGTGGATGTGGTTGGTCCGTCGAATCTGGTGACGTTTCTCGAACACACTTCCGGCTACCGCCAGGATTTGCGGCGCGTGGAATATGGCGACGAGCGCGACCCGAAGATGCACGAATTTCTCGAGAATATCGCTCCGGCAAATAAAGCAAAGAATATTACGAAGCCGCTATTCGTAATCGCGGGGCAAAACGATCCGCGGGTTCCGGCGAGCGAATCGGCGCAGATGGTGCAAGTCGTCCGGCAAAACGGCACGCCCGTGTGGTGGCTGCTCGCCAAAGACGAAGGCCACGGCTTCCATAAGAAGAAGAATCGCGATTATCAGTTCTACGCGACGGTGATGTTTGTGAAAGAGTATTTGCTGAAGTAAAAAGCTCTTCACTGAAACGCTTTGTCATCCCGAGCGAAGCGAGGGGCCCTTGGTTCCCTTTCAGCCACTACGAAGTCGCGAGGGAAAGCGAGATCCCTCGCCGCGCTCGGGATGACACGGCTGTAAGTTGTCATCCCGACGAGAGCGTCAGCTACAACGTTCCCGTCGCCCGCCCCGCGCCCTCTGGCCGCAGCTTGCGCTTCAAATCATCCGCAATCTGCTTGCCGTGGAAGCGGCCATTTTCGATGAAGATTTCGTTGGTGCGCGATCCCGCCACAATCACTCCCGCAACATAAATTCCCGGCACGTTGCTCTCGAGCGAAATCGGGTCGCACACCGGGCGGCATTGATCTTCCGACAACTCGATGCCCATGCTGCGCAAAAAATCGTAATCCGGATGATAACCAATCAGAGCCAGCACAAAATCGTTCTTTAGCCGGATGGGCCCCCGCGGAGTGTTCACAACAACGTGATCCACTCCAATCTCTTGCACCGTGCTGTTGAAGTGAGCTTCGATTTCGCCAGCTTTGATGCGGTTCTCGAGATCGGGCTTAATCCAATACTTTACGTGGTGATGCAATTGTGAGCCGCGGTAAACCAGGGTGACGCGCGCGCCGTGACGCCATAGATCGAGCGCCGCGATGGCCGCGGAATTTTTGCCGCCAATCACCAGCACGTCGCTGTCGTAATAAGGATGCGGCTCGGCATAATAATGCGACACCTTCGACAAATCCTCGCCCGGCAAGCCGAGCTGATTGGCGAGATCGTAATATCCGGTCGAGACGATCACTTTGCGGGTCTGGTAATCATGCGGCCTGCCGGCACGGTCGGTCGCGGTGATGCTGAAATTGTTGTTTTCGCCCATCACCGTTTTGACCCATTCGTACTGGCGAATATCGAGACGGTAATGCTCGGTAACTTTGCGGTAATACTCGAGAGCCTCTTCGCGAGTGGGTTTCTGGTGCGCGGTGGTGAAGGGAATATCGCCGATCTCAAGCAATTCTGGCGTGGTGAAAAACAACATCCCCGCCGGATAGTGAAACAGCGAATTCACCAGGCAGCCTTTGTCGACAACGATCACCTTGAGGCCGGCTTTCTGCGCCTCGATCGCGCAGGCCAGCCCGGTTGGCCCGGCCCCGATCACAAGAACATCGGTGCGCATCTCCGACTCTGCCCGAAGCTTCGCCTTCGGCAGCGTTTCAATCTCTTCGGCAGCAAGAATATCGGGCATGGGATTCATGACGGCCGCGCTCGTCAAACGCACACCAGCGCCCGTCAGAGAGCGATGATTTTAGCATGGCATTTAGGCAGGTCGAGCGAGGCGGCCTTGATGAAGCGTATCGCTTAGTTGTATCCGTTGCCTTCACGCCCTGAAGGTCAAGTCCGTGCATTCTTTGCGTGGCACTCTTTGCGTCCTTCGCGAGGCGCTCTTCGCGGTTAAAGGCTTTTCTGGCGGCTCGCCCATCTTCAATTTCTCTTAGTGCTGGCGCCATTACGAATGAGGCTGCCCACCCTCCCTTTTTTTGCAAGGATGGGTACCACCAACGACGGTACCAGGAACTTTCGTCCCGCGCGGGAACTCAACTCAACACCCCTCCCTAATTCCCCCATTGCCCCCCGCCCACGTTCTTGTAATAATGATTCCGCTCTGGCCGATTTGCGCCACGGAGTTTCTTGTCCGTGGGAACAACGGCCCACATGCGTTTTCTGACCAGCATTTTTGTTCCAACGGGCAACCGGCGGCTGAATGAGCTGATCGGTTTTCTGTTGTGCGTCTCTGCGCTCCTCCTCTTCCTCGCGCTAGCGTCGTATTCCCCGCTCGATCCCTCGCTGAACAGCGCCTCCGTCCTGACCAGCTCCCACGCCGCCCGCAACTGGATCGGCGTAGTCGGCGCCCTCATATCGGACATCGCGCTCCAGTTCTTCGGCATCGGATCGTTTCTGCTCCCCATCTTTCTCGGCCTCTTAGGCATTCGCTGGTTCGCTTCGCGGAAAATTCAATCTCCAATAGCGAAAAGTCTCGGCGCGGTCTGGCTGGCCATTTTCGTTCCCGCTCTGCTCGCCCTGTTGCCCGGCCAGTTGCGCTGGCTCAACGTAATTCCTGTAGAAGGACTGTTGGGGCGCGTGGTCGGCGATTTGCTGATCCATTACCTGAACGTCCCGGGAGCTTACATCGTTTGCGCCAGCGTGCTGGCGGTCTCGCTTTATCTTTCCACCGCGTTTTCGTTCTCGGCGATTCGGCTGTGGGCGCCGACGCGGTTCGCCTTCGTAACCGCGCTGTGGAACCGCTACGAGGATTGGCGGGAAGAGCGGACCAAACGGCAGCAACAAAAAGAATTGGAAAAGCGCCGCGTCTCAAAGCCGGTCGTGAAAACTCAACTGATTCCCTCGCGTCAGATTTCCGCATCCGAGCCCAGCCTACCGGAGCGAATCGCGCCGGAGTCTCGCCGCACCGGCATCGAGCGGATGTTCGAGCCCGAGGTTACCCAACGGCCTCCAGCGGCTGTGGGCGGCGTTCTCACGGAGTCGTTGCCTCCAGTCGAGACACTCGATCCCGAGGTCACGCAACGTGCCGACAGCGATCACAAAGCCAAAACTACGATGCCGAAAATCGCCGGCGGCTATAAGTTGCCTTCGAGCAGTTTGTTGCAGCGTCCGGATGAGCAGCAGGTAGTTGACGCCGACGAACTCAAATTGCTGGCGCAGGTGCTCACTGAAAAGTATGCCGAGTTCGAGGTTCACGGGCAGATTACTCAGATCAATCCCGGCCCGGTGGTTACCACGTTCGAGTTCAAACCGGACGCGGGAATTAAATACAGCCGCATCACCAATCTCACCGACGATCTTTGCTTAGCGCTAAAAGCCGAAAGCATTTTAATCGAGCGCATGGCCGGCAAATCGACCGTGGGAATTCAGGTGCCGAACCGCCAGCGCGAAATCATCTGGCTGCGCGAGAATATCGAGTCGCAGGAATTCATGGGCCAGAAGTCGAAGCTGACCATGGCCCTCGGCAAAGATATTAACGGACGCATTGTCGTCGCCGACCTCGCTGGAATGCCGCACCTGCTCATCGCCGGCTCTACCGGTGCCGGCAAGAGCGTCGCGATCAATGCCTTCATCATGTCGATTTTGTACAAGGCCACGCCGGAACAAGTGCGGCTGATTCTGGTGGATCCGAAGCGCCTCGAGCTGGGCAACTACGAAGGCGTGCCCCATCTTTATACGCCAATCATTACCGAGCCAAAGCTCGCCGCGAATGCCCTGCGCAACGCCGTGCGCGAGATGGAGCGCCGGCTGAAGCTGCTGGCCGCCAAGGGCGTCCGCAACATCGATCAATACAACAAGCTGTTCGACAACGGCGGTACGCCGAGCCTGTTCGAAGAAGATTCCGACGACAAACCGATTCCCTTCATCGTGATCATCATCGACGAGTTGGCTGACCTGATGATGCTCGATTCCTCGAACGTGGAGGAGTCGATCACGCGGCTCGCGCAGATGGCGCGCGCCGTAGGCATTCATCTGGTGCTGGCAACGCAGCGTCCATCGGTGGATGTAATTACTGGATTAATCAAAGCGAACTTTCCGGCGCGAATTTCTTTCCGCGTGGCGACTAAAGTGGACTCGCGAACCATTCTCGATGCGAACGGCGCTGAGGCCCTGCTGGGCAAGGGCGACATGCTCTACTTGCCTTCCGGCTCGGCGCGCGTGCATCGCCTGCATGCGCCGCTGGTCACGGAAAAAGAAATCGCCGCGGTAGTTGAGTTCTGGAAGGCGCAAGGCTCCGCGGAATACCAGCAGCAATTCCTGGAAGCTCCGCGCGATGAGCGCGAGGCCGGCCTCGGCGGTGATGGCATGGCCGATGGCGCCGGCGAAAACGACCCGCTTTACCAGGATGCGGTGAAGCTCGTAGTCGAGTTCGGCAAGGCTTCCACTTCCCTGCTGCAACGCCGGCTGCGCATCGGCTACGGCCGCGCCGCGCATTTAATCGACTTGATGGAGCGGGACGGAATCGTCGGCGCAGCGGACGGTCCCAAGCCTCGCGAAGTGTTGAAGCGTCCAGATTGGATTTCCGAGATCGAAGAGACCATGCGGTAAATAATATTTCTCCACCACGTATGCTGCTCCCACCCCGCGCATTGTCATCCTGAGGCCCGCGTTTTGTGCGGGCCGAAGGACCTATGCATTTTGGCGCTGGCGCGGGACATTTCCGCGACCGCCAATTCCAAAGCTCGCCTTAATCGCCCCAGCCAGGCATCCATCGCATTACTCCCGCGACCTCGCGCGCTTCAGGTAGAATGTTGCGCGAATGTTAAAACAATTCAGTTATATCAGGAAGGGTGCGATGAAAGTGCGGGATTCGGTGCGAATGACGGCTGTGGGTGCCAATGCTCACGTCACGCCCCAAAGAAAAAGCGTGGGCGCAAAAAGTTTACGTTCAACCGTGATTTTTGCAACCGCGCTCCTTGTGACTCTCGCGCTCGCGAGCTGCGACTCGAACTCTTCAAAGCCCGCCGAAACCAAGCCGGAACCGAAGCCTGTGGAGCTGCTCACCGGGCGCGCGGCGTTCCAAAAAGTATTCATCGCCGCGCGCAATTACGCCGCCGATGTGAAACCGTTCCGCATTCAATCGACACCCTCAACGGACGGCAACGGCCGCGATGGAAAATCGGCGATCTGGACCGCCAGCTTCGCTTCCGCAATGCAGCATGGCGTGAAGCCCTTCATCTGGTCCGGCAGCAACGCACCAGATGCCCCATCGCGCGGAGTTTCGCCTGGGAACGAAGACGTTTATAACCCGGGCAATGCGTCGACGCAGATATTCGACGTGGCTTTCCTGAAGATCGACTCGGATCAGGCTTTTACCGAGGCCCAAAAACACGGCGGAGATAAGCTTCTGGAAAAGGAAGCTGACACCCCGGTGATCTATGTCTGCGACTGGAACCACAATACGAACCAGCTCGTATGGCATGTAGTTTACGGAGCGTCTCGCGACACCGCGAAACTGACGGTTTCGGTGAACGCGTCGACCGGCGAGTTTATACGAGTAGAGAAATAGTTTCGGTACCTGGCGTGGAGCTTACTGTTTTGCGGCGGTTTCGCCTTTCAGCCGGTCGATAGCCTTTTCCGCTTCGGAAGCCTGCGGACCGTGCGGCAATATCTTCAAATAACTTTCATACTCGGCGCGGGCGTCGTCGAGAATGCCTAATTTTTCGAGGCAAACGGCAAGCCGGATCGTCGCTACCGCATCGTTGTCTTTGTAGCGGAGGGCTTCGCGATAGCGGTCTTCGGCGGCTCTGTAATTCTTGCGCTTGAAATAGAAATCCCCTATTTCAACGTCCTTGGCCGCTTTGTGCGGATCCCAGGCATGAAACTCGCCGACGCCTCCCGGAGAAAGCGCCTCGGCTTCCGCATCGGCCACAGCCTCTGAACTCTTCGGGTGAGCCTTGGCATCGTCTTCGGGAGGACTTAAATCAACCTCGGTTTCTTTGCTGGAACTCTGCCCGGCACCCGGCCCCAGGTCTTCCACCTGCACACGATCCGATCGAGGCGGAGCCATGCTTGGAGTTCGCGCCTTCGTAGGGTCACTCGCCGGAGCGGATGGCGCGGGCGTATCTTCCGGAAACGACTTATCGCGACTCAACCCAGACGCGTCGCTGCTCTGAGCCGGAGGCGAAGACGGCGGCGGAGGATTCTTTGACGAATCCTGTTGCGACCACGCCAGAGATGTCAGCGCCAAGAACAAACACAACAAATATCGCATGAACCTATTCTAGCTTCGGAGATGGCCTCCACGAAACCGATAAGTGTGATTTGTGTTCGACATTGAAACCAATTTTCGCAAACTAAAAAAATACAGGCCGCTCGGGGGAGTAAGCGGCCTGCTTGGCGAAGTCCTCCGGAAGGAGGAAAAAAGCTACATGGACGAGGGATTGTTTTGCCCGGTCGTCGCCGGCGCTGCCGTCGGCTGATTCGTGTCGCCTAGCGTATTTGTCATCAGGCGAACATCTACGCGACGGTTGTCCGCGCGACCCTCTCTGGTCTTGTTGGTCTCGAGCGGTTTGTCCTTGCCCAATCCGATTACATAAATTTTGTGGGCGGGAACGTTGTATTTCGACGCCAGATATTGGATCACCGAATTCGCCCGGCGCTGGCTAAGATCGTAATTGTATTCCGGCGAGCCTACCGAATCCGTGCTACCTTCGAGCGCGATGATGTAACCTTTCGTGCTCGAAATTGTGCCGGCGATCTGATCGAGCGCTTCTTTCGCTTTGGAAGTGAGATTGTCGCGATTGAAACCGAACTTCACGGAAGTTTCCGCCACCGGCCGGTAGTTATCCAGGTTTGCTACGGTATTGGTAAGAATGCCCACACGGTTGTTGGCCGCATCGGCTACCTGCTGGGCAGCGGTCGCGGATTGACCGGCGGCCTGCGCCTTCTGTTCCACGTCGGCTGTCTTGGCGTTCACGGCCGCAATACCGGCTTGAGCACGGGCATCCACATCTTTGATGTCCTTGCTGTTTTTCGCCGTCATGTCGTCGAGTTCGTTGGTCTTATTGATGAGCGGCGTGGTCTGCTGCTTCACATAGTTCTTGCTGGTGCAGCCGACCGTTGCCGCCATGCTGACTGCCAGGAATATCGCTAACGAAGTGCGGGTCATATTGGAAGAGGCTCCTTGATTTCTTGTCTCAGCGCAATCCGTCTCCGGTGCGCGCGAATGCTGCTTCTGCGGGTCTTCGATTCTTCGATCCGATTTGGTCGATTCTGGGAAACAATCATACATATCCATCCCAGCCTACTTTTGCACGGCAAGTGCCAGTTTGCCATACAGGAAACTCCCGACGTAAGTATATACGTTTCAAGTAGTTGCCTGTTAATGAATCGGCTACCCTTAAGCTACGGCACCGTTTGAGCCACGCAAAGCACACATCAGTGATGGAAAATTTATACGGTTGCAGGTTTCTTCTCTGGTGCGGGAAGTTTGGAGATTGTTCCTGCGGTGGGCACCCTATCGGCCATTTTGACCTCCTCATGATTATCATCATTGTGAAAGTGCTTCTTTCAAACGGCTGCCCGCGATGTGCACCGTAAATATGCGGCTATCATCCAATAGAATTAAGTCTGCTCTTAGATGGATCTCCTTCAGAAAATCCGCTCCATCCCCACCGAACCCGGCGTTTATCTCTACAAGAATGCCGAGGGCGAAGTCATTTATGTGGGGAAGGCAAAGAACCTGCGCAGCCGCGTGGCCAGCTACTTTCACGAGGGCCGCTGGGAGGATTCCAAGACCGGCACTCTGGTGCGCGAGGCTGTCGACGTCGATTACATTGTGGTAGCCAACAACAAAGAAGCGCTGGCGCTGGAGAATAATCTGATCAAGCAGCGCAAGCCTCGCTTCAACATTCTGCTGCGCGACGATAAGACCTATCCCTACGTGAAGCTTACGCTCGGCGAGCGCTGGCCGCGCGTTTACGTTACGCGGCGACTGCGCAAGGACGGGAGCGCGTATTACGGCCCTTACTTCCCTGCGAATCTTGCCTATCGCATCGTGGATTTAATTCACCGAAATTTTCTGATTCCCTCCTGCAAGGTCGATCTGACGCGATTCCATCCGCGCCCTTGTTTGCAGTATTACATCAAGCGGTGCCTGGGGCCATGCGTGCAGGATTTGACCTCGGCTGACGTGTATCAGGAAGCGGTGCGCGATGTAAAAATGTTCCTCGAAGGGCGGCCCACGGATTTGAGCCGCTCGCTGCATGAGCGCATGCAGCAGGCTGCGGCCGGTGAAGAATTTGAACGCGCCGCCCGCTATCGTGATTTGATTTCTACCGTTGAGCAGTTGCAGGAGCGCCAGCGCATCGCCGCGGCCGAGGGCGACGATGCCGATGTCTTCGGTTACCACTATGAAAATGGAATGCTGGCGGTGAATCTATTTCACATGCGCGGCGGCCGGGTGGTGGATCGGAGAGAGTTTTTCTGGGAAGATTTGCCGGAGTTCGCCGAGGCTGTCTCTGCGGAAAGTGGAGGGGCGGACGCCCCCGTCCGCCCAAACGCTGTTGACACGCCTCCGGGCGCTTCGGGCCCGATGAACTCGCCTGAAGATCTTGCAGAGGAGGCGAGCCTCGTATCGGGTCTTTGTTCAAACGAGATCGATGGCGGACGAGGGCGTACACCGTTCCACGAATCGTCGCGAGGCGAGACGGCATTCCATCCCGGCGAATTCTTTTCCGCTTTACTTAAGCAGCTTTACATCAGCCAGCCTTACGTTCCTCGCAATCTTTACGTGCCGGTAGATTTCGAAGATCGCCAGACTCTTGAGGATTTGCTCTCCGAACAAGTCGCGGGCGCGGGCACCCGCGCCACATTGGTTCATATCCTTGTTCCGCAGCGTGGAGATAAGCGGGCTTTGATCGACCTGGCGGGCACCAATGCGAAGCAGTCTTACGATCAGCGATTTCGTGTGCTCAAGCCAAACGCCAAGGCCATCCAGGAGGAGTTGCAGGACGTGTTGAGCCTGCCCGATTGTCCCAAACGGATTGAATGCTTTGACATCTCTCACATTCAGGGCGCGGAAACCGTCGCTTCGATGGTGGTGTGGGAAGAGGGCAAGATGAAAAAATCCGACTATCGCAAATTTATTATTCGCACGGTCGAAGGAGTGGACGATTTCGCGTCCATGCGAGAAGTCGTGACGCGGCGCTATAAGCGCCTGCAACAGGAAGAAAAACCAATGCCCAACCTGGTTCTGATTGACGGCGGCTTGGGACAATTGCACGCCGCAGCTGCAGCGTTGGAAGCGCTTGAGATTATCAACCAGCCACTTGCGGCGATCGCCAAGCGTGAGGAAATTCTTTACGTATATGGACAGGAAAGAGATCCGGTCATATTAGACCATCACTCGCCGGTGTTGCATCTGATTCAACTCATTCGCGATGAAGCAATATTTGTAGCCGCTTAACCAGTTACATCTACTCATACGCAGGCGAGTACGA
>CAVWJE010000017.1:0-172971 GCA_963755225.1 uncultured Acidobacteriota bacterium
GGGAGAGCGCCTGGTTTGCAACCAGGAGGCCACCGGTTCGATCCCGGTCAGCTCCACCAGAAATCCAGTGACGGGGCAGATCTTGTGCAAGCCGTAATTTTGCAAGGGATCTGATGCGTGGTTGGTTTAGACATCCAGGTTCGGGTGGTCTTGAGATCCCATGGCCTGGTTGTGATGGGGCTGGCTCGAGCTAACCAAGAGTTCTGGCAAGCCGGGACGTCAGGCGCTGATCGAGCAGCCGTGAGTCAGGGCACGACTTCAGTGCGTGCCGGCAAAAAGGGCCCAAGAAAACAAGGCTTTAGCCCCTGAGGAGTGGAAGCAAATGAGATTGATCGATGCCATCACAAGCTTTTAGGCGGACTGCTGGTCCCGATCAGCGCCATCCTCGTAGGCGGCGCAATCGCAATCGCCGCCATGATTATTCGCAACAGGAGCGCATGGCAAAGATCGAGCGCGGCATCGATCCGGATGCTCCGACCAAGTGATGGGTAGGAGACTTGTCTGGACAGTTGAGAAGATTCACGGAGTACCTCGGAGGCGAGCCGCATGTTCGTCTTGTGGGTGGGTTTCAGAGCTTCGCCAGCTGCGCGGGTTCAGGTTCAAAAATCGGAGGCGCTATCCAAGAAGTCTGGAGGCTGTCCGGGCTTTGAATTCCGGAATCACGGACTGTGGAGATATTTCCAGGAGGAACTAGAAGGTGGAAAGTTAAGTCAGCCCGATGTTGGGCGTCAATACGACAACCGATTTCGTATCACGGTTCAAAGAAATCGCACTGGCGCCGAACATTGGGTTGGAGGCGGTGAGGGGTTTGCACACCCCGAACTGAGTAAGACCCATACCCGCACAAGCGGGGTGAGTGAGGTGGGCTTTAGCTGATGGCTGAAAGCTGACGGCTGATAGCTGCCTTACGAGGACGATATTTGACAACTGAATAGATTGGGCAAATACAAGGCGTTGTAAATTTTTATGAGTGCCTGAGAGAAGCCGCTGGTGCGCATGGCGTTTAATAGGCGTGTGTGCGCGATGAGCGGCAATAAAGGCCCATAGAGTTTAAGCGGCGTGTTTGAGTTTTGCTTTTAGCGGAAGGCGAAAGCCGGAGGCCGGAAGCCGACCTTGAGTGTGTCGAGTAAATTTTGTGGTCAAGCTACTAAGGGCGCATGGTGGATGCCTTGGCAGAAGCAGGCGATGAAGGACGTGGCAAGCTGCGATAAGCTTCGGGGAGCCGCAAGCAGGCATTGATCCGGAGATTTCCGAATGGGGAAACCCACGGAGGTGAACCCTCCGTACGGCGTGATGAATCCATAGTCACGCACGAGCGAACCCTGGGAAGTGAACCATCTCAGTACCAGGAGGAAAAGAAAGAAACCTCGATTGCGATAGTAGTGGCGAGCGAAATCGCAACAGCCTAAACCAGTCCCACCTTCGGGTGTGGCCGGGGTTGTAGGGTCGACAACAGTAGAGTTACCAATTTGGCCGTTAATCGAAGCCCTCTGGAAAGAGGGGCCATAGAGTGTGATAGCCACGTAGATGAAAACGGACCAAACTCGAAGTCGATACCTGAGTACCGCGGAGCACGAGAAACTTTGCGGGAAGCTACGGGGACCATCCCGTAAGGCTAAATACTAGCTTCTGACCGATAGTGAACCAGTACCGTGAGGGAAAGGCGAAAAGAACCCCTGCGAGGGGAGTGAAATAGTACCTGAAACCGTGTGCCTACAAACGGTGGGAGGACTATGCGGCGCAAGCCGAAAGTCTGACCGCGTGCCTATTGCATAATGAGCCGGCTAGTTATTCTTGTCAGCAAGGTTAAGCGAAAGCGAGCCGTAGCGAAAGCGAGTCCGAATAGGGCGAATCAGTTGGCAGGAATAGACGCGAAGCGGGATGATCTACCCTTGGCCAGGCTGAAAGTGGGGTAACACCCACCGGAGGGCCGAACGGGTGTTTGTTGAAAAAAGCTCCGATGAGCTGAGGGTAGGGGTGAAAGGCTAATCAAATTCCGTGATTGCTCGTTCTCTCCGAAATAGCTTTAGGGCTAGCCTCGTATGATTTGTCGTGGTGGTAGAGAACTGAATGGACTATGGGGCTTTCCAGCTTACAGAATCCAATCAAACTTCGAATGCCATTGAACAACCAGTACGGGAGTCAGACTGCGGGGGCTAAGCTTCGTAGTCGAGAGGAAAACAGTCCAGACCGCCTGCTAAGGTCCCAAAATATCAGCTAAGTGGGAAAGGAAGTCGGAACGCCCAGACAGCCAGGAGGTTGGCTTAGAAGCAGCCATCCTTTAAAGAAAGCGTAATAGCTCACTGGTCAAGCGGTCCGGTGCCGACAATTTAACGGGGCTTAAGCTGATTACCGAAGCAACGGATGCACACCTTACGGGGGTGCGTGGTAGGAGAGCATTCTCAACAGTTTGAAGGTAGACCGAAAGGACTGCTGGACGGTTGAGAAGAGACCCTGCCGGCATAAGTAGCGATAACGGAGGTGGGAACCCTCCGCGCCGAAAGTCTAAGGTTTCCTGAGAAAGGTTAATCCGCTCAGGGTCAGGCGGTCCCTAAGGCGAGGCCGAAAGGCGTAGCCGATGGACATCCGGTTAATATTCCGGACCTCCCTTGTTTTCGTTATTACGATGGGGTGACGCAGGAGGATAAGCAGGCCGTCCTATGGCTATGACGGTCGATGCGCGTAAGGTGTCTCCGATAGGCAAATCCGTTGGAGAGTTATCACTGAGGCGCAAAGCAGTACTCCGTATGGAGGAAAGCTGCCGATTCCACGCTGCCAAGAAAAACCTCTAAGGAGAAAAAAAGGGAACCGTACCTCAAACCGACACAGGTAGACGAGGAGAATATCCAAAGGCGCTCGTGAGAACAGTTGGTAAGGAACTCGGCAATATAACCCCGTAACTTCGGGAGAAGGGGTGCCCCGGTAGAGTTCATAGCTCGAGGGGGCCGCAGCGAAATGCGCACTGCGACTGTTTAACAAAAACACAGGTCTCTGCAAAGTCGAAAACGACGTATAGGGGCTGACGCCTGCCCGGTGCTGGAAGGTTAAAGGGAGAGGTCAACCGCAAGGTGAAGCTTCGAACTGAAGCCCCAGTGAACGGCGGCCGTAACTATAACGGTCCTAAGGTTAGTATTCGCTAGCCTTAGTAAAATCTGGCTATATGCTGGAAAATCTGAGTATCCCAAGCTACGTGATCGCAAGACCGCGTAAAAATGCTAGGGTGCAGACAATCAGCAGGAAAGGCCAGTGGGAAAACAGATCTGGCGCGAAGCGCAAGGCTTGTGAAAGGGCACGACTTCAGTCGTGCCGTAACGGCGGCAACATTGATGGGGCTTCAGCCCCTGAGGTTGAGCTTCCGATCCCGCTGGAATCCTCAGAGACTATATGCCAGATTCCAACGAAATGTTTGTTGGAAAAGATATAGTCCGAACTGCATGGCGACATGCAGAGAGTGGCAGAAATGTCCACTCCTCTTAGCATCGGATGATCGATGCGACGCGTAACAAACTTGAGCGAAATTCCTTGTCGGGTAAGTTCCGACCTGCACGAATGGCGTAACGAAAGTGCGACTGTCTTGCCGACTGACACGGCGAACTTGTAGTGCCGGTGAAGATGCCGGTTGCCCGCAACTAGACGGAAAGACCCCGTGCACCTTTACTATACCTTTACCATGAACTATGGCCCTTGCTGCGCAGGATAGGTGGGAGGCTTTGATTCCAGGCTCTCGGGCTTGGAGGAGCCAACGGTGAGATACCACCCTGCGAGATCTGTGGTTCTAATCTACTTCCATTATCTGGAAGAGTGACATGGTAAGGCGGGTAGTTTGACTGGGGCGGTCGCCTCCTAAACGGTAACGGAGGCGCGCGAAGCTACGCTCAGCCTGTTTGGAAATCAGGCGTTGAATGCAAAAGTATAAGCGTGGTTGACTGCGAGACCTACAAGTCGAGCAGGTACGAAAGTAGGCTTTAGTGATCCGGTGGTTCTGCATGGAAGGGCCATCGCTCAACGGATAAAAGGTACGCCGGGGATAACAGGCTGATCGGAGCCAAGAGTTCATATCGACGCTCCGGTTTGGCACCTCGATGTCGGCTCATCGCATCCTGGAGCTGTAGAAGGTTCCAAGGGTTAGGCTGTTCGCCTATTAAAGCGGTACGTGAGCTGGGTTCAGAACGTCGCGAGACAGTTCGGTCCCTATCTGTTGTGGGCGCAGGAGATTTGAGAGGACCTGTCCTTAGTACGAGAGGACCGGGATGGACGAACCTCTTGTGTTCGAGCTGTCATGCCAATGGCACCGCTCGGTAGCGAAGTTCGGTAGTGATAACCGCTGAATGCATATAAGCGGGAAGCACTCCTCAAGATGAGATCTCCCAACCCATAAGGGTAAAGAAGGGCCCAGGAAGACTACCTGGTTGATAGGCTGGAGGTGGAAGTGTGGTGACACACGTAGCTTACCAGTACTAATCGCCCGTTCGGCTTGACCATAAAATTTACTCGGTGCAGAAACAGCTGTCAGCTATCAGCCTTCAGTTCTCAGCTAAAACCTGAGCTGAGGCTGAGGCTAAGTTTCTTTCGACCGCCAGAATCTGGGCGGGAAAGAGAAATCCGCTGACGACTGTGCGCCGACGCTTTTCGCAATTCCAAGACGAAGCTGATTCAGCTTCGAGGACGAAATACAAAAAGCAAAGCCGATGTACGGTGGCTGAAATTGGAATTAAACAAAAGAAAGTAAGCCACACCCAATCTATTCAGTTGTGAGGCATTGTCCTCACGATCTTTGAAAAATCAGCTTCTAGCTCCTGGCTTCTAGCTCAATTCAATGGGCTTCAAGTTGTGGGCGGAAGCCGACAGATCAAGTTTGCAGCGATGAATCTTTCCATGAGCGCAATGAAAGTCTGCACCGGGAGATTCAAGCTAGTAGCTAGTGGCCAGAAGCTAGTAGCTAGAAGCTGCGTCAAGTTGTCGGTGATCTTACCGCGGGGGATCCACCCGTTCCCATCCCGAACACGGAAGTTAAGCCCCGCAGGGCCGATGGTACTGCACGCGCCAAGTGTGTGGGAGCGTAGGTCGTTGCCGGCATTAATAAAGGCCACATTCAGAAATCAGATGTGGCCTTTTCCTTTTGCACGAGAGATCCTTCGCGAAGAACGCTCAGGATTTCGGCAGAAGGCTCCCGCGCGCAAAGGACGCGCGCTCACGCCTTCTAAGCGCCTCAAGTTAAGCCCCGCTGGGCCGATGGTACTGCACGCGCCAAGTGTGTGGGAGCGTAGGTCGTTGCCGGCATTAAATAAAGGCTACCAACAGAAATGTTGGTAGCCTTTTCCTTTTGCCTCGGGCATGAGGTCATTCTCAGCTTGCCGTGGGCTGCGGGCGGTGGAAGCGGTCGTGCATGTGGATCGGGTAGTGACCTGCTCCCCTGTTTCCGAACAAACCTGAGTATGATTTCGTCGAAGGAAAGGGGAAGGTGGCATGTCGAGGAGCAATCACACGGAGGCGCAGATGATCGGGGCGCTGAAGCAACTGGAAGCGGGGCGCAAAGCGGAAGACGTGGCGCGGGAAGTTGGGGTATCGAAGCACACGATCTACGCCTGGAAAGCGAAGTATGGCGGGATGGACGTCAGCGAGGCGCAGGAAGCGAAGCAGTTGCGCGATGAGAACACGAAGTTGAAAAAGCTGGTAGTCGATCTGAGCTTGGACAAAGAGATGCTGAAGGCGCTGATCGCAAAAAACGGGTGGAGCTCGTAGACCGGAGGTCGGATGCGGGCTGGCTGCGGAGTGAGTACGGAGCCAGCCATCGCCGGGTTTGCGGGCTGATCGGGATCGCGGTCGCGAGTTACTGCTATCGGACAACACGCAGCGATGAACCGCTGCGCACGCAGCTGGTGGAGTTGGCGCGCGAGAAGCCGCGCTTCGGGTATCGGCGGCTGCATGTGTTGCTGGGCCGATCGGGAGAGCATGTGAATCACAAGCGAGTGCATCGGATCTATCGCGAGGCCGGGTTGATGATTCGTCGGAAGAAGCGGAAGCATTGCGTGCGCCAGGGAAGGCCGCTGCTGGCGCGGACTGCGGCGAATCAGGAGTGGGCACTGGATTTTGTGCACGACGCGGTGGAGTGCGGACGAACGATCCGGGTGCTGAGCGTGGTGGATGCGTACACCAGGGAGTGTTTGGCCTTGGAAGTGGATACGAGCTTTGCCAGCCGGAGAGTCACGCGAGTGTTGGACCAGATCATCACGGAGCGAGGCCGGCCGGAAGCGATCCGCAGTGACAACGGGCCGGAGTTCACCAGCCGGCATTTTCTGGCGTGGTGCGTGGAACGGCAGATCGCGTTGCTGCACATTCAGCCGGGCAAGCCAACGCAGAACGCGCGCGTAGAAAGTTTCAACGGACGATTGCGGGATGAATGTTTGACGGTGAGTTGGTTTCAGAACTTGTTCGATGCCCGGCGCAAGATCGCGGGGTGGAGGATCGAGTACAACGAAGAGCGTCCGCACAGCAGCTTGGGATACAAAACCCCGAAAGAGTTTGCGGCGGCGCAGGCAGTGGGCTTCTACACAGCTGAGCGAGGGGCAAGGGACTCAAACGCCGTCCCTTGCCCCTCGCGCTCCCCCATCCCGGCTCAAACCGGAGAGGGAGTTGAGCAAAGTTGTCGTATTCTTACGTGAACGGAAATTGGGGGCAGGTCAGTAGTCCAAGGTAAAGCTGCTGAGTTATTTCCGCCAGGCTCCATAGGTCGTCGAGGCTTACCCGTGTCCGCTCCGCAAACTTGGCCCACTCGCCGCCGAGACCCTTCCATGTGTGCCTAACGTTCCAGGCGGAAAAAAGTTCGATGCCTGTCAAGACGATCACTGGCGCGCGGGGTTTTCCGTTACCGAGTCGTTCACGGCCCCAAACAGCGAACTGGCCGATCTCGGCCTTTTCTGCGTCGCTCAGGGCATCTTTCAGCAGCGCGAAAATAAGAAATGCGCCCGGGAATTTGTCGGCAAGTTTCCGCATTCGCTCCACGTCTTCCGGTTTGAATGACTGAGTCGCGAAGCTCTTCGCCTCTCCGAACGCGAGGAGGGGTTCTTCTTGGAGGCCAAGAATCCTCCTCCGCTGATACCAGAATGTGAAATCAACCTCAAACGGAGTTGCGTCTGCAATCTTAAAGTGGAGGCCGGTTGAATAAGTGATATTCGCTCGATCGCCACTGAGCCCCTTTGCAATCGTGCTAAGGGCCAAAACCGTTGCGTATGCGCCTTCGGCGAAGTTCGGGACACTATAGGGCCCGATGACACGATACTGCCAGGGGGTTCTCTCGAAATGTAAACTGCCTTGCGGGAACTCATAGATTTTGAGGCAGCGTTCACAAGTAAGCTGCTGTCGGAGGTTTTCTATTCCAAACCAATTCCTCTTTCGGCAGTTGGTGCACTGCAAAACGAGTCCCAGACGTAGTACGTTGGCCTTAATGAACGCGTCGAGGCTAACTCGGTGCCCGAACATCCCGCTGGCTCGCTTCTTGGCGAGATCCTTCCATCGTTTTACGTCAATTGAACGGTCTGGAAATTCTTCCAACAACTTGCCGTCGGCATATTTACGGACGCTCTTGGACATCTCGTCTAGCAGCATGATCGTGTCGCGGTCAGCAAGCAGGCCAACTCCCCAGAACCCTTTCGTTGAATCTAGTATCTGGTTCGCGATTTGGCCCGGGTCGGATACTTCAGCTTCGACACCTTGGCTCTTAAGCCAATCGATGATGGCTTCTTGGCCGGTCAATAAGCGGAAATATTCGGCTTGGTCCTTGAAATGTTGAGGCAGGACGAAGCCTTCACGAGAGATGATAGTTGCTTCCCCAATTCGGAGGCTGCTCCTCCCGTTGTCGAAGAATGTTAATGGCAGGGTCAAAGCCAGAGTGTCGTTCATTCCGTAATTCTTGAAATCCAGAACGTTTACCCATCGGGCGGTTCCATCACTGTACGTTGGCGCAAAGTCGGGGGATAGGCTTCTGAAGCGGCATCGAAGATCGACGCCATCTTCGTCCTCGAGCGCTAGCTCCAAGTCACTCGTGGCCGCCCAAACGCGTGTCCGTTGTGGTCTAGCAACGAGATCGTTGCGATACGGGCTCCAAATAGCGTCGTACCAGAGCTTGAACGACCACTCGTGTGCCAAGCTATTGAGTCCCGCACCCGCAGTTGCGGATTTGGCGCGGTCCTCTGAGATTGAACGCGCAAATTGAACAGTGGTAGTGATCATTACGCCATGTGGGTTGCCGGGAAGGGGGCGGTGGTTTAGTTTCACAACTTCAGTGATGAACTCCTTTGCTTCCCGCAACCATGCAATATCGACAGCGAGAACTTGGTCTTCAAATTGGCGTATGTTCCACAGATCGATCAGGTCGAGCGGACTGGAAGGATCAAGTACGAAAATCGTGGGATCGCCCCAGCCATCTGTGTCGTGCTTCAGGTAGTCCCCGGTGAAATGTAGCGGAAGGTCGAACTCTTCCTTGATTACTTTGTCCAATTCGCGGCAGTTAGTGGCAGCTTGGTTGGCGCAAAGGCGTCCAGGTATGCCCGTGCAGCGGAAGCTAGTGGACCAGATGTGGGGAATTCACCAAACATTGCGGCTGCGAAGGCTGTGTTCGAGTGTTCTCCTTCGAAGATCGCCACGCGCCGCTCGTGGCGAGGCACGAACTTGAACTCCCGCTCATATAGGTGTTCATAGACGTGAAAGATGTTTGTTCCAAATGGTACGCCAGATTCGCGTTGTCCAACCGAGAATGAAAAGAAGGCATCGAGGGGTAGCACATGTGGACTGCCAAAATCAATCTCTGTTTTGTTGATGCCAACGCTGTCGGCTAGTCCCTGCCGCGCCTCAACAAACACATCGGGCTCGAAGAATGCCACATAGCCCTTCGCGAAGTTGGCTGGGGTCGGGTCGGACTTGAGATGACGGTCTCGCCATGCGTCTGGAAGCGATTCACATACTGGAATGATCGGGTTAAACATTCCGCCCCACAAACACGTACAGGCTTGAAAAATCTTTCTCAGGGACGCTAGGTCTTGCGGCTCAACTAGAAAGCCGATCCTGGTGGGGCGCAACTTGAGGGATGCTGACAGTGTTCTCATACTCTCTATAGGATAAATCCGGGCGACAAAGCTGCGAAATGGATCGTGCGATTCTGCTCTTAATTTCGAGGGCCTTCCAGGAGGTTTGGGAAGCCGGTCAAAATCCCCACCCTTGCCGCTTGAGGGTTGGGAAGATTTCGGCTGCTGCGGACGCGGCAAGGATGGGGCACCCTCGGCTTATTCGCTGCCGGCGAACAGCGGATTCCCTTCGGCTTCGCTCAGGGCAGGCTCTTCTGTCTCGCTGCGCTCGTGCGTCGGAATGACAGGGAATGAGATGCTCATGCTTCGGAATTGCAAGGGTTGCGAGGAGGCGATAGCTACTTTCTAGGGGTCTACTTTTGTGGGTATGCATGCTGCGTTGCATCCGCAATTTTTGTTGACTGAGGGGCGCTGGGCGTGAAATCATTTAGCTATAGCCGACTTGGCTGAATTAGCTCCTTCCGACCGGTGGTCGGAGGGGGCTTTTGCGTTTTGGGGGTGTGGTGGGTTCCCATGTCTCGCAAAGGCGGCGAGACATGGGGCACCCCAGATTCAAACGGGGGTCGGTGGAGGTAGAGATCCTTCAGCGACGGTAAAGCTGTCGCTTCAGGATGACAAATCTATATAAAGGATCAATCGACATGGGTGGGATCACTTTGTGGGCTGTGGCTGAGGAGTTGGGATCGGAGTCAGGATCAAGGTCAAGGTCAAAATCAGAATCAAAATCTAAGTCAAAGGCAACGGACAGGAGTGTCCGTTCCACACAGGCATCTTCTACGCTGGCACTTACTCCGAAGCAGTTGGGGGAGATTGCGGAGGCGGAGTTTATTGCCAAGGCGGTGGGGATGGGGTTTGTGGTGGCTCGGCCCTGGGGGGATAGTGAGCCTTATGATTTTATTGTGAATCCGAAGAAGAGTTTTATTTTTTGGCGGGTGCAGGTGAAGTCGGCGCATACGGTGGGGGCGGATGGAGGGTGCAGCTTTCGGGCGCATGATCATAATCAGCGGTCGTATACGGCGGAGAATATTGATGCGCTGGTGGCTTATGCGCGTCCGATGAATGCTTGGTATGTGATGCCGGTGCGGGTGGTGGAGGAGTTGAAGTCGTTGATGCTGTATCCGGAGAGCCGGAAGAAGCGGTCGCGATTTGAGAAGTGGAGAGAAGGGTGGGAGGTTTTTCGGAAGGCGGTAAGGAGGGGGCAGCGGTAGGGGAACTTTTCGGCGAACAGCAGGTTCCTCCTGTCTCGCTGCGCTCGGGCGTCGGAATGACGGGGTGATGGAGCATGAGGCATCGGCGCTGTGGAATCCCATGTCTCGCAGAGGACGCGAGAAATGGGGCACCCGGCGGTAGGGGAGCTTTTCGGCTAACAGCAGGTTCCTCCTGTCTCGCTGCGCTCGCGCGTCGGAATGACATGGGGCGATGGGGCACGCGGCTTCGGCGCTGTGGAATCCCATGTCTTGCAAAGGACGCGAGAAATGGGGCACCCGGCGGTAGGGGAACTTTTCGGCGAACAGCGGGTTCCTTCTGTCTCGCTTCGCTCGCGCGTCGGAATGACATGGGTGATGGGGGACTCGGCTGCGGCGCTGCGGAATCCCATGTCTCGCAAAGGCGGCGAGACATGGGGCACCCGCCTGAGATAAAGCATTCACAATTTTTCGGGTCATCTTTTAATACGATTTCAAGTAATACAATTTCAGGATGAGCAAAGTTAGAGTGGCTGCGTTTTCGGTATCCATTGACGGGTTTGGGGCGGGGCCGCGGCAGGATTTGCAGAATCCTCTCGGAGTGCGCGGCCTCGAACTGCACTCCTGGTTCATGCAGACCGAGAGCTTCAAGAAGATGCACGGCCAAAGCGGCGGCAGCGCCGGCATCGACAACGATGTTGCGGCGAAGTCTTTCGAGAACGTGGGCGCGTGGATTCTCGGCCGCAATATGTTTGGGCCGGTGCGAGGACCGTGGAAGGACGATTCGTGGAAGGGGTGGTGGGGAGATAATCCGCCGTACCACTATCCGGTGTTTGTGCTGACGCATCACGCGCGGGCTCCGCTGACGATGGAGGGGGGCACCACGTTTTACTTTGTCACCGATGGAGCGGAGGCAGCTTTAACGAAAGCGAAAGAAGCGGCCAAGGGGAAAGACGTTCGAGTTGGCGGCGGGGTGTCAGTGATTCGCCAGTACCTGGCGGCAGGAATGATCGATGAAATGCACCTGGCGTTGTCGCCGGTGTTGTTGGGCGAAGGGGAGAATTTGTTTTCTGGAATGAATCTCGCGCAACTTGGATATGCGCCGTTTCGCACCGTCGGCGGAGAGGGTGCGACGCATGTTTTTATTAAGAAGGGATAACGAGGCCGGCGGTTGATCCGTTCCGGATGCGGGGGGTCCGGTTCGGCGCTGTGGAATCCCATGTCTCGTAAAGGCGGCGAGACATGAGGCGCCCGGCGGGCAGGGGAACTTTTCGGCGAACAGCAGGTTCCTCCTGTCTCGCTTCGCTCGCGTGTCGGAATGACATGGGTGATGGGGCACATGGCTTCGGCGCTGTGGAATCCCATGTCTCGTAAAGGCGGCGAGACATGAGGCGCCCGTAGTTTTTCTGCTCAGGCTGACAAGCAGGTTACTCCTGTTTCGCTTCGCTCGCGCGTCGGAATGACATGGGTGATGGGGCACATGGCTTCGGCGCTGTGGAATCCCATGTCTCGTAAAGGCGGCGAGACATGGGGCGCCCGTAGTTTTTCTGCTCAGGCCGACAAGCAGGTTCCTCCTGTCTCGCTTCGCTCGCGCGTCAGAATGACAAAGCTTTACTGAGTCAGAAGCAAAAGCAAAGTCAAAAGCAAAGTCAAGAGCAAAGTCAAGAGCAAAGTCAAGAGCAAAGGCAGCGGACGAGGGCGTCCGCTCCACACACGAGCGTTTGACCCTCCTGAATCCCTCCAATAAACTTAAGTATTCGGTACTCCTGAAATCTCAAACTTATGGCAGATAGCATTCATGTGAAGCTTCCGGATGGAAGCGTGAAGGATGTTCCCAAGGGCACGACCGCGCTCGAGATCGCGAAATCGATCAGCCCGCGGCTGGCGGATGCTGCGCTGGTTGCGCAAGTTTCTTCCAATGGGGGGCAGGCTGGCGAGAGTCCCACGCTGATCGACCTCACCAAGCCGCTGGAAAAAGATACTGAACTTCGTCTGCTTACCGAAAAAGATCCTGAGGCGCTGGAAGTTTTTCGGCATTCGTCGGCGCATTTGCTCGCGGCTGCGGTGCTCGAACTATTTCCGGAGACCAAGCTGGGCCACGGTCCGCCAACCGAGAGCGGATTCTTTTACGATTTTTACAGGCCAACTCCGTTTACGCCGGAGGATCTGGAAAAAATCGAAAAGAAAATGCAGGAACTGGTGCAGCAGAATATTCCCTACGCGCGCGAATTTCTGCCTCGCGATCAGGGCCTGGCCGAATTCAAAAAAGATGGCGACTTCATGAAGTGCCATTTCATCGAGCAATTCACCAAGCCCGATGAAAAGATTTCGATTTACCGTACCGGCAAGTTCACCGATTTTTGCCGCGGACCGCACATTCCATCGACGGGAAAGATCAAGGCGTTCAAGTTGTTCAACGTGGCGGGCGCGTATTGGCTGGGCGACGAGAAAAATCAGCAGCTCCAGCGCATTTATGGGACTTCGTTTTTCTCGAAGAAGGATCTCGACGCGCATTTGCGGCAAGTGGAGGAGGCGAAGAAGCGCGACCATCGCGTGCTGGGGCAGCAACTCGATCTGTTTTCCATTCAGGAGCTGGCGGGGCCGGGGCTGATTTTCTGGCATCCCAAGGGCGGGATCATCCGCAAACAGATGGAAGACTGGATGCGGGAGCAATATCTGAAGCGCGGCTACTCGCTGGTCTACACGCCGCACGTGGCGCGGCGCCAGCTCTTCTTTACTTCGGGGCACGAAGGCTATTACTCGCAGAACATGTTCGACGCGATGGAGCTTGACGACGCCGAATATCGCCTGAAGCCGATGAATTGTCCCGGACATATTTTGATTTACAAAGACTCGCTGAAGTCGTATCGGGATCTGCCGGTGCGGCTCGGGGAGTTGGGAACGGTCTATCGCTACGAGCGTTCTGGCGTGATGCACGGGCTGTTGCGGGTTAGGGGTTTCACCCAGGATGATTCGCATATCTTCTGCACGCCGGAGCAGGTCGAAGGCGAGATTACGGGCTGCCTCGATTTTGCCCTGGATGTGCTGAAGGATTTCGGCTTTGAGCATTTTCAGACCGAGCTTTCAACCTGGGATCCTGCGGATCGCAAGAATTTTGTGGGCAGCGAAGAGCAATGGGTCCACGCGACCGAGTCGCTGAAGAAGGTGCTGGAGGGGCGGAAGATTGAATTCAAGACGATCCCCGGAGAGGCGGCGTTTTACGGGCCGAAGATCGATATTAAGCTGGTCGACGCGATTGGGCGGCTGTGGCAGCTCTCGACGGTGCAGGTCGATTTCAACCTGCCGCAGCGCTTCGAGCTGGAATACGTGGCGGAAGATGGATCGCGCAAGCAGCCGGTGATGGTGCATCGCGCGCTGTTCGGCTCGATCGAGCGATTCTTCGGCGTGCTGATTGAGCACTACGCGGGAGCGTTTCCGGTGTGGCTCTCACCGGTGCAGGTGGCGATGATTCCGATCAGCGAGCGGCATGCGGAGTACGCGAACAAAGTTGCGGAGCAGCTGAAAGCCATCGGAGTGCGCGTGGAGGTGGATGCGCGTAATGAAAAGATGAATGCGAAGATTCGCGAACATGCCATGCAGAAAGTGCCGTTCTTGTTGGTGGTTGGGGATAAAGAGGCTGAGGCGGGGAGAGTGAATGTGCGGACGCGCGGGAAAGAGAAGACTGAGGACATGGGCGCGGTCGAGTTTGTGGAGAAGATTCGGAAGTTGATTGCGGAGAGAAGTTCGGGGTTCTAAGGCATTTCACCACGGAGACACAGAAGCACGGAGAAAAACCGAACACGGACAGCCGAGGGCGGCTGTCCCTACATGAGCTGTGCGGTACCATGTTCCCGTGCACTCACTGGCTGAACGCGTGTTGGGCTATATCCGGCGGGATGAATTGTTGCAGGCCGGGAATCGGGTTGGAGTTGCGGTTTCTGGCGGCATTGATTCTGTCGCGTTGCTTCGCCTGCTGCTCGAATTGCGTCAGGAAGTTGGCATCGTCCTCTCAGTTGTTCATTTCAATCACAAGCTGCGCGGGGCGGAGTCGGATGCGGATCAGGCGTTCGTTGAGGGGCTGGCGCGTCAGGATGGGTTGGAGTTTTATTGCGAGAGCGGCGATGTGGCGAGGGTTGCGGGGGAGGAACATGGTGGCGTGGAGGCAGCGGCGCGGGAGTTGCGGTATGGATTTTTTCGAGAGCTTCTCGGCTCGGATGAGGGCGATGAGATCGAACCCGACGTCCCTCAGCGGCTAAAGCCCAATTCCTTGACCGAATCTAACGGCACGGCTAAAGCCGTGCCCTTCCCAAACCCTTACTTACACAAGATCGTTACTGGGCACACGCTTGACGATCAGGCTGAGACCGTGCTGATGCGGGTGATTCGGGGGACGGGACCGGGTGGGTTAGGCGGGATTTATCCGCGCGTTGTGATTGAAGATGAGGATGGCGAGGATCAGGGCGAGATAGTTCGTCCATTGCTCGGCATTCGTCGGCGCGAACTAGAACAATACCTGAACGAGATCAGGCAGCCATGGCGCGAAGATTCCTCCAACACAGATTTTAAATTTACTCGAAATCGGGTACGAAGGCTTGTACTTCCGTTGCTGGAGCGCGAGTTCAATCCGAGTGTGGTGGAGAATCTCGCGGAACTGGCCGAGATTGCGCGCGATGAAGGGGATTATTGGGAGAGCGAAATTTCGGGATGGATGGGGACGGTGGTGCAGTGGGCGGAGCCGGTGCGGGCAGGTTCGCGGCTTTTGCAAATTATGCCGGTTGATTCGCCTTCAGCCGGGGCGTCGGTTGAGGACGAGGGGGCGATGGAAGAGCCCGGCGAAGCTGGTGGTGGTGCAATCGTACATAAGGTCCCTCGCTTCGCTCGGGATGACAATTCTCGTCAAGTTGATAATCTCCTTCAGGATGACAATTTCGCTCAGGATGACAATTCCCGTGAGGATGATAATTTCGCTCGGGATGACAATCAACCAAGCGCAGACGAGCGGGGGGGCAACGTTTCCGTGAGCAGGCCGTGGTTATTGACTGAGCCGAGGGCAGTGCAGCGAAGAGTAGTGAAGGCGATCGGCGAGCAGGCGACGATTCCGCTGGAGTTCAGGCACGTCGAAGAAATTCTGCGGTTCGCGGAGAAGGATGGTCCATTCGGGAAAGAATTGTCGCTTCCGCTTGGATGGAAAATTCTTCGAGAGCCGGAGGCGATGGTTTTTATTGCGCCGGACTTGCCGCGTCAGCAACAGATTCCTGACTATGAATATGCGCTGAATGTGCCGGGGCGCGTGCTTGTGGCGGAACTGGGAGTGGTAATCGAAGCGTTGCGTTTGGGGCCGGGGCCGGAATTGGCGGAGTATAATTCGCAGCAACTTCTTCGCGCAGAATCGTTGCCGGGAGTTCTTACGATCCGCAACTGGAGAGCGGGCGACCGGTTTTGGCCGGCGCACACGAAGGCAGCGAAAAAAATTAAGGTGCTGCTTCAGGAGCGGCATGTGTCGGGTACCGATCGAAGGTTGTGGCCGGTCGCGGTGAGCGGGGATCAGATCGTGTGGATGCGGGGGGGTCCGGTTCCTGCGAGTTTGCGGGCTAAGCATGGGCAGGATGCGGTGATGATTCGAGAAATCCCTTTAGGTGGGGATGAGTTTGGGTGGTGAATTTCGAGGCCGGATCCAAAATAGCGAAGATCAAGAGCTTTTAACCGCGAAGGTCGCTAAGAACGGCCGCCAAGTACGCTACGGAAAACAGGCCAAGTAAATAAAGCGACTACGGAGAATTCATGAACGAAAGCAAGGCGCTGCGGCAGGTGATTTCGTCCGAGCAGATTCAGAAGCGGGTGAAAGAACTGGGGCGCCACATTTCCGACGATTACCAGGGGCAGACGATACAGGCGCTCGCCGTACTCGAGAATGCGTTCATGTTTATGGCGGACCTGGTGCGGGCGCTCGACGTGCCGGTGGTATGCCAGTTTATTAAGCCGAGATACAGCAGGCAGCAGGGGAATCCCGCGGCGGAGGTCATGGAGATTTTCTTCAGTCACGAGCCGGATATTCGCGGACAGCATATTTTGCTGGTCGAGGGGCTGGTTCATTCCGGGGTGACCAGCGAGTTTCTGATGAACGATTTGCGCTCGCGGGGCGCGGCTTCGGTAAAACTGGTGACGCTGCTGGACCGGCAGTCGGCGCGGCGGGTCGCCTTGCAGCCGGATTATTTTGGATTTCTGGTGGATGACACGTTCTTAGTTGGTTACGGGCTGGGCGCGGCGGAGCAAACCGAGCGCAATGTCCCCTACTTGGCCGCGAGTTCGGCGCCGCAGATGACTTAAGTTATTGACTGGGGTACGCGCCTTTTTCCGATGGAAAAGGTAGAATAAGGTTCTTAGGGATTTTCCCTATCGAATTTGCGGAAAGAGCATCTAATCCAGAGGTAGGAGCCTTAGGCGTTCTCGCCTGAGTGAGTGCCTGTTTCTTCAGGAGCTTCATTGGTGAACTCGACAGTCAAAACCGTAGTGTTCTGGGTAGTGATTGGGTTGTCGGCCCTTTTATTGTGGACGGTGATTCAGCAAGGCCGCGGCGGCCCGAAGGAAAAAGAAGTCAATTTTTCGCAGTTCATGAGCGATGTAGGCGCGGGCAACGTGCATGAAGTCACCCTGGATGGGCAGCAGGTAAAGGGAAAATACCGCGACGGCTCGGCGTTCCACTCCACGGTTCCGGCGAACTATCCCGACATGTTTAAGACGCTGAACGACAAGGGCGTCTCGGTGAACATAAAGGACGTAAATAGCGGAAGCTGGCCTTTGCAACTGCTGGGCACGTGGGCTCCACTGATTTTGCTGGGCGCACTGTGGTTCTTCATGATTCGGCAGATGCAGACCGGCGGCAATAAGGCGTTGTCGTTTGGCAAGAGCCGGGCGCGGTTGCTCTCGATGCAGCAGAAGAAGGTCACGTTCAAGGACGTGGCTGGCGTGGAAGAGGCGAAGGAAGAACTTCGCGAAATTATCGAGTTCCTGCGCGAGGCGCAGAAGTTTCAAAAGCTGGGCGGGAGGATTCCCAAGGGAGTGCTGTTGGTTGGGCCTCCGGGAACCGGCAAGACCTTGCTGGCTCGAGCCGTAGCGGGCGAGGCGAATGTTCCTTTCTTTTCGATTTCAGGATCTGACTTCGTTGAGATGTTCGTAGGCGTCGGTGCCAGCCGCGTGCGGGACCTCTTCGAGCAGGGCAAGAAGAACGCGCCGTGCATCATCTTCATCGACGAGATTGACGCTGTGGGACGGCACCGCGGCGCGGGCCTGGGTGGCGGCCACGACGAGCGCGAACAGACCTTGAATCAGTTGCTGGTCGAGATGGACGGCTTCGAATCGAATGAAGGCGTCATTCTGATGGCGGCGACGAATCGGCCCGACGTGCTCGATCCAGCGTTACTGCGGCCGGGGCGCTTCGACCGGCGCGTAGTGGTGAGCCGTCCGGATGTGCGCGGTCGCGAAGAAATTCTGCGCGTTCACACTCGCAAGATTCCGCTGGCCGAGGATGTCGATCTTCAAGTGCTGGCGCGCGGCACTCCGGGGTTTTCCGGCGCCGATCTGGCCAACATGGTGAATGAGGCGGCATTGGCGGCGGCCCGGCAGAACCGCAAGGCTGTGCTGATGTTCGATTTCGAGGTCGCCAAGGACAAAGTGCTGATGGGGGTGGAGCGCAAGTCGCTGATCCTTTCCGACGAGGAAAAGAAGGTGACGGCCTACCACGAAGCGGGGCACGCGCTGGTTGCGGCCAAGTTGCCGGGGTCCGATCCAGTACACAAGGTTACGATCATTCCGCGTGGAATGGCTTTAGGCGTGACAATGCAGTTGCCCATCGACGACCGACACAATTACACGCGGGAATATCTTAAGACCGATTTGGCAATTCTGATGGGCGGACGTTTGGCAGAAGAATTGTTCCTTAATCAGATGAGCACGGGCGCGGGCAACGACATTGAGCGAGCCACGGAAATGGCGCGCAAGATGGTCTGCGAGTGGGGCATGAGCGATCTTGGTCCGCTTACCTTCGGAAAGAAGGAAGAGCAGATTTTTCTGGGCCGCGAGATCAGCCAGCACCGCGATTACAGCGAAGACACCGCCATCAAGATTGACGGCGAGGTCCGCAAGCTGGTGAATTTCGGCTACGAAACCGCGAAGGGCATTCTTGAAGGAAATCGCGATACGCTGCAAAAGATCGCAATGGCCTTGCTGGAGCGGGAAGTGCTGGACGCTTCGGAAGTGATGCTGCTGGTCGAGGGCAAGGAACTGCCTCCGGTGAAGTCTCCTTCGAAACCAGATGACGGCGGAGTGCAACAAGTGTTAAAGCCGGAGCCGGGACGACCGGGGATTGCCAAAGGCGGCGAGAGTCCGGCAAGGGCGTAGCTCGGTTCTCAGTTCTCAGTTCTCAGTTTTGGGCGGCCTGACGGCCGCCCTTATTTTTGCTAGTGAATGCGCAATTCATGAGTCATAGCGGTCGGCCATGCATCTTCCCAGTTGTTGAAATTATCTGAACTCAAGGCGGAATTTTAATGAGTCAAGTGCCGGCCTGGTTTGAGCGCAAATTCGAGTTTTCTTTTCCGGCAGAGCTGTATCCGAATTTGTTGGCCCGTCTGCGCGGCACGCCGCCGCGACTCGAAGAAGCGTTGCGCGGCCCTTCCCATGAAATCGTCGCGAGGAAGCCGCGAGATAAGTGGTCGGCGCAGGAACATGCAGGGCATTTACTCGATCTCGAGGCGCTTATGGCTGGCCCGGCTGGAGCGATTACGTCGCCGGCAGCCGACAGCTCACGGCTGCGGATTTGCGGAATCGAAAAACCACGGGGCTGATTACAATGCGCGCCTGCTATCAGGCATTTTGACTGAGTTCCGGGCGCGCGAGAGCGAAGCTACTATTGCGCCTCGAAGAATTGGACGTCTCAAGGTTCAGCCAAGCCATTCCGCATCCGCGGTTGAAAACTCCGATGCGGCTGGTCGATCATTTATATTTTGTGGCCGAGCACGACGACCATCATCTCGCTCGAATCTGGGAATTGCTCGCAGCCGGAAATGATTAAGAAAAGTGATCATGCGCGCGAACCGTGATCAGAGGCTTGCTGGAGGCAAGAATCTCGCCGATTTCCACCGCGGATACTCCCGCGGAACCCAGCAGTTCGATCAATTGCGTGGAATGTTCCGACGCGACTCGAGATCAAGAGACCGCCGGCGGTTTGAGGGTCGAAGAGGAGCGCCTTCAAGTCTTCCGGAACTCCTGGCTCGTAACTCTACGGCGCATTCAGCAAAATCGCGGTTATTGTTGAGGCCACCGGGAATGTAACCGGCGCGCACGCATTCGAGAGCACCGGCAAGAACGGGAATACGACTGGCGCGCAGACGCAGCGACACATTGGACGCAAGGGCCATTTCGCGGGCATGGCCGATCAGGCCGAAGCCGGTGATATCGGTCATGGCGTGAAGGGGGCCGGTGCTCGATGCCGAACTGGCTCGGCTCGACGGCCAAGGGCAGCCGTCCCCAGCGGTTGCTTATGACTTCAGCCGCTTTTTTGTTCAGCGTGGTCATGGATTGGACTGCCGCATCGATCCACGCAGGCTCGGCTTTGCCTTTCTTGATTGCGGTTGAAATCACGCCGGTGCCCAGCGCTTTGGTGAGGATGAGAACATCGCCGGGCTGGGCTCCGCCGTTGGTAAGAATTTTTTTCGGATCGATGAGGCCGGTGACGGAGTATCCGAACTTGGTTTCGTCATCGCGAATACTGTGGCCGCCGATCACGGTGCAGCCGGCCTCGATCATTTTTGAGAGTCCGCCGGCGAGGATGCGCTCGAGAATCGCGAGATCGGCTTTATCGGGAAAACAGACAAGAGCCAGCGCGGTCAGCGGCTTTCCCCCCATCGCATAAATATCACTCAAGGCGTTGGTGGCGGCGATCTGGCCAAAAGTGTAGGGATCGTCGACGACGGGCGTGAAGAAATCGACGGTCTGCACCAGCGCCTGATCGGGCGCGATTTGATACACTCCGGCGTCGTCGGCGTGATCGAAGCCGACCAGAACATTCGGGTCGTGTTGCCGGGCTAATTTCCCAAGCACCGTGTCCAGCGCCGCCGGACTCAGCTTGGACGCTCAACCCGCGGCTTTTACCGACTCCGTCAGGCGGAATGGTTTTGTTTCTGGCATGAATGCATTGTACCGAGTTGTGAAGAAGGCATCGCCTTCGCACGCGCTGTTTGTCATCACGAGCGCCATTTGTCATCCCGAGCGCGGCGAGGAAGCTTGGTTCCCCTGGGCACTCCGATAGACCGAGATAAAAACCAAGGTCCCTCGCTGCGCTCGGGATGACAAACATGCGGGGATGACATACATGCTCGGACGACATACTTAGGACGACATGCATGAAGCATGACATACATGAAGCACGGCAAATATGAAGCATGGCAACGTGAGAGCGCAACCGCTACTTCACCGCGACGTCAGTGACTTGAATCTCTGGGTACTGACGGTTCCACTGCGCGGAGATGCCTTCGAAAGTCAGACGGAACTGCATGCTTTGGTGGGGAGCCAGCGGCGAAACGCTGAAGTCAACGGCTTCTGGATACGGGCCGGTCGTTTTCAACGCTTGCAATGGAATATCTTCGCGCTGCGCGATCTGTCCCATGTCGTCTTTGAATTGGACTTCAACTGTCACATGCGTGACCGTCTTGTCGCCAGAGTTAGCTACGGTTCCATCGACGTAGCTGACCGTGGCGCCGACAAAATTTTCTGCCGCGCTCATTTTGAAATCCGAGAGCTTGAGATTTGCGGCGTAAGCGGGCGGGCCCGATGCGGACTTGGGCTGGCTGTGTAAGAGAAACGCGAAGACGATTGCGACGACGACCACAACCGCGACGGCAATCGCGATGGTGCGGCGGCTGGAATCGCGCTCTTCGGTTGCGGGAGTTGGCTGAATAAGTCCGCCCATGCAGATTGATTGTACTCTGGAGATTAGTTGCCGGTCTTGAGGAAGGCGGCAACGAAGAGGATGCCGAACAACAAGTCGACAGCGCCGAATGCCATGTCTTGCGGGTGCAGGCGATGTTGCAAGCAGAGCGCGATCAGAGCAGCGCCGTAGCTGAACTTCTCCAGCACGGATGGAATCATCATTGTGCGAAAGCGCACCGGATCGTGGGCGATCACGAAGAACGCGGCTTGCCACGCGAGTCCCGCCCCGACAAAGCCGTAGTAAAACGCCGGATGGGTAATGGCAGGCGGGTCCTGCCGGCCAATAAGATCGAACATGAACTACAGCGGAGTCAGTATTAGAATGCCCCAAATGCCGGCGATCCAAAACATTATCTTGGCGAATTTCATATTCCGTCTGCTCGCGATTATTCGCCGCCCACGGTGAGGCCGTCAATCCGCAAGGTCGGCGATGCGACGCTGCCGCGGAATTCGAGATCGTTTGCGATTTCGGAGATGTTGAAAAACATTTCTTTCAGGTTTCCGGCCACGGTGATTTCTTCGACTGGATAGGCCAACTCTCCACCGGAGATCCACATGCCCGAGGCTCCACGCGAGTAGTCGCCGGTAACCAGGTTCGCGCCGTGGCCGAGGAATTCGGTTACGTAGAGACCGTCTTTAATATCCGCGATCATTTCTTTCGGCGTTCTCGATCCTTGCTGGAGAAAATAATTTCCGGGTCCGATGCCAGGAGTGCCGGCGAGTCCGCGCGAGGCGTTGCCGGTTGTGGCGAGCTTCAGTTTCTTCGCGGTGTAGGTGTTCAAAATGTAGGACTTCAATACGCCGTTTTCAACGACAATGGTTCGTCGGGTTGGCACGCCTTCGCCATCGAAGGGGCTGGTTCCGAAGCCGCCGGGGATGGTGCCGTCGTCGATAATGGTGACGTTGTCTGCCGGCGATTTTTTGTCCGAGCTTGCCGGCGAGAAATGAAGCGCCGCGATAGACCGAATCTCCGTTGACGCCTTCGAAAATGTGCTCAAGGATGGAAGTGGAGACCATGGGATCGAAGACGATCGGTACGTGTGCGGTTTTCGCTTTGCGCGCGCCCAGGCGGCGCAGCGTGCGCTCGGCAGCCACTTTGCCGACCTGCTCGGGCGAATCTAATTTGCTTCAGCGTGCGCGCCACCGAAAACCAGTAATCGCGCTGCATCGCGCCGTCTTCGGTTTGCGCAATCGGCACGGCTGAAACGGAGCAGTAAGAGCGGCGATATTCGCCGACGAAACCATGCGAGTTGGCGAGAACTTTGTGACCGGTGGCGGCGTCGAAGCCGCCGCCCTCGGAATTCTTAATACGCGGATCGAAATCGAGCGCGGCTTTTTCGGCGCGGCGGGCGTAGTCGATGCGGTCGGGCCCGGACAGCGAGTAGACATCTTCATGAAACAGGCCAAGATCGCCGGAAAGCTGGCCGAGTTGCGACGGCTCGGGAATTCCGCCGAAGGGATCTTCGGACGTGATCTTCGAAAGCTCCAGCGCGGATTTCACCATGCGGTCGAGGCTTTCGCTGGAGAAATCGCTCGAGTAGGTGCTGGCGGCGCGCTGGCCGTTGAAAACGCGCACGCCGATGGATCGGGATCCGGATTCTTTGAGAGTCTCGACCTGGCCAAGGCGAACCAGCGTGGCGAATTCGTCGCCTTCGCGGACTACGCATTCGGCAGCGGTTGCGCCGCCTTTCATGGCGCGGCGGACGATATCCTGCGCGAGCAACTTAAGATCGGTTTCGACTTGCATCTTGCTGGTTTCGACTTGAGCCGATTGCATAATCTTATTATGCCCGAATTATGCCCGGCAAATCGCAGGGTTTCCTGGAAGACACTTCACGATTCGCCGCTCACAATGGCGGCCTGGTAGCGTCTATTCGTTGTTGAGAGACTGCGGTTGAGTAGTGGGGGTTCCACTTATGCGTAGATGGCTTCTGTTCTTCTGCCTTTTGTGTCCGGCTTGCCGCTCAGAAAGAAAATCCACTCGCCATAACCCACGTCACGGTTATCGATTGCACTGGCGCGGCAGCCAAGCCAAACTCCACCGTTGTGGTAACGGGCGGCCTCATTAGCGCGGTGGGTTCGAGCGAGGCCGTCACAATTCCCTCAGGCGCTCAAGTAGTCGACGCGAAGGGTAAGTTCCTGATCCCGGGACTGTGGGATATGCATGGTCACCTGACTGACGCGACAGCAGACGCTTTCCCATTGCTGATTATGAACGGCGTGACTGGCGTCCGCGACATGGGCGGCGATCTCGACCAAATCGATCGCTGGCGATCGGAGATCGAGAACGGTACGCGCGTGGGGCCTCACATTATCCGCGCCGGTCCGTTCGTCGACGGCCCCAAACAAGGCGTGACGAATCGCCTCACCGTGCGCACTCCGGAAGAGGCGCGGCAGGCCGTTCACACTCTTAAGGCTAAGGGCGTGGATTTCATCAAGGTCCACAATGCGCTTCCCCGCGATGCATTCTTTGCGTTGACGGATGAAGCTCGCAAGGAACACATGCCGGTTGCTGTGCACTTGCCCCAGGGCGTGAGTTCCGCGGAGGCTTCCGACGCCGGAGTGGCCAGCCTCGAGCACATTGAAACGATTAATGAGAGCGCCCTTTGGCGCAAAGGAGCAACTGCCAAGACGGTTGAGCAAGCCGTCGATGAGAACCTCGGCCCCGCCGGACAGGAACTGTTTCAGCGCTTCGTCAAGAATGGCACCTGGTATGTGCCGACCCTGGTCGCCTACGAACGGGGTTTTGTGCTTTGGAGTAACGATCCCGAGTCGCTGATACCGAGGATGAATGTTCAAGCGAAGCAAATCGAGCTTGTTCGAAATGATGCACAAAGCCGGCGTGCAAATCATGGCAGGGACGGACTTCTCCGACTGGGCCCTGGTGCCGGGCGTCGATCTGCACAATGAACTGGCGCTGTTGGTGGAAGCTGGCTTTAGTCCGCTTGAGGCGTTGCAGGCCGCGACGCTGAAGCCCGCGAAGTTCCTGGGCAAGACAGATACTTTCGGAACGATACAAGTGGGGCGCGCGGCCGACCTGGTACTACTGGACATGAACCCGCTCGAAGATATCAGCCACACCCGAAAAATCCACGCGGTTGTGCTCGGCGGCAAACTCTTTCCAATAGCGTCAATCAGGGCACAAGCGCTGCAAGACGCGGCGAAGCGATGAAGGCTTACGCCTTGGAAAATCCGCGCGAGCTTCGTTCATGCGGGGCGTTTATCCGCGGCTAAACAACACGACTGAGTTGGCAACTTGACTTGTTCTAACTGCCGGTAATGCGATTTTGCCTTACAATACGACCATGACCACACTAACCGTGACCGCGCGGGGACAGGTGACGTTCCGGAAAAAGGTGTTGCAACATCTCGGCATCAAGCCCGGGGAAAAGATTGCCTTGGATCTGCTGCCCGATGGCCGGGGCATGATCCGCGCAGCCAGACCGGGGGGAACTATCGACGACTTCATTGGGTTCCTTGCGGGAAAAACGAAGAAGGTAGCGACGATCGAGGAGATCAATAATGCGGCGGCGGATGGCTGGGCGGGAAGGGCACGCAGCGCCAGGAATGAAAGTCACCGTTGATACCAGTGTCCTGGTGCGCGCTGTGGTACGCGATGACAAGAAGCAGGCGGAAGCCGCGGCCAAATTGTTGCGCAGCGCCGATCTTCTTGCGGTCGCGGTGTCGAGCCTATGCGAGACTGGTGTGGGTTCTGCGCCGGGCATACGGATTCTCGGCAACAGAAGCGGCAGCCGCGATTCGCGCTTTGATCGGGGCAGGCAACGTAGCGGTAGACCGCCCCGCGGTCGAGGCGGGCCTGGCGATGCTGGACGCGGGCGGAGATTTCGCGGATAGCCTGATTGCCTACGAAGGCAAATGGCTGGGCGCGGAGAGGTTTGTTTCCTTCGATAAAAAGGCGGTGGAGATGCTCATCGAACTGGGACAAACGGCACGGTTGTTATAACCGCCAACAAGGCCGCGCGTGGGCGCGCAAATCACCTTTTGAGTCTTCAAACAGCGGGGGGATTGTGCTGAGCGAACGCCTGGAATTCGTTCCCGAACGCGATGCCGAAGTCTTCGCCGCGGTCCCCCCGGCTTCGGCCGTATTCCTGCTTCGCGGCGAAGACCCGCTTGCAGAGCCTTATGTCAGTAAGACGGCTAACCTTCGCCGGCGGCTGGAACGCCTGCTTGGCCCGGTCGAGGAACGCACGAAGAAACTCAACCTGCGCGATCGCGTTCGACAGATCGAGTTCACGGCTACGGGGTCAGATTTTGAATCCGGCTTTCTGCTCTACCGAACGTTGCGCGAGATTTTTCCCAGGACTTACGCGAATCGAATGCGTTTTCGTTTCGCGCCGCTGATCAAGCTGCATCTCGAAAACCAATATCCGCGGGCATCGATCACCACGCGGCTTGGGCGATTGAACGCGACAAACCTTTATTACGGCCCTTTCCAGTCACGAACGGCCGCCGAGAAGTTCATGAACGACTCGCTCGATTTTTTCAAGATGCGGCGCTGCGTGGACGATCTCAATCCCGATCCAAAGTTTCCCGGCTGCATCTATTCCGAAATGAAAATGTGCCTCGCGCCTTGCTTTAAGGGATGCAGCGACGAGGACTATTCCGCGGAAGTAAATCGGGTTCAGGCTTACTTCGATTCTTCCGGGGATTCGCTGGCTCGCGAACTTTCCGCGCAGCGCGACGCGGCATCGACCAGTCTGGCGTTTGAAGAAGCTGCCGCGATTCACGTCCGCCTGGAGAAGTTGAAGCCGGTGAGGCAACTGGTTCCTGAGATTGTCCGCAGGCTTGATTTGCTTTCGGGACTCGTTGTTCAGCCTTCTCGTCTTCCGGATTCCGTCCAATTCTTTCGCCTTGATCAGGGGGCAATTTGCGGGCCGATTGTGTTTTCGATCCAATCCGCCGAACATACGAAATCGCAGTCGATGGAATCGCGGGTGCAGGAGGCGCTCGATTCGTCCGGCGCGGCGAAGGCGCGAAGCTCGCTCGAAACGATGGAGCATCTGGCGATTCTCAAACGCTGGTTTTACCGCGGCCGGCGTGTCGGCGAAATTTTCCTCGCGGACGAGAAAGGCGCGCTGCCGATGCGCCGTATTGTGCGCGGCATCGGTCGCGTGCTGCGCGGAGAGCGGCCGGAGGAAGACCTGCTCGAGCTCGCCAAGGTGCGCGAGGGAATCATGCAATTTCCGGTGAAACAAATCGAAGCTGATGAGAACGAAGCCGAGCAGAAAGGCAAACCGCAATGAAGACGATTAAAAAAGCAAAGAAGACTTCGGACAATCACAATGGGCAATTGCGCGAGCAGTTAGAATTCCTTCTCGACGGCGGAGGCGCGCACGCGAAGTTTAACGAAGCCGTTAAAGACATGCCGGAAAACCTGCGTGGGATTAAGCCCGACAAATTCCCGCACTCGGCGTGGATGCTGCTGGAACATCTGCGTATTGGGCAGTCGGACATTCTCGAATTCTGCCGCAACCCCAAGTACGAATCGCGCAAGTGGCCCGACGATTACTGGCCGAAGGACGCAGCTCCGCCGAGCGCGGCCGCGTGGGACAAGAGCATTCGACAGTTCCGCAAAGATTTGAAGGCGATGCAGGATCTCGTAGCGAATCCCAAGACCGATCTATACGCGCGCATTCCTTGGGGCGATGGGCAGACGATTCTGCGTGAGGCTTTACTTGCGGCCGATCACAATGCCTATCATGTTGCGCAGTTAATCGATGTGCGCCGGCTGTTGGGCTCGTGGAAGCGCTGAGGCAAATGGCAGCCGTTCCGCGCCGGTGGTCCACTCAAGCCGGGTTTTGGCTTGAGTGGGAATGTTTTGCTCCGGCAAGCCGTAGCGGGACAGGCGAAGCACGACGGCTTGCGCCGCCGTGGAAGAGCGGCCCTTTCAGGGCCGCGTCACATTGGCTATTCCTCGCGGCTTTAGCCGCTGTGGTTGTCCATGCGTCACAGGGGCTGAAGCCCGGCTGTCCTATGAGCGCTTGACGCGGCGCTGAAGCGCCGCTCTTCCACGGCGCGGCATACGGCGCGGCGTCCGGCATGACATGCCACGGCACAGACACGACGCAGTGTGACATGCTTTCTGCAACCTCCTGGCGATCAGATATGTTGCACGTCGTAGCAATCCAGTTCGGTTGTAATAAAAGAGCCGGCCCTTGCGGGCCGGCTCTTTCGTTTCCCGAACGAATCAACTCGCTACGGCGCTAGGGTGATCGTGACGGGTATTTGGTTGGTGAGCGAACCGGAAGTTCCGATCAGCTCGATGGTTGTGGTTCCGGTGGGCGCGCGCCGGGTTGCGGTCCACGTGATGGTTACGTTCACGCTGCCATTGGCCGGAGGCGTTACGGGGTTGGACGAGGCCGTCGCCGAAACGTCTGTGGGGAATTCGTTGACGCTCAACGTAACTGCGGAATGGAATCCATCCACGCTGGTCACGGTGAGAGTTGTCGACACGCTGCCGTTGTCGTCAATGGTGAACGAATTCGGCACCAACTTCAGGGTGAAGTTCGGCGTGCCCGAAGAGGCATTCACCGTTAGGCTGATGGTTGTGCTGTGACTGGTCGAGCCCGACGTTCCGGTGATCGTCACTGTCGCCGTGCCCACCGTTGCGGTCGAAGAAGCGGTCAGCGTTAGAGTTGAACTCGCGCTGCCATTCGCCGGCGGAGTCACAGGGTTGGTCGAGAACGCTGCCGTCACGCCCGAAGGCAGGCCGGAAGCGCTCAACGTGGTTGCGGAATTAAACCCGCCCGTGCTGGTAACCGTGATGGTGCTGGTTCCGCTCGCGCCTTGAGTTACGGTTACAGACGTGGGCGAGGCGCTCACGCTGAAGGCCGGAGTCGACGACGAATTTACGGTAAGAGCCAGCGTTGTGGTTGCGGTCAGACTGCCGGAAGTTCCGGTAATCGTAACAGTAGACGTTCCCGTGGTCGCCGTCGCGCTCGCCGTCAGGGTAAGCACGCTGGTGCCAGTGGTGGGGTTCGTGCCAAATGCCGCCGTCACGCCGCTAGGCAAACCGGACGCGGCCAGGGTTACGCTGCCGGTGAATCCGTTGACGTCATGCACGGTGATCGTGCTGCTGCCGCTGCCGCCTTGGGTAATCGTAAGGCTGGTGGGCGAATCGGAGAGCGTGAAGCTCGGCGTCGCGGAGCCAGCCAACAGGGTGATGAGGCCGGTCGTATTCGGGCTGCCCCAGCCGGTGCATAGATCGAATCCAGTTGCCGCCGAGTACTTGCCGCAGCTTCCGCTGGTGATGTCGTGGAAGTCTGTGGCGTAGCCGGATCCTTCAGCCGCCGGGTAAATGAGCGGATTGATGAATCCAATCGACTTGCCGCTGGATGCGGCCTGCTGATTGGCGAGAGCAAGGTAGCCGGCCCACATGGGCGCGGCGAAGCTGGTCCCGCCGTACTCGTTGGCCGTGCAAGTGGTTTGATCGGCGCAAACGTAGAAGGTGAAGTTCGCGTTGGCGGAAACGTCCGGGCCGTTCCGGAGAGTCTTTGAACAACCGGAGCATCCGTCGACGGGAGTTTGCCACGAGGGGATCGGGATACTGTCCGGGGAAACGCCGCCGCCGCTGTCTGCCCAGGCGGTTTCCGATTTCCAGGGACCAGCCGCGCTGGAGGTTGTTAAGTCCGTGCCGCCGACCGAGACGATATTGGCATCGTCCGCCGGCCAGGCCTCATTCGATGAAGACCATGCCGAGCTGTCGCCAGAGGCGGCAAAGAAGTTCTGTCCTTGCGACGCCATCTGCTCGAAGTAAGGATCCAGAGTGCTGGGGTCGGCCGGTGTCCATCCCCACGAGCAACTGATTTGCTTCGACAATGGAGCGTCCGCAGTCGAAACCATCGCGCTGATGCAAGCGGTATCGCTGATATTCGAGGCGTTGCCGCAAACATACATATAGAGCATTGTGGAGCCGGGGGCCATGCCCATCGCCTGCGTCATGTCGAGGGTCTGCTCGGTGTCATCGCATCCGCCGCTCTCGGTGCAACTGGTACTGTAGCCGCCGGTTGAGATGAGAGTGGGAGTGTAAGGCTTGGTTTGCCCAACGTTGCTGTAATACGTGTTCAAGTCGGCCAAATCGGTGCCCAGAAATTCGAACAGGGCAATATTCTGGCCGGTGCCGGTGAGCGCCGTTCCTTCGTAGTAAGCCGCGCGCATGTCGCTGCCCAAGAAGGAAGCTGAGGGGCCGGAGCCGGTGGTGGCATGAGTTACGACTTTATCGGGATCGATTCCATGCGCCTTCGCGTAGTCGCTCTTCTTCACATAGAGCGGATGCGGCCTGGAATCGTTATCCAAACCCGAAATGTGCCAAAGCTGGAAGGGAAGGTCTACCGTGGGCTCGCGATCCACGGCAAAGAATTCGCGGTCTTCAGTCAGGTCGCGATAATTCCCCATGGTCACATGGAAGGCCTTCTCGATGTTCGCCACCGTGCCGGTGAGCCATAGATCTCTGGAATCACGAGTTCCGCCAACGACCTCGAAGCCGCTGGCTTTCGCGAAAGCAACCAGCGCGTCCCAATCTTCCTGGCTGGGGCCGAACCTCGCGGTAACTTCTTGAGGCGTAAGGAACTGGTGGTAGGAGGGGCTGGTGGGGTCTTGCACATCCCGAATGAAGTTTTGCAGTCCCGCGCGGTCACGCAGCGGCAGAACCATATCGAAGTGCAGGGTCTGGGTTGCCGGGAGATGCCCGACAAATTGCGCCTGCCCATTGGCAACCGCGTCGCGCACGTGACGCGTCAAGGGTGCCTGTGGCTGGGCTTGTCCTGGGATGGTGAACAGTAAAGACGCGACCACGCAAATAAGCGCAGTCAGTCCTGAGAGGGGGGAGGTGCTTTTTCTCATTGTTTTATCCTCGAGTTGTTTGAACTTACAGAGGCTTTCGGCTGTAGCGGCGCACGTAGCGGCCAAGAGTCGCGGCATAATACCGCAGGTTGGGGTGTGATTCGTAAAGTTTTTTAAAGTTGTTACGAAAAACGGACAGTTCCGGGAACGGGAAAATTCGAGGAGACATAGAAGAATCACGTCGCTATGGGTAACCGGAAGTCTGAGGCGTCTGCGTCGTCTCTGGAGCGCATTTGGAAGCTGCTTCCCTGCTTCTGGCTCGTTCCGGAGCGCTTACGGAATACAACTTTCACTCCTTCACGCCAGCGTTCGTCAATCCCCACGAACTCCCATTCGATCTCAGGAGAAAGATAGCGCAGCAGCGTATCGGTCGAAGGATGCACATGCAACGCCGGAGCCACCAGAAACAGCAGCGGCCTTTCGGCAGCCAACTCGCGGCCCTCGAAATATCCGAAGCGGGCAAACTCGCCGCGCGCCTGATGCCACTCCACGCGCGCCCAATAATCCAACCCTTGCAGGGGAAGATGAATATCCTCGTCAGCCTTCAGTTCGACGACAGCCAACCGTCCGGTTCGGGTGACCGCAAGCACGTCGATCATGGCGCGGTCAGCGCCGGAGAATGCCGGAACCTGCGAGTAGCGGCACGAGTGCTCAAGGCGCTCATTCACCACGCTCACATCGCCCACCACCAGTGACTCCAGCCAGCGCTCGGGCCGCAACCGCCACAATGGATGATTGCGCGGACCATAAGGGTGCCGTATGTCGTATAGCGAACGAGCGAGTTCCGCAAATGAAGTTTCGTTGCGGGTATTTCAGGATCCGCTCCTCGGCACCGACTCCAAAAACAATTTCTTCCGTGCTGAGAAACGATCCGGGAACGCAACCCAGGCGCGCCACGGCAAATTCCAGGCCGCGCCAGCGAAAGATAATTTCCGCCGCAGAGAGAACCGAGATTTCGCAATTCGGCACAACCTGCCGCACTCGCCTGATCGAATCTTTAAAGCGCGCCAGCGCCGATTCATTATCCGCGGCGTGCGCGAGGCGCGTCGCAACATTGCCGCGATCCGAACAGTCGATTTCCACCAGAGCGTCGTGCCGCTCATCCAATTCGTAGAGCGACCACTTCGCGGCCTCGCGGTTCAGGTTCGCCATGCGCTCACGGGCAAGCGACGAACTTCCGCTTGGAACAAAAAGTTTCAGCCCTTCCACCAGCGTGTTCGCGGCTTGCGCTTTGCGGCAAACATCGAGCCAGAGAATTCCGAAGGTCAGCGCGGCGTCGATGGAAGCCTGGGTTTCCTGCGCGTTCACGCCGAATAGCGCGAAGGTCGAGCGGCCGCGGCGCATCAATCCCCGCGTGTAAACCGGGCCGAAGGATTTCTCCAGATCCACTCCGCCGGTCAATCTCACAATTTTGAATTCAGGAAAGTTTCGCTCTAAGGTTCGCCGCAGCTTTTGTTCGTATGCGGCTCGTGCTACCTTTCGCGCCGTGGGGGTGCGACGGTCGCGCTCACGGCAAATCTCCAGCTTCGACGGCCGCGCCTGTCCCAGCCTTTGCACCGCCAGCCGCAGCGTTCCATTCTTTATTTCGGCGTCGATCACGCGGCGCACCGAGTTTCGATCCGCCGACCACAAATGCAGCAGGCACCGGTTGGACTCGCCGGAAATGGCGTATTTCGACTGCGCCAAGTCGAACGCGACTGCGCCATTTTCCAGCACCACCGCCCCCGCGGCCTCGCTCAGAAAATCCTGCACGGTGCGAGTTAAGGCCTGCGGCGTCACCATCGCCATTGCGCTTCTCCTCCTTGGATTGTCCGCTTCGGGCCATATCCTCGTCTGTGACAAGTGACCATCGTTACCAACGGCGCTGTGGACCTTTTGCCCGTCCGCTCCCGCACCCTGTGGGATAATGAACTCATCCGCTCAACTGAGTCTGCCTCCAGCCCGGCGGCATCTAATTCGTTGCAGGTGACATTTTGGATAAATCTTTAGTGGGTAAGCACTCTCCGGAAAAGCAGCGCTTCTTCTTCGACCATTACGGCGTCACCGAAAACGACCTCGAACATTATTTGGCGGCGGCGCTTTCCGCCGGCGGCGACTATGCCGATCTTTATTTCGAATATCTTTCATCCACTTCGCTTTCGGTGGACGAGTCGATGGTGAAGTCGGCCTCGCAGGGAATTTCCGCCGGCTGCGGCATTCGCGTGGTTTCCGGTGAGCGCACCGGCTACGCTTATACCGACGATCTATCCGCGAACCGAATTCTGCACGCGGCGCGCACCGCGGCGTTGATCGCCAGCGCTCCGGCGAAGACGCCCGTGGCAGGTTTCAGGCAGACCGCGGCGCGCAGCTTGTATCCCGTAACTTTGCCCTCGGTCGATGCAGAAATCACCGCCAAAGTCGAACTGGTGATGCGGGCCGACAAGGCCGCGCGCGCCTACGATCCGCGGATTCAGGAAGTTCGCGCCAATTACTCCGACGAGCTGAGAAATATTCTGGTTGTCGCCTCCGACGGAACTTTCGCCGAAGATTCCCAACCGCTCGCCCGCATGAACGTTTCTTGCATCGCGAAAACCGAAAAGACTTCCGCGCGCGGCGGCTCCGGCGGCGGCGGACGCGTAGCTTTAGATTTCTTCTTCGGCGACAAAAACCCCGAATTCTTCGCGAAGGAAGCTGCCCGGCAGGCGATTCTGCAACTCGATGCCCGTGAAGCGCCCGCAGGCGAGATGGAAGTCGTGCTCGGTCCCGGATGGCCTGGGGTTTTATTGCACGAGGCTGTCGGTCACGGCCTCGAAGCCGACTTCAATCGCAAGAAAACTTCCGCCTTCGCCGGGCTGATCGGCAAGCGCGTAGCCAGCGAAGGCTGCACGGTCATCGACAACGGCACGATGCCGTGGCGCCGCGGGTCTTTGAATGTGGACGACGAAGGCGAGCCAACGCAGGAGACCGTGCTCATCGAAAAAGGAATTCTAAAAGGCTATCTGAGCGACAAGCTTTCCGCGCGCCTGATGGGCATCGCCGACACCGGCAACGGACGCCGCGAGAGCTACGAGCACATCCCCATGCCGCGCATGACCAACACCTACATGCTCGCCGGCCAGGACAATCCCGAAGATATTATTCGCTCGGTGAAGCACGGCATCTACGCGGTGAATTTCGGCGGAGGCCAGGTCGACATTACCAACGGTAAATTCGTCTTCGGAGCCTCAGAAGCCTACATGATCGAAGACGGCCATATCACCGCGCCCATCAAAGGCGCAACGCTAATCGGCAACGGCCCCGATGTTCTGACGCGACTCTCGATGGTCGGCAACGATTTGAAACTCGACGAAGGCGTAGGCACCTGCGGCAAAGATGGGCAGGCTGTCCCGGTGGGCGTAGGCATCCCGACTATTAAGATCGATCGGCTGACCGTCGGCGGGACTGCCAAGAAGGATCCTGGCGGGTTTATGCAGTAAATTCTTTGCCACGGATTCAGGCCGGTTTGCACGGATTCTAGAGCCATGGGTAGTGCCTCAGTTTGAATTTTATCCAATGATTATGGGTCATCCCGAAGCGCGGCGTTCTTCAGCCGCGAGAGGGATCTCCCGCGAATGCCGAGTCGGCCGAGATCCTTCGCTCCGCCTGAAAAACGGCTTCGCTCAGGATGACGCCGAATTAGTAATCCGGAAATTCAAACTGACACACTACCAAGCCTTGTCATCCTGAGCGCAGTCGAAGGATCCCTTGCATCACCACACTATTAGCGGCCATTCAAGGCATTTTAGCTTGATTTTGAGCCTCGGGCCTGCGGAAAACAGATGCTCCCGCCAGCAATACCGATAGGGTACAGATATTCGCGGCGTATTTCAGCCGCGTGAGGATATCCCGCAAAGACTATATCCGTGGGGAAAAGGAAACTCACAGGCCGCCGTGGAATTTTCCAAAATAATATGCAAGATTCAGCGACATGAGTAAAATGCCCGCCCCGAGAACAAGCACGTGCAGAGTCTTGCGAAGATCGAAGCTGCCGACGCGACAAACAAGCAGGTAGCCGACGGTAAGGTTGAAGAGACCCCACACGACATTGACTACCGAGGAGGACAGGCCTACTCCGGGCGGCGATGCGAAGGGGCTCTGGAAGGGATGGCCCGAGATTCCATTGCCCAAATGGGGCAAGGCGTTGGCAAGGAATATTCCGCCGAGAAAGTACGAGATATAGTGATACCAGCGCATTGGTCACTCCCTTTCAGCTTGCCAAAATCGACGTTGGCAGGCTTCACGAAGGATAATTATCAGCAGGAAGTCGGCCCCGCGGAGCGATGAAAGACTTAGCGGAAGCTGGCGCTGCGGAATTTTTGCCGGAAGTCTTCGCCTTCCATTTTGATCACGCGGCACATTTCATGGAGGCGGGAGCGCATGCGTTCGCCGATGCGGTCGCCGAGAGTTTCGGCGCGTGTCGCCGCCCGGATTGCAGATCCTCCTCCATTCGCGCCCGCCGCCGGTTGATCCTCGAAATTCGTTGTGATGATGGTGGTCCGGTTGTCGTTGTAGCGAGAGTTGAGGATTAGGCTGACGGTGTCCCAAACCCACTCGGTCGGCTTCACCGCTCCCAGTTCGTCGAGCACCAGTACGTCCGTCTCAAAGACAGGGCGGAGGACATCCAGCTCGGTGGTTTGAACCGTGGCGTTATAGGAATTCTGGATTTCCTTCAACAGCTCACGATAATCGTAGAACAAGCAGGAGATGCCCCTGGTGAGGATAAGTTCCTTGGTGATTCCAACCGCCAAATGAGTCTTGCCGGTACCGATTTTGCCGATAATCAGCAGGCCGGCTCCATCACGCGGATCGTATTCCTGCGCGAATTTGGAGGTGGCGAGGTGGGCGAAGGCAAGCGAGGGGTGGGCTCCGGGAAAATCGGCTGTATAGCTGGCAAGTTCGCAATGCTCGTATCTTTTCGGAATGCGGGCGGCCGCGAGAAGCGTGTGACTCCGCGCCCGCAATTGGCAGTCGCAGCGCGTGACACGGCGGTCCCTGGGCGCGCTGGGCTGAGCGGGAAGCGTCTTCCAGCCAGAGCCTTCGCATAGCGGACAAACTTCCGCCTGTATCTTCAACGGCATCAATCTTCAAATCCTCCGAGAGTTGTACCTCTGACTCTGCACCGAAATTAGCCGCCAGCGCAAGTAGGAATCGGGGATTCGCTGTGTACAAGCTGTGCAGCGAATGTTCGGACTGTGGAGAGTGGAGGAAAAACGGCGCGCGTGGGCGAGCGCTGACATTGGGGAGCCGGCATTTTTGCCGGCGGTGCAGCCCGAAAACCGGCCCCGGTTGCCCCAATCCGGGAGCAGGGGGTGCAAAAGAGGCTTCCCGTGCGGATTTTCACAGTTGACATTCGGCGCAGAGAGAGGAAAATACGAGCCGTCGGGTTTCCCAACTCAGTTACAAATATTTATCCTCCCGGTTGGCACCGGGTATTTTGTGCTGGGCAACGAAAGAGACCCGCGAGGAGAAACTATGAATAAGGCCGATCTGGTTGACAAGATCGCGGGCGCGTGCGAGATCAGCAAGGCGCAAGCTACCACTGCGATTGATACAGCCGTGAGCAGCATTACCGGTGCGTTGCGAAAAGGGGACCGGGTGGCTTTGATAGGGTTTGGAACTTTCTCGGTGTCGCAGAGAAAGGCGCGGAACGGGCGCAATCCGCAAACCGGCGCCACCATCAAGATTGCCGCGCGCAAGGTCGCGAAGTTTACCCCTGGGGCCGAGCTGAAAAAGACCGTTAACAAGAAGTAATGGATTCGAGTCTGGGATTTCTGGAACGGCAGGGGGTCGGCCCTGCCGTTTTCGCTGTCTGGGCCCCGACGATTTCACGTGGATCGTTTTTGAAAGGGCGCGGCTTCAGTCGCGCCGCGTATTTCGCCTTCGCCTAACATGATCGCTCATCTGCGCGGAAAGCTTCTGGTCAAACATCCCAATCAAGTTGTGATCGAGACGTGCGGGGTGGGGTACGAAGTGAACATCAGCGTGCCGACTTTTTCCGATCTTCCCGCAGCCGGAACGGAAGTCGCGCTGCACATTCATATGCATGTGCGAGAGGATGTGATTGCACTTTACGGATTTTTGCGTCCTGCGGAGAAGCAGTTGTTCGAAAAGTTGATGACGGTGAGCGGTATTGGCGCGAAGCTGGCAATTACGATTCTGAGCGGCATGGCGGCAGACGAAATGGCGCGCGCGATCCGCGGAAACGATCTGGCGAGGCTCACTAAGATTCCCGGCATCGGCAGGAAAACCGCCGAGCGCATGGTTCTTGAGCTGCGCGACAAACTGCCCGCAACCGCCGCCGAGCCCAGCGTTCCGTTGGTGAGTGCGATGGAGGAAGACGTGCTCTCGGCGTTGGTCAATTTGGGATATCAGCGGGCGGCAGCCGAGAAGGGATTAGCCCTCGCACTGGAGAAGAGCGCAGCGGACGGCGAAAAGCCCCAGTCATTCGATGTCATGTTCAGAGCGGCTTTGGCGGTTCTTTCGAAGTAGGGCCGGCCTTCCCTAATTACAGGTCGCAGTAAAACTCTTTGCCGATGGCGAAATTGGACACCAGGCTGAAATCACGCGAAGGGTGCGCTCTGCCCTCATGGGCTAAACAGTTTGCAGAAAAACTCAGGTTCTAAAAAAACAACCCCGTTGCGCTATGCCTGAAGGCATACCCTGATACCAATCGCGAGTTTTTTCGCAAACTGTAAAGCCGACGTTTTCGTTTTATCCCGGTGGCGGTGCGCTAGGCGCGCCCTTTCAAGGCCTGTACCTTATTGACGCGCATTTTCCGGGACAGCACACTATCTGACAGGAGAGCTTCGGTGTCATTCGCCGAGAATCAGGGCGCAAAAATTTATTGGGACGAGCAGGGAGACGGGGAGCCGGTTCTGCTAATCATGGGCCTCGGTTATCCCTCGGCGCTGTGGCATCGTTTGCGACCAACGCTGTCGCGGAATTTCCGTACAGTGGCGTTCGATAATCGAGGCGTGGGACTGAGCGATGTGCCGGCGGGACCATATTCAATCGCCACGATGGCGTCGGACGCCGCGGCGGTGCTCGATGCCGCCGGCGCTTCCAGCGCACATATTTTCGGAATCTCCATGGGAGGCATGATTGCGCAAGAATTCGCGCTGGAGTATCCCTCGAGAACTCGCTCGCTGATTCTTGGCTGCACGTCGCCGGGAGGACCGACGGCGGTGCGCGCGGAGCGGAAAGTGGCCGACATTTTTATGGTGCGCGGCATGTCGCTGGAGCAGGCGCGCGAGGCCCTTCTTCCCTATATCTACGATGCGCAAACATCGCGCGAGAAGATTGAAGAAGATGTGAACCTGCGCCGAGGCTGGCTGCCCTCCAGCGAAGGGTATATGGCGCAACTGCAAGCAATACTCGGGTGGGAAGGCTACAGCCGAATCGCGCAGATCACGGCGCCGACATTGGTGATTCATGGAAGGACGGACGCGCTTGTGCCACCCGGCAACGGGGAACTGATCGCCGAGCGAATTCCGGGAGCAAAAATGGTTCTGCTGGATCATGCGAGCCATCTGTTTCTAACGGATCAGACGCAGGAGGCGAATAGAGTGATACTTGAATTTCTGATCGCGCATGCCGCACAAAGCTCGACCGGCGGCTAGAGTGGCGTCCCGCAAGTTCTTGGAATAGGTTCAGCACAAGGTTCCCGGGATCGTACGCTCTGCTCTCAGGGGCTAAAGCCCACGTTCTCGTTTATCCCGGTGGCGGCGCGCCTGAAGGCACGCCCTTTCAAGGCCTATCACTTATAACGTGCAATTCCGGGACAGCACACAAGAGAGATATCGAACCATTTCCAGGGCAAGATGGCTTCTAGCGAGTTTTGGAAGCGGGCATCTGAAATTCTGCGTCGTCAATCGGGACATTGAGTTTGATCTCTTCGATGTGGATAGTCGATTTGCTCGTTGCTCGGGAGATCGTCCATAGGAATGAGGTCTTCACGCCGTCTATCTCGCGATAATCTTTGTAGTCGATTTCGGTGGGATCGAGGCCCAGCGGAGAGTCGGCTTGGCGAAGCAGCCGGAGCAGGAGGCCGGACTGCGCGTCGAAGAAAAACGTCCAGGGCGCGAAACCTTCGCGGATGCCGACCAACACATAAGCTTTTCTGCCATCCACCATTTGCGGATATTCCACGCGCAGCTCCGGGAAAGTTTGAATGATGTGCAAAGCGAATTGCAGATCCGCATCGAAGCGAAGGGCGTCGAGGTCGGCGCCGCCAAGAGCGTGGAGGAGTGGATGCCCGGGCGCGATCACCCAGCCGGTAGCGCCATTCAACGCGGTGATGTCATCGCCGGCGGCAGCGTGCTGAATGAAAAGCCGCTTATCGGGTCCTTTATCGAGAATCTCGACACGAATTGATTTTCCTTTTGTTTCTACTTTGCCGGTCGCCAGGCGGGAAGTAATTTTATCGATCGCACTGACCCCGCCCAGGGCCTGAATGAAATTGTCGATGACCTGGTCGGCAGTGGGCAGGCTAGCCGGTAGAGTTTCATGTTCCAGGCGCGCTCCGGGTTCAGCCGCTATCTTATTCCCCGCAACCGACTCACCTTCAATTGACGGCATGGCGGCTGGCTTGGACGCTCCGCGGTGGCACGTGTAACAAGTGACTTCGCGGACGCCTGCAAAATCCTTCCGGTTTATCGAAGACATCATTTGCATCATGGCGCGCGCGGTCTTTTTCTGCGGCTTGTCGTCCGCCTCGAAATGATTTTCGACATGGCAAAAGTTGCATTGCACTCCCAGCGCCGAGGCGATAAAGCGCATCGTGGGAAGGATCTGATCCGCTGGAACCGCTCTGAGGACCTGGATGTTTTTGAAAACTGTGTCAGCCAACCTGGGGGAATTTGACGCCGCATTGGAACCTTGCCCGGATGAGGCGTGCTCGGATGAGGCGCGCAAACTCGCGACAGGCTGGGCTTTTGTTGGCGCGACCATCAGCGCGGCGACGCGTTCGGACAACTCGTCGGCTTTGGTTGCGTTGCCTTGCTCGCGATACAGATTGATTAACAGGCTAGTGGCCGAGAGATGCAATGGGTCGATGGCGACGGCACGTTCGAGGTGAGTAATCGTGCCGGCAATGTCGCCCGCCTGCCGATGAGCGGCCGCGTCATCGGTTTCGGCGACGGCTGAGTTGGGATCGAGTTGCAGCACGCGATCAAAAGCGAGTTCCGCCTCGGAAGATTTATTTCCCACCAGCAGCGCGGTTCCAATCCAGGTGAAGAGATCGGGGTCGGTGGCGAATTGATTCTGCACCTCCGTCAGCAGCCGGTAGCCGCGGATGATGAAATCTGACGACCGGCGCTGAAAGCCGGCGTTGAGATATCCGATGCCGAGATTGCGTTTCTGAAGATCAGGCGGCGGCTCACGCCATGCGGCAATGTCGCCCGGCGGCGGAAGATCGGATTGCGACTGTGGACGGCGCTGAATGCGGTGATCGGTAAACGCGGTGTGGCCTCCATCCTGCGCGTCGCGCCGCGGCATGTGACAGCCGATGCAATTACTCTCCGCAGTAGGATGAGGCTTGGGAAAAGGATTCGTGTGGCAGGAAAGGCAGCGCGAGCGGTAGTACTGCACCGGCTCGAATGGTTTGTTGTGCGGATCGTGGCAGGTGCCGCACCACAAGCGTCCCTGGCTGCTGCGCGCGCACATGCTCATGGCGAGTTGCTCGACGTGGCTGATGACTTTGAATTCTTTCGCCGGCGTACCGGGAGGCAATGCGTCGTGGTAGGTAGTGAAAGTGCTTTCCAATGCTTCTCCCGCCTGAAAATCACGAAATTCGCGGCCGGGATTCAGCACGCGCGCGGCGCCCATCAAATGACACTGCTCGCAAACGCTGTCGCGGGCGGCTGGTTCGAGCTTGGCAGGATTGACGATGGTGCCGGCTCGGGGATTGGCAAGATGCTTTTCACTGGGACCGTGACAACGTTCGCAGGTGATGGCTTCCGAGGGGAAGACGGGCGCGCGAAATTGATTTTCAGTACCGGCCACGTGAAGCTCGGTGCCGGAATGGCAGAAGACGCAGCCTTCCGCGACGGGGCGGTTGAAATCCGGGTCTTTGGTCTTTTCGTAGCCGGGAGCCAAATCGTAAGCGTTGCGGCTTTTATAAAACGCGATGGGAGACTGGAAAAGGTGACTATCTAAATTAACCAGATAGCCACTGGCGTGGTTGCCGGAGCCGATCACGTAATCGATGTGGTAGTTGCTCACATTGCCGCCTGATTCCAGCCGCTGCCAGGAGCCGGCAGGTGTGGAATACATAGTAATTTTGGCGTCGGAAGTGGTGACTGCGCCTGCGGGCTCATCGGCCGCGCGGCGCAACGAATGCGCCATTGCGGATCGCGCGTAGCCTTCGACTTCGGAGGCGTGGCAAACTTTGCAGCGGTTCGCGCCGGCGGGTTCGTTGGGCAAAGGAATGGAAGCGTCTGGCGCGTCGGTTGGGATGTTGCGGGGCGAGACGGACGGCGATTGGCCGCGTCCGGTGGCGAGAAGAAGAATCAGGAGCGCCGGAGGGAAAACGTATCGTAGAAACGGAAATCGCATGTGCTCGATCAGTGTGGGGAAAGTATCGTCATCCTAACGGTGCGGTCAAGTCAGCCGTTCCTCGTAGGTAGTGGCGACTCAAAAATATCCGTACCAGAGCATCGCTTCAGCGATGCCGACAACGACTGAGCGCTATCGGCTTTAGCCGCTGAGGCTTGTATACAGCGGCTGAAGCCGGTTCGAAACCTCATATTGGCGGCGTGCCTGAAGGCACGCCCTGATACGAATCTCTTTTGAAATCGCACCACTGAGGTTTCCGCTTGCGAAATTGGCTTGCCATCATCGACGCGGAAAGACCTTCGAGCTTCGCTCGAACGGACAGCCGGGGGCCTGCCCTGAGCTTGCCGAAGGGGCGGCTGTCCCTACATGTTTGCTTAGCTACGCACGTAGCGAGCCCAAACCTCCATTGGCGACGGCTGCCGGTTTGCCCACGCGTAGTAAGGAATCAAAGTTAGTTTCGCGGGACGCGTTTTCGGCGGCGCGGCATCGGCCGGCATATAGAGCGATTCGCCGGCCGAGGGCGTCACAAATGCTTCGCCTTCGTGATGCAATACCACAACGCCATCGAGAAGAGCGGCGGCGTACTCGTCGTGAAAATCCTTGCCCATCCTTTCGCTGAGATGAATCGAGATATCCGATAGCGCAACGCCTTCCGGCTGATCCAGTTGCTCCATGCAGAAAATGATGGGGCCACGGCGCACGGCGACGCGCGACGTATCTTCCGCCACGCGAGGATTCGAGACAATAATTTCTGTCGTCATGGGAAGATTCAACGTGAGCGTGTCGCCGGGCTTCCAGTTGCGCTGAACCGGCAAGTATTCGCCGGGTTGTGCGCCAGTCACGAGCTTGCCATTCACGGCAACGCGCGCGCCGGTAGCCCAGCCGGGGATTCTCACGTAGAAGGTGAAGTCCGCAGCCTGCGCCGGATTTAGCGTGACCTTCACTTCGCCATCCCAGGGATAATTCGTTCTCTGCTGAATCTTGATCGGCATTCCATTTTCAAGATGCCAATCGAGCACCGAATTGTCATAGAGATGCACGTACAAGCCATCTTTACTTGTGCTGTAGAAATAGCCGGGGAGCGAACCGAAAGTTCGCTCCAGATTCGGCGGACAGCATGTGGTGTCATACCAGGGATTGCGAATCTGCTCGCCGCGAGCCTTGTCGTAATTCGAAGGATCGAAAGCGAGAGGATTGCGGTAGCAATAAGTCGTTCCATCGAGCGACATGCCCGAATTGATGCCGTTATACAGGGCGCGCTCGATTACATCTGTGAAGCGCGCTTCGCCGCTGGCCGCCAGCATGCGCCAATTCCACATCATGTTGCCGATGGCGGCGCAACTCTCGCCGTAAGCTTGCTCGTTCGGCAGTTCGTAGGGTTCGCCGAAAGCTTCGCCCTGGCTGCGCGCGCCCACGCCTCCGGTGACGTACATCTGGCGCTTGCTCAGGTCTTCCCAAAGAGTGGTGAGCGTTTTCCAGTAGGCGGGATCGCCGGTTTCGAGGTAGTAATCGGTTGCGCCGCAGCAAGCGTACATGGCGCGCACCGCGTGACCTTCCAGCCTGGTGCGCGAAACGAATGGGATTCCGCAGAACATGTAGACGAGGGCGCGGGGCTGAATGGTGGCGCGTTCGTCTCCGTGCAGAATGTATCCCGCCAGATCCACATATTGACGCTTGCCTGTAGTGCGGTAGAGTTCGATCAACGACATTTCGATCTCCGGATGGCCGGAGATGATCGGCTTCTGCTTCGGCCCCGGCCCGTAATTCGGGATCACATAATTGTCTACGAACTTCGCGCCGGCATCCATGAGCGTGGAATCGCCGGTGGCGCGATAGTAGGCGATTGCGCCTTGCAGCATGTGGCCGAGGCAATACATCTCGTGCCCGACTTCCTGCTCATGGGGAAGCATTCTGAGCGAAACCCGATCGCCCTGATAGTAAGTATTCAGATAGCCGCTCGGCTCTTGAATTGCGACAACTTCGCGGATCATCGAAGCCGTGACGTTTCGCAACTCTGGGCGGTCGCCCGATTGCAAAACCCAGCCGACCGCTTCGGTCCACTTATAGATATCGGAATCGGAATAATAAGGACCTTTTTGCGGAGCGGTACTCTTGCCCACGAGGCGGCGAAAGTTATCCATGCGCCCGTGCTCTTCAAGTTGCACCCGCATGGTGGGAATGCTGCTTTCAACATTGGTGTTGCGCCGTTTCGACCAGAAACCATCTTCGATGGTTACCGCGCGCACCGGAACGGTGTGCAGTTTGGCATAGGGAGAGTTTGCCAGGTTCAATATGCCCTGATCGCGCCACGGCAAAATCGGAGCGGCGGAGGGATCGATTTCAAAGGGTGCCAAGCCGGAAGCCGGTGCGGCCGTATTTCCTAAAGCGAAGGAAAGAGCCGGGCGAACCAGTAAAGAGGCCGCGGTAGACGTGACGGCGGCGGAAAGAAATCGACGGCGGGAGACATCATGGTCTGAACTCATACATTACCTCGTCAACAAATATAGGAAACAATTTCAGGAAAAGCGCAGGATTTAGTTTGACCTCAATGGCTGTGCTTGCGGAGATCCCTCGTCCCGCTGGTGAAAACGCGGGACTTCGGGATGACTCCAAGAAGTAAAGGCCTTCACGCTTTCAAGCCGCACCACCGCTAATTTACTTGGCCGCCTCAAAGGCCTTGCTCCAGATGGTAGTACAGATTGTTCCATCGTAATTCTTTCTTGAATTTTTCCACGGTCGTGTCACGGTTGATCAGGAGAAATTCCATGCTGGCCATTTCCGCGAAATCATTCAGGTGGTCGGCGGTGAGGGCGCGGCTGAGAGCGGTGTGATGCGCCCCGCCTGCGAGTATCCACGCCGTCGCGGAAACCTTCAGGTCTGGCTGGGGCGTCCACAACGCGCGCGCCACCGGAAGCTTGGGCAGAGAATGCTCGGGATGCACAATGTTCACTTCGTTCACGATCAGGCGGAAACGATTCCCCATATCGACAAGCGAAGCATTCACTGCATTTCCCGGCGCCGCGGTAAACACCAGCCTGACCGGGTCTTCCTTGCCTCCGATGCCGAGCGGATGAACCTCGACCGTAGGCTTGCCTTTGCCTGCGCTCGAATGATCCGCAATCGACGGGCAGACTTCCAGCATATGCGCGCCGAGAATCTGTCCACCATCTGGGAGGTGATAGGTGTAATCCTCCATGAAGGACGCCCCGCCTTCGAGGCCGTGGCTCATCACCTTGAGCGCCCTTACCAGCGCGGAAGTTTTCCAATCGCCTTCGGCGCCGAAGCCGTAACCTTCCGCCATCAACCTTTGCGCGGCAATCCCGGGAAGCTGCTTGAGGCCGTGCAAGTCTTCGAAGGTATCGGTGAAAGCGTGGGCGCCAGTCTCTTCCAGAAATGCGCGCAGTCCGAGTTCGATTCTGGCCGCGTCGCGCAGGGATTGGCGGCGGCTTCCGCCGGCGCGCAGCGGTTCAGCCACGGTGTATGTGGCGTCGTATTCGGCGGTGAGCCTGTCGACCTCCGCATCGGTCGCTTGCTGAACATGCTTAACCACGTCGCCAATCCCGTAGCCGTTGACGGAATAGCCGAGCATTATTTCCGCACTTACTTTATTTCCGTCGGTGACGGCGACATTGCGCATGTTGTCGCCGATACGGGCGACTTTCAATTGCCGGGAGTCGTGCCACGCGCAGGCTGCGCGCATCCACGCGCCAATCTCGCCGTGAACCGCCGTATCCCGCCAAAACCCGACGACAACTTTGCGCTTGAGGCGCATCCGGGCTGCGATGAATCCGAACTCGCGGTCGCCGTGCGCAGACTGATTCAGATTCATGAAATCCATATCAATCGACGACCAGGGCAACTGCTCATTGAATTGAGTATGGAGGTGGAGCAGCGGCTTATCGAGCGAGCGAAGCCCGGCGATCCACATGCGCGCGGGCGAAAAAGTGTGCATCCACGCAATGAGGCCGATGCAATTTTTCGCGCGGTTCGCGTCGAGGCATAATTCGTGAATCGCATCGGAGTTGGTCATCACGGGCTTTAAAACGATCTTGACGGGGATCTGCGAAGATTCTCCGAGGCCGCGTACGATAGCGGTTGCGTGCGCCTCGACTTGCTTAAGCGTTTCTGGCCCGTAGAGATGCTGGCTTCCAGCGACGAACCAAACTTCCAGGTTGGAAAAATCGATCATTGCTTCCGTTTCCTCAGGTGCATTACCGATAGGCAGGAAAAATGCATCGAATCATTCGAGAACATTGCGACTTACTTTACTGGTGGCCCCACTTCACAGTGCGAGCGATTCGAAGTTCTAATGAAATTCCGATTAAATCCTGCAGGGCGAAAAGCAGGTTCTCGACTTCGCAAAATCGCCAGAAGGCGGGCGATTTCGCTTCGCTCGAAATGACAAAATCGAGGTAAATCAGAGTCTTCCTATGGCTGTGCCGGTTGTTGTTGTTCAGGGCTCCCTTCGACCAGCTTGTAGCGATAGTGTTCCATCTCGTCTTTGGTGGTCTGTTGGCGAATCGAAGCCAGCCGCTTGAGCAAAGCCGGCACTTCGTTGTTATTTCCAGATTTCCGCAACGCCTGGATTAGCCGATATAGGGATGTCTGATCTTTGGGATCGATCTCCAAAGCTTTTCTGCACTGTTCAATCGCTTCCGAATATTGACCCGACTGCAGGTAAAGTTTGGCCAGGACCGCGTGAGCCGGGCCCAGCGCGGGACGCAACTCGACTGATCTCCGCGCCGAGCGCATGGCCAACTGAAATTCCGGCGTGCCCGGCTGCAATTCTTTATTCACAAGAACATCGGCCTGAAGGTAAAGCAAAGTGGGGTCGTTCGGTTTCGATTTCAGCTTCGCCTGAACCGTGGCCAAAGCTTTATCGAGATCGTTCGCTTCCATCGCGGCCAGGCCCTGAGCCGCGGAACTAAGGGATTGATTAGGATCCAGCGCGTAGGCTTTCTCGAAGTCAGCCTGAGCTAGATCGAATTGGCCGGTCTGGACGTAAAGCACTCCTCGCGCGAAGTAGAGAGGCGCGGCTTTCGGCTGCTGGCTGATTCCGTCATTCACAACGTTGATTCCCACTTGAAACGACTGGTGGACCGAACAAATGTCGGCGAAGTGGAGATAGAGGCTGACGTCGGCGGGAGCAAGATTGATTGCGCGCTTAAGCAGATCGACAGCTCGATCCGTCTGGTTTGCAGCCTCGTAAGCCTCAGAGGCGAGTTCGAGGGTTTCGACATTGGGTTGGTCCGAATCGAGCAATGGACTCAAGGTCGCGATGGCGGCTTTCGGTTGATGAGCCATCAGTTCGACAGAGGCGACTAATTTGCGCTCCTGAGTATTGCCCGGCTCCAGAGCCAACGCTCGTTCAAATATCTTCGCGGCCCGGTCAACTTGCTTGAGCCGCACCAGGCAGATGGCGTAGGCGTGAAGGGCATCGAGCTGAGCGTCAAACAAAGCTTCCGCCTTTTCAAAATGAGGCACGGCGGCCGCGCAGTTCCCTTGCCGGTATTCGAGTACGGCTAACATGGCATGGCTCGTTCGATCTTCGGGATGCAATCGCAGCAAATGGCGCAGCACTGGAATCGCCGCCGAGTCGCCCGCGTCAAAGTGGAGCTGGGCTTCGCCCTGCAAAGCTGGAATAAAGTCGGGAGCGATTTTCAGCGCGCCGTCAAACGAAGCAAGAGCGTCTTTATTACGCCCTTCGCCCGCATACGCCTTGCCTTGCATCGCCCAGAGCTGCTGATCTCGTGGCGCAGCTTGCAGCGCGGGACGCAGCAACTCGAGCGCCGTCTCGAAGTCTCGGTTATGGAGCGCTGCGTTAATCGCGTCTATCCGGTTCTCCGGCTGTTGAGCCGATGCTGTGGAAAGTATGAAGAGAATGAGGGGAACTGCGGCGGGCAGCAACCAACTTTTTCTGACCAGCTTACTTTTGTTGCCGCTGGGCCGGCGACTCTCCATGCCGTAGTTATACGTCATTTCGAATCGCCGGCCAGGGCTGCATGATCCGCCATTGTTAGAACGAAAGTTTCCCTCCGAGTTGCCAGAATCGCGGTTCGTGCGACGACGTCGCCTGGCCGAAATTTCCGTCCGGCACGTTCATATCGATGCCGCCGGAATCAATCGTGCCATAGCTTGAGAAATCGACGTAATTCGCCCGGTTGAAGAGATTGAACACCTCAAAGCGGAATTGGAAATTCACCCGCTCGGTGATGCGCGTGTCCTTGTAGACGTTGATATTCGTCTCGATGAAATTCGGTCCGCGGAAGGCGTTGGATTTCTCGTTGCCCTCGGTTCCGAATGCGGGGGCGGCGAAATCGCTTGCAGGAATCGCGCCGGTAAGCCATGAGCTGTTCTTGGTGGATTGGTGGTAGCTAACCGCGTCGGGGAAATCGAGATTGTCTCCGTCGCCGTTGTAATCTCCGCTTCCGGCTTGATAGGCGACTGCTGGGTCCGAAGCCGAGCAACCAGTCACATTGCTCAGGGCACCCGAGGCGCACACCGCAAGGAAGCCGTTGACGTTGGAGGGAGTCAACGGATACCCCGACTGTACGATACTCGTCCCGCTGATGCCCCATCCGCCGGTCACATGGCCCAACGCGCCGCTGCCGCCGTTCAAGCCTCGGAGTTGATAGTTGAAGCTGAGGGAGAATCGGTTGGGCGCATCGAAGATGGATGGTCCGTAATACTGGCCGGGATTGAGCCCCTCGGAATCGGGATAGTTTAAGGAGTCATCCTGGGAGCGCGAGCGGGTATAGGATGCTTCCACGAAACCGCGGGAGAAGCGGCCACGCAGATCGAAAATTAGCGCGTCGTAGTTGCCGTAACGATCATTGTCGGCGTAGGTAATGGAACCAAAACTATGATTGAGTCGCGTGGGACTGGGAACGATCGGCGTCGCGCTGGTGTTCATCTGAGTAATAAGGTCGCCGGGGAAAGAATTGATATCCACTCCGTAGGAGACGTTGCCAATCGAGTTTCCATTGCCCACCATATTGTAGGAGTGGGATCCGTTGTAGCCGACGCTGGCCGAGAGATAGCTGGTTAGTTTCCTCTCGACGGTGGCCGACCACACATCCGACTTGGGCGACTTCAACAGCGGATTGATGCCGCCGATTGCATCGCTCACGCCGATCTGCCCTCCCTGCGCGTTGAGGCCGGGGGTGATGGTTGGATAGGTAAATCCAAACGGAGGCTTGCTGCTGTTTCCAAGAACGAAGACCGGTGCACCGGCATTTGCGGTTCCTCCCGCGACAAAGGTCGGGGAAACTTCTCCGGGAGGGCTGCCGCGGAATTCTTCCTGCACGTTCGCCTGGGTCAGCCAATTGTTATAGATTCCAAAGCCGCCGCGCACCACCCAATCGCCGTGTCCCGTGGGGTCCCAGGCGATGCCGATGCGCGGGCTAAAGAGATTGTTAACCGAGTGCAGCAAAGCGTTGTGGGTAGCTTTCACATATCCATTTGCAACTTGCTGCTGCTCGGTGGTTCCAGTGCCGAGATAAAAGTTTCCAAGCACGGTGGAAGCGCTCTTCGAATATGGGTTGCCGCTATCGTCATAGCGCAGGCCCGCCGTTATAGTCAGATTTTTTCTGGCCTTCCAACTGTCCTGCACGAACAGTCCAAAGGTTTTGGAAGCGGCGTCCCAGCTCCACAGCTGTTCCTGGCCGGTGATGGGGTTGAAATAAACCCCGGTTTCGTTGGTCGGCGCGTCTTGCGCCAGAGTCAGCAGGTTGGTGAAGGAAAATTTGGGCTGCGACCAGGGGCCCTGAAAAGGCTCGACGTCGTCGCCATACCAGCCTTCATAGCCAACTTCGATCGTGTGCGCGCCATGTACGTGGGTAAGAACGTCACGCCAGTGATAGTTGTGCTGAATGAAATCGCCCTGCGCGAACCCAACGCCGTAAGCCTGGCCGGAATCCGCATTGATGCCGTTTACCGAGATCGAGGGGACGGTGTAATCCTTGGCGCCGGAACCCAGCACGCCCTCTACCCGGCTCTGGCCGATGGTGAAGTCATTGAGCGTGGTGGGGGAGAAGGTGTGCGTCCATGTCGCCTGGCCCGCCACTTGCCACGTATTGTTCAAAGCGGAGAATTGAGGCATGGAGGAGGGCGCGCCGGTTAAGAGAAGAGTGCGGAAAATACTGGCATACACCCGGTCGTTCTTGAATACTTTGTCGATGCGGCCGAAGTATTGCGTTCCGTTGCGTACAGAGGTTGTGCCGAAACTGCCTTGATCGATCATCGGCAGGGAACAAGGAATGTTTTCGACGACCGCGGTCCCGCAAGTGCTTACACCGAAGATATCCTGCGCAGTTGAGACGACGCTGACTCCGCCCACGTTTGCGGGTTGATAGTTGGCCAGAATCTGAGTGCCTACGGTTCCGGGATTATTCGCCTGCGCGAAGGCGATGAAGGCGGGATCGGCGAAAGTCACCTTGCTCCCGGCGCTCGATGAGGCACGCAGAGGTTCCACCGAGAAGAAGAAAAAGAGATTTTTGTGAGGGATGATCGGGCCCCCGACGGCAAAATCGAAGTTATTGGAATGGAAGGGCGCGTAAGGACTTTCCGATGAGGAGATGAAGTGCTGGTTAGCGTACATTCCCTGATAGTTGAAATAGTCCGAGGCTGAACCGTGGAATTGATCGGTGCCGGACTTGGTGGTGAACATGGTTTGCAACCCGGCGGCGCGGCTATATTCGCTGGTGAAGGTGTTGACCTGAATACTGGTTTCGCGGATCGCTTCAGGCTGGGGAGTGAGGTTCAAGACGCCCTGGCGAATTCCGCTGGTAACGTCGAGTCCATCGACGACATACTGATTGTTGTTTCCGCCCTGGCCATTGGCGCTGGCATCGACCTGCTCTTCGGTAGAGAAGTTATCCACGCCCGATGCTGGGCTGCCGCCGGCGCTGGTTCCTAAACCGGATGCGCCGGGCGCCATGGTCACCAGCGTAACGAGGTTTCGTCCGATGATGGGTAACTCGGCGACGGCTTGATTCTGGAGCGTCAGTTCGGTGCGGCTGTCTGCCGTGTCAACCACGGGAGCTTCGGTGGTGACGCTGACCGATTCGGAAATGGAGCCGACCTTGAGCGAGATGGGCACGTTCAGATTCTGCTCGGTGAGCAAGGTTACATTGGCTTGCGCCCTGGCAAATCCCGTGGCTTCCACCTCGACCCTGTAGGAACCCGGCGGCAGGCTGACAAAACGGAAGTTGCCGGAGTCGTCGGAATTCACGGTTGCTGCGACCTGCGTGTCTCGATTCACGATCCGCACGGTAGCCTTTGCGACACCCGCGCCTGAGGGATCCTGCACGACGCCTTGCACGCTGCCGGAAAACTGGGCGGAACAGAGGGTTGCGGCAAACACCGCAAAGGTAAGCGCCAGGATGACGCGAAGGGAGATGGAGAGGCTTGAGCGCATAGCGAGTCACCTTTTCGGGTGCAAAAGGATTTGCTTGTCAGCAAACGTTTACTCGACTACCCTGTTCAAGTCCGACCTCGGCTCAACAGGGAGCCGCCGCGTATGGAACCCGTTCCGAGAACAATTAGTACATGCATTGCCTTGAGTCTCGAGACGGATTGCTGCTTCGAAGCAGGGTGAGCGTAACGGACTCCGGGTTTGAGCGCATGGTACAGATGTACTATATATGTACTAGATCGAATTGCCCAAGGCCGCAGGGGATTTTTTCCGGGAAAACGAATTCCGGGGAATTCGCGGAATCGGGCCAGTTGCGCCGGCAAAAGCCGATGCTTGCGATTTCGTCCGGCAGGACGGACGAGGGCGTCCGTCCCTTGATGGCTCGGAGCGTTCGCCGCTTCAGGGCTGACGCGCTTATTGCAGCGCTCTCCTTATTGCTATTGCTTCTCTTGCCCGCCTGCGGCCGCAGATCGAACACGATTGCGATGATTCCGCGGGCTTGCGGAACCGCGCTTTGGGAGCCTGCGCACGCCGGAGCTACCCACGTGGCCCGGCGCAAGGGTTTCAACGTTTATTGGAACGCCTCGCCGCGCGAAGACGATGTGGCCGGGCAGATCGACTTTCTGGAGAAGGTCGCGGCCCGGGGATATGCCGGGATTATTATCACTCCCGACCAGACTTTACCTTTGCGAACTCCGATCCGGCGCATTGTGGCGGGCGGGGTTCCCATGGTGGTTGTGGGAACGAATCTCGGGATCGAACCTTCGGCAAAGTTATCTTACGTATTGAACGACGACACCGCCGGCGGACAAATGGCCGCGCGCCGCGTTGGGAAGATACTGAACGGGCGCGGCTCGATTGCGATCGTCGGCATTAATCCTCAACTGACCGGCATTACGACCAGAGAACGAAGCTTCGAGAACACCCTGGAGCGCGAGTATCCGAATATTCAGGTTGTGGCGCGCCGGCTTGGTTATTACAGCGTGCCCCAGGAACAGCAGGTGGCCGAGGACATTCTCAATCGAGGCGTCGCGGTAGACGCCATCGTGGCTTTGTCGCACATCTCTACGCGCGGCGCTTTTTACGCCCTGGTGGAGTTCGACAAAACCCGAGCAATTAAGCTGATCGGTTTCGACCAGGACTTGATGGTGCCCATCCGAAGCGGCGGAATCGACTCCATCGTAATGGAACGTACGTATGACATGGGCCGCATCGCGATGGAAGCGATGGACGGGCAGATTCACAGCCGCGCTGTTCCCGGCCTGAGTGTGGTGCCTCCCATATTGATGACGCGGGAGAATATGGACACTCCCGAGATTCGCCAGCAACTGACGGCGAACTGGTGGGCCGCGCAATGAGGGGGCGGAAAATTAGCGGCGTGGAAATGACGGGCGCGAAACGATCTCGGTCGAGATTGATGACGGTGTTCGTTGCGGTACTCATTGTCTGCGGAACTCTCGGCGCATTGTGGTTCTCGCTGCGGTTGTATTCTTCCCGCGCGGCGCAACAGCCCCTCTATCACGATTCGTTTCGTCTGGAAAAGCAGGAAGAGTGGCAGCCCTTTGGCGGCGCGTGGGAAATCGTGGATGGCGCCATGCGCAACAACTCCGACGAACGCGGCGCAAAGTTGATGAACGGAAACGTGCGCTGGAAAGATTATGTGATCGAAGCCGACGTTCAACTGCTGGGCCAGTATGGCGACGGTGGCCTCATCATTCGCGGCAGTAACGAAGAAGAAGGCGTGGACGCATACGACGGCTACTACGCGGGAATACGCGATCTCGATAACACGCTGATTCTTGGCCGCGCCGGCTATGGCTGGGTCGAATACCAGGCACGGCATATTATGCCGCGCGTTTTTGCCCAGCAGTGGTACCACCTCAAGCTTCTCGCTTATGGCTGCAAAATCGTGGCCACCGCGATCTCACCCTCCGGTTCGGTGACTACCGATGCGATTCAGGAGCCGCACTGCGTGCAGTCGGGCCGGTTCGGCCTGAAGTCTTATCAGACGGGCGGACTGTGGCGAAATGTGCAGGTTCGCGCGGCCACGCAGCAAGATTTATCGAGCATGATCGGGGACCTGCAAATTCCTCTCGCGGATCCCGATCCCGTGGTAGGACCGACGGGAAAGCCGCGCACCGATTGGGATCCGATGCGTTCGGCGACTGACGCGAAGACTGACGCCGAAGACCAATATCTCGAGCCGCTCTATCTCGATATGCGCGACCATCATGTCGATCCCGATGGGCAACCCATCGCCAACCTGCGGGCTCTTGCGCCCGGGAAGCCGGCGCGGGTTACGATTCACGGCGTTGTCACTCTTACGTTTCCCACGCTGTTTGTGCAGGATTCCACCGGCGGGGTGGCGATCGAGAATTTTCACGCCACCACGCCTCCACAGATCGGCGATCAAGTGGAGGCGAAAGGCGAAGCGGAACTGCACGACTTCAGCTCGGTCTTAAAAGACGCCGAGGTGCATATTCTGTGGTCGCACGCTCCAATTCATTCCATGGGCGTGACCGCGTCGCAGGCGGCCACCGGCTCTTTCGACGCACAGTACATCGAAGTGGAAGGACACCTGGAAAGTAAAGAAGAAGGTCCCGATCACACCATGCTGTTGGATCTGGACGAAGACAACCAGTCGTTTCGCGCGATCGCCAGCGGGACCAGCGGCGCCGCGCTCTTCAGGCAGCTTAAAGATAAGAGCCGTCTTCGCCTGCGGGGAATTTGCGTGGTCGATTCCGCATATACCCGCGACCTGACCCCGTTCGTCATTCTTCTACCCTCGCTGAACGATGTGGAAGTGCTGCAAGGTCCGCCGTGGTGGAGCACGCGGCACATCGTCATCGCAATTATTGTCTTCCTGCTTTTGATCCTCGCCGTGCAGACTCTTAACAGTTACATCGAACGCTGGAGACTGATGGCCGTGCTCGAGGAGCGTCAAAGACTGGCGCACGAGATGCACGATACGCTGGCGCAAAGTTTTGCCGGCATCGGTTTCCAGTTGCAGGCGATTCGCGACGAAATTGACGACAAGGGCGCCATCGAGCGGGAGCTTCAACTGGCGTCGAGTTTGGTGCGCCGCAGCCATGAAGAGGCGAAGCGCAGCATCGCCGCGCTGAGACCCGAGCTTTTGGAATCCGCAGGCCTGCTGCAAGCGCTCGAGGAGAGCGCAAAAAGCATGGTGGCGGGCGGAGGAATCCGCGTGAGCGCCTCTACTTCGGGGCAAGTTCACAGCATTCCGGTGCGCATCTCGGATACGCTGTTTCGCATTGGGCAGGAGTCTCTGGCAAACGCGGTGCGCCATGCCAGGCCGAGCAGCCTGCTTATCTCGCTAATCTATGGGGAATCGATCTACGGCGAATCCGAATTGCAATTGCTGGTGGAGGACAATGGCAAGGGTTTTCGCGCGGACGCGGATTCGGCGGGCTTCGGAATTCGCGGTATGAGAAAACGCGCGGATGCCATTTCCGCGGAGTTGCAGATTCATAGCGTACCCGGCCGCGGCACAGCAGTTCGGGTGATTGCGCCGATGCCCGCCAAACTGATGCGTACGTTGTGGCCGGCATCCGTCTGGCATTTGCTTTGGGAACGGAGATTTCATGCACAAGGAAAAAGACAGGGAGCAAGAGAAAGAGAAGGACAATCCGAAGGTAAAATCGCCGATCCGATTGCTTATCGTCGATGATCATCCGGTGGTGCGCGCCGGACTGGGCAGCATGCTGGGCAAACAAGCCGGGAATCAAGCTGGTGGGCGCAGCGGCCGGGGCCGAGGAAGCTTTCGCCCTGTTGGAGCATTCCCCCGCGGATGTCGTGTTGCTCGATCTGCGAATGCCGAAGATAAGCGGGATCGAGGCGCTGAAGATGCTGCGCGGACTGCCATCCGCGCCGCAGGTGATTGTTCTTTCGAGTTTCGAGTTTGAGGAAGAAATTTACCGGGCCGTTCAAGCGGGCGCGCGCGGGTATTTGCTGAAAGAGATGTCGTGCGACGAGATAGTGGCCGCTATTTTTGCGGTTCACGCCGGCAAGCAATATTTTCCTCCGGCGATCGCCAGCAGGCTCTCGGAGAGGAACAGCCGCTCCAGCCTAAGCCCGCGAGAGTTGGAAATTCTGGAAATGCTTTCGCGCGGATTCACCAACAAGGAAATCGCTCGAGCTTTTGGAATCAGCCGGTACACGGTGCGAAACCACATCAACAGCATCAACCAGAAGCTCGACGTTTGCGACCGGACGGAAGCCGCATCCGTCGCCATGAAGCAGGGAATAATTTCCGTGACTGGTTAGCGGGTAATTACTCGGTTTGAATAGTTCCAACGATTGGATGGGCCATCCCGAAACGCAGCGTATTTCAGCCGCGTGAGGGATCTCTCGCAAATCCCGGCTAGAATGAAATCCTTCGCTGCGCCTGAGAAACGGCTTCGCTCAGGATGACGCCGATTTGGAGTCATGAAATTCACGTTGAGTCGCCAACGGCTAGCGAGATCCGGTTGAAGGCGTCGTGTGCGCCTGTAACTTCTGCCGGACTGACCCATCTATACATATAGGACATTTGTACTATCTTGCGCTTGAGAAAATTCGCGTATCGTCGCCATAAGGGGCATAAGGGCAATTGCCGCCTCTGGCAAGCCATCTCAGCCGGGAAGCTAAGGATGACACCGTGAAGCAACCGTCTCGCCGCCAATTTATGAAGCTAACCGCCGCTGCGGCGGGAGCCACTCTCGCGCCGCGCAGCCTGCGGGCGTTTTCCAATCCGAGTTCCGGTGCGAGTTCCCGTCAAGGTTCCGTTTCGTTGGCGGTAGTCCCTCCGCTTTCGGTGTTCAACTATTCGCAAGTCGAGTTACTCGACAGTTTGTTTCGTCAGCAATTCGAAAATAATCACAACCTCTATCTTCATCTGGATGAAGATGCTTTGCTGAAGCCCTTTCGTCACCGCATGGGCATGCCCTCCCCGGGCCTGACATGGGCGGCTGGTATGACGACGCGAACGACTTCAGCACGCCCGACAATTTTCACGCATTCATTCCGGGTCACAGCTTCGGGCAATATCTTTCCGGGCTGGCGCGTGCCTACGCAGTGACCGGCGACAAAGCGACGCAGGAAAAAGTGCATCGCCTGGTCCGCGGCTTCGCGCAGACGGTGGATACCGAAGGGAAGTTCTACGTCGACTACCGGCTGCCGGCCTATACCTATGACAAGACGAGTTGCGGTTTGATCGATGCCCACGAGTTCGCCGGCGATCCAGATGCGCTCGACGTTCATTGGCGCGCCACTGCCGCCGCGATGCCTCATCTGCCGGAAAAAGCGTTGAGCCGAGCCGAACAGCGCGCGCGCCCTCATAAGGAAATCGCCTACACCTGGGACGAGACTTACACGCTTCCGGAAAATCTTTTTCTTGCCTACCAGCGCAGCGGGGATCCCCGCTATCGCGAGCTGGCGATCCGCTTTATCGAAAGCGATTATTTCGACCCGCTCGCGCAGGGGCAAAATGTTTTGCCCGGAGAGCACGCCTACAGCCACGTCAATGCATTCAGCTCGGCGATGCAGTCTTATCTTGTGCTGGGCGACGAGAAATATCTGAGGGCCGCGCAGAACGGCTTGCGGATGGTGCAGGAACAAAGCTACGCCACCGGCGGTTGGGGACCGGACGAAGCTTTTGTCGTCCCCGGCAGCGGAGGCTTGGATTCGAGCCTCGACACCACTCACGCCAGCTTTGAAACTCCGTGCGGCGCTTACGGGCATTTCAAGATCACGCGCTATCTTCTGCGCGTAACGCGAGACTCGCGCTATGGCGACAGCATGGAGCGAGTGCTCTACAACACGATTGCCGGGGCTACGCCGATTCTTGCCGACGGAACCAGTTTTTATTATTCCGACTACAACAATTCCGCGCGCAAAGTTCATCACCGCGACAAGTGGCCGTGCTGCTCGGGAACCTTCCCTCAACTAACCGCCGACTATGGAATCAGTTCTTACTATCAGGCGCACGATGGAATTTACGTGAATCTCTTCCTGCCTTCGCGCCTCTCATGGCAGCAGAACGCTACCAAAGTGACTGTGACGCAGACCACGCAGTATCCGAAGACAGAGAGCAGCCAACTCGATTTCGCATTGCCGCGTCCGGAACCCTTTGCCGTTTACTTGCGCATTCCCGCTTGGGCGGGGGCGAAGAGCAGGGTTTCCGTAAATGGAAGCAAGGTTGACGATGAAGTTGTTCCGGGCAAATTTCTGGCATTGCAGCGCACCTGGAAAGATGGCGACCGGCTGGAAGTGGAATTCGAGATGCCACTGAGGCTGGAACCGATCGATCAGCAAAATCCGAACAATGTGGCTTTGATGCATGGTCCGGTTGCGTTATTTGCCGTCGGCGAAATTCCCGCTCGTGTTACTCGCAAACAGTTGTTGTCGGTTTCGCGCGTAGCGGGTTCGTTGGATGATTGGTCTACGCGCACCGACACGGGTGTGCTCACGTTGCGTCCGTTCGCCAGCATTATGAGCGAGGATTACCGGTTGTATCTTAGGGTCGAGAGTTAGAGCGAATCGGAATTCAAAGCCTGTCGATCCAGCGCCTGAAGGCGCGATTGAAAAGGCGGCGTTGCGGTATGCCTAAAGGCATGCCCCGATACGAATCGCGCGTTTTTCAGCAGGCTGTAAGGGGTATTCTGATTCGGCAGGACGTAAAGGGAACTCTGATTCTGCGGGCGTAAGCGGTATCCGGATATTGATCTCTAGCTTCTGGCCGGTGGCTAGACGTCCGGCTAGACCTTCGACCATCCCTTGTTTTTCACGCGTCCCGCGCCCTCGCGAAACGTCACCAGTTGATCCGCGTCAACTTTCTTGTAGCTTTCGTGCAATCCGTTTGGCCAGTAGATATCGATGTCGACCGATTTCTCCGCGCCAAGTCCGAAGTGCAGGCGAGAATCGTTGCACGAGTAATAACTGGATTGGCTGACTACGGCCTGCGCCTGCGTCTTTCCGCCGTAATGTACCAGAACGCGCGCGCCAATCGCGCTGCGATTTGATTTCACGCCCTCCAGTTTCGCCTTGATCCAGTGTTGCCTGGGGTTGAGGTCGTTGCGCAGCAGTGATGGGGGCTCATTCAGATTGATAATCAGGACATCGAGGTCGCCGTCGTTGTCGAAGTCTCCGAAGGCGCATCCGCGGCTGCTGTGCGGCGTGGTGATTCCTTCTCCGGCAGCTGCGCCGATTTCTTCGAAACGTGGAATTGCCCAGATTGCGAAATAAAACTCGCGGGGTTTTGTAAGGATACTGCGGCAGCTTGCGCTCCACCTCGGGATAAACGCTGCCGGTCACGAAGAGCACGTCGGGATATCCGTCATTGTCGAGATCGACCATCCCCGCGCCCCAACTCGTAAAGCGCGTTTCCACCGCGACCTTCGCCAGGCGGGTAACGTCGTCGAAATTTCCTTTGCCGTCGTTGCGGTACAAGCCGCTGGTATCGCCGATGAAGTGAGTTTTGAAAAGATCGAGATGGCCGTCGAGATTGTAATCGCCAATGCCCACGCCCATTCCAGCCTGTTCCATTCCATCGTCGCTCAACGCGACCCCGCGCAGAACTCCTTCTTCGCGAAACGTGCCGTCGTGATTGTTCATAAAAAGCAGGCTCGGAGTCGAGTCGCAGGCGACGAAAATATCCGGCCATCCATCTTCGTCGAAATCCGCAGCGACCACGGTCATTCCGTAGCTCTCGGTCGCGCCGGCGATGCCCGATTGCCTGGTGACGTCGGTGAAAGTGCCGTCGCCATTATTGCGATAGAGAGAATGCCTTCCGGTAGGCAGGCCGCGAGGGCCGCAATTTACCGGAACACCTTTCCAGTTGCAAGTCGAATTCTCGCCGGGCACCGGCGCATGCTCGAAAGAAAAACGGATGTAGTTCGAGACGAAAAGATCGAGATGGCCGTCGCGGTTGTAATCGACAAAAGCGCACCCCGCGCCCCATCGCGCCGGGCCATCCTCCCATAAGCCCGCCGATTTGGTCACGTCGGTGAATGTGCCGTCGCCATTATTGCGATAAAGCCGGTTCTGCCCGAAGTAGGTGCAGAAAATATCGTCGAAGCCATCGTTGTTGTAATCGGCGATGCAAACGCCGTTGGCCCAGCCCACGGCCCGCAGACCGGCCTTGTCTGTAACGTCGGTGAAGGTTCCGTCGCGATTGTTTTTGTAGAGGCGGTTGGTCGCCTCAGGCGGAGCGGCGTCGAGACGCGTTCCCGAGAGAAGAAAAATATCCATCCAGCCATCGTTGTCGTAATCGATGAAGGCGCAGCCGCAGCCGTTGGCTTCCAAAATGTATTTCTTGCTTTCGATGCCTCCGTAAATGGTCGGCGCCGTCAAGCCGGCGGATTCGGCGACGTCTTTGAAATGCGCCTGGAAAGGCCGTCCCGAGGGCTTCGGCGCAGCTTGCGGCGTCACGCTACGAGAGGCAATGCCCTGGCCAAGCGTCTGTTGTGCAGCGGCACAAAGCGAAAGCAAAAAAAAGGAACGGCGTGTGATCGTCATAGATAAAAGCGGGACTAGTTCCTTTACTACCGGTTGAATCGGCTCAATCGTGATTCGCCCCTGAATTCACAACCAGCTTATAACGGTTTTGTTCCGCCTCCGCCTTCGTTGCATCCTGCCGCGCCTGGGCAAGCCGCTTGAGCAGGTCAGGAATTTCCGTTTTGCGGTCGGTCTTGCGAAGCGCGACAATCAGGTGGTAGAGAGCGGTCTGGTCTTTTGGATCGCTGCGCAAAGCGTCGCGGCATTCTTTGATGGCTGCATCGGTTTGGCCGGATTGCAAATAGAGCTTGGCCAAAACGTCATGGGCGGGGGCCAATGTATTTTGCAGAGCTACCGCCTTCCGGGCGGATTCCAGCGCTTGCTCGAATTCGGGGCTGCCGGTAGCTGGCGCTTTTTGCATCAGGATCGCCGCCTGAAGATAGAGCAGGAATGCGTCATTCGGCTTCTTCGCCAGTTTAGATTTCACGACTGATAATGCGCGATCAGGATCGTTCTGGTTTTGTTCCTCGACCGCCATTCCCTGCGCTGCGGCGCTGAGCGACTGGAGCGGATCGAGTTGCTCGGCCTTGGCAAAATCCGCCTCGGCCTGTTCAAAGTTGGCAAGCTGCACGTACAAAACGCCGCGCGCCAAATAAAGGTGCGCCGCGTTCGGTTGAAGATTGAGGCCCGCATTGACCATGTCGATGCCGGTTTGAAACGATTGATGAGCAAACGCAATGTTGGCGAAGTCCACGTAGAGCGCGACGTTTCGCGGATCTTTCACGATCGCATCGCGCAGCAGCTTGACGGCCTCCGGAGTATCCCGATTGGCTTCGTAAGCGGCCGATGCAAGTTGCAGCGTGCTTATTTCTGGATCGCTCGCTCCCAACAGAGGTTTCAATGTGGCAAGCGCGTCTTCCGGTTTTCCAATTTTAAGTTGAAGAGCCGCTAAATCCCGCCGGCCACGCGCATCTTCAGGAGAAGACTGCACCAGCCGCTGAAAAACCGTAACCGCTTTGTCGGTTTTCTTCAGCGCAATGAGACAAACACCGTACTGCTTCAACGCAGTCGGTTGAGAATCGAGCACCGGCCCGCTAAGTTCAAAGTCGCTTACCGCTTGGGCACAATCTCCCTGCCTGGAGGCGAGCGCGCCCAACATCGCGTGACTGGTCTGTTCGCCGGGGCGTAAGCGAACGATATGGCGCAACAGCGGCGTGGCATCTTTGGCGCCCGACTCATACGCAATCTGGGCGGCGCCTTCCAGCGCCGGAAGATAATCCGGGGAAATTCTTAACGCGTGGCGAAAAGCCTCCAGCGCTTCTTTGTTTCGCTTCTCCGCGGAGAGGCCAATTCCTTGAAGCGTCCACAGTTGAGGGTCCGACGGCGTGTTTTGCAGAGACTCTCGGGTTAGCTGAACCGCCGCTTCAAAATCTTTGGCACGCAAAGCCGCGACAATCGGCGCGTTTTTATCGGGCGCAGTCTGCGCATTCAGGCCGAGAGCGAGGGCGAAAAGCAAAACCAGGACCGGTCCGAATCTTCGCGGCAAGTTCACCAAGAAATTATCGCCGATTCCTTCGACTCGGGAAAGGCGGCGTCCTTCAGCAGCGAGAGGGATCTCCCGCGAATGCCGAGTCGGCCGAGATCCTTCGCTCCGCCTGAAAGACGGCTTCGCTCAGGATGACGCCGATTAGTAGCCCGGAAATTCAAACTGAGATACCACCAAATTATTTAAGAGATTGCTGCACCAATTCGATCAGCGCGGAATCCGGCTCCGGCCATGCCTGCGCTCCACTGTGCGTGAATTGTTGCGTCGCATCATCCCAGTGCATCCGCGTGATACTGCTTTCGCCTTTTTCGTACGCATAGGTTACGCCGTCGTCCTGGTATAGCGTAGTGCCGCCGTCGGCGCCGGGATAGATGCGAATCTTCGCAATCTTCTGAATTTCTTTCGTGCTCTCAATCGGCGCGCCGAATGGAATAATCGAACCTGCGCGGACGAAAAGCGGCAAAGTATCGATCGGGGCTTCGACGCGAATTTCCTGCCCGCCGTGAATGCGTTCGTTCGTCCAGAAGTTGTACCAATCCCCGCCTGCGGGAAGATAAACCATCCGGTTCGTCGCTCCTTGATCTGTGACGGGCGCAACCAGAAACGACGGGCCGAACATATATTCATCGGCAAGATCGGCGACCTTGGGATCGTTCGGAAAATCCATGAACAACGCGCGCATGAATGGCGTGCCGGTTTCGTAAGTCTTGTAGCCGAGCGAATAGATGTAGGGCATCAATTGATAACGCAGCTTCAAATACTTTTCCAGAATCGGTTCCGCCGCTTTTCCGTAAGACCAGACTTCATTGAAGTTGCGGCTGCCGTGAGCGCGGAAGATCGGAAGAAATGTCGCGTACTCAAACCACCTCGTGTAGAGTTCGGGATAATCGTCGTAGCCGCCCACATTCTCGCGAACGTCGGAAGGGTCGAGCAGAGGCGGATGCTCGGGCTTGTGTTCGGAAGGAAGGTATTGCCATCCTCCGATATCGTTGGTCCAGTAGGCCATGCCTGAAGCCGCGAAATCGAGGCCTGTCGGAATCTGCCGCTTCAAAGTATCCCAGGTCGGGTAGATGTCCGATGACCACACGATGGTTCCATTGCGCTGCGAGCCGAGATAAGCGTCGCGAGAGAGAATCAGCGCGCGATGCTTAACGTCGCGGCGGAAGCCATCGTAGAGCGCGGCGGTATGAAACAGAGGATAGACGTTGAAGTAACGAGTTCCAGGTCCGACGAAGAAGTAGCTGCCATCGGGCGGAAGATCAGGCTCGGTTTCATCAGCCCAGATCGTGTCAAAGCCTTTAGCGATGATGTTGTCGCGAATCGTATCCCAATACCAGCGAGCCGCATCGGGATTCGTCGTGTCGATATCCGAGCCGGCCAGATCGTAAGGCAAGCCATCGGTTGGCGTGCCATCGGCGAGATGCTCGAACCATCCTTTGTCTTTCAGGTAATCATAGTAGCGCGAGCCTTTGCACGAAACGCGGCCAAACGCTGATCATCGATTCAAAACCCATCGCGTGCAACTGCCGGTTCATCGCCGCCGGGTCGGGCCACGCATCGGGAACAAAATCCATCTGACCCATCTTCGAGAAATAGAACCAATCGATCACCATCACGTCGGCGGGAAGATGGCGATCGCGATATCCCTTTGCAACTGCGAGCACCTCGGCTTGGCTGGAATACCGCTGCTTGCATTGAATATAGCCGTAGGCCGCTTTCGGAAGCATGGGAGTCGCGCCGGTGAGCAGGCGATAGCCGCGAATAAATTTCATCCGTAGTCGTTGCCGGCAATTACAAAAAACGAGACGCGGTCTCCGACCTCGGAATCCCATTCGACGTCGTTCGTTGAATCCCGCCTTAATTGTCGTTTTCGAGGGATTGTCCCAGATCATTCCGTAGCCATGATTGGTCACAACGAAAGGCACGCATACGCTCGGACCACCCGTGGCGAGGTAGTTGTGCCAGCACTCGACCGTATGGCCGCGATGGTCGAGAAAGCCTTCCTGATTCTGGCCGAGCCCGTAGTAGTGTTCATCGTTCGGCGAGCGAAAGGTCGCGCCGATACGATAGAACGGCGCGTCGGTCGGCCGCCTGTTTTGTAATATGCCCGCATTGTCGTCTTTATAGTTGGGAACCGACATCCACCAGTTCGTCATATCCAGAAGGATTTTGCCGCTCGGAGTGGCGATGGTAATGTGAGCCGGCGGATTCGCACCGTGGAAATATTTCGAGATATCCGCCTGGGTGGCCGAACGGGGTGACGGCTTATTCACGGAAACTGAAACGACCAACCTTGCGGATCGGTAGAGATCGGCGTCGTCCGTTTTCTGTTGTCGCCAACCCAGCGCCGAAGGGGTACGCCACGAACCCATAACCCGGGGCAGCGACCGCGGACGCTCGATTGGCGCTGAGGGTGACTCGAATAATATTTGGGGCGTAGGGTTGGAGCGCGACGGTAGCGCCGCCGCGGTCGAAAACGACGGACGGCGGTTCCGCGGCGGCCGCGCAGATTGCGCTCACGGCCAGGAATATGATCGTTCCGATTTTCCCGCCTCTCAGTCTCGTAAGTATTCGTGGATGAACCAAAGTGACCGCCTTATAATTTGTTATCGCCTGCGCGATCTCGTGATACTATACCTTCGCGTTAACGTACACGAAAAGGTAATTCCGGCGAAATCTTTCTCCGGCCGCGGCCGGCGCTCGTCCATTGCGAATGTATTTTCTGGGAATTGACGTAGGTACCGGAGGCACGCGGGCGCTCGTCATTGACGAGAGCGGGAAGCTAATTTCGTCCGCTGCGGCCGACCATCCTCCTTTTGCATCCCCGCAAATCGGATGGGCGGAACAAGACCCCGGCGGACTGGTGGCGGGCGTGCGCAGTGGCGGTCAAGGGAGCACTGTCGCACGACGGCATTCGCGCAGAGCAGATCGCTTGCGTTGGTTTTTCCGGCCAGATGCATGGCGCGGTCCTGCTGGATGCGCAAGGCCAAGTCGTGCGTCCAGCGCCGATCTGGTGCGACGTGAGGACCGAGAAGCAGGCGCAGGAACTCAGATCGCAGATTGGCGCGGAACGCCTCCGTAAGCTCACTTGCAACTCCGCCCTCACTAATTTCACGCTGACCAAGTGCCTTTGGGTCCGCGAGAACGAGCCTGAAAATTGGAGCCGGGTCCGGTCCCTCATGCTGCCAAAAGATTATGTGCGCTTTCGTTTAACCGGCGAGCGCGCCACCGACATGGCCGACGCATCAGGGACGCTGTTGCTCGACGTTGCGAATCGCCGCTGGTCGCAACCGATGCTGGATTTAGTGCGAATGGATCGCGCTCTTCTGCCCGCATTGTACGAGTCGCCGGAAGTTTGCGGCGAAGTTTCGCAAGCCGGCGCTGCTGCCACCGGACTGATCGCAGGAACTCCGGTTGTGGCCGGGGCCGGCGACCAGGCAGCGGGAGCGATCGGCATGGGCGTAATTTCTCCCGGAGCGGTGAGCGCGACCATCGGAACTTCGGGCGTGGTTCTTGCCGCAACGAATCTTCCCGCGCTCGATCCAGAGGGGCGCGTACATACATTTTGCCATGCGATGGCCAATCGCTGGATCGTGATGGGCGTGACGCAGGCTGCGGGACTTTCCTTGCGCTGGTTCCGCGATCAGTTTGGCTCCGTCAACGGCAATGGCGACTCTTCCCATGCTGACTCTTACGAAGACCTCACCGCGCTGGCTGCCAAAATTCCAGCCGGGGCCGATGGCCTGCTGTGGGCGCCCTATCTCATGGGTGAGCGAACTCCCTACCTCGACGCGAATGCGCGCGGGATGCTGGCCGGCCTGACTGCCTCGCACACGCCGCGCCCACGTGATACGGGCGATTCTGGAAGGCGTAGCTTTCAGCTTGCGCGACACATTCACAATTTTTGAGCAGATCGAAGTTCCGGTGGAAACCATCCGCCTTGGCGGCGGCGGCGCGCGGTCACCGCTGTGGAGACAGATCCAGGCCGACGTCTATGGGCAAGAAGTGGGAAAGGTTGCGGTGGAAGAAGGCGCGGCATACGGAGCCGCGATTCTGGCTGGAGTCGGCGCGAAAGCGTGGCCAACCGTGGACGCGGCCTGTGCCGCTGTGGTGCGCGTAGCCGGGACAACAGTTCCGAATGCCAAAGATTCGGCGACGATGAACCGCGCCTATTCATCCTACCGGCGTATTTATCCGGCGATGAAGGCCATTCTGAATTGAAGGCAATGTGTATGAGCACTGCGTGGAGATGAAGCGATGACCAACGCCAGCGATTATCAACCGAAACCGGAACACAAATTTTCCTTCGGTCTTTGGACCGTGGGTAACCGCGGGCGCGATCCCTTCGGTGATTTTGTGAGGCCCGCGATCTCGCCGAACGAGATTGTCCGGATGTTGGCGGAAGTGGGGGCGTGGGGCGTGAATCTGCACGACAACGATTTGGTGCCGATCGATGCAACTCCCGCGGAACGCGATGGAATCGTCCGTTCGTTTAAGAAAGCCTGCGATGAAAATCAGATCGCAGTGCCCATGACTACCGTGTCGCTGTTCTTTCATCCCATCTTCCGTGACGGCGCATTTACGGCCAACGATGCCGAGGTCCGCGCCTATGCGGTTCAGAAAACCATGCGCGCGATGGATATTGGCGCCGAATTGGGCGCGAAGATTTTTGTGTTGTGGGGCGGCCGCGAGGGCGTAGAAACCGACGCTTGCCGCCGGGCCGATGAGGCGATCAAACGGTTGCGCGAGGCGGTCAACTATCTTTGCCAATACAACATGGATCGAGGATACGGAATGAAGTTCGCCCTCGAAGCCAAACCCAACGAGCCTCGCGCCGATATCTACATGTCCACAACCGGCAGCTATCTGGGTTTCATTCCCACGCTCGATCATCCGGAAATGGTTGGAGTGAATCCGGAGATGGCGCATGAACACATGGCGGGACTGAACTTCATGCATGCGGTAGCGCAGGCGTGGGATGCGGGAAAACTTTTTCACATCGACTTGAACGATCAGATGCCAGGCCGCTACGATCAGGATTTGCGCTTCGGCTCGGCTAATCTGAAATCGGCATTTTGGCTGGTGAAGTTTCTTGAAGACGTGGGCTACGAAGGTCCGCGGCATTTTGATGCGCATGCCTATCGAACCGAGGATTACGAGGGCGTCAAAGATTTTGCGCGAGGCTGCATGAGAACGTATCTGATACTGAAAGAAAAAGCGTGCAGATGGAACCACGACCGCGAGATACAGGGAATTCTCACGGAGCTATCCAGCAACGGAGACGCGCCGAAGATTGGCAATTATTCGCGCGATGGCGCTTCCCAGTTACTCGCTCGCGCGTTCGACAAGGACAAAATTTTGCAAAAACGTTTGCCGTATGAGCGCATGGATCAGCTTACGGTGGATTTGCTGCTGGGAGTGAGATAGGGCACGCGAAGGATGCTGGGCGTGGCCAACGTGGTCGAGACCTGCTGAGCTTCCTGGAGAAACGAATGAGGAATAACAGGCAATGACAAAGCTGACGGCCCTGCTTGCCGTTCCAACCCAACTGGTTCATCTCTCGACCGTTGATCTCTTAATCATTATTTTCTACTTCGCCCTGGTGCTATCGATCGGCTGGTACTTAAAAGGACGCGCCAATACCGGCGAAGACTTTTTCATGGCCGGCCGCGAAATGACGGCATGGGTCGCAGGCTTAAGTTTTCTTTCCGCAAATCTGGGCGCGCTCGAGCTTATGGGATGGGCCGGGTCGGCCTATCAATATGGCATTCTCGCCACACACTGGTACTGGATCGGTGCGATCCCCGCGATGCTCTTTCTCGCGCTCGTTATGATGCCGTTTTATTACATCTCCAAAACCCATTCGGTCCCGGGATATTTGAAGCTGCGATTTGGCGAGCCCAGCCGCGCTCTCTCGGCGGTCTCTTTCGCCTTCATGACGGTGCTGATGAGCGGCGTCAACATGTTCGCCATGGCGAAGGTGATGCAGATTGTGCTCGGGTGGGACATCAACTTCAGCATCTGGATTTCGTCGCTCACGGTGGCAATTTATGTCTCGCTGGGCGGATTGCGCTCGGCGATTTTCAACGAAGTGCTGCAATTCTTTCTGATCTGGGCTGGCGCGCTGCTGATTCCAATTCTCGGTTTATACGAGGCCGGAGGCTGGTCAAATCTGAAAGTGTTGATCGCGCAACGCGCCTCCGAACAATACATTCACCTGTGGGCGGGGCTGGGATCGTTCAGCAACAATCCGATGGGGATTAATTGGGTCGGAATTGTTTTCGGGCTGGCCGCCGTCATTTCCATGGGCTATTGGACCACCGATTTTCTCGTGGTGCAGCGCATCCTGGCGGCCAAAGATATTCGCAGCGCGGAGATGGCGCCGATTATCGGGGCCGGCTTCAAAATGATAGTTCCGGCGATTGTGATTTTGCCCGGGTTGCTTGGCCTGGCGTTGCTGCCGGAAAAACTGGTTCCCGAGTCGGTTGCAGCGGCCGTCGGAGCGCACAGCTACAACGACGTTCTGCCGCTCATGATGGCGCGCTATTTCGGCCCGGGTTTGTTGGGCCTGGGAGTTACCGCCCTGATCGCCGGATTTATGTCAGGCATGGCTGGCAATGTGAGCGCCTTCACTACCGTCTGGACCTACGACATCTATCGCCCGCTCATCAACAAGCGGGGCAGCGATCGCCACTACGTCAACATGGGCCGCTGGACCACGGTGGTCGGCGTGCTTATCAGCGTGGGCACGGCGTATCTCGTGATGCAGTTCGCCAGCATCATGGATTATGTTCAGGCGCTGTTCAGTTTTTTCATCGCTCCGCTGTTTGGGACGGTCGTCCTCGGAATGCTTTGGAAGCGCGCCAGCGCGGCCGGCGGATTCTGCGGATTGCTTTGCGGCACGCTGTGCTCGATCGGCATGTGGACATGGGTAAAAATTGATCCCTCCGCATTGCGCTATGTGGCGCTTTCTCCGCATGCGAAAGGCCTGGCGCAGGATATGTATCAGGCGCTGTGGTCCTTTATTACATGCGTCGTAGTGACTGTAGTGGTAAGCCTCGCCACGAAGCCGGTACCGGAGGTCGAATTGAATGGCTTGGTTTACGGCCTGACGCGAATTCCGGCGGTAGGAGACGTTCCGCTGTATCAGAAGCCGCTATTCTGGGCGGCGGTGGCGGGCGTCGTTTTCGTGGCGCTGAATATCATTTTCTGGTAGGGCGGTTTCTGGTAGGCGCGATTTTGTTATCGACGGTGAAGTGAGATCAGGAAGCGCATATGAATGAGAAGAGTTCGATTTCGATCTGGTTTTTCATCGGCATTTCGCTGGCGGTGAACGGCGCGCTGATTTTGCTGGCGGGACTCTATCAATTACTGAGCCCTCCGGCAAGTAAGACAGTTGTGCTTTTCCAGCTGCACGCCAACGTGTGGTGGGGAGCGCTGCTGTTGGCCATCGGCCTGATCTACTGTTACCAATTCTCGCCCGGGCAGGTTGCCGAAAAATTCGCTTCGGGGCCAAGAGCGACCCATAGGCGCTGAAGCGCGGTTGATTTCAGAGGATTGTACGGCGCGACTGAAGTCGCGCCCTTTCAAAACGAAGGTTCTTTAGTGTGGCAAGGGCGGTGGCGCGTCCGAAATTTTGGAGGCCAGCGGCTCGTCCGCCTTCCGGTGCAACTCGCTGACTTCGGCAAACTCTTTTTGGGCTTCAGAGGCGTTCCCCATCGCCTGATAGGCGCGCGCCAGGCGATAGTGAGCGTCGGGTCTGGGAGGCATCGAGTGTCACAGCTCGCTTGAGCATGGTCACGGCTTCGTCATAATGTTTCTGCTGTGTCAGGATCGCTCCCAAATCCAGATAAGGCAGGCGAATCTTATCGTTTTGCGATATCGCTCTGCGCAACCAAGAAACCGCTTCATCGAGCTTCGATCTTTTCATTGCGATATCTCCCAGATATGCCAACGATTGAGCATGATTGGGATCGATCGCCAATTGACGCTGAAACTCGCGCCCGGCTTCGTCGTATTGGTGCGACTTCCAATACAGATAGCCGAGTCCAAAATGGACATTTGGTTCGTCGGACGAAGCCTGTGCCGCCGCCTGGAATTCGGCAATGGCCTCCGGCGTTTTTTGCATGCCATCGAGCGCCTCGCCGGTGAGCATATGCGCCGCGGCAGAGTTGGGATTTTGCTTCACGATTTGCTGGAATTCGTCGAGAGCGCAAGAATACTTTTTCGCCCACAGGCAACTCTGCGCCAACACCTCGCGCAGTTCGGCGTTTGCCGGGTCCGATTTTGCGGCGAGGGCAAGATATTTCGCCGCTTCCGCGAATCGTCCGGCGCCATAACAACTCAGGCCCAACAGCGTTGTTGCCTGAGAATTATTCGGCTCAGCGGAGAGAACGGCCCGCAGCGCCGGTATCGCCGCGTCGAATCGTCCCTGCTTGAATTCGGCCAGAGCGAGGTTCAGTCGGATGCCGGGAAGATTCGGCTTCAACGATAGCGCTTTCTCGTAGGCAGCCGCTGCCTCAGCGTATTTCTGTTCTTTTGAGAGGACTATGCCCAGGCTCGCGAAGGCCGAAGCGTCGGTGGGGTTTTTCTGCGTGACTGCTCGCCACACTTCCGCCGATTCCGCGAGTTGCCCTTGTTTTTCCAGTGCGATTGCGGCCGCAGGCGTTGCGTCCTGGGCATTCGCGCAGAGGGCGAGAGCTATCCAAATAACGAAAGAGTGAACGCTTAAACTTCCGAAACTCCCGCGAGCACAGCGCGCCAACGTCCGATTCGCCATATCCGCGACACTGTATCAGGAGGGCCGAAGGAAATAGAAAAAGATATTGCAGCTAGAACACAGGATGCTTTGAGAAGCGCCATAACCCCGCTCATGATCCGGGCATGAACGGGGTATGAACGCGCCTTCCAACGGGCGTTAGAAGATCAGCTTGCCTCCGAACTGGAACACGCGCGGATCGTAAGCGTTCGTCACCGCGCCGAAGTTGCTCGAACCGAAAGCTGTACTGATTCCGCCGTTGGTTCCGGCCGCTCCGAATTGCGTGTGGTTCCAGGTGTTGAAGCTCTCGGCTCGAAACTCGAACCGGCTGCCTCGACTCTCGCTGATCAAAAAACTCTTGAACAGCGAGATATTCCAGTTGTCGCGGCCCGGCCCCCGCACCCCGTCGAAACCCAGGTCTCCCCAGGTTCCGGGAGCGGGATTGGAAAACGCCGCCGGATTAAACCACTGCGCCGCCGTATGCGGATAGGATATCGACCCACTGACATCCGGACGATTCATAACGTCGCCGCCTGGGAAAATACTGGCTACGTTCTGCCCGCTCAGGCTCAGGTTCAAGGGAGGTCCGGATTCCATCGTGACAATTCCAGAGACTTCCCATCCCCCGGCAACAGCTTTCAAGAGCTTGCTCGAACTGTCTCTGAATGCCGGGATATCGTAAACGAAGTTCACGAACGCGATGTTCGTACGATCAAAAGTAGAGGGCCCCAGATCGTACTTCCAGCCGACATACGGATTCGAGACCTGATCGAGATCCCAGCCGTTCGATCCGCTGTTGTCGCCAGTGCTTGGGTCGATCGAACGAGACAAGGTATAAGCAACCTGCAAGGTCAGGTCGTGAGTGATGCGTCCGCGCATCTCCGATTGCAGCGAATTGTAGTGTGAATTCGCGCCGTCGAAGGCGACCTTAATTGAGTTGTAACCGGGATAGGTAACCAGCCCGTTGAAGGCGGGCTGAACGCCGGTACAGTTACTCGAGGCCTGGAGGCAAGCCAAGTCGGCAGCGGGCGGAAGTTCCAGTTCTTGCAGGTAGCTTTGGTGCCGGCCTTGATTGCCTACATACGAAACCGAGAAAACCGCGCTTCTTCCTACCGCCTGCTGAACTCCCGCGCTGTATTGATAGGTTGTGGGTACCGGATAAGACTGATTCAACCCGGTGACCGACGCGGTCACAATTGGAACCGTGATCGCTCCTCCCGCGGTGCTGTCGTGGGGGTTCGAGAAGAGAACGTTGTTCACGTTCAATCCATAGCCCCAAGGCGGATTGGTGGCGGCGTTATACATGTCGTTGCCCTGAATGCGTTCGTACATAATGCCGACGCCGCCGCGCACTACGGTTTTCCCGTTTCCGAGTAAGTCATAGGCAAAGCCCAGGCGCGGGCCAAATGCGTCCCACGTCGGATTTACCAGGCCTTTGGGAATTCCGTTCTGACTCTCGATGCCCATGCCATTGAGGTAGAACTGATACCCATTGAGTTCGGGAACCGTGCTTGTTCCCAGCCCCGGGCTGTTTGCCGCGATCTGCGTATCCGCGGCATTTGCGAAGATCGGAGCATTGGCGAAGTTATAAAGGTTGGGATAGAAGTTTGACATGTGGTTATAGGCTTCGTAGGTATGAGGTATCCCATCCCAGCGCAAACCTAGATTCAGAGTAAGCCGGTGAGTAGCTCTCCAGTTATCCTGCACATAGGCCGCGGGGGAGATGTTATTCCAATACCCCGTCGACTTAATTGCGTTTTCGTTGTAAGACTGCGCATAGCCGAGCAGGAAGTCCGCGTAATCCAATCCACAAGTAACGGCAGTCGTAGTCGTACACCCGGCCGGAGAGGTAAACGATCCGTTAAACCCGAAACCGCCTTGAGTTTCGGCGAAATAGTCCTGCGCCTTCTTGTAGAACGCCCAACTGAAGCCGAACTTGAATTGGTGCGCCCCTTTAGTCCAGGAAAGGTCATCGCGAATCTGATAATCGTTCGCCGTGTTATTCCAGGGAGTCCAATTCGCGGTGTAGAAGCTTCCTGTGCTGCCTGCGAGGTGAATATCCGGGATGCGGTTATCGACGTTTGGAGCGTTGAAGATGCGGTTTGCGCCCTCGGTAAAGCTGGTGGGCGCGCTGTACAGGCCCTGCGGCAGAATGTGAATTCGGTTGCCATCGTAGTTGAAGGCCACCTCGTTGAGCAGGGTTGGGCTGATCACATAGGTGGTGTGCACTACGGCGCTGTAGGAGGGGTTTCCGAAGGTATCGAAAACCGTGGGCACGTTGTCGCTGCTCCACTGCGTGGTGCCGTAGGTTTGAACAGCCTGATCGGAGATCCAGTGGCCGAACACCGAAAACTTATCGGTGAACTGATGATCGATGCGAGCAATCTCTTCTTTGCCGGTCGTCGGTTGTTTATTGCCGCCGATAAATTGCCAGCCGCTTGTGGGCTTGTTGAAAATCCCGGCGGTCAAAAGCGCGGTGGCGTTAGGGTCGATCATGCAATCGGGGATGGTGTTGTTGGGGAAGGGCTGGCCGGGGACTACGCCGGGGGGAAGCACTCCGCCGGGGCAGTTTGCACCCAGGCCAACTATGCCGGTTGGAACCACGGTTTGCAGCGCGCTGCCATTGGCCAGAGTACTGGGAAGAACCGCGCCGGTGCCGGCGCCTGCGGCATCGGGATACATGCTCGCCAGCGGAACTGTTACGTTAAACAGACCGCCTTGGATAAACCTGCGCCACTCCATGTTGTAAAAGAAAAACGTTTTGGGGTTTGTGGTCTTCTTGAATGCAACCGGTCCGCCCACATTAAAGCCCCAGTCGTTGAAGCGCAGTTCGGCGACGGGAGCGGGCGCTGGATTGAAATAATTGCGCGCGTCGAACGCATCGTTGCGTCCGAAATAAAAAGCCGTGGCATGAAGCTGCTTGGTGCCGGACTTTATCACCATGGTCATGGTGCCCGCCGACGAAAGCCCATATTCGGCGCTGTAATTCGAGGTCATGGTGCGGAACTCAGCGATGGCATCCATCGACGGCAAAACGTCCGCGCCGCCGCCGCCCCCACGATCCGCCGCCTCGCCGCCATCCACCAGCCAGAGGTTATGGCTCACGCGCTGGCCGTTGAAACTCACGTTGAAGTCGCCGCCGGCGGAAGTGGGCACCTGAAAATCGGCCTGGATGCTGGAGGCTCCGGGCGTTAGGGCCTCGAGTTCGAATACGCTGCGGCCATTGGTGGCAAGCTGCGTAATCTGCTGCCCGCTGATTACGTCGCTGATCTCGCCGCTGTCGGATTGAACCTTTACCGGGTTCGCTTCCACGGTGACGGTCTCGGTCGCGCCCCCGAGCTGCATTTGAAAATCCACGCGGGCCCGGTCGGCCACGTTCAGCACTACGCCCTTGTGTTCGAGCAGCTTAAAACCCGAAGCCTGAGCGGTGACGTTGTAGTGTCCAATGGGGAGATCGGCCGCAACATATTGACCTGTGTCATTCGTGCTGGCGTTGCGCGCCTCGCCCGTCTCGATGTGCGTAAAACTTATTTTGACGTTGGGAACCACCGACCCCGAAGGATCGGTAACGGTGCCGAGAATGGTCGCCTCCTGGCCCACGGCCAGAATGGAAAGGCCAAATAAAAGCGCAAAAGAGACGCCAAGAGTATATCGAATGCCCCTTAGTGTGACTGGAAGAATCGAGAGACCGCGCGGGAGGCAAGAATTCATGTGGCACACCCCAAGTGAGTTTTACACGTTTACGTTAACGTTAACGACCACGGAGCAGCTTGTATCTTTTTTTGGGGCCGCTTGTCAAGAAAAATCTTGCATGATGCCGATCTGGAAAACTAATTTTCGGGCAGGCCTAACCGCATCGAACGGCCGCAGGGAATCCCGATCCGGCCATTTCTAGCCCAAATTTGTGAGCGGGTGGCGGGTTTATCTTTGAAGGTTTTTCGCGGGTTTCGCGGGATAATCGGTCCCCAGAAGCGAATCGTCGAAACGCGTGCCAGCCAGTCTTATTTCGCGGAACAGATGAAGGTTCGACGACATCACGACACCGGGACTGAGGTGGATATTCGGAGGAAATGGAGCCTTGCTGGTGAGGTGATCGGCCATGAGCCTTACCGCAAGCTGACCTTGCCGGTGAGGCTGCTGGTAGATGGACGCGGTAATCGTTCCCTTCTCGAAGTAGGGAGACATCTCGGCGAAAAGATCGGTGGTGATCAGCTTGGTTTTTCCGGCCAGCCCGCGCGCGCCGAGGGCGCGGCAAACGGGAAGACAATTCACCGTATTGACGTAGAGCCCGGCAAGAGTGGGCGTGCGGCCTAGAAAATCAAAGGTCTTTTGAAAACTCTCGTCTTCGTCCTCGTGGCCTTCAATCACGGTGGCGATTTGCCCGCCGGGGCAGTGCCGCGGAAAGGATTCGGAAAAGCCCGCCGTCTTCTTGCGGTGATCCTCGGCGCTCAACATGCCCGCAACCACGGCAACTACAGAGCCCGGCGGCACAAATTTGCCCATCAATTCTCCCGCCAGATGGCCGTTCAGAGATGGCTCTACGCAAACAATGCTGGAGCGCTGGCTGGCGGGAGCGTCGGTGGAAACGCAAACGACGGGGATGCCCCTGGCCTCCGCCAGGTCGATCAATGGCGTAAGGCCCTGGGGATTTCCTGCCGTGAGAACGATGCCGTCGACGCCGCTATCCACAAGTTGCTGGAAGGCTTCCGTGTCGTACTCGCCCAGCGAGTGAACCGGCCGATGAATGCATTGAATGCCCAGAGGTTCCACGCTGCGCGCTTCATCCAATACGCCGCTCCAAAGCTGATCGTAGAAAAAATGGATCTCGCGGGGGATGCAGACGCCGATGCGCGCGCTCGCCTTCGAGACGGAGAGCGCGCGCGCCGCCAGGTTGGGGGTGTAGGCAATCTGCTCGGCAATCTTCAGGATACGTTGACGCGTAGCTTCGTTGATACCGGGGCGCCCATGAAGGGCTCGATCCACCGTCCCGATGGAAACGTTGGCGATCTCCGCGATGAGGTGAATCCCGCGCCTGTGTTTCTTCATCCCAGCTATGCCTGCGAAATTGAACTTCGTTCCGCCATTCTAGCGCGGCGCTCCGCATTGCGTTCTCGACGGTTTCAAGTTGAACTCACCCGCGAACCGATGCGCGTTTCGTAAAAATATCGCGGAATTATACTTCCGTGTACGTTGACGGTGCTATACTGCGTCGCGTTTGCCGATTCGGCAAGCCGCAAAAAATCGTTGCAAAATAGATCGAGGAGAAGCCCTGTCATGCCTCAGTCCCGCAGGCCGCAAATCCTATTACTGGTGACCATTCTTTTCTTAACGGCAACGCTCTTTGTAGCAGCATCCCCTTGCATTGCGCAAACGGCCGACCAGACGGACCTTCCGGCGTACCTGAACCCTTCCCTGCCAATCGACGAGCGGGTGGACGATCTCGTCGGCCGCATGACTCTGGAAGAGAAAGCCTCGCAACTGGTAAATCAGGCGCGGGCCATTCCGCGGTTGCAGGTCCCGGCTTATGACTGGTGGAGCGAAGCTCTGCACGGGGTCGCGAGGGCCGGCACGGCAACAGTGTTTCCCGAGCCGATCGGTCTCGCCGCAACGTTTGACGTTCCCTTGATTCACGACATGGCTGTGGCGATCGGCACCGAAGCACGCGCCAAACACAATCAGGCAGTGCGAGCCGGGCGGCGCGACATTATGGAAGGCCTGGATTTCTGGTCACCCAACATAAACATTTTTCGCGACCCGCGCTGGGGACGTGGCCAGGAGACCTATGGCGAAGATCCTTTTCTGACGGGACGCATGGGAGTGGCATTCATTACCGGGCTGCAAGGCGACGATCCGAAATACTTGCGCGTGATTGCCACGCCGAAACATTTTGCGGTACACAGCGGACCCGAGCCCACGCGCCATAGCATCGACGTGCAAGTCTCGAAGCACGACATGGAAGACACTTACCTGCCGGCATTTCGCGCCGCGATTACTGAAGGCAAGGCCGGGTCGATCATGTGCGCCTACAACCGCATCAACGGACAGCCCGCTTGCGCCAACACGTTCTTGCTGAAGGACGAATTGCGCGACGCGTGGAAGTTTAACGGCTATGTAGTTTCCGACTGCGATGCCATTGTCGATATTTTCAATGGCCACCATTTTGCCCGGAGCATGGCGGAAGCCGCCGCGGACGCGCTGAAAACAGGCATGGACAACGAATGCGCCGATTTTTTTACCGTGGCCACCAACAACTCCGACTATGTTCCTTATCTGACCGCGGTAAAGCAGGGGCTGATCTCCGAAAAAGACATCGACGTTGCATTGAAGCGATTGTTTACCGCGCGCTTTTGGTTGGGAATGTTCGATCCTCCCGCGATGGTGAAATACGCTCAAACGCCTGACACTGAAATTGATAGCGCACCGCACCGCGCGCTGGCGCTGCAAGCGGCTCGGGAGTCGATGGTTCTGCTGAAGAATGACGGAACGCTGCCGTTGCGAGCTGACATTCACAGAATCGCAGTGTTTGGTCCTCTCGCCGAATCGACTAGTGTGCTGCACGGCAACTACGCTGGAACCGCTTCGCATGCGACGACCGCTCTTGACGGCATCCGCGCCCAGTTTCCCGCAGCCAAGATTACCTTCCACCCGGGCATGAATTTTCTTCGCGAGCAAACGGTTATTCCCGCCGCTGTGCTCTCGACCGACGATGGCCAGCCCGGCCTCAAAGCCGAATACTTTGCGGCCGACAACTTTTCGGTGCTGCCAAAGGTCGTGCGTGTTGATAGCGGTGTCAATCTGCAACTCTCTCATCCCGATTCATTTGCAATCGCTGCGCCCGAGGGCATGAAGGAATTCTCCGTGCGCTGGAGCGGATTTCTTGCTCCTGATGAATCCGGCGGTTATCAGATTGGCCTGGTAGGCTCGATGAATCGCTTGTGGCTCGACGGGCAGTTGATTGTCGACGACGCCCTGCTTCACGACCCCATACCAACTCTGAAAACGTTGCAACTCGAAAGAGGCCATCGTTACGCAATAAGAGTTGAGTATCTGCGAGGAGGGTTTAGCACGAAGCTTGTATGGCTGCACCTTATCTCCGATCCCATTGCGGAGGCCGTTATTGCCGCGCAACAGGCCGATGTCTCGATTGCCGTAGTCGGTATCACCTCGCAACTTGAAGGCGAAGAAATGAAAGTCGATGTTCCCGGCTTCGCGGGCGGCGACCGCACCAGCCTCGATCTTCCGCAGGAGGAAGAAAATCTCCTGGAAAGTTTGCAGGCCACTGGAAAACCGCTGGTGGTGGCGCTTATGAATGGCAGCGCGCTGGCCGTGAACTGGGCGAATGCGCATGCCAATGCAATTCTTGACGCGTGGTACTCCGGCGAGGAGGGCGGCGCGGCAATCGCGCAAAGCATCGCCGGGACTAACAATCCCGCAGGCCGCTTGCCGGTCACGTTTTATAAAAGCGTCGATCAGTTGCCGCCCTTCGACGACTATGCAATGAAAGGCCGCACCTATCGCTATTTCACGGGCGAAGCTCTCTATGCTTTTGGTTACGGCTTGAGTTATTCGAAGTTCGAATACGGCAATTTGAAACTTTCGGCGACGAAGCTGAAGGCCGGCGATCCGTTGAGGGTCGAGGCCGACGTAAGAAATGTCAGCCAGCGCGAAGGCGATGAGGTTGTCGAGCTATATCTGAGTTTTCCGCAATCTTCCACTGCCCCGTTAATTGCCTTGCGCGGCTTCGCGCGAATTCATCTGGCTTCCGGTGAAACCCGGCATATTCAGTTCACGCTGGCGGACCGCGACCTGAGTGAAGTGAACAAGAGTGGAGATCGCGTGATTGCCCACGGAGATTATCGGATTCATCTTGGCGGAGGGCAACCGGGAACTTCCGCAGGAGCGGAGGCTTCGTTCCGCATCCAAGGAGAGGAGAAATTGCCGGAGTAGAAACGAGATCTATTTTTATTGTTATCCCCAACCGGTCAGGTTAGCGATCGTCGAGTTGACGATCACCGAATGTTATGCGGCAGTCTCCTCGAGTTTCGGCGATCCACCTTCTTATCCTGCCGTTGATTTTGTCGCTTCTTGTCGCTGCCTCCCCCGCCGAAACCGGAGCCGATGCCTGGTTGCGCTATGCCCGTCTGACTCCTGAAGCGTTAGTTACATATAAATCGTTGCCCGATGTCGTAGTTGCGCCTGACGATTCGGAGATTACGGCGAGCGCTAAGAATGAACTCGCACGCGGCCTGCAAGGAATGTTAGGCAGGAAAGTGATTTTTGCTTCCGGGCTACCGCCGCGGCCCGCAATCCTGCTGGGAACTTTTTCCCAGATAAAAAGAATTGTGCCTAAGTCCGGAACCGATAAGGAACTTGAAAGCGACGGCTTCTGGTTAACGTCTCGCCGGGTAAACGGCTTCCAATGCATCATTATCGCCGGTGGGAGTGATCGCGGAGTTCTTTATGGCGTGTTCGCATTCTTGCGAGCCATCGCGCAATATCATTCGCTCAATTCGCTGAATGATCTCGAACAGCCGTCCGCTCCCGTGCGCTGGGTCAATCAGTGGGACAACCTCGATGGCAGCGTCGAACGCGGTTACGCCGGACCGTCGATCTTCTTCGAGAATGGGCGTGTGCGCGCCGATCTCACTCGAGTCGCCGAATACGCTCGATTGCTTGCGTCGATTGGCGTCAACGGGTGCGCGGTTAACAATGTGAATGCGGATGCCCGCATTCTCGATTCCGCTTTCCTCCCTGAGCTTGCCCGCATCGCCCAGGCGTTTCGCCCTTGGGGCGTTCGGCTTGGAGTCTCCATCGACGTCAGTATGCCGAAGACTATCGGCGCTCTCGACACTTTCGATCCGCTGGATGCTCGCGTCGCGGAGTGGTGGCGCAAGAAATTCGACGAGGTGTATCGAGTCGTTCAAGACTTCGGCGGCATAGTCGTCAAGGCCGATTCGGAGGGACGCGCCGGCCCTTCCGTTTATGAACGCACGCCCGCCGCCGCCGCCAACCTGACTGCTGAAGCCTTGAAGCCCCACGGCGGAATCGTCTTCTACCGCGCTTTCGTTTATGACCACCATCTGGATTGGGCCAACTTAAAAGACGACCGGGCGAAAGCCGCCTATGACATTTTTCATCCGCTGGACGGGAAGTTCGACGACAACGTGATTGTGCAGATAAAGAATGGTCCCATCGATTTTCAGGTGCGGGAACCCGTCTCGCCGTTGTTCGGGGGCCTTGAAAATACGAATGTCGGTATCGAGTTGCAAGTCACGCAGGAATATACCGGCCAGCAGAGGCACACCTGTTTTCTGGTCCCCATGTGGAAGCAGGTTTTGGATTTCGATTTGCGCGTGAATGATCGGTCCAGCCTGGTAAAGGACGTGGTCGACGGCACGCGCTTTCGTCGCCCAATTGGCGGATATATTGGCGTCGCCAACGTCGGCCTCGACGAAAACTGGTTAGGAAATCATTTGGCGATGGCGAATTTTTACGGATTTGGCCGCCTGGCGTGGAATCCAAATCTCACTTCGAAAGCGATCGTCGAGGAATGGACGCGGCTGACCTTCAACAACGACCCAGTTGTCGTTAAGACAGTTTCGCAAATTCAACTGGCTTCGTGGAAAGCTTACGAAAGCTATACCGGTCCGCTCGGCCTACAAAGCCTGACGAACATTTTGGGAAATCATTACGACCCCGCTCCCGAATCCCAGGAGCGCAACGGGTGGGGACAATGGATTCGCGCGGATCATTACGGAGTTGGCATGGACCGCTCGGCCGTCACTGGCACAGGATTCGTTGCGCAATACTCGCCGCAAGTGCAGCAGGTTTATGAATCCTTCGCCACCACGCCTGACGATCTCTTTTTGTTTTTTCATCATGTTCCTTACACATTTCGTTTGCACTCCGGAAAAACCGTAATCCAAACGATCTACGATCTGCATTACGAGGGTGCCAGACAAGCTCGCCGATTTGAATCGCAGTGGAAATCGCTTCACGGCCGTATCGACGAGGCACGCTATTATGCCGTGCTCGCGCAACTCAACTACCAGGCAGCTCATGCCATCGTGTGGCGCGACACTATCAATGGCTGGTTTTATCGCTTGTCGGGTATTCCCGACGCTCGCGGTCTCGACGGAGTCTCGCCCTCGGGGTAGGCACACGCTCGCGAGAATCGGCGGCCCGAGCGGGCGGGCTGGAACCTGCCGCTGAGTTTGCCGCGAGTTATCTAGGAATTGGTGGCGGCGCGTGGACTCGAACCACGGACCTACGGATTATGAGACCGTCGCTCTAGCCACCTGAGCTACGCCGCCAGCAAGGGAGGAACAAGCAGCGAGAAAATCTGGTACCCTAGCGAACGCTCGCTGTTCTGGATGCGCAACGAAGCCGATGGGGCCGTCGAATCCAGCCTCTTATTTTAAGAGCCGATTCGAAAGAGTGTCAAACCGCACTCTTCAGGGTGATCCTGCCCACATCGTATTCCCATCGATACAACGCTTCTTTAACCGGTTCGAAACGCTGCGATTGGCAGTTGCCGGGGCCACATGGAAACTCGAGACTTATCTCTTATGAGAACGGTGGCAGTGATTCCGGCGCGTTTGGCGTCGAGCCGTTTGCCGGGCAAGATGTTGCGCGAGATAGAGGGAAAGCCGCTGATGGGCTGGGTTTATGAGGCGGTGCGCTCGTCGGCCCTGCTCTCGGACATAGTTGTGGCCACGGATTCCGAAGAGATTCTCGAGGTTTGCCGCGCACATGGCTGGAAGGCGCAAATGACCTCCGGCACGCACCGCAGCGGAACTGAGCGGGTACATGAGGTGTCAAACTCCATTGAAGCGGATGTATACATCAACGTGCAGGGCGACGAGCCGCTGGTGCGGCCAGAACAAATCGCCACGCTGCTCGATGTGATGATAGATCCGGCGGTAGAGGTGGGAACGGTGAAAACGCCGTGCGCTGCGGGAGAAATAAATAATCCTAACGCGGTAAAAGTTGTGACGGACCGGGCCGGACGCGCCCTTTATTTTTCACGCGCTGCGATTCCCTTCGATCGGGACGGCGCCGGAGCAAGGTACTTTAAACATCTTGGCCTGTATGCCTACCGAAAACCCGCGCTCGACTTTTTCGTGAGCCAGCCGGAATCGTCGCTGGAGAAATGCGAACGGCTCGAACAACTGCGATTCATGGAAAACGGAATTCCAATTTTTGTGGGCGAAACGCCTTACGATTCCGTGGGAGTGGATACCGAAGAAGATTTACAGCGGGTGCGGGAGATTTTACGACGACGCTGATCGTTATTTGCGTCAGCACGCTGCGGAAAATCTGCTGACGGGATTTGAGCGTCCCTCAGCGGTCAGCTTGCAGAAAAAACTTAAATTTTGAGTGCAGCGCCTAAAGGCGCACTGAAAATAGTGCAGCCGCGGTATGCCTGAAGGCATACCCTGATACGAATCGCGAGTTTTTCCGCAAATCGCAGCGGCGAACCGCTGCGCGGTCCAAAAGCGAGAGCAAGATCGATTGTTCCGCAGCCTGCCCAGGGCCAACGCGTGCGACCATTTGCGAGTTTCTGACCCCTACCCCGGCAGTTGCGCATGTGCGCGGCCCCAGGTTTCGGCTGCGGTCACGCGTTTCGAGATCGAAGGATGCGAATGAAATAAAGCTTCCACCCATTTCGAGGGTGTTCGCTCGGCAAGATTCTGCTGCGCGAGTTTGTTCATCGACGAAATAAAGGGATCGACGCTGGCGATGGATTCAAACGCATACCGGTCAGCCTGACGCTCGTTATAGCGCGAGTAAGCGTTAAGAGCGGGCATGAGCAACAGCGAAAGCGCGGTTGCGGTGAGCGCCAGAAGCGGCAAGTTCGCGAAGTCGGAGAGTTCTTCGAACATGCGGCGATCGACCGCATAGTGCAGCACGAAGTTGGCGGCCCAAAGGCCAAATAGCATGATTCCGGCCTGCACCAAAATACTCTTCAGAATATGCCGGTGGACGTGATGGCCCAGTTCATGAGCCAGGACGGCTTCGATCTCTTCGGGAGCGAAGTTGTCGAGCAGCGTGTCGGCGAGAATGATGCGGCGCGTGCTTCCCAATCCGGTGAGAGCCGCGTTGGCTTTCCTGCTCTTATCGGAGAGCTTCCAGCGATAGATACCGCGCACGCGCGTGCCCGCATGTTCGCTCAATAAAACCAACCGGCGCCGGAGATCTTCATCATCGAGCGGTTCGAACTTGTAGAAGATGGGAAACAGCACGAGCGGAGCGAGCTGGGCCATCAGGATGAACAAGCCGATGAATACAGCCCAGGTAATGATCCACCAATGCTGCGGCGATTGCCGGATCATGAAATACAGCAACTCCACCACAATCGCCGCGAGCGCCAGTCCGACGAGGAATCCTTTAGCTTCATCCCATAGCCAGGAACGGAGCTTTTGCGTGGAAAGTTGAAACCTGTGCTCCAGGCGGAATCCGAAATAGTCGAGAGCGAAGGTGAGCGCTTTGCCGATCAGGAGCAGCAAGAATAAATAGATGAAGACGGAGAGAGCGTAGTTTTGGAATCCGCGGCGCAATGCGAGATCGCGCAGCCAGCCGGTCCAGCCGGTAATCAGCAAGAGCACAAGAAAAGCGGCGCCAATTGCGAAATCGGCGAGGCTTAGCCAGCGGTGAATCCGGTTGTAACGCCGCGCTTCCGGCGAGTCGCTGGAGGGCGAGGTTGTGCCTGCGGCAAAAGTCATCGTTAGTTAGAAGTATCGCATTCCTAGTGCGATAAATGTAGGCTTTCCAGCAGCGAGAGTGTCCGGTTGGCGGCCGCGGCCGTTGCTATTCCCTAACAAAATTCTCGGCCGACGTCAGGATCTCGGTGACGAGTTCCGGCGATGCGGCTTCCGCATATACGCGCAGCAGCGGCTCGGTTCCGGAAGCGCGGAACAGTATCCAGGCTTCGGCTCCGTTGCCGTCTGTGGGCGCATCGAGAAAAAACTTGATGCCGTCGAGATTTTCTTTTTTGACAACGCGGTAGCGCCCCAGATTCCGGGTGGTTTCGGCGCGCGCCCGGCGAATTGCGCTTTGCTTGATTTCTTCCGAGATGTGAAGATCGCGTCGGCCGTAATAGTGCGGTCCGTATTCACGTTGCAGGTCGGCGACGAGTTGGCCGAGCGGCTTGCCTTCTTCCGCCATTACGTTGGCGAGCAGCAGGCAGTTCAAAACGCCGTCGCGCTCCGGCAGAAAGCGCGAATATCCGATGCCGCCGGATTCTTCGCCGCCGATCAGGATGTCGCGCTCCATCATCAAATCGGCGGTGTACTTGAATCCGATTTGCGTCTCGTAAAGTTTGCGCCCGTGTTTGGCTGCGATGCGATCGAGCATGCGAGTGGTGTTGAAGGCGCGAACAACATCTCCCGGCCACTTTTTTCGCTCGAGCAGCCAGCGCAGCAGGACGCAGAAAATTTTATGGGAATCGACGAAGCTGCCGTCTTCCGCTACGGCGCCAATGCGGTCCGCATCGCCGTCCGTGGCGAGGCCGGCATCGCATTTTTCCCGAAGGACCGTTTCCTGCAACATTGCGATGTGCGGCTGAATGGGTTCGGGATTGATGCCGGGAAATAGAGGATTCACTTCCTGGCGAATCGAGACGTGCTGAACGCCATGGCCGGCAAAAATTCCGGGAAGAATGCCGCGTCCCGAACCGTACATGGAATCGATTGCGAGTTTGAATCTGGCTTTGCCGATCGAGGGCATGTCGGCGAAGCGGCAGACCGCGTCGATGTAGGGCGTTTTGAAATCGGATTCTTCAATGGCAGCCTGGCTCGCCTTGGGGATGGTTCCAGCATGCAATTCTTCTTCGATTTTTTTCATGATGGCGGGAGTGGCAGACCCGCCGAACTTCGCTTTAAATTTCACGCCATTCCAGTTCCACGGATTGTGGCTGGAGGTGATCATCACGCCGCCAGCCGCGGCGTTCTGTTTCACGGCATAAGAAACCGCCGGGGTGGGGGTGTAATCGTTCGCAAGCTTGACCGGAACGCCGGAGGCGCTGATCACTTCGGCGGCGATTTCGGCGGCGCGCCGCGAGGCGAAACGCGTGTCATAGCCAACGAAGATTCCCTTCGTCGAGTCTTCGTATTTCGAGACATAGGAGGCGATTGCGCCGGCGACACGGCGCACGTTGTCGAAGGTAAAGTCATCGGCGATAATGCCGCGCCAGCCGTCGGTTCCGAACTTAATTTCTTGAGCCATTTGTATTCAGTTTCTAGTTTCCAGTTTCCAGTTTCCAGATATTCCGCCTAAAAGCCCTGGATTCTCTCTCGAAACCGGAAACTGGAAACTGGAAGCTGGAAGCTACGTAAGTTTATGCAGCTTTTTCTCGTCCAGATGTTTCACGATTTTACCCACATCCTGCGCGCGTTGCCGGGTCGTGATCAGCAGAGCATCGGGAGTTTCAACGACGACGAGGTCGCTAACGCCCACCGCCGCCACGAACTTTCCCGGCGCATGCACATAGTTGCCGGTGGCGTTGAGAGTGAAGACGCCATCGCCGTGAATCAGGTTCCCTCCGAGAGGATTGCTCTTCGCGGTGTGGTGCTCGTGCAGAGCGGTCCATGAGCCAAGGTCGTTCCAGCCAAAATCCGCGGGCAGACAGAAGATATTGCTCGCCCGCTCACCCTTTGCGGAACACGGCTCCAGCACAGCGTAATCGACGCTGATGTTTTCGCACTTCGGATACAGCTTGCGAAAAGTCGCGGCAAATTTGCGCGTGCCGAAAGCGGCTGCGATTTCCTCCAGCAGAGGCGCGGTCTTGGGAAGATGCTCGCGTAGCGCGTTCGCGAGAGTTCGCGCGCTCCACAAGAACATTCCACTATTCCAGAAATAATTTCCGGCAGCCACAAAGGCGGCGGCCTTCTCTTCGTCGGGCTTTTCCGTGAAGCGGCGAACGCGCAGCGCGCCTTCGTGGGATTCGTCACCGGCTTCGATGTAGCCGTAGCCGGTTTCGGCGCGGTTCGGGCGGATGCCAAGCACAACGATGTTCTCTCCGGCGGCGGCGATCTTTGCGCCGCGCGCGATCGTCGCGCGGTACGCTTCTTCATCGGCGATCACGTGGTCGGATGGAAACATTCCGATCACGGCGTCGGGATTTTCTTTCAATAGAAGAAATGCGGCGAGGCCGATTGCGGGAGCAGTGTTGCGTCCCAACGGCTCGGCCAGCACCTGCGGTTTGGGTAATTTCGGAAGCTGTTTGAGAATCGCTAAACGAAGATCGTCGTTGGTAATAATCCAGAATCGCTTTGGAGGAGCCAGCGGCAACAAGCGCGCCACGGTTTGCTGAAGCATAGTTTGCTTGCCATCGAGCGCCAGCAATTGCTTGGCACGTTTCTTGCGGCTTAGAGGCCAAAAACGGGTGCCCCGGCCACCGGCAAGAATGACAGGATAAAAGTTTGAGTTTCTTGTCAAAGTTTCCTTCCACTCGATCACATACGCGTTTCGGGTTCAGGCAGCGAGCTACCGGGAACTCGCGAGCGCAAAATTTCCAAAGTCCACTGCGGGCGCAACGTGTAACTCTCGACTGAAGCCGGCACTACCACGGCATCGCCCTTTGCCAACGTGACCGGTCTCCGCGCCGGCAGCTTCGATGACCCCGCATCCCTCAAGGGCTACAAGAATTTGCGCCGAGCTTTTGCCCGCATCGTCACGCGAACTGAACCGCTGTTCGGACTTAAGCTCAAACAAGTCCACTGCGAAGTAAGGAGCGGCCACCAGCGGAGCGCGCCGGTTCTGGCCTCCGTCGATTGACGCAGGAGCCGGCCTCACAACTTTTCCGGAACCAACCTTTGTCTTCACCGCAGCCAGCCCTTCCTTAAGATGCAGCTCGCGCGGACGGCCATAATCATATAAACGATAAGTTGTGTCCGATTGTTGTTGCGTCTCAACAATCACCGAACCCGGGCCCAGCGTATGCACGGTGCCCCCAGCAACATAAATCATGTCGCCGGTATAGACGTTGAGCCAATTCAAGAATTCCTCGGCGCGTTTGTCATGGATTGCGGCTTCGAGTTGCGCGACGGTCACATCCGGCTTGAGTCCCAGCGCAATTTTCGCCCCCGGCCTGGCGTGCGCCACATACCAACATTCCGTCTTTCCCCACGGCTGGCCAACGCGCAAAGCCTGCACATCATCGGGATGCACCTGCACCGATAAGTGCTCGTGCGGGAATAGAAACTTCAGCAGCAAGGGAAACCGTTGCGCATCGCGAGCCGCGTCGCCGACAAGTTCGCGCCGATATTTCTCGCTGACCTGCGCCAAGGTTTGCCCAGTCAGCGGGCCGTTGGCAATCTGGCAGTCGTCGCCGGTGAGCCACGCTTCGCCGATCTTTTCCTCGAATGGACGATTGGGATAAATCGGAGACAGATCGAGCGCCCCCCAGGGGCGAGGGTCGAAACGCGGAAGCATCAACAGGGGGTAGAGATTGCCCATCAAAATAAGTTACATGAAAAAAGCCGTTCGCGAACGGACGGCTTCCTGGGAAAATAAACATGAGTCTATGAACCACCGCGCGGGGATCACAGCGCCGCGAAGAACTTGCGCATGCGTTCCAGACCGCGATCCAGTTCGGCTTTCGACGTGGCATATGACACGCGAATGTGATCGCCGGTGCCGAATCCTTCGCCCGGAACGGTGGCGACGTGCGCCTCGCGGAGCAGTCGTCCCGCAACGTCGGACGCCGAGTTTATGCCGCCGCGGCCCAGGAATGACGAGATATTAGGATAGGCATAGAACGCGCCTTCCGGCAGAGTGCATGTCACGCCCGGAATCGAGCGCAGGCCTTTGACCACATGGTCGCGCAGTTCGATATACTCGCGTCGCATTTGCTCGACGCACTCCTGCGGCCCCGTCAGCGCGGCGACAGCGGCTTTCTGCACGATCGAGGTGGGATTCGACGTCGACTGGCTTTGCAACTTCGACATCGCGCTTATAACCGGCGATGGACCGAGCGCGTAGCCCAGGCGCCACCCCGTCATGGCGTAGGTTTTCGAGAGCGATCCCAACACGACGATGCGCTCCTTAAATTCGCGCAACGAGCCCACGGAGAAGTTCTTTCCTGTGTAATTCAGGTAGACGTAACACTCATCGCTGAGAACCCAGATTCCACGCTCGTGCGCGAGTCGAACGACCTCTGTCAGATCGTTGGCGCTCATCACCGCGCCTGAGGGATTCGAAGGCGAATTCAGGATGATGACCCTGGTCCGGGGAGTGATCAGGCTGGCGACCATCCCGGCCGTTACGCGAAAGCCTTGCGCCTCGTCCGATTCCAGCAGCACGCACTTGCCGCCGGCATAACGCACGATGTCTTTGAAGGAAACCCAGTAGGGAACGGGCAGAATCACTTCGTCGCCGTGGTCGACGAGCACCTGAATCGCGTTGAATAGCGCGTTCTTGCCGCCGGTGGAGGCGATGACTTCTTCGCGGCGATAATCGGAATCGAAATCGACGGCGTGACGATGCACAATTGCATCGCGCAACTCGGGCGTGCCCGGCACGGCCGTGTATTTGGTGAAGTTGCCTTGGATGGCGGCGATGGCCGCGTCTTTAATATGCTGGGGAGTCGAGAAATGCGGTTCCCCGGCGCCGAAATCGACTACATCAATACCCTGCGCGCGCAACTTGTCGGCCTCGGCCACAACGGCCATCGTGGCCGACGGTTGAATGCGGTTAATTCGATCGGTAAGCCGAAGCGCTTCCGTCGTCGCCGTCGTCATGATTTTCGTTTCCTCCCTTTTCGTGTTTGCGCGCGGCCAGCCTGTTCCTCCATCTCATCGTGGAACCTGTAGGCGGGCTCGAGTTTTTCGCGCAGCTTCTGCTCGACCACTTCCGGCACGAGGCCTTTCACTGGACCACCCGCCTGGGCGACTTCGCGGACGAGGCGCGAACTCACATACGAGTATTTGTCGGCGGGCATCATGAAGACGGTTTCCAATGTGGGCTCGAGTTTGCGGTTCATGAGGGCCATCTGCAATTCGTATTCGTAGTCGCTGACGGCCCGAATGCCGCGCAGCACGCATGTGGCGTCGATCGACTTCGCATATTCGACCATCAATCCGTGGAAAGCCTCAATGCGCACGTTTTTCAGGTGGGCGGTGAGCGTCTTCAGCATTTCTATGCGCTCGGCCAGGCTGAACATCGGAGTTTTTTCCGAGTTCCTGAGGATTCCGACCACCAGCTCTTCAAAAATCTTCGCGCCCCGTTCAATCAGGTCGAGGTGCCCATTGGTGGGCGGATCGAATGAGCCGGGATAGAGTGCGCTGACTTTGGTCAATGGTCCTCGCAGGAAGCGGTGGCACCGAAGATGCCGATAGGAGATTCTATGCGGGCAGGAGCGAGGATGGCAATTCGCAAGCGATTCCTCTGTTGGTTTGTCATCCCTCGCGAAGCGAGGGACCTTGGTTTTGCGTCACTATTACCTTGTGGTTGGGAAAAACCAGGGTCCCTCGCGTTGCTCGGGATGACAAGTCGGTTGGAGGGCCGGCTTCCGTCGTGAAGCTCGACCGTTTCAGTCGAAACTGTTTTTAAAGGAAGTGTGCCCGCGGGCCCGGTGGCCGCGCCTTACGCCACTTTCGGCGTAAACCGAAACGTCTGCGGCTGATCCCACCCGCGTGAAAGATCGTCCCACTTAGGATTGATCGACTCTACCAGCGCCAGCCGCTTGGCGCGAGTCCACGCCTTGATTTGCTTCTCGCGTTCAATGGCGTTGCGCACGTCCTCGAAGCTCTCGAAGTATACGAGACGAGTGATGTTGTACTTCGCTGCGAAACCAGAAGTGAGTTTCACCTTATGCTCTCGAACGCGGCGACGAAGGGTGTTGGTCATGCCGGTATAAATTCGTTTGGGGGCATTCGCCATGATGTATACGAAATAGCGCCGTTCCTCGCGCATTGAGAACTCCTTAAATTGTCATCCCGAGCGCAGCGAGGGACCCTGGTTTGTGCGTCTAGCAGATCGGTAGCAGCGCAGGCAAACACCAAGGTCCCTCGCTTCGCTCGCGATGACAAAAAACTTCTCGATCGCCGCTTTCGATCACCGCTCTGGAGTAAAGGTTTCGAGCGCCTTTATCTTCGGGCGGCCACAATCGGCGCCTTAACCGCGTCGGTCCCGCTTGGCATGGTAGTGACGCGTGCGCCTTGTGACGGCGTTTGTGCCGCCGCAGGCGGTTGCGCCGAGGCCGGAGTACCAGTCAAGCCCAGCGCCTTGCGCACTTCGGCATCCAGCTTGGCCATGGTGTCTTTGTTGTCTTTGAGGAACTGGCGGGCGTTTTCGCGGCCCTGTCCGATGCGCTCGCCCTTGTAGCTGAACCACGAGCCGGACTTTTCGAGAATGTTATTGTTCACCGCGATATCGAGAAGATCGCCTTCGCGGGAGATGCCTTCGCCGTAGAGAATATCGAACTCGGCCTCGCGGAACGGCGCTGCCACTTTGTTCTTCACAATTTTTACCCGCGTGCGTGAGCCGGTAACTATATCTCCATCCTTGATGGCCGCGATGCGGCGAATATCGATGCGGACCGAGGAATAAAACTTCAGCGCGCGGCCGCCGGTGGTGGTTTCGGGGTTACCGAACATCACGCCGATTTTCTCGCGGATCTGATTAATAAAGATCAGGCAGGTGCGCGACTTGGAAACGGTCCCGGTCAGCTTGCGCAGGGCTTGCGACATCAGACGTGCCTGAAGGCCCATGTGGCTGTCTCCCATTTCGCCATCAAGCTCGGCCTTCGGTACCAGCGCGGCGACGGAATCAACCACCAGTACGTCGATGGCGTTCGACCGCACCAGGGCTTCGGTGATTTCGAGGGCCTGCTCGCCGTAGTCCGGTTGCGAAACCAGAAGGTTGTCGACGTCCACGCCCAGTTTCTTAGCGTAGCCGGGATCGAGCGCGTGCTCGGCATCGACGAATGCGGCCATGCCCCCGGTCTTCTGCGCCTCGGCAATTACTTGCAGCGTGATCGTGGTCTTGCCGGAGGATTCGGGGCCGAAGACTTCCACGACGCGACCGCGGGGAAAGCCGCCCACGCCGAGCGCGGCATCGAAGGAAATGGCGCCGGTGGAAATCACCGAGATAGGGACGATCGCTTCCTTCGACCCCAATCGCATGATCGAACCTTTGCCGAATTGCTTTTCAATCTGCGAGACTGCCAGTTCGATCGCTTTGCCGCGTTCATCCGCCATGGGAGTGTGGCTCCTTTGAATAGCTATCGTGGGTCTGGGCGAATTATACATACGGAGAGAAGCGAATAAAAGGCGAATTGTGAAAATATACGTGGAAAAATTTCCGAAATGGGAGAAAAGGACGAGTCCGCGGTTAGCCAGCGCTCTATACCGAGAGCGTACCTCAGCGGCTGAAGCCGCCGATGATTCGGCGGATTTACGGCACGAGTGGAACTCGTGCCCTTCCCGATCAGGATTGCGCTAGCCGCTTGTACAACTGACGATACTTTTCGTTGGAGCTGCGATAGGCGGCCATTACTTCGGGCCTCACCATGCGTTGCGAAGGGACCACGTTGTGCAAGTAATGCTCCAGCGCCCGTTCCAGCACAAAGCGCGGCGACTGCCCGTTCTCCTTTGCCACAGAGACGAGTTCCTGATAGAGCTTGGCATCGATTTCCAGGGTGATCTTGATAGTGCGCGGCATGGGTGGCTCTTGGCTGGATTCTAGATGCGTGGAACCCCAGTCACTTTCTCTGTGGGCAAGGTGGGAAGGCGTCTCCCATTGCGTTAATGAAGATTCCCGCGGTTGCCATGTGGGCCTTTTCGGGGTTGTTACGTATGTATTTTAGGAGGATGCGAACCTTCTGTCCATGCTCGACCTCATACGTATCGGCCAAGCAATATGGGGCTGGAGCTTTCTCACCACTGCTGGCTTTGGCATAACTGCTTTCAATCACTACGCCCTCTGAAAGCCCCATGACGTAAGCCGCGCACACAGTCGCCCGAGGATCGGTAAACGCGGTGCTCGAGTTCTCTGTCGCAGAGCACGTCCGAACGAAGGCGTTTCCTGAGTCAGAAAGGTTTTCATCATCGCCCGCTAGTGTCGCTGGTGCGGCGGCTAAGTACGTTCCCACGATTACCATCAAAAGCGCAAGACAGTTTCGCATCGAATTGCCCCTTTCAGCCATGCCCGATTGCAGCAGTGAACTGGGCAAGACTAAAATACTTCATTATGCCAAAATTCGGTGTTTCCTCACTGTCCTTTTCTAAAAATCCTTTCGTTCGGATCGAGTTTGCTTGCGATTGCAACGGTGAGGAGTGTGATCGCGTGTGGCTCGATGGTGATGAGCCCATCGATCTTCCCGCACACTTTCACCTGATCGAAGGTGAGCCGGGTGCAGTTACCGCATGTTACGCCATCGGGGGTGATCTCCCGCCCGCGAATCCGTTTGAGCCGTCGCATTACTACTGAGAGGAACATCATGGACAGAACTGAGAGACTTGAGCGTAGCTTTATGGAGCCACCTGAGCCCTACTGTGAGTCGCCGAAATCAACCCAGCCGATCGAAGTGATCCACGTCCAGCACATAATGCCGGATGACGAGGAAGCACGTCGCCGGATGGCGTCCAAGATACAGAGGAGTCCGGCGTTGCGGAGGCGGGTCGAAGCAGACCTTGCTCTTCGTGAAGGAGTTGAAGGCCGCGAGCGTTACCCAGAGGTTTACATTTGGTGAGCGGCCGCCCGCGCCGTGGCTTGCTGGGAGCGACGAGGTAGCCGCGCCCCTAGTCTACTTCTGCGCCGCAATCGCATTCTCCAGCGCCAGGCGGATGAAGCGCTGATATGGCAATCCTGCGTGGGTGGCACGCTGGCGCACAGCATCATAAAGTTCCTCGGGGAGGCGCAAATTGATTGATTTGTCCTTGCGCTTCATCTCGAAGCGTACGGTTTGTGCGCCCGAGAGGTCATATTGTGATAGGTCAGCCTTGTCGACAAAGGCTGCCGCCGCGCGGGTGCTCTTAAATGCCGGGATTTTCTTTTTCATATCAAAGCCGTGGAACTGCCAGATCATGATAATCGACTAGGTACTCAAATGTATAGGCAAATGTAAGTACGATAGCGGTGCAGTCTGGCTGATGCGTCAGGCCGGATAAGCCTGAGATCCTTCGCTTCGCCTGAAAAACGGCTACGCTCAGGATGACAGAGTCGTGTAAACGCGCAAACTGCGCGACCATAGTAACTACATCTACCTCTGCAGCAAATCCACCGGCGCGGTTACGTCGTGGACGCGAAAATACTTGGCCAGCGCGGGATATTTCCGGGCCACGGCTTCGTACATTGCGTAGGCCACGTTGCGGTAGGAAACGTGGCCCGCGGGCGTGGTGCGCAGCTCGGAGATGTAGACAGCCTCGGCGAAGTCCATTTTGAAGAGGGCGCGCTTGCGGAATGCCAGAGGTATCGCGTATTGCGAATTCTCTTCCGCCTCGGGCGCGTTTCGTGCGGCGAGCTTTTCTACCGCGTTCTGCACGCGGCGCATCGCCGCGTCGAAGCGGAGACGCATGCCCGCGTCTTCGATGTCGAGCAGCATTTCGTAGCCGTGCTGCGTAGTGAATCCCTGCATCACCTGAATACAGCGCCGGTGACGGTGCATGTCGCGGAAGCCGCCGGTATCCATGAGGATGTCGAAGCGGAATTGCTGGCCGGCGCGGAAGCCGCGCAGCATTTCATCGTGCTTGCCGCGATGGCGCAGGCCGAGATCGATAATCTCGCGGCGGAAGCGCTCCCCCGAAACCTGGAGCGCCTGCCGGACCTGCCGGTAAGAAAAGTGGCAGTGCTCGTAGAGGAGGGTGGTTGCAATTTCGACTTCGAGAGGCTCTTCGTCGAGCAAATCGACGATGGCTTTGGAGGGCGCAAGCTGCTCGCTCTTCATTAACTCGCGGGCGGCCTGCTGTAGATCGCGCCGCGTTTCCATCTCGTAAGGGTTGGGATCGGCGTACTTCACCAAAGTTGGCGCGACCCGGACTTCGTGCAGCAATTCCTGCTCGGCGCGCGCGCCCAGTTCAGGATTTACGGCGCGAATGTCCTCGACTAACTTCTTCAGGGATTCGGCATTCACGTTGTAAGCCGCCGAACTCGCCGCCTTCTTCAGCGACTCGCCCAGAACTCGTACTTCTTTATGCGTATGCGAGAGCAGGTGCGCCACCTGGGTCTCCAACGTCCGAGCGTTAACGATCTCGCCCAGAGAAGTGTTCGTCGCGAGCGGCAGCAGGTAGCGCGTGATGTCGAACGCCCGCGCCTTCAGCGTGCGTTCGTAGGCCTCCTGCTTCATGTCGGCTGGTTTTGGCGTGATGTTGATGAGGTGCTGCGTCATGTGCGCCGAAAGCGATTCGTACTCGGCGAAGAGAAAATCCAGCGTCTCGCAGTAGAGCTTGCGAGCTTCGGCGTCGGCGCCGAAATCGGGGACGTAATAGCCGCTCTTTTTGAAATCCTGATAGCGGGTCGAGCGCTCCTGGCCGTCCCAGCGCTGTTCGTCGGCGAGTTCGATGGCGGCAAGAATCGAAAGCCGCTCCACGGCAAGGGCGATATGCGCCAGGTCGGCGATTGAGCGGTGTCCGTATTGAAAATAGAATGTGTTGAGAAATTTTTCCGCCTTCTGCGAACTGATTTCGCGCAGCGACTCTTTCATCGAGAGCGACGAGCGCGAATACTTCGCCATGGCATAGGCCTGGATCTCGGGCTCGACGCCGTAGACTGCAAAAACTTCGGTGGAAGGCGCTGTGGCGGGCGATGCTTCGGCAGCTTTGGAGTTCTCGCCGGTTGCGGCGCGCTGCGTCGAGCGGTGTCCGGAACTGGTTGAAGCCGAATCGGAGGAGGAGGAATTGTTGGAAGGTTCCAGCATGGCGATCACATCGTTGGCCGCAGTTTGTGACATAGGAGTGTCTGGAATGGTAATCGGGTGGCAGACAATCTGCAATCCGGTGGAGAAAACGGCAGTGGGTCAATTTGAATTTATCCCCATGTAACGGTCGTCATCCCGAAACGCGGCGTATTTCAGCCGCGTGAGGGATCTCGCGCAAAGACTCATTAGAGTGAGATCCTTCGCTCCGCCTGAAGAACGGCTCCGCTCAGGATGACGCCGAATTAATTTCAGATTGAGGCACTACCGAGGAAACGGCAGTGGCTCAGAAAAGTTTGTCATTGCGAAGCGCAGTTTTTATCGCGCGAAAAATTTGCTTTTGACCGGCCAAAAGCAGATTCCTCACCGGCAAACAACGCCGGTTCGGAATGACAAAATGCGAGGATGTTCAAGGTGAGCCACTACATATGCGTACGGCTTGCAGTTTAACCGCAGAGCTTTGCTTGTTGGAGATCCCTCGTCCCGCTGATGAGAACGCGGGAACTTCGGGATGACTCCACAAGGGGTGAGGCATCCGCAGGTATAATGCGACGTTCCGGCGAAACCTTCTGGGAAAATGCCGTCGGCATCGGGAGAGTCTAAATGTCGCTTTCAGGACGGGTGGCATTCGTCACCGGCGCGTCGCAGGGAATTGGACGGGCTTGTGCTTTGAAACTAGCCACAGACGGCGCGACGGTTGCCGCAGCCGCGCGGAATCAGGAAAAACTAAATGAGTTGGTGAAAGAAATCACCGGCGCGGGGGGCAAGGCCGTGGCCTGTGTTGTCGACGTGAGCAATGAAGAACAAGTGAAGGCCGGGATCAAAGCCGTGATCGCGGAGTTCGGCAAGATTGACATTCTGGTGAACAACGCCGGCATCACTCGCGACCAGCTTGTAATGCGCATGAAGCGCGCCGATTGGGACGCCGTGCTGCAAACCAATCTGACGTCGGCGTACTTGTGCATTCAGCAGGTTTCGATCTCGATGCTGAAGCAGCAGCGGGGGCGCATCATCAATATCGCCAGCATCTTCGGGCAAATCGGGCAGGCCGGTCAGGCAAATTATTCGGCGTCGAAAGCCGGGCTGATCGGTTTGACGATGGCGATTGCCCGCGAATTGGCCTCGCGCAACATTACCTGCAACGCGGTCGCGCCCGGCTTCATCGAAACTGCCATGACGGATGTTCTCGGCGCCAAGTTTAAGGAAGATGCCGCAAAACAGATTCCGCTGGGCCGCGTGGGCTTGCCTGTGGATGTAGCGAATGCGGTCGCGTTTCTCGCCTCCGACGAAGCTTCCTATATCACCGGCCATGTCTTGAACGTGAATGGCGGGATGCTGATGGGGTAAAACAACTCAACCGCCGAGCGCGCTGAGCGAGCAGAGAAAAATGAAAACTAAGCCAGCCGAAGCGTTAAACTCCGCAACTCACTCGGCATCCTCCGCTTCCCCGGCGATGAGAAGTCTTTCGGTTCTTCAAGCGGAATCGGCCGCCCAAATAACGCGAGCCCGCGAACTGTTCCTGGAGTATGCACAATCCCTTGGCTTCAGCCTCTGCTTTCAAAACTTCGATAAAGAAGTTAACGAACTTCCGGGGGATTACGCTCCGCCGGAAGGCCGCTTGCTGCTGGCGGAAATTGAAGGTCAGATCGCGGGCTGCGTTGCCTTGCACAGGTTAGCTTCGGGCGTGTGCGAAATGAAGCGGCTCTACCTGCGTCCGCAGTTTCGCGGCGCGGGGTTGGGCAAGGCTTTGGCCGAGCGCATTATCGCCCAGGCTCGGCAAACGGGTTACAAGAGAATGCGTCTTGACACTGTTGAGCCAGTGATGAAAGATGCGGTTGCCCTGTATCGCAGGCTGGGATTCCGTGAGATTGATCCCTACTGTACCAACCCAATCGCCGGCGCGCTGCACATGGAGATAATTTTGTGACCAGCCGGAGGCTGCTCCTTCGTGTTTTCCTGGTCTGGCTTATTGCCGACGTGGCATGCCTGGGGATCGGGATGCGATGGAATTGGATTTTAGGCATCGGGGTGCGGGGGCTGCTAATAGATTTCCTGCTCGGGGTCATCACCTATGTCAATATCTCATGACAATGGGAAACTATGAAAATACTTAGCGTGGTTTGGATCGTTCTTGTTTTGGCTTCCACGTCCTTCGCGACCGAAGGCAAATCCGTCTCGTACAAGAGCGGCGACGAAACGGTGAATGGGATGCTCTACACTCCGTCAGGCAAGGGGCCATTTCCCGCCATCATCGTCATCCACGAGTGGTGGGGGCTGAACGGCTGGGTGAAAGAGCAGGCGTCGAAGCTGGCCGATCAGGGGTATGAAGCTCTCGCCATCGATTTATATCGAGGCAAAGTGGCGACCACGCCTGACATGGCGCACGAGCTAATGCGCGGCGAACCCAACGATCGCGCGAACCGCGATCTCAAGCTGCGTTTGAGTTTCTGCAATCGCAACCCAATGTGAAGAAGAACCGAATTGGCGCAATCGGATGGTGCATGGGCGGCGGCTATTCGCTCGATGTTGCGCTGGATGAGCCAACGCTGGCCGCCGACGTGATCAATTACGGCCATCTCGTCACCGACGCGGAGGAGATCAAAAAAATTAATGCGCCGATCCTGGGATTGTTTGGCGGGCAGGATCAGGGAATCACGCCCGACGACGTGCACAAGTTCGAAGCGGCGATGAAGCAGCAGGGCAAGAAAGTCGAAGTTAAGATTTACGACGATGCCGGCCACGCGTTTGAAAACCCCGGCAACAAGAACCCTCCGGGCTATCGCGCGGAAGATGCCGCCGATGCATGGAAGCGCACCGTGGCTTTTCTTGCGGAGAACCTGAAGAAATAACGTTGCGCCGCCGCAGATCCTTCGCAAGTCGCATGGACGGCAATATTCCTTGCACGCGTCAAGAATCTGGTTCAGAGTTAGTCAAGCACTGCAAGAAATGTACTTCCATGGGCACTAATTTCCACTTGCCAGAAAATCCCGATCTGGGTACTATGTCGCATCTGCAATGCTCCCTCAGATCAACATCGGCCAGACCATCCGGGACTACCGGTTGCAAAAAGGAATGTCCCAAGGGGACATCGAGAAGCGCACCGGGCTGCTGCGCTGTTATCTGTCGCGGGTGGAGAATGGCCACACGATTCCGTCGCTCGACACACTCTCAAAAATCGCCGGCGCGATGGAGATCGCGCTCTCGCAATTCTTTTCCGAATCCGGCCACAGCAACGGCTCGAAGGGATTGCCGCAACTCTCCGACGACGAAGTCCGCTTCCTAAGCCAGGTCCGCCGCTACGCCACCAATTTGAATGACAGCGACCGCAAACTGGTGCTGGCTATGGTGAAGAAGATGGCGGCGAATTCGAGCAAGTAGCTGTCGGACCTCGGCCTTCGGCCTCAGACCTCAAACCCAGGACCTCAGACTTTGCGGAAGAGGCCGACGGGTTTCCGCTCATTTTTACATAGTTGTCGGAATGGCGTCTGCGAGCTTCGGAAGCTATCGCGCAGAAAGTTGCCGACGTCCGAGGGCTGACGGCTGGCTGCGCCTTACTTTCGTACCATGCCCCTTGGTGACCACGGGTTACCTCGCCGCCTTCCGTTCTTCTCACTACACTGTGCCTTGGAGATTCCTGCGTGACAACCGATGAGGAACTGAATGTGCTCGAGACCCAGCTTCGCGGCTGAAGATCGAGTACGAGGTTTTCTTTAGCAATCCGACGAAGCGCCCGCCCACCGACATCGAGTGGAAGGTGCTTTCGCTGCTTGCGCAAGTTTTCCGACGGCGGGCGCATGAGCTTCTCGCAGCGCTTCCGCTATAACGAAATGGCGCAGCGCTACGCCATCTATAGCGATTTGTGGCGTAAGAAGTCCCGCATCCGCGAGGAAGGCTACCGCCGCCCGCAGGATGCGCTGCTGCCGTGCAGGGAGTGCGCCGATTGGAAGAAGACTAAGCCGCAGCATAATCCGGTCTATCGGTTTGAGTAATGCCGCACGCGCCGCGGCCGCCGCACCGGCCACTTCCCAACCGCTCACGCTGCACAACGTCGGCAAACAACCCGAGCGCGAACAGGTCGAGCGACTCTACAACACGCTGGTGGCCGCGAAAAAGAAAGCTGGAGAAAATGTCTCCGGCAACCTGGATTCTTTCTCCACCTTCGTGCAGAAGAAGACCGCGGAGATACGCAGCAGTATGGGTGCCAGGACGTGGAGTTCTCGGTGGAACTCGCGGAGGGGCAGGTGAAGTTGAAGGCTAAGGCGAAAGCGTAGGCGACGTTTGGTCGTTAGTTCTCCAGGGCCTGATTTCTACAGGCGCAATATCATGCGCGGGGCTGAACACGTGAATTTTCCGTCAGCTTCTCACTTTTTCTGAAACTCTTTGGTTTAGGTTTGTTCGACGGCCTATCCACGCCGCCACGCTATATCCAATTCCAGCGTATAGGGGAGCAACGAAGTTAAGCTGTGCCACGCCACGAGCCATGTCCGGATTTGAACGTACAATGGTCGAAAATCGAGACCAGTCCCGAGCAGTGGGCATTACAAACCACGAACCCTCGAAGTACTGATGGAACGTGACGAGAATTGACTCTGTAAGACGGACGGGATAGAATGCCAGGAATTTGTATGCCGGAGCACGGCTGGCAGACCCAGAACAACTGGGCTACTCTGAGCTTGAATCTGGCGTTATTAGGCCGACAGCAAATCCGGAATGAAGCTGAAAGCCGAAGATGTGGGAGTAGAGAAATTCAAAACTGTTCAAAGACGTAGGTTGCTGCAACAGAGGCAGGAAGTTCCCAGTCCACCCGGCCAGCCATGTTGTGCAGAAATTCGTTACTGCGAAAACTCGCCGCCAGGTGTAACCCAGAACCAAAGCGGTTGCCAGCTAGATGCGCTTCCAGCGCGCAATTTGGCGTTGCGCATCGCTCAGTCGCCCGCAGCGACAACGGCCCGGTCTATTTCAGCCTTTTTCGCAATGTATCCAGCGCGTGCTCTGGTGTTATCGGTTATCAGGTCCTGGACCGCGGCACGCCGCTGTGGAGTTATGCCACATCGTCTCAGCGGCATTATGCCGCATGACGGCGTGCAGACCAACTGGCGTGGGTACCTTGTTGGCGATTCGCTCGGCCTTCTGGGTGGCGTGCTCGCCTCGGCGAAAAGAGTACTGGCAAATTCACACCTCACGCAATCAGAATCCTTGGGCTGACGTATCGGATTCAAGCTGGGCAACACGCAAAGTTGGAAACGGTCCAACGCCGTTTACTGATAGAATCTTCGGTCGTTCCGCAGTAATCCCTCATCTCCGAGGCATCACATGTCCCGCAGTACTTCCCGCATCCAGCGCGCCATTCTCAGCGTCACCGATAAGACCGGGCTGGTAGATTTCGCGCGCCAGCTCTCCGGCCTCGGCATCGAACTGATTTCCACCGGAGGCACGGCCAAGCTGCTGCGCGACTCCGGCATCGCCGTCAAAGATATTTCCGAACTCACCGGCTTTCCGGAAATGCTCGATGGCCGCGTCAAGACGCTGCATCCCAAGGTGCATGGCGGCATCCTGCATCGCCGCGAGAACTCCGCGCACACCGCTGCGGTTGCCGAGCACGGCATCCAGCCGATCGACATGGTGGTGGTGAATCTCTACGCCTTCGAAAAAACCGCCGCCAAGCCTGGCGTTGCGTTTGAAGAACTGATCGAGAACATCGACATCGGCGGACCGTCGATGATCCGCTCCGCGGCCAAGAATTTTCAGGATGTCGCGGTGGTCACGTCGCCTGCCGATTACGCGGCGATAGCCGAAGAACTCGCCCGGTCCGCGGAACTCTATCGCTCGAAACCAAGTGGCGGCTGGCGCAGAAGGCGTTTGCCACCACGGCGGCATATGATTCCGCGATTGCTTCGACGCTGGAGGCATCCCGGACGCAGCAATTTTGGCTGGCGGCAGAAGCGGAGCTTCGCTCCGCCGGACAGCCCCTTCGGCTTCGCTCAGGGCAAGCTCGGGCGGCTGTCCCTACAGAAGTTTTTCCAACGCAGAATTTCCCGCCAACTCTTCGTCTTTCATTCCGGAAAACGCTCGACCTGCGCTACGGCGAGAATCCGCACCAGAAGGCGGCGATGTATTCGGATGGTTCCGGCGCGGGCGTGGCCAACTGCCCGCCAGCTTCAGGGCAAAGAACTTTCTTACAACAACATCGTCGACCTGCAAGCGGCGTGGGATCTCGCGCAGGAATTCGATGAAACGCCGTGTGCGCCATCATCAAGCACACTAATCCCGCTGGGACTGCGACCGGAAAGACTCTGGCTGAGGCTTATAAACGCGCGCTGGAATGCGATCCGGTATCGGCATTCGGCGGCGTGATCGGAGTGAACCGCCCGATCGACGGCGAAGCTGCCGAAGAGATGCACAAGCTTTTTCTCGAAGTGATCGCCGCGCCCGCATTCGACGAAGCCGCAAAAGCTAGATTCGCCACCAAGAAAAATCTTGCGGCTCGTCGAGGTCGAAGGCGACATCGCAAAAATGGGTTTTAAAAAACATTTCAGGAGGAATTCTGGCTGCAGGATAACGACTTCACGGCCACTGCAAGATATCGATCTGAAAGTCGTCACCCAGCGCGCTCCAACGCCGGAAGAAACTCGCGCACTGCTTTTCGCATGGAAGGTTTGCAAGCACGTGAAGTCCAATGCGATCGTCTATGCCCGCGACGGACAAACCGTGGGAGTCGGCGCGGGGCAAATGAGCCGCGTCGATTCCGGCAAAAATCGGCGCGATGAAGGCGCAGTTGCCGTTGAAGGGAACCGTGGCGGCTTCCGACGCATTTTTCCCTTTCCCGATGGCGTGGAAGAAATCGCAAAGGCCGGCGCGACCGCCATCATCCAACCCGGAGGTTCGCAGCGCGATCACGAAGTAATCGCTGCCGCCGATCGGCTCGGACTTGCGATGCTCTTCACCGGAGTGCGGCATTTCCGGCACTAGAGAGAGAACCAAGAGCAAAAGCTTTTAACCACGAAGAGCGCAAAGGCTTCGCGAAGGTCGCAAATAAAAACGGGATCTGATCGTTCCCGCTTCTTACCAGGTCGCTGTTCGCGTCCATCGACATGACTCACTGGCGTTCCTGGCGGTTAAAGGCTATTGACCATTTCTCCTCACCAAGAATCGGCAATCAATAATTCCTTTACCAAACTTGACAATCGGGCAATAAAGCCCTTCGGTCCCTGTACTTCGGGCAGTCTCTGGGCATGCAGATGGCGGAGCGTTTTTCCCCACTCCAGGCCCGACCGGGTTAGAATTAAGGCACACTACTATGGTGGTTTTGCATCCAATGGATATGATTTAAGAAGTGCGCGGGGCTGTGCTAACGAAATGGATCGAGCGAAATCGGCTTCAACTAGTTCGGCTTCAGCGAAATTAAGTCCGGTACAATCAATTCCAGTCTTATCAGGTCGAGCATGAATAGAATTTTTCGCGTTCTTTTATGTTTTCTCATTCTTATCGGCGGCTCTGGCGGCACAGACCGGTTCACCTGCGCGGGTCAAAACCGGCAGATTCCAAGGGCCCGTCGAAGCCTCGCAAGAGGCTCCGCCCCGCAAAGTGGACCGCGCCGCGGCCTATTACCACTACACGCTCGCGCACATGTATGAAGAGCAGGTTACGATGTACGGCCGCAGCGAGCTGGCCAATAAGGCGATGGACGAGTACCGGCTGGCCATTGAGGCCGATCCTTCGTCGGAGTTTCTTACCTCCGGCCTTGCCGAGCTTTACGTTAAGACCGGGACGCATCCGCGACGCCGTGTTGCAGGCGCAAGACATTCTTAAGCGCGACCCCAACAATCTGGAAGCTCGCAAACTGCTGGGCCGGATTTATCTTCGCTCGCTGGGCGATATGCCGGGGAACGGCAGCGGCTCGGAGAACGTGCTCAAACTGGCGATCGAGCAGTACGAACAGATCGTCAAGATCGAGCCCAACAACGTGGATGACCATCTTCTTCTCGGCCGCCTGTATCGCCTGAACAACGATTTGCAAAAGGCGGAAAACGAACTCAAGACCGCGGTGAAGCTCGATCCCGACTCCGAGGAAGCGGTGACGACGCTGGCGCTGCTTTACACCGACGAAGGCGATACGGCTCACGCGCTGCAGGTGCTCAGTTCGGTACCTGAACGGGCGTTCGGCCAAGCTTTACGCCGCGCTGGGCGCGACCTACGAACAGCGCAAGGAATACAAGAACGCAATCGACGCCTATAAGCACGCCATCCAGCTGGATCGCGACAATCTCGACGCCATTCGCGGTCTCGCGGAGAACCTTTTGAACGACGGCCAGATCGATGCCGCCCTCGATCAGTACAAAGTGATCGCCGACGCGAATCCCGAGGACGCGCAAACTTACCTCCGCATCTCCGAAATCTACCGCCGGCAAGGCAAGTACGACGATGCGCTCGAAAGCCTGAAGAAGGCTGAAGCCATGGTGCCGGACGCGCTCGAAGTTCCCTACAACATCGCCGTGGTTTACCAGGCGCAGGGGCGCTACGACGAAGCCGAAAAGATTTTGCAGGATCTGCTGAAGAAAACCGAGAAGACCGACAACAACTACTCTCAATCGGACCGCAACAACCGCGCTATTTTATCGAGCGGCTTGGAATGGTCTATCGCGACCAGGAAAATTATCCGGCAGCGGTGGAAACTTTCCGCAAGATGATCCCGCTGGGCGACGACAATACGCGCACCGGCTATCAGGACGTGATCGATACCTACCGCGAAGCCAAGCAGTGGCCGGAGGCCACGGCTGCGCGAAAGAAGCCGCGCAGAAACTGCCGAACGACCGCGAGATCCGCATGGTGCTGGATGCGCAACTGGCCGACACCGGCGATCCCGAAAAGCCGCTCGGCGACGTGCGCTCGCTGCTCAAAGGCACGCCCGAAGATCGCGAGGTTTACTCCGGCTGTCCATTATGAATACACGCGTCTGCACCGCTGGAGCGACGCCGAAGAGGCTCTCAACAAGGCGGAACAACTTTCCACCAAGGCCGAGGACAAAGAATATGTTTACTTTCTGCGCGGCTCGACTTATGAGCGCGAGAAGAAATATCGACGCGTCCGAAGACCGAATTCAAGAAAGTGCTGGCATCAATCCGCAAAGCTGCGCCGACACTGAACTATCTGGGATACATGAATGCGGACCGCGACGTGGATTTCGAAAATCGCTCAACTACATTAAACTAGCCGTGAGCCTCGAGCCTACCAACGGTGCCTATCTTGATTCGCTGGGTTGGGCTTATTTCCGACTGGGCAAATATGATCTTGCCGAAGAAAGCCTGAACAAGGCCGCGCTGCACATGAATGTCCGACCCAACTGTGCAGGATCACCTTGGCGATCTCTACCAGAAGACCGGCCGGCTCAAGCTGGCTGCGGCCCACTGGGAGCGCGCCGTGCAAGAGTGGAACAAGACCATCCGGCGGAAGTGGACAACGATCTATTCGCGGCGACACAGAAGAAACTCGATGCCGCGAAAGTGCGCCTCGCCAAAGAAGAATCGGAGAAACGCTAGGATTTCCACTTTCACCTGACCGCGGCGAGATCGCGATATTGCCCGTCTGTAGCCCGTGATAGCCGTTTGGCGCTCAGCACCGATCTCAAGCCTTCATATAAAGGTACGCTCGGCCGCCAGGAACTCTCGCGCTTAATTCGTCCGATATCCAGCACGATGCGATCGACATCGGAGGGACGCGCATTGCTCGGAATAATTGCCGACGGCGCGCGGTTCAAAATCTGGCTGATGGTGCAAAGCACTTCAAGAATTTCGATGCCCACTCCACTGCCCACATTCCAGATCGCAAGGCGCTGTTCGCAAGCTAGAGCCGCAACGATTGCGCAGTTAACGTCACTCACGTGGACGAAATCCCGCAGGGCCTTGCCGCCCGCGATAAGCGTTACAGGATCGCCGGCCAGCAGAGATCGAGCGAAAGCTCCGATGCAGCCTCGGGCACCCGCTTCCAGCCAGTAGGCTCCATAGATATTGGCGGAGCGCAAGACCACGCCGGAAAGGCCGGGAGTGCGTTCGATATTTTGCCTGAGGCAGTCTTCCAGCAGTTTCTTCGACAAACCGTAAGGCCCAATGGGCCGGCAGGGATGCGTTTCGGGGACCGGGAGCGAGACTGGATTCCCATACACCGAGCCGCCGGAAGAGAGCAGAACGATTTTCCGCGGATGGCGCGGCGCCCGCTCGCAAACCAGATGCAGGGCGTGGACGTTTGAATCCAGGCCGCCACTTCGATCACATTCTTCCCGTAACTGCGGGAGCCATACGATCTGGCTGGCCGATTCAAGGCCTCGGGCGAGAGCGGCTGCATCGACGAGGTCAAATTCCGCGCTCCGAAATGCCCGGTGCGTCGTCCACTGCCACGGAACGCTCCAACCGACGCGGCAAAATGCGTGGACGGTCCTTCCCGCAGCCAGGAGATGTTCGACGAGATGCCTTCCCAACGGGCAATTCGAGCCGACCACCGCAACCGGGCCATGGGCCGCGAACCCTCGATGCTTGTTGCTGTCGGCGACCATTGCAGACCCCCTTCAAAGCCGCACCGCTACTGCGATCCCTTTAACGCCTCGGCCAGCGGCACTTCTTTGCCTTCTTTGTTGACGTAGTGAATATCGTACGGACCATCGCTCTGCACGAAATGGACGCACGGTCCCGAGCAGCTAAAAAGATGGACATGCTTCGGCGGAATATAAGCGTAGCCGCCTTCCTTCAGTTCGACATTCGTGCCGTCCGTCATCTTGAGCGTGACTATGCCGCTGACCACGGTGATTTGTTCGCCAGAAGTGTGCCAATGCAACGGGACAACGCAGCCATCTTTGGCCTCGACTCGGACCAGAAATACGGCGGCGCCGGTCTCGGGATTCATGCGCTGCATGGCGCCGAGAAAGCACGGAGGCATGATGGGCGTGGCATGAAAGTCGCCGGGCTGGGCGTTTTTAACGATCACTTCCGGATCGCCGCTTTGTTTTTGGGCGGTGGCAGTCCAGGGTTTGAGCGCAATCCCGCCAAACAGCAATAGCGCCAATAGACCCAAGCGAATCGGCTTCATCTTTGCCTCCCCTTGTTGGAACTCGGTTTCATTGCCGCTCCCGGATTTTTTCCGAGAAGCCGGCAGTTTGAATCGCGCGATCAAGCTTAATATCTCCCAGAGCAGGCGGGTAATTCCAGCCGGATTGAACACGGTAGACTGGCCGCTTTCTCGCGGACGATGATGGACGGCCATGTTTATGCAGCGATATTTATGCCGCTCCGCCTTGGCCATGGCCTCAATCCAAACGGCCATGTTGGATCGGAGCGGGAAGAGAGATTGCGCGGCCTGGCGGTTCATTAATTTGAATCCGCAATCCACGTCCGCGGCTTGCAATGAGAATATCGCGCGCACGCCCGTGTTGCAGAGGCAGCCGAGAGCGCGCCGATACCATCGATCGGCCCGAGGCCGTCTGACGCCGCTAATAATCTCGGCCCGGCCATCGGCTACATCCAGAAATCGAGCCGCATCGTTGAAATCGAACTGATTGTCCCCGTCAGAACAGAGCACATATTCATTGCGAGCAGCCTGGATGCCTTCGGCCAGACTTCGTCCGTATCCGCGATTTCGCGGATGAAAAATCACTTCGAGCCGGGGATGCAAGTTCTTGAGCCGCAGCAGGACGGAGCGGCTATGGTCGTGGCTTCCATCTTCAACGACAATCACCTGAAGGCCGCTGGTTAGAGGCGCAAGGATTGTGAACGCCTGCGTAACGCAATGGCCGATGACTTCGGCATCATTGAAGCAGAGCAATACCACGCTCAAACTGGTTTTGCCGCTACCGGCGACGCTTCCCGATGTCATTTCGGGGTGCATAGAACTCCGTATCCGAGGCCCAGCCAGGGCCAGGGCAAAGCCTTCTCGCGGTTAATCCGAAAAAAGATCCCGGCCTGCTCGCGCAGAAGGTGCGGACTATATTCCGTTAAGTGCCACTCTGTCCGCCGTGGAATACCGGGAAAAAGCCGGCGGCCAAGAGGGTTTCCGAGAATGGGGTCCTTGATGCGATTCATGGTCTTCTCGCTGGGCACGGTCAGCACCACTCGTCCCCCCGGTTTTACTACGCGAGACAACTCCTGGATCAGGCGAAGAGGATCGAGCACATGCTCAATCACCTCGGAGCAGCACACTTTGTCAAAGGTATGCGCGGCAAAAGGCATGCAATGGACGTCGGACTGAATCCATTCGACGCCCGGATTGCGCCGCTCAGCAAGAGTTAGGGCGCTCGCGCACAAATCCACGCCCACTTGACGGGCGGAGTGCGGCAAGCGCGTGAAGAGATGACCCTCTCCGCAGCCTACGTCGAGGACCGCGTCGGCGGGTTCCACCTCCATAAAATCGAGAATGGTCCGAATGCGCCGCGCCTGAATCTTTCGCACCAGGAAATTAGGATGGTAATAAAGCCGGTCCGATCCATAACTATGGAACATGTGATCGTTCCAGGCGGCAATCTCTTGCGCGTCAACTTCGGTGCCGGCGATGGTTCGCAACATGGTCATTCTTATCTCGCGTTTATCTCGCAATTTATCTTGCGCAGCGAAAGCCGATGGAATCGAAACCGGCCGCGGGATCGGAAAAATCGCGCGCAACTGTTGCCAGCGAAAGCGCGCCGCTCACCCACGATCCGCCGCGAATTACTTTATATTTTTTCCCGTAATATGGGCTTTGATCGTGGCTTTCGGGATAAGGCTCGTACCAATCCGCCACCCACTCCCAGGCGTTGCCCGCCATATCAAATGCGCCATAGGGACTGGCATTGCGTGGGACGCTCGCAACTTCGTTGGTGAAGTGGACCAATTTGTCGCTCATTGAGCTGACTGCGCTCTCGCGGCTATTGGCCAGATCTTCATCCCACACGTTGCCCCAGGGATAGAGCCGTCGATCCGTTCCCCGCGCGGCTTTCTCCCATTCGGCTTCGGTGGGCAGGCGTTTGCTCATCCAGCGGCAATATTCATTCGCTTTGAACCACGAAATCGAGACCATGGGAAAGTTACTGTATGAAGGATTTACAAAATAATCTTTCGGCATGGAAGGACTTGCTGGCGACGCGGGCAATGCCTCGGACTTGGCTCGCAGGAATTTACGATATTGCTTGACGGTCACTTCGGTGCGGTCGATCCAAAAAGCGGCCAGGGAGATTTCATGCGCCGGTTCTTCGTCGGGAAAGCCGTTATCCCGGCCCATTACGAACGATCCAGCCGGAACCGGAACCATTTCATCGGGAGAATCTCTCTCGGGCAATGCGGCGCGAACGCCTTCGGGAACTCTCTCCTGCACTCTCTCGCGAACTCGCTTTGGTTCTGTGACAACCGATTCCTCTTTACCGAGAGCGCTGTATTGAAATAATCGGGAATCCGCTTTGGCTGGCGTCCAGTTGCGGAAAACTAATTCAGCCTGCCATCCGGGACGGCCGGGATCGGAAAAGCTGAGTTGCGTGGGGCGAATTCTGCCGAGAACGTTGCGATAAGAAGAATAGGTGCAATCGCGCGCGAGGGCTTTCGATGAAGTGGTGAAAAGGGCCCGGCGGGGATAACCGGTTTGCTTGTCGACCCAAAGTTCAACCGCGGCGTAGGGAACATCGTCGCTCAGAGCCCGCAAGAAAAGATGTTGGGTGCGAGGCGCTCCGTCAGCCTCGACTCGCTCGACGCGATAGTCCCGGCTGAAGTTGGCGCGGGCCAGATCGGCGTAGGCCGCGTCGCTATTCCAACGCTGCTCCAGCGGCAATTGCAAAGGCTTGCGGGCGGCGGAGAGTTCCACCCACATGCGGTTTTGTTGCAGAAGAATCGTGCGTCCGGCGTCCTTTGCCGGCGCGGTCTTGCGCAGCAACATCAGATCTTGCCCGTGAAAAACCGCCTGATAGGAACTGCTCGAGGAAAGCCGATCGCCATTCCGCTCGGTTACTTCGAGAGTTGCGGAAGAATCGCCGATGGGATTCAAGATATCCGTTACCCGTTTCAGGTCATCGTTCAACGAATGGGTGTTCGCGGCGATTGCTGAAGCCAGCCATGCCGCAGCGGTCACGGCCAATACCAGCGCCAGCCGGCAAGTCAACGGCGTGCCGGAAGAAAACCTTTGAATTCGCCGATGCTGACTGAGCCGGTTCACCAGGGAATACCAGAGCTACTTTTCGCTTGCGTGTTGGGCCGTAGGTCGATCAACTGGGAAACAATCGTAACTTACATTCTTACTCAAATCATTTGGTGTGTTTCCGGCTCAGCCGGAGTTATCGCCAACAACCCATTAGTTATCGGTTTCTTGACCACGTCATAGACGGGAGTGGAACTATAGCGCACGGCAAACTTGCTATCTTCTTCATTGATCCAGTTACGGGAGAGAGCCAGGGCAAACTTAGCGCCAATCCAGTACTTTCGAACCGAATAACCGGAAACCAGTTTTTTCAAGTGCTTTCCCCAGTACGCGGGACGGAAATAGAATTGCCGGTAAGCCCGCGCCAGCATCTCCTCCACTTGTTGCTCATTCTCATAGCCCTCGGGCACATAGGAGATTCTGGGAAGATAGCGGGTCTGAAGCGGCTCGTGGGAATAAGGGGACTTTACCAGCCTTCCTTCGCTGATGCAGGTTTCGAAGAGCGGCGTGCCATAAAGCGGGTGTGTGGGAATAAACGCGGCGTAGGTGAGATCCAGCTCGATGGAAAAATCGATGGTCTTCTGCGCTTTTGCCGGAGTTTCGCCCGGAATCGCGATCATGAAGGTTCCATGCGTTTCGATGCCAGCCTCGTGCGCCCAGGCAACGACCTGGCGGCATTTTTCGAGCGTCATGCCTTTCTGGAGTTTGTCGAGCAGATCCTGGTTGCCGGATTCGATTCCGAAAGAGACCAGCCAGCAGCCGGCTTTCGCGATTGTATCGAGCAACTTTTTATTGCAAGGCGTTACCCGGCCCCAGCAGCTCCAACGCACGCCCAGTTTCCGCTGGATCGCCAGTTCGGAAAACTCGGTAAGAAGCTTTCCGTTGGAAAGTAAATCGTCGTCGTTGAATACGACCTCGCGAATGCCATATTCGTCGCGCAGTCCCTCGATCTCTCGAATCAGCTTGGCGGCGGATTGATAACGGTACTTCGTCCTGAACTGGCCCGCTTCGAAGCAGAAGGTACATTGCCCGTAGGCGCAGCCGCGGGTAGCCAGAATGTTGGTTGCGGGCAGTCTTTGAAACTCGTAGACCTCGGGCGCGTAACGGTCTAATTCCATCAGCTCGCGCGCTGGCAATGGCAATTCCTCAAGATCAGGCACGGCAGAGGTTGAAGGTCCGGCAATGATCGAGCCATCCGCTCCACGATAGAAGATATTGTGGATTCCCTCCGGGCTGCCGCGGGTTTCAAGCGCCTCGACCAGATCGCGCATGATGTATTCCGCTTCGCCCTGCACTGTAATGTCAACGGCCGGGCAACGCTCCAGAGGCGCTTTCGGAAAATAGCCGACCTGCGGCCCGCCCATGACAACCGGAACGTACGGAAGAACTTTCTTAATTTCCGTGGCTAATCGGTAACCTTCGATCTCGGAGATTACAAAAATGGAGATGCCCACAACTCCCGGATTGAACTCTTCGATTTCCTGAGCCAGTTCCGGGCTCCATAGGTCGAGGCGGGTGTCTATGATTTTCACGGTGTGGCCGCTGCGTTGAAGAACGGCGGCAATGTATCCCAGGCCCAGAGGCGGAAGAATGCCTACCCGCGCCGCTTTGCTGCGGTTTTTCTTGTCGGCCAAAGTATTCGCGAAGAGCAGGAGAACTTTCACTTGGGACCTCTTACGGGCATCAGCGATGCGTGAATTACAACGGCCTTTAGTCAATTAAGGCGGCAAAGAATCGGGAGTAATTCCGAGTTATTCGGCATCGAGTTATTCGACATAGGGTCAATCGACACCGGCCTACTCGGCACTTCGGATAAATCACACATCGACATCAACACCAATCCGAGGCTAGATAATCTTCGAATCTCCGGCATGTGGCAACTGTACTTAGGTTCAGCCAAGGGACAGCCAGAGGTTGGGCAATCTACTGGCCCAGCAAGCGCAAACTCCTGAAAACAGAGGATTGAAAGGCTGGGAGAATTCAGCGGGCTGAGTAGCAGCTTCGCCGCGTTGATTTTGCCCGTGTATTATTCATTCCTCTTTTGCCGCCCATCGCAAAGGATGAAGGAGAAACATTTCCATGAAATCCGACGATTTGGTTAAGAAGCGAGTCGTGCATCATCTGCGCCATGTGGCCGAGATCAAGAGCGCGAATGTCGATCTGGATAAGCCGTTGAAAGATCTGGGAATCGACTCGATCACTTCCATGGAACTGGTGATGGATATCGAGCGCGAATTCAACATCAATATTCCCGACGCGGAGATCGAGCGGATGGTGACGCCGCGCGCCGTGATCAATTTAGTTCAAACCCTGATGGCTCTGCATGTCTGATGGCAAGGGAAACTCGCGCCGTCGAATCGTGGTTACCGGGATCGGCGTGTGCTCGCCGGCGGGAAACGGACAGCGAGATTTTTGGCAGGGTCTTCTTAATGGCACATCGCACCAATCGCCGCCACCCTGGCCGCAATCGGAATCGATGCGCTGCAAGCTGGTTTGCCGGGTGCCGGGGAATGGGAACGGAGCGAAGCCCGAGAACGGCGCCGACACTGGCCGTATTGCGGTGGATTCCTGCCGGGAAGCGTTGAGCGATGCTGGCATTCAAACGGGACCGAATATTCGGATCGGCATGGCGGTTGGAACCGCCATGGGCGGGTTCGATACCGGAGTCAATTACAGCAAGATTGCCGTACCCGAACTCGCGCTGGTAAATAGTCCGGCGCACTTTCTGGCGCGGACATTCGCGGTGACAGGGCCGGTCTCGGCTGTGCCCGCGGCTTGCGCGGCGGGATCGATCGCGATCGTCTACGCGATGCTGCAACTGCAACAAGGCCGGGCCGATGCGATGCTGGCAGGCGGCTTTGACACGATTTCGGACGTGCCGTTTGCCGGTTTTTCCAGCCTGCACCTGCTTACTGGAGATCGGGTGCGGCCTTTTGACCGGGGCCGTTCGGGATTTCTGATCGGCGAGGGCGCGGGATTTGTAGTTCTGGAAACTTTGGAATCGGCTGCCAAACGAGGGGCGGAGGTCTATGCCGAAATCCGCGGCTTCGGTCTCGGAGCGGATAGCTTTCACGTGATTCACCCTCATCCACAGGCCGAAGGGTTAATCCGGGCGATGAAAGGCGCGATGAAAATGGCGCGATGCCGCCCGGAGGAGATCGATTATGTGAACTCGCACGGTACGGCGACGAAAGCCAACGACAAATCCGAAAGCCTGGCGCTGAATGCGGGCTTGAACGGGAAAGGACGAAAGATCGTCACCAGTTCGTTCAAGGCCGTGCTGGGTCACACGATGGGAGCGGCAGGCGCGATCGAGACTATAGGCTGCCTGCTCGCCATTAAGCACAAGTGCATACCGCCAACTTGGAATTTTCAGGAAGCCGATCCGGAGTGCAATGTCGATTGCGTGCCCAATGTGCCGCGTCCGATGGCGGTGAAGACGGTAATCAAGAACTCCTCGGGCTTCGGCGGCACGAATTGTTCTTTATTGTTGTCGGCCTGCTAGGCCTGCGAGTCGCAAAAAGACTTAAGAGACGCATACGAAGACAAGTATGAGCAAGAGCGGCAAAATGGCGGTAACGGGACTCAGCATGATTTGTGCGCTGGGCCAGTCTCCCGCCGCAATTACGCGCAAGCTGCTGAAAGGCGAGTCCGGCGTTAAGAAGTTCGTGTTTCAGGCGGGCGCGCCGGCGGCGACGGTCGCGCGCGTTTCCTCGGCGATTAAGACCGTGACTCCGAATCGCTGGCCCATCGAGCCGCGCAACGGCGCTGGCGCTGAAAACGACCGAGGCGATCTTGCCGAGAAATGGATCGCCGCCTCCCGCCGATCCTCGCCTTGGACTGGTACACGCTTCGGCGTATGGCAATCTGAACAGCTTGCTGAACTATCGCGCAGACATGAGGCGATTCGGCCTGAATCGCGCGAGCCCCATGCAGTTTCCAAATACGATCCTGCATGCCGCCGCCAGTTTCCTCTCCGTCAGCATTGGAGCTTCCGCGTTCAATATTTCGCTTTCCAACGAAGGTCTCTCGGGAATGGACGCGCTCGAAACCGCGCACCAACTGATAGAGGCTGGCGCGGCGGACCGCGTCGTGGTGGTGACCAGCGAAGGCCTGTCGCAGGAACTGCTGCCGATTCTGGAAACGACCGACGATCTCGATTGGCAAGTGCCAGCGCCGTTCGGTGCAAAGCGGGCGGGATATGTTCCCGGCGAAGCGGCGGTTGCCATGATTGTCGAAGCGGCGGCGCGCGAACAAAGTTCCGGCGCCAATGTGCGCGCGCTCTTGCTTGGCCGTAGCGGGGTTTCACACGGCAACCAAACCGCAGCTACTTACATGGCGGCCATGCAAGCCGCGCTGGAAGATGCCCGCATCAGTGCCGCCGAAGTCGGATGCATTATGGCCAGCGCCAACGGAAGCAAGTGTGACGATATCGAGGCGCGCGCAATCTCCGCCACGTTCGGCGACCTGGTTCCCGTTACGAGCGTGAAAGCGGCCTTCGGCGAGTGTGCGGCCTCGAGTTCTTTACTTAGCATTGCCGCCGCCATTTACTGTGCGGAAAAGGGATACTGCCCTCCGACGAGCGGGCGGGCGGGATATGACCGCAAACTTGAGCCGATCAATTTGCTGCACAAGAAAGTTAAGGTCACGAAGCCGTATTTCCTGGTAAATGCATTCAGCGCGCACGGCAGCGGAAGCCAGGTTTGGCGCCTGCCGCCGCCGGGCAGAGCTTGAGAACAGCCGGCTGAAGGGGGCGCGAAGGGGTTTTGGAAAAAATGGCTTTGGTATGAGAAACGCAATTGTCATCACGGGAATTGGGCCGGTCACGGCGCTGGGTGCGGGCAAAGATGCCGTGTGGCAGGGATTGCAGACGGGCCCTCCGCCTGCGTCGCAGGTGAAACACAGTATTGGCGGTGAGGAGTGGGAGTCTTATCCGCTTCTGGCTGCGCCAGTCGAGGAACCTGCAACGACTGTGTTCGCCGAGGCGGGACGCGCCGCGGCCGCGATGGGCGGCAACAGCCGCGATCTACATTTATTTCTGGCCGCGGCAAAGCTGGCGCTTCAAGACAGCAACCTTGTCTTCACTCACGGGGACAATCGCGTCGGTTTGATGGTTTCGCATGAGAATCCCGGCTTTGACGAGTACACGCGCCAGATATGGCAGGCGCTCGAAACTCAGCCAAAAAACGGGCATCGTCCTTTGCAGCATATTCAGGGCCTATATGCGCAGGTGGAAAGCGCCGGTTACGCGACGCATTCTTTTGTGTTGCTGCAACAGTTGACGCGGCTGCTGCAAACCCACGGGCCAGCAATGTCGGTGAATAATGCCTGCTCGTCGGGCCTTTACGCCCTGGAAGCGGCTGCGCAGTGGGTGCGCGCCGGGCACGCGGATGCAATGGTGATCGTGTGTGGCGATTCTCCGCGGCTGCTAACCCGGTATTTGTGGTTGAAGGCTGCAAGGACGTGCGCGGCAGATGGCGTGATGCGCCCTTTCGACGCGAACCGAAGCGGATTTATTTTGGGCGAAGGCGCAGGCGCGATCGTCATCGAAACACTCGAATCGGCGCAGCGGCGCAATGCCAGTATCTACACCGAATATGTTGCCGGATCTTTCTACAGCGACGCGTGGAAGTTAAGCCTGCCCTGCGTCTCGCCTAATTTTTATCATCAGGCTCTTCGGGAAGCGCTTGACCGCTCGGGCAAGAAGCCGGGCGCCATCGATCTGCTGGTGCCGCATGGCGCGGCCACGGCGATGCAGGATCGTTACGAGGCGGAAGCGATTACGCGCGTCTTCGGAAAGAATGCAGAGAAGCCGCTCATCACCGCTCTCAAACCTTATGTGGGGCATACCTTGGCCGGGAGCAGCCTTCTGGAACTGATTCTCACTCTCATCGGGCTTTCTCATGACACGGTGCTTCCAACTCTGAACTGGACCGTGCGGGACGAAAAACTTGGGGTGCAGCCGGTTACGCGTCACACTTCCTGCCGCGTTGAAAACTGGGTGAAGACTGCGACGGGTTTCGGCGGATTTAACGCGGCCTGTGTTTTCGCGCAGCCGGAGGCGACCGCATGATTGTCTTCGCAACAGCGCTCTCTGTTCTTGCGCTCTCTGTTCTGGCGATCTGCGTTCTTGCGATCTATCTTCTAGCGACCTATGTAGTGCCGCTGGTTATGGCGGCGATTACTCGCAGGCTGTCGCCAGTGCATATGCTTCGCGCCGCCGGCAATGAGCGGGATTTTGCCGCCCGCACCGGCGCAGTGAAGGCCTTCCTCGCCGGCCTTGCCGATGGAGTCGCGGCGTACAACTCGAGACTTCGGCGATCCTATGAAAACCTCACGCAATTCGAGAGGCCGTTTTTTGTGGAGGGCGCTTGTGCCGGATTGACCGTTTCGTGCCGGCTAGCGCCCTGGCGCGCGCGAAAAACGTTGAAAACATTCTGGAATGAGCATCCGCAATTTGTTTTTCTTCTCATTATCGGCACTGGATTTTCCACGGGGTTGCAGAAGTTCTGGACATCCCGGATTTCCGCAAGTTCGATCGCTAAATTCGAGGACCGTATCGATCCTTCGCTGCGCGTATTGTTTTTCGACGGCTACGCCTTTCAGAAATTTGTTTTTGGCTTTCACAAAAATCCCGATTTGCTCAGCTCCGGACTGAACCTTGAGCCTGCCGTTCGTCGCGGATTTTATGCGGGCGCGGGCCGTGCATTGTGGTTCCTCGTTGCCGACTTCGCCGCATTTGAGGCTTTAATTTCGCGGCTGCCGGAGGAGTGCAGGAACGAATGCCTTGCGGGTTATGGCCTAGCCACCGGCTTTGCCGGATGCGAAAACGTATCGTCAGGTTCGCTCGTCACGTATCCGCCCGCTATAGCAGCGACGTTGTCGTTTCGCCTGGGACTGACAACCGGTCTCTTCGCGCGTTATTACGTCGATCCGGAGTTTGTCGAGAAATTGCTGCGCGAGCGGCAGCCCCAGCTTCTGGACACAGTGAAAGATGCGGCTGCGACTTACAAAGAATTCAAAGCAGAAACCAGGACTTATGAACAGTGGAGGCATGCGCTGGAACTCAAATTGAAAAACGAGTCTGAAGGCGCAATGGCATTCGCGCGTTCAGTCGAGTCCGTAGCGTAGGGAGCTGGAAATGCGGCACTCCAAAAACTGGCAGGTTCCCAATCCGCTCACACTGGCGGCGATTCTGATCGTCTGCATCGGGACTTTCCTGGCGACAACCTGGAAGCCCACGCATTCCGCGGCCGGGTCGCCGGTTTCTCTTATCCATTTCAGGGAAGTTTCCAAAGCGGCGGGAATCACTTTTGTAAATTCAAAACCGCTGTTCGACTCGCGGCTGGAAAATATTATGCCGTGGATGACGGCGGTAGGGGCTTCGGCATCGGCCGCCGATTATGAGAATTCGGGAAACGTTTCGGTTTTTCTCACCAATTGCGCGCTGGGCTCGAAGAATGCATTGCTGAGGAACGAGGGCACAAAAGATGGCGTGCCGCAGTTTCGGGATGTGACCTCCGAAGTTGGCCTGGATAACTTGAACGAAACCGGTTCCTCCATGGCGGCGGCCTGGGGAGATTATGACAATGATGGCTTTCCCGATCTGCTGATCGTGCGCGAAGGCAGCGGTAATTTGCTTTTTCACAATGAGCCCATGCTTGATGCTCAAGGCCAGCCGGTAAAAGACGGGAACGGGATTGCCAGACGCAAATTTGTCAACGTCACCGAAAAGGCTGGAGTGGGATATGTCGGCTACGGCGTGGGCGCCCTGTGGTTTGATTTTGACCGCGACGGCAAACTCGATCTGCTGGTCGCGAATTACTTTCCCTCGCACTATCGGGATGTGAATCGCCGGGAAACATCGGAGCGGCTCGATTTGTGGCATTTGACCAGCACAAACTTTATGGCCGAATCATTCAACGACGCAGCCAATGGCGGAGGCATTCTGCTTTATCACAACGAGGGCAACGGCCACTTTCGCGAGATGCACGAGGAATTGGGCTTGACCAGCACCGGTTGGGCGCTCGCGATTGGCGCGGCCGACTTAAACAACGACGGCTGGCCCGACATTTATGTCGCCAACGATTTCGGCGCGGACGATCTTTATATGAACGTTCCGAATCCGCGCGGCGGGCGCAAGTTCGTGCGGGTGGAAGGCGGCATCACCGCCGACAAAATTGGCCGTGACACAAAAAAAGGAATGAACGTGGACTTCGGCGACTACGACCATAGCGGCTATCAGGGCATTTATGTCACCAATGTCACACAGCCTCGCATTTTGCCCGAAGGCAACATGATGTGGACGAGTTTTCCCGACAGCTCGCGGCCCGGCGGCCGTAACTTCGACGATAAAGCGGAAGAAATGGGAGTGGAAAATTGCGGCTGGTCCTGGGGCGCAAAATTCGCCGACATTAATAACGACGGCTGGCTCGATCTTCTTGTGCTGAACGGGTTCGTCTCCGCGAATCCGGCAAAGAGTTACTGGTACGAGTTGCAGAACATGGTGAGCGATTACCGGACGATCACCTCCGACTCGCAGAACTGGCCTCCAATGGAAGATAGAAGCCTTTCGGGATATCAGAGGTCGTGCCTTTTCGTCCGCGAAGGGAACCACTTCGTGGAAATGGCCGAAGTGGCCGGGATTAACGATACCTACGACGGGCGTGGAGCGGCGGTCGCGGACTTCAAGAATGACGGCAGCCCGGACTTCTTTGTCAGCAATCAGGGCCAGCCCGCGCTTTTATATCTCAACGAACTTTACCGGCGCTGCTCGGGCGCGCAGTGTCCGCATTGGATTGGGTTGTCGCTGCATGGAAATGGTTCCACATCGAATCGCGATGCGATCGGCGCGCGCGTGGAAATTGCGAGTGCATTGGGCAGACAGACTGCGGAAGTCTCGCGGGGCAACGGGTTCGCCTCGCAAAGCGATCCTCGAGTTCGCTTCGGCCTGGGGCTGGACACGTCCGTCAAGCGAATGACTATCACGTGGCCCGACGGCAAGGTGGAAGCTCTCAGCGACTTGAAAATAGATGCCTACCATGACATCACAGAATCGAATTAGGCAGTCTCTTACCTTTATTCTGCTGGCGGGACTGCTTGCGGCGTTGTGGTTTCCTTTTCGGGCTTTTGTGTGGGGACCATATCAGGCGCGCCGCACGATGCTCAGTTTACCGGCGGTGCCGCCGGGCATAACCATGGCAGACATGGGCATGCCGCAAACAGATTCGTCCTTCAATTGCGCCGACCTTCCGACAAGTTTGGATGCTTCTCAGCTTGAGCAGCAGGTCAACTCGCTTACTGAAACTCTTGAAAAATTTCCTTCGGATTTATGCGCCGGCAACCACTTTCGCGAAGCCGTCCGCTATCTCGGACTTCGCGAGGGCCAGTTTGCTTTGAAGGTTCAATCTTTTCCCCCTGACCTGGCGGCGATTGCGAAGAATCCGGACTCGGCGCCCACCGACGAAGCTAATAGCAGCAGAATATCTCCGGATGCGCAGCAGCCGGCAAAGTTGTTTCGCGCCTTCACGGCAACCGCAAGTGGCAACACGCCGGAGAGCGAGTTGCAACTCGGTCTCTCCTATGTCGACCTGATGATTCGGCAGGGCGGGCGCGAACATAAGGCGCAGCTTTCCTCGCGCTCGATTGAGGCGCTGAGTTCGGCTCTGGATCGGAAGCCTTATCTCATCGCCGCACTCTATGCGCGCGGCCTGAATTATCTATATTGGCCGGAGATTGCCGGGAAGTTGCCGTTGGCGGTGAGCGATTTGAAAACCTGTATTGCGTTGTCGAATTTGCCTGCGCTGAAAGAACATCCGCCGCTGGTGATTGCGGAGGCCTATCGCGCGCTCGGAGACAGTTACGTCAAACTCGCCGACTCAACCATGGACGACCGCGAGCAACAGGCGCTGTTGACGGCGGCGCGGAACTGGTGGCAACAGGGCAAAGCTCGATTCGGCGATTTCCGTGGATTCGACGAGCGCTTGAATACTCCGCCGAGGGACTTGCCAAAATATATCGATTCGGTGCGGGGGCTGGAAACTTATATCAACACCGACCTCGACCTGCTGTGGAAGAACTGATCGTAAGAGGAATCGAATGCAGATTGTCACGCCGTCCAGGAAAGACCCGCGCGTTTACATGGTGGGCGTGCTTCTGCTTTTTCTGGGTCTCACCCAGCTTTATTTGGGCTTCAGCCAGACGCGGCAGCAGATTGTCGTGGGCTTTCTTACATGTACGGTGCTTGACTTCGTCTTTATCTATTACACCAGCGGAAAAATCGCCATTCCCATGAGCGGGATCGTTTCCGGCTTGAGCCTGGCGTTGCTGCTCGATTCAGGAACGCGGCTGCTGCCGTTCTTTCTTTGCGGGGCGCTGGCGATCAGCTCGAAATATGTGGTGCAGTACAAGGGCAAACATTTCTTCAATCCAACGAATTTTGGAGTGGCAATTTTATTGCTGCTCGGGATTGGATCGATTACGCCCGGCTATCAATGGGGCGGTGGAACAACGGCGTTGTGGATCGCCCTGAGCATGGGCGGCATGACGCTGTTCCGAGTCAAGCGTCTGCTGCTGATTTTTTCCTTTCTCGGATTCTTCGTGATTTCCGCGCTTGCTCTGATTTTGTTTTTTCATGAAAACGCATCGCTGGCGTTCGGCGTGATGACTGGCGCACCTTTCCAGCTCTTCACATTTTTCATGCTGCCCGACCCGAGGACTACGCCTACCAAACCGCGCGGCCAGATCGCCTTCGCCGCGGCGGTGGCGCTCGGTGATTTTATTTTGCGCACCTTCAGGGCGGACGTTTCTTTATTTCTCAGCCTTTTTTTCGTCGATACGATCATCCTGTTGGCGACGATGTTTGTCGGCTCTTACGATGTATCGAGCTGGCCGGGTGCGGTTGCCGCGCCGAGTCCTGTAGAAAACTCGGCTTCGGCGTCACCTTCGGCTTCGGCGAACAATCCATCCCGGAATGGAATAGACGCCGCGCCCAGCGCGCAGACAGGGCAGTAGGCGAACAGCGCGGTCGAGAGCAATGAGGCTTTCGTGACAAAGTTAAGGTTGCCAACGTGGAAAGACCCGCGCTTCTACATGGTATGCACGCTGGTGTTGTTTGTTTTGCTGGCGCAATATTATTTGGGTTTCAGCCAGACAAGGGCACAAATATGGGCTGGGCTTCTCACCTGCGTTTTACTCGATTTCACATTTACCTACGCTACTAGTCGCAAAATTATTGCGCCGCTTAGCGGTCTCATTTCCGGCTTGAGTCTCGCGCTATTGCTCGATTCCGGTCCCAGAGTTCTGCCGTTTGTGCTGGTCGGCGCTCTCTCGATCTCTTCCAAATACGTCGTGAAATATCGGGGCAAGCATTTTTTCAATCCGACCAACTTCGGACTGGCAATCGTCCTGTTGCTGGGGATGGCCTCGATTACGCCCGGTTATCAATGGGGCGGCGGCACCACCGCGCTTTGGATCGCCTTGAGCATGGGAGGGATGATTCTGTTTAGGGTTCGCCGCCTCGCATTGATCTTTTCTTTTATCGGTTTCTTTATGCTGTCGGCTCTGTTGCGCTATTTGCTTTTCCACGAGTCTTTTATTCTGGCGTTCGGACTAATGACCGGCGCTCCTTTTCAACTGTTCACGTTTTTCATGCTTCCGGACCCCCGCACTACGCCCGCGCAGACCGGCAGCCAAATCGGCTTCGCTCTGGCGGTGGTGGCGACCGATTTGATTTTGCGGTTGATTCGCGTGCCCAACACATTGTTCTTGAGTCTTTTTTACGTCGATCTAATTGTGATGGCTGCGGCGCTGTTTGGCATATCGTTCTCGGTTTCTAAATGGCCTGCAACCCGGCCGGTATCGATCATCGGGGCTGGGGGCAATCCATCGGATCAGCCAGTCATTCAGCTGCCAACCAATATTCATCAGGACGTCTGACCTTCTTGCGAAAAAATTCCGTAGAGATCTTAGCCGGGGCGCGAATTCCGCAAATGCGCCAAAACGGGCCGCTGGTGAGCGCGCCGCCCGAAGAATTGGCAAGTCTCGTCGCCGATTCTGCGATCAAACGAAGCCAGCTAGCTTCCGCCGACATCAGCAGTCTCTATTGGGGCGTAATGTATCAAACGGAAGGCGGGTCGGTTCATCTTCCGAGATATGCGGCAGCCAGGGCCGGCTTGCCGCCGACCGTTCCCTCCGTGCTGGTGAACCGACTCTGCGGATCGGGACTGGAAGCTGCCATCCAGGGTGCGCGCGCGATTCTGTTGCAAGAGACCGAAGTGGTATTGGCGGGAAGCACCGACTGTATGACGCGCGCCGCGAAGTTGTCGCTGCAAAACACGCATCCGCTTCCCGGCCTTTCGACGGATAAGGACCCAGTGGCAGCTTCCACGATAGACGATCTTTCGGGCAAGCGAATGGCCGAACTGGCCGAGAGCTTCGCGCAAAACGCCGGCATTAGCCGCTCCGCTCTCGACGGATTTGTGTTTCACAGCCGCAAGCGCGCGGTGAAGGCGCAGCGCCAGGGTTTTTTTGCAGATGAAGTCATTCCCGTGAAAGGCCTGGGATTGCCGGGCGAAAGAACCGGCTCGAATGAAGTAAGTGAGGATCAGATCGAGATGCGCTGGCCGACGCGGCGGAGTCTGGCTTCAATCGAATCGCCTTTCGGACCGAAAGGCCGAGTCACCCGTGGCAACTCGAGCGCCTTCGCGGATGGCGCGGCGGCGATCGTGCTCGCCAGTCGCTCATTCGCGAATCGCTCATTCGCGAATCGCTCTTTCGCCAAACGCAGCAACTACGCGCCGTTGGCGACGATCCGCTCCTGGGCAATTACGGCCGCGCCGGCTGCGGATATGGGCGGCGCAGTGCTGTCGGCGATAAAATCGGCGTTGGCCAAGGCGGAAGCTTCCATCGAGCAAATGGATTGGATCGAAATCGAAGAGGCGTTTTCGGCGAACTGTGTTTACGCGGAGCGCGAGTTCGCTTTACCCGAAGATCGAATCAACCCTTGCGGCGGAGCGCTGGCTCTGGGACATCCACCGGCAACTTCCGGGCTGCGGCAGTTGTTGTGCGCGGCCTACGGACTGCATCGAACGAAAGGAAAGCTGGGCCTGATTGCGCTTGCCGCCGGCGGGGCCCAGGGGATGGCGATGGTCATTGAACGAGAGAGCTGACTTGAGATCGCCCTCTAACACACGTCAAGTCGCTTATGCCGATTCGTAGGCCTGTTTCAGCCATTTCTTGAGTTCGCCGTTAATATCTTTTTTTTCGGTAACCCGCACCCGGTGCGTGAACATGGCGTTGAAGCTTCCGGAAGCCTCGAGCCGTCCCGCCGGTTTCACGTCTTTCAGAATGAGGCCGACATCGAGGCGCGTTGCCGTCGAAGGTTGCAGCAGGGCAAATTGCTTGCTGCGCCTTACGCTCACGTTATTTTTCTTCGGCGCAATCTCCACGTCCTTGCCAAAGGTTTTCACGGTTGCCACCAATTCATCGTAAAGCGGCTTGAGCGCGCTCTTAGGGCCGGCGAATAACGCCGCTACCTCATCTCCGCCAACAGTGGGACCTTCACTCGCTTTCAGCGTTTGCAAGGCAATGTAATTCGCATAACTGTGCGACACTCCGTGCTCGGTCTTGAGCCACGTAACTATTTCCTTATGCTTCTTCAATCCGGTGTTGCGGGCAAGCTTGATCCATTCGGGGACACTCTTGCCGGTCTTTTCCCCGATGTTCTTTACCATCGTTGCGATTGCGTCTTTCACAGAAGCCATGATCCACCCATTGAAGATAGGAATAATCGAACCCAAACACTCGTCGGAACCCGCGACACGCGGTCTTTCCGGCAAGAGTCTAACACAAGTTTTCTCCGGGCAAGGTAGTGTCTTAATTGCGGGAGCAAAAGCTTTTAACCGCAAAGAACGCTAAGGACTCGCAAAGATCACGAAGAAAGCCAAACCGAAATCACGACACCACCAAGCTAACTATGTTAGTGACCGGTCGAGTCTCAGCGCGATTGCTCCGCATCCCCAGCGTCGTCCAATCGAAGATATTGAACCTGATATGCGCGAGGATTATCGCCAAAGGTCTTCACCAGCCGGTAGTGCTCTTGCAGATAGTTGAACGTATGCGGCAAATAATCGCGCCCGAAGAAGACCGGCTGCCCGTGGCGAATGCCGACAAAATTGGAGATCAAGACCTCAGAAACTTTTTTGGTTTCTATTTCGCGGACGATCTCGTCATCCGATTGTTCGGTGGGAAAAAGCATCCATTGATAATCATCGTCCCGCAAAGCATTTCGTCGTCCCGCGAGGTAAATCAAGAGCGCGTCATGGGGAAAAGCGGCAATAGACGCTTGCTGATTTGAGTTGTGCTCAAGGAACTCGACCACTTCACTTACCAACGGAGCATCGCTATCGTCGGAGCTATAGATACGGGCGCGGGGCGAATCCAGATAGAAAGCCGAATATTTTCGATGAACGACGTCGATGTAGAAGGCATCCGAGACAAGACAAACGCAGAGCAGCGCCAACAGCGGCACGTACCTTAAACGAGGAAACCCAGCCAGCGCATGCCATATAAAGGATACGATTGCCACCAGGCACAGGCCGATATACATCGGAGTGGACCAGTGGTTTCCCGTCAAAAAAAACTCATGGTAGGTGGCTGCGGCGACTGCCAGGACCAGAACCGATTTCCAGCGCACAAGATCGATAGTGCGGCGATAGGTTCGCGGAAAGAAGAATTGCGCAGCAGCGATTAGGAAAAAGATTCCAAGAACAAAACTCGCCAGCATGGCGAATACGTAGTTCTCGTACCACAAAATATACCAGCGATGGGCCGTCATCTTTGCCCAGGGCGTTCTGAAAGGGATCGACAGAACGAGCGACACATACTTGTAGCCGCCGATGCTCGCCTGATATTGCGGCAGCAGCGGGAAATTCCTCATAAATTCCGCCTGGGTGAGTCCCGCGTTCAGGGCAAACGTGATTGCGGCAAATATCACGATCGCCAGCGCGCCGGGAATGACTACGTCTCTCAAAGGAATCGCTGGCGGCAATTGCCCGGTTGATCCCGAGCGTCTAATCCATAATTTGCTAATCCACAAAAAGACCACAATCACCACGAGAACAACCAGCGCTTCATTGAACTTGATGAGCAAAGCCAGGAGCAGGAGCGCAGTAAGCGCCCACTTGAAATATTTCGGAGCACCCTTCGACATCGCCCGCAACATCAACAGCAATATTCCCTCGATCGCAAGCACGAGACCAATATGGTTGTAGGTGTAGAGCGGGGGATGTTGCTGGCCAATCACCAGGACGGCGGCTAGAAACGCCATCCACGTAGGCAGCAGGTGGCGTGCAATTCTGAAGAGCAATAATACGGAGAGCACGTTCAGAAAGGCCCAGAAAGCTCTCATCACCGCAAGGCTGCCGCCAAAAAGCTTGAACGCCGCCGCATACACGTAAGGCATGACTGGACCGTAGTAACTGGGGAAGTCGCGTTGAGGAACAAAGCCTTGAACGGTTCGCATCGCGGTGGCAAAGGAGACGCCTTCATCGGCCCGCAAAATGTATTCATAGGACGACCTGTTATAGGTGGCGGCGTAAAACAGGGCTCCGGCAACTACGAGCAGAAGGCCGGCGACGATCTCCTGGGCTTTGGAACTGCTGAACGCTTTTAGCATGGGCGAAATTCCAGGGCGTATATCAGGGCCGAAATATGGGACGATTGGCGCCTAATAATACATCAGCTTTCATTTTCGCTCGTTAAACCGGGGGCTAGGGGCTTATGGCGAGAATTCCTGGCGTCGCCGGCACCCGCATAAGCGCAGTATAGGAAGGCTGAGAAAGCCAACTGTTCAGATAACTGGACCAAGGTACAGTTGCGAGGCTTTCGGAGGGATAGGCAAACTGAGTCAGGTCTTTATCGTTAGTTGTCGTCATTTCTTATCTGGGGGATAACTGTAGCTATTGCACTCATTAGAAAAGGCTTGGTAACGCCGCTTGAAGGTTCAGGCCGCGGCTACTCGGTAAACCACAACAAACCGCTACAAACCAGTTGAGGCGAGGTGAACAATGCGAAATCGAAATTGGCTTTGCGCAGCAGTTGTGACTGCGGCTATCTGCGCGGTCTCTCTACCATCCAACGCTCAAACCTTCATTCGGGCGACACTCCCGAATCCAAGTAACGAGGCTGCTACGGGATATCGCTTCCAGATTCTCACGCCCGGCGATGTGTTAGACGCGGTGGCTCGCACTGACAAGAGTCCGCTGATTGTGGGCGACGCCAGGCTTGTGGAAGCGTCGCTGCCTGCCAAGACGAGCGAGTTTGTCCCGGCGGTTCACGAAAATCACTCGACGGTTTCGTTCCCGTTTTCTCAGCCGATCGCCACGAACGACCGAGTGGACCTTCGAGTTGCATTTACGCCGAAAGAGTACTGGAAGGTATATTTCCAGGACGTATTTGAGTACTCCGACGGACACACCGAGAGATCGCGAATTCCTTACGCGGCGTTTTTCATCAACTATGCTCCCACCAAGGATCCGGCGAAGGAAAGAGCCAGCCTGACCATCGTCAACAATGTCGCCTCGACCTATGGAATTTCCAAGTCGGTGGTAAACGACGATGCGCGGCGACCCATTACCTTCCGGAACGCTCAAGTATTCGTCAACAACAAAATGAGTCACTACGATTTGCAGCACTTCGACCGCCCCGACGGTCAAAAAGTCGATCTGCCATCCACTTTCACGCTGAAAGCCGGAGAAGCGCAGACATTTGACCTGGGCCTGGTGGATACGAATTCTTACGTGCTTACCCTTTCCGAAGTCAGCTATGACGGAGAAAAGGAATCTTATCCAATCGCATGCTCACATCCCGCGGGGCCCGGCGATGGGAAGGATACGGCCAGCAACCAATCTATCGATAGGAGCGCGAAATGAACCGCAGAAATTTATTGAAATCACTTTCGGTCGCGACTGTCGCCGGCTGGAGCGGTCTGGGGATTGCATTCGTTCGGCCAATCCCCGGTGCAAAAAGGCGGCTCGACAAGTTCCGACAGCAGTGGTTCAGGTTCGACCGGAACAGGATCTACCGGGTCAACCTGAACCGTGAATCAAGCCCAGTCTGGGCTGCAAGGAAGTCGGGATTTTGGAACTGTAGGCTCCGCCGCCAGCGTGAAACCAACCAGCATGCGGGTTGGCGATTATCAACTGAAGATTACTTCATGGAACCCCAACCAGGGATATGTCGCCAGCGCGGCGGCAGCCACCACCCGCGATAACCTTTACACCCTGTTCTTCCCGCTCGACACGTTAGCCGACCAACTGGATAGCGAAATTATGCCTCTGCGCGTGCAGTGGGCAAGCCAGGAAGGCCGCAGCGAACTTGACCCCAACAGCGAATCGTGGCGCCGGTTCAAGCAGTTGTATTCCTATCAATTCGGCGAGCAAAAGACGATTGGCCTCTATGGGCCGGATCTTTCCTACGCCGGCGAGATGCAGAATGGCCACGAAGAATATAACTACGGGCGTTACCTCAGAATGGTGCAACTTTATGTGAAGCCGGAATACCGCGCCGAGTTTGAGGATTTCGTCCACAAGTTCATCGTGCCTGCCTCGACGCAGATTGTGATGAGCAAGAACGAGCAAAAGCATCTGCCTCCCCTGGCACAACGCGTTCGGTGGAGACTGCCAGTCTACGTGCGGCAGGTTTCCATTAACGTGAACATGCCCACCATCCCGGAGTTCGAACTGTTTATGCAGCAGCACCTGCTCCGGGCGGCTCGTGACACCAATACGCCGGTGCTCACCTACCGCACGGTCACAGGCGACAGGCATAACTACACGCTGCTCTTCCCCTTCAATGAGCGATCGGAGATTCAAGCCGACGGCTCAACGTTGATGGCATCGACCTTGATGCGCCAGCACCAGATGTATCTTCTGGCTCAACGCACCGGGCAATTGCCGAAGTACAGGGAAGCGGCGTTCAAACCCAGTTCCGCGGCTCGAGCTGAGGCGATAGCCACAGCCGACGATCTGGCGGGCCAATTCCACAGCCACGCTCTTGAAATTCAGGAGATCATTCACAAGGCGCGTCCCGACATGGCCGCGGCGCTGGATCAGCGCTTCACCCAGCAGTCGATCGACTTCGTGGAGACGGCTTACCGAATGTGAGCACTTGAAGCGTGTGTGCAATCTACTCGGATAAGGCAGCTTAATCGCTGCCTTATTTTTTTAATTCTCAGTTCAATTATTGTAGGGAAGCCACTAAGTTCGCTCCTGGCGGAGGGCGGAAGCTACATCTAAACGCCAGATCCAGAGGGCGGGAATAACCGCGGCCAAAGCGGCGACGCCGCAAGTCAGCAGGGAAAAGTGCGCAATATCGGCGGGGGATAAATATACTCTGGCAATAAACCCGCGTGTCGATCCGGGTGGAGGCGGCATGCTAATGCCCACTCTGGAAACCAGCGAGCCCACTACCACGCCCGCCACGGCGCCGATACAAGCGCTGAGTAAACCAAGCCATAAACTCTCCTGAGCGAACAGCAGAGCGAGCCTGACACGGGTCATGCCCATGGCGATGAGCGTCGCCATTTCGTGCTGCCGCTCCGTAAACATCATTGCCAGGCCGCTCACCACCGCGAAAAAAACCAGCACTTCGATGATCCATTGAATGGTCTGGAGTTCCTTGCCAAACATCGCCATGACTTGACGATAAAACTCGGCCAACTCCCGCCACGAAGCCGTCTCGACATCGATGCCGTCGCGCTGAAGGACGGAGGCGATGGAAGACTGGGCGGCTTCGGTGGCGTTGGTGTCGCGCAGGATTACCATAATTTTCTCTACACCGGTTTGTCCCGCAAGCTTTTGCACCGCCGCGAGAGGAAGTTTGAGGGTCCAGTCGTCGTAGTCGCGAAAGCCCTCTTCGAAGATGCCGTTCACGCGCACGTCCATGGCGTTATAGGCTCCGCTGCGCCCGGCGGCAGCGATGGTGAAAATGTCGCCTACCTGCAATTGCAGCTTTTGCGCCAGACCATGGCCCATGACGGCGTCTGCAAAAGACCCGGCATCGCGAACGGCATAATTCCCGGCGATGGGAAGCGCTCCGTGGAGCAGTTGCAGGTCGCCGGGCACCACTCCACTGGCCAACCCGGCTGCGCTTCGCTCGCCAAACGTAAGAAAGACCGGCAGGGTGGCTTCCGCAGTGACTGCCTTGATTTGTCGGTTGTTCGAGAGGCTGGCCTCTACGCGCGCGACGTCGGAATCGGAAATCCAATATTCGAATGGCGACTGCCGATGATGAAGGGCATAGCCGCGCTTATAAATCTGAATGTGACCGTAACGGCCGTAAATGGCATCATCGCGCAATCCGTTGAATATGAAAGTAATCAGACCGCGATTGACGATCAGGCTCGCGGTTCCCGCCGTCATTATTAACAGCAGGAGCGTGGTTCTGCGGCGGTTGCGTCCAATGTTGAGCCACGCCAGCCAGGCCGAGGTCATTGAGGCATACCGGCTAACGCAATAGTGGGAGCGTCTGTTCGCTTCACTCCGCGGCCTTGAAGGGTGATAACGCGGGTGTCGAAGGAGAGGACGCGCGCGTCATGGGTTGCGATCACAATCGTCGACCGATGTTGCGCCCGCAACTGTTCGAAGACGGCTTTGACCGTCGCGGCGTTTTCGTCGTCCAGGCTGGAAGTGGGTTCGTCCGCCAGCAATAAAGCCGGCCGTTTCACCACGGCACGGGCGATGGCTACCCGCTGGCACTCGCCTCCGCTGAGCTGGCCCGGACGCAGGCTTTTACAAGATTCGAGGTTCGTGATTTCGAGGGCTTCCTCCACCAGCCGCCGACGCTGATCTCCGCTCAGCTCGGGACGCGCCAACTGGAGTCCGTATTCGACATTTTCGCCGGCGCCCAGTACGGGCACCAGCGCCGGAGATTGGAAGATAAAACCGATATTCTGCGCCCGCAGCTTCGCCGCTTCATCCTGGGCCAGCGATTCTAAAGCACGGCCTTTGAGAATTACTTCCCCTGAAGTAGGTTGCTGTAACCCACCAATAATGGTGAGTAGGGTCGTCTTACCCGAACCCGAGGCCCCGCGGACGCCGAGTAACTCGCCTTCTTCCACCGAAAACGTCACTTCCGCGAGAGCTTGAAATGGCCGGCGTCCACCGAATGACTTAGTAACACGGCGGCATTCGAGGAAGGGATACGAGCCCATATTTATTGGAGAATCGCAGCTAAATCCGTTGTTCGCGGAAGGGCTTTATGTTACATTCCCAGCACGCAACTTAGCTGAAAGCGCTTGTGGATTATGACTCTGCCCAGCATGGTTGTAAAGAGCGGCTTTCGCAATCGGCGGCGCAGCATATCTACCGTTGCCAGCATTACAGTCTCATTTCTTCTGCTTACCATCCTTGCCGGAATGTGGTATTCGTTTTACACAGTGCGGGGCGCCGGTCCTTCGGCTTACCGCTTTATTACTCGTAACCGAGTCTCGCTTTTTTTCCCGGTGATGGAGACTTGCCGCGCCCGCATTCGCACTCTCCCTGGAGTCATCGCGGTAGCCCAACTGAATTGGTTTGGCGGAGAGTATAAGGACGGCAGTCCGGTGAATTCCTTTCCGCAGTATGGCACGGATCCCAACGCCGTCTTCGATGTCTATAACGAATGGCAAGTGGATCCGCGGGAAGCCGCGGCTTTTCAGCATGATCCCGCGGGCGCCGCGGTATCGCGAAAGCTGGCGCAGCGATACGGCTGGAAGCTGGGCGATGAGATTCTTCTACGCGGAACAATCACGCCCTTGAATCTCGATCTGCACATCAGGGCGATCTATGACAACTCCATTATGGACGCCCTGCTTTTCAACTGGGACCACGTTCTCGACAGCTATCCGCAATACCGCGGGATTCAGGGATTCTTCGTCACGCGAATGAGTTCGCCGGAGCGGGTATTCGGGGCGTTGCAGAAAACCGACGAGCAATTTCGCAACTCGCCGCTGCCCACGAAATCGGAAACCGAATCCACGTACGCGCTGGAAGCATTGTCGATGCTGGGCAACGTTAAATTCCTCATTCTGTGTCTTTCGGTTGCGGCAACCTTCGCGATGCTGCTGGTCTCAGCCAATACCGCTGCCCTGTCCATCCGAGAGAGAGTACGAGAAATCGCGATACTTCGAACTATGGGCTATTCGCGCAGGATGGTCCTGGGTCTCTTGTTGGGCGAATCGTTATTGCTTAGCGTGGCCGGCTGCTTTTTGGGATTTCTTGCCGGCATGGGCGCCGCACGAATCATTGCCAGCTTTCCGCCGGGCAGGATTTTGGAAAATATTCATCTCGGTGTCGCGACGGTGAGTTTCATTTTTGCGGTAGCGGTCAGCGTGGCGATTGTAAGCTCGGCGGTCCCGGCCTATCAGGCGTCTCGAGGAGAAGTAGTGAAGGGGTTGCGGTATGTCGGCTAAACGCGAAGGAAAACCGATTTGTGCACTAGCGGAAAACGAGTTGTATTCGAGCCCTAAGCTGCGGCAAAATCGGCGCAGCTTCCGGATGACTGCAAGCGGGCGGCCATGAACATCCCGTTTTACTACAACCTGAGAAACCTGAAAGTGAGGGCCGGCGCCACAGCGCTAACCGCCGCGGGAATCGCCGTTACGGTATGGGTTGCGGTGATTGTTGCCGGGATGGTAGCGGGGTTGAATCGCGCTTTCGCCACGAACGGCGACCCGCTCAATATTTTGATACTCAGAAAAGGGCTGGACACGGAATATGCCAGCTCAGTGAGTAAGCAGAGTTTTCAAACCGTGAAAACTCTCGATGGGATCGGACAGTCCAGCGATGGCCAGCCTTTAGCGTCGCTCGAAGTAGTCACCGGAATCGTGTTGAGCCGTCGCGACGGAAGCGGCGATACGAATGTCACGCTACGCGGCGTGGACGCTCCCGGCATTCAGTTGCGCCGTCATATGCGGATTTTCGAAGGAAGATGGTTCCACGACGGACAAAGGGAGTTGGTGGCCGGACGCTCGCTGAAAAAGCGGTTCGATGTAGATGTGGGCAGCCAAATTTTCTTTGGACGTGGCGAATGGACGGTGGTTGGAATTTTCGACGACAACAACGCTGCGCAGGAGTCCGAGTTGTGGGCCGATGCCAATCAGGTCGCGTCCGATTCGCCGCGGCCTCATTATTCGTCGATGCTGATTCAGGCAAGGGATGAGTCGACGGCCGCAGCCCTGATGCGGCAAATCGAAAACGACTCGCGCCTCGATGTCGCGGTTTTCTCTGAGCCCGAATATTATGCGCGCCAAACCGCGGCTGGGAACAGCATTAAGTTTGTAGGATTGTTTATCGCTCTCATCATGGCTGCCGGCTCCTGCTTCGCCGCAGCCAACACGATGTTTGCCTCGGTGGCTTACCGGGCGGATGAAATCGCGGTATTGCGGGTCATGGGTTTCTCGCGCTCCGATATTCTCGCGTCTTTCCTCCTGGAGTCCGCGGTTGTGGCTTTCATGGGAGGGGTTCTCGGTGTGTTGCTGATGGCGCCCTTCGATGGCTTTACGACGGGGACGATGAATTCATTTACGTTCAGCGAAATGGTGTTTCGCTTCGAACTGACGCCTGAGGTAATCGCAATCGCTTTGGGTGCCGCTGTGCTGATGGGGATGATCGGTGGAATCGTTCCCTCATGGGCCGCAGCTCGCGAAGATATCGTCGTAAAGCTGCGAGGCTAAGAGGAAGTTTCGAACGGTCAAACGATGCCCGCGCAAATCGACCAGCTTCGGCGGCTCCGGATTGACCGGACGGAAAATGGGCCGAAATCTCCGGCCAAAATTCCGTGGAAGCCGATTCTGATTGCCGCTGCGATCGTTCTCGCGGCGCTTGCTTATTTGATGTTGAGGTGGTCCATCGGCGCGAGCTCTTCCCCGCAGGTGCAAACAGCGCGCGCCCGAGCGGAGACGATGGACGCTTCCGGTTTGGTATTGTCCGCGACCGGCTACATCGTCGCCCATCACCGCGTCGATGTGAATTCCAAAGTAACGGGCCGGGTCGCGTGGTTCGGAGTGGAGAAGGGCGACAAGGTCAGGATGGGACAAGTGCTGGTGCGGCTCGAGGATCAGGAATTCAAAGCGCTCGTGGATCAGTCGTTGGGAGAAGTAAGATCGGCGGAAGCCGCGTTGGCGGCCCTTTTGGCGGGCTCGCGTCCTCAGGAGATACAGCGGGCGATGGAAGATCTGAGCGAAGCCGAAGCCACGCTGGCCAACGACACGAGCCAGTATGCCCGCGCGAAAAACCTTTACGAACAAGGTCTGATTCCGGCTCAGCAATTTGATGAAGCAAATGCACGCCACGAGGCTGCGCTTCATCGCGTCGATTCTCTTCGGCAGACTTACCAGCTTGCGGTGCAAGGCCCGCGAAAAGAGGATATTGAACGCGCCCGTGGAGAACTCGAATCCGCCAAGGGCAAACTGGCCTTCAATCAGGCGGAATTGGACGCCACCCAGATTCGCGCGCCCGTGGATGGCACGATCCTGGAGCGCACGGCGGAAAAAGGCGAATTGGTGACCGCGCAGTTCGCCAGCGCACAGGACACCGGCGGGCCCCGCGGTTCGGTCGTAGCGCTTGCCGACTTGAACGATCTTCAGGTTGAAGTGGATATCAGTCAGGATGATTTCGCCAAGCTGAATGGGGTGAAGGACGCGGTGATTACGACGGACGTTTATCCGGACCGCCAGTATGCCGGCTTGATCGCTCAGGTCGCGCCAGAGGCAAATCGGCAAAAGGCGAGCGTTCAATTGCGCGTCCAGATCGTAAAGCCGGACGATTTCCTGCGACCGGAAATGAATGCGAACGTGAATTTCATTTCAAAAACGAGGACTGCGAGCGGACCCGTTCCTATCGAAGTGCCGTTCTCATCGGTGATTGCGCGCAACGGGAATCGCATTGTGCTAGTCGTTTCGGGCGGCAGAGCGTTCGAGAAACAAATTCGCTGGGTGGGAAAGAAGACCACAGGGTACCTGGTGGAGGGAATCAACGACGGAGACCTTGTAATCATCGATCCGCCGCCAGAACTCAAAGATGGCGCAGCCGTGAAGGTCAATCGGCCCTAGGCCGGAATCGCCGGAGTTATGAAATGAACGAATCGCGCGCGAATAGCAGGGAGATTTCGAAGGCGACTTCTCCGGGTGAGCGTTTCATCGAAGCCCGCCGAGTGAGCAAATTGTATAAGCGGGACAGTTTTTACGTGCCTGCGCTAAAAGATGTCGAGTTGACGATTGAGAAGGGCGATTTTCTGGCTCTCATGGGGCCTTCGGGCTCGGGCAAGACCACGCTGTTGAATCTGATTGCCGCCATTGACCGGCCGACTTCCGGAGAGTTATTGATCGGCGGCCAAAACATAATCGCTTTGAACGATGCGGAAGCGTCGAAGTGGCGCAATCGAAACATTGGCTACATTTTCCAGACGTTTTACCTGATCCCGGTGCTGACCGCATTCGAAAATGTGGAAGCGCCATTGCTGCTCTCGCGGCTGTCAAAGCAAGAGCGCCGTGAGCATGTTCTTACCGCGCTGGAATTGGTGGGACTGAAAGACAGGGCGGATCATCTGCCCAAACAGCTTTCGGGCGGGCAAGAGCAACGAGTGGCGATTGCCCGAGCCATTGTCAGCGATTCGCAGATATTGCTGGCGGACGAACCCACCGGCGATCTGGATAGCGATGCGGCGACCGAAATCATGACCATCCTGCAACAGCTAAATCGCGAACTGGGCAAGACTATCGTGATGGTGACCCACGATCCAGACGCCGCCGCTTTTGCGAACAAAATCAGGCATCTGGAAAAAGGGGTTCTACTCTCCGAAGGAAGCAAACCTTCGACACAAGGTCGAAGAATCGAAAGGAGCACGAATGGGTAAGATCAACATCGCACGGGTAATTCTGGGAGGACTTGTTGCCGGAGTGATTATCAACATCGCTGAAGGGGTCACTAATGGAGCACTGCTCAGCGCGAGATGGAAGGCCTGGTCGGAACAAGTAGGCCCACTTACCCACCAGCCCAGCGGGGGACAGGCGATGGCATTGTGGACCTTTCTCGCCTTCGCTCTCGGCCTGATCTCGGTGTGGCTTTACGCCGCCGTGCGGCCTCGCTTCGGCGCCGGGCCCAGGACAGCGCTCCTCATAGCCCTGGTTATCTGGATAACCTATTGGCCATTAGTAGCAATGCAACATCTTGCGTTGGGCACGGTTCCGTTTGACCTATTGGCTATGGGTAGTGTTGGCGGACTCGTTGGGATGGTTGCGGCAGTGCTTGCCGGGGCCGCAATTTACAAAGAGTAACACTGAGCTTCCGTTAATTTATAGCGGATCGATTACTCGCTAATACTAAGGCTAGTAGTAGTAGTATTTCCGCTTGTCGGTATTCGTATCTTTAATGGTGTACCGCCTATGCGCCGAAAATCGCTTGACGACGGTTTATAAACGCCATAGAATCGGCGCAAGCTAGAGTTGGGGGTCTTAAGCGCTATGCCTATGTGCGCATCCCTTTTTCGGTTCTGAGTTGGTTCCGCTACTACGGTCGTGAACCGTAGCCTTCTTGGCAGTTATCAAGCCTCTAAGTCCGAGAGAAATGCCGGGGAGCGCGATTTGCGCCCGGCGGCGGAAGGCTGCGTGCCGGCATGAAAACAATCGACACTCTGCTGATTACTCGCAACCAGATTTACAAAGAAGCTTTGATCCGCATGCTGCAAAGGGAGCGGCTGATCCGCCCGGTAAGTCCTTCTGATTTCGGCCTGCCTTTGCCTCCGCCACTTCGCAACGGAAATCAACCTTCCGTCGTTTTATTCGATTTGGCGAACAAACGAATCTCGTTTCCGGACTACGCCGGCGAGATCGAGCGCCGCAGCCTTTCGGCGCGGATTTTGATTTACGGCGACGAAAGCAAAGACGAAGACCTGCTTTACTATTTAAGTTGCGGAGCCCACGGATTTCTTCTGGCGGATGAACTGGGAAATCTAGTGGTGACCGCGATTAAGCATGTTTCCGAGGGCGGGCTGTGGATGCCGCACAAGATCGTGGCCCAATTCGTGCGCAAAGTGGTCTCCGAATTCAGCCATGTTTCCAAGCTCTTCCGGGTTTCTCACACGGTTTCCCCCCGCGAACATGAAGTGTGGGGCTTGATCAATCAGGGACGCAGCAACAAGGAAATCGCCTCCAGCCTGAGCATCACGGAGCGTACGGTTAAATTTCATGTAACTCAGTTGCTGAGTAAGTTTCAGGTTACAGACCGCCGGAAACTTATGCTGATCCATAGCCCGAACGGCCGCGATCAGCATCTTAAGGCGGTGGGGGAAAACGCTTATCCAGTGACCTGAGTGGCGTCCAGGCGGCTGGGGGACGCATATTTCACCTTGCGCCTGACAAACACATAATCCAGAACTCGGCGGGCGAGGTAGCGGAAGTGGGAAAACGACTGGATGCTGCGAAGCGTCGTCCAAAGGATTCGTGGCCGCAGATGAAAGCGTAGAAATGCCTTGCGCTGAAGCCACTTCAATTGACTTCGGGTGATTCCAGGCGGGCTGTAAGGAATGTCCGCCGTATGCAACTGGCTTTGGTCCAGATCGTCGATTTCGCCGCGCGACTTAACGTATTCATAGGCCTCGGTGCCCGGAATCGGAAGAAAGTTCAAAACTGCGCGCGTTGCACATCGAGTTTCATTGCGTAGCGGATCGTTTCCTCGATATCTTCGCGGGTTTCGGTTGGGTATCCGAGAATAAACAGCGCATTCAGATCGAACCCAGCTTCTCTTAGAATGCGAATGTGCTCTGGAACCCTGGCCAGGTTCAGATTTTTCTTCATGTGGTTCAGCGTGCGTTGGGAAGCGGATTCGATCGCAATGGTCGCGGTGTAGCAGCCGGCTTTGCGCATGAGCCCGGCGATTTCCGCGTCGATCAAATCGAGGCGCAGGCCGCTGGTGCAATACCAGGGAATATCCACTCCCTCTTGAATCATCGCTTCGCAAAACTTCTTCACTTCCCGCCGCACCGCCGAAAAATTATCGTCTTCCACGTGGATTTCGCGAACACCGTAGTCGCGCTGAAGCATGCGAATCTCTTCGATTACATGTTGCGGACTGCGATAGCGCATTTTCATGCCGGTGACGTTCTTAGTGCCGCAAAACGTGCAGCTATAGGGGCAGCCCCGAGAAATGATCAGGGGAGCGGCAGGAAAACGGCGGGCAAAGCCTCCATGCGGCGCCGCCGGATAGGTGCTGGGATCGATCAAGTCCCACGCGGGAAATCCGAGATTGTCAAGGTTGGGTTCGGCGTAGCGGGCTGTGTTGCGAATGGTTCCGTTTTCGCGCCACAAAAGTCCGGGCACCGATTGCCAGATTGGAGTTGTCGAGCTGGAGAGCGCGTTGCAAAACTGCGCCAGGCTGGTCTCACCTTCGCCGAGAAATGCGAAATCGGCTTCCGGAATCGCATCGAGGCAATCGGGAGAGCCCGAAGGATGCGCGCCGCCAATGATGCGGACTGCGTGAGGAATCGTCTCCCGCACAATCTGTAGGCATCGATTGACTTGATCCACTTCGCAGGAATAGGTTTGAAACCCACAGATGTCGTAAGCGGAGTCGGTTTTCAGAAACTGCCTGAAACCCTCCAGAGTCAACTCACTCTTCGTGCAATCGAGCACGCTGGCTTCGTGCCCCGCGCGCCGCAGCGCGGTAGCAAGATAACCCAACCCAATCGGCGGAGATACGTTGAAGGTGGAAGCGGGCGGACGCACCAGCAAAACGCGCATGTGGAAGACCTAGCGGTAACTAACAGAACTTATCAGTTGACCGATGCGGCGGACACCTGTACCGAAGTCCAGTAGAGAGCGGGAGGCCACTGGGGGAAAATGGTGCCCCGCGCCGCGGCGAGGCGCTCCGATGGAAGTTTCAAGCCGATGTAAGTTTCGAGTTGACGTTTCGCTGGGGAACTAAGAAACGTATCGCAGGTTCATGGTGGAAAATCAGAATATGGCAATCGGAAAATGGAAAAAATTCGGTTTGGCGCTCGCGGTCTGCATTTCGTTCTCTCTTTTGGCCGCATCGGGCGGACAGAAACCGGCCGCTAGCAATACTACGCCGTCTTCTCCCTCCGGTTCGGACGCCGCAATCAGCCTCGACTATTCGCAGCTGCAATGGACGCCGATGGTGCCGGAAATGGGCAGCAGCTCTCCCATGCGGGCCGTTTTGCACGAACATCCGACTCTTCACAGCAGCCAGTTCTTGATTCAGTTGCCGCCTAATTTTCATGTGCCGGCGCACTATCATACGGTCAATGAAACGCATACCGTGATTGAAGGATCTTTCATTATTCAAGTAGATGGCAAGCGTACCGAGCTTCACCCCGGGGGATTCAACTATACCCCCGCGAAAGTGGTGCACGAGGCGTGGACGCCGAAGGATAAAGGAGCGTTGATTTTCGTTACAGTAGATGGCGCCTACGATTTGCATCCCGCCGCTTCACCGGGCGCGCCCGCGGCCAATCCGTAGATATTACCTTCTACGATCGCCGATTAGCTTATTGATGCGAGTTGCACTTACCAAGTATTTTCGCCAACAACTATTTCCTTCCGGGTATAATGTCGGCGAATTGAGATTGACTCTGATGCTTCGGGCCCATTCCACTCCTCTGCGGAAGTCCGGCTTCACTTGACGGCGCAACTTCTAACAACGCCGGTCGGTCGTTTTCGCCAGTCCATTATTCTGTTCCAACGTCTTTCAGCGAGGACTTCTTATGTTGCGCAATCTTTTTATCGTGGCGTTGTCTTTGGGCCTCTACACGAGCGCTTCCGCGGTGGATACGTCGAAGATGTCTTCCCCGAACCATGCGTCGTTTCACATTAAGAATAGCTTGACGGTCAAAGTGCCGAAAGGCGCGAAGACGGTGCGAATCTGGTTTGCCGTGCCTCAAGAAGACGGTTACTCCGTGATTCGGAACTTCAATGTCGCGAGCGACTATGCGGTGCAGTTCGACCGCGACTCCTGGGGCAACAGAGTGGGCTATGTCGACATACAGAACCCGACGGTGGAACAGGTGGTATTGAACGAAGAATTCGACATCACTCGAACCGAAGTGCGCAATTCCATCGACGCTTCGCAAACCCGGCCCCTCACCGATAAGGAACGCGTGGCGCTGACCGCTTATCTCCAACCTAAGACCTATATCGTGGTCAACGACGACATCAAGAAGCTCGCCATGTCGATTACTGGCAACGAGACGAATCCCGTATTAGCCGCTCACAAGCTCTATGAATGGACCTATAAGAACGTGAATTACTGGGTGAAAGATCCCGATCATTTGAAGGCTTCCCCCGTAGGCAGTTCGGATTATTGCCTGCGGACGAAGACCGGGAACTGCACCGATTTTCATTCGTTGTTCGCCTCCCTGGCCATCGCCTCTGATATTCCGGTTCGAATGGTGTATGGTTCTTTGCTGAAACCTACGCTGAACGGGATGGAAGTGGATGCGAGCTACCATTGCTGGATTCAGTTCTTCGCTCCTCGCCTGGGTTGGATTCCGCTGGATGCATCCCTGGCCAATATTTACGCGGAAGAGATTCCCATTACCGACAAGAATAAAAAGCTGGTCGAGTTGACTACCTCGACCGGATATCATGGCGCGGACATGAACAAGGTCGAGTATTACTTCGGCAATTTGGACGAGCGACGGGTCGTCTGGTCGACAGGCCGCGATTTGACCCTCCAACCCCCGCAGGAGGATGGGCCGGTCAATTCTCTGCCCAAGCTTTATGTGGAGGTGGACGGCAAGCAGTCCACTGACTGGACGCGTCAGCTTACTTATAAAGAGCTGGCTCAATGACACTTGTGCAATGACAAAAACAATGACAGACAACATCGAAACTCGCGATCAAACGGTCCCCAACGGTCCAGCCGCCAATATCGCCGGAATGTACGCGGCGGAGTGGGATGCGGGGGCGATGGGTTGTGGCGAATTGCTGATTCATCTCAGCATGAAAATGAAGCAGCTTCAGCCCGGAGAGCTTTTCAAGTTGATTGCACTCGACCCCGGAGCTTTGGAGGATATGCCCGCCTGGTGCCGGCTTACTGGACATGCGCTGATTACCGCGGACCATCCTCTATACATAATGCGCCGCAGAGAGCTCTGAACAATACGAACACCTAATAACTTTCTAAAGGAGATCGCACCATGGCAGGAAGTTTTTGTGTAAACCTCACGCATTCCAAGGATAACTCCGACAAGGCGACCGTAGGTTTTGTGCTGGCGAATGCGGCCGTTGCCTCCGACAAAGACACGATGGTGTTCCTGAGCACCGAGGGAGTGAGGCTTGGCGTGAAAGGCTACGCCGATGACATCCACGAACAGGGATTTGCGCCATTGCGCGAGCTGATGGATAACTTTGTGAAGGCTGGCGGGAAGATCTTTGTCTGTTCGCCATGTTTCAAACGGCGTAGCCTCGACGAGAACAATCTGGTGGCGGGAGCGGTGATCGTGGGCGGAGCCAAGTTGGTGGAGTTTCTCAGCAATGGCGCGCCTTCCATCTCGTTTTAGTGCAGCGCCGGAGCGACGATGTCTGCCAATCCCGTAATTCAACCGGATGCAATGTGCGACGGTGGCGACCTGGACTGCGGCAGCGGGCTGCTGCTGATTATTCGCACTGCAATGACGCCGCTGCCGCCGGGGGGAATTCTGGAGGTGCGCAGCCGGGAGATCGGGGTCAAAGAGGACCTTCCGGCGTGGTGCCGGCTGGTTGGTCACGACCTTCTGGCAACGGCTGCGGGCGAACCTCCTTCAACCAGCTATTTCATCCGCAAGAAAATGGCGGATGCGATGTTTCAACAGGATCTTAATCAAGCTCAGAAACATATTTGGAAGGCGCGCGTGCGCGCCGCCGGCGGGATGGAGGCGCGGGTTTTTGTTCGCAACCATTCCTACACGGTAGGGCAGCCCGTAAGCTTCGACACGGCGGATAAGGCGATCAGCGCCATCGAATATCTGCTCGGCGCCATGGGCGCGTGCATAGCGGTCGGATTCCAATGGAGAGCGTCACAGCGCGGCATCGCCGTCAACGATCTCGAGGTTACACTCCAGGCCCGCTCGAAGAACATTCTTGTATATCTTGGTCTGGAAAATAGCGGCCTCGAAGACAGCGGCCACCCGGGCTTGGAGAATCTGGAGGTGGTGGTTTATGTGGATTCCGACGCGGAGCCCGCGGCTCTGAACGAACTTTTACGCGATACCGTGCAGCGTTCGCCGGTCACTCAGACTCTGGAGCGCTCGATGACTATCAAAGTGGAAGCGCGCAAGGCATAGATGAAATCGAATCTCTTGTATCCGGTAACGGTAGTTGGTAGTTGGCCGCGGCCACAATGGCTGCTGGACGCGGCGAAGCGGCGATCCGGCTCTTTGCCGGAGCTGCAAGATCAGGCTACTTTGCTGGCGATCAAGTATCAGGAAGACGCCGGCGTCGACATAATTTCGGATGGCGAACAGCGCCGGGATAACTTTTATTCGTTTATCGCGGAGCGGCTGGAGGGCATCCGGCTGATGACCATGGCCGACCTGCTCGAGTATGTCGAAGATAAAGCGGCCTTTGAAAATCTTTTGACCGCGCTCGATGTGCCTGCCTTTGCGATCAAGAATCCCACTGTGGTAGGCAAGGTGCAACGCCGCCGGCCACTCGTACTCGACGATTACCATTTTCTTCGCAAGCACACCGGCAAGCCGGTCAAGGTTACGTTGCCGGGGCCGTATCTTCTGAGCCGCTCCATGTGGGTCAAAGGTCTTTCCGAAAAGGATTATCCGGCCGGGGAATCGCTCGCCGATGACATTGTTGCCGCGCTACGCGAAGAATTGAAGGAGCTTGCCGCTGCGGGCGCAGATATTATTCAGTTCGACGAGCCGGTACTTACCGAGATTTTGCTGGCCGGCAAGTCGGCGACTCGCACCTTCATGTGCGCCGCGCTCGCCGCCGCCGCCAGCCCGGAGGGCGAACTGGAGCGCGCCGTGGAATTGATCAACCGCGTAGTGGAAGGCATCGACGGTCCAACCATCGCGGTTCACGTCTGCCGCGGCAACTGGAGCCGGAACGAAGACGTATTGCTGGCGGGGCCTTACGATGCACTCATGCCGTACTTGAGCCGCATGAAAGTCGGCCAGTTCGTGCTCGAATACGCGACTCCGCGGGCGGGCTCCACCGAAGCTTTACAACAATTGCCGGTTCGTTCGCAGATTGGACTGGGCGCGGTAAATCCCCGCACCAGCAGTCTGGAAAAAGTTGAAGAGGTTGTTTCCCAGGTTCGGCAGACGGAGAAGTTTGTTTCTCCCGAGCGCATCTATCTGAATCCCGATTGCGGCTTTGGAACTTTCGCGGAACGCCCTGTGGCCGACATTACAACGGCGTTCGCAAAACTTAGCGTGCTGGCGGCCGCCGCCGAGCGGCTGCGCAACTAAGAGTACGGTCGAACCGCAAAGTTCCAGCTTATCGTGGCGCAGTTTGGCGGACGCGTTGAGCCGGTCAAGCCGGAGATCCTTCGCTACGCCTGAGAAACGGCTACGCTCAGGATGACAAAGACGTGTAAGGGCCAAACTGCACCACACCCCTTATTTTGCCCGCTTTACAACTCCCGCCACATGCGAGGTAAACGCCTTGGGCGCATTTGCGGGCGCGGTGTCGAAATCAACCTTCAGAGTGCCATCGCCGTTATCGGTATAGGAGAAGCGGTAGGCCGGGGTATAAGGCACAGTCTCGCCCGTGAACGTCACTTTTTTCGGGTTATCGGAAAACTGCACGGTGTAATTCAGAACGTGGCCTTCATTGTCATAAAAAATGGCCTGCGTGTCCGTTCCTGACAAGTAGATGATCATCAGGCTGTGAAAGGTGAATGCCGGGCGGCCGTCTTTGGCGGGAAACTCCTGGTTGTTCGTCGCTTCAAGAATCTTTCCGTCCAGGTCGGTCTTGAAGGTGAATTCGCCCGGCCCCTCGCCCGCATCGCCTTTGGCATCGCCCTTCCAGGTGCCGATGAGAAATTGCCAGGGCTGCCACTTGTAGAGTTCGGCGCGCTTCGCCGTGAAGCTCTGGGTATCCTTTTCGGTAATTTTGGGTAGCGACTGAGCCGCACACAGCAGGCAGCCGAAACAACCAATAGCAAGGGTCAACAGATATCGCTTCAAGGGAATTCTCCTTCATCATTTCGGAATCGATGAGCTTCCGGCAGCCACCGCGATTAGCCTTGGCGTCACGGGAGCTACCCAGTGCCCGTACGTCCGGCCTTATCTCGTGGCTACTTGTACCGTGTCATTCCGATACTTATTCCAAGCAAGCTCGATCGAGTCCTTGCTGTATCGGCCCTCCAAGGTAGCGCTCATGTCCGGTCTGAGGCGATAGACTACTTCCTCAATATCGAGCGCGTGGCTGTGGAACTCCGCAGCCAGATCCGCCGCGATACGTTTAGCGTCCTCTTCCGAACTTGCCGGCTTGTAAGCGGCGGGTTGCAGGCGAGCGCCGCCCCGTTTGTTGGCAGCGACCTGTTGGAACTGATGCGCAGTCAACAAGGCCGATCCCACCAACTCCGACTTCGAGTTCTGAAGGCCCTTCTCGCTGTTGAACGGATAGAACATGTGATAGTTATGCCGGTTACCGGTAACCGTGCGATAAGTCAGTACGGGCGTGTTCGTATCTCGAGCCGCAGGCAGCAGGTGCTGTTGCAGGAAGAGTTCGAACTCCGGGATTGTCGGCATATTCACATTGAGCGACACGATGCGCATATAACTGGGGATGGCCCAATAGACGCGCTTCTCCGGCGGAGGCGCGCCGGTTACTTCATCGCGATAATGCAGAATCTTTTCCGCCGCGGGAACGATGTATTTGTGAACGAACGCTTCGAACTCCGGGCGGGATTCCGGCTTCACATACAGATAAACGATGCGGACGTAACGGCCCACGCTGTATTGTTCGGCAGTGGTTTTCCCATTTCCCTGGAATGAGAGTTCCGGGGCGTGCAGGGCGATCACTTTCTCCTCGCCGAATTGATAGCTGTAGATCTGCTTGAAGCGTCGCCACGACTCGCTTTTGGGATCCAGTTCGTTCTTGCCTTCGTCTGCGGCCCATTGAACTCGAAGCGGCATGATTTCGCTATCGAGCTGGTCGCCCAGGTTTTGAAATGGAAAACACAGCGTGTACAAGTTGTCGCGAACGTTCGCCAGACTGGGATCGACGATTAAACTTTCGTTGGGGTTCCACGGACGCACGCCAACGCTCGGACGCGTATAGCTGATGGGATGGACGTTCTGCGGAGTCGTGTCCGGGCCCTGCGGTCCTCCGCCGGGTTGCTCCGGCTTTGGCGCGGACTTGACGGGCGCTTTTTCGCCCTTAATACCTGGCTGCGAGATAAGCCCGAACCGGGCTTGAAGTGCGGATCAAGAGCCTCCGTCTTCCAACTGTTGAATGCGGGGCAGAAGCCGTCGAGGCGGCACGACAAAATTACTGAGCGGCTTTTTTACTTGTCCAAGCGCCACTCCGCCGGTAAAGGCAACTGCTGCGGTGGAAGCGGATTCCAAGAATCTTCGTCTGTTCACGTTGAACTCCTATCGCTGCCCGTAAGCCTCTTTAGTCATGCGAACGGAGAATCCCAAGGCTCTAACGGCCCGTCTGGGCTAATCAAATTTTCGGCGATACCAACATCCTCCTGAAAAAGGAACTGGACAACTGTACTTCGGTCCAGTTCGGAGTACAGTACTGTCCGCTTCAAGACCTGGCGTGCAAATATGTCGTTGTTATGACTCGCGCACTTAGGCGGTAAGTGGAGGGTTTTATGATCGATCGTCGAGAATTTGTTGCGGGAAGTAGCTTAATAGCGGGAAGCGCCGCGCTCAATAGCATTTCAAAAATCATTCCTGAGGCAGTCTTGCGGGAGGCCGATCATTCAGAAGCCGATCATCCTGAAGCCGATCATTACGATTGGGAAGCGATCCGGTCCCAGTTTAACGTTGACCGGAATTTCATTCATATGGCGGCGTTGTTTCTTGCCTCGCATCCAAAGCCGGTTCGCGATGCCATCGAGATGCATCGCCGAGGACTCGACGCGTCTCCGCTTATTTATACGAACGAGAATATCGGCAAATACGAAAGAGACATTCGCGCCGCATCCGCGGCCTATTTCGGCGGAACTGCCGACGATTTCGCGATGACCGACAGCACAACCATGGGCCTAGGCACGGTCTATTGCGGAATTAAGCTGCTGCAAGGCCATGAAATTCTTACAACCGAGCACGATCATCTTTCCACTCGCGAGTCGGTAAGGCTTGCGAGTCTACGAACTGGCGCAAGCGTTCGCGTAATTTCACTTTACAAAAATATAGCGACGGTAACCGAAGATGAAGTCGTCGATTCGATCATTGGCAATATTCAGCCGCATACTCGCGTCATTGCGATCACCTGGGTGCAATCCGATACGGGGCTAAAAATACCGATTGGACGCATTGCCGATGCTGTCGCCGAACTGAACTCGCGCCGCGACGAAGCCGATCACGCATTGTTGTGCGTGGATGGAGTTCACGGTTTCGGCGTGGAAGACGCAACCATCGCCGATCTGCGCTGCGACTTTTTTATCGCGGGATGTCACAAGTGGATTTTCGGTCCGCGCGGTACCGGCCTGATTTATGGCAACAAAAAAGCCTGGAACTCCGTAGTGGCCACGATTCCCAGCTTTGACGCGATGTGGAGGGTGCCGGGCCGTGAAAGCAAGCCGATGTGGAGGGAAGCCCATCTGGCGGCTCAGCCCGCTTCCGGCTGGCCGTTATCCGCCAACATGAGTCCCGGAGGATTTCACTCCTTCGAGCACAGGTGGGCGCTGGGCGAAGCTTTCCGGTTTCACCATTGGATTGGAAAAGCCCGGGTCGCCGCGCGAATCCATCAGCTTAATCGCCAATGCAAGGAGGGTCTGGCGCGCATGCCGCACGTGACTTTATATACGCCGATGTCCGACCGGCTCTCCGCCGGAATGGTCTGCTTCGACATACAGGGCATGAAACAGGTCGAAGTGCTCGCCCGGCTTCTGGAGATGAAGGTGATCGGGAGCGAGACCCCTTACCAGAACAGCTACCCGCGTTTTTCGCCGAGCTTGCTCAACAATGAGGAAGAAGTGGAAAAAACATTGCGCGCGGTTCGGGCGCTGGCTGGTTGAGGATGGCCCCTCATCTACGGGAAATCTCTCGCCCGACAGGAATACGTCGTGTCTTCGCGAATCACGGGACGCTCGGCGGGAAAATTCAAAATTGAGCCGCTGCGGCCTGTTTTACCCGTGATCGGACGCGGGCATTTTCGGGGTATAATTGCGAGGCGCGTTCTGTGCGGTGGCTGGATGGTTCGGTCGCCGAGGGTCTTCCCTTCGACCATTAAGGCAAAAGCTGGCCCAGAACAACAAGCATGGCATCCCCACCGCCATCCAATCGCCGGCTCCGCATCGAGTACCTTTTTCATTCCGCACTCGACTTGCCCGTGGAGGCTCGATCGGCATTTCTCAAAGAAAATTGCCATGGCGACGCCGGCCTGCAAGAAGAAGTGCAAGCCCTTTTGGATTCTTCCGGGAAACCGATGGACTTTTTGCAAAAGCCCGAGCGCGAACTTGCGAGTCAGATGGCGGAGGGAAACCGCCGCGAGTCGCTGACCGCCGGTGCCCGCCTTGCCCATTATGAGGTGATTTCCATGCTTGGCGCGGGCGGCATGGGCGAAGTCTACCTCGTCGAAGACACAAAGCTGAGACGAAAAGCCGCGCTGAAAATCCTGGGACAGAGCCTGACTCGTGACGAACGCGGCCTGCGGCGTTTCGAGCAGGAAGCGCATGCAGCCTCGGCTCTAAACCATCCCAACATCCTCACTATCTACGAATTCGGAAATACCGACGGCGTGCACTTCATCGTCTCCGAATATATCGAAGGCTTAACCCTTCGCTACAAGATAGCGGGTGGGCGAATGGAATTAAGTACGGCGATTGACATCGCCATTCAGATGGCCAGCGCCCTGGCGGCCGCGCACGATCGCGGAATCGTGCATCGCGACATCAAACCCGACAATGTGATCGTTCGCGGCGACGGACTTGTGAAAGTGCTCGATTTCGGAATCGCCAAGCTGGGGAAAAGGCCACTCGGATCGCCCACGGATTCCAGCGGATTCACCGCGACTTCGACAGCCAGCGTACCGGGAATGGTCGTAGGCACGGCGAAATATATGTCGCCGGAACAGGCGCGTGGAGTGGACGTGGATGCGCGCAGCGACATCTTCAGCCTCGGATCGGTCCTGTATGAGATGGTTACGGGAAGGGCGGCATTTGGCGGCGACACGGCGAGCGATGTGATGGCGGAAATCTTGAAGTCGGAGCCTCCGCCTCCGGTGGAATTCGCGCCCGAGGTGCCGCACGAAATCGAACGCATCATTTGCAAGGCGCTGCGCAAGGACCGCGAGACGCGTTATCAGGCGGTGAAAGACCTGCTCATCGATCTTCAGGACTTCAAGAAAGAAGCGGAGTTTCAAGTCAAGTTGCAAGGCCGCCCCCAGCCGGCGGATGGGGGAACGGGAGGCAAAACGCCCGTCGCGCTTCCGCGCCAGACCGGCGCTCGGCTCGCTCTTCCGGCAGGTTTGGCCGGTCGATCCGCGCTGGCGCTCGCGCTTGTTGCAGCCTTCGCGATTGGCTACTATTTTCTCCGGAAGCCGAACGGAACGTTCACGCCGCGTTCGCGGAGCCTGGCGATTCTGCCATTCCGAAATCTTAAACAGGATGCCGCAACCGATTTCCTCGGTTTCTCCCTCGCCGACGCGGTCATCACCAAACTCGGCTATGTGAGCGGGCTTACCGTGCGGCCCTCGTCTTCGATCGACAAATATCGCAATGAGGTTATAGATCCGAAAAAAGTCGCCGCCGAGTTGGATGTCGATACGTTGCTCACAGGCAGCTTCATCAAAGACGGCGACGACCTGCGGATTACGACGCAGTTGATTGACGTCAAACCAGACAAGATTCTCTGGCGCGAAGCCATCGACTTGAAGTACGACAAACTCCTTACCGTTCAAGATCGGGTGACTCAGCAGATCATCAACGGCCTGGAACTGAACCTGTCGCCCCAAGAGGCCGCGAGCCTCAAGCCTGAGAGACCGATCAATTCGGCGGCTTACGAATACTATCTGCGGGGAATCGATCTTTATTCGCTGAACGAGTTCGAGGCCGCGATCGAGATGCTGGAAAGGTCCACCGGAATTGAGCCGAAGTATGCGCAATCGTGGGCGCATCTTGGAAGGGCGTATACCACCAACGCATCGCTCCATTTCGGAGGGCGGGAAGATTACGGCAAGGCCCAGGCCGCTTACGAGAAGGCGATTTCATTAAATCCCGCCCTGGCGGAGCCGCGAATTTATATGGCCAATCTGCTTACGGATACCGGCCGAGTCGAACAGGCCGTTCCGCTGCTGCGATCGGTTCTTCAGGATAATCCGAACAACGCGGAAGCTCACTGGGAGCTGGGATATGCCTATCGCTTCGCCGGCATGTTGAAGGAATCAGTGGCGGAGTGCGAAAAAGCGCGGCAGAACAATCCGCTGGTCAAGATCAACAGCTCGGCGGTGAACAGTTATCTTTATCTCGGAGAGTACGATAAATTCCTGCAAAGCCTGCCGGCAAACGATTCGGTTTACATTTTGTTCTACCGCGGCTTTGCCGAATATTATGAAAAAAATACGGGGGCGGCCGCGAAGGACTTCGACCGCGCATTTGAAGAGGACCCATCGTTGCTACCGGCAACCGTGGGTAGGGCGCTAAGTTTTTCGATGAGCCATGAAGACGCACGCGGTTTGAAACTTCTTCAGCAGACCGAAAACAAGATTGAAGAGTACGGCGTAAGTGACGCGGAGGGCATTTACAAGGTTGCCCAGGCTTACGCGGTGCTGGGCGATAAGACCTCCGCGTTGCAGATGCTTCGCCACAGCATCGAAGGGGGATTTTTCTGTTATCCGTATTTCATACGTGATCCTTTGTTAGACAATCTCCGAAGGGAACCGGAGTTTCAGCAGCTTATCAACCAGGCGCTTCATCGGCACGAGCAATTCAAGAGCGCGTTTTTTTAGCGATCGCGCACGCCGGAGTAATTGGAGCAGGGTTGATTGAAGGAGGGTAGGGATGCTTCGACTGCGGCTGAGCTTCGCATTCGCGAAGCTCAATCCTCGCTCAGCATGACAAGGCGCTCCAGCACAACAAGGCGCTCCAACATGACAGAAGGCTCAGCGTGACAAGAGGTTCAGAATGACGGCGGATTGAAGCCCGCTACTTTGCAGTAAGAAAAATTGGCTTGTATCCGATCGGCACCGTCTTGCCGCTCAACGCCGTCTTGGTTCCGCTTAGATCGGTTTGCCAGGCGTAAGAAGAAGGATAGGTGTAGTTCGAAGTAGTGCACACGCCGTCGCTGCAAGATTGCGCGGTGTCCCAAACGATCTGGCCGTCGTCGACCGCGCATGTATAAACCGTGGCGCTGGCGACGCATTGGCTGATCGAGTGGCCGACAAGCCATCCGACGATCGTATCCCACGCGGTACCGGCTTCGTCGTCCTGCAAGCCGACCGGAGAAATGTCATCCCAGGCATAAACATATTGGCGCTGCAATCCGATGCCGGCGCGAAGGGCAACTTCTCTCGCAACGAAACCGGCTTGCTCATCCGGGTCGGGAAGCGATTCGTCGGCTTTGATGCCGTGCTCGCTATCCCACAACGGCAGATTGTTTAGCTTGTTTTGCACCAGGTCAGCCTCGATGCTCGCGTAGGTTCCAAGGAATGCTTCGGGAACTTCGTTCAGCGTGCCGTTGCCGCGCATGTGGAAGTTGACGATATCGAACGTCGCCGCGCCCCCGGCCGCAATATAAGGATCGAAAAAAGTATTCAAGGTCCACACATGATAGGAAGGGCTGAGGACCTGCGCATTGGGATCGATCGAATGAATGATGGCGGCCGCGTCCTTGCCCATGCGAACCAGTTGGGCATCGGTGCCATCGAAGTAGCACGTGCAATCCGGCTCATTCCAGAGTTCGTAAAAAGCGATTTCGTCTTTGTAGCGGGTCACCAGCGCGGTTACAAAATTGGAGAAGTCGGCGTCGGTTCCGGTTCCGTCTGCATTCACGTCGTTGGGAGGCGAGCAGGCATATACCGATGGACCAACGCAGTGGACCGGCAGGGCGGGAATGGTCCCGGCGAACTCCGGCGTGTCGCCAAAAGTGTAGAGCACGTCAACGCCCTGGCCTTGGGCCATACTGATCCAGCTATCTAACTGCGACCAGTCGTACACTCCGGGACCGGTATTAAGCTGGCCCCACTTCACGTAGTCATCCCACAGGCGCATGGCGCCGAAATTTGCGGCGTGACCTAATCCGTCGGTGGGCGGCCACACGAGCCCGGTCAGAAGGAAGTCGATGCCGAAGAAAGATTCCGTAATCGTTTTAGAAGTCGATGCTGCACACGCGATCACAACGTCAGTGACATTGGCAGTGGCCGTTCCGCTGCCATTTCCGACCGAGCAATACTGGCCTGCGGGCTGGGCCTGGACCGTCACACCGTAGCCGCCGCCGGCTGCGACCGCGGTCGAGAAAGTGAACCCGCCGTTCGCGTTGAGCGACAGATTATCGCCGCCGTTATTCTGCAACACTACAGTGCCACTGGCGAGGCCCGAGAGCGTTCCGCCAACTGTGTAGGTCGTGCCGCTGCAAATCACACTGACATTGCTGACGTTGGCATTAGCCGTTCCGCTGCCGTTTGACACTGAGCACATTTGAGCGGGGCTCGACGGCTGCGTTTTCACCGTGACGCTATAACCGCCGCCCGCGGAGATTGCAGTGGGAAAAGTGAAGGCGCCGTTCGCCGTGACCGATAAATTATCGCCGTCATTGTTCTGCAACACCACAGTGCCGCCAGTGAGGCCGGAAAGCGTTCCGCCAATTGTGTAGGCGGTGCTGCTGCAAACCACGCTGGCGCTCGTGACGTTGGCATTGGCCGTGCCATTGCCGTTTGTCACCGAACAGGTCTGCGCCGGATTCAACGGTTGCGTGCTCACCGTTACAGCGTAAGAAGTGCCGGCCGCCACTTGTGTAGGAAATGTAAATGATCCATTGCCCGGGATCGCTAAGTTATCGCCGCCGTTATCCTGCAAAACCAGACCACTTCCGGAAAGGCCGGAAACGGTTCCTCCGACAGTGTAAGTAACGGCGGTGGTAGTTGCGCAGGCAACCTGCACCGTCGTGACATTGGCATTGGCCGTTCCGCTGCCGTTGGTCACCGAACAGGTTTGCGGGGGATTCGATGGCTGCGTGAGGACGGATACGCTATACGCGCTGCCACTCTTTATCGCAGTCGGGAACGAAAAGCTTCCATTGGAGTTCACCGAAAGGCTGCTGCCGTTGTTTTGCAGGACGAGTCCGGCGCCGGACAAACCGGAAACCGTGCCGCCAATGGTGTAGGTGGAAGGGTCGGGAGGCGTCGTGCGCCGCCCGGCGTTGCTGGGCGTCCCGCCGCCGCACGCGGTGGAACAAATTGCCGCCAGCGCTAATAGTGCAGTGATTAATGCCTTCAGTGGGCCGATCGTCGTCCGTCTTCCGCAGCCCTCAAGGCAACCGCAACATCCGGCCATAGTTACCGGACTTTATGTCAGAGATGGAGGCGCGTCAAGATGAAGGAAATTGCACTTTTGGGCACGCTCGACGCCGGTTTCCCGTTTTGAGAGCCGGAGGTTCACCCGCGCCAGGCAATGCTCGGTTGATCACAGATGTTGATCGCAGATGTTGATCGCAGATGAATGATCGCAGATGAATGGTCGCAGATGAATGATCGCGGATAAACGATCGATGAATCGCTCAGGCGAGTTACGGGAATCGATGGAGTGCAACTACGTTGTTTGGTCAACGCTATTGCGGAAGCTACCCGATAGCTAGGTTGGGCAGATAGGTCACACAATCGTCAAGTTAGGTCGGGCCACGGCACGGACTCGATTTCGCACCTGGACTCTCCGCCAATCGTGCCGCTTCCACAACCATACCTTCCTATAGGAGTGTCAAATGGAAATACGCAAGCTCCCCCTGTTACTGGGTATGCTCGCAGTAGCACCATGTTTGCTGCTGGCTCCCCGCGCGACCGCTCAAATTCAATCGACCCTTAGTTGTCCATCGGGACAAGGTTATTGGGATGTACTGAGCGTAATGATGATGGACCCAAGTCTCGCTTCCGGCTATCACATGGAAGGGTACGACAGCAATGGAGATCCTTCCTCCTACGTTTACACGACCTGGGTACAAGACCAGACCAAGGTTTATTACGTGAAAAATCCGCAGGGCAATCCCTGGGACATCAATCTTTACGACACGCAAACCGGCATTCCCCAGCAAGGTTACATCTATCAATGGGTCACCGAATTGGACGAATATGACGGCGAAAATCACTGGAACGACGCCACCAGTTGTAAGAAGTTCAACAATGGCAGCGACAGCAGCACCGCGGATTACTCCATGCGATGGGCCGCGCGCTGCGCCGCTCCCGGGGGGACGAACAGCACGATATGGAACGCGCCGCCCACGGCACAGCCTTACAACACGAACTATTACATCTATCTCGACAAGGTGATCCAGAATCCCGCGAGCAACCTCGACTATGCGGAACTCGCCCTGCTGCCCACTAATAGCAACTTCACGATCACAGATACTCGCGGACCGAAGACTTTTACGATTACGACTTTGCCGCTGCAATACACTTATAGTTGCAGTGTCTCCGGCAATCTCAATTCGTGCAAATATCAGGAAGTTTTCCAGTACGGGTTGGATACCACCGTCAATCCAGTTGACGGCCTCAAGCACAGCTATGGATGGGTGAGCTGGGCGTACTACGTAAACTCGAACGGCGGAAATCCCAATGAGGCGGCGAATTGGGGAACCGCGCAAAATTCTTCTTCCAATAACTACCTTGTGGCCGGGCAAGTTCCGATCAATTTTCAGTGCTTCTAACTTTTCCTGGATGACGGCGTCAGCCGAGGCTGGTGTCGTCATTCGGACCATTTTTCTCATTCCTCATCCCAAAGATAGTCCCTCCCGGTACAGACGATTCGTATAAGCACTTTGCTTCCCGAAGATACCCAAGTAAAAAAAGCCCTTGACATTTTCTATAGTGTTATAGTTAACTACAACAGTAGCACAACCCAAAAAGGAGGCTTCCACGTGAAAACACTCAGATTTGCATTCTCCCTTGCTCTATTGTCGCTTGCCACCGTGGCCTTTGCCCAATCCGACGCGCAAAAGTCATTCGACCAAATGAAAACTCTCGCGGGGTCTTGGGAAGGCCGCGTGACGACTACTCCGGTGAATCCAGAAATCGAAGGCAAGCTCATGCAGGTCTCCCTGCGCGTGACTTCAATGGGTAACTCTCTCGTTCATGAAATGGCGGGCGAGGGCAGACCCGACCATCCGGTGACCATGCTTTATATGGACGAAGGCCGCCTGCTCTTGACGCATTATTGTGACGCAGGGAACCGGCCTCGAATGACTGGCAAGACATCGCCGGACGGAAAAACAGTGGAGTTCAGTTTTCTTGACGTGGCTGGCGGTACGGAGAATGGACACATGGATCACGCCATCTTTACCGCCATCGACCAGAACCACCATATCGAGGATTGGACTTATATGGAGCCTGGGAACAAGCCGGTCCACGCGCGCTTCGAGCTGACGCGGACCAAGTGAGGGCGGCTGCCAATTGACCCATCATTCGCCCCGGGGCAATGGCAGGCACGAACGAATCCACGGAGATTTCCATGACCATCAGCCTGAAGGCGATTTTTCACCAGGATGCCCGGCACGAAGGGATCTTAAGGATCAATATTTATCTCTTGCGGCTGCTGTATGTATTGATGTTCTTCGTGCTGGGCAAGATCACTTGGACGCATGTCCTCACGCACCGCGGGCCATGGGAGCCGATGAATGCCGTGGCATGGTGCGTGTGGACGGCGTTCGCCACTTTGGCAGGCATAGGAATTTTCCATCCAGTGAAAATGCTGCCAATCGTGTTGCTGGAAATATTTTACAAAGTGCTGTGGCTCATTCTTGTGGCGTATCCGCTATGGTCGAAGGGCATGTTGGCGGGATCGTCCGCAGATGAAATTACCTCACAGTTCTTGTGGGTGATATTGCCCGTCGTCGCCGTACCGTGGCGATACGTGCTCGTGAATTATTTTTACAAACCAGGACCGAGACTTGCCGGCAGGGAGTCGGTTTGACCGGAGCGGCTTTGCGCGGTGGAAGATCCCTTGTCTCGCTGGCGAAACGCGGTACTTCGAGATTAGGAAGCACCGCAAATTGTGTCTTTTTTCTATCTGGAAAACCTAATGGATCGTGAATGGAACGACAGTCAGCCGATTTACCGCCAGCTTCGCGATCGCGTGGTCGCGATGATACTGGACGGCGTTCTCAAGGAGGGCGATCCTTTGCCCTCGGTGCGCAACGTGGCCGCCGAATACCGGGTCAATCCGCTCACGGTCTTAAAAGGCTATCAACAATTGGTCGACGAGCAACTGGTCGAGAGCAAGCGAGGTCGCGGCATGTTTATCAACTCAGGCGCGCGCAGTCTGCTGATGCAAGGCGAGCGGCAAAAGTTTCTTGCGGAAGAATGGCCCAGGGTTTACGCCACGATTCAGCGGCTTGGCCTGAAGGCGGAAGAACTGTTGAACGCGGCGGGGTTCGAGAACCAGTCGGCGTCGAATGCCGAGAAAGATGTCGCCCGGGAGGAAACGAAATCATGACAGTGATCGAAGCACGCGGCCTGCGGAAAGCCTTCGGCGCCACGGTAGCGCTTGACGGCGTGAACTTGCGGGTCGAAGAAGGACGAATCCTCGGGCTCATCGGTCCCAACGGCGCAGGCAAGAGCACCGCGCTAAATGCGATTCTCGGCCTGACCCCTTATCAGGGGGAACTGAAGGTGCTGAACCGCGATCCGTGGGACGAGCGCGATCAGTTAATGCGCGACGTTTGTTTTATCGCGGACGTCGCCGTGCTCCCGCGCTGGATGCGAGTTTCGCAGTCGCTCGATTACGTTGCGGGAGTGCATCCGCGGTTCGATCGCGCCAAGGCGGAAGGATTTCTCGCGAAGACCACGATCAAGCGCACCAGCAAAGTCCGCGAGTTATCGAAAGGTATGGTGGCGCAACTTCATCTGGCGCTGATCATGGCCATTGACGCGCGATTGCTGGTGCTCGACGAGCCGACGCTGGGCCTCGACATCCTGTATCGCAAGCAATTTTACGATTCGCTATTGAACGACTACTTCGACCGGAGCCGCACCATCGTGGTGACAACTCATCAAGTGGAAGATGTGCAGCACGTTCTGACCGACCTTATGTTCATCAACCGCGGGCGGATCGTGCTCGATTGCAGCATGGATGAATTCGAGTCTCGCTATCTGGAGTTGACGGTGAATCCCGATCATGCGGCGGCGGCGCGAGCGCTCAATCCGCTGCACGAGCGCCAGATGCTCGGACGCGGAATTCTAATCTTCGATCTGAAGAGGGAACCGAAGGCCGGGCGCCAGCAACTCGCCGCTCTTGGCGATGTGCGTGCGCCCAGCATCGCCGACTTGTTCGTTGCCATCATGGGAGACACCGCAGGCGCGCCTCAAGGAGCGGCTCAATGAATATGGAACCGAATGAAGTGCCGGAATCTTCCCTCGATGCCAAAGCCGGCGTTCCCGTGGCAGCGGCGAAAACTCGTCCGCTCTATTGGTCGGTGCGCCGAGAGTTATGGGAAAACCGCTCCATCTATATTGGGCCTCTGGCGGCCGCTTCCGTCTACTTGCTGGGCTACTTCATCAGCCTGGTTTGGGTGCCATTCAGCATGAGCGCAATGCTTCCACCGGATTCGACTCCCCCGCTCATTCGGCTTGCCATGCCTTACGCCCACGCCGGGATGCTGATTGCGCTGGCCGGATTTTTTGTCGGCATCTTCTACTCGCTCGATGCGCTGCATGCGGAGCGGCGCGACCGCAGCATTCTGTTTTGGAAGTCGCTGCCGGTTTCCGATCTTACGACTGTTCTCTCGAAAGCGATCATCCCTCTCGCGGTTCTGCCCGCGCTGGTGCTCGTTCTCACGGTGGCCGTGCAATTCATCATGCGGCTGATGAGCGCGCTCTCGCCGAGTGTGAGCGGCAGGCTCGCCGTTACGCACCTGCCGTTGTTCGAGATGCAGGTAGTGTGGCTCTACACCGTGGCAGTCCTTGCGCTCTGGCATGCGCCCATCTACTGCTGGTTCCTTTTGGTTTCCGGCTGGGCGAAGCGCGCGACCTTCTTGTGGGCGGTATTTCCACCGGCGGCGCTCGCGATCCTCGAGAAAATTGCATTCAACAGCTCCTATCTCGCCGAGTTGCTGCACAACCGGATTGGCGGATTCGGCCCCCTCGCCTTCGATTTCCTGGACAAAAACGGGGTGCCGATCGATCCGCATTTTATTCCGCTCGCGCAACTGGCTCCCGGAAGGTTTCTGAGCAGTCCGGGTCTGTGGCTGGGACTGCTATTTGCCGCGCTGTGCCTCGCGGGTGCAATACGCCTGCGCCGCTATCAGGGACCGATTTAGATTCGCTCGCAAGGAGGAACCCATGCGAACTTCTCCAGTGTTGATTTTGCATATTTGCGCCGGGACCATCGGATGCCTCTCCGGTTTCATCGCGGTGTTTCTCCGCAAAGGATCACGGGGGCACAGTACGGTTGGGAAAGGGTTTTCCGTGGCGATGTTGGGCCTAGCGGTAAGCGGAGTGTATTTGGCGCTTCTGAAATTTCAGGTGACCAATGTTCTGGGCGGCGTTCTCACCTTCTACATGGTTTCAACGGCATGGCTGACGGTGAGACGCAAGAATGGCGAACCGGGCCTTTTCGAGCGGGCCGCGCTACTGTTTGCGTTGGCGGTCGGAGCCACAGAAATAACCTTTGGCTTCGAAGCGGCGCTGAGCCAGACCGGGCTCAAGTTTGGATATCCGCCGGGGATTTATTTTGTTATGGGTGGCGTTGTGCTGCTTGCCGCCGCTGGAGACGTTCGTATGCTGCTGCGCGGCGGAATCTCGGGCAGACAGCGAATTGCGCGGCATCTTTGGCGCATGTGCTTTGCCCTGTTCATCGCTTCGTCGTCCATCTTTCTGGCGAGGGCGCAACTGTTTCCCGCGATTTTGCAGAAAACCGGAACGCTTTTCGGCCTCAGTTTTCTGCCATTGGCTTTGATGATTTTTTGGCTCATCCGAGTACGCTTTGGGAATGCCTACGGTAAGAAGGCGATTGTGCGCGTCTCCTCTGCGCCGCTTCAGAATTCCAGGGAGCCGGTATATGAACATATTTGAAATTCTGAGCGCTTCTGCGAAGGAACCCGAAACTGAAAGCTGGCGGAGGGAGAGGGATTCGAACCCCCGGTACCCTTTCAGGCACAGCGGTTTTCAAGTTGAGGCGAATTGCGGGCGTGAGCGGAGCGTTCTGCGCGGAGCGGGAGCCCGCAGCCGAAATCCTGAGCGCGTTTGCGAAGGAACTGGAAACTGAAGCTGGCGGAGGGAGAGGGATTCGAACCCCCGGTACCCTTTCAGGCACAGCGGTTTTCAAGACCGCCTGTTTCAACCACTCACACATCCCTCCGCGAAGGACCGCGGCCGATGAACCATCCAGGGTTAGTTTACAACACGGGTCCGGTCGAACGAAGTAAGTGCGGCGGCGCGAACGACCCTCGGCCAACGAGACAACCTTGCCTATTTAAGGCCGAACGCCTGCGAATGAAATTCGATGACCTCGGGAAAGTGAGCCAGGAAATAGGGGAGACTGTGGTCGCCGGGATAGAGATGATATTCGTGCTTTACGCCTTCTTTTTTCAGCTGCTCGTCGAGTGCGGCTGCGCCTTTTTCGAAGCCGTAATTATCATCCCGCCCGCAATTAAAATAGATTGCCATACGGCGCAGGGCGGTCTGATTCCTGAGCGCCAGAACGAAGGGACTATTTTCTTTCCAGTGTTGCTGGTTGATAGGGCTTCCAAAAACCGAAGCAAGTAACTTAGCCATCGGTGAGCCTGATTGCGCCGCCGTATCGAGTTCCCGAGGAGACTCGGTGATTAACGCCGCGCTTTGCGCGCTTACCGCCGAAAACATCTCGGGATGCGAAAAAGCGAAGCGCAAAGCGCCATAGCCTCCCATGGAAATGCCGCTGATCGCGCGATTGCTTCGCCCCTTGCGTATACGGTATTTGCTTTCGATGAGCGGAACAAATTCCCGTAGAAAAAAATCGCTATAACGCACCGAGCCATCGGCGGAGTTGATGTAAAACGTGCGTCCGCCTTCGGGCGCGACGATGAGAAATTCTCCGATCTTGTGCTGGCGGCGAAGGTCGTCAAGCAGCGTCCATCCCCCGCTGTTGAAGAGGGTGCGCTCGTTGTCGCCGAGTCCGTGCAGGAAATAAAGCACGGGATAAGTCCGCGGCGGACGCTGCGTTGCCCCGGCATCGTAGCCGGCGGGCAGATACACGCAATAATGAACGGTGGATTTGAGGATGCGGCTATTCGCCGCATCGCAATCAATGCGGCTCTGAGCGCAGACGGAAATGGAGAAAGTCAGAACTGCGAAGAAAATAGCAAACCGGAAGCTACGATCCATTCGTTCTAGTTTACTCGTAGCGCAAAGCCTGCACGGGATCAAGACGGGCCGCGCGACTAGCGGGATACAGACCGGCTGCAAGGCTCACGAAGAAAGCGAACACAATGGCCGCGCCCACCAGCCACATGGGCACCGACCAAAAATGCTCCGGTGGGAGGGACTGATGTTTGAGGTAGATGTTTGTGCCCAGATTGATGACCTGCCCGATAGCCCAGCCCAGAGCGACGCCGACAACTCCGCCGAGAATGCCCATGGCGCCGGCTTCCGCGAAGAATAGCTTTTTTACGTCGCCGTCACTGGCGCCAATAGCTTTCATAATTCCGATTTCGCGGCGGCGCTCGAGGATGGCCATCACCAGAGTGTTGACGATTCCGATGGAAGCGACGGCCAGCGCCAGGCTGCCGAAGATTCCCAGAAACAGATCGAGCACCGCGAAAAATTGCTGCAAGCTGCGCGTGGCATCGAGAATGGAAAAAGTATTGAAGCCCATTTTCTTAACGGCATCCTCAACCGCTCGTATCTGAGAAGGATCTTTTACGCGCGCGCTGATCGAGGAATAAACTGGCCGGCCGCTGGCCGCGCGAGAAATCTCGCGCAGGTCGGTGGGCTGCATTACGTGCAGGCTCTCGGCGAACTTGAGCGGCAGAAACACGCGCGCGCGCGTGGGACCACGCATGCTTTCGGGGTCAAGGTCGGCCACGCCGACGATTTTCAGTTTCTGCTCGCGCGAGACCACGGAATAGGCGGCGTCGGCGAGGGCGTCATTCGGCGTAGCCGACGTAGTGTTGGGGATAGCAGATGAAGCGGCGCTCTCCTTCTCTGCTGACTGGCGCTGCGCGTAGCGCATGATCAATTCCTTGCCAAGCAGCGGAGCCGCCAACTGGGCAACATCAGCCTCATCGGCGCCGGGCTTGGAGGTTTTTCCCAACAACTCTTCCGCGAATGTTTTTTGCAAAACCGCTTCCGGCGCAGTGTCGGATGAAAAGAAATGTCCCTGCAAACTTTCGAACGCGTCGTTCGACTTAGCCGATGCAGGCAGGGCCGCAACCGTGGTCAAGTGCGGCTTATCGTCGAACCGCAACTCGGTAATGAATCGGATATCCGGATACGCTTCGATGACGCCCGGCAGGTGCGTAATCTCGATGCGCGTGGGTTCGTCGAGAATACGGCTCTGCGCAGGAGCCGGAGCGTTCGTTTCTTCTTCGCGGCCAAAGTTGCGCAGATCGCGGCGCGAGGTGACCACAACCGTGTCGAACAAGCCGGACTTCATCAAATGGCGCGAGGCGAGTTGTTGCAAACCGATGCCAAGGGAGAGCATTGCGACCAGCGACGCAACTCCCACCGAGATACCGATGGTTGTCAGGGAATTCCGCAAGACAGACTCGCGCAAGTTGCGAAGGGCAAGCTCGGTCAAGTCGGGGAACTTCATGGCCGAACTCCAATCGAGCCGCCGCGCTCCGCATCGACGGCTGCGACTTGCGCATTCAATTCATCGCCGACCAGTTTGCCATCCGCGAGAAAAATCAGCCGTTGAGCGTAGCGTTCGGCTAAGGCGCGCTCATGCGTTACCATCACCACCGTCATTCCCAATTCACGATTCAGATCGCGGACTATGTTCATGATTTCGGTTCCGGTGCGGCTGTCGAGATTTCCCGTGGGTTCGTCGGCGAACAAAAGCTGAGGACCGTTGATCAGAGCGCGGGCCAGCGCTGCGCGCTGCTGCTCTCCCCCGGAAAGCTCGCTCGGCCGATGATTCATGCGCGCCTGCAATCCCACTCGCGACAGCGCTTCGCGCGCAAGGTCGTCACGCTTGCCGCGATCGACTTCGGCAAAGCGCATGGGCAATTCCACGTTTTCCGCGAGCGTCATGCTGGCAATCAGATTGAACGATTGGAAAACCATTCCAACGGTATGGAGCCGATAGTGGGCAAGTTCTTCGCGCGAAAGCCCGGCGAGATCGCGGCCCTGCACGATCACGCTGCCGGAAGTCGGACGGTCGAGGCCTGCGATCAGGTTGAGAACCGAAGATTTTCCGGAGCCGGAACTGCCCAGCAAAGCGACGAACTCGCCAGCCTGCACGGAAAGACTAACGCCATCGATGGCGCGGATCAACGCATCGCCCATGCGGTAATGGCGACAGAGCCGATCAACGTTAATTGCGGCTGACGCGCCTGCGGGAATGCTCTTCGAAAGGGTCCTCTCTGCGCCGCTCATTTCTAGCGAACCTCGCCTTTAAGCACGCGCAAAGCGTCAGCGTCTTTGGCGCCGCCGTTGCGCGGCGGCAGTGGAGCGGCGTTCAAGTCATCGTCGGCCGCGTCGCCTTCGCCCGGCGCGAGAAATAGATTTTCTTCCACTCCGTGCTGCCGAGTGTAGAGGTCGTAATAGCGGCCGCGCGCGGCGTAGAGTTCTTCGTGCGTGCCGCGTTCCACAATTTTGCCCTGCTCCATCACCAGAATCTGATCGGCGCGACGGATGGTCGAAAGCCGATGCGCGATCACAAATGTAGTTCGCCCATGCATGAGATAAGAGAGGCCGTGCTGAATCATCTGCTCCGATTCGGAGTCGAGGCTCGACGTTGCTTCATCAAGAATTAAGATGCGAGGTTCGGCCAGGATGGCGCGGGCGATCGAGATTCGCTGGCGCTGGCCGCCGGAAAGCTTTACTCCGCGCTCTCCGACCACAGTGTCATATTTATCGGCAAAGGATTCGGCAAACTCATCCACGCGGGCGATGCGGCACGCGCGCAGAATTTCTTCCGCGTTCGCGTCGGGGCGGGAAAACGCCACATTCTCGCGAATCGTTCCGTCGAACAAAAACGATTCCTGCAAGACGACTCCGAGACGCGTGCGATAAGAGTCCAGCCGGACCGTGCTTAAATCCGTGCCATCCAACAAAATCCTTCCTTTCGTAGGCACGTAAAAAGCTGAGATGAGGCCGATGGTCGTTGACTTGCCCGAACCTGACGATCCCACTAATGCAGTAACCGTTCCAGGCTCGGCTCGAAAAGATATATCGCGCAGCACTTCATGAATGCCGTCGTAGCTGAAAGTGACATCGTCGAATTCGATCGTTCCCGCAATATCATGCAGCCTCACGAAACGCTTCGGATCCTGATCCTCCGGCCGTTCGCTCAGAATTTCCTGAGTTCGCTCCAGCCCTGCCAGAGCCTCGGTGAGCTGAGTCCCAATGGAAACGATCTGCATAATGGGAGCGACGAGAAAACCCAGCAGCAAGGTGTAAGAGAAAAATCCGCCGACCGTCAACGTGCCCGAGGCGATCTGATGCGTGCCCACATACATCGTCACGGCTCCCACGCATCCCAGAAGAACGCTTGCGGAAAGGCTCATCACCGAGGTTGCGGTAAGGGTGCGCATCACGTTTTCCAGCAGACGGCGCACTCCACCGGCGAAGATTTTCTCCTCGCGCTCCTCGGCGTGGTAACCCTTGATCACACGAACGCCGCCGAGCGATTCAGTCAAGCGGCCGGTAACCTCGGCATTAATTTTGCCGCGCTCGCGAAAGATCGGGCGAATGGTGGCGAAGGCCTTGTTCAGCGCCACGGCGAAACAGACCAGCGAGCCGACGGCAATGAAAGTCATCTGCGGACTGGTGCGGAACAGCAACACCAGAGCGATCCCGGATGTGACCACGCCTCCGGCGAAGTCAACTAAACCGGTGCCCAGCAGGTTGCGCACGCCCTCCACGTCGCTCATGATGCGTGAAACCAGATTGCCGGTTTTGTTGGCGTCGTAGAAGGCGACCGGCAATCGCGAGATATGAACCTGCACCTGCTCGCGCAACTCGGCGATCAAGCGTTGCGCCGCTTTTGAGAGCAGTTGCGTCAACGAAAACGAGGTCAGGCCCTGCACCAAAGTGGCCGCCAGCACGAACAAAACCAGCGGCCGCAGTTTGTCCATGTGATGCTTGTTGATGACGGTGTCGATCAGGAACTTTGTCGAATAAGGCAGCACCAGCGCGGCCACGCGATTGATCACCATCAAAACGAAGCCAAGCACGAGCAGCCAGCGACGCGGCCGCATCAACTTCCACACTTCCGGCAGAACGGCGCGAAGTCTCTCGACTTTTGGGATTTTCGGAACCGCTTTAGGGTCGCTGCTCAATCTCTACTTGGACTCCGCCAAGGGCTCATTCGCTTCATTATTACTGCATTATCCCCGCATTGTGACAGGCCGGGCCCGAGCGTTGCATGCTCCGGTCGTTGTATGCTCTGATCGTGCCACGTTCGCCTTCGCCGGAGCGCTCTCCACCCTGGGCCTATTGCTGGGCCTGATCGTCACGCTTACCGCCGTGGTCGCGTACTCGGCCTATACGACATGGCAAATCAAGGGATTGCGCAAGCTGCAATCCGATCTCATCGACCGCAATAGAAAAGATTCGCTTCAATTGCTTCGCATCCAGAACGATCTGAACCTGCTGGCCGTAGCCATGCGCGACATGGCCGACAACGACGAGCCCTATCCACTGACCGCGTGGTCCACGCAGTTTGAGCGCATTCATGCCGATCTCGACGATGCGATGCGCCTCGAAGCCGCGCTGGCCCCGGTGAGCCGCACCAGCGAACAGAGCACGTCGCTGGACCATTCGCTGGCGCAATTCTGGGACGCGGCAAATCGCGTCTTCGCTCTCGCCGGCGAGGGAAAAGAAAAAGACGCGCGGGAACAGATACAGCTTTCGTTGCAGGCTCGACAGGCCGCTCTTAGCACAGCAGTCGCGCGATTGCTGGTACAGAACAGCCAAAGCGAAGAGCAAGCCGCGCAGCGGATTATAGAGATTTACGACCGAGTGCAGCGGCAGGTTTATCTATTTCTGGCCGCAACTTTGGGGGCAATTCTGCTGGCTGGATTTTCGGTGTTGCGCTGGAACCGCCGGCTGTTTGCCCGTATGGCCGAACTCTCGGAGCGCCGCAGCGAACTGGCGCAAAAACTGATCTCGACGCAGGAATCGACGCTGCGTTATATTTCGCGCGAGCTGCACGACGAATTCGGACAGATTCTCACGGCCCTGGGATCGATGATCGGACGCGCCGGCAGTCACGCGCCGCAAGGCTCACCCTTGCGCAACGATTTGGAGGAAGTCCGCCAGATTGCGCAGGACACGCTGGAACGCGTGAGAAGCCTGTCGCAGGCCTTGCACCCCGTGATGCTCGATGAAGCCGGGCTTGAGGCTACACTCGATTGGTACATCCCCAATCTTGAGAGGCAGACCGGCATTGCCATATCTTATGAGAAGCTGGGTACGCCGTTTCATATCGACGGCAGCGCGGCGGTGCAGGTTTATCGCATACTACAAGAGGCGCTAAATAATGTTGCGCGGCACTCCGGGGCTAAACAGGCATGGGTAAGGATGCGATTTCTCTCTTCGACGCTTGAGATGGATGTGGAAGATCACGGTTACGGTTTTAGCAACGAGCCGGCCAAGCGCGGCATCGGCCTTGTCGCGATGCGAGAACGGGCCGAATTGATAGGCGGCTCAATTATGTTCTCTACGCCCGCCGGGGGCGGCACTCTGTTGCATATGGCCGCGCCTCGCGAAAACATCGAGTCGAAAGGCAACGAGATAAGTTGAATTAAGGAACTTGAATTAAAGGTCAGCGAACATCGAACATTGCCCTAGATAAAACGGGCTGCGATAAACATGGAGATAAAGATAGGCTGAAGGTAAATATGAACGAGAAGATCACAGTCCTGCTGGTGGACGATCACAGCCTGGTAAGGCGCGGCTTCCGCCGGATGTTGGAAGATGAGCCGGACATGGCGGTGCTTGGGGAAGCCGGCGACGGGGAGGAGGCGATCAAACTCGCCCGAGAGTTGCATCCGCAGGTTGTGATCATGGATTGCGCCCTGCCCAAAACCAACGGTCTCGATGCGACCCGGCAGATTCTGAAGGAGCAGCCGGAAACTGCCGTGCTCATGCTGAGCATGCACTCCGAGAGTACGTGGGTGCGGCAGGCGATTGACGCTGGAGCCAAGGGATACATTTTGAAGAACGCGATAAATCTGGAACTCGGCGCCGCCGTGCGCCGCCTGGCCAGCGGTGAGACCGTGTTCGATCCTCAGGTGGAGCGGCCCTCGACGCTCAAGGGCGAGCGAAACGCGGGGCTCACTCCGCGGGAACTCGAAGTTCTACAGATGATCGTGGACGGCAAATCGAACAAAGAGATTGCCCTGGTGCTTGATCTCAGCGCCAATACCGTTGCCGTCCATCGCGCAAACATCATGAATGCGCTCGGCATTCACAAGACCGCCGAACTTGTGGTTTATGCGATTCGCTCCGGGCTGGTGAACGTTCCGTGAATCGCAGATCGTTTCTGCGCGGTATGGCGAGCTCGGTATCCATTTTGCAGTTGCCGAGACTGCGCGCGGCGAGCATGGCTGGCGTTTCCGCGGGGCCGGGCTTTCGTTTTGTCGACGTCACTTCCGATGCCGGAATCCGCTTCCAACATAACAGCGGAGCGTTTGGCGGAAAGTTTCTTCCGGAAACGTTGGGCTCCGGATGCGCCTTTCTCGATTATGATCGCGACGGCTGGCAAGACATTCTTCTGATCAATGGAATGGATTGGCCTGGCCACAAGCAGCGGCGCTCCCCGCTGCGACTTTATCGCAACAATCGCAACGGTACGTTTACGGATGTGAGCGCGCGAGCCGGAATGGATATGGATGTTTACGGCATGGGCGTGGCTGTGGGCGATTACGACAACGATGGATTTCCGGACATTTTGATTACCTGCGTCGGGCAGAATCGGCTGTTTCACAATACCGGGAAGGGAACTTTCATTGACGTAACCGCTCCCAGCGGCCTGGGAAAACGCCTCGGCTTCAGCACGTCCGCTCTATGGTTCGATTACGACCGTGATGGCCTGCTGGATCTTTTTGTCTGCAACTACGTGAAGTGGTCGCCCGACCGCGATGTTTTCTGTAGCCTTGACGGCAAGCACAAATCCTATTGCACACCGGAAGCCTATCGCGGCGAGACTTGCTGGTTGTTTCACAATCGGGGCAATGGCACGTTTGAAGACGTAACCGCATCGAGCGGGATTTTTGACAGCAGCTCGAAATCTCTCGGGGTCGCCATGCTAGACGACGATCAGGATGGCTGGCTGGATCTACTTGTTGCCAACGATACGCAGCCGAATAAACTTTACCGCAATCAACGCAACGGAACATTCAAAGACGCCGCGGTGGATGCCGGACTGGCCTTCAGTGCCGAGGGCAAGGCCAGGGCGGGCATGGGAGTGGATGTCGGCGATTTCACAAATTCGGGCCGTCCGGGGGTGGCCATCACCAACTTCGACAACGAGATGACCGGGCTTTATGAGTTCAACGGGAAGACCTATGAAGATATTGCTGCGCAAGCGGGGGTGGGATTGGCTTCCAAGAACAGTTTAGGTTTTGGCTGCGCGTTTTTCGACGTCGATCTCGATGGCTGGCTCGATCTTGCCGTAGCGAACGGTCACATCGACGAAACGGTCCGCAACATTCGCGGAAACGTGGGTTACGCCCAGCCGCCGCAATTGTTTCTGAATAACGGCAAGGGAGTTTTTCACGATGTCGCCGCGGAAATTGGCGGCGGATTCGATCAGCCGAAGGTTGGACGCGGGCTCGCCTATGGCGACTTTGATCGCGATGGCGATCTGGATTTGCTGCTTACCACCAACAACGGCGCCGCCTACCTTTACCGAAACGATCAGCTCGCCGGAAACCGAAGCGTTCGTTTTCGGCTGGTTGGTACCAAATCGAATCGAGATGGAATCGGCGCTACGGTTCGAATCTTTGCGGCAGGCATGAGCCAGTCGCGCATGGTGAAGAGCGGCTCGAGTTACCTTTCGCAATCCGAATTGCCGGTGACGTTTGGCTTGGGGAAACATGACCGGATCGAGCGCGTAGTGGTCGCATGGCCCAGTGGCAGAACCGAAGAATTCAAGAATCTGGCGGCGGGTCGATGCTACGAATGCGTCGAAGGCAAGGGCATTTCAGCGCAGGATGGATTTTAAGGCCGAGACAACGGAAATCCATCAACTGGCGTTAATGTAGCGCTTCCCGGCGGCTGGCTTTTTTCCAGTTGGAGCCTGACGGGGCGATTGCGCTCGAAGCGCCGCCCGGCTCTCCGGTGGCGGCTTGCTGGCTTGCCGATCCCAGGGAGGCAAAGACACCCGCGGCTACGGCGGCCGCTTCCGCCGCGTTCGGGTCGGCGGCTTCATTCTCCTTGCGCTGCAACATGCGGTCGAGAAAACCTGTGTCGAGCCTGGCGGCGCGAAAATCCTCGTCGCGCAAGATGCGCCGGAATAACGAGATGTTCGTCTTGATTCCTCCCACAAAATATTCGCCGAACGCTCGCGTCAGTCGCGAGATCGCTTGCTCACGGTCTGTGCCGTAGCCGATTAGCTTGGCCAGGAGCGGATCGTAATCGATCGGAACATTCCACCCTTCGTACATCCCGCTGTCGCACCTGATCCCCGGCCCCGAAGGCGAGAGCAGCAACGTAATCTTGCCGGGGCTGGGAAAGTAGTTATTGTCGGGATCTTCCGCGTAAATGCGGCATTCGATGGCATGCCCGCGGATACTTACATCCTCCTGCCTGAACGGCAGCTTTTCGCCGGCGGCGATGCGAATCTGCAAATGAACCAGATCGAGACCGGTTATTAATTCCGTCACCGGATGCTCCACTTGCAAGCGGGTGTTCATCTCGAGGAAATAAAAATTCTTTTCCCGATCGACCAAGAACTCGACGGTTCCGGCGTTCGTGTAGTTCGCGGCTTGGGCGACGCGAACCGCAACCTCGCCCATCCTGCGGCGCATGTCGGCGTCCACAATAGGCGAGGGCGCCTCCTCCAACACCTTCTGATGACGCCGTTGGAGAGAGCATTCGCGCTCGCCGAGGTAAACCGTGTTCCCATGTTCGTCGGCGAGCACCTGCATCTCTATGTGCCGCGGATTGACGATTGCCTTCTCGATGTAAACTTCGCTGTCGCCGAAAGAACGCTCCGCCTCGCTACGCGCCGCTTCGAGAGCCGACTTCAATTGCCCGGAGGCATGCACCAGGCGCATGCCTTTGCCGCCGCCGCCAGCCGCCGCTTTTAGCATCACGGGATAACCGATTCTCGCGGCCACCTGCTCCGCCTCGTCGAACGATTCCACTCCTCGCGAAGTTCCGGGCACGAACGGAACGCCTGCTTTTTCCATCGCCTGGCGCGCGCGCGTTTTCGACCCCATCGCGTCCATTGCGGAAGCGGTTGGGCCGATGAACTTTACTCCGGCATCGGCGCAGGCCTGCGCGAACTTCGCGTTCTCGGAAAGAAATCCGTAACCGGGGTGGACGGCGTCGGCGCCAGAGCGCGCCGCGACATCGAGAATCCTGGAAATGTTGAGATAAGACTCACTCGCCGCGGCGGTGCCGATAGGATAAGCCTCATCGGCCTTGCGGACATGCAGCGCGGCGCGATCCACGTCGGAGTAGACGACGACCGCGGCAATCCCCATTTCGCGGCAGGCCCGCAGCACGCGTACCGCAATCTCGCCGCGATTGGCTATGAGAATTTTCTTGAACATTCGGTGGATAGAAAGCCGTCCAGGAAGCTCCAAAAATTCTACAGGAAAGCAAGCCATCAGTCCGCGAATCTGCGGCAGAAAAGTATTGACGCGGGCTGGCCCTTCTTTGTGAACTTTGAATGATTTGCGGCCGTTGCGGGTCAAAAGCTTTAACCGCAAAGCGCGCCAAGAACTGCGACGAAGAGCGCAAAGAAAAAGCAAACCGCAGCAGGAATACTATCCTTGGTATAAAGCCCACGCCGTAGCCAAATCCTGGACGACATGGCCCAGCGATTTGTAAACCGTGATCTCCTCAGGCGACCTGCGGCCTTCGATTTCTCCAGCGAGCACCTGGCCAATCTCGCCGGCGATATGGTCGTCGCCGATTAAGCCTGCGGCCCTTGCCCGCAGAAACTCGCCGCCCTGCGCGAGAACTCCCTCGCGGCTGTCGGCAATAAAACGCGACCGTGCCACTAAATCATTGGCTATTTCGGCGGGCCCCGCATGGCTTGAACCCACAAGATTCAAGTGCGTGCCCGGCCGCACCCATGCGCCTTTAAGGATTGGCTCGACCGCCGAAGTGACGGTACAAATGATGTCGGCTTCAGCTACCGCTTCTTCCGCGGTTCGTGCGCTGGCGACTGGAATATTAAGTTCCGCTTGCAGTTGTTCAGCGAGCGCTTGAGCGCGGTAAGGGGACCGTCCCCATATCGTGATGCGCTCGATGTCACGCACTTTTCCGACCGCTCGCGCGTGAGTTGCGGCTTGTTCCCCGTAGCCGAGAATCGCCAATCGTCGCGCATCTTTCCGAGCCAACGCTTCGGTCGCGACCGCACTGGCTGCTGCTGTACGAATCGCCGTAAGTTCGCCGGCATGGACGACGCAAACTGGCGCTCCGGATTCTGGATCGAACAGAATCACAAGACCTTGATGCGATTGGATTCCACGCGCGAAATTCTCCGGAAAAATGCTGATGAGTTTCGCGCCAAACGGAGCGGACACGCCCATCGCGCCCGGCATGATTCCGAACATGCGGCCTTCCGCTAGTGGAATGATTGATCGAAGAAGCTGGCGCGTCTCGCCCTTCGAGAACGCAATCATCGCCTCGCGCACGATCGGAATGCATACCTCGTAGGTGAGCCGCCGCGCCACTTCGTCGCGGTCGATGAATCGCATGCCTGAGTTTTCCTATGTATTCGATATGGAATCTGCGAACGCTCGATTTTAGTCGAGATTTGGCTCCGATGCCCCGCCAAATTGAAATGGTTGTACTCTAGCACCAAGTGCTATAGAATGTCGGGAGCCGGTTGTGCGCAACGTCAAGTCAAGGTGGTTCCAGCGCTTCGCCCGCCGGGAGCAAATTGCCGACGCGCTTCTGCGCGATGCTATTGCTCGAGCAGAAAAGGGCCAGATCGACGCGGAGCTTGGCGGCGGGGTTATCAAGCAACGAATTGCCAGAGCCGGCCAGGGCAAATCGAAGGGTTACCGGACGATCATCTTCTTCAGGCGCGGGGCGAAAGCTTTCTTCGTGTACGGCTTTGCCAAGAGCCAACGCGCGAACATTAGCAGGGTTGAAGAGGATGAGTTCAAAGAGGCGGCGAAGATCGTCCTTGCGTTAACGGATGACCAGTTCGCGACACGGTTGAGGAGGGGCGATTTCCTGGAGGTGGAAAAAGTATGAGCAAGAAATATCGAAGCGATGCAATGGCGGCCATCCATGAAATGATGGGCGATCTGCACCGCGGAGGTGTCATTGACCAAAAAACGATGCGCCGCTTCGACGCGGCCTGCCTCACTCCGATTCGCCCATTGAAACCCAAGCAGATCAAAGCCATTCGGGAGCGAGAGCGCGTCAGTCAAACCGTTTTTGCGAATTATCTAAACGTGACGAGCAGCCTGGTTAGCAAATGGGAGCGCGGCGAAAAGCGGCCGTCAGGGCCGTCGCTCAAACTGCTTACGCTGGTGGAGAAGAATGGACTGGCGGCGGTTGGCTAGTCGCGGCCAGACTAGTTTGCTCCGCAAACGCCCCGCTACGACTCTGTGGGAAGCCGAGAAAAACTGACCGTGAACGGAGCGCTACGACGCGGTGTCGCCCGGTTCGCGCGCTTTCCGAATCGAAATCGAATCAGCGTCCAAATGGCGAGCCAGCCGTCCCAATGCCGAATCTTTTTGCCTTCGCCCGCCGAGCGCGGCGTGTAAGAAACCGGAACTTCTGCAATTGTTTCCCCCATGCGGCAGAGCTTCGCCGTTACCTCGGGGCAGAACTCGAAGCGGCGGCATCGCAAGTCGATCTGCGAGATAAGCGCGCGCCGGAAAACTTTGTAGCAAGTTGCTTCGTCGTGAATCCCCGCGCCATAAAGCAAATTGGTGAGATGCGTGAGCAGCTTTGCGCCAAGAAAAAATCGCAGGCCGCGCTCAGGGCGGTCCGGACGCACGCCGTAAACCACGTTGGCCTCGCCCCTTTGTAGCGGCAGCAGCAGCGCGGCGTAATCCTGGGGATCGTATTCCAGATCGGAATCCTGGATGAGAACATATTCGCCGCGTGCATACTGAAGGGCCGTGCGAATGGCGGCGCCTTTGCCGCAATTGTGCTCATGGAATATCACGGTGACGTCATCGACAAGCGGCATGTTACGGAGTTTCTCGCGCGTTCCGTCAGTCGAACCGTCGTCAACGACGACGATTTCTTTTCTTACCGGCGAGGCATGGATGGCGCTTAGAAGTTCGTCGATATGCGCGGCCTCGTTGTAGACGGGAACGATCACGGAGACGCATCCCTTCCAGCGCACGCCAGCCGAGGTCGCCGCGCGGTTGCGCGCGGATGTTCGCGGAGAAGCCACGGTCATAGCAAGCTGTTCCAAAATACTGTCCTCTGGAATTTGGATGTTTATTATGGGCGGAGGGATCGCTCAGGATGGCAAAGTTGTGTAAAGGCCGAATTGCATCACTGCCTAAATAACAAACCCACAGCTTTGCGCTGTGGGCGGTATTTCCCCCCGGTTCGCGGCCGCGATCTTGACGCTATTTCGGCTGATCCATCGTGATGCCCTGCTGCCCCGGCTGTTTCTCGGACTTGATCTTCTTGGTGAGCAGAGTCTGATCCACCCAATGATCGGCAGTTTTCAAATCTTCCTGGCGGGCGGCCAAGTCGTCGCACTCAACGTCGGCCTTCTCGCGGTACATCAGGTTCAAATAGGCCATTGCATCGTCGTAGTCGGGACGCAACTGAATTGCCTTGTTCAAGCTCTCAATGCCCTCGTCAATCAAAGGCTCGTTCTTCACCTTCAATTCCGCGCAAACTTTCTTCTGATCCTTATTCTTCGGATTCAAATTCTCGTCGGGCTTCATGCCCAGTTTGGCGCGCTCTTCCATACGCGGCTGATAGCACGCGGTCCAGTCGATTACGCCGACGGAATAATACGGCTCAGGATCGTTGGGATCCAATTCGCCGGCCATGCGGTAATATTTCTTGGCGTCGTCGAACTTCTTCATGTTCAGGTAGAGATAGGCGATGCCCTTGGCGGCGTTCACCTTCTGATCGCGCGCGGCATTCATGTCGAGCACGCGCTGATATTGCTCGATAGCCTGTTCCGCCATCTTGTTGTTGTCCGGCGTATCGGCGCCGGGAATATATTGCTGCGCGAATGCCGTGGCCAAATACATCTTGGCATTGATGAGGGTGGGGTCCAGGGTGACGGACTGTTGGAAGTGGTCGATTGCCTCTTCGTACTTGGCGTTCTTATATGCGGTAACGCCTTTGTTAAGCTGGTCACGGGCGCGCAACTTGCCGCAACCCACGGAAGAAACCAGCGCCAGCAGCGGCGGCCGCCAGCGTTAGCAGTCGAAAGTATTTATTCATTGCAGTATAAGTCTCCCTTGCCACAGCATCCTAGGCCCAGAGACAGCAGATTGACAAGCGGCGGCGGAGCATTCTTTTGCAGAGGCGGCACGGGAACTGTCGGTTCCCGCGCGGGCGGAATGCGATGCGCGACCTTCCGGGCGCTGCTTTCCAAGTCTTGGCCGAAAGCTCCGGACCAGACTTCTAGCCGCCCGATTCGATCTTGGCTGTAATCAAACCCACTTTATCTACTCCCGCCGCATGCGCGATGTCAATCACATTGGCCACATCGGCGAAAGGGATGGCGTCATCACCCTTTACGAACATGACTTTCTCGGCGCGGGTTTTATAGATATCGGCCAGACGCCCTTGCAGATTGTCCCAAGTCGCGTCTTCGTTATTGATCTTGAGGCCTGGATCCTGACCGGCGCCGCGATCGATCAACTGCACTACGATGGTGCGGTCGGGCGTATTGTTCTTGGGCGCGTTTGGCGGAGGCGGCTGAGGAACCAGCGCATCCAAGCCTTTCGGCGTCAATGGCGTGATCACCATGAAAATGATGAGCAGCACCAGCAGCACGTCAATCAGCGGAGTGACGTTAATGTTCGCGCTTTGCCCTCCGCCGCTTCCCATTGCCATACTCATAATTGATCTCCTGTAAGTCTTTACTCGCGCTATTGTCCGGGAGCCGGAGTGACTGGCGGAGCGTTTGGAGTGCTTTTCCTCTGCTCGGTGAGCAGGCCCAGATCGTCCACTCCCGCGGCGCGAACTGCGTCCACCACTCCGACCACATTGCCGAAGTGGGCGCGCGCATCGGCCTTCAGGTAAACCTCTTTGTTGGTGCGGTTGGCCAGGCGGTCTTTTACTTTGCCGGTCAAACTGTCCACCGGGACCTTGTCGGCGCCAAAGTAGACTGTGCCGTCGCGCATGACCGAAACCAGCAATGCGTCTTCTTTGTCCGCATCCTGCATCGGGGTCGGATTGTTAACTTTGGCCATATCCACGCTGATGCCCTTTTGCAACATGGGCGTGATCACCATGAAGATGATCAGCAGCACCAGCATCACATCCACCATGGGGGTGACGTTGATGTCGGAGTTGACGTTGGCCCCTTCGTTTCGTTTGGCGATTGACATAATTTCTCCGTGAACTTCCAGAAAGTTGCTCCGTTAGTTGGGAAGGCCCGGCGCCGGGACGTTCCCAGCGCCGGACAGCAACTCATAGCGGACAATTCCGCATCAAAACTTCCTCGAACTAGCGACCGGCGAACGTCGCGCCGCTTCAGGAAGTAGTCGATCAGTTCGCTCGACGAGTTGTCCATCTCCACATCGAACGCTTCTACGCGGCCGGTGAGGTAGTTGAACATCATGACGGCGGGGATGGCGACCAGCAGACCGAAAGCGGTGGTCACCAGAGCTTCCGAAATGCCGCCTGCGACCGCGCCCAGACCGGTTGCCTTCTGCTCGGAAATACCTTTGAAGGCGTTCAGAATGCCCATCACGGTGCCGAACAGTCCGACGAACGGGGCGGTCGAGCCGATGGTGGCCAAGCCGCCCAATCCGCGCTTCAGTTCGGCGTGGACGATGGCTTCGGTGCGCTCGAGAGCGCGCTTGGAGGCTTCGATGGTCTCGCCGGGGATGGCGCCGGGGCAATCCTGGTGAGCCTTGAATTCCATAAGGCCGGCGGTGACGACCTTGGCCAGATGGCTTTTCTTGTTGCGCTCGGCGACCTTAATTGCTTCGTCGATGCGGCCATCGCGCAGCGCTCCGGCAACGGCGGGAGCGAAGGCGCGAGACTGCTTGCGGGCCGCGCTGTATGCCATGGCGCGGTCAATCATGACGCCGATCGACCAGCCCGACATAATGAACAGGATGATGACCACGATCTTCGCAATGATACCCATCTGCTTCCATAGCGAAATCGGATCCCATCCCACTGCGCCGCCCTCTTGCACAATCCAGGCGGCCACCCGGGGCACATGATGAAACTGCGGATACTGCGAAGTTAGCTAACATGAGTTGCTTTTCCCTCCTCGGAACTTCTTAAACTTTGATGCGAAATCGTGATGCGATGCGAAACCGGTGCGAACGAAAGCTGCCGCGCGAACGAAACTCGCGAAACTTAAGAAGCCGGCGAACCGGATTCAACCATTCTCCCGGCCACGGATTAAGGTGGGTTGGGGTGTAACCTCGGCGGCTAAAGCTGCCGCTGATTAGATTGGGCCGGCACGATTGAAGTCGCGCCCTTTCCAATTCTTTCTCAATGCATGAGCCCTTTGGCTCCGAATCCCTTCGCTCACAATTCCAGATTCCTGCTCGCCCTCAAGCCTATCCGCCGGCCAGGGTGAAGTTAACCTGAACTTCGGTATCCACTTCCACCGGCTCACCGTTCAGCAGGTAGGGCTTATACTTCCACTGCCTCACGGCTTCGATAGCTGCAGGAGCCAGCATTGGATGCCCGCTGACCAGCGTGAGGTTTTCGATAGAACCGTCCTTGGAGATCACAGCCCTCAAAATGACGGTTCCCTGAATGCGAGCCTGCCGCGCCAGAGGAGGGTAGCTGGGATTCACCTTGCGAACCAGTAGTCCCTGTGAAACGCCTTGGGACACGCGCACCCGCTGCGGAGTTGCGACTTTAGGCACTGCCACTGGGGTGGAACTGATGATGCCGCCGATTACGCCGCCCATTTGGCCGCCGGGAATGCCTCCCGGTACGCCGCCGACTACGCCGCTCGAAGCCATTGCCGGTGGCGGAGCCTCGTCTTCCTTAATCATCTGAATTTTCTGCGGGATCTTGGTGGGCGTGCGGAGCGCGCCGTTGACGATGTCGGTCTGAATTTGCTTGACGACATGGACAGGCGCAGCGGCGGGAGGTGGAGGCGGGGGCGGTGGCGGAGGAGCCACCAGGAAAGTCATTAACTGTTGTCTTCGGAAGAGCTTCGGTGAAGATCAGAGGCATTAGAACCATGAGCCCAATCAACCCTATCTCCAGGATGATGGCGAAGGTCGTGGTTCGTCCCCGCTTGGTCTTCAGCCGGCCGCCAGATTCAAGAAGGCTATCTTCAAACATAAGAGTTTCTCCCTGCTACAGAGCCTACGTAAACTTAGACACCGACCAACTCCCCTTTGCTCCCGAATTGAACGACGATCGCGGACTGGGCTTAAGACCGCATATCGGCGACAAACCAAAACAACTGCAACAGCCTAAGCATAACAAAAGAGGCCAGGTTCGCGTTTCTTATCGCGTCCGCGCCGGCATGGCCATGGGCCGCTTTCCCTTTTCGATTCGCCAATCCTGATAGGCCACCAGGATGGGGGCCGCGATAGCGATCGACGAATACGTCCCGATTAGGATGCCAATTACCAGCGCGAGGCTAAACCCATGTAGCACCTCGCCGCCAAATAAAAACAGAGCGAGTACAGTAAGGAAGGTTAAGCCCGCTGTCAAGATGGTCCGGCTCAGAGTCTGATTGATGCTGCGATTCACGATCTCCGACAGCTTCTCCCGACGCATTAGCTTAATGTTTTCCCGGATGCGGTCAAATACCACGATCGTGTCGTTATTAGAGTAACCAATCAGGGTAAGAATGGCGGCGATCACGGTCAGGGAGATATCCGTCTTCGTGAGCGAAAAGAAGCCAACCGTAATCAGCGTGTCGTGAAACACCGTAACGACGGCGGCCACGCCGTAGATCCACTCGAAGCGGAAGCCGAGGTAAACCAGCATACCCGCCAGCGAATAGACGGTCGCCAGCAAGGCTTGTTTGCGCAATTGGGCACCTACCTGGGGGCCTACAATTTCGACGTTGCGCACCCCGAAATCCGACAGGAAAAAGCCATCGGAAAGCGACGCGACGGCCGCCGGATCAACCGGCCCCTTCAACTGATCGAAGGAACTCAGCACCCCGCCTTGAACTTTGTCGCGAGTATCGACAATGGCTTGCGCCTGCTGGGTATATTTCTGGTCGGCGTCGGAGCCCAGGTGCATAGGGTCTTTATCCATCAGATAGTTCTTAATGGCCAGAGAACT